>CAWGVD010000036.1:0-36193 GCA_963825795.1 uncultured Actinomycetes bacterium | reverse complement strand
GGGTCGTCCGCCCGGCGCAGGTGACCGGTATCGATCTCCCCACACCCAAACCCCGTGTCGGAGAGCCGGCCCCACCAGGAGTTTTCGTGGGCCGCCTCTCCCGACGCGCCTGGATCTCGCTGGTCGCGTATCGACGGGAGGACGAGCTACTGACCGTCAAACTGCGTTTCGAGACGCAGACCCGTATGAGCTGGAGCTCGAGGTTCGCGAGTATGTCGCCGGTGACTTGGTCGACGCGCGAGTGTTACGCCTACGCCGAGGACGTCCGCCTTCCGGCGGCAGTGAAGAAGCAGCTCTACGTAAGGCTGCCGACACTCGGCCGGGGCCTGAAGCGCACCATCGCCCTTCGCGGTCGCGGGGGAGTCCTGCTCGATGAGATGGTCGACTTCGGCATCGTCGAAAGCGTTCACGTGACAACAACTTCCAACGGAAGCCCCGGACCGGCAATACATGTCGGCGAAAGGCGCCCCTCAGCGCTTGCACCAGAGCAACTGGAGGATTTGAGTCGTGTGGAGGAGCAGTACCAACAATGGCTCGACGCTGGCGCCACGCGCCGTCTCATCATCGGCTTGGACGCTACCGGGATCCTCCGCCGCCGTTTGAAACGCGCCACACCGGAGCTTCATCATTGACCCCTATTTTGGCGTACACCCGAGCGATTGGGAGCTGCTCGACGATGTCCCGGTCTCGGTGCGGATCCTGACCGGCTCGAAGGCCGCGCGTCCTTCAAACCCTCGGGCGCATGTGCAGGCGCGTGCCTGGACGGTCGGCCCGCCGCCGTATCACGACCGCTTCTACGCTTGGCAAACGGGCGGGCTCAACGTCGGTGCATCGCCCGGCGGGCTCCTCGGCCATCGCGCCTTCCGCATTGACGAGCTTAGCGAGGCCGAACTGCGGGCAGTTCACAAAGTCTTCGAGGGGTGGTGGCGGAATGCCGCAGCGAAGCCGCTGTAGCGAACCGATCGGCTCCTCTGTGGACCTCTCGAGAGCGGAGGGTCGTCTCTCGCTGCGCGGCCCGACCGGGTGTCGCCTAGCTCCGCACGGGACCGAGGTCGTTCACGACCCACGCCTCGGCCGCACTCGCAACGGCATCGAGATCCTCAAAGTTGACAGGCTTGTAAATGTGGCCGACAAGATCGTCGAGCAGATCGAGGACCGTCTCGTCCTTCAGTAGCGCGGTTTGGCGGCCAGCCATCACCATCGCGCCGACCTCGATCACTACGTTGTAGTTGATTCCTTCGTCTACGCGGTCCTCGAAGAGAGCGAAGCCATATTGGCAGGCCCACATGTACGCGGCGACGTTCGCGAATAGCGTGTCTTCCACAATTGAATTGGAAGCAAGGTGCAAACGCAGGCCATGTTTATCAAGCACCTTCTTCACGGTCTCGATCACACCGCCTATCGGATCATCGGTCCGGTGCTCTCGCGGAAACCGCGTCATACAAAGGACGTTGGTTTCGAATGGGTACTGATCGATCAGCTTCTTTATCCCACTGCTCCACTTAGGAGGTGCGAGGCCAGGAGAGGACCAGTTTGGTGGGTGTCAGCCAACTCCGCCCCTGGCAGCTCTAGGAGTTCGCTTGCCGAGTTTGGCCGGATCAATTTCGCCGAGGAGGTCGAGCACCATCCTCCGGCCCTTAGGTGTGAGCGACCACAGCGGCGGTTTGGTGCGCTTAACGACGAGGTCTGTTCCCCGAGATTGCTGAGCGTCGCGCCTACTGCGGGAGCCGGAAGGCGAATCGTCTCGTACATGTCCTCGACGTCCCGCGTCGTGAACCAGCCACCTTGATTCCGCAAACCTGCAAGCTCCCGCCACCGCCAGAACCCGGTATACAGACCGATCAAGCTCTTGGAGCCGAAGCGCGAACCCGAAATCTACGCGCCGCCGCCTTTGATCCGCTTCATCAGCGCCGCGGCTAGCTCAAATCCGTGGGAGGTCACCTTGAACTCCCTACTCTGGCCGGAGCCGCGCATACTCAGGCCTTCGATGTTCTTCAGGTGCGTTGAGAAATTTCCGAGTCGGCGCGCGCCCATGTTGTCGACAGTGGTCCTGATATTCGTCACAGACGTATGGGTCTCGTCGTAGCCGCCGCCTTGCCGAGCCGCGGCGTATAGCAAGGCAACTTCGCGGGTAGCGTCCGATTTGTTCGAGTCGAGTCTCGATCGGGGCAGGACCAGAAGAACGTCATCCTCGTCGGGGTCGAAGAAGTAATCGACAGTCTTCGCGTCGACGCCGATCCGCTTCGCGATTTTCGCGAGCTTGTCGCTACTGCCAGCGTCGCCAGTGCCGCCACCTAGCCCTGCGTCGGCTGGCGTTGTGGCGGGCCTTGCCGTGCCGCTCAACAAGTCGACTGCCTTCCCGAAAGCGACTTCTTTCAAGTCATCCGAGACTCCTGCGCCCTCCACGGCTGCCACCGCCTCAGAAAGGATCTTCTCGACGGTGCTGCGATCAGCGCTCATCAGCGTTACAAACGTAATCACTTCGGGCTGCGGTTTCGACTATGTCTTCTTCTTCGCTGTCGTCTTCTTCGAACTGCGCCGTCGAGGTTTGCCCGGCATCGAGTCCAGGGCGGCAGCGACAGCGGCGCGATCTGGGGACGCCGTCTACGAGTCCCTCGCCCCGCGCCGTGATCTGCTTCTTTCCGCCCGGCGCTGCTGTCAGAAAGCCGCCCTTCTTCGTCGCGTTACTGGCGGCGTATGACGCGTTCGAAAGCGTGTGCCCCGCAGCCTCGGTGTTCAGCGCGCTCAGGTCCTTCGTCGCGAAGTGCGGCATATCCCTGGCGTGTGCCAAGTAGTAAGCGAGGACAGTGACGCGCTCAATGTGCGGAGTGGGGTGCCTTTGCGGCTAGGAATTGCTTCGGTGTACCCAGTTCTCCAATCTCCGACGCGGCCTCGGCCCCGCTCAGCCGGACACCGTCCGGACCCCCACCAGACACCCCAACACCCAGAGCACCCGCGATACCAGCAACTGCTCGGTGCCGCGCATCGTCTTCCAGGGGCCATAGCGCCTCAAGAGCAGTCTTTATTGCGTTGAGTTCCTGCGCGGTCTCGCTTGCCATTTGTTCCCCTCGTGGATCATGTCTTACGCCCTTACCCGTGGTTCGAGGGTACTGGGCACGCCGGACGGCTAGTGTTCCGGTCCCGAATGAGTCCTCCGCAACGCCAATGAGTAAGAACAGCAGCTGTTTGCAGGGAAAACCTCACTCAGCTCAGCGGACCGGCGCGAGACCCGACGTTTACACCTCATTTGAGGGGCGGGCCTTGCACCCAGCCATGACGGGGAGGGGAGAAGCGTGGGGCTCAGGTCTTGCGCTGAGTCCTTGGGGTTGGGTCTTGCCAGTTGGCGCTTCGCTGCAACACCTGACCCCCCGACCTAGCCACGTCACGATTTCCGCGGCCTTCCGACTGACCGGTGAGGAATCGCCCTCTTGGACGCAAGCACATTCTTGTCAATCGACTCAAAGGCGACTCTTGCCCCATCCTTGTGTCCCTGGACGTAGATCGACTCCATGATGTCGTAGAGCTTGACTCCGTCGAAAAGCGTCATCTCTCCGATGATCTTTTCCAAGGCATCCGCGCGTTTAGCGCTTGTCCGGATAGCAACGCCATCGGGCTGCTCCTTCAGTGGTAGACGAATCGTCCGATAGCCTCGTCGCGCCATGTGACCTCCCGCACTTGGTGGTTGTCTCAAGAATATGCCTGAGGGCAGGTCGGGGTCACAGATTGGGGTCACGCGTGCCGCCCACGCGTTTCCGGCTCCGCGACTCACTCACCCTTCAGCTCCTTCCGTTCCTGCTCACGCCGGTCGTACTCGGCGAACTCCTCCTCGAGGCCCTTGCGGAACACGCGGAGGGCCGTGATCAGCGTGTCGAGCTTGTGCAGCGAGTTGGCGCGCCGACGCTTCGAGTCGATCTCGAACCAGAGGTTGATCCGGTCCTCGCAGTCCGAATCTCGAGGATCCCTCGGCTCGTAGTTCCTCCGCCCAGCCGGGCACCGGTCAGGTCTTGCAGCGACGCATCACCGCAAGACCTGATCCCGTAGTTCGAATCAGAAATTGCAGTGTGGCCCTGGTGCATCGAGCTCGGTGCGGAAAGCCCCACCGACAGGCGCGAGGATCACGCTGATGTCCTGTGCGGGCTGCCCCGTCTCGTTCCGCACGATGTGGCCGGCGCCGTCGTCCACGAATCCGTGGCCGGGCGTCACGACGTGCGGCGAGCAGGTCGGGTCGTGGTAGTGGTAGTAGGTCAGCTGCCCTTGCGTCACCGTGATGAACACGGGCCCGGGGTGGCCGTGCCAGCCCGTCCAGGAACCGGGTGCATAGTCGTGTTTACGCACCACGAGGTCGATCGCTTCCGTCGAGTGCGCCCGGAAATTTGCGATCGGGCCCTGCGGGTCAGACCTCACGTTGAACCCGTCGAACGTCCCCCGCGCGAGCAAGGTCGGCGTGACGCCGGACGGCGGGGACGCCTTGGTGATCGCGACGAAACCGGCAAGCGCGCCGATTGCGATCGCGGCGGCCAACGCTGTCAGTAGCAGGACTCTTCGTCTCACAGATCCTCCTTCAATGGCTTCCACCCCAGGATCAACCGATGCGCCGATTGTGTCTATTCGCGTTTAGTCGTATCTTCGAGACACATGCGACTCTCCGCCGGAGATCTCCAGGCGGCGCTGGAATTCCTGGAGGAAGCTCACGAGGTCGAGGGGCCGGCGACGTTCACGCCCGAGCTGCTCGACCGACTCGCGGACCTCGTGCACTGCGAAGCGAGCCTTTTTCTTCGAGGTGGACCATCCGAACCGGATCCTCAGCGAACGCATGGGAAGCACCAAGGCGAGCGCGCCTGGAATGGAGACCTGACCATCCCCGACCATGTTTGGACGTGCACTCGAACCGTTCAGCTCAACCGCTACAAGATACGCGAATGGCGCAGGCCCCGTGGTGCTGTCGGACGTCTTCAGCCGCCGCCTTCGGCAACGCCCGGATTTCAACCCGAACCTTCGCGATTCCGGTGCCGTGGATGAGATCCACGTCGACCTCGATCCGCCGCGACAGTGGAGAGCCGAGATCGGCGTCTATGGCAGCCGAGATTTCGGTCGCCGCGAACGGATGATCATGCAGGTCCTCCGCCCACATCTCGCAGCGCTCTACCGTGCCGCCACTCACCGTCGTCGGCTGGCAACGCTCGATTCGGAGGCGACGGCCGAGCTGACGCCACGCGAGCGTGAGGTGATGCTTCGGGTGGCAGACGGCCTCTCGAACGCTGAGATCGCGAGCGCGCTCGTCGTCGAGCGATGCACGGTCCGGAAGCATCTGGAGAACGTCTACGAGAAGCTCGGGGTCCGGAGCAGAACCGCGGCGCTCGCGAAGCTCCGTGTCTGACCTCACGTAACGACCCTGACGCCACCGTTCGATTGACCCGCCGCGAGCGCGAGGTGCTGCTCTGGGTGGCCGACGGTCTTTCGAACGCCGAGATCGCCAGCGGCATGTCCGAGGGAAGAGGCGGGTCGGCCGCCGCGTCCTGTGGTGAATGAGGAGCCAACACGCGATACGGATTCTTCTGGCAATCGGCAGTCGGCTGCGCTCCTCGCAGTCCTCGCCGGAGCGTTCGCAGGAGGATCGACCGCGGCGCCGAGCGCTCACCAGGGGCTCTCGGGCGTCAAGTTCAAGGTTCGCTACGAAGGCACGTTCGACGCCACCTGGCACGACAGCTCTCCGGTGCAGTTGCCTGACCCGCAGCACACGTACCGGTGTTCAGGAGGCGACTCCTCCGGAACGCTGACGAGCTCGGTACACAGCAACAGGAAGGCGTTCATCTTCAGTCTCGGGTACGAGCCCGGTGGCAGCTGGCTGTCCCACGGCTTCCGCCCGGCCAACGGGAGCGAGCTGGCGACGGTCACCTCCAACCGCACGGCCCAGGGCTGGTTCATGAGGTACTCAGGCCACCAATGCGTGCGCTATGACATTCCACAGCCGGGTTGCGCCGAGCACACGTTCCAGGGTGTGGTCGCGCCGATCAACTCGAGCTCGGGGCGTCTGGACTCAGGCCCCAAACCCGTCTACCACGTCTACCTCGACTGGCAGCTGGAGCCGGAGCTCGCGATCGGCTGCAGCGACGACATCGTCTACCCGGGGGACTTCGGTTACGGCTGGCAGGACGCCGTGCTCCGCGCGAAGCCGCTCTACCGCTGCGGGCTGCGCAAGCCGCGGCGCTGCAAGCTGACGATCGGCCGTGAGCGGACGTACGTCCACAACGTGACGGACGGCGACACGACCTACTCGTCGACCGTGCACGTGAAATGGACGGTCACGTTCACGCCCGCCAGGCGGAGCGGCTAGCCGAACCTCTGACTACAGGGCCGGCCGCCAGCCGGTGGCCTGCTTGAAGCGCTCGTTCGAGACACGCCCGCCGTCCCGGACGACGTTGTAGATCCCGCTCGGCGCCTCGAGGGCTGCCAATAGCGCGCGTCCTGCATCGTCGACGTGGAGCGTCGCGCTAGCGCCGGGCTCGGGCTCGGCGTATTCCGTCCCCGGCCCGTCGAGCCGGCCGAGGCGCAGGACGACGCCTCGCCTGCCCGCCTGGGCGAACCGCGCCGCTTCGCGCTCGGCTGCGAGCGACGACTCCAGGTGCGGTGGTACGTCCCGGAGCGGGGTGTCCTCGTCGACTTCGCCATCGGCCGGATAGACGAACGTGACCGACGGCTGCACGTAGACCTCCGTCCCGGCCACGAGTGCCGCATCGACGAGCAGCCGCGCGGCGTCTGCCCTGAGCCGGTCGTTCTCCCGCCAGGCGTCGGGGTCGCCTCTTCGCTCCCGCGGCGGAATCCGCGTGGCGAGGTGGTAGACGGCCTCGATCTCCAAGAGCGCTTCCCTGACGCTCCTCGCGTCGAACAGATCGAGCTCGCGACGATCGGGGGCGCGGACGTGGTGGCCCGCTGCCTCCAAGAGCGGCAGAAGGGCGCGGCCGAGAACGCCGCTCGCGCCTGTGACGAAGACCCTCAACTTGGCCGGAGCTCAGTCCGGCCCCGACGGACGAGGTCCGCGACGACCTCGCGTCCGACCTGGTCGGTCGCCCCCGTTGATCGAAATCAAGGCAGGACGTCGAAGGTGAGCATCATCCCGCTCTCGTGGTGCTCGGCGATGTGGCAGTGAGCCATCCACCGGCCCGGGTTGGTGACCTCGAGCAGGACGTCGACCGTCTCGCCGGTTCGGACGAGGACCGTGTCCTTCCAGACGAGGTTCGGCTCGGCGATGCTGTCTCTGGCGAGGACGAGGAAACGGCCCGCTCCGTGGACGTGAAACGGATGCGGCATCGGATGATCCGAGTCCATCTCGTTGACGAGGCGCAGCTTGACCTGGTCGCCAACGCGGAACGTCCAATCGATCTGTGCGTTCTCGGCGCCTGACTCTCGGTCGACGAGCTTCCACCTCGTGTTCGCCGGCGTCGTCATCCGGTTGACCTCGACCATGTCGTCTTCCCACTCGATTCCCTGCGCAGTGCCGTGGTCGTGCTCCGGCCCGTCGTGGTGGTGTCCGCGCTCGCCGTGATGTCCGTGCCCGTGCCCCTCGCCGTGTCCTTCTCCGTGATGTCCCGCATGCTCGTGGCCGTGCTCGGCCGCCGCCTTCAACCAGGTTCGCCGGGACGAGCTTCATGCCGCACTCGGGGCAGCGGTCGGGCCTCTCGCTCGTCACCTCCGGATGCATCGGGCAGACGTACGTCGTGTCCGGTGCCGCCTGCGCGAGCAGCTTCATCCCGCACTTCGGGCAGCTGCCCGGCTCGTCGCTCACCACGTCCGGGTGCATCGGGCACGCGTAGACGACCGGCCCTTCGGGCACGCCCATGTTCATCTCGGCGACGAACGAGAGCGTCTTGTCGGGTGGCGCCTCCAGGAACGGCTCAATCCGCTCGCGCAGCTCGGCCAGGTCCGCGTTCGTTCGCAGCCTGGCGAACTCGTCGGCGAACGACTGCTCCGGCTCCTCGTCGGCAACCGTGATCGACGCGAGCCGGTAGGTGCGCTCGGGCGTTCGGTGCTCGAGAGCGAGCTCGCCGGACTCGCCGAAGTGCACGTCGACGACCACACGCTCGGACGGGGCGAGCAGCACCTCGTCGACGAGCTGTTCGTGCTCGTAATGGCCGCTGTCGCCGCCGACCAGCTTCATTTGCGCGCCGGGCACGGCCACATTGAAGACACGCGTGTTGGCCGTGTTCGTGAAGTAGAAGCGCACGACCTCGCCCCGTTTAGCGTCGAGGGCAAGGTCCGACTCGCCGGAGACGAGCATGACGTTGCCGAAACGGCCCATCGCCACGTGTGTCGTCTCGGACTCGCTGAAGGCGGCCACGCGTCCTTCCTCGATCAAGATGTCGTCGAGCGTGAGCAGGAGCTCGCGGTTCACGGGCGGCCAGTAGCCCTGCTCGGCAGGAGTGACGAGGATGTTCCCGTACAAGCCCAGCTCCTGACCGTAATCCTCTCGGATGTGTGGGTGGTACCAGTAGGCGCCGGGGTCGGGCAGGTGCACCTCGTAGGTGAAGCTCTCGCCCACCGGGATCGGTGCCTGCGTGTCGTGCGTTCCGTCGTAGCGGTTCTCTAGGCGTAGTCCGTGCCAGTGCACGGTCGCGTCGATGTCTCCGCGATTGGTCGCGTTGACGGTGATCGTGGCGCCCTGCGGGGCCTTCAGCGTCGGGCCGGGAATCGATCCGTTGTAGCTCAGCATCCGCACGGTCGCATCGCCAATCTGCTTCTTCACGGGGGAGATCTCGAGGTCGAGCTCGTCGCCGTCGCCGAGCTCGAGCAGCTCGGTCTTACGCGCCTCGGGCAACCCCTCGGTCTCACGCGGCAGTTCCTGAGCGATGCGGTGGTTCGTGTGCTCCATGCGAAGGTCCTTCCCGTCTGAGCGAACCGCCTAACGGCCTGTCAGACCTGGGACGTGAACACCGCCAGCGGAAGCAGGGCGCTGACGACGTACTGCCCCGCGTCGACGACCTCCGAGATCCTCAGGTCGACGCAGAGGCTGGACAGCACGTAGGCGTCCTCCCGCGAGAGGTCGTACTCCTCGGCGAGGTGGTCGACCATGGCGCGGACGGCGTCCTGCGCCGCGGCGTAGAGATCGGGGCCGACTCCGGTCGTTCCGTACCAGCCGCCGGCGTCCACCCGCGGCGTCAGCGGGCCGGTCGTCAGGTACTGCGGCGCCGGGATCCGCCGGCCTTTCTGGAGCGTGAAGCGGAGCTCGCCGTGCATCGGCGCCTCGATGCCGGTCACGCACACCTCCCCGTCGCCCTGGGCCGCGTGCGCGTCGCCGCAGCTGAACGAGCGCGCCCTCGACCTCCACCGGCAGATAGAGCGTCGTGCCCTGCACGAGCTGCCGCGTGTCCATGTTCCCGCCGAAGCGGCCGGGCGGCATGATCGCCTGCTCCTTCGCGCCCGCGGGACAGACGCCCATCGTCCCGAAGAAGGGCTCGACCGGGATCGCGATGTCGTCGCGCAGATACGCGAACTCGCCGTTCGAGAGGTCGAAGACGCGGATGTAGGGATCCGGGAAGTCGTCGGGCAGCAGGCCGAAGCCGGGGATGATCATGGTGTAGCCCCAGCCCCGCGTCTCCATCGCGAGGATCTCGATCGCCAGCGTGTCGCCCGGCTCGGCTCCTTCGACGAGCACCGGTCCCGCCAGCGGGTAGACGCGATCCCAATCGAGCGTGGCGATGTCCTCGGCGGTCGAGTCCGGCGTGATCTGGTTGTCGCTCACCTCACGCGTCTCGTAGACGACCGTGTCGCCGCTCTCGATCGTGAGCACCGGCTCGTTGCCGGCGTCCCAGGTGAAGTGGACGCGGTCGGTCGGAAACTCGTGGGTCGTCGCCATCCGTCGAGGCGAAGCTACAGAACCGGCTCCTTCGCGGCGGCAGCCACCGCCTCCGCCACCCTGAGCTGCGGCTCGAACGTCACCTCTGCAGCGTCGACACTCTGCCCCGACGGGAAGAGGGCTTGCGCGACCTGGATCGTGCTCTCGCACGTCCGCCGCAGCGAGTCCGCGACGCCCTCCGGAAGGACGGCCGCCACGACCTCCGACGTGCGCGCATCCGGGGCCGCGTACTCGACCGAGCGCCGCCGAGGGATACATCCGCCCCAGCGAGTCCACGAACCCATGAACGAGGTACGCGTCGTCGAGCAGCCCGACCACGCCGTATGACGCTTCGGGTAGGAGGTCCTCCTCGTCGAAGATGTAGGTGAGGATCGTGCCGGTCGCGAACGCGACCGCCCGGCCGAAGTGCGGGTCCTTCGACATGCCGAGCGCCGTTGCGAGCGCGTCCGGCACCGCGCGGAGATAGCCCTCGAGCACAGCCGCCAACTCGTCGACGTCCTCGCTCGCGACGTCGCCCGCGTGGCGGCGCAACCCGTCCGCGATCTCGTCGGCGGAGATCCCCTCGTCGAACCCGATTCTCAGCAGGTCGATCATGAGAACTGGCCGAACATCGCTTCGACGCCGCCCTCACCCATCTTCTCCGCGAGCGGCGCCAAGGCTTTGACGATCGCGCTCTTGACGCTCTGGTCGGATGCGCCCGGCTGCACCTGGGCGACCGCGGCGTACGTGTAGCCCTGTTGCGGCATCGGGCTCACGCCGGGGATGTAGAGGTACTGGGTGTGCATGAAGGGACAGGTGAAGACCGGCGGCAGCGGGCCGCATGCGGGGCACGTCGGGCCCATGGCGGTCAACTCGACGAACATCGTCGGGTGCGGCATGAAACTGCCGGAGCAGTTCAAAGGGGCCGTGTAGCCGCAGAACGCGCATCTCGCGTAGAGCACGTTCTCTCCCTCTTTGGGGACAGGCTGATGCTACTACCAGGCCGCCGATTGTCGAAATCAGCTCACTGTTCGCAACTCGGACGCGCCGAGTGACTTCAGGCGAGTGCGAGGGCGACCGCTTCGTCCAGGGTCGAGCTCGCTCCCCCTGGCGCGGGCGGGCTCGAACTCGGGGCCCGCAAGCTCCGTGATGCGCTCCTCGTTTTCCTGTCGATGGCGACGCCAGCCGCCGAGCGGGGCGCCGGAGTCCTCATCTTCGATCGCGCCCCACAGCAGCCCGGCGCGCTCGTAGTCGCCCGCCTCGGCCGCTGCGCGCGCCAGCAGGCCCACGCCGAAGACTCGACCCGGGCGGTCGCGCATCTCGTTCTTCATCGCCAGCGACTTGAGCGCGGCTTCTCGCCCCGCCTCGAGCCGCCCGGCGGCGAGATCGAGCTGCGCGAGCTCGCCGAGCATGCCGCTCTCCCACCAGGCATGGCCGACCTCGTTCGCGAGCGCAGCGCTTTCGGCGATCAGCTCGCGCGCACGCTCCGAGTTGCCGGCGTCCCGCTCGATCGCTCCCATCGCCCCAACCGTCTGGGCCAGGCCCCAGCTGTTCCCGCCCCGCTCGTGGATGTCATGGCTCTCACCGACGAGCTCGCGTGCCGCCTCGAGATCCCCGGATCGCATTGTGTGAAGCGAGAGCCGGTGGAGCAGCACAGCCCGCCCGTGCTCATCTCCGAGTTCCTCGTAGAGCGCGAGACTCTCCGCATACCTGAGGCCGGCTTCCTCCTGGTGGCCCGCGATGTCGCTCGAACCGCCATACGAACGCATCGCGTCGGCCCGCACGTCGAGAGGCACGTCCTCGGTTCCAGCGGCCCCGAAGAGGCGTTCGTACCAGCGCATGCCCTCATCCGGATCGATGGAGACCCAGTACTGCTCGAGCGCGGTTGCGGTCCGGAGCCCCACGGTGACCTTGCCTCCGGTTGCGGCCCAAGCGAGCGCGGCTCGGAAATTGTCCAGCTCGACCCAGGCGAGGTCGAAGCGCGTGGGCTTGCGAGCGTCGAAGCTGCCCGCGTTCATGTTCAGGTCCTCAGCGATCCCGAGGAAATACTCGGCGTGTGCGCGTCGGGCATCTCCGGCGTCGCTCGACTCGTCGAGGGCCCCCTCCGCGAACTCGCGGATCGTGTCCAGCATGCCCAGGCGCCCGTCGCCCCAGCGTCGCACGAGGCTCTTCAACACGAGCGACTCGAGCAGGTCGAGATCGCATCCACACACGGCCTCGGCGGCCTCGACCGAGAAACTCCCGCGGAACGCGGCGAGCCGGCGGAAGAGACGCTGCTCCTCATCGCTCAGGAGCTGGTAGCTCCAGTCGATTGTCGAGCGCAACGTCCGCTGGCGCTCAGGCGCGCTGTGCGACCGTGAGGTCAGAAGCGGGAGGCGCTCCTCGAGCCGTGCGAGCAGCTCGTCGGGCGCAAGCATGGCGACCCGCGCCGCGGCCAGCTCGATCGCAAGCGGGAGCCCATCGAGGCGCCGGCAGATCTCGGTCACAGCAGGCTGAGGAGCGAACCCCGCGTCAACGGCCTGAGCCCGTTCTACGAACAGGATGGTGGCATCGGTATCCGGGAGCGGCTCGACCGCGTACCGCTGCTCGGGATCCACGTGCAACGGCTCACGGCTCGTCACGAGCACCTTCGCGTTCGGTGTCTCGGCGAGGAGCGCGGAGACCATCGGAGCGGCCTCGACGATCTGCTCGAAGTTGTCCATCAGGATCAGCAGCCGCTTCTTGTCGATGTAGTCCACGAGGTCCCCGTCGGCGCCGATCGCCGCGCCGACTGCGCGGTCCACGACCGCCGTGTCCAGCACCGCCTGCAGCGGAGCCCAGAAGACGCCGTCGGGGAAGTCCTCCTGGGCTTCCGCGGCGAGCTGGAGCGCGAGCCGCGTCTTGCCGCTGCCGCCCGGGCCGATGAGCGTCAGGAGCCGATTGGCGCGCAGGAGTGCGCCGGCCTCGTCGAGCTCGCGCTCGCGTCCCACGAGCGGCGTCGGCTGGATCGGGAGATTCGTTCGAAAGAGCGTCTTGAGGGGCGGAAACTCGGTCGTGCCGAGCTGGTAGAGCCGTTGCGGCGCGCCGAGGTCCTTGAGCCGGTGCTCGCCGAGATCCCGCAGATCGCCGTCAGCGTCGAGGAGCTGTCTCGTCGCCTCGGAGATCACGACCTGGCCGCCGTGGCCGGCGCTCGCGATCCGCGCGGCCTTGTGGACGTCGAGGCCGACGTAGCCCTCGCCGGTCACGGTCGGCTCGCCGGTGTGGATCCCGATCCGAACCCGTACGCGTCCACTGTCGAGCGCGGCCTGGCCTTCTGCAGCTGCCGCCATGGCGTCGGTCGCGCGCGCGAAGGCTACGAAGAACGCATCGCCCTGGGTGTCGACCTCGACGCCGTTGTGCCGCGTGAACGCTTCGCGGAGCACCCGGCGGTGCTCGGCAAGGACGTCCGCGTAGCCGTCACCGAACTCCTCGAGCAGGCGCGTCGAGCCCTCGATATCGGTGAAGAGAAGCGTGACCGTCCCGCTCGGAAGCTGCCGCATGCGAACATGATCCCGTTCTACGACAGAGCTGCCAAGCTCGCGCTACGACGAACGAGGATCGAGCTCGACGGCGACCTCGGCTGCGACGTCCAGCTTCTCGACGATCTCGTAGCGGTCGCCCTGACCAGCCACGACTCGTTCGATGTCCGCGGCCTCGTGGCCGGGCTTGAGGATGAAGTAGACCGGCCCCATCCTCCGCACCGACGAGTACTCCTCGGACGTCAACGAGACGTGTTCGAAGCACGAATCGTCGGCGCACTCGCACATGAACTCCGTGAACATCGGGCTGATCTTCGACGCGGTCGACCCGATCCGCTCGTTCACTTCGCGGAAGAGCGACTCGTTGCGCGCCGCGCGCTCTTGTCGTGAATCTGATGCCATCGCTTCCTCAATCCTCGGAACGCCAGACGAGGAGAAGATTCGGCTCGCCGTCCATCCAGCGTAGCACCGTCTCCGTCTACTTCCTGCTCGGTTGCGGGTTCGTATAGGCGTGGATCGCCTTCGTCAACTCGAGGATCTGGTTGGACAGGTCGAGCAGCTCTCGATTCTGGTGATCCTCACCTTTGACCGTTTGCCATTGCTGGTTGGCGACCACCTCGCGCTTGGCGTCAGCCCTGTTCTGACTGATCATCACGAAGGTCGAGAGGAAGATCGCCTCGAGCGAGACGATCATCGTCAGGAGGCCATAGGGGTACCCCTCGACGCCGAACAGGATCCAGCACCCGAACCAGATGATGTGGAGATAGACGAACCGCATCGATCCGGCGAACGCCGTGATCTGATCCGCGATCCGGTTCTGAACGCTCTCCGCCCGCTCCTTCGCGTGCTCGAGAAGGACCGGGTTGGGCTCTAGCGGGAGGTGTGCTGCGCGTTGGAGATGGACCGATTGTTCCATCGTCAGACCGCCCCTTTCGACGGATTCCGGGTCTCTTGCCCCCTTGGGCTCTCGCGCACGTACTCTGACTGTTGACCCCAAGGGAAGGAGCGGCCAATGGCCGACACACCCGACACCATCGTCCTGATCCACGGGCTCTGGATGACTCCGCGGAGCTGGGAGCACTGGAAGGAACGGTACGAGGGGAAGGGGTACACCGTCCTCGCACCCGCTTGGCCTGGCATGGAGGGCGAGGTCGAGGCGATCAACGCAGACCCGACGCCGCTCGAGAAGCTCGACGTGGACACGATCGTCGACCACTACGAGGGCATCATCCGCGGCCTCGACAGTCCGCCGATCATCATGGGCCACTCGTTCGGCGGAGGCTTCACGCAGATCCTGCTCGACCGCGGGGTCGGCGCCGCGGGCGTCGGCATCGCGCCGGCGACCGTGAAGGGCGTGCGCGACCTGCCGCTCTCGACGCTCCGCTCGTCGGCGCCGCTGCTCGCCCACCCTTGGAAGAAGTACGGCGGGCTGGACGAGAAGCAGTTCCACTACGCGTTCGCGAACACGCTCAGCCAGGAGGAGTCGGACAAGATCCGCGAGCGCTACGCCGTCCCCGGGCCGGCCGAGGTCCTGAAGGAAGGCGCCTTTTCAAACTTCATGCGCCACGCGGCGATGTCCGTCGACTTCGAGAACGCGAACCGAGCGCCGATGCTCTTCATCGCCTTCTCCGAGGATCACATCGTCCCGCCGAAGCCCATCCGGCACATGGCCGAGAAGTACACGGCGGTCCCGGTCGAGTACAAGGAGTTCCCCGACCGGCCGCACTTCCCCGGCGTGCCCGGCTGGGAGGAAGTCGCCGACTACGCCCTCGACTGGGCGGCAGAGCACGCACAGACCCCTGCAACGGTCTCAGGCGCGACGAAGTAGGAACGGATCATGAGGGGCGGCGGATCCAGGTCCGCCGCCCCGTTCGACGGTCTCGCGCGCTAGCGGCAGTAGCCGGCCCACACGAGGCGGCCGATGGCCTCCCATGTCTCGTCGGACATGACGAGGCTGTTCACGCAGACGACGACCTGCCGGTCGCCGGACTCGCTCGACAACGCGATCGTCGTGTGCCCCATCGCGAAGCCGAGGTGCCCCCAGGCCGGGCCGCACGGTGACGGTGCCTGTCCCATGAGCGACGAGACCTCCTCGATCCCCAGGCCGTAGCCGTCGCTCTCCTCCCAGTCGGAAGGGACGGTCGTCAGCAGCTCGGCTCGCACGTCGGGTGTGAGGAGCTCGCCCCCGAGCAGCGCCTGCAGGAAGCGTGCAACGTCGCGAGCCGTCGAGACCATCTCGCCGGCGCCCCAGCCGAACAGCTCGACGTCGGTCACGTCGTCGAGCCCCTCGGCGGCATCCGGGAAGACTGGATTCCCCGGCTGGAGATAGGCGCGTGCGAGACCCGCGCGGTCTCGCAGATCGGTGCCCTCGAGACCCAGCGGCTCGGCGATCCGTCGCTTCAACTCCTCGCGCAGCGTCGCGCCCGTCGCCTCCTCGACGATGCAGCCCGAGCGCGAGGTAGTTGCCGCCCGAGTACTCCCAGCCTGCTCCGGGCGGAAAGAGGCGCGGCCTGGCGTGCACGAGCTCGAGCGCCGCGCGGGGCGTGAGGTTCGGCTTGTAGCCGCGGTCGGCCCGATAGGGCGCGATCAGCGAGTCGAAGTCGGCGTAGTAGTCGGGAAGGCCGCTCGTGTGGTTCAGGAGCTGGCGCAACGTGACGCCTTCGGCGATCGGCCCGACCTCCTCGTCGAGAGCCAGCGCACCCTCGTCGACGAGCTGGAGGACGACCGCGGCGACGAATGTCTTCGACACGCTTCCGATCAGGAATCGGTGCTCGGTTGTCATGGGTGTACCGGACGCCGCATCGGCAACGCCTGCTGCGCGCTCCCAGGAGAGATCGGGACCGGCCGCCACGACAGCGCCAGGGACGCCGGCTCGTATGACTGCCTGTAGGTGATCGTCGAGCGCGCCCACGGCTAGTGCACCGCTTTGACGTGCGAGACCAGCTCGCCGTCGACGACCGCATGAATGGCGAAGCCCGGGAGCTCCGAGGTGAGCTCGAGCTCCCGCACGTTGAAATCCAGCCGTGTCTGCACATAGGTGCTCGGAACGACGAGCACGCCGCGCCCTGCGAGCTCGCCGGTGATCGTGCTGTGGAAGTGACCGGACACCACTCGCCGCACCTGCTGATGGCGTTCGATCACATCGCCGAGCGCGTGTCGATCGGCTGAGGCCAGGCCGATCTCGTCCCACGACGGCACACCGATGACGAGCGGCGGATGGTGCATCGCGAGCAGCGTCGGCTGTTCTGGCGCCGCGGCCAGCTCGGCGTCGAGCCAGTCGAGCTGATCGCCCTCGAGCGCGCCTGAAGCCTCTCCCGGTCGCGTGGTGTCCAGGACGACGAGCCTTAACGGGCCGAGATCAACGGAGTAGCGCACCGGCTCCCCGTCTCCGCCGGGGACGCCGAAGTGGCGATGGAGGGCGCGCCGGTCGTCGTGGTTGCCCGGCAGCACGTACACGGGCGCCTGCAGCGGTGCGAGCAACTCGTGCAGATGTTCGTATTCCTCGTCGGTCGCGTGGTCCGCGAGGTCGCCGGACAGGAGCACCGCATCGGGCTGGGGCCGGACCGCGCGAACCGACTCGACCGCCGCGGCGAACCGCGGCACGGATTGATCGTCGAACCACTCGGCGCCGATGTGCGGATCGCTGAGCTGCGCGAGGAGGAACGAGGACCGGCCGGTCACGCGACGTAGTCTCGCCCGTGGAGGATGCGAGTGCGCCGCTGTGTCCTGCCTGAATGAGCAGCAAGTACGGGCTCACGCTCACCGCGGCAGGTAGGGGCTAGCCCGGTCCGGAACCTGGCTGACGCGAGATCGTCACTGAAAGCGTGCAGGCGGAAAGAGCCTACGCAGCGTCGGTCTGATGCCGGCCAACCACTGCCGTTCAGCCCGAATGAGCTCGACTTCGTGCGCGGCATACACCGGCGTGAGCAGCCGCGAACGAGCACAGAAGCTCACGGCCTCGCTGGCTGTGTCGAGCGCACGCTCCCAGTCCTCTTCGATCTGGTCCGCGGTGAGGCTTTGCGCGAGAAGATCGGTTCCGTCCATACCGCGACGGTACGCACGCGGGCGCGATTCCGAATGAGTCGGTGCCCCGATTGTGAGTACGGGTTTTCTACGTCTAGCCGCCGATCGAGGCGGTCGTCTTCTTGCCGAGTGCGACCACACGGGCCGGAAGCTTGGCGAAGACGAAGCGCTCCGCGAACGCCTGGCCAGGGCCGAGCGCGTACTCGAGCAGCTCCTTCAGCTCGGTCGCCTTCGATGCGTCCTTCGGGACGATCGCATAGCTGAACGTCGAGATCGGATACGCCTCCTTCGCGGAAGCAGGTGGGTCGACGATCGAGATCGAGTTGTCCGGAGCGGGCTTGCCCATCGCCTCGGCCGCGGCTTCGATTCCGGCCAGGTCAGGGCGCACGAATTGCCCCGCCGCGTTCTGGATCGAGGCGACGTCGAGCTTGTTCTGGACTGCGTACGCGACGCTGATGTAGCCGATGGCCCCTGGCGTGCGGGTGATCGTCCCCGCCACTCCCGAGTTGCCCCTGCCGCCCGCGCCAGCAGGGAAGTTGACCAACGTGCCGGCGCCCACCTTGTCCTTCCACGCCGGCGAGACCTTCGTCAAATACGACGTGAACGCGTACGTGTCGCCCGACGCGTCCGAGCGGGAGATCGCGGCGATCCCCTGCGACGGGAGCTGCTTGCCCGGGTTCAGCTTCGTGATGCCGCGGATCGGACCAGCTGGTGATCTTGCCGAGGAAGATGTCGGCGATGACGGGGCCGGTCAGCCTCAGGTCGCTTCCGGCGGCTGGCAGGTTGTAGGAAAGCGTCGTCGCGGAGAGCGCCCACGGGACCAGGAGACACCCTTTGCATGCATCGGCCTGGTCGGGCGAGAGCGGTGCGTCGGAGGCGCCGAAGTCGACGGTCCGGGTCGTGATCGCCTGGATCCCGCCACCGGAGCCGATCGGCGAATACGTGACCTCGATCCCGGATCGATCTCGAAGCCCGGGGATCCACGCCTGCACCATCGGCTCGACGAGCGACGAGCCCGCGCCCTTGAGCGATGCCTTGCCCGTGCCGCCTCCACTCGAGCCGCCGCACGCCGACAGGCCAGCGGCGAGCAGGACGGCGCCGAGGAGAGTGAGGATCGTCTGGCGGATGGAGCCCTCCGGTTAGCCGAATGTGAAGCAGTAAGCCTCGGCGCCGGGGGCGAGGAAGGTGATCTCGAACGTCCGGTCGGTGATCGATCCCGGCTCGCGGATCAACTGATGGAGCCGTGGCCGGTCGAGGGTTCCATTGCCCTGTTCGTCTACGTCGAGCCCGTGAGCGTCGCCGGGAGGCTCGCCGTCTACGAGTACGCGGAAGGAGACTGAGCCTGCAGCAGGCGGGCCCATGACGAGATTGACGTCACGCGCGTGGAAGCGGAACACCAGCCGCCCGTCAGCCTCGTTCGCCACGCTCTTCCCCGGCCCGAGCGTCCAGTTCCCCGACAGCGCCCACTGGTTGAGCTCCAACCGATCCGGCACGCCGAAGTCCTGTGGCTCGTCGAACTCGGCGGCATTCGCGGACACGAAGTTCTGCGCCTGCTCGTAGCCGACGTACGTCTCCGGAGACCCCAGGGTCCCCCAGTCGGCCTGAGCCTCGAACCCCTCGTCGGCGACCGAGACCAGGTCGTCAGGGACGCCCTCGCGGCCGGCCTCGCGCAGCAGCATCTGGACGGCCATCTCGCACTCCTCGTATCCACCCTCGCCGAAATGGTTGTGCCGGATCCGTCCTTCCGCGTCGGCGATGTAGACGGCCGGCCAGTAGTTGTTGTCGAAGGCGCGCCAGACCGCGAAGTCGGGGTCGAGCGCGATCGGATACTCGACGCGCTCGTCCTTCGCGGCCCAGCGGACGTTGTCGGCGTCGTGCTCGAAGGGGAACTCCGGCGTGTGGACGCCGACAACGACCAGCCCTTGATCCTTGTACTTCTCATGCCACGCGCGGACGTAGCCGAGCGTGCGCAGCCAGTTGATGCAGGTGTACGTCCAGAAGTCGACGAGGACGACCTTCCCGCGCAGGCCTTCCGGGGTCAGCGGCTCGGAGTTGAGCCAGCCGGTCGCCCCGTCGAACCCGGGCAGGTGCGTCTCGGACCGCAGCTTGGCGAAGAGGCTCACTACGCGTGGACGGTCGCTCGGTCGACGGCGGCTACCGCGGTCATGATCACGTCGGCCACGGCCTCTGGCTGCGAGACCATGATCACGTGCGAGCCATCGAGCTCGGTGATCGTCGCTCCGGCGCGCTCGGCCATCGAGCGGGTGAGATCGGTTCCGGCGGCCTTGTCTCCGGTTGCGACGACCGCCCATGACGGCAGCGACTTCCACGCAGGCGGGCCCGACCGATCCGAGAAGCACACCTCCGAGATCGGCCGTTGGGTTGCGGCCATGTCCGCCGCTTGGTGCTGCGGCACGTCGGCCGCGAACACTTCCTGGAACTTCGCGGTGTCGACGGAGAACTCGGTCGCTGTCTGCGTGCCGTCTCCGGTCGGATACTTGTGCGGGACGAGGGCCGGCCCCAGGATCGCGTCCTTGGACGTGGCGGTCGCCTCGCCGAGAACTTCGCCTTCCTCCGTTGCGAAGGCTGAGACGAAGACGAGGCCGACGACGTTGTCCGCATCCGCCGCGGCGTTCGAGATCACGGCGCCGGCATACGAGTGCCCAACCGCGAGCACAGGGCCGGGGATCTGCTCGAAGACGCTCGCGATGTATGCGGAGTCGCTGATCACGCCCCGCAGCGGGTTCGCAGGCGCCGTGACCTGGATCTTGGCGGCCTGGAGGTGTTCGATCACGCCGTTCCAGCTCGATCCGTCGGCGAACGCGCCGTGGACGAGGACGACGGTGAGCTGATCGTTACTGGGCGTTGCTTCTGACATGAAAGCTCCTTCGGTTAGTCGGTGTCGACGTCCATGACAGCCTTGGCAAAGGCTTGCGGTGCTTCTTGTGGGAGGTTGTGGCCGATTCCGCCCTCGATCGTCCGATGCTCGTAGCGGCCCGCGAACTTGCGCGCGTAGGCGCTCGGCTCGGGGTGCGGGGCTCCGTTGGCGTCGCCCTCGAGCGTGATCGTCGGCACGCCGATCGTGGGTGCGGCGGCGAGCCGCTCCTCGAGCTCGTCGTACTCCGACTCGCCCGCGTCGACCCCGATCCGCCAGCGGTAATTGTGGATCGCGATCGCCACGTGATCCGGGTTATCGAGTGACGCCGCGCTGCGCTCGAAGGTGGCGTCGTCGAAGTCCCACTTGGGCGACGCGGTCTTCCAGATCAGCTTCGCGAACTCATGCGTGTACTTCTCGTAGCCTGCGCGGCCGCGGTCGGTAGCGAAGTAGAACTGGTACCACCACTGACGCTCCGCCTCCGGCGGCAACGGTTGCTCGTTGGCGGCTTGGCTGCCGATCAGGTAGCCGCTCACGGAGACGTGTCCCGCGCAACGCTCGGGCCAGAGTGCAGCGACCACGTTGGCCGTCCGAGCGCCCCAGTCGAAGCCGGCGACGATCGCCCGGTCGATCTCGAGCGCGTCCAGGAGCGCGATCGCGTCGAGGGCGAGGGCCGCCTGCTGGCCGTTTCGGAACGCGTCCTCCGAGCGGAAGCGAGTCGTCCCGTAGCCGCGCAGGTAGGGGACGATCGAGCGGTAGCCCTCGGCCGCGAGCAGGGGCGCGACCTCGGCGTAGCTGTGGATGTCGTACGGCCAGCCGTGCAGGAGGAGCACGGCGGGGCCGTCGGCGGGGCCCGCCTCGGCGTAGCCCACGTTCAGCACGCCTGCCTCGATCTGCTTGATCGTTTCCGTGACAGTCGTACTCGTCATCTGGTGTGTCATGTCGGCCGGGGTGAAGGTGACTGGGCCGGGTTTCGGCCAACCTCGAGCGCTCGTGCGATGTCGGTGATCGACAGCAGCCCGGCCAGGTGTCCGTCGTCCACCACGAGCCCACGATTCCCGGTCGGTGCGGACAGCTCCTCGAGGGCGTCCACGGCCAGCTCGTCCTCGGTGAGCAGCGGGACGTCGTCGAGCGGGAACATCGTGTCCCGCACACGTCGCGAATCCCAGTCGGAGCGGGGAACCGCGGCGACCGAGGCGAAGGCGAGGAGGCCGACCGGCCTGCCCCCGTCGAGGACGGGATAGGTGGTGAACCTGTGCGACCCGGCGACGTCGTCCATGAAGCGCCCGATCGTCGAGTCGGCGTCGACGGTAACCGGGTGGCGCACCATCAGATCGCGAACGCGCAGTCCACCGAGCGCCTGCTCCGTCGCGACGTAACGAGCTTCTGCCCTGGCGCCCTGGAGGAGGAACCAGCCGATGAAGGCGAGCCAGGCGCCGCTGAACGACCCCTCGAAGATGAACATGGCGAGGCCGAGCGCGATGAACAGGTAGGCGAAACCCTGGCCGACCTCCGATGCGACCCGGGTCGCCCAGGCGAAATCCCCCTTGGCCCGCCAGAGGATGGAATGCAGCACGCGCCCGCCGTCCAAAGGCGCCGCCGGCAGCAGGTTGAAGGCGGCCAGGAGCAGGTTGATGTAGCCGAGCCAGGCGGCGACCCCGTCGACCTCGCTCGGCGCGCCGGCAAGCGCGATGACCACGAACAGAACGCCCAGTACGATCGAGACGAGTGGCCCGGCGGCGGCAACCCGGAACTCGATGCCGGGGCTCTTGAACCGACCGTTGAGCTGCGACACGCCGCCGAACAGCCAGAGCGTGATCGAGTCGACCTCGATTCCTTCTCGGCGAGCGACCCACGAGTGCCCGAGCTCGTGCAGCGCGATCGACGCCAGGAACAGCAGGGACGCGACAACCGCCATCCCCAGGTACGTGTTGTGGGACAGGCCCGGGTTCTGCGACGGGAAGACGCCGTCCGAGAGCGACCAGACGATCAGCGCGACGACCGCGAGCAGGCTCCAGTTGAGCCGAAGCTCGACGCCGCCGAAACGGCCGACCGTGAGGTTCCCGTTCATCCCCTGGTTCTTGCGCTTCGCGGCCTGTTGCGTCGAGGTCTCGCTGGTACTCATCCCCGTCCTAGTTCCGGTTGAACAGGTTGAGGAAGAGCAGGAACACGTTCAGGACGTCGAGGAAGATCGAGGCGGCGAGCTGCGGCGCAGCGCGAATGTCCTGCGTCCGCCTGAGACGCTGGAAGTCGTACAGCGTGAACCCGGCGAAGATCACGAGGCCCGGCGATCGAGTAGATCAATGCGCCGTTCGGGATGTTCACGAAGATCGTCACGATCCCGAAGACGATCAGCGCGAGCAGCGCCCAGAAGCACGCCCGGGCGAGCCCGGAGAGGTCCCGGCGCGTGGCGTACCCGGCCGCACCGAAGCCGGCGATGAAGAGCGCCGTCGCCCCGCCCGCCTGCCACACCGACTGCGGGTTCGTCGACGCGTAGTACGCGATCGTCGGCGCGGTTCCGATCCCGACGAGGACGCCGAACCCGAAGAGCAGCCCCATCGCGAGCTGCTGCGAACGCTGGACCGCGAAGTTGAGGCCGATCAGGAGCGCGAAGCTCGCGATGTACGCGACGAAGCCCCAGCCGTAGGACAGATCGCGCCCGAGGTAGGCGCCGAGCGCGAACAGGCCCGCGGTGACCGCGACGAGCCCCATCGTCTGGCTGAAGAGCGTGCGGGACTCGTCGCGGACGAGAACGGGCTCAGGAGCGGTCTCGTACGTGCTCACGAGACCGGCTCCCGGTTGAAGTTGGCCTTCATCGCACGGACTTGAAGCACGCGCGCACCTCGGTCGTGAAGATCTCCGGCTCCTCCCACGCGGCGAAGTGCCCGCCCTTGGCGGCCTTGTTGTAGTAGGTGAGGTTCGGATAGCCAAGGTCGGCCCAGGTGCGCGGAGCGACGAAGATTTCGCCCGGGAACGCGGTGAAGCCGACCACCTCTGTGCCCACGGGCGGAGGAGCCTGGCCGGCCGCGGCGGCAGCGGCCTGTGCCTGCCCGCTCTCCCAGTACGACCGTGCCGCGGACGCCCCGGTGCCCGTCAGCCAGTACAGCGTGATGTTGTCGAGGATGTGGTCCCGGGTGAGATTGCCGGTGGGCTGGTCGTCGACGAACGCCTTCGCGATCTTGTAGTAGCTGTCCGTGTCGTGGTCGAGCATCCAGGCCGCCATGGCGACCGGTGAGTCCAGCAGCGCATACCCGATCGTCTGCGGCCGCGTAGCCTGCTCCAGAAAGTAGCCGCGGCCGCTCGTGTTGAACGCGCCGGCCTGTGCGAGCGCGGCCTTTTCCTCGTCGGTGTTTCCCGGCATGGGACTTCCTCCCAGGGCCGGCACGAGCAGGTTCGTGTGGATGCCGACCAGCCCTTCGGGCGCCAGGCGGCCCATCGCGTCGGTGACTGCAGCACCGACGTCGCCGCCCTGGGCAACGTAGCGCGTGTAACCGAGGCGGTTCATCAGCTCGGGCCAGGCCTTCGCGACGCGGCCGGCCCACCAGCCGAGCTCGGTTGGCTCGCCGGAGAAGCCGTAGCCGGGGACAGACGGCAGCACGAGGTCGAACGCGTCCTCGGCGGTTCCGCCGTGAGCGGTCGGATCCGTGAGCGGGCCGATCGTCTCGAGCAGCTCGATCACCGAGCCCGGCCAGCCGTGGGTCATGATCAGCGGCAAGGCGTCCTCGTGCTCCGACTTGACGTGGATGAAGTGGATCTCGATCCCGTCGATCTCGGTCGTGAACTGCGGGAGCGCGTTCATCTTCGCCTCCGCCTTGCGCCAGTCGTACTCGTTCATCCAGTAGCTCGCGAGCGCCTGCATCGTCGCCAGCTGGACGCCTTGCGACCGATCATCGACGAGCTCCTTGCTGGGCCAGCGCGTCGCCGCGATGCGCCGGCGGAGGTCGGCCAGTTCCTCCTCCGGCACCTCGATATGGAAGGCGCGGACGTCGGTTGCGCTTTCGATGGTTGCCATGTCGACCTCCCGTCGTCGGGTACCGGTCGACGCCTCGGTCGTCGAGACCGCGCGTCACGGCGACGCGGCGACGATCCACTGAGGACCCTCTCAGACCCACGCCCACAGGTCAACGCGGTTCACCAGGTTGACACAAGGCCGCCGACGCCAACGTCGCGGCGCTCCTGCGACCGCTCCACCTGCGCTAGCTGACAAGCTCTCGGGGCAGATGAGCCAGGTCATTCAGATCGTCGGCGCGCTCGCGATCCTGGTCGCGTTCGTCGCGGCTCAGCTCGGCGTATTCGACGTGCGCTCGTGGTCGTATTTGTGGCTGAACCTCGTCGGCGCGGTCATCCTCGGGATCGTCGCGTGGCACGAGCGGCAGTACGGGTTCCTGCTCCTCGAGATCGCCTGGACGATCGTCACCGCATGGGGGCTCATGACCCGCGCGCGTGACGCTCAGGCCTAGCCGGGCTTCTCCCAGACGGAGACGTGCTTCGTGCTCTCGCTCGTGAACGGCTCGCGGTTCCAGCCGCTCCAGCGCTCGCGCAGCGTCATCCCGGCGATGCGGGCCATCAGGTCGAGCTCGGCCGGCCACACGTAGCGGAACGGCATCGACACCAGTCTCCAGTGTCCCTCGACGGGCGAGAGGTGATGCGAGATGAGCCCCTGGTTCGCGACGTCGTACTCGTCGATTCCGATGTGGTCCGCGCCGAAGTCGAAGACCTGGAACCGCTCGCCCGGCGGAAGTGTCCTGAGGCCAGGCACGCCGACCTCGATCACGAAGCAGCCGCCCGGCTCGAGGTGCGAGGCGACATTCTCGAAGCACGCGACCTGCGCGTCCTGCGTGGTCAGGTTGCCGATCGTGTTGAAGACGATGTACGCGAGCGAGAACGTGCCGTCGACCCGCGTCGCCGCAAAGTCCCCGATCGTGGCCTCGATCCGTTCCGCGCCGGGCTTCTCGCGCAGCTTCGCGACCATCGCCTCGGAGAGGTCGATCCCATGGACGCGGACGCCCCGCTCCGACAGCGGCAGCGCGATCCGGCCCGTTCCGATCCCGAGCTCCAGCGCCGCGCCGTCACCGGCCAGGGCCGCGAGGAACTCGACGGCGGGATCGAGCACGGCTGGTTCGAACATGTCCGCCGCGGACTCGTCGTAGCGCTCGGCCACGTCCTCGCCGAAGTGGTTCTCGAGCGTCAGAGTTTCTTTGCCTCGATGTAGAGCACTCCGGTGCACGGGAGGCAGTACGCGTCGAGCTCGTCGCCCAGCTCGACGAGGCGTCGCTTGGCTTCCTTCTTCCCGAGCTCGTCCTCGTACCGGTGGACGAGCGCGATGTACTTCTGGGTCATCTCCGCGAAGTGCTGCTGGTTGTACTGCGAGTTGATGGTCTCCAGGCCCGCGATCTTGAAGTCGAGCTGCTCGAACTTGTGGTTCATGGCCGTCGTGTCGCCCTGCCCGCATCCTGCGAGCAGAAGCACGACCAGAAGCAGTCCGGCGATGCGGGTCATGCGCCTCTAGTTCGCAAGCCGCACCGCGACGACAGCCGCGGCGTCGGCCATCTGTCCGAGCATGCGGACATCGACGTTCGCGGGCGTGTCGCAGACCTTGTGGTAGCAGGCATCGAACGGAAGATTGGCAGAGCCGCCGAAGCGGCGCGCGGACGCGGGCGACTTGAGGTCGTCGGCACCCGTGAACAGGCCGCCGACCGGGATCCCGACGTCGGCGAACGACGCGTGGTCGGACGAGCCGCCGAGCGATTCCTGCTCCACGGGCAGGTGGCGCGCTGCAAAGTAGGCGCGGAACGCGTTCTCGATCCTTCGTGAGCCGGACGGGCCATCGTCGCCGTCATACACGATCCGGTCGGAGTTCGGCGAGCCGACCATGTCAAGGTTGATCACGCCGCGGATCCCTCGTCTTTGGCGAGGGCTCAGGCTCTGGACATAGCTTCTCGATCCGATGAGCCCGAGTTCCTCCGCGCCCCAGAAGGCGAACCGCAGCCCGTGCCTCGGCCGCACGTGGAGGCGGCGAGCCTGCCGCGCGATCTCGAGGACGGTCGCACTGCCGGAGCCGTTGTCGTTGATCCCGGGGCCGTTGGCAACCGAATCGAGGTGCGCGCCGAGGAGGATGACGCCGCTCTGGCGTCCGGGCAGGTCGGCGATGACGTTCGCCGCCCGCGCCTTCGTGGTCGCGACCGAGAGGTCGAGGTGCACCCGGACCGTGCCCGCCTGGGCGAGCTGCGTCAGCTCGGAGCCGACACCGGACGAGATGACGAGCACCGGTATCCGCGTGCCCGGGCCGAAGAGCGTGGCCGAGAGAGGCGCAGTGCGCCCCGGGAGCCCGTCGTTCGCGATCAGCGCAGCGGAGGCGCCGCCTGCCTGCGCGATGCCGGCCTTCTGCGAGAACGGGCAGCCGCCGCGCCGCATGAGCGCAATCGCGCCGGACGCGAACCCGCTGAAGTCGGAATCCGCACAGCCGCCCGCGCCCCCGACGGGGACGACTGGAGCCGTCACGTTCCCGCCGCCCGAGTAGCGCATGGTCAGGAAGTCGCGGTTGCGCGCGTAGCGAACGAGCCCTGGCGAGACGCGCTCGAACACCGTCGGCTTCGTCTCGCGGAAGTACTGGAAGGAAAAGTTCTTCCGCCGGGGTCGGAGGCCGGCAGCCCGTAGCTGCCGCACCACGTAAGCCACCGACTCCGAGTACCCCGGCGTGCCTGCAGCGCGAGTTCGGTTGTTCCGTTCCGCGACCGCTTCGAGAGCCTCGAGGTGCGTACGCAGATGGCCGGCCGTGATCGCGCGGGCCAGCGCCTGAGTCGAGGCCGGCGAGCGGGCCGCCGGTCCAGCCTTGTGCCCGACGGCCGCGTCGCCGGCTCCCGCACTGAGCAGGAGCCCGATTCCGATCGCCAGAGCGAAACCTCGCACGTGTCTTGATAGACGGCGCGACCGCCGGGAAGTTGGCCACTCCGCAGCCCGCGCCACGGCGGCTAGGCTGGCCGCGTGGCCAAGGTCGGAAAACCGCTGGTCAAGGAGTATTCGACCGATGAGATCGTCGTCGAGTGGGAACCGCGGCTCTGCTTCCACTCCGGCAACTGCTCGCGGCTGCTGCCCAAGGTCTTCGATCGCGATCGCCGTCCCTGGGTGAAGGCCGACGAGGCCTCCGCGGACGACATCGAGCGGACCGTCGCGCGGTGCCCGTCGGGCGCCCTTCGGACGAGACGGCTCAAGGGCGTGAGCGTCAAGCCGCGGCAGCGGTTCGAGATCTGCGCGTCCGCGGGCGGGCCGCTGCTCGTCACCGGCGGCGTGCGGATCGTCGACGCCGAGGGCAACGTCCTCTACGAAGGCGAGCGGGCCGCGCTCTGCCGGTGCGGCGGCTCGTCGAACAAGCCTTTCTGCGACGGGACGCACAAGATCAACGGCTTCGAGGGCTAGTGCTGACGCTGTACCAGGCCGAGTGGTGCCCGTTCTCGGGCGCGGTGCGCGAGATCCTCACCGAGCTCGGCCTCGACTTCGTCGCGCGCCAGGTCGAGCCGTGGCCCGAGCAGCGGGCTGCGTTGAGGGCCGTTTCGGGCTCCGACCGGATCCCCGCGCTGGAGACGGAGGACGGCCGCTTCTTCAGCGGGACGCGCGCGGTCTACGGGTACCTGCGCGAGCTCGAGGGCTGGGAGCACGCCGCGGAGCACCGGCGCCGCTTCGTCGACCACGAGCCGGCGCGCGAATCGGATGCCGTCGGCCAGCTCGTCGAGCTCTTCGAGCCCTCCGAGGAGGCCGAGATCACGGCCGCGCCGGAGGACGCCGAGGTCGTCGACGTGCCCGAGTCGTCGCAGTACGAGCTTCGGCTCGGAGACCGGCGCATCGGCGTCGCCGCCTACCACCGCCGCCAGAACAGCAACCGGATCGCGTTCGTGCACACGGAGGTCGACCCGGCCTGCGAAGGACGAGGCTTCGGCAGCAAGCTCGTCGCAGGCGTGCTCGAGGACGTGCGCCGAAAGGGCCTCGAGGTCGTCCCGCTGTGCCCGTTCATTGCGCACTACATGGCGACGCATCCCGAGGTGCACGACCTCCTCGCCTCGGGCCACCGCGACCGCGTCACCGCCGCCTAGGCCGTCGCGAGGGCTCGGCTCGGCGCCTTCGCAGCCCGGCTGCGCTGGTCTGCAATGTGCTTGGCGATGTACTCGGCGTCCCGGCCTCGGCCGGGCAGAACGTCGGACGAGAACGAGTACAGGAACACCAGCCCGAGGAAGTACAGGCCCGGCTCGGATTCGACGACGCCGCGCGCGTGCTCGGGCTGGCCGGCCTCGTCGAAGACCGGCAGGTCGATCCAGCCGAAGTCCGTCCGGAAGCCGGTGCACCAGATCACGTTCGCGACGTCGAGCACCCGTCCGTCCTCCAGCACCGGCCGTCCGTTCTCGACGCCGGTCACGCGCGGCACGCGCTCGACGCCGGCCTCGGCGAGCTCCTTCGACTTCGTCCGGATCAGCGGGTCGGCTTCCTGGAGCAGCTTCGGGCCGACCTTCCGGCCGATCGGGTTGCCGCGCGAGAGCACTCGATGCCCGAGGAACCGGAAAACGCGGAAGCCGGGCCGGAACGGCAGCGTGCCGTGCTTGACCGGGATCTCACTGAGCTTCGGACCGGAGAGCAGCACGCGATGCATCTGGCAGAGCTCGACGGCGAGCTCGGCGCCCGAGTTGCCGGCCCCGACGAGCAGGACGTCGCCGTCCTGGAGCTGTGACGGATTGCGGTAGGCGGCCGAGTGGAGCTGCACGATTCTCGGATCGAGCTCGGCCGCGAACGCGGGCGTCTTCGGAATGTTGTGTGCGCCGGTTGCCACGATCACGTTCTCGGCCTCGTAGAGCTCCTCGCCGGACGAGATGACGAAGCGGCCGTCGACCTTTTCCAGCCGCTCGACCTCGACGCCGTTCCGGACCGGCAGCTCGAAGTGCGCGGCGTACGACTCGAGGTAGTCGGCCATCTCGTCCTTCGTCGCGAACGACCAGTTCGGCATGTCCAGCCGCTTGCCGGGGAGCCTGCTGAAGTGCGCAGGCGTGAAGAGGCGCAGCGAGTCCCAGCGGTTGCGCCACGCGTCGCCGATCCGCTCGTTCGCGTCGAGGATGACGAAGGGCCGGCGGCGCTTCGCCAGGTGGTAGCCGACGGTCAGGCCCGCCTGGCCTCCGCCGATGATCACGGTCTCTACTCGGGTACGGCTCATCTCGAAACCTCCAGGTCGTAGTTCGTTCAACTCATCGCGGCGTGGACCGGCCAGAGCTCGCGGCGCGGAAGCCGTCGGACGCCCGCGTCTCGGAGCGCCGGGATGTAGTGCTCGCGGAAGAACCGGTCCGCGTCCTCCCGGGACTCCCAGACCTCGACTACGCGCCAGCCGCCTTTCGGGCTCGGGCCTGCGATGTGGAAGATCCCGCCGGTCGGCTTACGCGAGCCGAGGCGACGGCGGACCCGCTCGTACGTCTCCTGTGAGCCCTCTGCGCTTTCGACCAGCAGTGCGACGGCCACGTCGCCTCCTTTCGTCTCTCACGAGCACGCTAGGAGGGGGACGGCGGCGGCGCATCGCGCGTATCCGCCAACTTGGCGCGGGCCGTTCGTGGTCATTTCTGACCACTCGTTGGTCAGACGAGCTCGTGCTGGAACGCGAAGGCGGTCGCCGCCGTGCGCGAGGTGACGCCGAGCTTGGCGAAGATGTTCTGCACGTGGCGAGCGACCGTGTGCTCGCTGAGAACGAGCTCGGAGGCGATCTCGCGGTTCGTCTTGCCGGCCGCGACGAGGCGGAGCACCTCCAGCTCTCGTGCGCTCAGGCCATGCGAGTCGGGAGCCGTCCGGTCGCCGAGCAGGTCGATGCGAGCGAGGTCCGGCGCGGCGGCCAGACGCTCGAAGACCTCGCGGGCCGCCGCGAGCTCCAGCGCCGCGCTTTCCTCGTCGTCGAGAGCGCGGCACGCCAGTCCGACGAGGACGCGCACCCGGGCCACCTCGTACGGCGCGTCCAGCTCCTGCCAGAGGCGACCCGCCTGCCGGAGGGCTACGAGCGCCGCTCCCGGATCCCCGTCGGCCAACTCGACCTCGCCCCGGGCGTGAGCCGCGATCGCGTCGAGCATCGTGCGCTTGCCTGCCGCTGCGATTCCGGCCAGCTCGTCGGCGGCGCGGCGGGCCTCGTCGAGATCGCCGGCGGCGAGCATCGCCTCGACGTGGACGGGAAGCACCGTTGCGCGCGCGAATGGCTCGGCCGCCTCGGCGGCGGAGCGCCGAGTCATCGCGGCAGCGGCCTCGACGTCGCCCTGGGCAAGCCGGAGGAGCGCCAGCCCGGGCTGCGGCTCCCGGCCGAACGCGCTCCCTTCTCGATATGCCGACTCGGCGGCCTCGAACTCTCCCTGGAGGCGATGCAGCTCGCCCTGCTGATAGAGCGCCTGCCCCGTGGCGGCCCGGTTCATCGCCTCCTCGCAGCGCTCGCGCGCCAGCTTTGCCTCGACGAGCGCGTCCCGCCACTCGCCGTGCAGCTGCTTGAGACCCGCTCGGTGGGCAAGACAGCGGCCCGTGAAGGAGACCATCTGCGGCTGTCCGTCGCACCAGCGCGTCAGCGCATCCGTCCACTCCTGTGCGCGGCGCACCTCGAAGGCCTCCTCGCAACCCGCGATCACTCCGCAGTAGACGATGCCCGCGACCACCGGCGAGACGGAGTCGGCCGTGACCCCGACCATCGCCTCGTCCAGGAGCTGCAGGCCCTCGACGATCGACCCCTGCTTGATGCGCATGACGCCCTGCGCGTGCAGAGCGATTGCGGCCAGGTCCGAGTCGCCGAAGCGCTCGGCGATCTCGACCGCCTGGGCGGCTACTTCGTGTGCCCCGTCGTAGTCGCCGGCAGCTTCGCGCTGGAAGACGGCCGGGACCAGCAGCCAGCCTTGCTCGACGCAATCGCGCCCTTCTCGTTCCACGAGCCGTTGAGATCGGCCGAACCAGCCGCTTGCGGGCCCCATCTCACCTCGGATTGCGAGCGTCATGCCCAGCCAGCCGGCGCTCCGCGCGGCCGCGAGATTGTCGCCGCGGTCGATGTGCGCGAGGTGAGCGCGTTCCAGCAGGGCCAAGTACTCGTCCATCCGCCCGATGAGCGACGCCGAGGTCGCCAGGAGATCCAGGTCCCTCGCTTCGAGCGGCTCGACGCGGTCGGCCTCCGACAACGCCGTGTAGGCATCGAGCCAGGCCCGCCTCTCGAACGAGGTGCGGCCGCGCTCGAGCTCCTGCGAGGCATCGACCACAGGCCCACGATATGCCACGACGGACTAGGGTTGTCCCGTGCGGATCCTCCTCGGCATCGTCATCGTCTTCTTCCTCATCCTCTGGGTGCGGGCCGTGATCGACGTGTTCAGGCGACACGACCTCTCGGTAGGCGGCAAGGCGGGCTGGACGATCTTCATGCTGATCATTCCGTTCATCGGGCTGCTCGTGTACACGATGCTGCGGCCCGCGAACGCCTAGCGGGGTCGTGCGCTGAAGATCGTCGGCCTCGGCGGCTCGCTCGCGACGCACTCCCGGAGCCGGGGCGCGCTCGAGACTGCGCTCACGGGGGCTCTTGAAGCCGACGCCCAGACCGAGCTCCTCGACATTCGGGCGCTCGACCTGGCGCTGTACAACCCGGAAGGGGAGCCAAGTCCGAGCACGCTGGCGATGGTCGAGGCTCTGGAGAGCGCGGACGGCCTGGTCTGGAGCAGCCCGCTCTACCAGGGCTCGGTCGCGGGCTCGTTCAAGAACGCCCTCGACTGGCTGCACCTACCCAGCCGGAGCGTGTTCCTGACGGACAAGCCGATCGGACTGATCAGCGTGTCCGGAGGGACGCAGGGGCTGCAGGCGATCAACGCGATGGAGTTCTCGGTGCGCGCGCTCCGCGGGTGGGCGGTGCCGTATGTCGTCCCGGCTCCGCGCGCTGCCTTCGAGGAGGACCGCGTCGTTCGATCCGAGCGTCGAGCGGCAGCTGAAGATGCTCGGGAGCGAGGTCGTCCGGCTCGCCGAACACTTCGCGGTGCAGGAGTCGCCGGACCACGCGACCGAGTGCGCGCGGGCGCGCGACCGGGTAGCGGCGGCCGTCTAGTCCCGCTCGCGCCGGACGAGCGTGTGCAGCTCGTTGTCCTCCGGGTCGACGAACTCACGGACAGCCTGGAAGCCCGCCTTCTCGAACGCTCGGAGCGAAGCCGTGTTTCGCACGTCCGGATCCGCTGCGCAGGCGGTCGTCTCGGGCCGAGCGAAGACGATCTCGTCGACGAATCTGCGGATCATCTCCGTACCGAGCCCACGCCCGGTCTGAGCCTCGTCTCCGATGAACAGGTCGAGCCCGGCCGTGCCCTCGCCCTCCTCGATCAGCGCCGCGTAGTCCGGGTAGGAGGACACGAGGTAGGTCTGCACCATCCCGAGGGGCTCGCCGTCGAGAAGCGCGAGGTAGTGCTGGGTCGGATCTGTGCCCTCGATCGTCGGCAGGTAGTGCGCCTCGGTCTCCTCGAACGTCTTGCGCACGGTCCACCAACGGACGACGTGAGGGCGTTGGTGCCACTCGTGGACGAGCGGCAGGTCGTCGCGGGTCATCGGCCGGAAGCTGATCGCCATCGCAAGGGGATGATCGCCGAGGCGCGAAGTCGGGCGCATGCTCGAGACCGTGCTCGGAGTCACAGCGGCCGCGTGGGGGATCCTGATGGCGATCTCGCCGGGGCTGCAGATTCGCAAGATGCTGCTGCACCGCTCGTCGCACCAGGTCTCGATCGCCTACTTCTGGGTGCTGCTCGTCGGCTTCACGCTCTGGATCGCGTACGGATTGTCGATCCCGAACTGGTACCTCATCGTCCCGAATGTGGTCGCGTTCACGGTCTGCACAACGACGATCGTCGTCGCGCTGCGCTACCGGCTCAGACCGGAGCCGGCAGGTAGAACGTGAGCGGCGGGCCGAGTCGTTTCGTTCCCTGGCGCCAAGTGACGCGGTAGCCGCGCGGGCCGCGGACCGGGTAGTTGCGCTGCCAGAAGACGGTTCCGCCCCAGGCGGCGCCGGTCTTCTTGACCGGGAAGCTCTTGCACTTCGCCTGCTCTCCGAGCGGGCGCACGCAGATCCGGTAGCGCTGGAAGTACTTCGCCGCGAGAGTCAGCCGGAAGCTGTAGACGCTGCCGGTCTTGAAGATCCCGTAGCAGACGTCGCCGGTCGTGCTGCAGTAGCTCTTGACCCGGGTCTGGTCGGCCGCCGCGCTCGGTGCGACGGCAACGAGAGCGGCGATCAGCGCGAGCACGAGGTTCCGGCGCAGCATCGATCTCCAGTCTGCCGCACTCGAACCGCTCGTCCAAGGGCTTTACGCGATGTGCACAGGTGCCGAGTACTGTTCCAGGTCAAGCAGTCGTGAGAAGGGAAGAATTGAGCGATCGTCCGCAGGGTCGAGCGCGGAGATCGCTGTCGCATCTCCGACGCCTCAGGTCATCGAAGCGCGCGCGCCTGGTCGGCGCGGTCGGCTCGACGGCCATCGGCCTTCTGCTGGTTGCGCTGGCGGCCCTGCACGTGCGCAATGCGCCGATGCCCTTCTCGCAGGGCAAGCCGACGCTGCTCGTCGCAGTGGCGCTCCTCTTCCTCGTCGCGTTCCTCGTCAAGGCATGCGGTTGGGGCCGGCTCTTCGCCTCGCGCGAAAGGCCTGGGCCGATGGCGCTCGCGGCCGCCGGCGGAGGCGCGTCGGTCATGGGGATCGTTCTTCCCGGGCGGTTCGACGAGCTGATCCGGATCGCGATCGTCCGCCGCTTCCCGGGCTGCCCGGCCGGGATCCGTTCCATCTGCCTCTCGCTCGTGACCCTTGGATTGATCGACAGTGCAGCGCTCGCTCCTCTCGGCTTCACCGCCGCCGCCTGGCCGGGGAACTCGGCGGCCGTGCGACTGGGCTTCGCAGTCGTCGGCATCGGCGGAATCCTGTCCGCCGCGGTCGTGATCGCGCTCCCGTACGTCGCTGCGAGCCCGCGCCTCATGCAGTACCGGCTCGGTCGGTGGCTGGCGCCGAGGGCGACGCCGCCGCGACGCGCAATCGAGTCCTGGGCGCTGGTCTCGGCCTCGTGGCTCATCCGCGCGGTGGCTCTCACGCTCTTGCTCGCCGCGCTCGGTCTCGGCTTCAACTTCCCGCTCGCGATGATGTTCCTCTGTGCAGCCGCCGCGGCAGCCGCGCTTCCGGTTAGCCCGGCAGGAGCGGCGACTCAGGTCGGTGCAGGCGCGGCTCTTCTGATCGTCTCGGGCATCGGCCGCACGGAGGCCGTCGGCTTTGCGTTGGCGGCCCAGACGCTGATCATCCTCGCCGGTGCAGGGGTGCTCTTCCTGTCCGTCGTGTGGGTGACGTCGCAACGGCTCGCGGGCGCCGCCGCCCTTCGCTTCAGGTAGTCGGCGCGTAGAACGGGAGCAAGGCGCCGGGGCGCGGCCTCTAGTGTCCCGTGCGTGAGTGACGTCCGACTCGTCACCCCCGCGTTCGTCCGGCTGTGGCTGGCGACGCTCGGCGCGTTCGCGACCTTCGGGATGCTCGTGCTCGCGCTGCCGCTGTACGTGAAGGACGAGCTCGGCTACGGGTCGGTCGGCGTCGGGCTCGCGGTGGGTGCTGCGAGCCTCACCTCGGTTGTCTTCTCGGTCGTCTCCGGACGTCTGGGAGACCGCCACGGCCGGCGGCCGCTGCTCGTCGTCGGCGGCCTCGTGATGTTCGGCTGCTACCTCGCGCTCGCGCTCCTGCCGAACCTCGCAGGCGTCGTCGGGATCCGGTTCGTCGCGGGCGCCGCGGAGGCGACGTTCGTCGTCGCGCTCTACACGTCGACGATGGACATCTCGCCGGAGGAGCGGCGGGGCGAAGCGGTCAGCCTGATCACCCTTGCGTCCTACCTCGGGTTGACGTTCGGCCCGGTTCTCGCCGACCTCATTCGCGGGTCTGATCGCTATCCGCTCGTCTGGCTGGTCACGGCTGGGCTCGTCCTCGGCGCGACCGCGGTCGTGGCGACACTCCGCGAGACGAAGCCGGCGACCGAAGAGCCCTCGCCGAGCAGTTGGCTGCCGCCGCGCGGCGCGCTCCGCCCTGGGCTGCTCGTCGTCCTCGGGCTGTTGGGGTTCGGCGGCTTCATCGCGTTCGCGGCGATCTACGCGCGCGATCTCGGGGTCGAGCGGCCGGGCTTGATCTTCGCGCTCTTCGGCGGCGTCATCTCGCTCGTGCGCTTCTTCGGCCGGCGGCTTCCGGACGCGCTCGGCGCGATCCGCACGCTCGAGCTCTCGTTCGTCTGCCTCGCGGTGGGCCTCGCGCTGATCGGCGCCTGGGGAACGACGACCGGCCTCATCGTCGGGACGGTCATCTTCGCCGTCGGGCAGGCGATGACGTACCCGTCCGCCGTGCTGCTCGCGGTGCAGTCGACGAGCGCGGCCGAGAGGAGTGCCGTCGTCGGGAGCGTCGGCGCCGCGGTTGACGTCGCGCTCGGTGTGGGCGCCCTGACGCTGGGCACGGTCGCGAAGTTCTGGGGCTACGGAGGCGCGTTCCTCGTCGCCTCGGCGGTCGCACTGAGCGGGCTGGCCGCACTCTGGCCGATGCGCACGACGGTGCCTAGCGGCGAACCGTCGACCTGACGGCCGAGAGCAAGGCGCTTGGAGCTCGCCGTCTCGCGGTCGCGAGCGCAGTGTGGAGGGCTTCGGGCGCTTCCGGGCCGTGGAAGCCTGTGCCGTGACCGAACAGGATGTGCTCCGGCTCGAGAGCTGCGAGCGCTGTCCGCGGCGGGAAGAGGCGCAGGGCCGGGTGGACGCCGAACGGCTCGCCGGGCGCGCGGAAGTAGTCGAGGCTGCCGAGCGCGTCCGCACAGACAAGAATCCGCTGCTCCGCGAACCAGAGCGCGACCTCGCCCCAGAAGCGTTGCCGGACGATCGGGAAGGCGACGAACGGCGCGCCCTCGACGTCCGTGAACGGCGTCACGTGGAGCGGCAGGCCGAGGCGGCCGGCGACGGCTGCGCAGTCC
>CAWGVD010000035.1:0-10357 GCA_963825795.1 uncultured Actinomycetes bacterium | reverse complement strand
TAGCGATGACGGATCACAAGCGCGAGAACGTTCGCGGCTTGATGTCGCCCGACTTCGACCACGTAGGCACAAGCACATTGCGTTACCAGCGCGACAAGTACTGGGGGCCGTCCTCGCCGGCACGCGAGTCCCAGACCAGGCGGACCATCCGAGGCAGGCCGGGGAAATGATCGCCAAGTTGGCACGCGAGATCGATGAGCGCGAATCGAGAGGGCTTGCAGGGCCGGAGCGCGACAGCTCCTGGCAGACGCTCTAGTCGGCGAAGCGAATGAGGGCAGTTGGGTCCTCAAGAACGGGCTGACTTAGCGTGCTCCCTACACGTCAAGTGAGGGCCCACTCGCCCAGGCGACGACACGGTCTGATGAGCGCGATCTCTGTCGCGGCCATCGTGTCTGCGTCGCTTTTCGACCGCCGGTCTGACGGCCGCGGTTCAGGCGACCCAGATGCCGTTTTCCTGCACGACCTTGCCGTCGAGCTCGATGCGCCCACCGAAACGGAGGTCCTTGACGATGTCCCAGTGGATCGCCGAGTCGTTCGTGCCGCCGATGGAGTCGAAGCCGTGGCCGAGCGCGAGGTGGATGGTTCCGTTGATCTTTTCGTCGAAGTAGACGTTCCCCATGTAGCGGTCGATGCCGGGGTTGCAGCCGATCCCGAGCTCGCCGATGCGGCGCGCGCCCTCGTCGGTGTCGAGTGTTTCGATCAGGAAGTCTTCTTCGCTGTCGGCTGACGCATCAACGACGCGGCCTTCCGAGAAGCGAAGACGGATGCCCCGTATCTCGCGGCCGCCCACATCGCGGGGAACTCCGTGAATGCGATCGTGCCCTCGGCCGACGTCTCGACCGGGCAGACGAAGAACTCGCCGCCCGGCATGTTGCCGGTGCCGGCGTCGACGCCCGCACGCCTACCGGCCACGGACAGCCGCAGATCTGTTTCGTTGCCGACGATCCGGACTTCCTCCGCCTCGTCGAGGAGTTGCGCATGACGCGAGATTCGCTTGTGCATACTCTTCCAGTCGATCAGGCACGAGCCGTAGAGGAAGTCGGCGAACGCAGGCAACGTCATTCCGGCGTCCTGGGCCAGCGCCGGCGTCGGGTACCAGCACATGCACCCAGGGAATGTCCACGCGTCGAGCGGCCGATGCCCTGGCGCGCGACGTGACCTGCGGGGTCATACGCCTCGTTGACAGCGCTCGTTCGCTCGGCCGGGATGTCCGCGCCGTCACGTGTGTTTTCCGGGGCCTGCACGCCGAGCCACGCATCACACTGCTCCCACGCGTGTACCTCGATCGGTGCCGGCTCGGAGATCACCTCGAGCGGTGCATGCCGCAGCCATGCTCGGTGGTCTCGCCAGCTGCCGCCGCTGAAGGTGAGGCGCAGGAGCGGGTAGGCGCCGCGCTCGCCCAGCTGCTTCATGACCTCCTCCAGCAGCGGCCGAGCCCACGGCGTGCCCCACACGATCACTTGCCAGCCGCGCTCTACGCCTAAGCATGTATCGAGCAGTAGCTCGGCGTAGCGTTCAACACGAGCATCTCTCACGAACGTTCCCTCTCGCTCCGACCCCGGATGCCACGATCATAAGCGCGCGCAACGGAAAGTCGTCAGGGGTCATTCCGGCACGCTCGCGCAAGGGCCGGACGGGCACGGTGCTGGCATGCATGGCCGTTCTCGCAGGCGTTCCGCCGGCGCAGGCAGTTCCGTGGGTGCGCGAGGCATACCGGCGAGAAGCCGTGGAGACAGCTGATCAGGAAGCATGGGTTCAGTGGTTTGCCGGCTGGGCCGCCGACGCCTCGGCTCTGTAGACGCCAACTCAGGTGACCGTGCCGCTCCGAGGTGTTACATCCTCGTCGCGAGATCGCTAGTCTCGCGCGCTCATCCCGAAGACCACGACCTCGAGGGGGCGACCGAATGAGCGGTTACGCAGTAGCGCAGATCGACGAGATCGACGAGATCAGTGACGGCCGCTGTCCCTGGAGGCCCGTCGGGTTCCACTTCGGCATTACCGCCTTCGGGGTGAATGCATTTACGGGTCATGAGGTGGGCGAACGGATCATCAACGAGCACGACGAGTCACAGGAGCATGACTTGCAGGAGGAGCTGTACCTCGTGCAGCGGGGCCGCGCGACGTTCGAGCTCGACGGCGAGCGGCTGGACGCACCCGCGGGCACGCTCGTCTTCGCCCGCCTCGACGTCAAGCGGACGGCATTCGCCGAGGAGGCGGGGACGACGATCGTCGCGCTCGGCGGCGTTCCGGGCAAGGCGTACGAGCCGAAGGGCGGCGAGCTCTGGATGCCGCTCCAGCAGCTCTATGACGCGGGCCAGTACGCCGAGGCTGCCGATCAGGGACGAGATTTGATCGAGGCCCATCCCGAGTTCCCCGGGCCGCTCTACAACCTCGCGTGCTGCGAGAGTCTCGCGGGGCGGAAAGACGACGCGATCAAGCACCTCCGGCTCGCGATCGACGGCAACGAGCCGTTCCGACCGATGGCTGCCGAGGACTCCGACTTCGATGCGATTCGCGACGAGCCGGCGTTCAAGGAGCTGGTTTCAAGCGAAGCCAAGGCGCCGGCTGCCACTTAGCCGCCTAGGGCAAACGCTCCTTGTCGTGCCTCTCCTTGTCCTCCTCGAGCCACTTCGCCTCGTAAGCCTCCGCCTCGGCGAACTCCTGCTCCGTCAGCGCCTTCGTTTCCGCGTCTTCGCCCGCGGGGTGCTCGCCGGCGGCCGTTCTACGACGTGAGGCCACGAAGGCGACGACGACCAACGGCACGACGACCACGGCAAAGATGATCCACGGGATCACGCGGTCAGCGTACCTTTGTCGATTAGTTCAGGCCTGCTGCGCGGTAACCATGAAATCCGCGTTCGCTCAGCCGACGAGCCAGAGCTCGCGCTGAGGTGTGCTCAGCCATTCGAGGCCGTCGGCCTTGACGAGCACGTCCTCCTCGAGCCCGATATAGCCCCGGCCGGGGACTTGAGCGCCGTACTCGAGCGTGTACACGTGGCCCTCCTCGACCAGGCCGCGAGGGGCGTCGCCGTACCGGTCCCAGAGTGGGGCGAGCAACGCGCCCCCGTCGTGCGCGGCGCGGCCAAGCTGGTGGCCGAGCGCGTGCATCGGCTCGTCGTAGCCGGCCGCGACGAGGCTCGCGCGGGCCGCGGCGTCGACCTCGTGCCCTTGGACACCCGGCCGGAGCACGGCAGCTCCCGCGTCCATCGACGCCCAGACCGCGTCCCAGGCCGCGACGACGTCCTCGGGCGGCTCGCTCTCGCCCTCGTCGAGCAAGTACCACATGCGTTGCAAGTCGCTGCAGTACCCGTCCTTCAGGACTCCGAAGTCGGTGTGAAGGAGCACGCCGCGCCGTGTCTGCAATTCGGTCGGCCCGGTGTGGCCGACCTCCTTCTCCGGCCCCGCGTCCACGGCGGGACATTCCCCTGCTTCCCACGCGTAACCGAGGCCGCGCCGCGAAACCTCCTCGTGGAAGATCGCCGCGATCTCCGTCTCCTTCCTGCCGGGCCCGATTTGCTCTCGGACGAGCGCAAAGATCTCTTCCGTCTCGCCGATCGCCGCGCGGATGCGCTCGATCTCGAAGGACGACTTGCGCCCCCGCAGCGAGCCGACGACCTGCTCGGACGACACGAGCCGATCGGCGTAGGGGTGCCCTCCAACGTCTCGCGCAGCACCAGCCACAACCCGTGCGTGAGCCCGTCGGCGGCCGGATTGCTCGGCGAATAGTTGAGGGCGATCGTGTGCGGGTCGAGGCGCTCGATCGTCTCCCTGAGAACGGGCCGGACGCTCTCGTCGTAGGTCACGATCTCGGGGTAGGCGCCGACCTGCTCGACGCCCGGCGCGTCGAAGCGTCCGACGATCGCGATCCGTTCGCCCGAGCGGGAGAGGAGGAACGCGCTCTGCCAGGTGCAGCTCGTGCCCACGACGAGGTCGAGGCACGGGTCCGGCGTGAGCATCGTTTCGTGGACGAACGTGAGCCAGAGATCGACCCCGTGCTCGTCGAGGATCGCGGGCACCTGGTCGAGCTTCTCGCGGACGAGCGTCGATGCGTCGGTCACGGCTGAACGATCGCACAGGCGGGTGCCCTCGGTACTGTGGCGGCCGTGCGCTGGTCCGAACGGCTTCTCCTCTTCGTGGCCTCGGCGGTGGTGCTTCTCGCCGTCGATCAGGTCGTGAAGGCGGCCGTCAGCACGCCGTTGTGGGCCTTCCATCACCGTTCCTACGGCTGGGTCGCGCTCTCGATCGCGGTCCTGGCCGGTGCCTTCCTCCTCACGCTCGTGCCGTCCCGCGCCGTGGCCGTTGCGGCAGGGGTCATGAGTGCAGGCGCGATCGGGAACCTCATCTCCGCGCGCCTGTACGGGAACCGCGTGCCGAACCCGCTCGTGATCGGCAACTACGAGCACGGCTTTGCCTTCAACCTCGCGGACGTCTTCTTCCTCGCCGGGAACTTGCTGCTCATGGCCGCGTTGGTCGTGATGGTTGTGCGCAGACGCGACCGACTCGCCCCGCCGCGCGCGTGGGAACGCGCATTGCTCCGGCAGCTGCACGTCGGCGGCTAACGAGCTCCTCAGGCCGTACGATCCCGCGGACATGAAAGGCGTCATCCTCGCCGGCGGCACCGGTAGCCGCCTCCATCCGCTGACGCGGATCACGAACAAGCACCTGCTGCCGATCTACGACCGGCCGATGGTCACGTACGCGATCGAGGCACTCGTCTCGGGCGGGGTGACCGAGATCCTCGTCGTGACGGGCGGCACCCATGCCGGTGAGTTCTTCCGCCTGCTCGGTGATGGCCACGGGCACGGCATCGGCCTTCTGCAGTACGCCTACCAGGAGCGTGAGGCCGGGATCGCCGACGCGCTCGGGCTCGCTGAGCGATTCGCCGGCGACGACCGCGTGCTCGTGATGCTCGCCGACAACATCTTCGAGCGCTCGATCAAGCCGGCGATCGAGAACTTCGAGCGCCAGGAGCGCGGAGCGCGGATCGTCCTCTCGAAGGTCGACGAGCCCGAGCACCTGCGCCACCTCGGCGTTGCGGAGCTCGACGGAGACAAGGTCGTCCGGATCCTCGAGAAGCCCGAGCAGCCGCCGAGCGAGTACGCGGTCACCGGCCTCTACTTCTACGACTCGACCGTGTTCGAGTTCCTGCCCACGCTCTCCCCCTCCGCGCGCGGCGAGCTCGAGATCACCGACGTGAACAACTGGTTCGTCGAGAAGGGCGAGATGGAGTACGACGTGGTGGAGGGGTTCTGGGGCGACGCGGGTGAGTCGATCGACGCGTACTACGAGGTCAACGACTTCGTGCGGCAGAACGGCGCCAACCAGTGATCGAGGCGCTGCGCAGGATCCCGCTCAGGCGCTTCGCGGACGAGCGCGGCTGGTTCGTGGAGGTCAACCGCGCGGGCTGGCACGAGAAGCCGATGCGTCAGACGAACGTCTCGTTCTCGCGCGCGGGCGTGATCCGCGGCCTGCACTACCACGAGCGCGGGCAGGACGATCTCTTCGTGTGCCTGCAGGGGACTGCGCGTGTCGTCGTGCTCGACCTTGAGAGCGGCGAGACGTTCACCGAGGACATCGGCGACGAGAACCCGGTGGCGATCTACGTGCCGGGCCGCTGCGCACACGGCTTCGAGGCGTTGACCGACCTCCTGTTCTGTTACCACGTGACCGAGGAGTACGACCCGGCCGACCCGGACGAGCACGAGGTGCCGTGGAACGACCCGCGCGTCGTCGACCTGTGGAGCACGAGATCGCCGATCCTGTCGGAACGGGACCAGGCCGCGTCCTGATCACCGGCGCGGGCGGGCAACTCGGCACCGCGCTCGCCGAGGCGTTTCCCGACGCCGACGCGCTCACGAGGTCGGACTGGGACGTCACGCGCCCCCGAACCGACTTAGTAACACAGTGTTACTTGGTGCTCCACGCGGCGGCCTGGACTGACGTCGACGGGGCCGAGGCCGACCCGGAAGGGGCGGCGCGGGTGAACGTCCAGGGGACTCGCAGCGTCGTGGCTCTCGGCGCGCCGGTCGTCTACTTCTCGACGGACTACGTCTTCGATGGATTGAAGGCGAAGCCGTATGTCGAATCCGATGAGCCACGGCCCTTGTCGGTCTACGGGCGCACGAAGCTCGAGGGTGAGCGCGAGGTGCGCGAGGGCTGGATCGTGCGCTCCTCGTGGCTCTTCGGGTGGACGAGCAAGAACTTCGTGCGGACGATGCTCGAGCTCGGCTCGAAGCAGGACGAGGTGGCGGTCGTCGACGACCAGCGCGGCTCGCCGACCTTCGTCGGCCATCTCGCGGAAGCGACGAAGGGTGTCCTCGAGCTTCCCCACGGCACGTACCACGTCGCCGCGGGCGGTGAGTGCACCTGGGCCGAGTTCGCCGAGGCGATCTTCGAGGAGGCCGGCCTGGATTGCCGGGTCCGCCGGATCACGACCGCCGAGCTCGGTCGCCCGGCCCCGCGTCCCGCGAACTCGGTCCTGCGCAGCGAGCGCGGCGCCCCGGAGCTCCCGCACTGGCGCGAAGGCCTCCGCGAGTGTCTCGAGCGGCTCGCTAGCTCTTAGTCCAGGCCGTCTCTTCGACCTGCAGGCGCTCGCGGAGCGGCTCCCACCAGCCGCGGTTGGCGGCGTACCACTCGACCGTCTCTCGCAACCCGCTCTCGAAGTCGATCTCCGGCTCCCAGCCGAGCTCGCGGCGGAGCTTCGACGAGTCGAGCAGGTAGCGCCGGTCGTGACCGGGCCGGTCGGGGACGATCGTCTTCAGCGACTCCGGCTTCCCGGTCAGCTCCAGCACGCTGTCGGCGATCTCCTCGATCGACGCCTCGACGCCCGAGCCCACGTTGTACGTCTCGCCCGGCTCGCCACTCGTGAGGACGAGCTCGATCGCGCTGCAGTGGTCGCGGACGTGCAACCACTCGCGCTTGTTCTGCGTCGATGAGTACATCGGCAGCGGACGATCTTCGAGCGCGTTCGTGACGAAGAGCGGGATCACCTTTTCCGGGAACTGGAACGGCCCGTAGTTGTTCGAGCAGTTCGTGATCGTCGTCTGCAGCCCGAACGTCTCGCTGTAGGCGCGCACGTAGTGGTCCGCTGCCGCCTTCGACGCGTTGTACGGGGTGCGCGGGCGGTACGGCGACTCTTCGCTGAACGACTCGTCCGAGTCGAGCGGCAGGTCGCCGTAGACCTCGCACGTCGAGATGTGGTGGAAGCGCTCGACCTCGGCCTTGCGCGCCGCCTCGAGCAGGAGCTGGGTGCCGAGGACGTTCGTGCGCGCGAACAGGCCCGGATCGACGACCGCGAGGCTGTTGTGCGACTCGGCCGCGAAGTTGACGACGACGTCGATCTCATGCTCTAGCAGGACGTTCTCGACGAGGTCGATGTCGGCGATGTCCGCCTGGACGAACGGAACCCGCTCCTCCGTGCCCTCGAGGTTGGCGCGGTTGCCCGCGTAGGTCAGGAGGTCGAGCGCGACGATCGAGTCGTCGGGATGCCGCTCGAGCCAGTAGTGGACGAAGTTCGAGCCGATGAACCCGGCCGCGCCGGTGACGAGGATCCGCACGGCGGCATCGTACGCGTCACCCCTCGTCGCCCGGGTGTCGGTCCAGACCGTTACCGTCACCGCCGCCCCCTCGTTTGTTGCCGTGTCCTCCCCGGCAGAGCTTCTCCGCGTCCCGGATCTCGGGCCGGTTGCCCTGGAGCTGCCGCGAGCGCTCGAGATGCTGGAGCGCTTCACCGCACTGGCCGAGCTGGGCGAGCGCCGCGCCGAGGTCGTACTCCGCGTACGCCTCGTACGTGCGGCCTGTGCCGGCGAGCGCCGTGACCGCCTGCCGGGCGATCGGCTCGGCGCCCGCGGCATTGCCGTCACGCAGGAGCGCGGTTGCCTGGTCGGTCAGGGCCCTGCCGCTGGGAGTCGGCGGCGGCGGTGGTGGAACAGGCGGCGGCGGTGGAGGCGGGAGGCGGCGGGGAGGAGGTGCCGGCGGAGGCGGTGCGACGGTCGTGCGAGCGCTCGTCGTCTGGGCCGCTTGCAGCTGATCGCCGCCGCCGGTGAAGAGCGCTGCGACCCCGGCACCCGCGAGCAGCGCAGCGGCGACGACGGCTGCGACGAGCGGCCATCGCGACCGCCGGTCGGCCGCGGGCAGCACGCGGGTCACCGCAGCGCCGCCCTCGAGCGCCTCACGCAGTGCCGCCACGAAGTCGGACGCGGTCTCGAACCGCGCCCGCGGATCCTTCGCCAACGCGCGCCGGAACACCGGATCGAGCTGCGGCGAGATCGACGGCACCTCCGCCTGCACGTGTGCGGTTGCCTCGGCGGTGGGGCTCTCGGACTCGAAGGGCCGGCGCCCGTGAGCAGCTCGTAGGCCACGATCGCGAGCGAGTAGCGATCGCTGGCCGGAGTCGCGCGCTCGCCACGCGCCTGCTCCGGCGAGAGATACCCCGCCGTCCCGAGCACCGTGCCGGTCAGCGTCAGCGAGTGCAGCCCGGCTGCGCTCGCGATTCCGAAGTCGGCCACGCGGAGATCGCCGTCCTGGCCGAGCAGCAGGTTGCCCGGCTTCACATCGCGGTGCACGACGCCCCGCTGGTGCGCCGCGTCGAGGGCGCCCGCGGCCTGGTCGAGCCACATCAGCGCCTCGTCGACCGGCGGCCGGCCACCTTCGCGCAGCCGAGTCTCCAGCGAGCCGCCGCCGAGGTACTCCATGACGATGAACGGCCGCCCTTCCCATTCGCCGACGTCGAAGATCGTGACCGCGCCCTGCTCCCCGGAGAGCCTCGCGGCGGCCAGCGCCTCGCGCGTGAATCGAGCCCGAAGAGACTCGTCCCGTGCGTACTGCTCGGACAGCACTTTGATCGCGACCGTCCGTCCGAGCACCTCGTCTTCGGCGCGGAAGATCTCGCCCATGCCGCCGTAACCGATTCGCGTCGGCCGGAGGTATCGGGGCGGCAGGAGGTCGTTCTCGGAGCGCATCAGGGCCTCGAACATTCATAGCCGAACCGCGAGTTGAAGAAACCTTCTGATTGCTGGGCCTTTCTGAAGTTCCTGTAAAGAGCGACGCCGTCTTCAGAACGATGCGATAGCCTCAATTCGGCCTGCGGTTGGCGCTCAGGACTCCGACGTCGAAAGCCGAAAATCACTGCGACATGGCTCGTTCCACGCTTCTTGCTGCGCTCGTCGCCGCCGTCGTTCTCGCCGGTGCCTCTTCGAGTACCGCGCAGCAGGCCGCTCCGAAGTCCCTACCCGGCTCGCCCGTCTTCGTCGTCAGCGGCCGCGGATGGGGCCACGGAGTGGGCATGGCGCAATGGGGGGCGTACGGCTACGCGCAGCAGGGCTACTCGTACGACGACATCCTCGCCCACTACTACAAGGGAACGACCCTCGGGCAGGCGTCCGTGACCAAGGTGCGCGTGTACCTCGCGCAGGGCCAGTCGAGGCTGACGGTCGCGTCCCCGTCGCCGTTCAGCGTGCGCGACGGGATCGGCCAGCTCTGGCACCTCGCCGCGGGCCCACAGACCTTCGGGCCGGGGCTGAGGATCAAGACGAGCGATGTCCCCCAGCGGCAGCAGCTGCCCGGACCGCTCACGTTCAACGCCGGCTCGTCGCCCCTCAGGTTCGGCGACCGCCCGTACCGCGGCCAGGTGCAGGCGTCCGTTGCGAACGGAGCCCTGCGCGCCGTCAACGTCGTCGGGCTCGAGGCCTACCTCTACGGCGTCGTCCCGTCGGAGATGCCGCGCGACTGGCTGCCTGAGGCGCTCAAGGCCCAGGCCGTCGCCGCGCGCTCCTATGCGCTGGCGGTCAAGAAGAGCGGGTCCTGGTTCGACCTCTACCCGGACACGCGCAGCCAGGTCTATCTCGGCATCGCCCACGAGGCGCCATCGACGACTGCTGCGGTGCAGGACACCGCGGGCCAGATCGTCATGTACGCGGGCCATGTGGCGACGACGTACTTCTTCTCGAGCTCCGGGGGCCGCACGTCGTCCGCCTCCGAGGTCTGGCCGAGCTCGAGCGGCGCTCCGTATCTCGTGTCGGTCAACGATCCGTACGACACGATCTCGCCTTACCACCGGTGGGGCCCGTTCGTCGTTTCGGCGACCCGGCTCAGGCGCGTCCTCGGCGTTCGCGGCCGGCTGACCGACGTGACCATGCAGACCGGCCCGTCAGGCCGTGTCCAGAGCGTGACCGCGGTCGGCTCACAGGGTGAGTCGACGATGACCGGCTCGGATCTCCGCCGCGCGATGAACCTCCGCTCGACGTGGTTCCGCGTCGGCGTCCTCTCGCTCGCCACCCCGCAGGCGCCGGTCACGTACGGCAAGAACGTCGCGCTGAGCGGCGTCGCCCGCAGGTTGCCGGCGGTGCGCCTCGACCAG
>CAWGVD010000034.1:0-9171 GCA_963825795.1 uncultured Actinomycetes bacterium | reverse complement strand
AGGCGAGACGGCGGCCGAGAAATTCCTTCTTCGCTGGCGCGGGGAGGCCAACCCGGATCACGTCAAGGCGATCGACACGTACTGGATCTGCACGGCGGAGCATGGCCTCAACGCCTCCACCTTCACGGCGCGCGTGGTTGCCTCGACCGGAGCCGACTGCGGTGCGGCGATGTCAGCGGCTGTCGGCGCGCTGAGCGGGCCGCTTCACGGCGGCGCCCCCGCCCGCGTGCTGCCGATGCTCGACGAGGTTGGGAAGACTGGCGATCCGGAGGGCTACGTCAGGAACATCCTCGAGCAGCACGGTCGCATCATGGGCTTCGGCCATCGCGTCTACCGCGCCGAGGACCCACGGTCGCGGATCCTCAAGCGCACGGCGCAAGAGGTGGGCTCGCCGCGCATGGAAGTCGCCGAAGCGCTGGAGGAAGCGGCACTGGCCGAGCTCCACAAACGGAAGCCGGACTACGTGATCGCGACGAACGTCGAGTTCTACTCAGCCGTGCTTCTCGACGCGGCCGATGTCCCGCCGGAGCTGACCCCCGCGATGTTCGCCTGTTCGCGTGTGGCCGGCTGGTCGGCGCACATCCTCGAGCAGAAGCAGACGGGGCGACTGTTCAGGCCCGCCGACCGCTACGTCGGTCCCGGCCCGCGGTCGCTAAGCGCTGTCTGACCTCGCGTCAGCCGCTGCCGAGGCGGCCTCGCTCGCAGAACAGGGCTCGGAGCGTGAGCTCGCCGAGCTGAGGACGAAGTGGCAGGACGAGCTCGAGGCTTCGATCCGTTCGCCTGACTACCGCGAGCGCGCCGTCGCATATAGGGCGGTCGGGCAGTTCCGGTACCGGCAGAAGACGGAGCTCCTGCGGCGCGGGCTCGAGGACGAGAGCCCCGCGTGCCGCGGCTCGGCGCTGATCTCGCTCGAGCTCCTCTCGCGTGACCATCCCGGGCTCGTCAACGACCTGCGCCCGCTCCTGCACGAGCTCTCCTCGCACGACGACAACCAGGCCGTGCGCCGACTCGCCGTCATCTGCCTCGACCACGGCTCTCCGCAGCGCGAGACGATCCTGCTCCTGAGCTCGATCGCAGACGACGACGAGCAGGACAAAGAGCTACGCGCGGCGGCGGGCAAGATCGGCGAGCGGTTGAGAAAGAAGGGCGCGGCCCGGCGCTAGCGACAGGAGCAGGGAGTGCGGCCGCAGGAGGGGCACGAGCGACGGCGTTTCCAGTCGAGCATGCTCTTGCCGACCCCGCTCATGATCATCAGATAGCCGACGCCGCTCGTGAGAGCGAAGAGCATTGCCATGTGCGGGTCAAGTTGGGCCATCTTTCTTAGGTCTTGCCATCGGCGCGCCGCCGGAAACCTTGAGCTTTCTCTTCGCGTGAGGGTGGGCCGAGAAGTACGCCTCGCGGCGCCTGCGGTCGGTCACGTGCGTGTAGAGCTCGGTCGTGGCGAGATCGGCGTGGCCGAGCATCTCCTGCACGCTCCGTAGGTCGGCGCCTCCCTCGAGCAGGTGCGTGGCGAACGAGTGACGGAGCAGGTGCGGGTGGATCCTGGTCGGCTCGAGGCCGGCTTTCTCGGCCAGGCGGCGCAGGATCAGGAACGCGCCGGCGCGCGTCAGCGGGCCGCCCTTGGCGTTGAGGAAGAGCTCGGGCCGGTGGCGCTTGTCCAGGAAGGGCCGGCCGCGGCTCAGGTAGCGGCGGAGCGCGTCGGCGGCGCTGCGGCCGAGCGGCACGATCCGCTCCTTGCCGCCCTTGCCGATCGAGCGGACGAGCCGTTCCTCGAGGTCGACGCCGTTTCGCTCGAGCCCGACCGTCTCGCTGACGCGCAGGCCCGCGCCGTAGAGGAGCTCGACGAGCGCGCGGTCGCGTAGGTCGCGCGGCGCCGTGCCGTTCGCCGCTTCGACGAGCCGCTCCGCCTCTCCGGGCGAGAGCGTGCGCGGCAGGCGGCGCGCCCTGCGCGGCAGGCCGATGTCGGCTGCGGGGTTCTCCTTCTGGGCTCCGATCAGGATCTGATGGCGGAAGAACGACCTGACGGCGGCTATGCGGCGCGCGATCGTCGTCGCCGCCAGCCCGCGTGCGCGCAGCTCCGCCACGTAGCGCTCGAGCTCCTCGGGCGTCGCCTGCGAGGGCTTGTGGCCGAGGAAGTCCGTCAGTGCGACCAGGTCGCGCCGGTACGCCTCGACGGTCCTCGGCGCCAGTCGCGCCGCCGAGACCGCGAGAAACGCCTCGACTTCAGGATCTCGGGTGGGCCCGGTCATAGACCTTGCGCAGCCGCTTCCCGTCCACGTGGCTGTACGTCTGCGTCGTCGAGAGCGAGCTGTGGCCGAGCAGCTCCTGGATCACGCGGAGGTCGGCGCCGCCTTCGAGCAGGTGCGTCGCGAAGGCGTGCCGCAGCCGGTGCGGGTGCGGGAACAGCCGCCTGAGAGTGCTCGTGTCGAGTCGCCGTCCGCGCGCGGAGACGAACAGCGCGTCCACGGCGCCGTTGACGAGCTGCGGACGGGCGTCGTCCAGGTAGAGACGCAGCCGGTACGCGGCCTCCTCGCCGAGCGGGACGACTCGCTCCTTGCCGCCCTTGCCCCGGACGTGGACCGCCTCCTGCTCGAAATCGACGTCGCCGAGATCGAGGTCGACCGCCTCGCGGCTGCGCAGCCCGGCCGAGTAGACGAGCTCGAGCAGAGCGCGGTTGCGGAGCGCAAGCGGGTCGACGCCGGCGTACTGATCGAGCACCGCGTCGACCTCCTCGGACTTGGGCGCATCCGGTAGGCGGCGCGCGCGCCTGGGCCCGAGCTGCGCGTCAGGGACGCGTCCCGCACCGAGCGCGAACCGGAGCAAGGCGCGCACCGCGGCCAGCTTGCGCGCGATCGTCGCGGGCGCGAGCTTGCTCGGATCCCGCCCCGGGCGCGCGGCGCCGAGCTCGGCGGTGTAGTCGCTCAGAGTCGCGGCGTCGACGTCCTCGAGCGACCGCCCGCGCTTCCGAAGCCAGGACGCGAGCTCCTCGACGTCGACCCGGTACGCGCGACGCGTCGCATCCGACAGCTCGGGCGAGTCGAGGAACCGCTCGATGAGGGCGCGGTCCGACACCCAGACGGATTCGCGCTCTTAGCGCGATCGCCTGCTAGTGAACCGAGTTGACGATCTCTTCGGACAGGCTCGGGAACTTCGTGAGGAACTCGGCGCGCGCGTCCTTGAGACGCGCGATGCCCTCGTCGCACTCCTGCTTGCGGCCGGTGGCCTCGTACAGCCGCTGCGGCTGCAGGATGTCGATGTCCTCGGAGTCGATGCCCGGCACCGACGCCGCGACCATGTAGCCGAAGTCCGGATCCTCGACCCACTCGATCGTGCCTTCGGCGATGCCCTTCACGATCGCGGAGGAGTGCTTGATCTTCACCTTCTTCGAGCGCTCGTCGTCATCACCGCCGCCTACACGGCCCGTGTTCATCAGGTAGACCTCGAGCGGGTGCTCCTCGAGCAGTTCGAGGAAGCGGTTGCCCTGGAGGTCGTGCGGCATGGGGAAGAACGGGTTCGTCCCGGGCACGCGGAGGAAGACACCGGCCTCGTCCGCGCCTCCGGCGCTCGTGCCCTGCGTCTCGCCGAGCATGAAGAAGGCCGCTGCCTGCGGCCCTTCGAGCTTGGCGACGGCGGGGATGATGTTCTCGTTCCGGTTCAGGATCAGCAGGAAGTGCGCGTCGTCGACCTCCTCGTCGACGCCTGACTCGATGACGCCGAAGGGGAACGTCGCCCGTCCGTTCGGCGTGTAGCTCGTGTCGTAGAAATCGACCTCGTCGCCGTGCTGGGACACGTTCTCGAGGTAGGAGTCCGGCTGCGTGACCGCGCCGTAGATCGTCGGCTCGTCGTCGGGGTTGAGGCCGAACGTCTTCGCGAAGCAGCCGTTCTCGGTGGCCATGATCCGCCCGTCCGGCATCCAGCCGACGAAGTCGTCCTGGACCGGGAGCGAGCCGTTCTGGCGCGTGAAGGTCGTCGTCGTCTTGCCCGTGCCGGAGAGGCCGACGATCAGCCCGACCCTGCGGCCGGCGGGCGTCGGGATGATCTTGCAGCCCGCGTGCAGCGGGAGCCCGCCGCGGTCGTAGACGAGCTTGTTCCACATGCGCAGCCCGCCCTTCTTCGACTCGCCGAAGTAGTCCGAGTTGAAGACGCGCGTCACGCCCTGCTCGAGGTCGACCGCGATCAGGCGGTCGTCCGGATAGCCCTCGGCCTTCAGGTTCGGCGTGTAGACGACGGTCAGCTCCGGCTCGTGCTCTCCGTCGGCGGGTGCGAAGTAGAGCTGCTGCTGCATGGCGGCGATGTTCGCGTTCGCCGCCTCGATGTAGAGCCTCGCGGGCGTGCGGAAGTCCGGGTCGTTCCCGATGAAGCCGTCGATCACGACCATGTCCTGACCGGCGATGTACGCGTCCTGCGCCTCGGCCCACTTGTGGCCTTCCTCGCGCGTGATCGCCTGGTTCTGCCCGTCGGGCTCGTCGGTGACGATGTAGGTCGAGCGCTTCGAGCGGGAGACGACCTCGGTCTGGACGTTCAGGTTCCCGTGCCGCGTCGGATTCGCGTTCGGCATCTCCGCCGCGAGCGCTTTGACGTCCGCCGGGGACGGGTTCTCGATGACGTTGGCCGCGTCAGGCAGCCGGAAGAGCATCTTCGCCACGGGTCGAGATGTTACCGAGGTCTCCACGAATCAATCCGTACGATCACTAGAGGCTCGTCCATTCGATAGCGTCCGTGGCTGGTGGAAGCCACACACGACGTCCTCGTTGTCGGCGCCGGGTGCGCCGGGATGCGCGCCGCGATCGAGGCTCACGATCTCGGCGCCGACGTCGCTCTCCTTTCGAAGATCCATCCGGTCCGCAGCCACTCCGGCGCGGCCGAGGGCGGGATCAACGCCGCGCTCGGGAACGCCTCCGAAGACAGCCCCGAGGAGCATGCGTTCGACACCGTCAAGGGCTCCGACTACCTGGGCGACCAGGACGCGATCCAGATCCTCTGCGACGAGGCGCCCGGCGACGTGTACCAGCTCGAGCACTGGGGCGCGGTCTTCTCGCGCACCGAGGATGGGCGCATCGCGCAGCGGCCGTTCGGCGCAGCCGGTGCGCCTCGAACGGCGTACGCAGCCGACATCACCGGACACGTTCTGATCCACGTCCTCTACGAGCAGGTCATGAAGCGCGACCTCCAGGTGTACGAGGAGTTCTTCGCCTGGAAGCTCGTGATCGACGACGACCGCTGCCAGGGCGTGATCGCCTGGGATCTCCTGAACGGTGGCCTGAAGACGATCGGCGCCAAGACTGTCGTCCTGGCGCACCGGCGGCGCGGGCCGGCTCTACACCGGAACGACGAACGCCTATGCGTGCACGGGCGACGGAATGGCGATGGCCTTGCAGGCGGGAGTGCCGCTCAAGGACATGGAGATGATGCAGTTTCATCCGACGACGCTCTCGCCGACCGGGGTTCTGATCACCGAGGGGACACGCGGGGAGGGTGCGTACCTCCTGAACTCGGAGGGCGACCGCTTCCTGAAGAACTACGCGCCGAACGCGATGGAGCTGGCCAGCCGGGACGTCATCTCGCGGGCGGAGCAGGTCGAGATCGACGAGGGCCGCGGCGTCAACGGGAACGTGCTGCTCGACATGCGCCACCTAGGGGCGGAGAAGATCTTCGAGCGCCTGCACGGGACGCGCGAGCTGGCGATGACCTTCGCAGGCATCGACCCGATCTACGAGCCGATCCCGGTGCGGCCCGGCGCCCACTACCACATGGGCGGCGTCGACACCGACCACGAGCGGGGCATTACCGAGCTCGAAGGCCTGTATGCGGCCGGCGAGTGCGCGTGCGTCTCCGTCCACGGCGCGAACCGGCTCGGCGGAAACGCGCTCATGGAGACGATCACCTACGGCCGGCGGGCAGGTGCAGCCGCGGCCGACTGGGCCCTGACGCACACGACCGTGGCCGTTCCGCCTGGAGTCGAGGCCGATGCGCAGCGCGAGCTGAAGACGCTGCTCGACCGCAGCAAGGGCGAGCGCCCGTGGCAGATCCGCGACGAGCTCGCGAAGACGATGCACGAGAACTTCGGCGTCTTCCGCCGAGAGAACCAGATGAAGGAGCAGGAGCGGATCGTCGGCTACCTGCGCGAGCGCTACGAGAACGTCGTCGTCGAGGACAAGGGCGAGGTCTTCAACAACGACCTGACCCAGGCGCTCGAGCTCGGGTACCTGCTCGACCTCGCGTCGTGCATGGTCGTCGCGGGCCTCGAGCGCAAGGAGAGCCGGGGCGCCCACGCTCGGCCGTACGACTATCCCGACCGCGACGACGAGAACTTCATGAAGCACACGATCGTCCGCTGGGTCGGAGATCATCCCGTGCTCGACTGGAAGCCGGTGACGATGACAAAGTGGCAGCCCCAGGAAAGGAAGTACTGATGAGGCGCATGCGCCTGTTGCCTCTGCCTGCTCGCGTTCCCGGCTGCAGGGTGCGGCAGCGGAACTGAGGCAACGCTCGACCCGCTCGCCGACGCGGCGACCAGCACGCTGAACGCCTCGTCTGTGCGATTTCACATGGTCATGGAGCTAGAGGCAGAAGGCGAGCACGTCGACGGGTCGGCGTGGACCCGGAGAGGTCTGCCGATCACGGACGCCGATTGCGGACTGCGAGACGACAATGCCCCGTCGCCAGCTCGGCCTCCCGGGCGGTCGGGCAACGCACTGGTTCGAATGAGCTCGGCGAACAACATGACTACTACTCTTCGTGCGCGGTCCCTTCAGCCGGGTGAGCCCGGCTGCGGAAGGAATCGGTTCGCGTCGAGAGCTCGCCGCAGGAACCTGGGAGAGAGGGATCCGGCGACCATGCTCGATTACCGGCGCGCCACCTCGGACGTCACCGAGAAGGGAGACAACAGATCGCGCCGGGCTCGACCGAAGCACTGACACCGCGCGCATCCAGGTGGACTAACTCGCTGAGCGTCGCGAGCCCGGATACGAGGCCGACGGTCCGAAGCTCGTCGAGTCGATGCGCGACTCCGGTATCGAGGAGATTCCGCCTTGACGTCTGGGTCGACGATCAAGGGCTCGTTCGCCGCGAGGCGATGAACTGGCACCCGGAGGGCGGCTCGATCGACATGAAAGTGGACTTCTCCGACTTCGGAAAGCCAGTGCAGATCGAAATCCCTCCGCGTGACGAGACAATGACGATCAAGTGAGCGAGTTCAAATGACCGAAGCAGCCGACATCCACACCTGGGACGGGCCGACGATGGACGTCGCCATCAAGATCTGGCGCGTCGACGAGGACGGCGAGCGCGACCTCGTCTCCTACGAGCTCGAGGCACCCGAGTGGGCGTGCCTGCTCGATGTGCTCGACCTCATCAAGGACCGCCACGACGGAACGCTCGCGTACCGCAAGAGCTGCCGGATGATGATCTGCGGCTCCTGCGGGATGCGCATGGACGGCCGCGCCGTCCTCGCCTGCAAGGAGCGGATGAAGCCGATCGTCGAGAGCGGCCACGTGCCCGTGATCTCGCCGATGGGGAACCTGCCGATCATCAAGGACCTCGTCGTCGACATGGGCCCGTTCTGGCAGAAGATCCGCGACGTCAAGCCGTGGCTCGACTCGGGCTACGACGAGGCGTCGGAGCGTGAACGGGTCGTCTCCCAGCAGCAGATGAACGTCATCCAGAAGGAGGCGCTCTGCATCATGTGCGGCTGCTGCGTCTCCGAGTGCAACGCGATGGAGGCGGACCCCGACTTCCGCGGGCCGGCCGCGCTCGCGAAGGGCATGCGCTTCGTCGGCGACCCGCGCGACGAGACGGCCGTGGAACGCCTCAACGAGCTGAACGACGAGCACGGGATCTGGGACTGCACCCGGTGCTACTTCTGCAACGAACGCTGCCCCAAGGGCGTCGATCCGCGGGACGCGATCGCCAAGCTCGGCGCCGAGTCGGTGAAGGAGGGCATGGACTGGGACATGGGCGTCAAGCACGCGAAGTGGTTCGTCACCTCCACGAAGACGACGGGCTGGCTGCGCGAGACCGACCTCGTTCCCAAGACGCAGGGCATTCTCGGCGCGCTCAGGGAGACGAAGTTCGCGCTCACCCTCGCGAGGCGCGGCAAGGTGCCGCCGCCCGGGCCGATCCACGTCGCGGCCGACGTCGACGAGGCGCGCAACCTGTACGACCTCGTCAAGGAGCAGGGGCGGGACGGCGCGCTCGGGATCGTCCAGGGCGAAGCGGCGCTCGCCAAGATCGAGCACATCGAGGCCGAGAAAGCACACGAAGAAGAAGAAGAGAGGAGACGTCGGCGTGAAGGTCGCCTACTACAAGGGTTGTCTGGCGTCGCTGTCGGCCAAGGAGCTCGACACGTCGACGCAGGCGCTGGCGCCGAAGCTCGGGATCGAGCTGGACGAGCTCGAGTCGGTTACCTGCTGCGGCGCGGGCGACATCCACGAGGCCGAGCCCGACTACTACCTGCACCTGAACGCGCGCATCCTCGCCTACGGCGAGCAGACCGGCGCGGACACGCTGATGACGATCTGCAACGTCTGCACGCTCAACCTGCGCCAGGCGAACTGGCAGCTGAAGAACGACGACGAGCTGCGGGCGCGCGTGAACCAGAACCTGGAGACCGTCGGCGCCCCGCCGTACAGCGGCAACGTCGAGGTCAAGCACCTCCTCTGGCTGATCGCCGAGGGCGACGGCTACGACAAGCTCAAGGAAGTCGCGCACAAGGGGCTCAAGGGCCTCAAGGTGGCGCCGTTCTACGGCTGTCAGATCCTGCGCCCGTCGAAGCTCCTGGGCTTCGAGGATCCGGACAAGCCGCATTCGCTCGAGGCGATCATCGACGCGTGCGGGGGAGAGGCGATCGACTATCCCGCCAAGATCAAGTGCTGCGGCTTCCCGATCATCCAGGCCCGCGAGGAGACCGCGCTCGGCGAGCTCCTGCAGCCGATCGAGCAGGCGACCGAGGCCGGCGCCGACGTGATGGTGACGCCGTGCCCGCTCTGCCACCTGTCGCTGGATGCGTGGCAGTCGAAGCTCCGCGAGCGGACCGGCAAGGACTTCCAGATGCCGATCCTCCACCTCTCACAGCTGATCGGAGTTGCCGCGGGCCTCGACGAGTCGGAGCTGAAGTTCAAGCGCCACGTCGTTCCGGTGCAGCCGGCGCTCGACAAGATCGAAGTCTGACCG
>CAWGVD010000033.1:0-13093 GCA_963825795.1 uncultured Actinomycetes bacterium | reverse complement strand
GCGGGCCACCGTGCTATGACCCCCGTCCACAACGAAGGAGAGACGAATGAAGAAGCTCGTACTGCTTCTCGCCCTAGCCTGCGTCGCGCTGGCGCGCTCGCAGGAGGCGGGAGCGCCAGCCCTGCGGCAGGCCCAGCACCGGTGATGATCGGGCTGCACAACCCTCGGGGACTTGCATTTGACAACCACGGAAGCCTCTACGTCGCGGAGGCCGGACAGGGCGGAAGCGCCCCTGCGCCGTCTTCTCGGACGGAATGACCAAGTGCTACGGCCCGACCGGCCGCATCTCGCGGCTGAAGAACGGCGTCCAGGCGGTCGTCGCGGACGGGCTGCCGTCGAACGCGCCGGCCGGAGGTAACGGCGCTGTCGGCCCGCACAACATCGCTGTCGAGGGAGGCCACCTCTTCGTCACGGACGGCCTGGGCGGGAACCCGCTCGACCCGAGCATGGCGCCGTTTCGGGCACTCGGCCAGGGAACGCTGATCAAGGTTCATCCGAACAGCCACTGGGACTCGGTAACCGACATCTCCGCTTTCGAGGCGGCGCACAACCCAGTCGGCCCGCCTGACAGCAACCCATATGGGCTGCTCGACACCGGAGGCCATCGCGTGCTCACGGACGCGGGCGGCAACGACCTGCTCGAGGTCCACGGCAAGCACATTCAGGTGCTAGCGACCTTCCCTTCGCGTCCGGAGCGGAACACCGATGCTGTTCCGACGAGCGTCGCGCAGGGGCCTGACGGGAACTACTACGTCGGCGAGCTCTCGGGCGCTCCGTTCACCGCCGGCGCTGCGAATGTCTACCGCGTCGAGCACGGTCAGGCGACGGTCTACTGCTCCGGCTTCACCGCGATCATCTCGATTGCGTTCGGGCCGGACGGCCACCTGTACGTGCTCCAGTTCGCGAGCGCAACCGGGCTGAACGGGCCGGGAGTGCTCTATCGGATCGACTCGGGCTGCCAGAAGACGCCCGTCGTCACCGATCTCTTCACCCCGGGTGGAGTCGCGTTCGGCCCTGACGGCGCCGCGTACATCAGCCAGGGAAGCATCCTCGCGTCAGGCGGAATGGTCTGGCGCTTCGAGCTCGGGTCCTAGCGCCTCGAGCCGCCACTCGCGTTCGTACGTCCGCGTCCTCCGTCTCGTGCGGAGGCGCGGACTGCGGCGCGACGGCAGGAGTCGGACGACTCTCCCACGCGTGCGAAGAGTGGACTCCACGGCCGTGCGGAGCGCACGCGGCGGGTGCGGGAACCCGAACGCATCGAGCAGCCGCTCGTCCATCAGCGCATAGATCGCCTGCGAGCCGAACCGCCTCGGCAGGCCCGGGAACCAGGAGAGGAACAGGTCCCGGGTCGCGCGGCCCACACGCTCCGTCGCCTCGGTGCGCCGGAAGCGCTCTCGCTCGTACTCCTCGTTGAAACGCTCCAGCTCCGCGTAGTGGTCCGGAATCTCCCGGATCGCCATGCGCCGGCCGACCTCCCGCCAGAACTCGAACGTCGCGAGCTTCTCGGTCTCGATCAGCGGGCGCCAACCGAACCGCGTGTTCCAGCGAATCGGCTCGAACACGAACGACGAGAGCACGTACAGGAAGTCCTCGTTCGCGATCTCGAAGCGCCCGTGGATCCGGTTCATCCGGCGGATCGCCCGCTTGCCCGCGTCGCTGTCGTAGCCGGCCTCGACGATCGTGGACAGGATCAGGTCGGTGTCGTCGTAGCGCTTCTGGGCGGCCCGGCCGAACTCGCCGGTCCGGTCGAGGAGCTCTGCGATCGACGGCACGGCGAACGTTCGGAACAGCGCGAGCTCGAGCGACCGCGTCGTGTCCCACGGGAACTCGAAGCACGTGTCGAGGTAGACGATCCGCGAGTGGTCGGCCACCGGATCGAGCCGGCGGATCTCGCTGAGATACGACGACTCGCCCACGAGCGAGGAAGCTAGCCCTTCCTGCAAGCTACGGGGATGAGGAGCCGCACGCTCTGGATCGTCGTCTTCGGCGGGATCATCGCGCTCGGGCTCGGGGCGGCGGTGGTCACCGCGTTCGTGACGGACAACGGCGGGTCGTCGGCGACCAGCACCTCGTCGTCGGTTTCGGACACGTTCGACCTGCCGATCGGGCTGCAGAAGGACACGCTTGCGCTGGCCAGGCATCAGCGGGACCTGCTCGTCGGGCTTGCGGCTCAGCCGGGCGGCCCGGTGGAAGTCGCGGCCGTCCGGGGCGACACACCCGTGGCGAGCGATGCGGTTCGAGTCTCGGTCGACGGCCGTGACGTCCCGACCGAGTCCTGCGGAACGGGCTGTTCCCGCGTGAAAGCTCCCGTCCTGAAGGGCCGGCCGAGCCGCGTCACGGTCAGCGCCGGCGCGGCGCCGGTCTCGTTCCAGCTGCCGGCATCGCTTCCCGCTTCAGGCCAATCGGCGTTCGAGCGGGCGCGGCGGACGATGGCTGCGCTCCGTTCGTACCGGTTCACCGAACGCCTCACCTCGGGCGGCCCCGTCGTCTTCACGCGCCTCGCCGTCCAGGCGCCCGACCGGCTCAGCCTGCGGACGAACAGCGGCTTCCGCTCGGTGCTCATCGGACACAAGCGCTGGGACTACCAGGACGGCCGCTGGCAGGAGGGCCCGTTCCCCGGCCTGAACGTGCGCGACGTCCTCATGTGGTACGAGGCCAGGAACCCGCGCGTCGAGCGCCGCCTGCCGAACGGGGACGTGCAGCTCACCGCGTACGGGCTGAAGCCGGTTCCCGCGTGGTTCCGGCTGACGGTCGAGCCCTCGGGGCGCGTCGCCGAGGCCGAGATGACGGCTCCCGCACACTTCATGCTCCACCGGTACAGCGACTTCGACAGCACGCCCGCGATCAGGCCGCCGCAATGATCGAGCACGACGCACGAGCACGGATACCGCGCGCAGAGCCGACGCGCGCTCGGTCTCGTCCTTGCGCTCACGGTCGCCTACACGGTGTGCGAGATCGTCGGCGGCTGGCTCACGGGCAGCCTCGCGCTGCTTGCGGACGCGGGACACATGCTCGGCGACTCGGCGGCGCTCGCCCTGGCGCTCGTCGCCGCGTGGCTCGCCGCTCGTCCTGCGACGCCGGAGCGGAGCTTCGGCTACCGGCGCGCGGAGATCCTCGCGGCGCTCGTAAACGGCGTCGCGCTGGCCGTGATCGCGATCTGGGTCTTCATCGAGGCAGTCCAGCGGCTCGACAACCCCCGGGAAATCCTCGGCGGCTGGATGCTCGCGGTCGCACTGATCGGGCTGGTCGTCAACGTGGTCGCGGCGGGCATCCTCTCGCGCGCGGGCGACAACCTGAACGTCCGGGCCGCGCTCCGGCACGTCTTCGCGGACCTCGCGGGGTCGGTCGGAGTCGCTATCGCGGCGGTCGTCGTGCTCACTACCGGCTGGGACCGGGCCGACCCCGTGGCGGGAATGGCGATCGGCGTGCTGATCCTCGGCAGCTCATGGTCGATCGTGCGCGACGCGGTGTCGATCCTGCTCGAGGCGACCCCGACGGGAATCGACGCGGACGAGGTCGGCCGGCGCATGGCGTCGGTCGACGGCGTCGTCGAGGTACACGACCTGCACATCTGGACGATCACGTCCGGCTTTCCGACGCTCTCGGCTCACGTCCTCGTGCGGCGGGGCGACGACTGCCACCTACGGCGACGAGAGCTCGAGCAGCTCCTCGCCGAGGAGTTCGGCCTCGAGCACACAACGCTTCAGGTCGAGCACGTCGGCGAGCGGAGCGGGCTTCAGATCGAGCCCTTGCGCCGCCGCGCCCGCTAGCGCTGTTTCCGGCGGGCTCGGCGCTCGCTGCTTGCAGACGCCATCGCGTCGAGCCCGGCGAGGAAGCCTTTCTCGGCCGGGGCGGGCTTCTTGGGCTCATCGACCTCGGCCTGAGCTGCGGACAGCGCCCGCTCCCGGGCGGCGAGCTCGTGGCTCTCGCGCCGTACGCGCTCGGCCTCGTCGGCGCCTGCCTTCCTGGCCACTTCGGCCAGCCGCTCTTGCTCCGCGACCGCAGCCGACCGTGACTCGAGGTCGGTCTCCGCCTGGGCCACAGCCTGCTCGCGCGACTCGATCGTCCGCATCGCCTCGGCCGCCGCCTGGCGCTCCCGTTCGACATCCGCCTGGAGCCGAGTCAGCGTTTGCTCGATCTCCGTGAGCGTCCCCGCACGCTCCTCGAGCGCAGCCTCGCGCTCGGCGATCCGGTTCTCCACGCCTTCGATCGCGGCCGTCCGCTGCTCGAGGTCGCTCTCCCGCGCCGATAACGCGGTCTCGACGTAGGCGGGATCCTCGGGCTCGTGCTCGCTCGCGGGCTCCCGCTTCCGACGCGTCTTGCGCTCACGCTCCTCGACCTCTGCCTGTTGTGCGGCAACCGCTGCCTCGCGCTCGCCGATCTGCCGCTCCCGCTCCTCGAGCAGGCGCTCACGCTCCGAAGCCAGTTCGACGGCGGCGTTGACGGTCGCCTCACGCTCGATGACGGCGGCGACCGCGATCTCGCGCACGTCGACCTCACGTGCCCGCTCCGAGAGCTTCTGCTCCGATTCGACGAGCTGCCGATCTCGGCGCTCGAGCTCCGCGAGGCGCTCCTCGAGCTCTGCGCGTCGGGCGTTGAGGTCCACCGACTCGCGCTCGAGCCGGTCGCGTTCCCCGACCGCGGAGCGCTCGCGCCGCTGCTCGAGCTCGGACTCCCCGCGCCGAACCTCCTCGGCTCTCCCCGTGAAGGCCGACTCGCGAGCGGCGAGCTCCTGCTCTCGCCGCGCCACGTCGGCCCGCATCCGCTCGACCTGCTCGACCTCGCCGGGACCGGCGCGCCGGTTCTTCACCGGTGTGAACCAGCTGCGTTCTGCGCGGAGAGCCCGAAGCCGCCGACCGAGGCGCCGCTCACGCAGCGCGAGTTTCCGTTCCACCCGCTCGAGCTCGCGCTCGCGAACCGCGACCGCAGCGGCCCGTTCCCGCAGCGTCCGCTTCAGCTCTTCGAGGTCCTCGTCGGCTCGAAGCCTTTGCTGATCGCCCTCAAGAACCTGCTTCGCCACCGGACCTCGAATGTACAGGCTCTTTGCGGAATCGGACACCGCGAATACGATCAAGCGTCGTGAGGGATGGCTGGCCCAGGGCGGTACTCGCCGGCATCACGGTCGCGCTCGTAACGGCCGCGACCGCAACCGGCGGAAGCGTAGTCGCGACCCCGATCAGCTCCGACCCGTACACGAACCAGTCGAGCCAGCACCGGACTCAGGTCGAGCCCGACTCGTTCGGCTTCGGCAACACCGTGGTCGCCACGTTCCAGACCGGACGGTTCAACGCGGGAGGCGGCTCGAGCAACATCGGTTGGGCGACGACGACGAACGCGGGGCGCACCTGGACGACCGGCATGCTGCCCGACACGACGATCTACCAGGGCGGGCCCTGGTCGCGGATCAGCGACCCGGCGGTCGCGTACGACCCGATGCACGACGTCTGGATGATCTCGACGCTCGCGTTCGGGATGAGCCTGACCCCGTTCGGTGCGCCGAGCGCGATCCTCACGAGCCGATCGACCGACGGGGGCCTCACCTGGCAGAGCCCGGTCACTACGTCGCTCGGCGCGACCAACTTCTACGACAAGAACTGGATCACCTGCGACTCGTGGCTACAGAGCCCGCACTACGGCAGTTGCTACACGGAGTGGGACGACAACGGGCTCGGGAACCGCATCCTGATGAGCACGTCGATCGACGGCGGCCAGACCTGGTCGCCGCCAGTCTCACCGGGCGGCCTCCCGTCCGGTCTCGGCGGCCAGCCCGTCGTGCAGCCGAACGGGACGGTAGTCGTCCCGTACACGACCGGGAATGAGATCAAGGTGTTCCATTCGACGGACGGGGGCGCCAACTGGACGAGGCCCGTGTCGATCCACCTCGTCCAGGAGCACTCGGTCGCCGGGAATCTCCGCACCTCGGCGCTTCCGTCGGCAGAGGTCGACGCCGAAGGTCGGGTGTACGTCGTCTGGCAGGACTGCAGCTTCCGCACCGGGTGCAGCTCGAACGACATCGTGATGAGCGCGTCAGCGGATCCGTTCACCTGGCCGCAACCCGTCCGGATCCCGATCGATCCCGCGAACAGCGGAGCCGACCACTTCATCCCTGGGATCGCGGTCGACCGTTCGACCTCCGGCAGCAGCGCCCGCCTAGCGCTCGCGTACTACTACTACCCGGTCGCCGCCTGCAACGGCAGCACGTGCGACCTGACCGTCGGCTTTACCTCATCCACCGACGGTGGCGCGACCTGGGCGCCGGCGAGACGAGTCGCGGGGCCATTCAAGCTTTCCTGGGTAGCCCTCACCGACCAGGGCCCGATGGTCGGCGACTACATCTCGACCTCGTTCGCGGGCGGACCGCTCGCGTTCCCGGTCTTCGCGATCGCCAAGCCTCCGGTGAACGGCGTGTTCAACGAGCGCGCAGCATCCGCGAGATTCGACGTCACGATCCCGCAGGCCGGAGCGCCGATCCCGGTGCGACGCGACCCGATCCGGTTCCGCGGGCGCGCGTCTGTGAGGGCCCCGCTCGAGCTCGCCACCAGGCGCTAGCCGATTTCCGCCGAAAGGCGTACGATCAGGAAGCTCGTGGGGAGGGGAAAGCGAAGAAGGGTTGCGTCGGTCGCCCTGCTCGTGCTCGTGGGGGGCCTCGCGCTTGCCGCCAGCGTCTACGCAGGCAGCGTCGTCGCGACGCCGATCAGCTCCGACCCGTACACGAACCCGACGAGCCAGCACCGGACGCAGCTCGAGCCTGACTCCTTCGGCTGGGGCAACACCGTGGTCGCCACGTTCCAGACCGGCCGCTTCTTCGACGGCGGCTCGAGCAACATCGGCTGGGCGACGACGACGAACGCGGGCCGGACCTGGACGACGGGCATGCTGCCCGTGACGACGATTTTCGCGACCCCGGCGGGCCCGTGGGCGCGGATCAGCGACCCGGCGGTCGCGTACGACCCGCTGCACGACGTCTGGATGATCTCGACGCTTGCGATCGACGCCTCCGTGTCGGGCGCCGCCGTCCTGACGAGCCGCTCGACCGACGGCGGCCTCACGTGGCAGAACCCGGTCACGACGTCACTCTCGACCGGGTCCTTCTACGACAAGAACTGGATCACGTGCGACACGTGGGCGCAGAGCCCGCACTACGGCAACTGCTACCAGGAGTGGGACGACCCGACGTCTACATGAGCACCTCGACCGATGGCGGCCTGACCTGGGGCCCGAAGATCCCCGGGCGGGAGCGGAGTCGGCGGCCAGCCGGTCGTCCAGCCGAACGGCAACGTCGTCGTTCCGTACGAGGGCGGCGCGGGCATCCGCTCGTTTCGCTCCATCGACGGCGGCAATACCTGGCAGACGTCGGTCCCGGTCGCGAACGTCAGCGAGCACGGCGTCGCCGGGAACCTGCGCACGTCGCCGCTGCCTTCGGCCGAGGTCGCCGGCGACGGCAAGGTCTACGTCGCCTGGCAGGACTGCTGCTTCCGAACGGCTGCTCCTCGAACGACATCGTCTACAGCACGTCGATGGACGGGTCGGCGTGGACGGCCAAGCAGCGGAGTCCCGATCGACCCGACGACCAGCACGGTCGACCACTTCATCCCCGGGCTTCGCGGTCGACCGCTCGACGTCGGGCTCGAGCACGCGGCTCGCGCTCGGCTACTACTACTACCCGGTCGCGGCCTGCGGCGGGTCGTGCGCGCTGACGCGTCGGCTTCGTGTCGTCGACCGACGGCGGCGCGACATGGACGCAGCCGCGTCAGGTCGCCGGGCCGATCAGCGTGGCCTGGATCGCGAGCACGAACCAGGGCGTGATGGTCGGCGACTACATGTCGACCTCCTTCGCCGGCGGCAACTACGCGTTCCCGATCTTCGCGGTCGCCAAAGCCAAGACGGGCTCGGTCTTCGACGAGCGGGCGTACAGTGCGCGGTTCGACGTCACGGTCCCGTCGGTGGGGTCGCTCATCCGCGCGCGCAAGGATCCGATCCGGTACTCGAAGCACAACTTCGTGCCGGACCTCGAGCTGCCTCCGGTGAGCAAATAGGAAACGGCGCCGGGACTGATTAACATCGTGACCGTGGGGGAGAGAGGGCGCAGGGCAAGGTCGATCTGGACCGCCGTCGCAGTGGCGGTGCTCGGCCTGCTCGTCGTTGCGACCGTCTCCGCCGGCAGTGTGATCCCGACTCCGATCGGCGACGACCCGTACACGGACGGAGGAAGCGGGCACCAGCACAAGACGCAGCTCGAGCCCGACTCGTTCGCATTCGGGCAGACGATCGTCGCGCTGACGCAGTCCGGCCGCTGGTTCGGCGGCGGCGGTTCGAGCAATCTCGTGTTCTCGACCTCGCAGAACGGCGGCCGCACGTGGACGACCGGCGGCCTGCCCGGAACCACCGTCAACTCGGGCGGCCCGTGGCCGCGGATCAGCGACCCGTCGGTCGCCTTCGACCCGCAGGACAACGTCTGGCTCGCGCTCGGCCTCGGGATCGACGCTGGAGGAAGCGGTCACATCCTGCTCGTCAACCGCTCCACCGACGGCGGCCTGACCTGGTCGAACCCGGTTGACGCCGGCCACTCGAACGGAAGCTTCTGGGACAAGACCTGGATCACCTGCGACACGTGGGCGCAGAGCCCGCACTACGGCAACTGCTACGTCCAGTTCGACGACAACGGTCTGGCAACGACATGAGCATGGTCACGTCCACCGACGGCGGCCTCACCTGGGGCCCCGTCCTCTCGGCGGGCTGCTCGTCGGGTCTCGGCGGCCAGCCCGTGGTGCAGCCGAACGGGAACGTCGTCGTGCCGTACTCGAACAACGGCGGCGCGCAGAGCTCGTTCCGGTCGACGAACGGCGGGACGAGCTGGGGCGACTGCGTGTTCGTCGCCAACGTCCAGGAGCACGGCGTGGCCGCCAATATCCGCACGTTCTCGCTGCCTTCCGCCGAGGTCGCGGGAGACGGCAGGGTGTACCTCGCCTGGCAGGACTGCCGGTTCCGCACCAACTGCAGCTCGAACGACATCGTCTACAGCACGTCGATGGACGGATTGACCTGGTCGGCCGTCACACGGATTCCGATCGACCCTGTCACGAGCACGGTCGACCACTTCCTCCCGGGCATCGCGGTCGACAAGAACACGTCCGGGAGCTCGACGCACGTAGCCGTCGCCTACTACTACTTCCCGATCGCCAACTGCAGCACGAACACCTGCGACATGACCGTCGGCTTCACGTCGTCCCTCGACGGCGGCGCGAGCTGGACGCCGGGATTCAAGATCGGCGGGCCGTTCAAGGTCCCGTGGATCGCGAACACGAATCAGGGCTACATGGTCGGCGACTACATCTCGACTTCGTTCACGGGCGACGGCAAGGCGCACCCGGTCTTCTCGTTCGCCAAGGCTCCGGACTCGGGCGTGAACGGCTCCTGCTATCCGAACAACTCTGGATGCCATCAGCGGCTGACGAGCGCGAGCTTCGACATCACGCTCCCGCCGCCGCGCCCTCGGGTGAAGACGCGCAGAGAGCCGATCGCGCGCGGGCTGCACAGGCATCCCGAAGACGCGCCGCTCAACTTCCCGACCGCGAACTAGCCAGCCGGCGGAATCGCCTGCTCGAGCCAAGGGCGGAGCTCCGCGAGGAACGACGGATCGACCGTGTGCGGGAGCGGATACTCGCGGTAGAGCACGTCGGCGCCCGCTCCTTCGAGCAGCTCCTTCGCCTGCCGGCCCCATTCGACTCCGATGATCGGGTCGAGCGTCCCGTGGCCGATCGCGACCGGCGGCAGCGGCGGGTCGAGGTCGTATTCGAGCCCCTCGACCCGGGGGAAGAAGCCGCTCATCGCGATCAGCCCCGCAGGCCTGGGCCGTCCCGCGGCCAACCCGAGCGCGTAGCTCATCATCGAGCCCTGGGAGAAGCCGCCGAGCACGGTCCGCTCAGGCGGGATTCCCGTCTCGGTGGCCAGGCCGTCGAGGAACTCGGACGCCGCGCGGAACGAGGGCAGGAAGGTGTCCGGAGGCGGATAGCCGAGCTCGCCGAGGACGTACCAGTGCCGTCCGCCCGGCGGTAACGAGAGCGGCCCGCGCGGCGTGACACCGTGCAGGCGCCGTTCCGGGTCGAGCGCATCGAGGAGCGGGAAGAGGTCGTTCTCGTCGGTCCCGCGCCCGTGGAAGAGGACGAGCGCGCCGTCCGGCTCGCCCGCGGCCGGGCGGGCTCTCGACTCGAGGCTCAGCGGGCCGCCCAGCTGTCCCGCGGGTTCGTGATCGGCGTCAGCACCGGCTCGACCTGGTCGCGGAGGTGCTCGAAGTCCGGCGGGAGCGAGAGGTGCTCGCCGAGGGTCTCGAGCGGTTCGTCCGTCGTGAAGCCCGGGCCCATGGTCGCGATCTCGAACAGCACGCCGCTCGGCTCGCGGAAGTAGATGGACTTGAAGTAGAAGCGGTCGATCACCGGCGTCGGCCGGCCGCCGCCTTCGAGCACCCGCTCGCGCCACGCCTCGTGCTCCTCGGGGGTCGACGCCCAGGCGACGTGGTGGACGGTTCCCGCGCCCGGGATTCCGGCCTGGTCCGTGACGTCATAGAGATAGAGGCCGCCGCGCTGCTCACCGCGCGCTTCGAAGCCGGTCTCGCCGCTCTGCGTGAACTCGAGCGACTCCTCCAGGAACGAGCGGCTCGCCTCCGGGTCGCGTGTGAACGCGCGCACGCGGTCGAAGCCCTGGATCCGGTGCTCGGCCGGGATCTCCGGGTTCTCCGCGGTCAGCGGCTCGTCGTCGGTCGCGACCACGGCGAGCTCCAGGCCGAGGCCCTCGGGGTCGGTGAACGTGAGGCTCCCGTCCGCCCGCGAGACCGAGACGCCCTCCTTGCCCAGGCGGTCCGCCCAGAAGTCGAGCGCCTCCTCGGACGCGACCCGGAAGACCACCCGGTGCACCATTCCCGCCCCGGCGCGCCCCCGCCGCGCGCCTGGATACTCGAAGAACGTGATGTCCGCTCCTGCGGAGCCGCGCTCGTCGGAGTAGAAGAGGTGGTACACGGTCGGGTCGTCCTGGTTGACCGTCTTCTTGACCAGGCGCAGGCCGAGCACTCGCACGTAGAAGTCGACGTTGCCCGGTGCGTCGCCGGTGATCGCAGTGACGTGGTGGATTCCCTCGAGGCGCATGGCAGGCTCCCTGGTCGCTTTCCGACCAGAGAACCTACCGATCACCGCGTGCATAGTCTTCTCCCGTGGCCACTGCACGGTCGAAGCATCTGGTCCTGATCCTCGCGCGCGAGCTGGCGTCGAATCTCGCCACGCCGACGCTGATCGCCGACGCCGAGGGCACGCTCGTCTTCTTCAACGAGGCGGCCGACGAGATCGTCGGGCGGCCGTTCGGCGAGATCGGCGAGATGTCGATTGAGGAGTTCTCCGCAAGCTTCACGCCGCGCACTCGGAACCATTCGCCGCTGACCGAGGAGAAGCGGCCGACCCGGATCGCGTTCGAGGAGCGGCGAGCCGCGCACGAACAGCTGTGGGTGACGAGCCGGGACGGCGTCGATCGCCAGATCGCGATTACGGCGTTCCCGCTCTTCGCGGAAGCGGACGAGTTCGTCGGGATCATCGGAATCTTCTGGCGGGAGTAGGTGTCGTGACGTCATGCGCGTGAGGATCTGGGGCTGTCGCGGCTCGGTCGCGACGCCCGGCCCGCAAACGATCCGCTGCGGCGGTAACACGTCGTGCATCGAGATCTCGCTCGACGACGGCGCCGTCTTCGTGCTCGACGCCGGGACCGGGATCCGCGAGCTCGGCATCGAGCTGGTCGAGCGCGGCGTGAAGGAGCTCAACCTCCTGCTCACGCACCTGCACCTCGACCACCTCGAGGGGCTTCGGTTCTTCGCCCCGCTCTTCGACCCGGAGACGACGATCCACCTCTGGGGCCCACGCTCCCCGGTCTTGACGCTGAAGGAGCGCATCAGGCGCTCGTTCTCGCCGCCGCTCTTCCCGATCGACCTCATGGACACGCCCGCCGAGGTGGTCTTCCACGAGTTGCCCAAGACGCAGTGGAGCATCGGAAGCGCGAAGCTCACGGCGAGCCTCATCGTCCATCCAGGCCCCACGGTCGGCTACCGGGTCGAGGCGGACGGATCGAGCGTCGCCTACATCCCCGACCACGAGCCGGCTCTGACCGGTGACTTCACGCAGCGATCGCGCGACTGGATCTCGGGCGGCTCGATCGCTCAGGACGTCGATCTACTGCTCCATGACGCGCAGTACTTCGAGGAGGAGTACGACGGCCGCCTCGGCTGGGGCCATTCGAGCGTCGAAGGCGCGGTTGCGTACGCGGACGCGGTCGGGGCCCGGCGGCTCGTCCTCTTCCATCACGACCCGACCCACTCGGACGACATCATGGAGCAGCTCGAGGCGGAGGCCAGGTCGCTCGAGTCGAACACGGAGGATCCGCCGGTCGTGGCGCGCGAAGGGATGGTGCTCGAGCTGCCGAGCCGCTGAGCGGTCAGCGCAGGCGCCGCGCGGCGACCAGCGCGTGGCCGTAACCGGAGGCGGCGAGCCTCACGACCTGGACGCGTTCCCCCGCGTGCGGGGCGTGCACCATCCGTCCGTGGCCGACGTACAGGCCGACGTGGCCGAGGCCCCAGAAGAAGAGCAAGTCGCCGGGCCTGAGCCGCGACGAGCGAACGGGCCGGCCCTTGCCGGCGAGCGCGTACGAGCTGTGCGGGAGCGCGATTCCGAGGCGCCCGTAGGTCCAGTAGACGAGCCCTGAGCAGTCGAAGCCGCCGCTCGGCGACGTGCCGCCCCAGCGGTAGGGCACGCCGACCTCTCTGAGCGCGATCCTCGCAGCGCGTTCGCCGAGCGTCCGCTTCTTGTGCCGCAGGCGCTTCGGCAAACGCCAGTGCCCGATCGAAACATGGAACGGCCGGTGTCTCAGGTGCGGGCGCGGCGCGCGTTGAGTTGCATCCGCAGGGCCGGTAAGCGAGATCGCGCAGGCCAAGCTGCACGCGGCAAGGGCGAGCGCAAGCAGGCGGCTGCGGAAGCGGTTCGGCATAGAGGCGAGCGGGTCGTCGGGCTGCGGAAAGTGGGCGGGCGCAGCCCTGGCCTGTTCGTGATCCCGCGGATCCTAG
>CAWGVD010000032.1:0-59279 GCA_963825795.1 uncultured Actinomycetes bacterium | reverse complement strand
ACCTGCGACCTCGCGCTCCGGAGGCGCGCGCTCTATCCCCTGAGCTACAGGCGCGGAGGCTCCAGTCTAGCCCCGACCTGTAATCGCCTGATGTCGTCCGCAATCCAAGCGGGGCGCTTCGGCGTAGGTATGGCCATCGGTCTCTAAATCCATCCAGGAGGTGGAAAGTGGCGGAATCGACTCTCTACGAGCGGCTCGGTGGCGCGTTCGCGATCGCAGCGGTGGTCGACCACTTCAGCGACGCGATCATCGGCAATCCGATGGTCGGCCAGAGCTCGGAGAATCCAGCTCTCCGCGAGTGGCACACCAACAACCTCGCGAGGCTGCCCGGACTGAAGTTCATGCGCACGCTGTGGGTCTGCGACATCGCCGGCGGGCCGCAGGGCTACGCGGCCACGGAGCCCGGCAGCACGAAGCTCGGCCTGGAGGAGGCCCATCGCGACCTGAAGATCTCACCCGACGAGTTCGACGAAGTCGCCGCCGAGCTCGCGCGAACGCTCGACCATTTCGGGGTTCCGGACCACGAGAAGGAGGAGGTCCTGGGCGCGTTTGCCGCACACAAGGGCGAGGTGACCGAGGGATACGCCGCATAGAGGGAGGTGCCTTCCCCAACGTAGAAGGTTGACGTGCGAGGTAAGTGAGTGCTAACTTACTTCCATGGTAACCACTACGAAAAGGAAGTCGGCCGGGGAACGCCGCGAGGCCGTGCTCGACGCGGCGCTGGTCGAGTTCGCAGAGCACGGGCTCCACGGCGGCAGCACGGAGGCGATCGCCGCCAAGGCGGGCATCTCGCAGCCGTACGTGTTCCGACTGTTCGGCACGAAGAAAGAGCTCTTCACGGCCGTGATCAATCGGTGCTTCCGCGAGACGCTCGACGTCTTCCAGCGCGCCGCCGAAGGGAAGCGCGGGGAGGAGGCGCTCGAGGCCATGGGCAAGGCGTACATGGAGCTCCTGAACGACCGCACGCGCCTGTGGGGGCAGATGCAGGCGTACGCGTCGTGCGACGATCCCGACATTCGAGCCGTCGTCCGAGCCGGCTACGGCGACCTCGTCACGTACGTCGAGCGGGTCGCGGACCTTCCGCCCGAGCGGATCAGCCGCTTCTTCGCCGCGGGGATGCTCCTGAACGTGATCGCGTCGATGGGGCTCCAGAGCCCGGAGGAGCCGTGGGCAGCGCGGCTGCTCGAGGGCTGCGGCAAATGACGCGGCCTCTTTTATTTCGCCTTGAAGTAAGTGACTAGTCAAGAACAACGGAGGGAGAGATGAGCACGCGAAGCAACACGATCTGGACGTTCGCGATCACCTCGGTCGCGCTCTTCATGGTCACGCTCGACAACCTCGTCGTGACCACGGCGCTGCCGGTGATCCGCAAGGACCTGCACGCGTCGCTGTCCCAGCTCGAGTGGACGGTGAACGCCTACACGCTCACCTTCGCGGTGCTGCTCCTGACGGGCGCGGCGCTCGGCGACAGGTTCGGGCGCAGGCTGATGTTCTCGGTCGGGATCGGGATCTTCACGGTCTCGTCCGCGCTCGCCGCGCTGGCCCCGAGCGCGACCGCGCTCGACCTCGCCCGTGCGGCTCAGGGCGTGGGCGGGGCGATCGTCACGCCGCTGACGCTGACGATCCTGTCCGCAGCCGTGCCGCGCGGAGCGCCGCGGGCTGGCGCTCGGCGCCTGGGGCGGGATCGGCGGGCTCGCGGTCGCGATCGGCCCGCTCGTCGGCGGCGCCGTCGTCGAGGGCATCTCGTGGCAGTGGATCTTCTGGCTCAACGTGCCGATCGGGCTGATCCTCGCGCCGCTCGCGTTCCTGCGGCTGCGCGAGTCGCACGGCCCAGCCGGACGGCTCGACCTCGCCGGCCTGGCCCTCGTCAGCGTCGGCCTGTTCGGGATCGTGTGGGGCCTCGTGCGCGCCAACGAGGTCGGCTGGGGCAACGCCGAGATCGTCGGCTCGCTCGTCGCCGGCTCGATCGTCCTCGCCGCTGTTCGTGCTCTGGGAGCTGAGGACGCGTGCGCCGATGCTGCCGATGCGCTTCTTCCGCAACCGCGCGTTCACGCTCACGAACGTCTCGTCGCTCTTCATGTTCTTCGGGATGTTCGGGTCGATCTTCCTGCTGGCCCAGTTCTTCCAGACCGTGCAGGGCTATTCGCCGCTCCAGGCGGGCATCCGGATCCTCCCCTGGACGGCGATGCCGATCTTCATCGCACCGATCGCCGGAGCCCTCTCCGACCGGATCGGCGGCCAGCGGATCATGGGCGTCGGGCTCACGCTGCAGGCGCTCGGGCTGGCCTGGATCGCGACCGTCTCCACACCGACCGTCCCGTACAGCGAGCTCGTGATCCCGTTCTTCATCTCGGGCATCGGCATGGCGCTCTTCTTCGCGCCGGTCGCGAACGTCGTCCTCAGCGCCGTCAGGCGGCAGGAGGAGGGCCAGGCCTCGGGCGCGGCGAACGCGATCCGCGAGCTCGGCGGCGTGTTCGGAGTGGCCGTCCTCGCGTCGATCTTCGCGCACTACGGCGGCTACCTCTCGGGCCAGGACTTCGTCGACGGCATGCGCCCCGCGGTCTGGGTCGGCGCTGCAGTCGTCGGCGTCGGAGCCGTGGCGGCGTTCCTCGTCCCGTCTCCGGCTCGCGTCCAAGGAAGAAGTCCCGGAGACGGCGCTCGACCTGGCCGCCTAGGAAGGGACGGGGACCGGGCCGGCGAAGCCCGGTCCCCCGTCTCTCTACGGAGCCCGGAACGTCAGCCAGGCGTCCTGCATGCGCGCGGCCTGGCCGGCCGTGAACTCCGTGTAGCACTGGTCGTACGAGTAGTCCATGTAGTTGTGGATCGGGTCGGTGCCCGGAGCGGGGCACGTGTCCTTCCCCTCGGGGCAACCCGAGGTCGGGGTCGCCTCGTAGGGCGTGTCGTCCACGTAGTCGCCGCGGCCGTTGCAGCCGCGGTAGAAGGTGTGCTCGAGGTTCAGCCAGTGGCCGACCTCGTGCGTTGCCGTCTCGCCCTGGTCGTACTGCCCGCGGTACCTCTCCGACGCGCCGCGCAGCGACTCCCAGTCGATGACGACGCCGTCGAGGAACGCGTTCCCCTGCGTGACGATCTTCGGCAGGTACGCCCAGCCGAGGAAGTCGCTCGCAGTCGCGAGGTACATGTTGAGCGTGTTCGGGCCGCCGCGTGTGCAGGGCCCGCTTCATCGCGCGCTCGGCGCCGTTGATCTTCGCGTTGTACCAGTCGGCGTTCACCGTCCGGTCGACGCCCACGAGCGTGAACCTGAAGCCGGTGTCGACGCCGCCCTCGCCGCCCGCAGTACGTGTTGTTCAGGACGGCGATCTGGTCGTCGATGATCGCCTGCGACACGTTCCCGGTGGTTCCGTCGGGCGTGATCACGTGGACCCAGACGGGCACGGTCGCCGCGAAGTTCGGGTTGTACGCGCGCGTCGTGTCGCCGGTGTCGAGCGTCTGGTCGAGCGCCGGTTCACGCGACTCTCCGCCGCGGGCAGTCGAGAACCCGGGCGCCGCGATCTGGCTCAGGCTGCTGAAGCTGCTGAACTCGGCCGAGTTGCACAGCCACGACGTCTGAAGGCTCGGGCCGGCCGCCGTGGCCGTCGAGACCTGAAGCGCAGCGACCAGCCGCCGTCGCCAGAGCCGCGAGCAGCGACAGCGCGCCGCGCAGTTCTTCCGTTCATCCCACTCCCCCTCTACTTGCTTACGCCTAATCGGCAGCGTACCGCGCGCTGACCGAGATTTCAATATCGGCCGAGATAGGGTGGCGGCGATGAGGCTTTCGGCGCGGATCGCGACCCTCGAGCTGGCCGAGACGTTCGTCATCTCGCGGAGCGCGCAGGACACCGCGGACGTCGTCTACGTCGAGCTCGAGCACGACGGTGTCACGGGCTACGGCGAGGCGACGCCGATCGCGCACTACGGACAGTCGGCCGAGTCGGCGCTCGCGTACCTCGAGGCGCAGGCGGACGCTCTTGGCGACGATCCGTGGGCGCTCGAGGAGATCGAGTCGCGGCTGCCCTCGGAAGAGCCTGCGGCGCGCGCGGCGATCGACGCGGCCCTGCACGACCTCCAGGGCAAGCTCACCGGCCAGCCCGTGTGGCGGCTCCTCGGCCTGCGCCGTGCCGGCCCGCCGACCTCGTGGACGATCTGGCTCGGCGACCCGGACGACATGGCCAGGCGGACCGAGGCCGTGGCGGGCAGGTTCAAGCGGCTGAAGCTGAAGCTCGGCGGGCGCGACGGGCTCGACGTCGAGCGTGTGCGCGCGGTGCGGGGCGTCACCGAGGTGCCGCTGATGGTCGACGTGAACGAGGCCTGGTCGCTCGACGAGGCGCTCGAGGCGCTGGCCCAACTCGATCTGCTCGGCGTCGAGTACTGCGAGCAGCCGCTTCCGGCCCGCGACCCCGACGGCCCGGCGCTGAAGGAGAGCTCGCCGCTCCCGATCTTCGTCGACGAGGACTGCCACACGGCCGCCGACGTCCCGGCCTGCGCGGAGCGGGCGCACGGCGTGAACATCAAGCTCGCGAAGTCCGGCGGGATCCGCGAGGCCGTACGGATCGCCCACGTCGCGCGGGCGCTCGGGCTCGGCGTGATGCTCGGCTGCATGAACGAGTCGGGCCTCGCGATCGCGGCCGGGGCGCAGATCGCGAGCCTGTGCGACCACGTCGACCTGGACGGCAACCTGCTGCTCCGCCACGACCCGTGGCCGGGCGTCGAGCTCGTCGACGGCGTGCAGCTTCCTTCGGACAGCCCGGGGCTCGGTGTCAATGAAGCGATACCTGATCCTCGCTGAGGGCCAGTCGGGCGATCCCCACTACGGGAAGACGATGCGCGGCGTCGTCGACTACAGCCCGCACCCGACGGTCGCGATCCTCGACTCGCAGCGGCCGGGCGAGAGCCACAAGGGGATCCCGGTCGTCGGCACGGTCGCCGACGCGCTGCCGTACGAGCCGACGACGGCGCTCGTCGGGGTCGCGACACAGGGCGGACGCTTCCCGCCGGCCTGGCGCGACCTGCTGAAGGACTCGATCGCGGCCGGGCTCGACGTCGAGAGCGGGCTGCACGAGTTCATCTCGGAGGATCCCGAGCTCGTCCAGCTGGCGGCGCGCCACGGCGTCGAGCTCCGCGACCTGCGCAAGCCGCCGCCGGACCTCAACGTGCCGACCGGCGAGAACCTCAAGCTTGCGGCCAAGACCGTGCTCACCGTCGGTTCCGACTGCGCGATCGGCAAGAAGACGGTCGCGATCGAGCTCGACCGCGAGGCGCGCAGCGCGCGGCCTGAAGTCCCAGTTCGTCCCGACCGGCCAGACGGGCGTCGCGATCGCGGGCTGGGGCATCGCGATCGACGCGGTCGTCGCCGACTTCATCGCCGGGGCCGCCGAGCGGCTCGTCGTCGAAGGCGCCGCGCGTGGGGGAGAGGTGCTCTTCGTCGAGGGCCAGGGCTCGCTCTCGCATCCGGCCTACTCCGGTGTCACGCTCGGGCTCATGCACGGATCGGCGCCGCACGCGTACGTGCTCTGCCACGTGGCCGGTGCGACGGAGATCGAGGGCTACCCGGGCTACCCGCTGCCTCCGCTCCGAGAGATCGTCGAGCTGCACGAGCGCGCATCGCTTCCGTCTGCGTCCGGCCCGGGTCGCGGCGATCGCGCTCAACACGCGCGATCTCGGCGAAGACGAGGCCCGCGCCGCAGCTCGCGACGTCGAGGAGGAAACCGGTCTGCCGACCGACGATCCGGTCCGGTTCGGTTCGCAGAAGGTTCTCGACGCCGTCCTGACCGTTCTGCAATCCTGATGGCGAGGGTCTGATGCGGAACGGATTGCCAGCGGCCGCGAGGCTGACGCTTGTATGCGCGCTCGGCGCGCTGTTCCTGGCACCCGCCGCAGCGGCCGACATCCGCGTGGGCGTCGCCGACGACCATCCGAAGGGCTCACCGGAGGTCGCGGCCCGCTTCTACGACGCGATGAAGGACGTCGGCCTGACCGAGAACCGGATCACGCTGCTCTGGGACTCGGCGCACCCGACGACGATCGACGGCCAGGACAACCTCGCCGCCGCGATCCGTGACGCGCAGGCCGACGGCGTCCGCATCACGCTCGACATCTATCCGACGCGCGCGAAGGCGCTGACGGAGTCGCGCGTCGCCCCCGGAAAGTTCGCCGCCTTCGCCGCGCTCGTCGGCGAGGACGTTCCCGACGGTCAAGGACTTCATCATCGGCAACGAGCCGAACAAGTCGCGGTTCTGGCAGCCGCAGTTCAACCGGAACGGCACGCGCGCCGCCTGCTCGGGGTACGAGCCCGTGCTCGCGGCGTCCTACGACGCGCTGAAGTCGGTCGACCGCTCGATCACCGTGGTCGGCGTCGGCCTCGGCCCGCGCGGCACGGACAACCCGCTCGCGCCCGGGAACCTCTCGATCTCGCCGGTCCGCTGCCTCGCCGACATGGGGCGCGCCTACCGCCGCAGCAAGCGGACGAAGCCGATCATGGACGCGCTCAGCTACCACCCGTACCCGAACGCGTCCACGGACAAGATCGACACCGGCTACGCGTGGCCGAACGCGGGGATCCCGGACCTCGCGCGCATCAAGCAGGCCGTCTGGGACGCGTTCCACGGCACCGGGCAGCCGACGTTCCAGGAGGCCGGCATGCCGAACGGGCCGGCGCGCACGCTCAAGCTGCGGCTGAACGAGGTCGGCTGGCAGGTCTCGATCCCGCCGGCGAACCGCTCCGCCTACTTCGGCAAGGAGAGCGTCGTCACGACCGACGAGGGGACGCAGGCCGCGATCTACGGGAACCTGATCCCGCTGCTGGCCTGCGACCCGTCCGTCGAGTCGGTGCTCTTCTTCAACCTCGTCGACGAGGCGAACCTCGACCGCTGGCAGTCGGGGCTCATGCGCGCGGACTGGACCCGGCGTCCGTCGTACGGGATCGTCAAGGGCGCGATCGCCGCGCGGTCAGACGCGCTGCGCGGGCAGGGCAGGTCGCCTGGCGCCACGACTACCGGCCCGTCGGCGTCCATCTCAACTTCCTCGGCGGCTCGCGTCGCCGCTCCGATCGGAACAAGTTCTGGAGCTTCGTGGCCGGCTCCGAGGAGGGCACGCGCTACACCGCCGCCCTCTACCGCGCCCGGCGGCCCGGGAGGGTGGCGCCGACTCTCCGGGCGCTGATCTCGCGGTCGCTGCGAACGGTTCGCATGCGGGGCGCGGTGCTCAGGTCGCGCGGGAAGCTCGTCGGCGGCTGGGACAAGGTGATCCAGTTCCCGCCGAAGCGGCTGAAGCCCGGGTACTACGTGTACGGCGCGACGGTCGTGGCCGAGATGAACGCTGCGCGGAAGGCGACGTACGTCGGCCGTCCCGTTCGCGGTCGGCGACTCGAGACGCTGACTTGACACGAACACGTGTTCGCTCTATCATGGCGAACACATGTTCGGTCGAGTCGTCCTCATCGTCCTCGTAGCCACGTTCCTCGGCTGGAGCCTGCTGACGCGCTCCGTCGACGGGGCCGGCCGCGCGCAGGTCTACGTCGTGCAGCCCGGAGACACGCTCTGGTCGATCGCTTCGGCGCGCTACGCAGGCGATCCGCGCGAGGGCGTCTGGAAGCTCCAGGACCGGAACCACCTTGCGGGGACGACGATCAGCCCCGGCCAGCGCCTGACGCTGCCCTGATCCGTCCCGACGAGGCTGGTTAACTAGCCTCGTGGATCTCGATCTGGTCTTTCTCGGCACTTCCGGCTCGATGCCGACTGCGCAGCGCGCACCGGCGGCGCTGCTCCTGCGCCGCGGCGGCGAGCGGCTTCTCTTCGACTGCGCGGAGGGCACGCAGCGGCAGCTCCTGCGGTCCAACGTCGGGCTGATCGAGCTGCGCGAGGTCTTCCTGACCCACTACCACGCCGATCACTACCTCGGGCTGCCCGGGATGCTGAAGACGTTCTCGCTCCGCGGCCGCGAGGTGCCGATCACGATCTACGGCCCGCCGGGGCTGCGCGACCTCTTCGGCGCGCTGCGGCGGATCTTCGGACGTCTCACGTACACCGTCGAGCTCAAGGAGCTGCGTCCCGGCGACGAGCTGATCCGCGACGACTACCGGTTGGACGGCGTTCGCAGTCGCGCACGGCGTCTCGGCTGTGGGCTACGCGCTCGTCGAGGAGGCGAGGCCGGGTCGCTTCGACGTCCAGGCCGCCGACGCGCTCGGCGTGCCGTCGGGCCCGGAGCGGGGCGCGCTGCAGCGCGGCGAGTCGGTGACGCTCGCGGACGGGACGACGATCACCCCGGACAAGGTGCTCGGCCCGGCTCGGCCCGGGCGCAAGGTCGTGATCGCCGGCGACGGCAGCCCGTCGGAGTCCGTGATCGAGGCCGCGCGGAACGCCGACGTGCTCGTCCACGAGGCGACCTTCTGCGAGGACGAGCGCGAGCGCGCTCGGGAGACGCAGCACTCGACGGCGCACGAGGCGGCCGGCGTCGCACGCGCTGCCGAGGTCGAGCTGCTCGCGCTGACGCACCTCTCGAACCGCTACTTCGGCGGCGAGGTCGCGCGCGAGGCGCGGACGATCTTCCCGAACACGGTCGTGCCCAAGGACTTCGATACGATCGACGTCCGCTTCGCGGAGCGCGGCGGGCCGTTGCTCGAGAAGGGCGGCGCGCTCACCCGGCGAGGCGAGAGGGAAGCCGTGTCGTCTGGCGAGGAGACACAGGAATGACCGGAATGGTTCAGGTGGCGATGGCGGGCGACGTGACCGAGGCGGAGGAGCTGCAGACGATCCTGCGCTCGGCCGGAATCGAGTCCGAGCTCGAGTTCGCGGTCGAGCACGATCCGCTCGGGAGCGAGGACGCCCCGCAGAAGGTGCTGGTGCCCGAGGAGTCGCTCGAGGCGGCGCAGCATGCGATCGAGGCTCTCACCGAGCCGGAGGAGATCGTCGACGAAGCCTGATTTCGGGTGGGTGGCGCGGAGCTACGACGAGCTCCGGCCCGCCGACGCCAACTGGTGGGAGGTCTTCGAGCTGCTCGTCCGCGAGGGCGACCTCGCGGGGCGGCGCGTGCTCGACATCGGCTGCGGCACGGGCCGGGCCGCGGAAGCGCTGGTCGAGCGCGGGTCGCGAGTGTGGGGCGTCGAGCCGGAGCCGGAGATGGCGGCGCTCGCCCGTGAGCGCGTGAGCACGGTCAAGGTCGCGCCCGCCGAGCAGCCTGCCGTTCAAGGACGGCTGGTTCGAGCGCGCGCTGATGTGGCTCGTCGTCCACCTCGTCGACCGTCCACGGGCGTTCGGCGAGGCCGCTCGCGTGCTCCGGCCCGACGGCCGGCTCGCGATCGGCACCTTCCATCCGCTCCACTTCGAGCGCTACTGGCTGAAGGAGTTCTTCCCGTCGCTCGAGGCGATCGACAAGGCGCGGTTCCCGAGCCCGGCGGAGCTCGACGTCGGAGCTGACTGCGGCCGGCTTCCAGCGCGTCGAGCAGCACCGGCTGACGCAACGCGCGTCGGTCGACCGGGCGACGGCGATCGAGCGCGTGCGCGGCCGCTTCATCTCCCCGCTGCAGCTCCTGGACGAGAGCCGAGCTCGAAGAGGGGCTCGCGCGCATGGAGTCACGAGCTACCCGAGCGGAACGAGTACGCGCTCGAGTGGCTCGTCGCCGTCGCCCACAAATCCTTGTAACACAGTGTTACTAAGGCTTTAGAGGTAGCGCTCGAACCAGTCGACGATCCGCTCCAGGCGGTCGACTCGACGGTCGGGGCGTCCGGTTTCCATCATCACGTGGAACTCGTCCGGGTAGCGCACCATCTCGACCGTGCGGCCGAGGCGGCGGAGCATCGTGAACGCGATCTCGGTCTGGCCCGCGGGACAGCGCAGGTCACCCTCGGCCTGGAGGAGGAGGAGTGGCGCCTTGTTGCGGTGCAGAAGCGCGCCCGGGGACTTGTCGAGCATCCGCTGGAAGTCGTCCCAGGGTTCGGCGATGCCGCCGACGTGCTCGGCGATCGTGAACCCGTAGTCGGACTCGCCGTAGAACGAGAAGAGGTCGAGGACGGGGTTCTCGCTGACCGCGGCCGCGAACCGACCCGGGTGGTGCCCGAGCAGCCAGTTCGTCATGTAGCCGCCGTACGAGAGCCCGAGCAGGCCGACGTGGTCGCGGGTCGCAAGCTTCTGACGGAGCGCCCAGTCGACCAGGCGCATGAGATCGGAGTCGTCCGCCTCGCCCCAGTTGCCCTCGATCGCCTTCCCGAAGGCCTCCCCGTAGCCCTGCGAGCCCCGCGGGTTTCCGTAAAGGACCGTGAAGCCCGCGTCGGCGAGGGCGACCATCTCCAGCCACGGCGCGGGGCTGTGGGCGCAGTGCGGCCCGCCATGGATCTGGAGGACGAGGCCCTTGCTGCGGCGACCGCGCGGGCGGACGACCCATGCGTCGATCTCGTGCCCGTCGCGGTGCTTCACGGCATGCCGCTCCGGATCGCGGCGGTACGGACCGAACCAGCTGCCCCCGTTGCGCGAGAGCCGGCGCAGGTCGCCGTCCTCGATCGCGTAGACGTCGCACGCGCCGCCCTCGATGCTTGCGATCGTGGCCAGGCGGCCCCCGCCGTAGGCGAGCCACGTGCACACGGCGTCGTCGCGCTCGACCAGCCGCTCGGTGGAGCCGTCGAGCCCGAAGCGGTACGGAACGCACGCACCCCGGTCGGTCACGGGCACGACGACGTTCTGGTCGTCGAGCCAGAGCACCGGCACCGGCGCAAGCGCGCCGAAGTCGACGAGATCGCCGATGACGATGAAAAAGAACGTGCGGTCGAGCTCCTCGCCGAGCCGGCGTGCCCGGCTGCCCTCACGCACCCAGAGCCCGAGGTTTGTCGCTCCCGAGAACGACGGGTCGTCGAGCCCGACGTAGGCAAGCCTTCCTCGGGGCGAGAACGCAGCGCCGGCGATCTCCCCTCGCAGCTCTGCGTGCTTCGTGGTGCGCCCTCCGTCCGCGGGCAGAGACCAGACCTGAGGCTGCTCTAGGACTCCCGCCTCGGGACGCGGGTCGGCCAGGAACGCGATCCGTCGGCCGTCCGGGCTCCAGAAGGGCTGGATCGCCTCGTGGCCGGCCGGGGTGAGCCGTTTCGGCTTCCCGCCGCGCGCTGGGACGACCCAGAGGCTCGTGAACTGATCGCGGATGCCGGTGCCGTCGAGGCGCCAGTTGAGATCGGCGATCCGCCGGGCCGTCGGCTTCTCCGGATCCCCGACCCGGAACCGGTCCTCGCCGCTCTCCGCGAGCACCGCGATGCGCGCCCCGTCAGGCGACCACTCGGCCGCGCCTGCCTGCCCCGGGAACTCGGCCAGCGGCCGCGGCTCGCCTCCGGCCAGCGGCAGGAGCCACGGCTGTGCCTTTCCGGAGCGCGACGAGATGAATGCGAGCGTCGTTCCATCTGGCGAGAACCGAGGCCGGAAGTCGCTCTCCCCGCTCGTGATCTGCTCCGCTCGCCCGCCGCTCGTGGGCACGCGCCAAAGTCGTGTCCTGTACTCGCCACCCTCGATCGTGCGACGGCCGTAGACGACCGATGAGCCGTCGGGAGCGACCGCGATCTGGGTCAGGAACGTCTCGCGAAGAACGTCTTTGGGAGCGAACCGCCGGTCCGCCATCGAGCAATCATGGACTCCGTCCGGGCTTCCCGCTACAGTCCTGCGCGACCCGAACCCCTTTAACTCGGTCCAGAGAGGCCGGAAAGGAGTCCGATGCATACGCACGCCTGCGCCTGCACACCTAGAAGGTCGAACCGTTGAGCCAGGCGGGCGTCTCCTCCGAGAAGGTGGTGCTGGACGGCGAGGCGATCCAGCGCAGCCTCACGCGCATCGCGCACGAGATCGTCGAGGCGAACACCGATCTGGAGCGCGTCGCGCTCGTCGGCATCCACACGCGCGGCGTCCCGCTGGCCCAGCGCCTGCGCCGCCTGATTGCGGAGCTGACGGGCCGCGACGTCAAGCTCGGCTCCGTCGACATCACCTTCTACCGCGACGACGTTCGCGTGCGCGGGGGAGAGGCGCCGATCCACCCGCAGCCGATCGTGCGCGACACGAAGCTCGACTTCCCGCTCGAGGGCATGACATGCGTGCTCGTCGACGACGTCCTCTACACCGGCCGCACGATCCGAGCCGCGATCGAGGCGCTGTTCGACTACGGCCGCCCGGCGCGCGTGCAGCTCGCCTGCCTCGCCGACCGCGGACATCGAGAGCTTCCGATCCGTCCCGACTACATCGGCAAGAACCTGCCGACGGCGCGCGAGGAGCGCGTCCAGGTGCAGCTCGTCGAGATCGACGAGGTCGATCAGGTTCTGCTGATCTCAACGCCAGAGGAGGGTGCGCATGGGTGATCTACACGTGATGCGGGACGACCTGCGCCCGCCAGGCCCGCCGCCGACGAGGCATCTGATCTCGATCGGCGACCTGTCCCGCGAGGACGTCGAGCGCCTGCTCGGCACCGCCCGCACGTTCGAGCGCTCGCTCGACCGCGAGATGAAGAAGCTGCCGACACTGCGCGGGCGGCTCGTGATCAACGTCTTCTACGAGTCCTCGACGCGGACGTCGTCGAGCTTCGAGCTCGCGGCGAAGCGGCTCTCCGCGGACACGATGTCGATCAAGGCCTCCGGCTCCGCGGTCGACAAGGGCGAGTCGCTGAAGGACACGGCGATCACGCTCGGCGCGTACGACCCGGACGTGATCGTGCTCCGCCACCCGCAGATCGGCGCGCCGCAGCTCGTCGCGAAAGTGACCTCGGCGCGGATCATCAACGCGGGCGACGGCAAGCACCAGCATCCGACGCAGGCGCTCCTCGACCTGTACACGATCCAGGAGCAGTTCGGCCGCATCGAGGGCCTGCACGTGGCGATCGTCGGCGACGTCCTCCACTCGCGGGTCGCGCGCTCGAACATCCAGGCGCTCGTCCTGCTCGGAGCGCGGGTCACGCTCGTCGGGCCGCCGCCGCTCCTCCCGCGCGGGATCGAGGAGATGGGCTGCGAGGTGACGACGGACATCGACGCGATCGGCGCCGCGGACATCGTCTACGTCCTGCGCATGCAGAAAGAGCGGATGCTCGAGGGCGCGAACTACGTGCCGAGCCTGCGCGAGTACACCGCCCGCTGGGGCGTCACTCCGGAGCGGCTGCGGCCGGGCCAGAAGGTCATGCACCCGGGGCCGATGAACCGCGGCGTGGAGATCGATCCGCTGGTCGCCGACGCGGCCGACGCGCTGATCGAGACGCAGGTGCGCGCCGGGCTCGTCGTGCGGATGGCAGTCCTCTACGACCTGCTCACGACCGGGCCCAAGCCGGTCGAGGCCGAAGTCCCGATGGGGGTGGCGTGATGCTCTTCGTCAAGGACGCTCCGAAGGAGAACCTGATCGTCCGCGGGGCGCGCGTGCTCGATCCCGTCGAAGGGCTCGACAACCAGGTCGACGTGAAGGTCGACAACGGCGTCATCGCGGAGCTCGGGTCGAACCTGCCGCAGAACTCGCACAAGGTGATCGACGGGACAGGGCTCGTGCTCGCGCCGGCGTTCGTCGACCCGCACGTCCACCTCAGGACTCCCGGCCGCGAGGACGAGGAGACGATCGCGACCGGAACGCGGGCCGCTGCCGCAGGCGGCTACTGCGCGATCCTCGCCATGCCGAACACGGAGCCGGTCGTCGACTCGGCGGCCGTCCTCGGCGCGCTCGTCGAGCAGGCCCGCGCCGACGCGGAGGTGCAGGTCGGCTTCCTGGCCGCGATCTCGAAAGGGCAGGAGGGCTCGGAGCTGACCGAGATGGGCGAGCTCGCCGACGAGGGCGCGGTCGGGTTCACCGACGACGGGCAGCCCGTGGTCGCGACGTCGCTCATGTGGCGTGCGCTCCAGTACGCGTCGATCACGGACCGGCCGATCGCGGTGCACTGCGAGGATCCGACGCTCTCGCGCGGCGGCCACATGCGCGAGGGAGTCGTCTCCGCGGAGCTCGGGATCGGCGGCTGGCCCTCGATCGCCGAGAGCGTGATGGTCGAGCGCGACCTGGCGCTGGCGCTGTACGAGAACCGGACGCTGCACCTGATGCACCTCTCGGCCCGCGCCTCGGTCGAGGCGCTTCGCCGCGCACACGCGGACGGAGTCCGCGCGACGGCCGAGGTCACGCCGCACCATCTCGTGCTCACGGACGAGGCGGTGCGCACGCTCGACCCGAACGTGAAGATGAACCCGCCGCTCGGTGCCGAGGACGACCGGAAGGCGCTCGTCGAGGCGCTGCGCGACGGGACGCTCTCCTGCGTCGCCACCGACCACGCGCCGCACGCGCGGCACGAGAAGGAAGTGCCGTTCGAGGAGGCGCCGTTCGGCGTGACCGGGCTCGAGACGGCCTTCTCGTCGCTCTATACGCACCTCGTCGAGCCGGGGTTGATCTCGCTCGAGACGCTGCTCGAGCGGATGTCCGCCGGCCCGGCCCGCGCGTACGGGCTCGACGCGCCGAAGATCGCAGTCGGCGCGCCCGCGAACGCCGTCCTGCTCGACACGCAGGCGAGCTGGCAGGTGGCCGAGGACGGGTTCAAGAGCCGCTCGAAGAACTCGTGGCTGATCGGCGAGAAGCTGCGCGGCCGGGTGCGCGCGACGATCGCGGCCGGAAGGCTGGTGCACGAGTCGTGAACGGCTTCCTGCTCCTCGAGGACGGGACGGTCTTCCGCGGCGAGTCCGTCGGCGCCGAGGGCTACGCGTTCGGCGAGGCGGTCTTCACCACGGCGATGACCGGCTACCAGGAGGTCGTCACCGATCCGAGCTACGCCGACCAGATCGTGTGCTTCACCGCGGCGATGGTCGGGAACTACGGCGTCGCGCCGACTCGCTCCGAGTCGCCGCGCGCCCATGCGAGGGCGGTTCTCATGCGCGAGGCACGAGGCCCGGCGTGGACCGACTGGCTCCACGACCAGGGCGTCGTCGCGCTGACCGGGATCGACACGCGCTCGCTCGTCCTGCACCTGCGCGAGTCGGGCGCGATGCGGGCGGTTGCGATGGGCGGCGAGGCGTCGGTCGACGAAGCGCTGAACGCGGTGCGCTCGCAACCAGCGATGGCCGGCCGTGCGCTCGCGGCGAAGGTCTCCACCCGCGACCCGTTCGTCTTCTCGGACGCGGGCTGGGCTCGGATCGCCGTCATCGATTACGGCTGCAAGCGCTCGATCCTCAACCGGCTCGCGTGGTCGGGCGCCGCGGTCACGGTCTACCCGCACGACGTGGACGCGGACGAGCTCGTCGACTACGACGGCGTCCTGCTCTCGAACGGCCCGGGCGACCCGGAGCCGCTGACCGACGAGCAGGCGACGATCCGCGCGCTGATCGGGCGCGTCCCGATCCTCGGCATCTGCCTCGGCCACCAGCTGCTCGCGCTCGCGACCGGGCGCAAGACGTACAAGCTCCCGTTCGGCCACCGCGGCGCGAACCATCCTGTGCTCGAGCGCGCCACGAACGGCGTCCTCGTCACCTCGCAGAACCACGGCTTCGCGGTCTCTCCGACGCAGTCGCGCGAGGAGACGCACATCTCGCTCTACGACGGCACCGTCGAGGGGCTCGAGCTGCGCAGCGAGCGGGCGCGGTCGGTGCAGTTCCATCCGGAGGCCGGCCCCGGGCCGCACGACGCCTGGGGAATCCTCGAGTCGTGGGTCGAGGCGGTGAGCGGCCTTGCCAAGGCGGCGTGACATCGAATCGATCTGCCTGATCGGCTCCGGGCCGATCGTGATCGGACAGGCGTGTGAGTTCGACTACGCGGGCTGCCAGGCGCTGAAGGTGCTGCGGGCGGACGGGTTCCGGACGATCGTCGTCAACTCGAACCCGGCGACGATCATGACCGACCCCGGGTTCGCCGACCGCACGTACCTGGAGCCTCTGGATCTCGAGGGCGTCGCCGGCGTGCTCGAGCGTGAGCGCCCGGACGCGCTGCTGCCGACCATGGGCGGCCAGACCGCGCTCAACCTCGCGGTCGCGCTCGCGGAGGAGGGGATCCTCGAAGACCTCGAGGTCGAGCTGATCGGGGCGCCGATCGACGTCATCCGGCGCGCCGAGGACCGCGACCTCTTCCGCGAGACCGTCCGCGCTGCCGGGCTGCGCGTGCCCGAGTCGATCGTGGTCACGTCCGTCGAGGACGTGCCTGAGGGCCTGTCCCTGCCCGTCATCCTGCGGCCCGCGTTCACACTCGGCGGGCACGGCGGCGGCACGGCACGGACGCGCGACGAGCTGATGCGGCTGCTCGAGCGCGGGCTCGCGGAGAGCCCGGTCGGCCAGGTGCTCGTCGAGGAGTCCCTGCTCGGCTGGGACGAGTTCGAGCTCGAGCTGATGCGCGACCACGCGGACAACGCCGTCGTCGTCTGCTCGATCGAGAACATCGACCCGATGGGCGTGCACACCGGCGACTCGGTCACCGTCGCGCCGCAGATGACGCTGCCCGACGAGGCGTACCAGGAGCTGCGCGACGCGGCGATCGCGGTCATCCGCGCGGTCGGCGTGGACTGCGGCGGCTCGAACATCCAGTTCGCGCGCGAGCGCGAGACCGGCGAGCTGCGCGTGATCGAGATGAACCCGCGCGTGTCGCGCTCGTCCGCGCTGGCCTCGAAGGCGACCGGCTACCCGATCGCGAAGGTCGCCGCCAAGCTCGCCGTCGGCTACACGCTCGACGAGATCCCGAACGACCTGACCGGAACGACACCGGCGAGCTTCGAGCCGACGCTCGACTACGTCGTCGTCAAGTTCCCGCGCTTCGCGTTCGAGAAGTTCCCGGGCGCGGACACGACGCTCGGCACGCAGATGAAGTCGGTCGGCGAGGCGATGGGGATCGGGCGCACCTTCGGCGAGGCGTTCCTGAAGGCGCGCCGCTCCCGGGAGCTCGACGGGCCCGACGCCTGGGACCTGCCCGACGGCGCGCATCCGTGGTTTCGCGCCGAGCTGGAGCGGCTCGAAGCGCCGGCCGGGCACCTCGACGACCTCGTGGCCGACGACTGGGTGCGGCTCAAGCGGCTGGGCCTCTCGGACGCGGCGATCGCGGCCGGTTGCGGAGCGACCGAGGGGCTGGCTCGGGCGAAGCGCCGCGGCTGGGGCGTCCGCCCCGCGTACCGGCGCGTCGATTCGTGCGCGGCCGAGGTCGAGGCGGGCTCGAACTACTTCTACTCCACGTGGGGCGAGGCGGACGAGGCCCGTCCGGACGGCTCGAAGCCGCGGGTCGTGATCCTCGGCTCGGGCCCGAACCGGATCGGCCAGGGGATCGAGTTCGACTACTGCTGCGTCCACGCCGCGCAGGCGTTCCGCGCGCTCGGCTACGAGGCCGTGATGGTCAACTGCAACCCGGAGACGGTCTCGACCGACTACGACACGTCCGACCGCCTCTACTTCGAGCCGCTCGGCGCCGAGGAGGTGCTCGAGATCTGCGCCCGCGAGCTCCCCGACGGCGTCGTCATCCAGTTCGGGGGTCAGACCCCGCTAAAACTTGCGCGCGAAATCGAAACAGAAGGCTGGCGGATCCTCGGGACGCCGTTCGAGGCGGTCGACCTCGCCGAGGATCGCGAGCGGTTCGGGGCGCTCTGCGAGGAGCTCGAGATCGACGTCCCGTCGTGGTCGATGGCCGAGGGCGCCGGCGAGGCGGCCTACGTCGCCGAGGCGATCGGCTACCCGGTGCTCGTCCGGCCCTCGTACGTGCTCGGCGGGCGGAACATGCAGGTCTGCTACGACGCCGAGTCGGTCGCGGCGGCCGCCGAGATCGGCGGGCGCGTGCTGATCGACCGCTTCCTCGAAGGCGCGATCGAGATCGACGTCGACGCGCTCTGCGACGGGCGCGAGACCTTCGTCGCCGCGGTCATGGAGCACGTCGAGGAGGCCGGCGTGCATTCGGGCGACTCGTCCTGCGTGCTGCCGGCGCCGTCGCTCGACGACAAGACGCTCGCCCGGATCGAGGAGACGGTGGAGAAGCTCGCGCCTGCGCTCGGAGTCGTCGGCCTCGTCAACGTCCAGCTCGCGCGTCCAGGACGGCGAGGTCTTCGTGCTCGAGGCGAACCCGCGGGCGTCGAGAACCGTCCCGTTCGCGAGCAAGGCGATCGGGCTGAACCTCGTCGAGGCCGCGTGCAAGCTCGCCGCGGGCACTCGCCTGTCCGAGCTCGACCTGTCCCGGGGTCAGACCCCGAAACAATTCAGTGTCAAAGCGGCCGTGCTTCCGTTCGCGCGCTTCCCGGGCGCCGACCCGGTGCTCGGGCCCGAGATGCGCTCGACCGGCGAGGTGATGGCGAGTGCAGCCGACCTCCCGACGGCACTGGCCAAGGCCGAGCGCGCCGCCGGCCGGCCGCTGCCGATGGAGGGGACCGCGTTCCTCTCGGTGCGCGACGCCGACAAGCCGGCGCTCGTCGAGGTCGCCGACTCGCTGTCGAAGCTCGGGTTCCGCCTCGTCGCAACCGCGGGCACGGCGCAGAGCGCTCGCGAACGCACGGATCGCCGTCGAGCACGTCCGCAAGGTGACCGAGCCCGGGGAGGGGGCGACCGTGGTCGACCTCGTCCGCCGCGGGCACTGCGACCTCGTCATCAACACGCCCTTCGGCGGCCCGGGCGCGCGCTCGGACGGCTATCTGATCCGCGAGGCCGCGCTCGCCGCCCGCGTGCCCGTGCATCACGACGATGGCGGGCGCGAGAGCAGCAGTGCGCGCGATCGCCGACGCCCAGGGCGACCTCGCCGTCTCGCTCCAGGAACGCATCAGTGCGCAGAAGAGAACGGCTTAGAGTCGTCGCCAACGAGGCGGTCGGCCCCTACTCGCTGATCCGAGTCGAACGAGGCGGGCTCGAGCCGGGAGTTCCGGGGCAGTTCTTCATGCTCGAGGCGCCTGGACGGCTCCTGCCGCGCCCGATGAGCCTCTGCCAGGCGCCGCCGGGCGAGCTGAGCTTCCTGCTCGAGGCGATCGGGCCCGGAACCCGCGCGCTGGCCGCGGTCGAACCGGGCGACGAGCTCCACGTCTTCGGCCCGCTCGGCAACGGCTACCGGCTCGACGTCCAGAAGCCGCTCCTCGTCGGCGGCGGCATCGGGGCCGCGCCGTTCCCGTACCTCTCGGAACAGCTGGGCGGCCCGCCGGCGATCCTCGGCTTCCGCAGCGACTGGCACGCCGAAGCCGCCGCCCTCGTCCCGAACGCCGAGGTCGTCGTCGAGCCAACGCTCGTCACCGAGCCCCTGACCGACCTAGTAACACAGTGTTACAAGGTCTTCGCGTGCGGGCCCGAGCCGATGCTCGAGGCGGTTCGCGAGCTCGCGCCGGACGCGCAGCTCGCCTGGGAGGCGCCCATGGCCTGCGGCTACGGCGCCTGCTACGGCTGCTCGGTCGAGATCGACGGCGTGCTCCAGCGGCTCTGCGTCGCCGGGCCGGTCCTGGAGGCTGCGTGATCCTGAACGCGTCCGGCTGCCTGGACGCGCTCGAGGCGCCGGAAGTCGCCCGCGCGCTCGACGTCTTCGTGACGAAGACCGTCACGCCACAGCCGCGCGAGGGCAACCGCCCCGTCCGGATCGCCGAGACCGAGGCGGGCATGCTCAACTCGATCGGGCTCGAGAACCCCGGCATCGACGGGCTGCTCGAGGACAAGCTTCCGCGTCTGGCCGAGCTCGGAGTCCCACTCTGGGTCTCCGTCGGCGGCTTCGCGGCGAACGACTACGCCCAACTCTGCGCCGCGCTCGACGAGCGCCGGGAAGTGACGGCGATCGAGCTCAACCTGTCCTGCCCGAACGTCGAGGAAGCGCCCGAGAGCGCGGCCGAGCTCGTCGCCGCGGCGCGGCCGCAGACCGGAAAGCCCCTCTACGCGAAGCTCTCGCCGGCCGCGACCGACCTCCCGGAGACCGCCCGCGCGGTCCAGAACGCAGGCGCGGACGGCCTCTCGCTCGTGAACACGATCCGCGGCCTCGCGCTCGACGACAAGACGCTCCAGCCGCGGCTCGGGCACGAGCTCGGAGGCTACTCCGGACCGGCCCTGAAGCCGATCGCGCTCGCCGCCGTCTACCAGTGCTACCGCGCGACAGGACTGCCGATCGTGGGCATGGGCGGGATCGCAACCGGCCGCGATGCGCTCGACTTTCTCGCCGCCGGAGCAAGCTCGATCGCGCTCGGAACCGTCCTGTTCGCCGACCCGGAAGCACCCGGCCGAGTGCGCCGCGAGCTGGCGGACGAGCTAGCTGCACGCGGGCTCTCAGGGGCCGAAGACGCGACCGGCCTCGCACACGGCGTGAGACCTGCCCCTGTTGCCTGATCGGACAATCGATGAGTTTTGCGGGCAAAACACACTGTTTGCACGCGTACTCCGCGCCCACTAGTATCACGCGCCGTGGCGGCAACCAAGACTCAGGCGAAGGCACCCGCCAGGTCTCGCGACCAGCGCATGGAAGCTCTCAAGCGCGCGAACGACATCCGGGTCAAGCGAGCGCAGCTGAAGAAGGACCTGAAAGTGGGGCGCGCCCGGATCGACAGGATCCTCATCAACCCACCCGAGTACGTCGCGACCGCCAAGGTGTTCGACATGCTGATGGCCGTGCCCAAGTTCGGGCGGGTGAAGGCAGCGCGATTCTTGAACCAGGCCCGGATCAGCCAGTCGAAGACGGTCGGTGGCCTCTCCGACCGCCAGCGAACTGAGCTCATTGGGCTCTTCCACAAGTAGAAGCGGCAAGACCCCGGTCTTCGTCGTCACCGGGACCTCGGGAGCCGGCAAAGGCACGCTCGAAAAGGCGCTGCTGACGCAGATGCCGGACCTCGAGCTCGCGGTCTCGGCCACGACGCGCGGGCGCCGCGAGGGCGAGCAGAACGGCCGCGAGTACTGGTTCATCACGGCCGAGGACTTCGCGGAGAAGGTCGCCGCCGGGGACTTCCTCGAGTACGTCGACTTTCCGTGGGGCCAGCGCTCGGGGACGCTCCGCTCCGAGATCGACCGCATCCAGACCGAGGGCAGGATCCCGCTCCTCGACCTCGAGCCCCAGGGCGCGCTCGAGGTGAAGCGGAGCGTTCCGGGAGCGGTCACGATCTTCGTCGAGGCGCCGAGCTTCGCGGAGAACGAGCGGCGGCTGCGCGAGCGGGCGACCGAGAGCGAGGGCGAGATCGAGGAGCGCCTCGATCTGGCCCGTGAGCAGCTGAGCCAGGCGGGCGAGTTCGACTACCTGGTCGTCAACGACGACGTCGACCGCGCGCTCACCGAGCTCGAGGAAATCGTCAACAAGGAACTCTCCGCTAGCATGTCGCGACCTTGATCCACCCACGCATCGACAAACTGCTCGAACAACGTCCCGGAGCGATACGCCCTGGTGATCGTCGCCGCCAAGCGCGCGCGGCAGATCAACAACTACCACCACCAGCTCGGCGAGGGCACGTTCGACGACAACCCGCCGCCGCTCGTGGAGTCGCGCTCCAAGAACTACTTGACGATGGCCCTCGAAGAAGTTGCCGAGGGCAAGATCAAGTACTCCTACAAGGCCTAGGCCTCAACGAGGTCGGGCCCACGCGGCTGCTGACCTGCGGTTGCGCCGCCAGGCGTTGATTCCCAGGCCCAGCAGGGCCAGGAGCGCGAGGGCGACGATCCCGAGCGGCACGAGGAGCCACTTGGCGTCGAGCTGGGCGACCTGGCCGGTCCGGTCTGGAGCCGCCTCAGCGGCAGCCTCGCGCTGTGAACCGGCTGTCTGGCCTTTCTTCTTGCCCGGGAGCTTGTGGACGTTCGGCGGTCCCTCGCTCATCGCCGAGGCCGAGTCAGCCGCGGCGGCCGAGCCCGGCCCGTGGAGCTTCGTGATCAGCCAGTAGTTCACGCGCCAGTGGCCGTCTTTCCCGCGGACGACGTCGGTCTCGACGGTCGCCAGCTGGCCGGCGCGGTGCTCCGGGAACATGAGGAGCTCGAGGCCGACCTTGTTCGCGTACGAGTAGTTGACGAGGCTCCATTTGCCCTGCCCGCGCTCGGACGCGGCGAAGGGGACGATCGGGAGCTGGCCCTTGAGCCAGTCATCGCGCGTCATGCCCTGGCGGAGGTCGGGGCCGGCGAGGTCCCACGTGCCGGCGAGGTCGTGCTTGGACACCGCGCCGCTGATGAACTTCGCGAGGACGGCGCTGACCGCGCGGCGCTTCTCGGCGGTGAACGGAGCGTGCTTCGGCTGGCTGTAGAAGGCGTCGCTCACGTACGGCCCGTTCGCGTCCCGCGGGGAAGCGGAGTTCGAGTAATGGACTGCCAGATAGCCCAGTGGGATAGCGACGACCACGAAGACGGCGGCAATCGTCAGGCGTCGTCGCCTGCGGCGCGAGGAGAGCACGCTCATTAAGACGAGCGAAGCAGCCTCTCGGCTAGTGCGATCTTGACCGCAGTCGGCAATATGTGTCCATGGCCAAGGTGCTCCTCGGGGTCACCGGCGGGATCGCCGCCTACAAGGCTTGCGAGCTGACGCGCCTGCTCGTCAAGGCCGGGCACGACGTCGTTCCCATCGTCACGGACGGGGCGGACCGCTTCGTCCGCCGTGAGACGTTCGCCGCGCTCGCACGCAGGCCGGCGAAGGAGGATCTCTACCCGCACCTGACGCGCGCCGACCTGCTCGTGATCTCGCCGTTGACCGCGAACACGATGGCCAAGCTCGCGTACGGGCTCGCGGACGACGTGCTCACCGAGGCGGCGCTCGCCCATCGGGGGCCCGTGCTCGTCGCGCCCGCGATGAACCCGCGCATGTGGTCGCATCCGGCCACCCAGGCGAACGCGGCGACTCTCCGCGAGCGCGGGGTGGAGCTGATCGGCCCCGACGAGGGCCAGACGGCCGAGGGCGAGCTCGGAGTGGGGCGGATGGCGGAGCCCGAGGAGATCTTCGAGCGCGTCCAGGAGCTGTTGCAAACAGACCTGTCCCGGGACGAGGTCCAGGGACATGGCGGGAATGGGCCCCTGCGTGGCAAGCACGTGCTCGTGACGGCCGGAGGAACACGAGAGCCGCTCGACGCGGTGCGCTTCGTCGGCAACCGCTCCTCCGGACGCATGGGCGTCGCGCTCGCCGAGGAAGCTCAGCGCCGCGGCGCCGATGTGACTTTGATCGCATCGAACCTCACGGTCGTGCCGCCCGACGGGATCGAGATCGTCCAGGCGCCGACCGCAGCCGACGTCCAGCGGGAGACCACCTCACACGCCGGCGCCGATGTCGTGCTCATGGCTGCCGCCGTCGGCGACTATCGCCCGGCGCAAACCGACGCGGCGAAGCGGCCGAAAGACGAGAAGACATGGCAGATCGAGCTCGAGCCGACCGCAGACGTGCTCCGAGGCCTGGGTGAAAGCCGGAAAAACGGTCAAGTGCTCGTGGGCTTCGCGGCCGAGACCGCGGCGAACGGCCTGGAGCGAGCGCGCAAGAAGCTGTCCGACAAGCAGGTCGACCTCATCGTCTACAACGACGTGTCCCGCGACGACGTGGGCTTCGACGCGAAGGAGAACGAGGTCGTGATCGTCTCGGCGCAGGGCGAGCGCCGCGTGGAGAAGGCCCCGAAGGAAGCGATCGCCGCCGCGATCCTGGACGAGGTCGAGCACCTGATCTGATGCAGGAGCCGACCACCTCGACCGAGCACTCGGCCGACGTCATCCGTCGCCTCGCCGAGAACCTGAACAAGGTCATCCACGCGCCCATCGAGACGCTCCGGCTGTGCGTCCTCTGCCTCGTCAGCGAGGGCCATCTGATCATCGAGGACTTCCCGGGCGTGGGGAAGACGATGCTCGCCAAGGCGATGGCGCGCTCGCTCGACTGCTCCTTCTCGCGCCTCCAGTTCACGCCCGACCTGCTGCCGTCCGACGTCACCGGCGTCAACGTCTTCAACCAGCGCTCGAACGAGTTCGAGTTCCGGCCTGGCCCGATCTTCGCGAACCTCCTCCTCGTCGACGAGATCAACCGCGCCCCACCGAAGACGCAGGCCGCGCTCCTCGAGTGCATGCAGGAGAACCAGGTCACGATCGACGGCGTCAGCTACTCGCTCGGCCGGCCGTTCATGGTCATGGCGACCCAGAACCCGATCGAGTACGAGGGCACCTACCCGCTGCCCGAGGCGCAGCTCGACCGCTTCACGATGCGGCTCGACATCGGCTATCCGCCGCCGGACCAGGAGGCGCGGATGCTGTCCGAGCAGACGAGCGACCCGCCGCTCGACCAGCTCGAGCCGGTCACGAACGCGACCGGGATCACGGAGGTGATCGACGAGGCGACGCGCATCTTCGTCGAGCCGAGCCTCAACCGCTACGTCGTCGACCTCGTCGGGCAGACGCGGAGCGACCAGCGGCTCTACCTCGGTGCGAGCCCGCGCGCCGGGATCTCGCTCCTGCGCGTGTCGAAGGCGCGTGCGCTCGCCGACGGACGCGACTACGTGCTGCCGGACGACGTGCAGGCGGTCGCGACGGCCGTCCTCGCGCACCGGCTGATCCTCGGGCCCGAAGCCCGCGCGAACGGGACGCCCGCCCAGCAACTCGTCCGCGAAACAGTCGAACGGACCCCGGTCCCCGCATGACATGAGCGGGCTGACCGAACGCGGTCGGCTCGCGCTGCTGCTCGCAGGCGGCATCTACCTCGTCGCCTGGGGCTTCGGCTCGCGGTCGCTGTACCCGATCGCCACGGGGCTCGCGCTGGCCGTCGTCGGCGCGAGGATCTGGGTCGAGATCCTGCGCCAGCCGGTCACGCTGCGCCGTCACCTGGGCGCCCGGGAGTACATCGAGGGCGACGACGTCACGATCGGGCTCGAAGCGAAGGCGCACCGGAACCCCGGCCCGCGGACGCTCGAGGTCTACGAGCAGATCACCAGGCTCGGCGAACGCCGGGTGGAGCTGAACAGGCGTGGGCGGGAGCTCCACGTTCGCTACGTCCTCCCGGAGGTAGCGCGCGGCCGCTACCGCTTCGACGCGGTTCGGGCCGTGTTCGAGGACCCGTTCGGGCTCGCGCACGCGGAGCAGGATCTCGGCGCGGAGTCGACGCTCCTCGTCTATCCGCGCCTCGTCGAGCTCGAGCGCGTCTTCTCGGAGCTCGGCGTGACACTCGCCGGCGGTCACGTCGTGCTGCGGCGGACGGCCGGGTTCGACCTGCACAGCGTCCGCGAGTACCAGCAGGGCGAGTCGCTGCGCAAGGTGCACTGGCGGACGACCGCGAAGCGCGGCGAGCTGATGGTGAAGGAGCTCGAAGACATGCCCCACGACGAGATTGCGGTGCTGCTCGACGCCGACGGCCGCGCGGTTGTCGGCGAGTCGTTCGACGTCCAGGTCCGCGCGGCCGGCTCGATCCTGCGCGCGAACGCGCTCCGCGGGCGCCGTGCGCTGCTCAGCATCACGTCCTCGCCACCCGAGACGTGTCAGGTCGGGTCGATCGACAGCGAGTGGCGGTCCGCGCTCGAGCTGCTCGCGGCCGCGGAGCCGACCGGCAAGGACTCGCTGGCGCGCTTCCTCGAGCGAGATGCCTCGCCGGCCCTGCAAGCGGTCGAGCTCGTCGTCGTGACGGCTGCGCTCGAGCCGCAGCTCGTCGACGCGCTCCTCGACCGAGCGTTCGCTCGCCGGCCGGTCTCGCTCGTGCTCGTCGACGCGGCGAGCTTCAACGGCGGCGAGCCCGTTCCGCTGCGTGAGCCTGCGCTGCTGCGTCTCCAGGCTGGCGGCGTTCCGGTCGCCTCGGTGCAGCGGGGCGACGACCTCGCCGCGAAGCTGAGCGGGCTCGAGGAGGCGCGCGCGGCCAGTGGCTAAGACTGCGACGTTCTCGCTCCTGCTCGGGCTCCTGATCGCGTGGAACTGGGGGCGGCTGGAGACTGGTCGCTCCGCGGGTGAAATCGCGTTGATGATCCTGCTCGGGGTCGCTCCGGCCCTCCTGCCCTCGCTGCGCCTCCGGCTCGCCGGAGCAGGCGTGGCGCTGATCGCGGCGTGGTCGTTGGCGCTGGATGTCCGGCCGTACGCCCTCGGGAAGGTCCTGGGACGCACCGGACGCGGGTTCCTCGACTTCTACGACGTGCTCGTGCCGTTCTCCGCCTCGGAGCACCACCTGATGGACGGCGTCGTCCTGCTCGCGATCTTCACGTTCACAGCGCTGGCGTCTCTCGCGATCGCCTCGCGCCGTCCGCTCCTCGCAAGCCTCGTGCTCGTGGCCGGAGCGGGCTGGCCGTCGACGATCTTCCCCGGGCACGACGACCTCGGGCGGGGCGTGTTGCTGCTCCTGGTGGCGCTCGCACTCGTCGCCCGCCTCGGACCGACCACGCGCCGGGGCGCACCGCAGGTTCTCGTCGCGACGACGCTCGCGGTCACTGCGCTCATCGCCTCGAGCTGGAACGGCGTCGCGAAAGCGCAGTTCCTCGACTGGCAGAAGTGGGACCTGTCGACGAAGGCTGGGCACTCAGTCAACGTCGAGTACGTCTGGAACGCGAACTACCGCGGCGTCAACTTCCCGAAGAAGCGGACGCGCGTGTTCACGGTCAAGACGGACGACCAGCGCGCCGTCTACTGGCGAGCGACGACGCTCGACACGTTCGTCGACAACGCATGGAGGGAGGAACTGCTCCCGACCGAGGCAGTCAGGCCGCGCGACGGGTCCCGCGACCTCCTCACGGACGACCCGCTGCTGCCGAAGCTCGGCCACGACGCCACGAAGTGGACTGAGGCGACCGTGCACATCGACGCGCTCCGTGACCGCCACGTGATCAGCCCGAGTGGGCCAGTCGCGTACGCAGGCGACTCGCTGCACGACATTCAGTACTACCGGGGTGGCGTGGCGGAGGTCCCGCAGCCGCTGACGCGTGGAACCGAGTACAACGCGTGGGCGTTCCAGCCACAGCCCACGCCCTCGCAGCTCGCGAAGTCCCCGCCTCGCTACCCGAAGCGAGATCTTCCCCAAGGGGCCGTACCTCGAGGTCGGGCCTGGAAAGCTGGTCCCGACGTTCGGGACGCAGAAGCGATTGGTCTGGCTCCGCCACGCGTTCGACGACCCGCGCCTGCGGCCGTACCTCCCGATCTACCGGGCGGCCGAGGACGTCGCGGGCACTGCGCCCGCGAATCCGTACGCGGCGACGGTGGCGATCGAGGCCTGGCTGCGGTCGAGCGGAGGCTTCAGCTACGACGAGCATCCGCCGCAGCTGCGCAGCATGCCGCCGCTCGTGGCGTTCGTCACCCGCACGAAGAGCGGCTATTGCCAGCACTTCGCCGGCGCGATGGCTCTGATGCTCCGCTATCTCGGGATTCCCGCCCGCGTCGCCGCAGGCTTCACGAGCGGCGCCTACGACGTGGACCGTGGAACCTGGCGCGTCAACGACCGCAACGCGCACACCTGGGTCGAAGTTTGGTTCAAGGGCTACGGCTGGCTCCCGTTCGACCCGACCCCGGGGCGCGGGAACCTCGGCGGCACCTACACGACCTCGTCGATCTCCGTCAACGTCTCCGGCGTCGAGAACGTCCTCAGGAAGAGCATCGGCGCAGCCGCCGCCGGCACCTTGCTCAAGTACCAGCTCGGGAACCGCGGCCAGCGGCTCGGAGGCGGCGCCGGGGCATCGAGCGGCGACATCGCCAAAGCGCGCGGGGGAGGCTCGTCCGCGCGGGGCTTCCCGATCGCGCTGGTCGTGGTCGCCGGTCTCGCCGCGCTCGTGCTCCTACTCGTGGCCGCGAAGCTCCTGTTCAGGCGCAGCCGGTTCCTGACGGGCGATCCGCGTGCGATCGCGACCGCCTGCAGGCGCGAGCTCGTCGCCTACCTGCTCGACGTCGGGATCACGATTCCGCGCAACCTCGGGATCGCCGAGTTGGGTGAGGTCGTGCTCAAACGGACCGGCGTCGACTCGGGCCGTCTCGTCGAGCACATGGGGCTCGCCCGCTTCGGCCCGCCGTCGGCCAGCGCGGAGGCTGCCCGCGAGGCGAAGTCGGAGCTGCGAGCGGTTCGGCGCCGGCTGCGGCGCGCGATCCCGTTCAGCCGCCGGGCGCGCGGGCTCTTCTCGGTCCGCTCGCTCCTGGCCTCCTGAGTTTCCCTATCTTGGAGTTGTGAGCGAAAGCGAGACCTACGACCTCTTCCAGAAGGGGCGCGCGCATCTGAAGCGGGGCATGCCCGCTCAGGCGACGGTCTCGCTCGAGAAGGCGAAGCGCCGCGAGCCGGCGAAGGCGTCGATCCGCGAGGCGCTCGGGATCGCGTACTTCCGGCTGCGCCGCTACGAGGAGGCCGAGTCCGAGTTTCGCGCGCTGGTCGACCTCTCGCCCGCGGACGACTACGCGCATTACGGGCTCGCCCGCGCGCTCGAGAAGCTCGGGCGGACGAGCGAGGCACGCGGACATCTCAAGCTCGCCCGGTCGCTGCGCCCGGGCAGCGAGCACTACGCCGAGCGGCTGCGCGCGCTCGAGTAGCCGTTGCGCGCCGTCGTCCAGCGCGTCGCGGAGGCGCGCGTGCGCGTGGAAGGCGAGGTCGTGGGCGAGATTGGGCCGGGCCTGTGTGTCTTGCTCGGAGTGGCACGCGAGGACAACGAGGCCGCAGCCGAACGCCTCGCGGGCCGCGTTGCGCGGCTGCGGATCTTCGAGAACGAGGAGGGCAAGTTCGACCGGAGCGTCCTCGACGCGGGCGGCGCGGTGCTCGTCGTCAGCCAGTTCACGCTCATCGCAGACACCGCGAAGGGGAACTAGGCCGAGCTTCTCGGAGGCCGCTCCGCCCGAGCTGGCCGAGCCGCTCTACGAGCGCTTCTGCTCAGCGCTCCGCGAGCTCGGCGTCACCGGTCGAGACCGGCGTCTTCGGCGCGCGCATGCGCGTCGAGCTCGCGAACGACGGTCCGGTGACGATCCTGCTGGACGCCTAGAAGGGCTTCGAAAGAGGGAAGGGAAGTCGCGGTCAGCGCGTCCTGTATTGATGGACCGCTTGCCGCCCTTTCCATCCGACCCTTCGTCGGGTTTCGGGGGACCCGCGCCGCCCGGCTCGCATGAGCTGCGCGCTTCGACGCGGATCGGGACGGAAGTCGCCGGGTTCCGGATCGAATCGGTCCTCGGCCGCGGCGGCATGAGCGTCGTCTACGTCGCGGAGCAGATCCGGCTCGCGCCGCAAGGTCGCGCTCAAGGTGCTGACGAACGAGCTGGCCTGGGACGAGCAGTTCCGCGAGCGCTTCGTGCGCGAGTCGCACATCGCGGCCACGATCGACCACCCGAACATCATCCCGATCTACGACGCCGGGGAGGCCGACGGGCTCCTCTACATCGCCATGCGCTTCGTCCAGGGGCCCGATCTGAAGGAGATCCTCAAGCGCGGCACGCTCGGCGTCGGACGGACGATCTTCCTGATCGAGCAGCTCGCCAGCGCGCTCGACGCCGCGCACGCACACGCGCTCGTCCATCGAGACGTGAAGCCGGGCAACATCCTCGTCGAGGAGAGCACCGACCACGCCTACCTCACGGACTTCGGCGTCGCGAAGCAGACGACTGCGCGCGGCCTGACCTCCACCGGCCACTTTCTCGGCACCGTCGAGTACGCGGCTCCCGAGCAGATCGAGGGAGGGCCGGTCGGCGCGCGTACCGACGTCTATGCCCTCGGCTGCGTCCTCTACGAGTCGCTGACCGGGTCGCCGCCCTTTTCGCACGGGACGGAACACGCCGTCCTGCACGCGCACCTCGTCGATCCGCCACCGTCCGTGAGCCGTGTTCGGCCGGATCTGCCCCAGGCGTTCGACAGCGTGGTTGCGACCGCGATGGCGAAGGCGGCGGAGGACCGGTTCGGCTCGTGCGGAGAGCTCGCCCACGCCGCTCGCAACGCGGCGAGCGGAACGGCGCGGCGGGTCGACGGCAGCCCGCCGGGTCACGTCGCGACGATCGCCTCGACTCCGGCTTCCGCCCCGGCCGCGGGGCCGGAGCCGGAGCCCGAGGCCGTTCCGGCCGTCGTACCGCCCGAGCCCGCTCCGGCGCCTCGAGAGCCGGCCGGCACGCGACTGACGCCTTTCAGGCAGATGCTGCTGACGGTGCTCCTGGTCGTCCTCGCAGCGACCGCATCCGGCCTCGTCGTCTACTTCCTGACCGGCAGCGACGGATCGGCGGCTCCGCCTCCGGCCACGCAGGGCCCCGTCATCCACAAGCTCGCCGACCTCGTCCCGGCGCCGATCTGGGATACCTGCAAGGAGAGCGCCAGGCCGCGGCCGGGAGCGCTCGAAACGGCGGCGTGCCTGCCGCCCGCGAATGCCACGACCTTCACACCCGACCACCTCGAGGTCTCCACCTTCGCGAACGGCGCAGCCGTCCAGCGCGCGTACGAGGCCGAGCGGCGCCTCCACGGCGTCGCCCCTGACCAGGGCAAGTGCAACGGCGTGAGTTGGGGCGGTGAGGGCAAGTGGTTCCACAACCCGGCCTCGCCCGGAACGCCACCTGCGCACGGCGGCTCGCGGTTCTGCTACTTCGACGGCACCGACGCCGTCATCGTGTGGACGCACCGCAAGCTCGGACAGCCGACCCATACGGACTTCCTCGGGATCGCCCGCGAGGGCGGCAGCGACCACCCCGGCTTGTTCGGCTGGTGGAGGTTCTGGCACCACCGCCTCGGCAAAGTGCTGGGGTAATGACGGACGCCGCGCTCGTAGCCGTGCTCGACGGCGCCGAGGGCGGGCGCCGCATCCAGATCGCGGAGCGACTGACAGTGGGACGCGGCGACGACGTCGGCCTGGTTCTCGACGACCCCGAGATGTCGCGGGCGCACGCCGTCTTCGCGCGTGACGCCGGATGGGCTCGAGATCCAGGACCTCGGATCGCTGAACGGAACCTGGGTGAACGGCGAGCGGATCACGGCGCCGACGCTCCTCGCCGCCGGCGACGCGATCAAGGTCGGCACGACTCGGATCGAGGTGCTCTCGGTCGGTCACAGGGACGCTGCGGTCCGACGGTCGGCTCAGACGCCCGTCGAAGCCAAGGACGAGCTGCGTCCGGTCAGCGTGCTCTTCGCCGACGTCGTCGGCTCGACGCCGCTCGCGGAACGACTCGCGCCCGAGGACTACATCGCGCTGATCGGCGGCTGTGTCGATCGCATGTGCCGGGCGGTCGAGCAGTTCGGGGGCGTGATCGACGCCTACATGGGAGACGGGATCGCCGCCTTCTTCGGCTTCCCGGCCGCGACGGAGGACGATGCCGACCGCGCGGCGAGCGCAGCCCTGAGCCTCGTCGAGGCGATCGACGGCTACGCGGAAGAGGTGCGGGCGAACTGGCGGCTGCCCGAGTTCAACGTCCGCGTCGGGGTCAACAGCGGCCAGGTCGCGATCGGCGTCGTCGGCGCGGCGGAACGCCATCCGGTCGCGCTCGGCGACACGCTGAACGTCGCTGCGCGGCTGCAGAGCGGCGCCGAGCCGGGGACGATCGTGATCGGCGGAGCGACCGCGCGGAAGCTCCGGGGCCGCTTCCTGATGGCACCGCTGGGACACCTCGCCGTTCGAGGACGGGAAGGCCCGGTCGAAGCCTGGCGGCTCTTGAGCGCCCGGCCCGACCGTCCGCGGCAGCGAGCCTGCCGGCCTCGTCGGTCGAACGTTCGAGACCGCCGAGTTGACGAAGGCGGCCGCGGCGCTCCGCGCGGGCCGAGGAGGGCTCGTGCTCGTCGAAGGGGAACCGGGCATCGGGAAGACGCGGTTGCTCGAGTGGCTCCGCGACGAGTTGGGCGACGACGCCACCTGGGTCGAGGGACACTGCGCCTCGTACGGCGGCCAGCCTCTGTGCCATGCGCCGGCCGAGGCTCTCCGCGGCTGGGTCGGCGTCGAGGACGTCGTCCGGCGCGGCGCCACGCTCGAACGGCTCGGCCTCGAGCCCGACGCACTTCCGTACCTCGCCTCGCTCCTCTCCGGTCGACGGATGCTCGGGGAGAGCCTGCCCGCCCAGTTCGACGCCGGCCTCGGGGGCGCGTACGAAGCCTGGCTCAGAGGGCTTGCGCGGGAGCAGCCGGTCGTCGCTTGCGATGCACGACCTCCACTGGGCCGATCACTGCACGCTCGCGTTGGTCGAGCGCCTCGTGAAGCTGATCGACGACCTGCCGCTGCTGATCGCCGCGACGAGCCGCCCGGCGCCGGACGGGAGCGATCGACGGTTCCTGGCCCGTGCTCGGCTCGAGCACGGGGAGCGCGTCGTCGAGCTCCGGCTCGGCGCGCTCGGCGACTCCGAGGCCGGCGAGCTGCTTTCGCAGCTCGCGCCGGGCGAGCTCGCGCCCGACGCGAGCAGCGAGGTGATCGCCGTCGCCGAGGGCAATCCGCTCTACCTCGAGCAACTGCTGCGCTCGCTGCTCGAGAGCGGAGGGCTGGAGGCGCGGCGGACGTGGGCGCTGACCGCGCCCCGACCGCACAGCTGCCGATCGGCCTCGAGAGCCTGCTCGTGGCGCGCATCGCCGCCCTCCCGCGAGACGCACGTGCGGTCGCCCAGGCGGCCGCCGTTCTCGGTCGCACCTTCGCGCCGACCGTCCTCGCGTTCGTCTCCGGCGTGGACGATGTCGAGCAGAACCTGACGCGGCTCCTGCGCGCGAACATCATCCGGGAGCGGCGGGCGATTCCGAACCGCGAGTACGCGTTCACCCACGGCCTGCTCCAGAAAGCGGCGCTCTCGACGCTGACGCGGGCGCGACGGCGCGAGCTCTATCGCCTGGTCGCAGCCGCACACGAGCGGGAGTTCTCCGGCTCGCTCGACGACCACCTGGAGCTGCTCGCCTTCTACCACGCCCGGGGCGGCGAATTTCAGCGCGCGCTCGAGTACCTCGAGCAAGCCGCGAACCGGGCCACGTCCCTCGGCGCGCGGACACAGGCCGCCGACCTCTGGACGCGTGCCGCGGGCCTCGCCGTGAAGGTGGAGGATCCAGCCGCCCGAGCGCGCATCGAGCAACGGCTCGTCGAACTGAGCGTCTGAGCTGCCCACACACCGGCGGGTTCCGAGCCGCGGACGGTTGCTATCCTGGGATCACCACATTTCAGGCAGTTCGAAATGGGCGCGCCGCGCCCGTTTTTTTTGAGAGGGCGAATTGACGGATCTCTATGAGAAGGAACGGACTCTGTACCGCGAGGTCTCCTCGCGCGTCGAGCGGAGCCTGCCCGGAGTCGAGGTCCTGGCGCTCGAGCTCACCGGCCCCGAGCGGATGACGGTCTTCGTCGACCATCCGCAGGGCGTCGACCACCAGCTCTGTGAGCGCGTCACCGAGACCCTCCGCGGCTATCTGACCGAGCTACGCGATCGACGTCTCGTCGCCGGGCACGGAGCCCCCGTTGAGGCGTCGTCCGCACTTCGAGCGCGTCGTCGGCCGAACGGTGTCCGTCCGCACGGCCGACCGCAAGCGGGTTCGTGGCCAGCTCGTCGGCGTGGGTGAGCAGACGCTCCGCGTCGACCCCGGCAAGGGCGACCCCGTCGAGATCCCGTACGACTCGATCGTGCGAGGAAACCTGATCGAGGAGGGAGCGAGATGAGCAGAGAGATCATCGAGGCGGTTCGCGTCATCGAGAAGGAGAAGGGGATCGACGGCGACACCCTGATCAACGCGCTCGAGGACGCGCTCCTGGCCGCGTACAAGAAGACCCCCGGCGCCACGCGCCACGCGACGGTCGAGCTCGACAACGAGGGCGACTTCCGCGTCTACTCGATCGACCTGCCCTCCGACATCGAGGAGCGCCTGATCGAGGAGGCCCGCGAGCGCGCGCTCACCGAGCTCGAAGCGCTCGAGGCCGAGAACGGCGAGCGCTCGCACACGCTGATCAACGACGAGGACCTCGACATCGACTGGTCCGAGGTTCCCGAGGACCAGGTCAAGCGCGAGGACGTCACCCCGCACGACTTCGGGCGGATCGCCGCGCAGACCGCGAAGCAGGTCATCCTGCAGCGGATCCGCGAGGCCGAGCGCGAGATGATGTACGACGAGTACGTCGACCGCGTGACCGAGGTCGTGACCGGGATCGTCCAGCAGGCCGGCGACCGCAACAACGTGCTCGTCGACCTCGGCAAGGTCGAGGCGCTGCTCCCGCGGTCCGAGCAGGTCGACGGCGAGCGCTACGAGCAGGGCAGCCGGATCAAGGCCGTCATCACCGAGGTGCGCTCCGGGACGAAGGGCCCGCAGGTGATCCTGTCGCGGCGCGATCCCGAGCTGATCCGCACGCTGTTCGAGATCGAGGTGCCGGAGATCGCCGACGGCCTCGTCGAGATCCGCGGCGTGGCCCGTGAGCCCGGCTACCGCTCGAAGATCGCCGTCGAGTCGCACGCCCAGGGCGTCGACCCGGTCGGCGCGTGCGTCGGGCCGCGAGGCTCGCGCGTGCGCATGGTCGTCTCCGAGCTGCGCGGCGAGAAGATCGACATCATCCCGTGGAACACCGAGCCGGCGCGCTTCATCGCGAAGGCGCTCTCGCCGGCGCGCGTGCGCGAGGTGCTCGTCGACGACGAGACGAAAGAGGCGACGGTGATCGTCCCCGAGGACCAGCTCGCGCTGGCGATCGGCAAGGAAGGCCTCAACGCCCGGCTGGCCGCGCGCCTGACCGGGTGGAAGGTCGACATCCAGTCCGACGCCGAGTACGCCCAGGCCGAGGCCGAGGCCGCGTTCGCAGGCGGCGACTCGGGCGAGGAGTTCTCCGGCCGCTGCATCGCGATTCTCGCGAACGGCAAGCGCTGCCCCAACGCCGCGATCCCCGGCTCTCGCTTCTGCGGGATCGCCGCACACCGCGAGCTCGCCGAGCGCGAGGCCGCGGGCGAGGAGCTCGAGGCTTCGCAGGTGGTCGGCGGCGTCAGCGACGAGGAGGAAGCTCCCGCCGAGGAGGTCGTAGGCGAGGAAGCCGACGTCGGAGGCCGAGACGCAGGAGACGCAGCCGGTCGCGGAAGCGGACGCGGAGCCCGAGCCGGAGGAGCCGCAGGAGGCTCCCGTCGAGCCCGAGGTGCCCGTTGCGGTCGAGGAGACCGCATCCGAAGGAGAGAGACCTTCGGCCGCGTGAGCCCGGCGCCGATCCGGACCTGTGCCGGGTGTGGTCGCAAGGCGCCTCGGGAAGAGCTGATCCGCTTCGTCGCCCAGGACAGGGTGCTGACTCCGGGCGGGCACGCACCGGGGCGAGGCGTCTACACCTGCCGGCGGCTCCAGTGCTTCGAGCGGGCTGCCGCGAACCGCGGATTCGCCCGAACGCTGCGAACACCAGTCCGCGTCGATCAAGATCTTGCTCGCCTCTACACTAGTGGGGACAGAAATGGCTGATTCAAAGGGAAACTCGAAGGGAAACCGGCCGAACAGGCCCGTCCGCCCGCGCCAGGCGCCCGGTGGACGCAAGCGCCGCGTCGTCATCGACCAGGGCGCAGCGCGGCCGCGCCAGGACTCACGTCAGGCACGTGAGCGCGCCGAGCAACGGCCGAAATCGGGGCCGGGCCCACAGCCGACCGGTCCGGTCACCGTTCCCTCGGGCGTCTCGGTCAAGGATCTGTCCCAGGCGCTCGGCGTTGCGGCGGCTCAGATCATCAAGATCATGATGGGCCTCGGCGAGATGGTCACGATCACGCAGTCGCTCTCCGACGAGGCCGTTCAGCTGATCGCGACCGAGGTCAAGCGCGAGGTGACGATCAAGCATGTCGCCGACGAGGACGAGCTCCCGGAGGTCTTCGAGGACGCCCCCGAGGATCTCGTCGACCGCCCGCCCGTGGTCACGATCATGGGCCATGTCGACCATGGCAAGACGACGCTCCTGGATGCGATTCGCGAGTCGTCGGTCGTCGAGACCGAGGCCGGCGGGATCACGCAGCACATCGGTGCGTACCAGGTCGAGCACAACGGGCGCAGGATCACGTTCCTCGACACGCCGGGCCACGAGGCGTTCACCGCGATGCGCGCCCGCGGCGCCGAGGTCACGGACATCGCCGTGCTCGTCGTCGCGGCCGACGACGGGGTGAAGCCGCAGACGCTGGAGTCGATCGCCCACGCGCGCGCGGCCGAGGTTCCGATCGTCGTCGCCGTGAACAAGATCGACCGGCCCGACGCGGATCCTCAGCGCGTCCGTCAGGAGCTCTCCAACGAAGATCTCCAGCCCGAGGAGTGGGGCGGATCGACGCAGTATTCGGACGTTTCGGCCCGGGAGAAGCAGAACCTCGACGACCTGCTCGAGAAGGTGCTGCTCGTCGCGGACGCCGAGCTCGAGCTGAAGGCGAACCCGAAGGTGGAGGCCTCCGGCCCGATCATCGAATCGAGGCTGGACGTGGGCCGCGGCCCCGTCGCGACGATGCTCGTCCAGCGCGGCACCCTCCATGTCGGCGACCCGATCGTGGCCGGCGACGCCTGGGGCAAGGTGCGCGCGCTCCACACGTACCGCGGCGAGAAGGTCGACGAGGCGCGTCCAGGCGATCCGGTCGAGATCATCGGCTTCGACCAGCCGCCCACCGCGGGCGATCTTGCGCGCGTCGTCGAGAACGACCGCCAGGCACGCCATCTCGCTCAGGTGCGCGGCGAGCGCGTGCGGCGCGAGCAGCTCGCGCAGCGCCGCCCGTCCGGCGTCTCGCTCGACACGCTCTTCTCGCAGATGCAGGAGGGCGCCGTCCAGGACCTGAACCTCGTGATCAAGGCCGACGTGGACGGATCGGTCGAGGCGGCCGTCTCCGAGCTCCAGAAGATCCAGCACCCCGAGGTGCGCGTGAACGTCATCCACACCGGCGTCGGCGGCATCTCCGAGAACGACGTCATGCTCGCCACCGCGTCGAACGCGATGATCGTCGGCTTCAACGTCCGGCCGAACGCCGAAGCGCGGGCGCTGGCCGAGCGCGAGGGCGTCGAGATCCGGACGTACAACGTCATCTACCGCCTGACCGAGGACATCGAGCAGGCGCTCGTCGGGATGCTGAAGCCGGTCACGACCGAGGAGACGCTCGGCGAGGCCGAGGTGCGGGCGCTGTTCCGCGTCTCGCGGCTGGGGACGATCGCCGGCTCGATGGTCACGAGCGGCGTCGTGCGCCGGAACGCGAAGGTGCGCGTCGTCCGCGACGGCACGGTCATCTACGACACGACGATCTCGCAGCTCAAGCGCTTCAAGGACGACGTCCGCGAGGTGGAGGAGGGCTTCGAGTGCGGCATCCTCCTCGACGGCTTCAACGACGTGAAGGAAGGCGACGTGCTCGAGGTCTACGAGGTGCGCCAGGTGGAGCGGACCGACCTGAGCGCCGCGCCGGAACCGACTCCGGCAGCGACCTGAGCACCGGCTACGTCGGGATCCTCACCGTGGAGCTCCATTTCCCGGAGGCGGGGTCGCTGAAGGGCAAGCGGAAGCACGTGAAGTCGGCGAAGGCGCAGCTGCAGAACCGCTTCGGCGCGTCGGTGGCGGAGGTCGACCACCACGAGAAGTGGCAGCGGGCGCGCCTGACGATCGCGTGCGTCGCGCGGAACCACAACGACGCGGAGCGCCTGCTCGAGGAGGCGGTCCGCTATCTCAACGGCCAGGAGTACGAGCTCGTGTCCGCGGAGAAGAACGTGGTGGTGCCCGATGAGTGAGCGCATGCGGCGCGTGAACGAGGCGATCCGGGAGACGCTCGCGGAGGCGATCGGCGAGCTCAAGGACCCGCGGATCGGGTTCGTGACCGTGACCGGGGTGGAGACGTCGACCGACCTCCGCCATGCGAAGATCTTCGTGAGCGTCCTCGGCAACGAGCGCAAACGCGAGAAGACGCTGCAGGGGCTCAGGTCCGCGCACGGAGTGCTCCAGTTGCGGCTGGCGACCGAGCTCAGGATGAAGCGGACTCCGCAACTGACCTTCGAATACGATCCCACGGTCGCGGAAGGCGTCCGCATGAGTCAGCTAATCGATGAGCTCGCCCCAGACGACAGCGAATGATCTGAGTGCGGTCGCCGATGCGATCCGCTCGCACGACCACTTTCTCGTCACCACCCACGAGAACCCGGACGGCGACGCCCTCGGGTCGCTGCTGGCCGCGAAGCTGGCGCTCGACGCGCTCGGCAAGGACGCGGTCATGTACCTGGCAGGCGAGGCGCCGCTGCCGCGCGAGTACACGTGGATGCCGCTCGACGACCTGCGCCGCTCGCTCCCCGACGACGCAGCCAGCCGCGTGGTGCTCGCCCTCGACTGCGCGAACGAGAGCCGTCTCGGCCCCGATCCCGAGGTGCTTGCGAGCGCCCCGCTCGTCATCAATGTCGACCATCACCACGACAACTCGCGTTTCGGCGCGGTCAACCTCGTCGTCGCGGATGCGTCGTCGACCGGCGAGATCGTTCGCGACCTCCTGGACGAGCTGGGCGTCGAGCTGACGCCGGAGATCGCGGAGGCGCTCTACATCGCGCTCGTCACCGACACGGGACGGTTCCAGTACACGAACACGACGCCGAAGGCGCTTCGCCTCGCCGCGGAGCTGGTCGAGGCGGGAGCCGACGTGCACAAGATCTTCCAGGACGTCTACGAGAGCGTCCAGTTCGCCAAGTTGAAGCTGCTCGCCCGTGCGCTCGAGCGGGCGGAGATCTACGAGGGCGGCCGGCTCGTGATCTCGTACCTGCTGCGCGGCGACTTCGCCGAGGTCGGGGCCGCGGAGCCGTACTCGGAGGGGATCATCGACTACCTGCGGGCCGTCGAAGGTGCGGACATGGCGGCGCTGATCCGCGAGCCTCCGCGCGGCGACGGGCCCGCGAAGCGGATCAGCCTGCGCGCATCGGCGGACGAGCTCGACGTGTCGAAGATCGCGCGAGCCTCAGGGGCCGGGGGTGGGCACCGGCAGGCCGCGGGCTTCTCGAGCAACGACTCGATCGAGGAGATCACGGAGTTCATCCGCCGCGAGTTCGCCGCGGCTCCAGAAATGGTTCCGCTGAAGTCGAGCGTGTCGACCGGTCAGTTCCGACGGATGCCGAGCAGAGCTCGGCATCCTGAAGACGGCATCGCGAGCGATGCCTAGGGCGCGTAAGGGGGCGCTCGACCCGAGCGGGCTCGTCCTCTACGACAAGCCCGCCGGCCCCTCGTCGTTCGCGATCGTGCGGCAGCTGCGCGAGCAGACGGGCGCGCGGGCCGGGCATGCGGGGACGCTCGACCCGTTCGCGACCGGGCTCCTGCTCGTCCTGCTCGGGAGCTTCACGAAGGAGGCGCAGCGGTTCGTGGGGCTGCCGAAGCGGTACGAGACGGCCGTCGACCTCTCGCGGACGACGTCCACGGGCGATCCGGAGGGCGAGGTCGTCGACGAGCACGAGGCTCCGTCACTCCTCGACCTCGAGGCGCAGCTGGACGCTCTCCGCGGTGAGATCGATCTCAAGATCCCCGCCGCGTCCGCGGTCAAGATCGGCGGCGAGCGGGCGTACAAGCTCCACCGCCGCGGCGTGGCCGTCGAGATGCCGACGCGCCGGACGACGGTCTACGAGCTCGAGCTCGAGGAATACGAGGAGCCCATGGCGCAGCTTTCGATGCGCCTGAGCTCCGGCGGCTACGTGCGCGCGGTCGCCGAGGCGCTCGGCGGCCACTGCGTGAGCCTGCGCCGCACACACGTCGGCCCGTTCGACGTCGCCGAGGCCGATGCAGCGCGGATCATCCCGCCGGAGGAGGCCGTCGCGGCCCTGTCCCAGGGACAGTCACAGTGACAGTCACTGTGTCTGGCACTTGCGTATGAGGATTGCTCGCGAACCTGGCGAGTTGGGCCATGGCCCGCGCGCCGTGGCGCTCGGGACCTTCGACGGCGTTCATCTCGGCCACCGCCGCGTGATCGAGACGCTGCTCGACGCAGGGCCGGAGCCGACGGTCGTCACGTTCGATCCGCACCCGCGCACCGCACTCGGCAACAGGGTCGACCTGCTGATGTCGCTCGAGCGTCGGCTGGAGCTGCTCGCCGGGCTCGGAGTCGAGGCGGCGCTCGTCGTCGAGTTCACGCTCGACGTCGCCCGGCTGGAGCCACAGGCCTTCGCAGACGAGTTCCTCCGGCCGATCGGCGCCGAGACGGTCGTCGCGGGCGAGGACTTCCGCTTCGGGCGCGCCCGCCAGGGCGACCTCACGCTCCTCGAGAGCCTCGGCTTTGCCACGCGCCCCGTCCCGCTCCTCGAGAACGTCTCCTCGAGCGCGCATCCGAGAGCTCGTGCGCGACGGCGACGTGCACGGCGCGGCCCAGCTCCTCGGGCGCCCCGTCGAGGTCGAAGGCGTCGTCGTCACCGGCGACGCGCGCGGCGGGACGCTCGGCTTCCCGACGGCGAACCTCGACGTGCGCCCGGAGCTCCTCGTCCCCCAGAACGGGATCTACGCGGGCGCGGCCGGTGAGAACCGTGCAGCCGTCTCGATCGGGACGAACCCGCACTACGGCGGCAGCGAGCGCCGCGTCGAGGCGTTCCTGCTCGACTTCGAGGGCGACCTCTACGGCCGGCGGCTGATCGTCGAGCTCTGGGAGCGGCTCCGTGACGAGCAGTCCTTCGAGAGCGAGCAGGCGCTGATCGACCAGATCGCACGCGACGTCGAGCGCACGCGCGCCGCGACGCGCCCCTGACTCACAGGATCCTGGCGGCGCCGTTCCGGCGCGGGTCGGCCGCTGCGGTCGTCCGCGTGACGATGCTGACGCCGCCGAAGAAGTGGTGCCGCGAGTCCCACGTTCGAACCTCGAAGCCCGCAGACTCGAGCGCCGCCACCGTCTCGGGCCCGAAGCCGGGCTCCAGGTGGACGAGCGCGCCCGGCCGGATGAACGCGCGGACGATCGACTGCGGCCTGCGGCTCGAGACCCTCGTCGAGGATCCCCGCGACGACCTCGAGCAGCGCACTCCGCAGCCGCGTGCCCCCGGCGGCGCCGGCCGCGAGCACGACGCCGTCCGCGTCGAGCGCGAGCGTCGGCGCCATCATGCTCGCCATCCGGTCGCCCGGCGCGAGCCCATCCGTGATCAGATCGGCCTCGCCGAGCATGCTGTTCAGGTGCAGGTCGAGCCCGGGAACGAAGTCGCCGGAGCCGAGCCCGAGGCTGGTCGTGAGCGCGCAGGCATTGCCTTGCTCGTCGACGACGGAGACGTTCGTCGTCCCGTTCTGAGCCGGCACTTCGTCGCGCAGGGCACCGACGAACGCGAGTGCGCGCTCCGGCTCCTCGAGGCCGCGGAGCTCGGGTAGGCGCGCCACGGCAGCGGGAAAGTCGGAGAGGCCGGCGCGCGTTCGGAGCTCGTAGCCCCGGAACTCGAGCTCGGTAGGGTCGGTCCAGCGAGCGTCGTACGACGTGAGGTCGTCCGCGGTGACGAGCCCGCCACGCTCTTCCATCAGGGCGAGCAGCTCCCTCCCGATCGTTCCCTCGTAGGCGCCCCGCGGCCCGTCCTCGGCGAGCGACTCCAGCGCGGACACGAGCCCGGGCTGGCGGAGGAGATCGCCCTCGTCGAGCAGCGAGCCACCCGGCGAGTAGATCCGAGCGCCTTCGTTCATCGTCATCACCGGCTCCAGCATCCGCAGGCAGGCGGCGTGTGCGGCAGGCATCGGGACCGCACCGCGCGCGAGGCGGAGCGCGGGCTCGACCAGGCGCGGCCAGGGCAGCCGGCCGTACTCGTTCCAGAGCGCGTCGAGCCCTGCCGGAACTCCCGGCACCCCGCACGAGCCGATTCCGACCGCGTAGTGCACGAGCTCCGTGCCGAACGGAATGTCCAGCTCCAGGAGCGCCACCTCTCGCGGCTCGGCGCCGAGCCCAGGGACGGCGACGAAGCAGTCGAGGTTCCGCGCGCGGCCCGTCGCTGCGTCGAAGTAGATCCCGTGCCCGCCTCCGAGCAGGCCCGTCATCACCGTCTCCGCGACGCACGAGGCGAGGGTCGCGGCAACCGCGGCGTCGGCCGCGCTTCCGCCGTCCTCGAGGATTTCCGCGCCCGCCTCCGCAGTCGCAGGATGGCCGGCGGCGATGCCCGCTCTCATGAGGGAAGGGTAAGGGGCCGCCTGCGGCAACGGCCCCGTGCACTAGTACCTACCCATTAAGCGGCACGGCGAGACGCCGACGCGCATCCGTCCCTATCCTGGGTGGAATGCGACCGGCGACGTACGCCTGCACCCTTCTGATGGTGCTCTTCCTTGCCGGCTGCCACGGCTCGAAGAAGAAGTCCTTGTTCGGTGGGGCGGGGGATTGCCCGCCTCCAGCTTCGACCGCTTCAGCGGGCTCAGCTCAGATCAATGCGCAAGGCCATCGGCAGGGATACGCGAAGCTCGTCGTCATCCACGCTGCGGACAAGACGAGTGGCACGCCGGTTCACGGCGGCAAGGTGAGCATTCGCGCCGAGATGTCGTGTCCGCACGTCATGCCGATGTACACGAAGCAGCTGCAGGAAACCTCGACGGGCACCTACAAGGCGGGCTACTCCCTCGTCATGCCGGGGCAGTGGACGTTCTTCATCACGCTCAGGGACAAGAGCGGCGATGCGACGACGTCCGCGCTACCCGTAACGGTGAAGACCGGCGGCTAGTTGCTACCCTAGGCGCGACCGCATTCTCGGCCGTGCGCGGCGCTTCCCGCGGCGAGCTTGGATTGCGGACTACGCATAAAGGAGACGGTTTGACTCTCACAAAGGAAGCAAAGCTCGAGATCATCGGGCGCCATGGCAGCTCGCAGCAAGACACGGGCTCGCCCCACGTCCAGATCGCGCTCCTCACGCAGCGCATCAACGAGCTCACGGAGCACCTTCGGGCGCATCCGACGGACCACCACTCGCGGCGCGGCCTGCTCAAGCTGGTCGGGCGCCGCAGGCGATTTCTGAACTACCTCCAGCGCAAAGACGTGGAGGCGTACCGCGAACTGATCAAGGAGCTGGGCCTCAGGCGCTAGCTCTGCAAGAGGAGAGTCGGAGTTTGAGCGAGCCTCGCGGTGACGCGGCGCTGGTTCAAACCTCGGCTCTCCACGAGGAAGTGGAGGGATAGATGAGCACCATGACCGAAAGCCTCGCGACGGTCGCGGTGACCGTGGGCGAGCAAGAGATGACCTTCGAGACGGGCAAGCTCGCCAAGCAGGCGGACGGCGCCGTCGTCGTCCGCGCCGGCGAGACGATGGTCCTCGCGACCGCGCAGGGGAAGATGGAGGGCCGCGAAGGCGCCGACTTCTTTCCGCTGACGGTCGACGTCGAGGAGCGCATGTACGCCGCCGGGAAGATCCCCGGCGGTTTCTTCAAGCGCGAGGGACGGCCCACCGAACGAGCGATCCTCACCGCCCGCATGATCGACCGCCCGATCCGGCCGCTCTGGCCGAAGGGCTACAAGAACGAGGTGCACGTGGTCTGCACGACGCTGTCGGCCGACCTCGTCACCGCGCACGACATCCTCTGCATCAACGGCGCCTCCGCGGCGCTGATGGTCTCGCCGCTGCCCTTCCTGGGCCCGGTGGGCGCCGTCCGGATCGGACGGGTCGACGGCAATCTCGTCATCAACCCGACCCTGCCGGTCGTCGAGGAGGAGAGCACGCTCGACCTGATCGTCGTCGGCACGAAGGACGCGCTGACGATGATCGAGGCCGGCGCCGACGAGATCCCCGAGGAGGAGATCCTCGAGGCCTTCGAGCTCGCGCACGGCGAGATCGTGAAGATCTGCGACGCGCAGGAAGAGCTCCGCGCAAGCGCCGGCAAGCCGAAGTACCTCGACCCCGAGCTCACCGCCGAGCTCGAGTCGGAGCACAGCGGCCGGATCCGCGAGCGCATCGAGGCCGAGGGTCTGCGCGAGGCGGCAGCCGCCGTCGAGGAGCTGACGGGCGAGCTCGCACCGGAGCTCGGCATGGACTCGGGCGAGGAGGACATCCTGCGCCAGATCCAGGTCCGCTCCTCACTGGACGCGATCCTCGAGAAGACGCGCCTCGCGGTCGTCGAGGGCCACGTCCGCGACCAGTTCGAGGACGACCTGAAAGCGCTGACCGAAGCCGAGCAGGACTCGAAGGAGCTCAAGTCGGCCAAGCGCCAGCTGCTCTTCGACCGGATCATCGAGAGCGTCGAGCTGCCGTTCCCGGTCGGCCCGGCGACGGTCGAGGGCGAGGCGCCTGCCGTCAAGGACTCGCTGACCAAGCAGTACGTGAAGAAGGCCGCCGAGTCGATCTACAAGCAGCTCGTCCGCCAGAAGATCGCGGTCGACAAGCGGCGTCCGGACGGCCGCGGGGCCGAGGACGTCCGCGAGGTCACCTGCGAGGTCGGCGTTGCACCACGGACGCACGGCTCCGCGCTCTTCACGCGCGGACAGACGCAGATCATGTCGCTCCTCACCCTCGGCACCGCCAAGGAGGGCCAGCGGATCGACGACCTCTCGCTCGAGACCGACCGCCGGTACATGCACCACTACAACTTCCCGCCCTACTCGGTCGGGGAGACCGGCTTCATGCGCGGCCCGAAGCGGCGCGACATCGGCCACGGCGCGCTCGCCCAGCGGGCGCTCGAGCCGATGATCCCGTCACTCGAGGACTTCCCGTACACGATCCGGATCGTGTCCGAGACGCTCGAGTCGAACGGCTCGTCGTCGATGGGCTCGGTCTGCGGGTCGACGCTCTCGCTGATGGACGCCGGCGTCCCGATCAAGGCGCCCGTGGGCGGTATCGCGATGGGCCTCGTCAAGGAAGGCGACGACTACGTGATCCTGACCGACATCCAGGGCGCCGAGGATCACCTCGGTGACATGGACTTCAAGGTCGCCGGCTCGAGCAACGGGATCACCGCGCTCCAGATGGACATCAAGATCACCGGCGTCACGCAGGAGATCATGCGGAACGCGCTCGAGCAGGCGAAGCGGGCGCGCGAGTTCATCCTCGGGAAGATGGCCGAGGCGATCTCCGAGACCCGCACCGAGCTCGCCGAGCATGCGCCGCGGATCTCGACGGTGAAGATCGACCCGGAGCAGATCGGGATGATCATCGGCAAGGGCGGCGAGACGATCCGCGGGCTCGAGGCCGACTACGAGGTGCAGATCGACATCGAGGAGGACGGCACGATCCTCATCTACGCGACCGAAGGCACGAAGGCAACGGCCGCGATCGAAGCGATCGAGTCGATCACGAAGGAGCCCGAGGTGGGGGACACCTACACGGGCAGGGTCGTGAAGACGACGGACTTCGGCGCCTTCGTCGAGCTGAAGAAGGGCACGGACGGGCTCCTGCACGTCTCGAACGTCGGGCCCGGCCGGGTCGGTCACATCGAGGACGTGATCGCGCGCGGCGACACGCTCGACGTCGTCGTCCAGGAAGTGGACAAGGAGCGCGGCCGGATCGGGCTCAAGCTCGTTGCGAAGCACGAGAACGGCTCGCTCGTCCAGCCCGACGAGTTGATCGAGCGTGCGAAGGATGCGCCTCCGCGCGAGCGCTCGGAGCGTCCTCCGAGGCGTGACGGCGGCAGTCGCGGCGGCCGGAACCGCGGCCCACGCAGGGACGGCTAGCGCGACAGGTTCTTGCGCAAGGCTGGAGGGGCGGCCGACACCGCCCCTCCAGCGCGCGCAGCCGTTCTCGAGGCAGCCACTAGGATCCGCCCGTGCAGAAGTACGTCGTGAGCGAGCTCGATTCCGGCCAGCGCGTGATCACCGAGCGGATCCCGAGCGTGCGCTCCGTCGCCCTCGGCTTCTGGATCGGCGCCGGCTCGCGCGACGAGACGCCCTCGAAGGCCGGCATCTCGCACTTCATCGAGCACCTCCTGTTCAAAGGCACGCGCTCCTACTCCGCGCAGGACATCGCCGAGATCTTCGACGGGCTGGGCGGCGAGCTGAACGCGGCCACCTCGCGCGAGCACACGCTCGTCTACGTCCGCGTCGCCGACCACCACCTGGAGCAGGCGCTCGACGTCATGAGCGACATGGTCTACGCGCCGCTCTTCGCGGATCTCGACTCCGAGCGGGAGGTCGTGCTGGAGGAGATCGCGATGTACGAGGACACGCCGCACGAGCTCGTGCACGACCTGATGAGCGAGGCGGTCTTCGGCGACCACCCGCTCGGCCGGCCGGTGATCGGGACCGCCGAGGTGATCTCGTCCGTCGGCCGGCGCGCGCTGACGACCTACCACCAGACGATGTACCAGGCCGGCAACGTCGTCGTCGCCGCGGCGGGGAACCTGAAGCACGACGACCTGGTCGCGCGCCTCCAGAAGGCGGAGCGGAAGCAGGCGAAGGCGCCCGGCAAGGGCCCGCGCCTCCGCAGCCCGCTCGTGAGGCCGCCGCGCCCGAGCGTCCGCTTCCAGCGCAAGCGCACCGAGCAGTACCACGTCTGCATCGGCGCGCCCGGGATCGCGCGCTCCGATCGGCGCCGCTTCACCGCGTCGCTGCTCGACGCGCTGCTCGGCGGCTCGGCGTCGTCGCGGCTCTTCCAGGAGATCCGCGAGAAGCGCGGCATGGCCTACTCCGTCTACACGTTCGCGTCCCAGTACACGGACAGCGGGCTGATCGGCTTCTACGTCGGGACGCGGCCGGAGAACCTCGCCGACTGCCTCGAGATCGCGAACGAGCAGATCGGCGAGGTCGCCGAGGGCCGGCTCCGCAAGGGCGAGCTCGAGCGGGCGAAGGAGAACCTCAAGGGACGGATCCTGCTCTCGATGGAGTCGACCTCGAACCGGATGAGCCGCCTCGGCAAGTCGCTGATCTCGCGACACGGAGCTCCTGTCGATCGACCGGATCGCGGCCGAGATCGACGCGGTCACGCCCTGAAGCGGTCGCCGAGCTGGCGGCGGTGCTGCTCGCGCCGGAGAAGCTCTCGGCCTCGGGCATCGGGCCGAGCGAGGAGCGGTTCCGGGACGCCGTGCGGCGGATCACGCCGGAGCTGCCCGCTCGCGCAGCGGCGTGAAGGTCAAGCTCTTCGGAGCTGGGGGGAAGGTCGGCTCCGTCCTTGCGCCGGCCCTACGAGAGGCGGGGCACGACCTGGTCGAGCTGGGCGAGGCCGAGGCGATGATCGACTTCACCGCGCCGGACACGGTCGTCGGGAACATCGAGAGCGCGCTCGAGGCGGGTGTCCCGTGCATCGTCGGCACCTCGGGGTGGGAGACCGCTCCGGTAGAGGCGAAGGCGCTCGAAGCCGGTCTGCCGGTCTTCTATGCGCCGAACTTCGCGATCGGAGCCGTCCTCATGATGCGCTTCGCGGCCGAGGCGGCGAAGCACATCCCGCGGGCCGAGATCGTCGAGCTCCACCACGAGACGAAGGTCGACGCGCCCGTCCGGGACGGCCAAGGCGACCGCCGAGGCCATGGGCGGCGACGTGCCGATCCACTCGGTCCGCCTGCCGGGCATCGTCGCGCACCAGGAGGTGCTCCTCTCGCAGCCGGGAGAGCTGCTGACGATCCGCCACGACGCGTTCTCCCGCGAGGCGTACGTCCCCGGCGTCCTGCTCGCCCTCGAGCGCTTGCAGGACCTCGGGCCCGGGTTGACAATTGGGCTCGAGAGCCTGTTGTGAACCCTCTGAGAGCCATCTTGATCCTGTGCAGTGTCCTTGCGCTCTCCGCGTGCGGGTCGTCGTCGAAGAGTTCCCGGCCGGCCGAGAAGCCGCCGCAAAGCACGACGCCTGCCGCGATCGAGGCGATCGACGAACCGTCGCCCGTCGCTTGGTTCGACCCTCCGGACGACGCCGCCAGTTCGAGTGCATACATCTGCCTCGGTGACGACGCGAAAACGACGTCTGACCCGGACGCCTGTGAGCCGACTCCGGCTGTGAAGGAGCAATTGCGAAGACAGGATGAGCAATTCCGGCAAGCGATCAACCCGGCAAAGGGCTTCGAGCCTCGCGCGATCGCGCAGCTTCGCCTCGTCGACCGCGATCCGAAGGCGCGTGCGCGCCTCGTCGTCTGGCGAAGTCAGGCCGGCAAGCCTTGTCTCGTCAGCGAGGTACGAGACCAAGGACGGTGGAGGCGGACGACGGGCCGTTCGGGCCGTGTCTCCCCGAGCCTCGTTGCGACAAGATCTGCCTGGACCTCTCGGAAGACGGATCCGGTCTCCGCACCGTGTACCTCGTCAGCGGCGTCCTCGCTTCGGAGAGCGATCGCCTACGTATCACCCTCGATAGCGGGCGTGTGATCACGTACACGCTGGCGGGCCCACTCGTTCCCGGCTTTCCGGAGTACCGAGTCTTCATGCTCGATCTCGGACGCGGACCTCGTACGAACGGCTCGAGCTGCTTCACGGCGACAAGGTGATAGCGGAGGAAAAGAAGTCGCACGGCGAAATCGAGAGCATGCGGTGCTTCGAGAGGTTTCCCGTTGAAGAGATGCCTTCGACTAGCGCCGAGATCGAGCGGTCTCCGCTCAACCAGTGCCTGAGAAAGGCCGGATCCCAGTAGGATGAACGCCTTGCTCGGCGAGGTTCTGACGGCGATCGTGACGCCGTTCGACAAGGACGGCGCCGTCGACTACGACCGGTTCCGCGCGCTCGCGCGGCACGTGATCGAAAGCGGTGCGGACGGCCTCGTCGTCGCCGCGACGACCGGCGAGAGCCCGACGCTGACCGACGAGGAAAAGCTCCAGCTCTGGACCGTGGCCGTCGACGAGGTGGGGGAGAGGGCGACCGTGATCGCAAGCACCGGCACGTACTCGACGGCGCACTCGGTGCACCTCACCGAGCAGGCGCACGAGCTCGGCGTCGACGGGTTCCTCGTCGTCACGCCGTACTACAACAAGCCGTCGCCACGCGGCATCGTCGAGCACTTCAAGGCGATCGCCGCGGCCAGCGACAGGCCGATCATCGTCTACAACATCCCGCAGCGGGTCGTCGTCAACATCGAGCCGGAGACGATGGTCGAGCTGGCGGGAATCCCGACCGTGAAAGCGGTCAAGCAGGCGACCGAGGAGCTCGACCAGGCGCGGAGGATCGTCGACGAGACCGAGCTCGACCTCTACGCGGGCAGCGACCACCTCGTGTACCCGTTCCTCGAGCTCGGAGGCGTGGGCGGGGTCGTCGTGCACGGGAACCTCGTCCCGGGGCGCGTGAAGGAGATGATCGGCTTCTACAAGGAGGGCGACGTCGAGTCCGCGCACGCGATCGACGAAGAGCTCGCACCGCTCGTCGAGGCGCTCGGCGTGACGATCAACCCGGTCCCGGTCAAGGCGGCGCTGAACCTGCTCGGCCACGAGGTCGGCGGGCTGCGCCTGCCGCTCGTGGAAGCGACCGACGCCGAGGTCGAGGTCGTCCGGTCGGCGCTCGAGCGCGTCGGGCTGACCGCTCCTGTGCGCGCCTAGAGACCGCGCGCCGACTGTCGGCACGCGGTCTCGTCTAGCTAGGAACGTCGCAGTGGTTGCTTAGGGCCACTTGATGGCGCTGGGCGCAACGCCCAGCAGACACGCCAGCAACCCGATCCTGTGAAGCCATTCATACCGCAGCAATGTGAGCTCCTTCGACGGATTTTGCTCGCCTCGGGGGACGAGGCTCGTCTTAGGATGAAGATCAGCCGCGGCGGCTCCCTCCCTCTGACGGGTGAATCATGCTCACCCTTTTGGCGGCCCGCAAGTGATACTTCAGGCCATGTCTGTACTGCGGATCATCCCGCTGGGCGGCCTCGGCGAGGTCGGCAAGAACATGACGGTGTACGAGCTGGGCGAGGAGCTCGTGGTCGTCGACGCCGGCCTGGCGTTCCCCCGGGACGAGCATCTCGGCGTCGATCTCGTCCTGCCGGACTTCTCGTATCTGCGTGAGCGGCGCATTCGTGCCGTGCTCCTGACGCATGCGCACGAGGACCACGTCGGCGCGCTCCCGTACCTGATGCGCGAGGTCAAGGTGCCGGAGGTCTGGGGCACGAGGCTGACGCTCGGGCTCCTCCAGCCGAAGCTCGACGAGCACGGGCTCCTGCACGCGACGGAGCTCAAGGAAGCAGTGCCCGGCGAGCCTCCCGTCGAGATCGGCCCGTTCAAGGCCGAGTTCGTGCGCATGGCGCACTCGGTGCCGGACACGGTCGCGATCGTCCTCGAGGTGGGCGGCCTGCGGATCGTGCACACCGGCGACTACAAGCTCGACCACACGCCCGTCGACGGCCTGCGGACCGACGTGGGCATGCTGGCGGAGATCGGCAACCGCGGCGTCGACCTGATGCTCGGCGACTCGACGAACGCGGAGCGACCCGGAGTGACCGGCTCCGAGCGGCTCGTCGGCGAGGCGTTCCGGCAGATCATCCCCGTGCGCGAGGGGCGCGTGCTCGTGGCGAGCTTCGCCTCGAACGTGCACCGCATGCAGCAGGCCGTCGACGTCGCGGTCGAGACCGGGCGCAAGGTCTGCGTGATCGGCCGCTCGATGCGCAAGAACCTCAACATCGCGCGCAACCTCGGCTACCTCGAGGCGCCCGACGACACGTTCATCCGCCCGCCCGAGCTCGATCAGCTCGCGCCGCACGAGGCGATGGTCCTCTGCACGGGCAGCCAGGGCGAGCCGATGTCGGCGCTGACGCGGATCGCGTACCGCGACCATCCTTCGGTCACCGTCGAGCGCGGCGACACGGTCATCCTGTCCGCGAAGCCGGTGCCGGGGAACGAGCTCCGCGTCCACGACACGATCAACCGGCTCGCGAAGGCCGGCGCCGAGGTGCTGCACCAGGAGATCGCGCCGGTCCACGTGTCCGGCCACGGCAACTCGGAGGAGATCCGGACGATCCTCGGCCTCGTCCGCCCGAAGGCCGTGATGCCGGTCCACGGCGAGTTCCGGATGCTCGCGGCGCACGCCCAGCTCGCTCGCGACTCGGGTGTGCCGGCGGGCTCGATCGTGCTGGCCGAGAACGGGAGCGTGGTCGAGCTGGACGAGCGCGGGCCGCGGATCGTGGACACCATCGAGACGGGCGTGACGTTCGTCGACGGGCTCGGAGTGGGGGACGTGCGCGACGTCGCGCTGCGCGACCGGCGGCACCTGTCCGAGCACGGCGTCCTGATCGTCGTCGCCACGGTCGGCGCGAACGGGCGCTCGACCGGTGGCGGCGCCCGAGCTGATCGCGCGCGGGTTCGGCGAGACCGAGCCGCTCGTCGCCGAGATGCGGAGCGAGGCGGCGCAGGTGCTCGATCGAGTGCCTCGAGCAGGACATCACGGAGATCAAGCTCCTCCAGGAGCATCTCCACGACTCGCTGGCTCAGCTCATATACGACAGAACTGGGCGGCGGCCGATGATTCTCCCCGTCATCGTCGAGGTCTGAGCAGTCATAGTGAGGCCATGAGCACCTTGCGCGCCGAGCCGGGTTGGGCCGACCTGCTGGTCGACTACGCGCCCGAGGGGACGACCGCACAGCGCCTCGTGGCGCAGCTCCGCGCGTGCCAGGTCTCGGCGCTGGCGTTCTGCCGGCTGCTGGAGCGCTGGGCGCGCGGCGAAGCGTCGCCGTCCACGCCCGGAGGCTCGAGAGGCGGCGCTGCGCCGGGCCGCCGAGCGGGCCGAGACTGCGCTCTCCGGGCTGGAGAGCCCGCTCGGCCGCTACCTGCTCGAGCTCGAGGCGGACCAGGCGGAGGGCCGCTCCTGGTACGGCGAGCCCGGTCGTGCCGAGCTCGTCGAGTGGCAGCCGGTGCTGAGCCGCGCCGGAGTCCATGCGTCGCCGGTGCGCGTCGCGCAGGCGTACCTCGAGCTGGCCGTGCTCGTCCGCGCCCTCGAAGGGCTCGCGACCGCCGCGCGAATGCGCTCGGCCCCGGATCCGTCCGACCTCTGGGCGGGCCTCTTCGACCTGCGCGAGAACCTCCTCAACGGCGCGCTCGAAGACCTGAGAGCCCTGGCCGCCTGAGCCACGTCCCGGGACCAGGTCCCGAGACATGTCCCGTTCGGCGCCGCGAAGGGGATATGCCCTGCGCGTCGAATCGCGGCGCATGGCGCGGCGACGCACGAAACGCGTGCTCAAGCCTCGCGCGCCCTCGCGCGTGAGGAAGGCGAAGCGCGCGAAGACGAAGAAGCCCCGGGGGCACCAGCACCCCGAGCTGATCGGGCTCGGGCTCGTCGCGTTCGGGCTCTTCCTCGCCTCCGTGCTCTGGGCCGGCTGGAACGGCGGGTACGTCGGCGGCTGGATCGGCGACGGGTTCGAGGCTCTCGTCGGAGGCCTGGCCTTCGTGCTGCCGCTCGCGCTCGTCATCGTCGGCGGCCTGATGGTCGGCCGCAGCGACCTCGTCGACGTCCGCCCGTTCAGAACGGGACTGTTCGTCTTCGCCCTCGGCCTGCTGCTGACGCTCGGGAGCGAGGGCGGCTACCTCGGCTCGGGGCTGAGCGACGCGCTCGGCTCCGCACTTGGGCGGCACGGGAGTCGCGATCGTCGGCGTCCTCTGCCTCCTGGCCGGTGCGCTCCTGCTGACCGGGGCGTCCGCCGGCGCGCTGCTCCGCCGCGGAGCGACCGCAGCCCGCCGCCCGCTCGAGCGCCCAGAGCGCGAGAAGCTCGAGCCGATCTCACCCGAGCTCATCTCCACCGCGCATGCCGCCGCGTCGGTCCCGCTCGTCGACGCCGCCTCCGACTACCCGGACGTGATCGGCCAGGCCGAGCCCGCGCCGCTGATCCCGTTCCCCGACCCGAACACCGAGGTGGCGCCCGAGCCCGACCACGAGAGCCTCTTCAACGCTTCCCCTGCGGTCGACGACTACAAGCTTCCGGACCGCAGCCTCCTGCGCACCTCGGGCACGAACAACGCCGCGCCGGCCGAGGCGAGCGGCCAGGTCGCCCACGCGCTCGTGCAGGCGCTCGCCGACTTCGGCGTCCAGGCATCGGTGATGGGCCAGATCGTCGGCCCGCGCGTCACCCGCTACGAGCTTCAGCTCGCCCCGGGCACGAAGATGTCCAAGGTCTCCGCGCTCAAGGACGACCTCTCCTACGCGCTCGCGACGACCGAGATCCGCATCCTCGCGCCGATCCCCGGCAAGCAGGCGGTCGGCGTCGAGGTCCCGAACCTGACCCCGAACCTCGTCACGCTCGGCGACATCTACGACGATCTCCCGCAGACCGCGAGCCCGGTCGCCGTCTGGCTGGGCAAGGACATCTCCGGGAACGCCGTCTGGACCGACCTCGCCCGCATGCCGCACATGCTGATCGCCGGCACGACCGGCTCGGGCAAATCCGGCTGCATCAACACGATCCTCACCTCGATCCTGCTTCGCTCGACCCCGGACGAGGTGCGGATGATCCTCATCGACCCCAAGCGGATCGAGCTCAGCTACTACGAGCAGATCCCGCACCTGCTCGCGCCGGTCGTCTCCAGCCCGAAGGAGGCGACTGCCGTCCTCGCCAACGTGATCGCCGAGATGGAGCGCCGCTACGAGCGTCTCAGCGTCGTGCGGGCCCGCAACCTGCCCGAGGCGAACCGGGCCTTCCGCGAGCGCGGCGAGCAGCCGCTGCCGTACCTCCTCGTCGTGATCGACGAGCTCGCCGACCTGATGATGATCTCGCCGCAGGCCGTCGAGGACGCGATCATCCGCCTCGCCCAGAAGTCGCGCGCGGTCGGCATCCACCTCGTGCTCGCAACGCAGCGCCCGTCGGTCGACGTGATCACGGGCATGATCAAGGCGAACGTCCCGTCGCGGATCGCGTTCGCGGTCTCGAGCCAGACCGACTCGCGCGTGATCATCGACCAGGGGGGCGCCGAGAGCCTCCTCGGCCAGGGCGACATGCTCTTCAAGCCGCTCGGCACCTCGCGCCTCCAGCGCGTCCAGGGCGCGTACGTCGGCGAGGAGGAGATCGCGCTGATCGTCGAGCAGTGCCGCGCCCAGCGCGACCAGGAGCTCGACCCATCGCTCCTCGAGGCCCCGGAGCCGCCGCCCGAGGAGGCCGACGCAGACGGGGAGTTCGACCCGGACGAGGATCCGCTGCTCGACCGCGCGATCGAGGTCGTCGTCCAGGCCCAGACCGCCTCGACGTCGCTCCTTCAGCGCCGCCTTCGGGTCGGCTACACGCGCGCGGGCCGCCTGATCGACATGCTCGAGCGGCGCGGCATCATCTCCGGCTACGAGGGCTCCAAGCCGAGACGGGTGCTCGTCGACGAGGCGCAGCTCGACCGGGTCGGCGGCTAACCGCTAGTCGGTTCCTCCGCGTCTCGTTTACCATCGCTCTCCCAGACCAAGACGGAGGGCAAGGAGGAGCCTGTGGTGCGTAACAAATGGAGTTGGCCGCTCATAGCGGCCCTGTCGCTCGTGGTCGCGCTCGGTGCGGCGAGCTGCGGCGGCGGCGGCAACGACAACAACAGCGCCAGCGGGACCACGACCAGCTCGAGCGACCACAGCGACGTCCTCGCTGCGCTCATCAGCGACATCGGCAAGTTCAACGACCGGTCGTTCAACCAGTCCCAGCTCGAGGGCCTGAACCGGGCGAAGAGCGAGCTCGGCGTCCAGACGGACCCGGCTGCAGTCGAACCAGGTGAGCGACTACATCCCGAACCTGACCAGCGCTGTCCGCAAGAACGCGGACATCATCATCTCGGCGGGCTTCCTGCTCGCGGACGCGACGGCGAAGGTCGCGAAGAAGTTCCCTGACACGAAATTCGCGATCACCGACTACTCGGTGGAGGCGGCGCCGTTCGCCGACAAGAAGGGGAACCCACTCTTCAAGAACGTGGAGGGCCTGACCTACGCGGCCAACGAGTCAGGCTGCCTCGTCGGCAACCTCGCCGCGAACATGGTCAAGAAGCAGGGCGGCAAGCAGGTGATCGGCGCGGTCGGCGGCCTCAAGATCCCGCCGGTCGACATCTGGATCGCCGGCTACAAGTTCTGCGCGAAGCTGTGCGAACCCGAAGATCAAGGTCCTGGTCGGCTACTCGCAGGACTTCGTCGCGGCCGACAAGTGCAAGACGGTCGCCCAGAACCAGATCTCGCAGGGCGCCCAGGTGCTCTTCCAGGTCGCCGGCGGGTGCGGGCTCGGCACGCTGAGCGCCGCCGACCAGGCCGGGATCTGGGGCATCGGCGTCGACAAGGACCAGTACAACGACGCGAAGCGCGTTCTCACGAGCGGCGTCAAGCGCGTCGACACCGGCGTCTTCGACACCGTGAAGCAGGTCGCCGACGGCAAGTTCCAGGGCGGAACCGACCTCAACTTCAACCTCGCGAACGGCGGCATGGACGTCGGGAAGATCAACCCGGCCGTCCCGCAGGACCTGATCGACAAGATGAACGAGCTCAAGCAAGAGATCATCGACGGGAAGGTGAAGGTCCCGGCGGCCCTCTAAACGACAGCCACCGCCTCGAGGCTCCTTAGAATCGCGCCAGTGGAGGCGGCACCGGTTCTCGAGATGCGGGGGATCACCAAGAGGTTCCCCGGCATCGTCGCCAACGATCGCGTGAACTTCGACCTCAGGCGAGGCGAGGTTCACGCGATCCTCGGCGAGAACGGCGCGGGCAAGTCGACGCTGATGAACGTCCTCTACGGCCTGTCCCAGCCGGACGAGGGGGAGATCAGGCTCAAGGGCGAGCCGGTGACGTTCTCGTCCGCGAAGGACGCGATCCGGAGCGGAATCGGGATGGTGCACCAGCACTTCATGCTGATCCCGGTGATGACGGTCGCCGAGAACATCGTCCTCGCCAACGAGCCGACGCGCGAGGGCGTGTTCTTCGACCGGGAGGCCGCCGAGCAGCGCGTGGCACAGCTTTCACGCTCGTACCACTTCGCAATCGACCCCGCGGCGAAGGTGCAGAACATCGGCGTCGGCCAGGAGCAGCGGGTCGAGATCCTGAAGGCGCTCTACCGCGCGGCGGACGTGTTGATCCTCGACGAGCCGACGGCAGTCCTGACCCCGCAGGAGGCGGGCGAGCTCTTCGAGATCCTGCGCACGCTCGTCCGCGAGGGCCTGTCCGTGATCTTCATCTCGCACAAGCTGAACGAGGTGCTCGAGATCGCGGACCGGATCACGGTTCTGCGGCGGGGCAAGACGATCGACACCGTTCCGCGCGAAGGCGCGACGGAAGCCGGGCTCGCGCGGATGATGGTGGGGCGCGACGTCCTCCTGCAGGTCGAGAAGACGCCTGCAGGCCCGGAGGGCGACGTGCTGCTCGAGGTCGACGACCTCCACGTGGTGGACGACCGAGGGCTCCCGGCCGTCAAGGGCGTCTCGCTCTCGGTGCGCGGGGGCGAGATCGTCGGCATCGCAGGCGTCGACGGCAACGGCCAGAGCGAGCTGATCGAGGCGCTCACGGGCCTGCGTAAACGGGAGAGTGGGCGCGTACTGATCGCCGGTCAGGAGGTCGAGCGGCCGAGCGCGCGCCGGATGCTCGACGCCGGCCTCGGGCACATCCCGGAGGACCGGCAGCGGCGGGGGCTCATCCTCGAGTTCACGATCGCCGAGAACATGCAGCTCCACGACTACTCGAGGTCGCCGATGGCGCGCTTCGGCTGGATCTTCCCGAGACGGTTCATCGAGCTGGCGCGGCGCCTGATCGAGGAGTTCGACATCCGCGGCGGCGGGCCGACCACGAAGGCGTCGTCACTCTCCGGCGGGAACCAGCAGAAGGTGGTGGCCGCGCGCGAGATCTCCCGCGACCCGAAGGTGCTGATCGCGGCGCAGCCGACGCGCGGGCTCGACGTGGGCGCGATCGAGTACCTGCACCGCCGGCTCGTCGAGGAGCGCGACGAGGGGCGCGCGATCCTGCTCGTGTCGCTCGAGCTCGACGAGATCCTGTCGCTCTCCGACCGCATCCTCGTCATCTACGAAGGCGAGGTCGTCGGCGAGCACGGCGAGCAGGCGAGCGAGGAAGAGATCGGGATGGAGATGCTCGGTGCCAAACGAGAGGACGCCGCGTGAGCGAGGGCCTGGCCCCGACCCCGAAACCGCCCGAGCCCGACACGCCCCCGACCACGGTCGCGGGCCGGCTCGACCTCCTGCACCGCGCGGGCGGGATTTCGGTCCCGGTCGTGACCGCGGTGCTGGCGTTCGCGATCGGCGGCCTCGTCGTCCTCGCCACCGGCCACAACCCGCTCCTCGCGTACAGGGACATCATCCAGGGCGCGGGGCTCAACTGGCTCGCGCACCCGTGGGACGTCAACACGGCGCATACAGCGCCCTACAACCTCAGCCAGACGCTCCTCCAGACGACGACCCTGATCCTGACGGGCCTCGCGGTCGCGTTCGCTTTCCGCTGCGGGCTCTTCAACATCGGCGGCCAGGGCCAGTACTTCATGGGGCTCTTCGTCGCGAGCTGGGTCGGGACGAGCTTCGTCAACATGACCCGCCCGGCTCACATCCTGCTCGGCGTCGGCGCTGCCGCGCTCGCCGGGGCCGCCTGGGCCGCGATCGCCGGCTTCCTCAAGGCCGCGGTCGGCGCCCACGAGGTGATCACGACGATCATGCTCAACTGGATCGCGTACTGGATCGGGAGCTACCTCTTCCAGCAGGGCGGGCCGCTCCAGGGCCCGGAGAACAAGCCGCTCGACATCCCGATCTCCGCCGACATCGCTCACAGTGCGAAGCTGCCCGTGTTCTGGGGCGACGCCGATCTCCAGGGCCTGCACATCGGCTTCTTCGTCGCGATCGCCGCGCTGATCGTCTTCTGGGCGATCCTCAACCGGACGACGCTCGGCTACGAGGTGCGGGCGGTCGGCTTCAACCCCGACGCGGCCGCGTACGGTGGGATCAAGGTGCGCACGAACTACGTGCGCGCGATGGCCATCTCCGGGGCCTTCGCCGGTCTCGCGGGCGGCCTCGACATGCTCGGCTATCTCTTCCACGTCGGGACGTCGGACGTCCAGGCCTCGAGCATCGGGTTCCTCGGGATCGCGGTCGCACTGCTCGGCCGGAGCACCGCGGTCGGAGTCGGGCTCGCCGCGCTCCTCTTCGGCGCGCTCCTCTTCGGGACGACGCACGGGCTCCAGTCGAACGTGATCGACCCGAGCCTCGCCGGCCATCTGACCGAGCTCATCCAGGGGCTCGTCGTTCTCTTCGTCGGCGCGGACATCCTGGTCATCGCCGTCTGGCGCGCGGGCGGGCGGGTCCGCAAGCGTGCTCCGAAGCAGCCCGCGGCGGAGGCGTCGTCGTGAGCACGTACGTCGGACAACTCGATGCGGCGCGCTTCGTGCGCCCGAAGGCGGTCGCCGGGTACGGATTCGCGCTCGGTGTGGTCGCGTTCCTGGCCGCGATCCCGCCGCTCACGTCCCGGTCGCCGATCTGGCCCGCGCTCCTCGGGCTCCTGGCCGCGTTCGCGGGCGTGTTCGCTGCGAGCCGGGGCGCCCGGCGCGCGGGGTGGGGCGCTGTCGTCGTCGGGCTCCTCGGGGTCGGCCTCGGCGTGCTCGCGACTCGCTCGAGCACGGCGGACCTGAATCAGGTCTTCACCGCGAGCCTGATCGCGTCGATGCTCGTCTTCGCGACCCCGCTGACCTTCGCCGCGATCGGCGGCATGTTCTCGGAGCGCTCCGGGGTCGTGAACATCGGCCTCGAAGGAATGATGCTGATGGGCGCGTTCTGGGGGATCTGGGGCGCCGACAAGACGGGCAGCTGGATCGGCGGGCTCGTGATCGGGATCATCTCCGGCGGCCTGCTCGCGGTCGTGCACGCGGTCTTCGCGATCCACCTGCGCGCCGACCAGATCGTCGGCGGCGTCGCTGTCAACTTCCTCGCCCTCGGGATCACGGGCTACTTCTTCGTCCAGCTCTACCACGGCAACAACGTCCCGACGGGCATCTCGCAGATCCCGGACGTGAATCTGACGAGCAACAGCAACCACGGATTCTTCTCGGAGGCCTTCGGGCACCTGAACCTGATGATCTGGGCCGTGATGGCCCTCGTCGTCGTCTCGTACTTCGTCATGTTCAGGACGCCGCTCGGCCTTCGCATCCGGGCCTGCGGCGAGCACCCGCGCGCGGCCGACACGGTCGGCATCAACGTCTATCTGCTCCGCTACTTCTCGGTCATCCTCTCCGGGATGCTCGCCGCCGCGGGTGGGGCGTACCTGACCGTCGGCTACCTGGGCACGTACAACGAGAACGTGACGGCAGGCCGCGGCTTCATCGCGCTCGCGGCGCTCATCTTCGGGAACTGGCGGCCCTTCGGCGCGTTCGGAGCGGCGCTCCTCTTCGGGCTCTCGACGGCGATCGCCTTCCGCCTGCCCGTCTACTCGGACACCGCCGCGACGCTCTTCCAGGCACTTCCCTACGTGATCACGCTGATCGCCGTCGCAGGCGTGATCGGCCGATCGACTCCGCCCGCAGCCGTTGGCCGCCCGTACGTCAAACAGTAGTAACGGTTCGCGGCCGCGCAACCGCGTGGCGGTCGTGTCGCTCCTGGTGGGTGTCCTCGCCGTCGCCGCGATCCCGGTCGGCATCCTGATCACGAACTATCGGAACGACTTGCGGCTCATTCACGCCGGCTACGCCGTCCCGGTGGCCGCCGTCCTCGGCTTCGTCGCGATCCGGCTCGCGCGACGGGCGCGCCGGCGGCTGGAGCGGACGGTCGGGCGCGCGGGAGGTGCGGTTCCGGCCCGCCTCGGGCGCATCCTCGGCTGGCTCGGGCTCTATTTCGCGCTCATCGGGGCGATCGCGCTCGCCTTTTACTACGTGGACTACCACGTCTTGTCGTAGACTCGGTTCCCGGTGTTCGAGATCGGCAACAGCCTCCGCGAGGCTCGTCTCCGGCAGGGGCTCGACTTCTTCGAGAT
>CAWGVD010000031.1:0-22198 GCA_963825795.1 uncultured Actinomycetes bacterium | reverse complement strand
CGAGCAGTCGACGAAGATTCGAGGCAAGTACCTCCGCGCCCTGGAAGACGAGCAGTTCGAAGTCCTGCCCGCCCAGACGTACGTCAAGGGCTTCCTCCGCTCGTACGCGGACCACCTCGGCCTGGACGGACAGCTCTACGTCGACGAGTTCAACTCGCGCTACGTGCGCGGCGAGATCGAGGAAGAGGAGGAGCAACGCCTGGTCAAGCCGCGGGTCGCACGGCCGGGCCGCGGCGGCGCGTTCCAGAACAAGGCCGTGATCATCACGCTCGCGGCGATCGCCGGCCTGACCATCTTCGTTTTCGTCGCCTGGGTCTCGGGCGGGTCCGGCAACCAGAACGCGTTGCTTTCAGTCACGAATCCGAAGAAGAAGGCGCCGCCGAAGCCGATGGCCAAGCTCGTCGCCAAGGGCGTCAAGGGCGGGGCGTACGTCGTCGTCTACCGCGGGAGGCGCACCGGGAAGCCGATCTACGAAGGCACGCTCGAGAGCGGCCAGGCCCACCGGTTCGTGGGCCGCCACCTGTGGGTCTACGTCTTCGCGCCGGCGAACCTGAGGCTGAAGCTGAACGGCCGGTCACGCGTCGTGCCCGGCGCCGGCACCGGGTCTCGGCGATGGCTCGAAGTGACTCCGAGCGACGTCCAGCTCGCGACCGCGCCGGCTTGAACGCCCCGCAGCTGACGGTCCTCGTCTACCGGCAGCGAGCTGATCCGCGGCAGCCGGCGCGACTCGAACGGGCCGTTCCTGGCCGAGGAGCTGACGCGGCTGGGACTCGAGCCGTCGTCGATCAGGATCGTCGGCGACGACCAGGCGGCGCTCGAGCCCGCGATCCGCGAGGGGTTGGAGGCCGACCTGCTGGTGGTGTCCGGGGGGCTCGGGCCGACGCACGACGACCGGACGGTCGAGCTGCTGGCGCGCGCCGCCGGGCTCGAGGCGTCGTGGTGCCGGAGCTCGAACAGGAGATCGAGGGTGTCTCGAGGCGGATCGCGGAGCGGCTGGGCCGGCCGTACGCGGAGTTCGAGGAAGGCGTTCGCAAGCAGGCGACCGTGCCCGCGGGTGGACGCGTGATCGGGATCGCCGGGACCGCTCCGGGGCTCGTCGTCGAGACGAACGGCGCGATCGCAGTCGTCCTGCCGGGCCCGCCGCCCGAGCTGCGCAGGCTCTGGCGGGCGGCGCTCGAGGACGAGGCCGTCCGAGGGGTGCTGGAGCGCGCCGAAGCGCCTGAGCGGCGCGTCTTGCGCGTGTACGGGGTCGGCGAGTCGGCGATCGCGCGGGTGCTCGCCGAGGCCGGAGGAGAGCCCGAGGGCGTGCAGGCGACGATCTGCGCGCACGCGGGCGAGATCTGGGTCGAGCTGTTCGGCGACGGGCGAGCAGCTGGCGGCGAGCTTTCGAGGCGCGCTCGGCGAGGCGATCTTCTCCGAGGACGACCGGCCGGTCGAGGAGCTCGTGCTCGACCTCGCCCGGGAGCGTGGGCTGGCGCTGGCGGCCGCGGAGTCGTGCACCGGCGGGCTCGTCGCCGCGCGAGCTGACGTCGGTGCCAGGTTCGAGCGACGTGTTCCGCGGCGGCATCGTGTCGTACGCCAACGAGGTCAAGCACGCCCAGCTCGGCGTGAGCGAGGAGACGCTCGCCGAAGCACGGCGCTGTCTCGGCCGAGACCGCAGCGGCGATGGCCCTCGGTGCGCGAGAGGTCGCTCGAGCGCGGACGTCGCCGTCTCCGTGACCGGCATCGCCGGGCCCGGAGGCGGAACGCCCGAGAAGCCGGTCGGGCTCGTCTACCTGCATGCGTCCGGCCCGGGAGCGGAGCTGGCGCGCGAGCTGAACCTGCCCGGCGACCGCGAGGCGGTGCGCCGCCGCGCGACCGCCGCGGCGCTCCATCTGCTGCGTGAGCTTCTGACACAGATCCGCCACAGTCCTGCATGAGCTCGTCCGGTACCGTCGGTGCCGATGAGCGTTTTCGCCTCTTTCTCGGCTTCCGTCTGCCCGACGCGGCCGCGCGGGCCGTCGCCGCCTGGCAGCAGGAGCAGCTGGCCGTGGAGCGCGTCCGGCTCGTTCCCGTCGAGAACCTGCACGTCACGATCGCCTTCCTCGGCTCGCGGCCGGCCGGCGAGATCGAGGCCATCGCGGGCGCTCTGCGGGAGTCCGTCGAGGGAGTCGCCAGGCCCGTCCTCACACCGATCCGGTACCGCGAGACGCGCTCGGTCGGCATGCTCGTCCTCGACGACGAGCAGGGGCGTGCGACCCGGATCGCCGAGGACGCGCACGGTCGGCTGGAGCGGCTCGGCGTCTACGAGCCGGAGCAGCGGAGATGGCTTCCGCATCTCACGGTCGTCCGCTTTCGCGAGCGTCCTCGGCTCGAGCCCTCGATCCCGGATCTGGGGCCGGTGACGATGTCCGACGCTGCTGTTTACATATCCCGACTGCGGCCTGACGGGGCGCAGTACGAAGTCTTGGAGTCGGTTCCGCTAGGAGGTGGATGAGGGTGGATCGGGAGGAGTCACTCGACGTCGCACTCGGCCAGATCGAGCGCCAGTTCGGCAAGGGCTCGGTCATGCGCATGAACGACGCCGCGCACGTTTCGACCGGCGCGATCTCGACGGGATCGCTCACGCTCGACCTCGCCCTCGGAGTGGGCGGGCTGCCCCGCGGCCGCATCGTCGAGATCTTCGGCCCGGAATCGTCGGGGAAGACGACGCTCGTCTACCACGTGATCGCCGAGGCGCAGCGCCGCGGCGGGATCTGCGCGTTCATCGACGCCGAGCACGCGATGGACCCGCAGTACGCGCGCAGGATCGGCGTCAACATCGACGAGCTCCTCGTCTCGCAGCCCGACAACGGCGAGCAGGCGCTCGAGATCGCCGAGCTGCTGATCCGCTCGGGCGCGCTCGACGTCGTCGCCGTCGACTCGGTCGCGGCCCTGACGCCGAAGGCCGAGATCGAGGGCGAGATGGGCGACAGCCACGTCGGCCTCCAGGCGCGGCTCATGAGCCAGGCGCTGCGCAAGCTCGCCGGCACGCTCAACCGCACCGACACGATCTGCCTCTTCACGAACCAGCTGCGCGAGAAGATCGGCGTCATGTTCGGCTCGCCGGAGACGACTCCGGGCGGCCGCGCGCTGAAGTTCTACTCGTCGGTGCGGCTCGACATCCGCCGCATCGAGACGCTGAAGGAAGGGGTCGAGGCGATCGGCAACCGCGTTCGCGTGAAGGTCGTCAAGAACAAGGTCGCGCCGCCGTTCAAGCAGGCCGAGTTCGACATCATCTACGGCTCGGGGATCTCCTGGGAGGGCACGGTGCTCGAGGCCGGGATCGATCGCAAGGTCGTCCAGAAGTCGGGCTCGTACTTCAGCTTCGACGAGGAGCGGCTCGGGCAGGGACGCCAGAACGCCGCTGCCTTCCTGCGCGAGCATCCGGACGCGGCCGAGAAGATCGTCCAGCGGATCCAGGCCGAGCTCGGCGAAGGCGCGATCGCCTCCGCGCGGCTGCTTCCGACCGTGGCCGCGGAGAACGGCGCCGCCGGCAAGAAGGAGGCCGAGGCTGTCGTCGAAGAGGTCTCCGCCAAGAGTTAGCGCGCTCTCCGCTGCCTCACGAGGACGCGTCGAGGTCGCGCTCGACGGCGAGTCGTGGCGGACGCTGCCCGCTGAGGTCGTCCTCCGCGCCGGCCTCGACGTCGGAGTCGAGCTCGACCGGGAGCGCGCCCGCCGGGTGCGGCGCGAGCTGAAGCGACACGAGGCGATGGAGCGGGCCGCTCGCGCGCTCCGGAGCCGCGACCTCTCGGCGGCAGAGCTCGATGCGCGCCTGGATCGCGCGCAAGGTCGCGCCGGCGGCCCGGGCGGAGACGATCGCGCGGCTGACCGATGCGGGCGCGGTCGACGACGAGCGATTCGCACGGTCTCGGGCGCAGGCCCTCGCCGAGCGCGGCGCAGGCGACTTGCTCGTCCGGCACGACCTCGAGGCGCGCGGCATCGCCGCGGAGGCGGTCGAAGCGGCGATCGCGTCACTCGAGCCAGAGAACGTCCGCGCCGCCCGGATCTGCGCCAGGCGAGGAGCGGGGCCGAAGACCGCCCGCTACCTGGCGCGAAAGGGCTTCTCCGACGACGCGATCGAGAGCGTCGTGCGCGGAAGCCATTGCAGAGCACGACCCTCCGGTTGTACGATGAGAGAACAACAACACGAAGTTTTGCCTGCACACGCGCAGTTTCCGAATCGTTCGACCTAGCAAGACCACGAGCAAAGCACCTTGATTCCGCAAAAGACGCCGCAGAAAGAGGCTCCGCCGGGACCGGTTGAGCCCAGTTCGCCGCGGTCCGCTCGGGCCGCACCCATTCGGAGATTGAGCCGCGCGGGCTTCGACCCGAGGAGCACCCATGCTCGTTCTTGCGGCAGTTCTGATCAGCGTCCTGATCACAGGCGTGGTCGTCGTCTTCGGCCTGCAGCTGTTCGGCGGCACGAGCGTCTCCGAGGCGCGCAGAGAGGCCGAGACGATCAGGCGGGAGGCGAAGATCGAGGCGCGCGAGGACGCCGTCCGCGTCCGGGCCGAGGTCGAGCGCGAGGTCGCCGAGCAGCGCGCGCGGATCACGAAGATCGAGGAGCGCGTCCTTGCGCGCGAGGACGAGGCGGAGCTCCGCCAGAAGGAGCTCACACGCCGCGAGCAGGGCATCGCCGACCGCGAGGTGCACGTCAAGGAGCTCCAGGACGACCTCAAGGAGGCGAAGCAGCGCGAGCTCGACCGAGCTCGAGCGCGTCGCCGGGCATGACCGTGAACGAGGCGAAGGCGCGCCTCCTCGAGCAATCCGAGGAGCTGGTCCGCCACGACCTCGCGCGCCGGGTGCGCCAGCTCGACGAAGAGGCGCAGAGCGAGGCGAAGCGTCGAGCCCGGAACCTCGTCGCCGACGCGCTCCAGCGCGTCGCCGCGAGCCATGCCGCGGAGACGACGTCGTCGCTGATCGAGCTTCCGTCCGACGACATGAAGGGACGGATCATCGGCCGCGAGGGACGGAACATCCGCACGCTCGAGCACCTGACCGGGAGTGGACGTGATCGTCGACGACACGCCGCAGGCGGTCGTGCTCTCGTCGTTCGACCCGATCCGCCGCGAGATCGCGAAGATCACGCTGCTCAAGCTCGTCGAGGACGGCCGGATCCAGCCGGCCCGCATCGAGGAGATGTACTACCAGTCCAAGGCCGAGATCGAGGAGCACATCGTCCAGGCCGGCGAGCAGGCGGTCTTCGAGGCCAACTGCGGCGAGTTCCACGAGGAGATCGTCAAGCTGCTCGGCCGCCTCAACTACCGGACGAGCTACGGGCAGAACGTCCTCAAGCACACCCTCGAGGTCGTGCACCTGGCCGGGCTGATGGCAACCGAGCTCGACGCGAACGTCAAGACGACGAAGCGCGCCGCGATCCTGCACGACGTCGGGAAGGCGGTCACGCACGAGATCGAGGGCTCGCACGCGCGATCTCGACCCAGTACGCGAAGCGCTACGGCGAGTCGCCGGGCGTGATCCACGCCGTCGAGGCGCACCACTACGAGGTGCAGCCGCAGACGGTCGAGGCGGTGCTCCTGATCGCAGCGGACGCGATCTCCGGCGCGCGACCCGGAGCGCGCGGAGACAGCCTCGAGAACTACATCAAGCGGCTCGAGGCGCTCGAGGGCCTCGCCATGAAGCGAGAACGGCGTCGAGAAGGTCTACGCGCTCCAGGCCGGCCGCGAGATCCGGGTCATCGTCAAGCCGGGCGAGATCGACGACGACCAGGCCGCGCTGCTGTCACACGAGATCGCCCGCGAGATCGAGCACGAGCTCGAGTACCCGGGCCAGATCAAGGTCACCGTCATTCGCGAATCAAGGGCGACCGAGTTCGCGAAATAGCTCGCTAGGCTGTCCGGCGTGAAGCGGTACCACGTCACGACGTTCGGGTGCCAGATGAACGCCCACGACTCCGAGCGGATCAAGGGCATGCTCGAGGAGCTCGGACTGGGGGAGGCCGTCTCCCAGGAGGAGGCGGACGTGCTCGTCTTCAACACCTGCACGATCCGCGAGAAGCCGGACCAGCGCTTCGCCGCGCACCTCGGCAACGCGAAGATGCTCAAGCTCGCCGACCCGGAGAAGGTGATCGCCGTCGGCGGCTGCTACGCGGAGGCGCAGCGCGAGCGGCTCTTCGACCTCTACCCGTTCGTCGACGTCGCCTTCGGGCCGGGACGATCCCGCATCTCGCGGAGTGGCTCGGCGCCGGCGGCGAGGCGCCGCGCGGCAGATTCGGGATCGGAGACGAGCGCGAGTTCGCCGGCACGCTGCCGATGCACCGCGAGCGCCGCTTCCAGGCCTGGGTGCAGGTCTCGATGGGCTGCAACTCGGTCTGCTCGTACTGCATCGTGCCGTCGGTGCGCGGCCGCGAGGTCAGCCGCCGGCCCGGCGAGATCCTGGCCGAGGTCGACGCGGCTCGCCGGCGAGGGCGTCCGCGAGGTCACGCTGCTCGGGCAGAACGTCAACTCCTACGGCCGCGATCTCGGCACCGAGCTTCGCCGAGCTCCTGCGCGCCGTCGACGCGGTCCAGGGCATCGAGCGCATCCGCTTCACGAGCCCGCATCCGAAGGACTTCCGCCGCGACGTGATCGCCGCGATGGCGGAGTGCGACGCGGTCTGCGAGCACGCGCACCTGCCGCTGCAGTCGGGCTCGACGCGCGTCCTGAAGGCGATGCGGCGCACGTACAGCCGCGAGCGCTACCTGCGGCTCGTCGACGAGCTCCGCGCCGCGATCCCCGACCTCGCGCTGACGACGGACATCATCGTCGGCTTCCCCGGCGAGACCGAGCGACGACTTCGAGGAGACGCTCGAGGTCGTCGAGGAGGTCGGCTACGACGGCGCGTTCACGTTCGTCTACTCGCCGCGGCAGGGGACGGAAGCGGCCATGTCCCCGACCAGGTCCCGGGACGATGTCAAGCAGGAGCGGATCGAGCGGCTCGTCGAGGTCGTCCAGCACGTCGCGCGTCGCACGGAACCGCGAGCGCGTCGGCCGCGTCGAAGAGGTGCTCGTCGAAGGGCCCGAGCCGGACGGACCCCTCGCTGCTGCGCGGGCGCACGCGCCGCAACACGACCGTCAATTTCGCCGGGACGAGCGCGCCCGGCAGCCTCGTCGAGGTCCGCATCGAAGACGCAACTTCGACGACGCTTCGAGGCGTCGAGCTGGCAGCCGTTGCAGCGTAGTCGCGACCTCCTCTGGGACGGGCTGCTCAACGTCCGCGACCTCGGCGGCCATCCGACCGAGGACGGCGGCGAGACGCGGTACGACTCGATCATCCGCGCCGACAGCGTCCGCCAGCTGAGCGACCAGGGCTGGGCGGCGCTCGTCGACTACGGCGTCAAGACGATCGTCGACCTGCGGACGAACGACGAGCTCGCGGCCGACCCGCCGGCCGAGCTGCCCGCCGAGGTCCTGCACATCCCGTTCTTCGAGACCGACACGGACGACTGGAAAGAGGTCGAGGCCCGGCTCGACGCGGCCGCCCGGTCGGCGCCGGACGTGCCGACGGCGACGCGCGAGGTCTATCTCATCTTCCTCGAGCACTTCGGCCACAACGTGGCCGCCGCGATCCGCGCGGTCGCGAATGCGCCCGAGGGCGGCGTCGTCATCCACTGCGCGGGCGGCAAGGATCGCACCGGGCTGCTGACGGCTCTCCTCCTGCACGTGGCCGGTGTCGGCATCGAGGAGATCGCGGCGGACTACGCGCTCAGCGAAGAGCGTCTGCGCCCACGGCACGAGCAGTGGTTCGCGGAAGCGGAGAGCGAGGAGGAGCTCGAGCGCCTGAAGCGGATGTCGCAGACCCCGGCCGAGTCGATCGAAGGAGTCTTCGAGGAGCTCGAGCGCCGCTACGGCAGCGTCGAGGGCTACCTGCGCGACGCGGGCCTGACCGAGGACGAGCTCGACCGCGCCCGAGCGCGGCTGCGTGACTGACACCGTTCTCGCGATCTTCGGCCCGACCGCTTCGGGCAAGACAGCTGTCGCCCAGGCCGTCGCCGAGCGCGTCCCGGCGGAGCTCGTCTCCGCCGACTCGATGCAGGTCTACCGCGGCCTGCCGATCCTCACGAACCAGTCTCCCGCTCGCCTCGTGGGTATCTGGCACCTCGACCACGAGGCGTCCGTCGCCGAGTACCAGCGGCTCGCACACGCTGCGATCGACGAGATCCTCGAGTCGGGACGCACGCCGATCGTCGTCGGCGGGACGGGCCTCTATCTCCGGGCGGCCCTGTCAGACCTGTCGCTTCCACCCGCACCGGAGCCGGGCGAGCGCGAGCGCCTGGAACAGCTCTACGACGAGGAAGGCGCCGAAAGCGCGCACCGCCGACTCGCCGAGCTCGACCCCGAGGCGGCAGCGGCCGTCCATCCGAACGACCGCCGGCGCGTCGTCCGCAGCCTCGAGCTCGCAGGGCGGTCGCGCGAGCGCAACCGCCTCTGGACCGACGACACGCGCCACCCGACGCTCGTCTTCGGGCTCGACGTCCCGAAGGAGGAGCTCGACCGGCGGATCGCCGAGCGGACGAGAGCCATGTTCGAAGCAGGCGTCCGCGCGGAGGCGGAGCGCGCTCTCGCCGGCCCGGTCTCCTCGACGGCGGCCTACGCACACGGCCTCTCCGACATCGCGGAACACCCGGACGACGACGACGCGATCGAGGCGCTGACGGCCCGCACGAGGCGCTACGCCGCGTACCAGCGCAAATGGATGCGACGCATACCCGGCCTTGTTAGCCTGCCTGCCGATCGCCCTCCGGGCGAGGTCGCGGATGCAATTCTCGAAGTGGCACGGGCTCGGCAACGATTACCTGCTGGTCGAGCGGGCTGAGCTTGCCTTGCCGCTGACGCCCGAGCGCGTGCAGAAGATCTGCGACTACCACTTCGGTGTCGGCTCCGACGGGATCGTCGAGGTCCTGTCGACGAACGGCGACTCGGCGGAGGTCGTGATCTGGAACCCGGACGGATCGACCGCCGAGCTGTCCGGAAACGGCACGAGAATCGCCGCCCGCTGGCTGGCACGCCGCGACGGACTCGACCGCGTCCGGATCAGCGTCGGTCCCCGCGACGTCGTGGCGACGATGCGCGACGGGAAGCAGGTCGAGACCGAGATGGGCAAGGTCGACGTGGGGGAGAGGGAGCCGCTGCAGGTCGACGGCAAGCAGTACGAGATGGTGCCCGGTCGCGGTCGGCAACCCGCACGCGGTCATCCGGCACACGCCCGACCACGACGAGTTCCTCCGGCTCGGGCCGGCGGTCGAGAACCACGAGCGGTTTCCGCAGCGGACGAACGTCCAGTTCGCGCGAGTCGACGGCCCGCACGACATGACCGCGGCCGTCTGGGAGCGAGGTGCGGGGGAGACCCTCTCCTCCGGCACGAGCGCAGTTGCGGTTGCGAGCGCGGCCGTCCACCACGGCTGGTGCGAGAGCCCCGTGACGGTCCATCTCCAGGGCGGCGACCTCCTGGTCGAAGTCGATGCGGACTTCAACGCGCGCCTGACCGGGCCGGCCGAGGAGATTTGCACGGTCGAGCTGTCCGAGGAGTTCGAGCTGTGAAGTTCGCCAAGCGACTCGACGCAGTCCCGCCGTACCTCTTCGCCGAGCTCGAGCGGAAGGTGACTCGAGGCCGAGAAGGCCGGCGTCGACGTCATCAGCCTCGGCATCGGCGACCCCGACCTTCCGACGCCGCCTGCGGTCATCGATGCGCTGGCGGAAGCCGCGCGCGACCCGCGCACGCACCAGTACCCGACGAACCACGGCACCGAGGAGTTCCGGGCCGCGGCGGCGAGCTTCTACCGCGACCGCTTCGGCGTCGAGCTCGATCCGGACGGCGAGCTGATCCCGGTGCTCGGCGGCAAGGAAGGCGTCGGCCACATCGCGCTCGCGTGCCTCGACCCGGGCGACGTCTGCCTGGCGCCTGACCCGGGCTACCCGCCGTACACCTCAGGCCCGGTGTTCGCGGGTGCGACCGTCCACTACCTGCCGCTGCGCGAGGAGAACGGCTTCCTGCCCGACCTCGACGGCGCCCCGGACGCCAAGCTGCTCTACCTCAACTACCCGAACAACCCGACCGGAGCGACCGCGGAGCTCGATTTCTTCGAGCACGCAATCGAGATCGCCCGCGAGCGCGACCTGATCGTCGTGCACGACAACGCGTACTCCGAGGTCGCGTTCGACGGCTATCGGCCGCCGAGCTTCCTCGAAGCCGACGGCGCGAAGGAGGTCGGCGTCGAGATCTTCTCGCTCTCCAAGGGCTGGAACATGACCGGCTGGCGCGTGGGCCTCGTTGCCGGCAACGCGGAGATCGTCGAGCGCTACCGGCAGCTGAAGACGAACCTCGATTCGGGGATGTCCGAAGCTGTCCAGCACGCGGCCGCGGTCGCGCTGACCACCGAGCGGGAGTTCCCGCGTGAGATCTCAGAGGTGTACGCGCGGCGTCGCGACCTGCTCGCAAAAGGGCTGCGTGAGGTCGGGCTCGAGGTCAACGTCCCTCGGGCGACCCCGTACTTCTGGGTGGCGGTGCCCGAGGGCCACACCTCGACCTCGTTCACCGAGCTCATGCTGGAGCAGGCGTCGGTCCTCGTCTCGCCCGGCGACTCCTACGGCCCGAGCGGGGCCGGCTACGTCCGGCTCTCGCTGACCGTTCCGGACTCGCGGCTCGAGGAAGCCGTTGACCGGATGACGAGGGCGCTGGTCATAATTCAGTCGTGAGACAGCACCAGCCGGATCCTGCTCCCGGCGCGGAGCCGGAGCGGGGATTCATCGTCGCCGTGCTGGGCTCGGACGTCGATCCCGACGAGGAGCTGGGAGAGTTCCGCGAGCTGGCCCGGACGGCCGGCGTCGACCCGGTGGCGGAGATCGTGCAGAAGCGGCCGAGGCCCGACGAGCGCACCTACGTCGGCAAGGGCAAGCTCGTCGAGCTCCAGCGCGCTTTCGGAAACTCGGACGCGGAGTCGCTTCTGGTCGACGACGAGCTGACGCCGGCGCAGCAGCGGCGCCTCGAGGACGCGCTCTCGACGCGGGTCATCGACCGCACGCAGCTGATCCTCGACATCTTCGCCCAGCACGCCGTCAGCGCCGAGGGCAAGCTCCAGGTCGAGCTCGCGCAGCTCGACTACAACATCCCGCGCATGCGGGGCATGTGGCAGCACCTCGAGCGGCTCGGCGGCGGTGTCGGAACGCGCGGACCGGGGGAGAGCCAGCTGGAGACCGACCGACGGTTGGCGCGTCGGCGGATCAGCCTGCTCCGCCGACGGCTTCGCGATCTGAGCAAGCAGCGCGCGACGCGCAGGAAGTCGCGGACGCGCTCGCAGACGCCGACGGTGGCACTGGCCGGGTACACGAACGTCGGCAAGTCGACGCTGCTCAACGCGCTGACGGGGGCCGGCGCATCCGTGGACGATCGGCTGTTCGAGACGCTCGATCCGACGACGCGGAGCTTCGACTACGACGGCAGGCGGTACCTCGTGACGGACACCGTCGGTTTCATCCGCCGCCTTCCGCACCAGCTGGTCGAAGGGTTCGCAGCGACGCTCGAGGAGACGCTCGCTGCGGATCTCGTGCTGCACGTGGTCGATGCGTCGGCCGAAGACGAGCGGATGGAGGAGATGGTCGCCGCGGTCGATTCCGTCCTGGCCGAGGTCGGCGCGGACGAGCTGCCGGTCGAGATCGTGCTCAACAAGGTCGATCTCGTCGATCCGCTCAAGCGACGGCGGCTGGCGAACAGCTTTCCCGGCGCGCCTCAGGTGTCGGCTCAGACGGGCGAGGGGCTCGACGAGTTGCGCGCCGCCGTTGCCGCGCGATTCGCCGAACGGTTCGAGGCCGTCCGGCTCCTGATCCCGTACGACGCGGGCGACAAGCTCGCCGAGCTGTACGAGCTGGGCGCGCCGGTCGACGAGCGGATCGATCGCGAGGAGGGCGTCTTCGTGCGCGCGCGTCTGAGCCACGCCGACCTTCGCCGGTTCGCGCCGTTCCTCGTCCTCGAGGAGGATGGGGCATCGCACGAGGCACACCGGTGACGGAGTTGCTCTTCCAGCGCCTGCACGAGGACGCGGTCGTCCCCGAGCGCGCCTACGCGGGCGATGCCGGGCTCGACCTCGTCGCGTGCGAGGGCGCGGAGATCGGGCCGGGCGAGCGGGCTGTCGTCGGCACGGGGCTCGCGGTCGCGATTCCGGCGGGGCACGCCGGCTTCGTCCAGCCGCGCTCGGGGCTGGCAGCCGACCATGGAGTCACGGTGCTGAACACGCCCGGCTTGATCGACTCCGGCTACCGCGGCGAGGTGCGCGTGATCCTGCTGAACACCGACACCGCCGCGCCGTTCGTCGTCGAGCCCGGCATGCGGATCGCCCAGCTCGTCGTCGTGCCGTTCGCGCCGCTCGAGACGGCGGAGGTGGACGAGCTGCCTGCGACGGAGCGCGGCGTGCGCGGGTTCGGATCCTCGAGCCCGGCGGAGGCCTGATGGGCACCGAGCCTCGGATCCGCGTGTCGGCCATCCTGAGCTGGGGCGGGCGGATCCTGCTCTGCCGTCACGAGAAGAACGGGCGGGCGTACTGGCTGCTCCCCGGCGGCGGTGTGAACTCGGGCGAGAGCCTCGTGCGGGCGCTGCACCGGGAGCTCGCGGAGGAGGTCGGCATCAACGACGAGATCCCGGTCGAGGGGCCGGTGGCGATCGTCGACTCGATCGCGCCCGAGCGCAGCCACACCGCGAAGCACGTCGTCCACATCATCTTCTCGGGCGACCTTGAAGGGAGGTCGCTCGACGCCGTGACGTCGCAAGATGCGGCCGTTCACGGGCACAGGCTGTTCGACGTGGGTGAGCTCGACGAGGTCGTGCTCCATCCGCCGATCCAGCGCTTCCTGGCCCGCTGGCGCCCCGGGGATCCCGTGGTGTACCTCGGGCCGCTCTGGGCGCCCTAGAGGCCGCTCAGCGGCTCCTGGCGGGCGTTTCTCGGCGCGATTCCGACACAGACACGCGCGAATTTCAGACGATAGCATCGAAAGCGGCGGGTGGTCAGCGGTGGCCCACGCGCACGCGCGTGTACTAGTAACGCCCCCCGCGGGCACGCGCTCGCTCGGCTGCGACGGCGTGGGCGCTGTCTTCGAGCTCGTCCGGCAGCGGGTCGAGCTCCTGTCGCTCGCCGGTTCGATGCTCGAGCGCGCGCTCGAGGATCCAGTCGGCCAACCACGCATTGCGGGGCAGCAAGGGGCCGTGGAGATAGGTGCCGATCGCATTCCCGACGCGAACGCCCTCGAAGCCGCTTGCCCCGTCGTTCCCGAAGCCCGCGACCACCCGGCCCAGCGGCTCGGCGCCCTCGTCGAGCCGCGTGACGCCCGCGTGGTTCTCGAAGCCGGCCAGCGTCCGCCGCACGCCCGGCTCGAGCTCGCACTCCAGCAGGCAGTCGCCGATCATCCGCCGGTCGCCCGCAACCGTGTCCAGCGGAAAGAGCCCGGCGCCGGGAAGCTCAGCGCCGTCCCGTCCACGATAGAACCGGCCCAGGAGCTGGTAACCGCCGCACACGGCGAGCACGGCCGCTCCGCCGCCGACCGCCTCCCGGATCGCCTCGGCCCGCCCGGCGAGATCGGGCGCGATCAGCCCCTGCTCCCGATCCTGCCCGCCGCCGATGTAGACAGGTCGTGCTCGCCCGGACGCAACTCGTCGCCCAGGCTGACCCCCTCGACCTCGAACCCGATTCCGCGCCAGCGGGCCCGGCTCGACAGGACGGCGATGTTGCCGCGATCCGCGTAGATGTTCAGGTACTCGGGATAGAGATGCGCGACCCGGATCGTCACGCGGCACGCTCCCAGTACGGACGCACGAACCCGCGATCGGCCACGATCCTGCGCAGCGCGAGCATTGCCGTGTACGTCGGCAGGACGACGAGCTCGCCGCCCGCAGGCGACAGTTCGAGGCCACGATCGAGGGCCCCATCGAGCTCCGGGACGACCTCGATCGCATCAACCGGGAACCCTGCGTACTTGCAGCGAAGCGCCATCTCGGCCGCGCGCTCACCGGTCACGACGACCCGCTCGAGCCCGGCCAGCAGCGGCTCCCAGTCGACGTCCCAGATCCACGACACGTCGCGCCCGTCCGCGATCGCGTCGTTCAGCGCGAGCACGGCGAGCTTCGGCGCCCCGCCGGCGACCAGCGTGCGCACCGCCTCGTTCGCACCGGCCGGGTTCTTCACGAGCAGCACGAGCAGCCGCTTGTCTCCGATCGCGATCCGCTCGAAGCGTCCGAACGCCGCCCCGAACCGCTCGAGACCGGCAACGACGTCGTCGAGGGTCGACCCGAGCGCCAGCGCGAGCGACGCCGCCCCCAGAGCGTTGTAGACGTTGTAGAGCCCAGGCACCGCGAGCCGAACGGCCCGCCTCTCGCCCTGCGCCTCCAGCGAGAAGTCGACACCGTCCAGGCCGCGCAGCTCGATTCCGCGGGCAACGACGTCCAGCTCCGGCCGCTCGTGCCCGCAGGCCGGGCAGCGGTACGCGCCCAGATGCCCGACGTATGCCGCCGAGTACTCGTAGGGCCGACCGCAGCGCAGGCACCACTTGGAGTCGGCCGCATGCAGGAGCTCCGGAACCGCATGCCGCGGATCGTCGAGACCGAACACGATCGATCCGGCCCGCTCCCGCGCGAGATCGCCGACCTGCGGATCGTCACCGTTGACGACGAGCACGGCCTCCTTCGCCAGACCGCGCACGACGCCGCGCCAGCGCTCCGCAACGTGCTCCAGCTCGCCGTACCGGTCGAGCTGGTCCCTGAACAGATTCCCGAGACAGACGGCCCGCGGCCGAACGCGCTCCGCGATCTCGGGCAGCGCGGCCTCGTCGACCTCGAACAGCCCCAGCTCCGGGCTCGTTCGCGGACAGGAGGCTCGACGTCACGCCCGAGAGCAGATTCGCCCCGGACGAGTTGTGCGCGAGCCGCACCCGCGGCGACAGGATCTGTGCGGCCATCGCCGCGGTCGTCGTCTTGCCGTTCGTCGCCGAGACGAGCGCCGAGCCGAGTGGCAGGCGCCGCGCGAGGCGGTCGAGCAGCTCGGGATCGATCGACGCCAGCACCTTCCCGGGCACCGTCGTCCCGCCTCCGGCGCCGACCAGACGCGAGAGCCGTGCCGGCCACTCGGGCGCCGGCGATCCCAACCGTCAGGGGCACCCGAACTCTCACGGCGGGAGGGTACCCCGGGCCGGGGGCCGTCACTGAGAGGAGGGATCTTGCGGCCCTCACCCCAAAGGGTGATACAGCGCTTCCGGCCCGAACCTACGGTGAAAACCAGTTTCACTTGCGGACAACTGCGGCTTCGCGCTCCGACCGGCGCGTGAAAGGTTGAGGAATGTCACGACATAGCGGCGGCGCTCCAGACGGGACTCGTTCGAGCGCCCTCTGGGGGACGGGAAATCGGGGTGGTGATTCGCGCGCCAACGCCCTCTGGGGCAAGGGCGGGCGAGGCCTGCTGGCGGTTCTCACCGTCCTGTTCGTCACCACCATTCCGCTGGCGCAGGCCAGCCGGAATCCGGATCCGTCCACCTATCTCGATCCGCTGCTCGAGGCCAAGGCGCACGAGACCCCGAACGCACTCGTCAAGGTCATCATCCAGAGCAACGACGGCACCTCGGGCGCGGAGAACGCGTACCAGGCGGCCGGGAACGGTGACGCCTACGGCAGCGCCGAGAGCGTGAACAGAAGGCTCCGCCTCGTCGGCTCGGTCTCGGCCACGATGAAGGCCAGGCGCGTGCTCGTCCTGGCTCGCAGGCCCGGGCTGACGATCACGAGCGACGCACGAATCAAGCTCGACTCGACTCCGTCGTCGAACCAGGTCTGGCCGACGGCCGAGGGGCTTCGACCGCTCTGGCCCGACACCGAGCAGTATCGCTCGGCCACGCCGACGATCGCGATCGTCGACTCGGGGATCGACAAGAACCGCGTCGACTTCGACGGCGGCGCACGCGTCGTCGCCGACCAGGTGATCACCCAGCTCGTTCCGAACTCGCCCGGTGACGGTCGCGGCCATGGCACCTTCGTCGCGGGGATCGCGGCCGGCAGCGGCGCGAACTACGCAGGCGCGGCTCCGGCGGCGAAGCTCGTCTCGCTCGACGTCATGGACGATGCCGGCATGGCTCGTACGAGCGACGTGATCGCGGCGGCCCAGTGGATCTACGAGCACAAGGACCAGTACAACATCCGCGTCGCGAACTTCTCGCTGCATGCCACGGCCCCGAGCAACTTCACGACCGATCCGCTGGACAAGGCAGTCGAGAAGCTCTGGTTCGGCGGCGTGACCGTCGTCGTGGCCGCGGGCAACTACGGCCATTCCGACGGACCGAGCGGCGTCATGTTCGCGCCCGGCAACGATCCGTTCGTGATCACCGTTGGCGCGGTCGACCTGGACGGCAGCGTCCGAGTCTCGAACCACGACGTCCCGTCCTGGTCGGCATACGGCTATACGTACGACGGCTTCCGGAAGCCGGAGATCTCGGCGGCCGGGCGGTACATGGTCGGCCCGATCCCGGCCAACGCGACCCTGCTCGCCGAGAAGCCCGAGAACGCGGTCGGCGCCGGTTACATGCGCCTCTCCGGTACGTCGTTCGCGGCGCCGGTCGTGGCGGGCGCCGCGGCCCAGGTCCTGGCCAGGCACCCGAGTTGGACGCCCGACCAGGTGAAGGGCGCGCTCATGAAGGCCGCGCGGTATGTCCGCGAAGCGCCACCGGGCTCGGCGGGCGTCGGCGAGGTCAACGCCTACAGGGCCGCGAACGTCAACAGGGCCCCGAACCCGAACCTCGCGCTCGACGCGTATCTCATGTCCGACCCGGCCGGAGGCGGCACCCCTGTCTTCAACGCGGTCAGCTGGAGCGACGCGGCCCGGGGCAACCGGGCCTGGGACGCGGTCAGCTGGTCGGACGCCTCCTGGAGCGACGTCTCGTGGACGGACGTCAGCTGGACGGACGTCTCGTGGAGCGACGTCACCTGGTCGGACGTGACGTGGAGCGACGTGCTCGCAGCCGAGGATGTCACCTGGGAAGACGCGGCGGACGGCGAAGTCGATCCACCGGCAGGAACGCCAACCGCCTTGACGCCGGACGAAGAAGCAGCGGCAGAGGCGGATCCGGACCTCGGGCTGACGCCCTAAAGCGCGAAACGGTGCGGAGAGGCCGGCCATTGTGCCGGCCTCTCCACTCACTCGGACGGGGGAGGCCGAGCCGGTTGACGGCCCTTAACTTGAGACACGGAGCCACCGTTTCTCTGCGGCTCATGACCGGGATTAGGAGACTCGACATGCGGCACGGGCGACCAATCGTGAGCGCGGCGTGAGTGCCGTTCCCTCCGATGTTTCCTTCGGCGAGCGACCGGAGCAGAGCCCGAGCGGGAACCGGCGGCTCTCGATCGCCGCGACCGCGTACCTGATCGCAATCGCCATCCTCGCCGGGCTCGTCGCAGGGCCGCTCGTTCCCCGGCTTCAGACCGAGGACTACAGCATGCGGGTCTGGGTCACGTTCCTGCTGTTCGCGACCGGCGCCGCGCTCGCACAGGTCGCACTCGTCAAGACGCCCCGCAACCAGTCGTACCACGCGACGAACGTCTTCCTGATTCCCGCGATCCTGCTCCTGCCGCCGGAGCTGATCATCGTCGTCGCCGTCGTGCAGCACATCCCGGCCTGGCTGAAGAACCGGACCGCCTGGTACAGAGAGTGCTTCAACATCTGCAACTACGTGATCGCCTCGATCGCGGCGTGGGGGGTGGTGAGGCTGATCCTCCATGCCGACGGCCTGGTCTCGAGCACGGGCTTCCGCCTGGCAGTCGCCGGCCTTGCCTGCTCGATCGTCCTCGTCGGCCTGAACCACGCGATGCTCGCGCCGATGCTGCTGCTCGGGCACGGGCATTCGATCCGTGAGTCGGGCCTGTTCTCGTTCCACGGATTGTCGACCGAGCTCGCGCTCGCCGGCCTCGGAGTCGTCGTCGCAACCTTCTGGTACGCCGACCCGTGGTTGATCCCGTTCGCCGTGGCGCCGGTGCTCCTCATCCACCGTTCCCTCTCGGTGCCGCAGCTCGAGGCCGAAGCTCGCGTCGACCCGAAGACGGGCCTGTTCAACGCGCGCCACTTCGGGGCCGCGCTGAACGAGGAGATCGTCCGCTCGCAGCGGTTCGAGCGCCCTCTTGCGCTGATCATGGCCGACCTCGACCTCCTGCGCGACATCAACAACTCGTACGGCCATCTCGCCGGCGACGCGGTTCTGAAAGGCCTCGCCGAGGTGTTCCGGATGCACCTCAGGCACTACGACGTCCCTGCGCGGTTCGGAGGTGAGGAGTTCAGCATCTTGCTGCCGGAGACGAGCCCCGAGGAGGCGATGGAGATCGCCGAGAGGATCCGCCGCGAGGTCGCCGATCGCACGTTCGACGTCGAGACGTCGAGCGAGCCGATCCGCGCGACGATCTCGGTCGGCGTCGCCGCCTACCCGCGCGACGGCCAGGACTCCAACGAGTTGATCCACCAGGCGGACCTCGCCGTCTATCGCGCGAAGCTCCAGGGACGAAACCGGGCACTCGACGCGAGCGCCGAACCGCTTGCCGTGCCCAGTGACCGAAAGCCACGGCTGGCCGCGGTCCCGGAATCGGGCGACCACCTCGAGCCACTGCCAACGGCGTTCGAGCTGACTCCGCCCGAGGAGCGCCGGCATCCCAGGACACATGCGGTTCACGGACCGCGCTTTCTCTCGCTCTCGTTCCGGCTCGCGCTCCTAGTCGGCTTCGTGTCGGTCGTGGGCATCGGCGCGGGCGTGCTGGGCCTCCTGCTTGGCTCCAACCACGACGTCTTCGCGCTCATCGCCCTCGTCGTGCTCGTCGGCTTCGGCCAGGCGCTCGCGATCGAGGTGGACGACGGAGGGTCGATCTCGGTCAGCGCGGTCGGCTCCCTCGCAGGTGCTGCCCTGTTCGGCCCACGGGCGGCGCTCGTCCTCGCGGCCACGACCGCGGTCGTCGAGTGGAGCGCCCGCAGGTCGGAGATCCACCGCGTGCTCTTCAACATCGGCGCGCTCACGCTCTCCTCGCTCGCAGCCGCCTGCGTGTTCGCGGTCGGGTTCCAGAGCACCGTGGGCGAGTTCGTCACGGCTGCGGCCGGCCTCGTCGCCGGGCTCGCATACTTCGCCGTCAACACCGGCCTCCTCAGCGTGGCGATCTCGATGGAGGGCCACGAGCCCGTGCGCCGGGTCTGGCACGAACGCTTCGCCTGGCTCGCGACGCACTGGATCGTCTACGGCTTCGTCGGCGGTGTGATGGCGATCGCGTACCACGCCGCAGGCCTCTACGCGCTGGCGGTCTTCGCCGTTCCGCTCCTCCTCATGCGCAAGACGCAGGAGGCGTACCTCAAGCACACGCAGCGGAGCGCACAGAAGCTCCGAGCGGCCGCGGAGACGATTCAGAGCCAGAACGTGTCGCTCGAGAAGGCCAACCGGCTCCTACGCGAGCGCTCGACGGCCGCGATGGAGAGCCTCTCGGCGACGGTCGACGCGCGCGACGCGTACACGGCCGGGCATTCCAGGCGCGTTCAGCAGCTCGCACTCGCGATCGGCCGCGAGCTCGGGCTGTCGCAGACCGAGCTCGACCTGCTCGGCCACGCGGCGCTCTTCCACGACATCGGAAAGCTGGCGGTTCCCGACGCGATCCTGCTCAAGCCGGCCGTCCTGACCGACGACGAATGGACGCTCATGCAGCGGCACTCAGACGAGGGTGCGCGGATCATCGACCGCCTCGGGTTCCTGAACGACGCCGTGCCGTCGATCCGCCACCATCACGAGCGCTTCGACGGCGGCGGCTATCCGGACGGGCTGAAAGGGGAGGAGATCCCCCTTGGCGCGCGGATCATCCACGTCGCGGACGCGCTCGACTCGATGCTGACGACGCGGATCTACCGCGCGGCGCGGCCCGCGATGGAGGCGATGGACGAGCTCAGGCGCGCCGCCGGCACGCAGTTCTGCCCGCGCTGTGTGGCGGCCTTGCAACGGGTTCTGCCGCCGGAGATCTTGGCCGACGAGGCCGCCCGGCACGAGCTCCTCGCCGTGTCGTAGCGACGCTTCAGTTTCCTAGCGCGGGTTTGCAAGTTCTTTAGTCTGTTCTATTCTTCTTGGTATGCCCCGGAAACGCCGGGCCCCGCAGCCCGTGCGACGCATCGATCCGGCCGCCCTCGCAGAGTTTCAGGCCGGGATCCGCAAGCGCTACTCGAACGAGGAGATCCTCGACCAGCTGCGCGCCTGCGCCGAGCGCCTGGGGCGCTCGCCGACGATGCGCGAGTTCGAAGCCGACCCCGAGACGACCGTCCATCCGCAGACCGTGATCCAGCACTTCAAAAGCTGGAACGAGGCGAAGCGGAAGGCAGGGCTCGTCCCGCGCCGGTTCGCGCAACCCGCCGACCTCATCAGGCAACTACGGGAGCTCGGTGACGAGCTCGGGCGACCACCGACCGCGAAGGACCTCGACGCGCACCGCGACTCGATGCCGTCCAAGTCCTTGTACTGGCACATGTTCGGCTCCCTCAAGAACGCTCTCCGCGAGGCCGGATTCGACGTCCCGGTGGGGGAGGAGAGGCTCGAGCGGGCGATCGACCAGGGCGCCGCGCTCGCACGAAAGCTCGGCCGGCTCCCGAAGTTCGCCGACTGGAAGCAGGCGCGCGGCCAGGACGCAGAGCTCCTCAGCGAGTGGCAGATCTACCGGATGCTCGAGCCGCACAAGGGTGCGTGGGCGGCGTTCCAGTACCTCGTGCGCGAGCGGCTGCTCGAGGATGGGGTGGAGGTGTCGGCCGAGGGACGGCTCAGACAGCCGCGATCGCGGCGAGGAGGCGCAGGCAGGTAACGCCTTCCTGGGGCGCTCGAACGGCCGGCAACGGCGTCTCTTCGAACGCGCTGTCGGGCCGGAAGCGGATCGCCTTCTGCCGGCGACCCTCGATGAGCGGGACGAGGATCCCCTCGGGCAGCTCACGCTTGCGAAGCGTCACGTCCAGGTACTGCTCGACGATCTCGAGCGCTTTCTTCGTCGAAGCGAAGAACGCCTCGCTGAGACCCTCACCGAGCCAGAGCGGACGGCCGACGCCACGGGCGATGTAGACGGTGTCGGGCTCGCGCTCGTCGAACCAGGCGGTCGCCATCGACCCGCACAGCTCCTCCAGCACTTCGGGCGTCGGGCCGTACGCGTCGACGAGGGCGAAGATCGCCTCGCTGTCGACGGTCATGTCGGGCTCGTGCCGCTCGAAGCCGTACCGGGCGAAGATCTCTTCGTCGTTGACGATGATCCCGTTGTGAATGCCTTTGACGGCGCCGTGCCGAACGGGATGGTTGTTGGCCTCGATGCCCGGATGCCCCTTCGTGTAGTCGCGCACGTGCAGGATCGCCTGATTGGCCTCCTGCGGGATTGCGAGGCGGTCGAGGAGCGCGCTCGCTCCGGAGCGCTGCTTATGGAACGACAGGTCGCCGGCCGGACCGCGATACGCGTAGCCTGCGGCGTCCGCACCGCGCTCCGCGATGCCCGCGAGCAGCGCCTGAGCCGCGAGCGTTCGGTCGACGCCGCTCGCGCGATGAAAGCTATATCCGGCAATTCCACACATTTCAGCGATTTCTGAACATTTCTCGATGCTAGAAGTCCGACAGGACGACCCCGTCCTCGATTCCAAACGTACCCTTTCTTCCCTTTTCGACGCACAACAGCTGCATGAGTTAGGGGAGAACCTCCCTCGTTCGAGGGGATCCGGCTAAGCGACCCCCGGTCGAGTGACCGATACACCCCTCGATGGCGCGACCTCTGCCTCAGCTACCCGCGGACGACGACCCGACTCCTGAGCCCAGGCTCGAGGTCGTTCCGCAGCCTGCGCAGCTCGACGAGCCCGTCGAGGTCGAGGAGAAGGACCCGTACGACGCGGTCGCCGCGATCACGCAGGATCCGCTCAAGCTCTACGTCCGCCAGATCGGTGACGGCCCGCTCCTCACGCCGCAGGAGGAGCGCGAGCTGGCCCGCCGCAAGGACGCGGGCGACGAGGCCGCGAAGCGCCGCCTGATCGAGTGCAACCTCCGCCTCGTGATGTCGATCACGCGGAACTACACGAGGGCCGGCGTCCCGCTGCTGGACCTGATTCAAGAAGGCAATCTCGGCCTGATGCGCGCGGTCGAGAAGTTCGACTACAAGCTCGGCTACAAGCTCTCCACGTACGCGACCTGGT
>CAWGVD010000030.1:0-20153 GCA_963825795.1 uncultured Actinomycetes bacterium | reverse complement strand
AAGCCGAGCAGGAACGCGCACGCGCCGAGGAAGCTCGCCGGCGGGCGGACGAAGTAGATCCAGACGTAGCGACGTAGCTCTCAAGACGGCCGTAGGCTGTGCCCGTGCCGCCGACCCGTGTAGCGATCATCGGAGCGGCGCTCGATCTCGGCGCGGGCCGCCGCGGCGTCGACATGGGCCCGTCGGCGATTCGCTACGCGGGCCTCAGCGAGCGTCTCGAAGGCGCTGGGATCGAGGTCGAGGATCGTGGAAACGTCCAGGCGGCGATCGCCGAGACGCGTGAGACCGGCACCGAGAACGCCCGGTTCCTGGACGAGATCCTCGAGACCTGCACGCGAGTCGCAGACGAGGTCGAGGCTGCCCGCGGTGACGGTTTCCTCCCGCTGGTGCTCGGCGGCGACCATTCGATCGCGATGGGATCGCTGAGCGGGCTGGCCGCGTCCGGCCCGGGAGGCGTGCTGTGGCTCGACGCGCACGGCGATCTGAACACGCCCGAGACGACGCCGTCCGGGAACGTCCACGGGATGCCGCTCGCCGCGGCGCTCGGGCTCTGCGACGGCTTTTCGCGCGTCGGGCTTCGCCTGCCCGCGGTCGAGCCGGAACGAGTCGCTCTCGTCGGCGTGCGCTCGCTCGACCCGGGGGAGCAGGCACTCGTCCGGGAGCTCGGCATCGCGGTTTACACGATCAGCGATCTCGACCGGCGCGGGATGGAGCCGGTCATCGAGGAGTCGCTCGAGCGGGTTGCGGGCGGTTCGTTCGTCCACGTCTCCGTCGACATGGACGTCGTCGATCCCGAGGTCGCTCCCGGCGTCGGCGATCCGGTGCGTGGCGGGCTCTCGTACCGGGAGGTGCATCTTGCGCTGGAGCTTGTGGCCGCGGCCGGTGTTCTGGACGCGCTGGACCTGGTCGAGGTCAATCCGATCCACGATCACGAGAACACGACGGCCGGAGTCGCCGTGGAGTTGGCGGCGAGCGCTTTCGGCCTGAAGATCCTCTAGACGAAGACGTCTGCGGCGCAGCCGAAGACCAACGCAGCCCGAGCGACCGACTCGTCGAGCCCGGCGAGCGACCGATGCTCGAGGTCGACCTCGGCGTCGGGCCAGGATTCGAGGCCGAGCGACGCGGCTCCCTCGTCGGCGCCGATCCGAAGCAGCGCGTCGAGCGGGATGACGTCCCGGCGCAGCGCAGACCGGCGCGCGATCCCATCGAGCTCTCTGAGCTCCTCGAGTGGGTCGATCCGCGTGTTCGAGTCCGAGCCGATGCAGATGGGGATGCCGCGCTCGAGCACCCGCTCGACGGGGAAGTAGCCGTCACCGAGGTTCGCCTCGGTCGTGGGGCAGACGCAGATGCGCGAGCCGTTCTGAGCGAGGAGGTCGAGCTCCGCGTCGTCGGCGTGCGTCGCGTGGACGATCGTCGTCCGCGGGCCCAGGCAGCCGTTCTTCGCAAGCAGTTCGATGGGCCGGATGCCGTGCTCCTCGATGCATTCCTCGATCTCCCGCGGCTGCTCGTCGGCGTGGACGTGCAGCGGGAGCTCGTGTTCGGCGGCGTAGCGTCCGATCTGCGCGAGCCACCGGGGCGGGCAGGCGCGGACGGAGTGGGGGGCTAGGCCGACGTCGATCCCGTGCTCGCGGAGGTTCTCGACCTGGTTCAGGTACTCGGCCGGCGAGGCCTGGCGGAAACGCTCGAGCCCGCCCCGTGCGTAGGCGACGTAGAGGAGGACGAATGTGATGCCGGCGGCTTCCGCGGCCTCGGCCGCAGCGAGTGCCTGCTCGAACCCGAGGTAGTGGAACTCGCCGACCGCGGTGTAGCCCGCGCCGCGCATCTCGCCGTAAACCTGCTCGTAGTCGATGCGGACGCGCTCGGACGTCTGCCGGTCCGCGAGCTCGATCATCGCGTCGCGCCAGGCCCAGAAGTCACCGCCCTCGGTGCGGCCGCGGAGCGCCCTCTGGAAGGCGTGGCTGTGCGCGTTGACGAAGCCGGGGATCGTGAGCCGGTTCGCCACGTGGCGACGCTATCAGCCGACTCTTACCCTGGTGCCCCGGCCTCCTCCCCGATGCGATCGTATCGGGGAAAAGCGCATGTGTCTGTCACGAAAGGCGAGCGAATGAGGAGCAATCGATCCTCAGCGCTCTATCCTTGACCATGATGTCCGCACCCGCGGTCCCTGCTCCGCTGGAGCGCGTTCCGAACGCGCTCACGGTCCTGCGGCTGCTCCTGATCCCCGTCTTCGCCGTGTTGCTCATTCCGGCCGACGGGGGCTACAGCTGGCCGGCCGCGATCGTCTTCGGCGTGGCGGGGATCACCGACCAGGTCGACGGCTGGCTCGCCCGGCGGTGGCACGTCGAGTCCGCGTTCGGCAAGGTCGCCGACCCGCTCGCCGACCGGCTGATGATCGACGCGGCCGTGATCATCCTGGTCGCGGTCCACCACCGCCTGCCGTGGGTCGCCCTCGTCCTCATCATCGCCCGCGACGCCCTGCTCATCGGCGGGTACAAGGTGCTCGCGCGCGACGGCTACGAGGTCAACGTCAACTTCCTGGGCAAGCTTGCGACCTGGGTGCTGTACGCGTCCCTCGTCTTCGTGATGGTCACCCACGAGGGCACGGAGTGGCCGCTCTGGTGCTTCTGGATCGGGCTCGCCCTCGCACTGGCCGCCGGAGCCCAGTACGTCTACTCGGTCGTGAGAGGAACGAGAGCATGAAGGCCGTCGTCATGGCCGGCGGAGAGGGCACGCGCCTCAGGCCGCTCACGTCGAACCAGCCGAAGCCGATGGTCCCGATCGTCGGCAAGCCCTGCATGGAACACATCGTCGAGCTCCTCCGCGGCCACGGCTTCGACGAAGTGATCGTCACCGTCGCTTTTCTCCCGCAGGCGATCCGAAGCTACTTCGGCGACGGCGAGAGCCAGGGCGTGAACATCGAGTACTCCGTCGAGGAAACGCCCGCGGGCACGGCCGGCTCCGTCGGCCTCGCGTCGGACAAGCTCGACGAGACGTTCCTCGTCATCTCCGGCGACGCGCTCTGCGACTTCGACCTCACCCGCCTCGTGGAGTTCCACAAGGAGCGCGGCGCGGCGGTCACGATCGGGCTCAAGTCCGTCGAGAACCCGCTCGAGTTCGGGATCGTGGTCACCGATGACGACGGCCGCGTCGAGCGCTTCCTCGAGAAGCCCTCGTGGGGCCAGGTCTTCTCGGACACGATCAACACGGGCGTCTACGTGCTCGAGCCCGAGGTGCTGCAGCACGTCCCGACCGACCGGCCGTACGACTTCTCGAAGGAGCTCTTCCCGCTTCTGCTCGAGATGGGGCGCCCGCTCTACGGGCTCGTCATGGACGGCTACTGGCAGGACATCGGCAACCTCGACCAGTACCGGCAGGCGAACTTCGACGCGCTCGACGAGGACGTCGTGCTCGGTATTCCGGGAATCCGCCTCCGCGGCAACGTCTGGCTGGGGGAGGGGGTGGAGCTGGACGACCTCGACCAGGTGGAAGGGCCTGCGCTGATCTCGAACTACTGCCGCATCGCGCCCGACGCCCAGGTCGCCGCGTACTCGGTCCTGTCCGCAAGCGTGACGCTCCGCGAGCGGGCGCGCACGACGCGCTCGGTCATCGACGCGTCGACGCACATCGGCCGCGGGGCGCTCGTGGAGGGCTCGATCATCGGCCGGTCGTGCGACATCCGGGCCCACGCGCGCCTGCAGGAGGGTGTGGCACTCGGCGACGAGGTCAAGGTCGGCGAGGAGAGCGTGATCATGCCCGGCGTGCGCATCTACCCGTACAAGGAGGTCGAGAGCGGCGCGCAGATCCACGAGAGCCTGATCTGGGAGTCCCGCGCCTCGTCGCGGCTCTTCGAGCGTGACAGCGTCTCCGGCCTCGTCAACGTCGACCTGACGCCGGAGGTCGTGACGAAGCTCGCGGTTGCCCTCGGAACGGCGCTTCCCCGAGGCGCGCGGATCGTGTCCAGCCGCGAGGCGCCCGCTGCGTGCCGGATGATCGAGCGCGCGATGATCGCCGGCCTCAACTCGACGGGCGTCGACGTCTCCGACCTTCGCGTGCTCCCGAGCGCAGTCGGACGGCACCTGCTGAAGACGCACGACTACGCGGCCGGCTTCCACGTCGGCTTCTCCGCGGCCGACGCCGAGGTGGTTGCGATCCGGTTCTACGAGGAGCCGGGCATCCAGCTGACGGCCGAGCTCCAGAAGGAGGTCGAGAAGCACTTCAACCGCGGCGAGCTCCGCCGTGTGGCGGGCGACAGCGTCGGCAACGTCGACTATCCGGTGCGGGCGCGCGAGATCTACGCGGAGGAGCTGCTCGAGACGCTCGAGCAGGACGCGATCCGCGAGCGCGACTTCCGGATCGTCGTCGATTACGGCTACTCGGCGGCGTCGCTCGTCCTCCCGCTCGTGCTCGGCTCGCTCGGCGTCGAGGTCGTCGCGGCGCACGCGTTCTCACCGAGCGGGGACATCGGGCCGAGAGCGAGCCTGCGCAGTCTCATCGGCCAGACGAAGAAGCTCGTCAACGCGGTCGGTGCGGACTTCGGCGTCGTCTTCGACCGAGCCGCAGAGCGCCTGTACCTGATCGACGAGAGCGGGCACGAGATCCCGGTCGAGCAGGCGTTGTTGCTGTTCCTGAAGCTGATCGGCTCGAACGGCCGCCGCGGGAAGCTCGCGTTCCCGGTCACGGTCACGGGCCAGGTCGATCGCATCCTCAAGGGCAGCGGGCTCGAGGTGATCCGCACGCCCGCCTCGCTGAGCGAGCTGACGAAGGCGGCCGCGCAGGACGGCGTCATCTTCGCCGGCGCGATCGGCGGAGGCTACGTCTTCCCGGACTTCCTGCCCGCATACGACGCGATGGCGAGCCTCTGCAAGCTCCTGGAGCTCCTCGCGCCGGTCGAGCAGCCGCTCTCCTCGCTCGTGTCCGAGCTGCCCGTGTCGACGCTCGTGCACCGCCAGCTGCCGTGTCCCTGGGCGCAGAAAGGGACCGTCATGCGCGTGCTGACCGAGCGTCTCAAGGGCCGCGACCTCGATCTCCTCGACGGGATCAAGGTCAAGGACCGCCGCGGCTGGGCGCAGGTCCTGCCCGATCCTGACGAGCCGCTGGTGCACATCTACGCCGAGGGGCAGGACGAGCGCACGTCGAACGAGCTCGAGGAAGAGCTCAGGCAGCTCGTCGAAGACGTCCTCCAGGAAGAGGCCGATATCTCAAGTTGAGGTTGAACCTTGTCGGTGCTGCTGCTTTACTTGCCTGCGCCGCCTCCCTCCGAACGAAAGGCTGATCGCGTGGAACCGTTTCCCAATCTCGCGTCGATATCCGACGCCGATCTCAAGGCCGAGATCGACAAGCTCACCGAAGAGGAGCAGGAGGTGTCGTACCGCCGACGGCTCCTGCACGGACGAATCGACATGCTGCGGACAGAGCTCGTCGCGCGGCTCCAGCAGTCGGAGGGCAAGAGCGTGCTCGACCAGGTCGACGTCGAGGGTCTCGCGAAGATCCTCGCCGGGAAGGCGGCCCCGCCTTCGGAGGAAAGCGCTTGAGCCATGTGTACTGCCCCGAGTGCGGCTTTCAGAACCCGGAGGCGTCGAACTTCTGCGCCAGGTGCGGGACGCTGCTCGTCCGTGACGAGGGCGGCTCCGACACGACGATGAGCTACACGCCCGATGAGGGCGAGGACGAATCCGGCGCCGTCCTCGACGAGATCAAGGCCGAGGGGCCAGCGCTCGTCGTGCGCTCGGGCGGAGGGCGAGCCGGAGAGCACTTCCTGCTCGAGAAGGAGCAGACGACGGTCGGTCGCTCGCCGGACTGCGACGTCTTCCTCGACGACGTCACCGTCTCGCGACGCCACGCTCTGGTCGTGCGCCGCGACGGCGGGTTCTTCATCGAGGACCGCGGCAGCCTGAACGGGACGTTCCTGAACAGGCGCCGGATCGAGTCCGGCCCGCTCGAGGACGGGGACGAGCTCCAGATCGGCAAGTACAGGCTGACCTTTCTCTCGCAATGAGCGCAGCGGCCCAGACGACCACGCGTGACGGCCTGCTCCACATCGGGGCCGTGTGCAATCAGCTCCGCGACGAGTTCCCGGACGTCTCGATCTCGAAGATCCGCTACCTCGAGGATCAGGGCCTGATCCATCCGAAGCGGACTCAGGGCGGCTACCGCCTGTTCGACGACGACACCGTCGAGCGCCTGCGGACGATTCTCCGTCTGCAGCGCGACGAGTTTCTCCCGCTGCGCGTGATCCGGCAGGAGCTCGCGTCGCCCGAGGCGAACAAGGCGCGCCGCCGCCGGCGTGCCGCGGGTCTCGCAGGTCCGGAGGAGGAGCTCAGCGCGGGCGAGATCGAGGAGCGCTCCGGCGCGACGCCTCAGCTCGTGCGCGAGCTCGAGGAGTACGGGCTGCTCGAGGCGCGCGGAAGTGGGGGAGAGAAGCGGTACTCGGCCGGCGACACCGAGATCGCAGCTGTCTGCGCGCAGCTCGCGTCGTACGGAATCGCGCCCCGCAACCTGCGCGCGTTCCGGACAGCGGCCGACCGCGAGGCGTCCCTGCTCGGGCAGCTCGTCGGACCGTCCCTGCAGACCCGCAACCCTGAGCGTCGCGAAGCTGCGCTCGACGACCTCCGCGCGCTGGCCGAGCTTGCACAGGAGTTGTCGCAGCTGCTCTCGTGGCGCGCCCTTCGACACCTCGCATCCGCCTGATGGCCGTCGCCGACGTCGAGCGCCTGAAGTCCCTCGTCCGTGACGTCCCAGACTGGCCGGAGCCGGGCGTCGTCTTCAAAGACATCATGCCGTTGCTCGGGAACGCCGACGCCCTGCAGGAAACGATCGACGTTCTCGGCGACTGGGCTGCCGAGCGTAGTCCCGACATCGTCGTCGGCGCTGAAGCTCGCGGCTTCTTCATTGGCTCGGCGATCGCCTACAAGCTCGGCTGCGGCTTCGTCCCGGCCCGTCGACCGGGGAAGCTCCCGCTGGAGACGATCGCCGCGGAGTACGCGCTCGAGTACGGCATGAACACGCTCGAGCTCCAGGCCGACGCGATTGGTGATGGCGCGCGGGTCGTGATCCACGACGACGTGCTCGCGACAGGCGGTACCGCGCGGGCGCTGGCAGAGCTCGTCGAGCAGCTCGGCGGCGAGGTCGTCGGGCTCCAGTTCATCATCGAGCTGGACTTCCTCAAGGGCCAGGAGAAGATCTCGGACTACGACGTCTTTTCCCTCTTGCATTACTAACGCTCGCCGTCCGGCGCGCCGATTACAAGTCCCAGATCGTCATGTACGACGCGCTGACCACGCGCTACACGTTTTCGTGCCCGATCAGGGGTGAGACGCGCGTGCGCCTGTCCGCGTTCCGGGCCCTCGACCGGCTCCCCGGCGCCGGCCACCCGGCGGTCTTCCAGGTCGTGTTCGACTGCCCCTGCGGGTGCGAGCACCCGGGGTTGGTCTCGGACGTCGAGCTCGACTGGGCACCGCTCGGGCACAGCTCGGAGCGCTTCCTGAACCTGATGACCGATCGCTTCGAGTCGACCGAGGAGGAGCTGGCCGATCTCGCAGTGCGGCGGATCCTCGCGGGCCAGTGGCCCTGGAGCTTCTACTGCTACCCGGAGCGGCGCCCGCGGCCCGTCTTTCCGTCGTCGTTCTTCCTGCTCGCTCCGGGCGACGGCTCGCTCGGGCTCGCCGTCCGCTGCCCCGCCTGCGAGCACGTCTCGGTGAATCTCGTGACGCCGGAGCACGTCGACCTCCCGTTCCACAACGACCGGGAGATCGGCGTCCTGCAGCACGTCCTTGCCGGCGATGCCGAGGAGATGGTCGAGGAGTTCCGCGATGAGCTGGATTCGGGGCGCTTCGACGCCCGGCGCCTAGGCCTGGACTGATTTTCCAGAGAAGTGGGCACAACCGGGGCGGAGGTGGTGCCCATGTATGGCCTGACGAGAGCAACATTGACGTTGATCGGCGCGGCCGCGGCGGGTGCGATGCTGTGGCTTGCGACGACGATCCTCCCGGAGAACGTCTCCGACGCCTCTCTGGGCGGCTACTGGGCCGCGTTCGGGCTGGTGGCCGTCGGCGGGCTCGTGATGGCGCTGTCCCAGCTGCTCGGTGGCTGGACGAAGTGGGGCTGGCCGCGGGTTTCGGGCCACGTGTTCCTGGTCGGGTTCCTGCCGACACTCGTGGTCGGAGGCTGGATGCTGGCCGCGCACGAGCCGGGGAACTACTGGCTCGGGCGGCATGTTCGGAGCTGGTCCGGCGACATCGGGATCGACGGTCTCGTCACGTCGCTCGGCCTCATGGTCCCGGCGATCGCATTCGGGATCGGGCTCGTCTTCGGGCTCACGTTCGACACGACCGGCCCGCGGATCCCGCGCAGGATGAAGCCGGTCCCGGCCGGAGGTGCGCAGCCGCGTCCGCGCCCGGACGCCGACGGCAACGGGCGAGTGGAGGAGGACCGGCGAGTTCGCTTCGGTGACGAGGACGCACCCGAGGCGCAGCCCGCACGGGAGCCGGCCGAGCCCGTGAAGAAATAGTCAGATTCGGATAGTCCGCGGCAGGATCTAGGCCGTCGTGCTCACTCCGGGGAGGGATCCCCGGGCCGATCGGTCAGGCCGATATTCGGTGTCATGACCGCAGTTGAGCCGCACAACCGCGCCATGACCAGGATCCTCGACGACTGCGCGCGCCTCGAGGACGACGACCGGCCGACCGGCGTCGCGAGGTTGCGGTACGCGATCGGGGAAGAGCTCGCGCGGCTGCTGGTGAGCGCGCTGGCCGGCGATCACCGCCGGGCGGGGCTGGGCGCGGTCTAGGACCGGGCCCGACGCGCGCCGCCCTCGCCGAACAGGCGGATGAACAGGAAGATCGCGCCGCCCGCGACCGCGGCCAGGATGAAGGCGCTGCCCTTGCCGATGCCGAGCGCGAGCTGTCCGAGCCAGATGTAGAGGAAGAAGCCGAATGCCCAGCAGAAGGCCGAGACGCCCTTGTCGACGCTTGGTGGGCGCAGGTGGAAGGACACGGCGCGAGTGTAACCGGGGGCGACGACACCCGGTGCGTGAGGTTCGGAGCCGCCAAAGGCGTCTCCTCACAATTCCTGCCCGCACACGCGGGCAGGAATTGGACCATAAAAATTCGCCGAGCCGGTTTCGCTTTCGTCCGCCCTTCCGACCAACTTTCGGCTTCCGCCTACGGCCGCCCGGCTGGGCTTCGACCTACTCGCGCTCCGTGCTCGGCGCAAACGGGACACTAGAGCCGTCAAGCCCTCCTTGCAAGACCTGTCGAAACGAGTAACCCGCAATTTGCAAAAAGTTCAGTTTTCAACATTTTCCACACCAGAGCTCGGCGTCTGTGGACAAGTCTGGGGAAGACGCGACCGGATCATGGAGCAGGGTCGCGTACGGGAGCCCGGTGACGCGGTCCGTGTAGACCGCGCGGTAGACGAACGGACCGATGCTGGGCGTGTCCATGAAGGTGAACGATCCGTCTGCGGCGAGCGGGGCGGACCCTGCGAGCTCGCGAGGGGAGCCGGGTCGTTCGCGGTAGAGCTTGACCGTCCCGGACGCGCCGCGGACGTCTCCCGTCACGAGGACGCTCCCGTTGAGCTGTTCGGTCGCATCGAGATCGATGTGGGTCGAGGGGGCCCGGCGCAGCCGGTACCACGAGAGGCCGTCGGGCCTGGCCAGAAGCACGTCGCGAGTGCCGCGCGGGGCCGAGGAGAGGCCGGCGAGCCAGCCGTCGAGCTCGTAGTCGACTCGACGGTTCACGACGACACCCGCCCAGACGACGGCGTCTCCCGTGAGCCCGAGGTCGCCCGCGGACACCCACTCGTTGGCCGCAACCTCCGGTCCGGTTCGCGTCAGCCCGAAGCCGGTCATGACCGCGCGGTCGAGCACGAAGTCGCTCTCGATCGAGCGCCCGTGTTTCGCGAGCGACACAGGCAGCTCGCCCGCGCCGAGAAGCGCCTGCGTCCACGCCGCGTACACCGCGTTGCCGCCGACCGCTCCGAGGAGCGGCCCGACCGGGAAGTCGCCGAACCCGGCGTCGATGTACTGGCCCTTCCAGGTGCCGTTCTGCGGACGCCACTCGATCGTCCCGACCGCTCCGTCTATGCCGTACGACTCGATCACGCGCACCGTGCGCCCGGCGAGCACGGGCACGGCCGGTGGCGCCACGAAGCTCTTCGGGAAGCCGCTCCCCGTGATCTGGACGGAGTGAGCGCGGCCGCGGGGGTCGATCCGCGTGAGCATGAGCGCGGTCCTGTGCGATGGCGCGCAGCCAACGCGTGAAGGCGACGACCGCGTTCCCGCGCTCGAGCACCAGTCCCGGCCAACCCAGCTTCGAGCCGCTCGGGGCGCGTGCGATGGGAATCTTCCGCCATCCGGCTCTCGTCCGGCGGACGATGTCCAGTGAGTGAGAGCCGGCGCCGCGGACGAGCACGACCGGGCCTCGCCTGCCGGCCTTGAAGGCGACGAGGGTCGAGCCGCGGGTCACGTGTGCCGCGCGCTGCCGGGTCCAGGCGCCGCTCCGCCGGCGAGCCGCGACCTCGAGGCTGTTCCCGTGCAGGTAGGCGACGAACGGCGCTCCGCCCGGCGACACGGCGAGCATTCCGTCCTGGACCTTCGGAACCGCAAGTTCAGCCGAAGCCGAGCCCGCCAGCGCAAGCCCAAGCACACCAGCGAGCGCCAGGCCCCTCATGGCTGGAGCCTAGCCAGCGCGGGGAAGGGCCGTGCGGAGCCGTCTTCTGGCTCGACTTGACATAACACGCGTTATCGTGCGTTGGGTCGAAAGGCCAGAACCTTGCTCCGGCCGTCGGTTTCATGTTTCATCTTCCAATCGCCCTGGTATTGAGAACTCGAGCTGCATGACAGTTGAGATCGAGCACGTCCTTACTGCGGAGGACGTACGCGAACTAATCGAAACGGCCGAGCAGGCCGGTTCTGTTCGTGCGTCCGAGCTGGTCGAGCTCGTCGAGAGGCACGAGATGAACGAGCTCGAGGCCGAGGCGCTCCACCGGGAATGCGAGCAGCGCGGAATCGACGTCGTCGAGGACAAGGAGGAGCAGCCTCCGCCGCAGCCGATCGTCTACGAGACGACGACCGATGCGCTGCAACTGTTTCTCCGTGAGGCGGGCCGGCACGCGCTCCTGACCGCGGCCCAGGAGGTCGAGCTCTCCAAGCGAATCGAGCGCGGCGATCTGCGACGCGAAGCAGCGGATGATCCAGTCCAACCTGCGCCTCGTGGTCTCGATCGCGAAGAACTACCGCAACCAGGGCCTGCCGTTCCTCGATCTGATCCAGGAAGGGACCCTCGGCCTGATCCGGGCCGTCGAGAAGTTCGACTGGCGGCGCGGCTACAAGTTCTCGACCTACGCGACCTGGTGGATCCGCCAGGCGGTCGCCCGGGCGCTCGCCGACAAGGCGCGCACGATCCGCATGCCGGTCCACATCGTCGAGCGGCTCCAGAAGATGAACAAGGCCGAGCGCCTGCTCTGGACGCAGCTCGGCCGCGAGCCGACGCCTCGCCGAGATCGCCGAGGAGGCGAGCCTGCCCATCGAGCAGGCGCGCGAGGTGAAGGCCGCCGCGCGCGCATCGACGAGCCTCGACCAGCCGGTCGGCGAGCAGGAGGACGCGGTCTTCGGAGACTTCGTCGCCGGCGACGGGCCGTCGCCCGAGGACGAGGTCGAGCTCACGCTGCGCAGCCAGGCCCTCGTCCGCGGTCTCGCCGCCCTCTCCGACCGCGAGCGGAAGGTGATCTGCCTCCGCTACGGCCTGGCCGACCTGGAGCCGAAGACGCTCGAGGAGATCGGCCGCACCCTGGGCCTCACCCGCGAGCGAGTCCGGCAGATCGAAGTGCACGCGCTACGCCGTCTCTCGAAGCTCCGAGAGATGGAATCAGTCGCTGGCTAGCACATCCTCCTTGGACGAGGACCCCCAAGTAACACTGTGTTACTTGGTTGGTTAGGAGTCTGAGTCGAGGTAGAGCTGGAGGCCCGGAGCGGTCTGGCGTAGCTCTCTCAGAGCACGCGACTCGAGCTGGCGCACTCGCTCGCGCGTGATGCCGAGGCCGAGGCCGACCTGCTCCAGGGTCTGCGGCGATTCGCCGTCGAGCCCGAAGCGCAGCGCGAGGACTCGCCGCATGCGCGGGCTCAGCCGCCGCAGCGCGCCGGCCAGCTCGCGTGAGCGGAGCAGCTTCGCGGTCGCGGCGTCGGGCTGGTCGGACTTCGTGTCCTCGATCAGGTCGCTGTACACGCTCTCCCCATCCCCCACCGGCGTCTCGAGGCTGACCGGGTCCTGGATCAGGTCGAGCAGCTCCTGAACGCGCTCGGGCGTGAAGCCGGCCTCCTTCGCGATCTCCTCGATCTCCGGGTCGCGATTCAGCTTCTGGGCGAGGATGCGCCGCGCGCGCAGCACCTTGCGCGTCTGCTCGGCGACGTGCACGGGCAGGCGGATCGTCCGCCCCTGGTCGGCAAGTGCGCGCGTGACGGCCTGGCGGATCCACCAGGTCGCGTACGTGGAGAGCTTGTAGCCGAGCTTGTAGTCGAACTTCTCGACCGCGCGCATCAGGCCGAGGTTGCCTTCCTGAATCAGGTCCAGCAGCGGGACGCCGGCCCTCGTGTAGTTCCGCGTGATCGACATCACGAGGCGGAGGTTGCACTCGATCAGGCGGCGCTTCGCGGCCTCGTCGCCCGCGTCCTTGCGGCGGGCCAGCTCGCGCTCCTCCTGCGGCGTGAGCAGCGGGCCGTCGCCGATCTGGCGGACGTAGAGCTTCAGCGGATCCTGCGTGATCGCGGCGACCGCGTCGTACGGGTCCTTCTCCTCGACCTCGACGGGCTCGTCGAGCTGCGCAGGCTGCGGAACGACCTCGAGCCTGGGCTCAGGAGTCGGGTCGTCGTCCGCGGGTAGCTGAGGCAGAGGCCGCGCCATCGAGGGGTGTATCGGTCACTCGACCGGGGGTCGCTTAGCCGGATCCCCTCGAACGAGGGAGGTTCTCCTCTAACTCATGCAGCTGTTGTGCGTCGAAAAGGGAAGAAAGGGTACGTCTGGAATCGAGGACGGGGTCGTCCTGTCGGACTTCTAGCATCGAGAAATGTTCAGAAATCGCTGAAATGTGTGGAATTGCCGGATACAGCTTTCATCGCGCGAGTCGGCGTCGACCGAACGCTCGCGGCTCAGGCCCTGCTCGCGGGCATCGCGGAGCGCGGCGCGGACGCCGCGGGCTATGCGTATCGCGGCCCGGCCGGCGACCTGTCGTTCCACAAGCAGCGCTCCGGAGCGAGCGCGCTCCTCGACCGCCTCGCAATCCCGCAGGAGGCCAATCAGGCGATCCTGCACGTGCGCGACTACACGAAGGGCCATCCGGGCATCGAGGCCAACAACCATCCCGTCCGGCACGGCGCCGTCAAAGGCATTCACAACGGGATCATCGTCAACGACGAGGAGATCTTCGCCCGGTACGGCTTCGAGCGGCACGAGCCCGACATGACCGTCGACAGCGAGGCGATCTTCGCCCTCGTCGACGCGTACGGCCCGACGCCCGAAGTGCTGGAGGAGCTCTGCGGGTCGATGGCGACCGCCTGGTTCGACGAGCGCGAGCCCGACACCGTCTACATCGCCCGCGGCGTCGGCCGTCCGCTCTGGCTCGGTGAGGGCCTGAGCGAGGCGTTCTTCGCCTCGACGAAGAAGGCGCTCGAGATCGTCGAGCAGTACCTGGACGTGACGCTTCGCAAGCGCGAGCTGCCCGAGGGGATCCTCGTCCCGCTCATCGAGGGCCGCCGGCAGAAGGCGATCCGCTTCCGGCCCGACAGCGCCTTCGAGGAGACGCCGCTGCCGGCCGTTCGAGCGCCCCAGGAAGGCGTTACCTGCCTGCGCCTCCTCGCCGCGATCGCGGCCGTCTGAGCCGTCCCTCGGCCGACACCTCCACCCCATCCTCGAGCAGCCGCTCGCGCACGAGGTACTGGAACGCCGCCCACGCACCTTTGTGCGGCTCGAGCATCCGGTAGATCTGCCACTCGCTGAGGAGCTCCGGGTCCTGGCCGCGCGCCTGCTTCCAGTCGGCGAACTTCGGGAGCCGGCCGAGCTTTCGTGCGAGCGCGGCGCCCTGGTCGATCGCGCGCTCGAGCCTCTCCTCCCCCACCGGGACGTCGAACCCGGCCTCGCGGAGAGCGTTCTTCAGCGAGCCGAACATGTGCCAGTACAAGGACTTGGACGGCATCGAGTCGCGGTGCGCGTCGAGGTCCTTCGCGGTCGGTGGTCGCCCGAGCTCGTCACCGAGCTCCCGTAGCTGCCGGATGAGGTCGGCCGGCTGCGCGAACCGGCGCGGGACGAGCCCTGCCTTCCGCTTCGCCTCGTTCCAGCTCTTGAAGTGCTGGATCACGGTCTGCGGATGGACGGTCGTCTCGGGGTCGGCTTCGAACTCGCGCATCGTCGGCGAGCGCCCCAGGCGCTCGGCGCAGGCGCGCAGCTGCTCGAGGATCTCCTCGTTCGAGTAGCGCTTGCGGATCCCGGCCTGAAACTCTGCGAGGGCGGCCGGATCGATGCGTCGCACGGGCTGCGGGGCCCGGCGTTTCCGGGGCATACCAAGAAGAATAGAACAGACTAGAGAACTTGCAAACCCGCGCTAGGAAACTGAAGCGTCGCTACGACACGGCGAGGAGCTCGTGCCGGGCGGCCTCGTCGGCCAGGATCTCCGGCGGCAGAACCCGTTGCAAGGCCGCCACGCAGCGCGGGCAGAACTGCGTGCCGGCGGCGCGCCTGAGCTCGTCCATCGCCTCCATCGCGGGCCGCGCCGCGCGGTAGATCCGCGTCGTCAGCATCGAGTCGAGCGCGTCCGCGACGTGGATGATCCGTGCGCCGAGCGGGATCTCCTCCCCTTTCAGCCCGTCCGGATAGCCGCCGCCGTCGAAGCGCTCGTGATGGTGGCGGATCGACGGCACGGCGTCGTTCAGGAAACCGAGGCGGTCGATGATCCGCGCTCCCTCGTCCGAGTGCCGCTGCATGAGCGTCCATTCGTCGTCGGTCAGGACGGCCGGCTTGAGCAGGATCGCGTCGGGAACTGCCAGCTTCCCGATGTCGTGGAAGAGCGCCGCGTGGCCGAGCAGGTCGAGCTCGGTCTGCGACAGCCCGAGCTCGCGGCCGATCGCGAGTGCGAGCTGCTGAACGCGCCTGGAGTGCCCGGCCGTGTACGCGTCGCGCGCGTCGACCGTCGCCGAGAGGCTCTCCATCGCGGCCGTCGAGCGCTCGCGCAGGAGCCGGTTGGCCTTCTCGAGCGACACGTTCTGGCTCTGAATCGTCTCCGCGGCCGCTCGGAGCTTCTGTGCGCTCCGCTGCGTGTGCTTGAGGTACGCCTCCTGCGTCTTGCGCATGAGGAGCAGCGGGACCGCGAAGACCGCCAGCGCGTAGAGGCCCGCGGCGTGGTACGCGATCGCCATCACGCCGCCGACGAAGCCGTAGACGATCCAGTGCGTCGCGAGCCAGGCGAACCGTTCGTGCCAGACCCGGCGCACGGGCTCGTGGCCCTCCATCGAGATCGCCACGCTGAGGAGACCGGTGTTGACGGCGAAGTACGCGAGCCCGGCGACGAGGCCGGCCGCAGCCGTGACGAACTCGCCCACCGTGCTCTGGAAGCCGACCGCGAACACGCAGGCGGCTGCGAGCGAGGAGAGCGTGAGCGCGCCGATGTTGAAGAGGACGCGGTGGATCTCCGACCTGCGGGCGCTCCATTCGACGACCGCGGTCGTGGCCGCGAGGACGAGCGCCGCCCGTGGGCCGAACAGGGCAGCGCCTGCGAGGGAGCCGACCGCGCTGACCGAGATCGAGCCTCCGTCGTCCACCTCGATCGCGAGCGCCTGGCCGAAGCCGACGAGCACGACGAGGGCGATGAGCGCGAAGACGTCGTGGTTGGAGCCGAGCAGGAGGCCCAGCACGCCCGCGCCGATGCCGACGACCGACACGAAGCCGACCAGGAGCGCGAGCCGGAACGAGAGCGAGAGAAAGCGCGGTCCGTGAACCGCATGCGTCCGCGGATGCCGGCGCTCCTCGGGCGGAGTCAGCTCGACCGCCGGCGGCAGCGGCTCGAGGTGGTCGTCCGACTCGGGGACCGCGACCAAGCGCGGCTTGCGGTCGCTCGGCACGGCCAGCGGCTCGGAGCTCGCGTCGAGCGCGCGGTTGCGGCCCTGGAGCTTCGCGCGGTAGACCGCGAGGTCGGCCTGGTGGATCAGCTCGTTGGCGTCCTGGCCGTCGCGCGGGTAGGCGGCGACGCCGACCGAGATCGTCGCGCGGATCGGCTCGCTCGAGGTCTCGACGTCGAACGTGCGATCGGCGACCTCGCGGCGAATCCGCTCGGCGATCTCCATCGCCTCCTCGGGGCTCGTCTCCGGGCAGCAGGATGCTGAACTCCTCGCCGCCGAACCGGGCCGGGACGTCGTAGTGCCTGAGGCTGCATCCGGAACACCTCGGCGATGCCCTTCAGCACGGCGTCGCCTGCGAGATGGCCGTACGAGTTGTTGATGTCGCGCAGGAGGTCGAGGTCGGCCATGATCAGCGCGAGCGGGCGCTCGAACCGCTGCGAGCGGACGATCTCCTCGTTCAGCGCGGCCCCGAAGTGGCGCGCGTTGAACAGGCCCGTCTTCGGGTCGACGCGAGCTTCGGCCTCGAGCTGCGGCACCGAGAGCGACCGGTGGATGAGGAGCACCGGCGCGACGGCGAACGGGATCAACCACGGGTCGACGTACCAGAAGGTCGCGACGACGACTCCGAGGCCGGCGAGCGCGAGCTCGGTCGACAATCCGTGGAACGAGAACAGGCCCGACTCACGGATCGAATGCCCGTGCCCGAGCAGCAGCATCGGCGCGAGCATCGCGTGGTTCAAGCCGACGAGGACGATCGAGCACGCAAGACCGGCGGCTGCGAGACGGAAGCCCGTGCTCGAGACCAGCCCGTCGGCATGGAGGATCAGACTCACCGTCCCCCACGCCGCGATCGACGCGATGACGTAGTTGCAGATGTTGAAGCACTCTCGGTACCAGGCGGTCCGGTTCTTCAGCCAGGCAGGGATGTGCTGCACGACTGCGACGACGATGATCAGCTCCGGAGGCAGGAGCAGGATCGCGGGAATCAGGAAGACGTTCGTCGCGTGGTACGACTGGTTGCGCGGCGTCTTGACGAGCGCAACCTGTGCGAGCGCCGCTCCGGTGGCGAACAGCAGGAACGTGACCCAGACCTCGGCGCTGTAGGTCCTCCGTCTGGAGCCGAGGGACGAACGGCGTCGCGACGAGCCCGGCGAGGACGGCGATCGCGATCAGGTACGCGGTCGCCGCGATCGAGAGCCGCCGGTTTCCGCTCGGCGTCCGCTCCGGCCGCTCCCCGAAGGAAACTTCGGAGGAAACGGCGCTCACGCCGTGCTCACGATCGGTCGCCGCTGCCGCATGTCGAGTCTCTCCTGATCCCGGTCAGGAGCCGCAGAGGAGGTGGCTCCATGTCTCAAGTTAAGGGCCGTCAAGTGGCCTGGCCTCCCCCGTCCGAGTGAGTGGAGAGGCCGGTGCGATCGCCGGCCTCTCCGCAACGTTTCGCGCTTTATGGAGTCAGCCCGAGGTCCGGATCCGCCTCTGCCGCCGCTTCTTCCTCCGGCGTGATGGCGGTCGGTGTTCCTGCCGGCGGATCGACCTCGCCGTCCGCCGCGTCCTCCCAGGTGACGTCCTCCGCCGCGAGCACGTCGCTCCAGGTCACGTCCGACCAGGTGACGTCGCTCCACGAGACGTCCGTCCAGCTGACGTCCGTCCAGGAGACGTCGCTCCAGGAGGCGTCCGACCAGCTGGCCGCGTCCCAGACGTGGTTGCCCTGGGCCGCGTCGCTCCAGCTGGCCGCGTTGAAGACGGGGGTGCCGCCTCCGGCCGGGTCGGACATGAGGTACGCGTCGAGTGCGAGGTTCGGGTTCGGCGGCCCTGTTGACGTTCGCGGCCCTGTAGGCGTTGACCTCGCCTACGCCCGCCGAGCCCGGAGGCGCGTCGGGGACGTACCGCGCGGCCTTCATGAGCGCGCCCTTCACCTGGTCGGGCGTCCAGTTCGGGTGCCTGGCCAGGATCTGGGCCGCGGCGCCCGCGACGACGGGCGCCGCGAACGATGTCCCGGAGAGGCGCATGTAGCCGGTCCCGACCGCGTTCTCGGGCTTCTCGGCGAGCAGGGTCGCGTTCGCCGGGATCGGGCCGACCATGTACCGGCCGGCCGCCGAGATCTCCGGCTTCCGGAAGCCGTCGTACGTGTAGCCGTATGCCGACCAGTACGGGACGTCGTGGTTCGAGACCCGGACGCTGCCGTCGAGGTCGACCGCGCCGACGGTGATCACGAACGGATCGTTCCCGGGGGCGAACATGACGCCGCTCGGGCCGTCCGGGTGGCCGTAGTTGCCCGCCGCCACGACGACGGTCACGCCGCCGAACCAGAGCTTCTCGACGGCCCTGTCCAGCGGATCGTTCGTGAAGTTGCTCGGAACCGTGGCGTGCAGCGAGAAGTTCGCGACGCGGATGTTGTACTGGTCCTTGTGCTCGTAGATCCACTGGGCCGCGGCGATCACGTCGCTCGTGCGGGCCATGCCGTCGTCGTCCATGACGTCGAGCGAGACGAGCTTCGCCGCCGGAGCCGCGCCTGCGTAGTTCGCGCCGCTGCCGGCTGCGATCCCGGCCACGAACGTGCCGTGGCCGCGACCGTCGCCCGGCGAGTTCGGGAGGAGCTGCGTGATCACCTGGTCGGCGACGACGCGTGCGCCGCCGTCGAAATCGACGCGGTTCTTGTCGATTCCCGAGTCGACGATCGCGATCGTCGGCGTTGCCGAGCGATAGCGCTCGGTGTCCGCCCAGAACGGTCGAAGCCCCTCGGCCGTCGGCCAGACCTGGTTCGACGACGGGCTCGCGTCGAGCTTGATCCGTGCGTCGCTCGTGATCGTCAGCCCGGGCCTGCGAGCCAGGACGAGCACGCGCTTGGCCTTCATGGTCGCCGACACCGAGCCGACGAGCCTGAGCCTTCTGTTCATGCTCTCGCCGTTGCCGTATGCGTCGCCGTTTCCGGCCGACTGGTACGCGTTCGCCGCGTCCGATGTGCCGTCGTTGCTCTGGATGATGACGTTGACGAGTGCGTTCGGGGTCGTGTGCGCCTTGGCCTCGAGGAGCGGATCGAGATAGGTCGACGGATCCGGGTTCCGGCTGGCCTGCGCCAGCGGGATCGTGGTGACGAACAGGACGGTCAGGATCGCCAACAGCCCTCGCCCGCCCTTGCCCCAGAGGGCGTTGGCGCGCGAATCGCCGCCGCGATTCCCCGTCCCCCAGAGGGCGCTCGAACGAGTCCCGTCCGGAGCGCCGCCGCTATGTCTTGACATTCCTCTCCCTTTCACGCGCCGGGCGGAGCGCGAAGCCGCAGTTGTCCGCAAATGAAACTGGTTTCACCGTAGGTTCGGCCCGGTAGCGCCGTATCACCCTTTGGGGTGAGGGCCGCAAGATCCCTCCTCTCAGTGACGGCCCTCGGCCCGGGTACGCTCCCGCCGTGAGAGTCCGGGTGCCTCTGACCGTTGGGATCGCCGGCGCCCGGGTGGCCGGCCGGCTCTCGCGTCTGGTCGGCGCCGGAGGCGGGACGACGGTTCCCGGGAAAGTGCTCTCGTCCCTCGACCCGGAGTGCTCGACCGGCTGGCGCAGCGGCTGCCGCTCGGCTCGGCTCTCGTCTCGGCGACGAACGGCAAGACGACGACCGCGGCGATGGCCGCGCAGATCCTGTCGCCGCGCGTGCGGCTCGCGCACAACTCGTCCGGCGCGATTCCTCTCAGGCGTGACCTCGAGCCTCCTGTCCGCGACGAGCCCGGAGCTCGGATTGTTCGAGGTCGACGAGGCCGCGCTGCCGGAGATCGCGGAGCGCGTCCGGCCGCGGGCCGTCTGTCTCGGGAATCTGTTCCGGGACCAGTCGACCGGTACGGCGAGCTGGAGCACGTTGCGGAACGCTGGCGGGCGCGTGCGCGGTCTGGCGCCCGAGGCCGTGCTCGTCGTGAACGGAGACGATCCGCAGGTCGGCGATCTCGCACGGGAGCGGACCGGCTCGATCGTGTTCGGTCTCGACGATCCGCGCCATGCGGTTCCGGAGCTCCTGCACGCGGCCGACTCCAAGTGGTGCCTGCGCTGCGGGCGGCCCTACGAGTACACGGCG
>CAWGVD010000029.1:0-4919 GCA_963825795.1 uncultured Actinomycetes bacterium | reverse complement strand
CGCGGATGCGGGCCTGGGTGCCCTCGCTGCTTCGTGCCAGCTCCGGGTCGCGCGTGTAGGCGCGGCGGAAGCGCAACGCCGCGCGGCGAAACGCGAGGTCGTCGCCCAGTCCGAGCGCGGCCCGGGCCGGCGAGAACGGCAGCGTCTCGTCCACGATCCACGAGATGCCCTCGCGGCGCGCCGGGTCGGAGGCGGCGACGTCGCCGGAGCGGATTGCCTGCGGCCAGCGCCCGACGTCGCGCGCGAAGAAAGCAAGGAGGACCGCGAGCACGGCGCAGACTCCGCTCGCCGCCAGCAGGATCGTCTTGTGCCTCACGCCGAGCTCCTCGGCCGGCCCCAGACGAGCCGGCCGAGCAAGTGTTCGTTCAGCGCGAGCACCAGCACGATCAGCGTGATCAGCGCCACGAGCAGAGTCGGGAAGGACCGTCCTCCATCGCCGACGGGCCGTGCCGTCCGCAGCGTCGTCACCGAGCCGCCGGAGCCGAGCGCGTCGCGGAAGAACTGGGCGTCCTGCGGGACCGGGTTCACCGCGATCATCCGGATCGGGATCGCGTCCTGCTGGTAGGCGACGAGGCTGCGGGCGAGGTCGACCTCATCGTTCGGGGAGTCGTCCAGGTCGCTGATCAGGACGACCGAGCCCTTCTCGACGTGCGCCCGCCGCAGCATCCCGTGGGCGAGGTCGAGCGCCGCCGAGATCCGCGTCCCGGCCGAGAACGTCGCCGTCCACGGGTTCGGCCCGTTACCTGCGAAGAAGCGTAGGAACGGCCGCAGCGCGTCCGAGCGTGTCCCGACCGGCAGCGCCTCGTAGGCGGTGTCTGAGAAGAGCACGAGCCCCACCCGTCTGTCCGAGTCGGCGACGTCGCGGAGGGTCTGCTCGATCAGCTTCGAGTTGGCGTAGGAGACGCTCCAGGAGAGGTCGAGGGCGATCACCGGGCTTCTGCCCGACTCGAGGAAGGCGTCGGCCCTGCGGTGGTGGTGCGTGAGCAGGAACGTCGCGACCAGGCCCGCGACGAGAACGGCGGCGAGGCCGGCCCGCGCAACCAGCGTCCACCACGCGCCGCGCGAGAGCGACGCCACGGACGACAGCGGGATCGACGGCCTTCGCCTCATTCGGCTCCGTCCGCGCTCTCGACGTCGGCCGCGAAGTCTCCGGTCGATCGGGGGGTCGGCGGCTCTGCCGACCACGCGAGCCGCCGGGCCGCGTCGGCCTCCCCGGGTCGCTCCACGGCGCGGAGCTCCCGGCCGAGCCAGCCGAGAGCCTTGCGGCGCTCCTGAGGTCGGCCGTTCTCGGTACTCGCCCGCACCGCCCGGAGCGCCTGATCGAGCCGTGAGCCGGACGGGCCCCGGTCGGTCGCCGCGTGAGGTCGCAGGGCGATCCAGGCGAAGACAACGGCGGCAAGCGCGAGCAGCGCAGCCAGTCCGACCGAAAGCGCTCGCAACGTGTCCGGCGCGATCCGATAGCTGGGCGCGGGCAGGGACGCGTCGAAGCGCAGGCTGGACACGGGGTGCTGTTGCTCGGCCTTCGTCACCCGCGAGATCAGCTGGTACGCGGGCCACCGGACCTGCTGGTTGACGAGTTGACCGTCGCGCAGTCGGTAGGAGACCAGTGCCGTCGGGAAGCGCCGCGCGATGCGGGGGCCCTGCGGCGCGCAGCCGGGCAGCAGGCACTCGAGGACGTAGCGATACGAGAGCAGGTCGCCGGCGCCGTGCGTCCGCTTCAGCGTCGCGCCCACCACCCGGTTCAGCCCGAAGCGCGGGCGCACCTCGACAGAGCCGACGTCGACCGCGCGGGGATCGACGACGACGTCCAGCCGGGCGCCGAGCCGGTCGCCGAAGGAGACGGACGTGGGCGACACCGACGTCGATGCCGCGAACGGCTGCGCCGGGCGGGTCTCGTGGCCGGCCCCGGGCCGCCAGCCCAGTGCCAGAAAGAGGACGAGCAGGACGGCCAGCGCAGCGGCGTAGAGGGCCAGGAGCCGGCCTCTCATCGCCAAGCACCCCGCCGGTAGGCGATCCGGGCCTCGGCCCAGTCGATGAAGGCACGGACGACCGCGTTCGGGTCGGAATCGTCGACGACGACGTAGTCGAGCCCGAGGCTGCGGAACTCCGCCAGCAGCGCTGCCAGACGGCTCTCGTGCAGCTCGCGCAAGCGGTGTGCCTCCTTGGCCGAGATTCGCACCTGTCGGAGCCGTCCCGTCACGGGGTCGGCGAAGGGAACCACGAGGCCGTCCACCGAAGGGAAGCTTTGCTCCCAGACCGGGTCCTGCACGACCACGGGGACGGGGTCCCAGCGCACGCCGAGGGCGCGCAGCCACGTCGCTGTGCTCGGCGGGGCGAGAAAGTCGGAGCAGACGAACACGAAGGTGCCCGCCGGCAGCGAACGGCGGCTGCGGCCCAGGCGCTCGAAGGCCGCCTCGAGGCCGGCCGGGTCGGCGTCGAACGCCGCCGCATGTGTTCGCGCGTCGATCTCGGCGAACCGCGCTCTCGGTCGCGGAGTGAACCAGCCGTCGCCTTCGGCGGTGTCGAGGTAGCCGGCGAGGCCGAGCTCCTGCGCCGATGCGGCCGCCACCGCCTGCCAGACGGCGCGGAGCGCGGTGGGCTTGGACAGCCAGGGCAGGTCGTCCGGGTAGAGACCCATGGACGGTGCGCGGTCGGCAACGACGACCGCACGCGGCGCCTCGTCGGCGAAGTCCTCGCGGACGATGAACTCGGCCGAGCCTCGGATCGACGACAACCGGGCCGAGAGCTTCCAGTCGATCATGCCCGGATCGTCGCCGGGGACGTATGAGCGGGTGGTGGCGACGCTCGACCCGATCCCGCGGCGGGCGGCGCGCAGGCGGCCGAAGGCCGAGCCGACGGGTCGCCAGCGTGGGACGAGCGGGAAGCTCAGCTCGGCGACATCCACCGCGGGTCACGCGCGCCGGCGAGATCGGGCGGTGGCGCCACCTCGACACAGCGTCCGTAGACCTCGTTCACGATCTCGTCCCGGGAGCGGCCGCGCGACTCGGCGATGAAGGACGGCGAGAAGACGAGCCGGTGCCCGAGGACGGAGGTGAACATCCGCTCGACGTCGTCGGGGGTCGTGTAGGCCCGCCCGTCGAGCAGCGCCCAGGCGCGGGAGGCCCGTTCCAGGGCGAGACTTCCGCGCACCGAGCCGCCGATCGATACCTCCGGGAGCTCGCGAGTCGCGCGCACGAGCTTGATCGTCCAGCGGCGGACGAGCTCGTCCACATACACGGCGCCGAGCGACGCCTCCAGGCGATCGAGCTCGGCGACACTGACCACCGGCTGGAGGCGATCGAGCGGATGGCCCTCCTGCTGGTCGAGGACGACCGCGAGCTCGTCCTCCTCCCCCGGGTAGCCGAGCCGAGCCTTCAGGAAGAAGCGGTCGAGCTGTGCCTCGGGGAGGGGGAACACGCCCTCGAACTCGATGGGATTCTCGGTCGCCAGCACGAGGAAAGGCCGAGGGAGCACGTACGTCTGGCCGTCGATCGTCACCTGGCGCTCGGCCATCGCCTCGAGCAGGGCCGACTGGGTCTTCGGCATCGCGCGGTTGATCTCGTCGACGAGCACGACGTTCGCGAACAGCGGACCGCGCCGGAACTCGAAGTCCTGGAGCTTCTGGTCGTAGATGTTCACCCCCGTCACGTCCGACGGCTGGAGGTCGGGCGTGCACTGGATGCGCGCGAAGGCGGTGCCCTCGACGCTGCGCGCGATCGCACGGGCGAGCACGGTCTTCCCCGTTCCGGGGACATCCTCGAACAGGACATGCCCGTGGCAAGCAAGCGCGGCCAACACGAGCTTGATCTCGTCGTGCTTGCCGCGCAGCACCCGCTCGACGTTCCCGAGCAGGCGCCCGGCGATCTCGGCCGCAGCGGCGAGCTGCTCGTTGCCCGCGACCTGCCGCTCCACCTCCGTGCTCACGACACGATTATGGCCACGGCGCGGCCTCGCCTCGGGGACAGGCTCATTACCTGTCCCCGAGACGTCGGATCGGCCGATCGGTTAGGTGACGCGGATGCGCTGTGCGGCGAGCGTCCAGTCGTCGTACCTGAACTTCGTCGACGCAGAGGTCGTTGCGATCTCAACCCGGACCGTGTGCGCGCCTGCGCTCAGCGTCGGGCTGACGCGCACGATGGCGTGCTGGGCCTGGCTGTCCACCGTGCTGGCGGACGTACTGCTGTCGAACGCCGAGTCCTTGTCCTGCACCGGGGCGATCTCGTTGTCGTCGACGGTGATCCGGACCAGGCAATGTGCTCCGACACTGTCGTAGCACGCAGTCTCGGCGTTGAAGGAGACGAGCAGCTTGTCCGTCTCGTTGTTCGGGACGGTCACGTTGAGCTTCGCCGCGTCGATCGCCGTGAACGAGGTCGAGCTGGTCTGGTCGTCCTTCGTGCCGTTCACCGTCAGCACCTCGGCAACGTACCCGGGTGTGGCGACCCCGGAAGCTCCGGCCGGACCTGCCGGGCCGGCGGGACCTGCCGGACCGTTGGGACCCGCCGGGCCGGGAAGGCCGCGCGGGCCGGCGGGAAGCTGGCCGGCCTTGAAGTCGGCCTTGAGCAGCGAATGGTTCAGGACCTTGGACGAGTTGACCGAATTGGGCTTGAGCGCGAGCGCACCGACGCTGTTCCTCGGAACGACGACCTGGACGGCGGCGACGCTCGTCCCTGCCAGGGCGATCAGGAGGGCGAGGCAGGCGACGACCATCGCGGGCGACGGCCGCAGCCGGCGTAGGCGTGTAATCAAGAGGGACCTCCTCTGGGCGGTTGAGTCGTACAGATTGGCTGTCGCTTCGACCGTCTTCTTTCCTTCAAACCCCGGACGTCGAAACGGCGCGGCCGATCCTAGCTCCGGCTTGTAAGGACGCTGTTGGCGCGGGGAACGGCATTGGTAAACGGGTAGGCGGACGCTAGGCTCGG
>CAWGVD010000028.1:0-32761 GCA_963825795.1 uncultured Actinomycetes bacterium | reverse complement strand
CTATTCCTCTCCTTCTGAATCGAATGCTGGCTGGCCAGCGTACTCCGGCTCGCGGTCGGAGCTCGGCGGGGATCCCGGGGAGGTCGCGCCGGGCTTCGGCCGCCTGACGGCGAGGTGGCGCAGGACGCCGTCCGTGATCTTGAGCACGCGCGAAATCTCGTCCAGCGTTCCCGGCTCGGCCGTGAAGGTCAGGAGGTGGTAGGTGCCTTCGGCCTTGTGGTCGATCTCGTAGGCGAGCCGGCGGCGTCCCCAGACGTCGTGGCTCTCGAAGGTTCCGCCTCCGCGCTCGACGAGCTCTCGCGTGCGCGTGATGATCTCGTTCTGCCGCTCTTCGGGGAGCTCGGCGTCGAACAGCAGCAGGATTTCGTAGTCGATCACGTTCCCTCTGGCCTCCTTCGGTCTGAGTCGGCCTCGCCGCTGGTTGACGCCGCTCGGGAACGAGGCGGCGGGTGGCGAGGCAGGTGCCGGGCGACACTGTAGCATCGGCCTCGTGCAAGGCCGGCTGGCCCTCCTGCTCGGTGGAGCCGTGGTCGCGGGCAGGCGTCGCCTACCGCTTCTTCGTTCGTCGTCCGCCCGCGCCGGCCGTGCCCGAGCCGCACGCGGAGGCGCTGAAGTCGAAGCTCGCGGAGTCCCGCGTCGTGGTCGAGGATCGTGAGGAGTTCGAGGCCGCGGAGACGCCGGTCGATCAGGCCGAGTCCGTCCCGCCCGAGCTCGGCGACCGCCGCGCTCCGTCCACGAGCGCGGCCGAGAGGTGGCGGAGCAGATGCGCCAGAACGCCACGTCACCCGAGTAACCCCGGGGTCAGACCCCGTAACAAGTTTGTGACTGTCTCCGAGGGCCGTCTGGCTCCGACGCGGCGGTCAGGGACGCGCCGTGGCAGTTCGGTCACGCTCTTGGCGCTGATTTTTGGCGGGGTCTGACCCCGTTACCGCGCTGGGATGAATGCGGCTACTCCGGCGGTGAAGCCGCGGGCGATGCGCCACTGGTACGAGCTCGACTGCAGGCGGCGCCGCTCGGCCGGGTTCGTCATGAACCCGGTCTCGACGAGGATCGCCGGCACGTTCGCCCAGTTGAAGCCGGTCAGGTCGCTCCGGCCCGACGAGCCCGTTGTCCGCGGCGCCGGTGGCCGCGACGCGTCGCTCGCTGAACGAGGCGGGCCGCGCGCAGGCTGCGCGCGTAGATGTCGCTCGTCCAGCCGCGGTGGTAGGACGGGAACGAGCGTCGCCATCCCATGGCGCGACTGTCGGTCGAGCCGTCCGCGTGGATCCGGAGCATCAGCGCGGCGTGACGCCGGTTGCAGAACTGGGCGCGCGCGACGTTGCCGCCGGTGCCGTACCGGAAGACGGGCCCGGTCCGCGTCATCGCGACCCGGTAGCCGCGCCGCAGGAGCAGCGTCCGCGTCTTCTTCGCGATCGCCAGCGCGACCGCGGCCTCGCCGGATGCCCCGCCGCCGTCCTTGATCTTGTACACGCGCGAGCCCGGGCCCGATCGGCTCGGTCTGGCGGCCGACCGCAGGCGGCGTCCCGTGGCCCGGGTCGAGGCAGATCAGCGCAGCGGCGACGGCTTCGGCGATCATCGCGGAGACGATGCTAGAGCGCCGCGCGCTCGGCGCTGCGCAGGCCGCGCCACGCCCAGACGGAGAGGCCGACGGCGAGCGCGATCGCGAGCGGGAACGCGACGGAGACGTGGTCCGTCGAGCCCGAGATCAGGCTGCGCCCGGCCTCGAGGAACGAGGTCGCCGGGTTGACGCTCGCGACCGAGTGCAGCCAGCCGTTGAGCAGGGCCAGCGGCACGTAGACGGGCGCGAAGAAGAGCGTCAGGAAGACGGGCAGCTGCATGATCGGCCCCGCCTGCACGGTGCGCAGGCGCATCGCGATCCCGCTCGCCCAGAGCGTCCCGGCGAGGTTCACGATCAGCGCGAGCGCGTAGAGCGCGACGAGGTCGATCCCGCTGCCGCCGACCTGCATGCCCACGGCGAGCGCGACGATGGTCAGGATCGTCGCCGTCACCGCCCAGCGGCCCGCGGCGGCCAGGGCGTAGCCGGCGACGAGCCCGCTCCGCCTCGGCGCCGCGAGCAGCAACCGCCGCGCGAACCCGTACTCGAAGTCGCGCGCGATGCCGAAGCCCGTGAACACACCGCCGAACGCGGCCGACTGGAGCAGGACGAACACGAACTGGAACGCCGTGTACCCGTTCGGGAAGTCGAAGCCCGGGGATGTCGCTCGACGCGCGACAGCCCGCCCGCGAACGCCGTGAAGAAGAAGAGCGGGAAGATCATCCCGGGCAGGAACAACGACGGCGTCGTGAACACGTTGTGCAGCACGCGCCACGCGACGGCGAACGCGACCGACCAGAAGCTCCTCATGTCCGCGTCAACCTCAGCTGGAGCGCCCAGTTCGCAAGCACCATCGCCGCGCCGGCGAGCAGCGCAGCGAAGCCGAACGCGAGCCCGAGCGCCTCCCAGTCCCAGCCCGTGATGATCAGGCTCCGCAGCCCTTCGATCAGGTACGAGATCGGGTTGAACGTCGCCACCGTCCGGAACCAGTCGGCCTCGATCAGGTTCCGCGGCAGGTTCATCGAGGAGAGGAAGAGCCCGACGAAGAGGAGCGGGAAGAGCCCCTGCACCGCCTCGCCCGACCCGGTCCGCAGCGCGAAGAACGCGCCCAGCGCACCGAACGCGATCGCGACTCCGGTCGCGAGGATGATCAGGACGATCCCGCCGACGATCCCCGATTCGAGCCGGACACCGGCGATCAGCCCGACGGTCAGGTAGTAGCAGTTCTGGATGAAGGCGAGCACCGCGATTCCGCCGAGCTGTCCGACGATCAGCGCGCCGCCGCGGAGCGGAGTCAGCGCCAGCCGGTTCAGGAACCCGGACTGGATGTCGCGCGCGAGATCGGTGCCCGCGTTCATCGTCGCGAAGAGCGCGCCCTGGATGAACGGGAAGGCGAGGAAGAACGCGAGGAACGAGTCCGACGGGAAGCCGGGGAGCTTGGTCGCGGGGCTGAGCCCGGCCGAGGTGACCGCGAGCAGCGCGGTCGGGAAGACGAACGGGAAGATGATGTTCGCCGGCTGGCGCGCGGTCCGCACGATCGAGCGGCGCGCGACGTAGCCGACCTGCGCGAGCGCTGCTCACGCCTCGACCTCGGTCTCCTCCTCCTCGGCCGAGCCTTCGAGCGAGCGGCCGGTCTTGGCGAGGAAGACGTCGTCGAGGCTCGGCGCGTGCAGCGCGAGGTTCTCGAGCTTGATCCCTTCGGCGTCGAGCGCGCGGACGATGCCGGCGAGGTCATCGACGCCGTGCTCGAGCCGGACCGCGACGCCCTTCGCGGAGCCGCCGGTCGGCTCGCCGAACTGCTCGAGGATGCGCGCGATCGCCTCGGGCGTGGCGCCGTCGGCGGGAATCGCCTCGACCGTCGGCCGCCCGATCTGCGCCTTCAGCTGCGCGGGCGTGCCCTCGGCCACGATGTGCCCGTGGTCGATGATCCCGACGCGGTCGGCGAGCGCGTCGGCCTCCTCGAGGTACTGCGTGGTCAGGAAGACCGTGACGCCGTCCTCGCGCGCGAGCCGCGCCACCTCGCTCCAGAGCGCGCTTCGGCTCTGCACGTCGAGCCCGGTGGTCGGCTCGTCGAGGAAGAGGATCGTCGGCCGGTGCGCGAGTGCGAGCGCGAGATCGAGCCTGCGCTTCATCCCGCCCGAGTAGCCGCCGACCTTGCGGTCGGCTGCGAGCGTCAGCCCGACCCGCTCGAGCAGCTCCTGCGAGCGGACGCGGCGCTCGGAGCGGGGGATCCCGTGCAGCGCGCACTGGAGCTTGAGGTGCTCCCGGCCGGTGAGCAGGTTGTCGAGCGCGGCCTCCTGCAGCGCGGCGCCGATCGCGGTCCGCACCTTGGGCCCCTCCTTGACGATGTCGAAGCCGGCCACGCGCGCGGTGCCCGAGGTGGGGGGCAGGAGCGTCGTCAGCATGTGCACCGTCGTCGACTTGCCGGCGCCGTTCGGCCCGAGGAAGCCGTAGATCTCACCGGGCTCGACGCGGAGGTCGATCCCGTCGACCGCGCGGATGTCGCCCTTGAACGTGCGGACGAGCCCCTCGGCCTCGATTCCGTGCGCTTGCGCCATTCGGCGACTCTACATGACGATACTTGAAGCAGGCAAATATCGATGGTTGCACAGATCGACTAGTTCAAGTATCATCCCCAGGTGATGGCCGTGATGGCTCCACCGAAGTCCCCGGCCCACGAGGCGCAGCAGCTCTTCTTCGAGATCGGAATGGAGACCCGGAAGCTGGCCGCGGTGAGGCTGGCCGAGCTGGGCCTCACGTTTCCGCTCGCTCATGCGCTGCGTCTGCTCGAGCCGGACCGGCCCCGCCCGATGCGGGAGCTCGCCGACGTGCTCTTCTGCGACGCCTCGAACGTGACCGCGCTCGCGGACCGGCTCGAGGGCAAGGGCCTCGCCGAGCGTCAGCCGGATCCGGACGATCGGCGCGTGAAGGCGCTTGCGCTGACGGCCGAGGGCAAGCGCCTGCGCGAGCGGGTGTTCGAGGTCATGTCCGAGCCGCCGCCTCCGATCGCGGCGCTGCCGGCCGCAGACCAGCGCGCGCTGCGCGACATCCTGCGCCGAGCGGTCGAGATCCAGCGCCGGGGCTAGGCCGCGACGAGCTGGTGCTGATGCGCGAGCTCGACCAGTCCGGCCAGCAGCTCGGTCACAGCCGCGCCGATGTTCTCGTCCGTCAGCTCCAGGTCCGGGTCGAAGCGCTCCCACGCGATCGGAACCGCGACCTCGGGCTGCTCGAGGACGATCGCACCCGGGAAGAGCAGCGCATCGCGCACCTGCTGCTGCGCCCGCCGCGTCCCTCCGCGGCCGCTCGAGGCGCCCATGATCGCCACCGGCTTCCAGCGCAGCACGGACGCGAGCGCCGGCCGCGAGAGCCAGTCGATCGCGTTCTTCAGCACGCCGGACGTCCCGCGGTTGTACTCGGGAGTCGCGAGCAGGAGCGCGTCGGCCTCCGCGACTGCGGCCCGCAGCTCGGCGACGGGCGCGGGGTCGCCGGCCGACTCGACGTCGTCGTTGTAGAGCGGGATCGCGGCCAGGTCGAAGAGCTCGATCTCCGCGTCGGGCGGAGCGAGCTCGGCCGCAGCCCGCAGGAGCGCCGTGTTGTAGGAGCGCTCCCGCAGGCTGCCTGAGATGCCGAGGATCTTCGTCACGCACGCACCGCGGTGATGTCGGCGGTGATCTCGACGCGCGTCGGGCCCCACTCGATCTCGCCCTCGACGCGGAAGAGCGTCTTCTCGACGACCGTCGGCGTCCTTGCCCGTCGCCTGGAACTTCGCGTCCAGCTCGACCGGGATCGCGACCTCCTTGACGGTCAGGTCGCCGAAGATCTTGTGGCGGTCGCCGTCGACGTGCTCGATCCGGCTCGACTTGAACGTGATCTCCGGATACCGATCCGTCCCGAGCAGGTCGTTCGAGCGGAGGTGCTCGTCGCGCATGTCGTTGTCGGTCAGCACGCTCGGCGTGCGGACGACGCCCTGCGCGGACTGCTCCTCGCCGCCCTCGACGGTACCCTCGAAGTCGGTGAACCGGCCGCTGATCGACTTCATCATCGAGTCCGTGTCGACGACGTCGAACCGAATGCTCGAGTGCACCGGATCGACCGTCCACGTCCCGGTTGGGATGAGAGTTGAGGTCTCTGTCTGGATTGCGGACACTTGGACTCCTTTCGGATGAGTGCTAGTATTTGCGTGCTCAATAGTTGAGCGATCAAGAGAATAGCGGAGAATGATTGAGTAGTCAAGTAACTGATCTGAGAGAGCATCGAGATCGAGGCGTGGATCAACTTCCTGCGCGCGCATGCGGCCGTGACGCGCCAGTTCAACGCCGAGCTGCTTGCGACGCACGGGTTGACGATCAACGACTACGACGTGCTCGCGCAGCTCAACCGCGCGCCCGAGCAGGCTCTGAAGCGGGTCGACCTCGTCGAGAGCCTGCTCCTGACCCCGTCGGGGATCACGCGTCTCCTGAAGGGGCTCGAGGAGGCCGGCTACGTCAGCAACCGGCCGTGTGCCGAGGACGCGCGCGTGACCTACGCCGTGCTCACGCCGAAGGGGAGCAAGAAGCTCGAGCAGGCCAAGAAGACGCATGTCGCCAGCGTGCGCGCGCTCTTCTCGGAGCGGTTCGAGCACGGCGAGCTCGAGACCCTCGCGTCGCTCCTCGAGCGGCTGCCGCAACGCGAGACGCCCTGCGATTGATCGAGCTTCGACCGATGACGCCGGAGTTTCTCGAGGCGGTCCTCGATGGCGACCGCGAGCGAGCCTCGGAGGCGCTCGACGTCCGGTTGCCCGACGACTTTCCAGGTGAAGGCATCATGCGCTTCTTCGCGCTCCGGCTCAGCCAGATGCGCCGGGACGAGCGCTTCCTGGAGTGGTGCCCGCACGCGGTCGTGCTCGACGGGCAGATGATCGGGCATGCCGGCTACCACGGCCCTCCGGGCGTGAACGCGAACCAGAGCCCCGACGCGGTCGAGATCGGCTACACGATCGAAGAGCCCTGGCGCGGTCACGGGTATGCGACTGCGGCCGCGACCGAGCTGTTGCGACGAGCAGAGGAGCGCGGCGTTCGCCACTACGTCGCCTCGGCGACGCCGGACAACGAGCCGTCGCTCGCGATCATCCGCAAGCTCGGCTTTCGCCAGACCGGCGAGGCGATCGACGAAGAGGACGGGCTGGAGCTCGTCTTCGAGCTCGAGCGCTAGCCGCTACGCGAGGAAGTACACGAGGAACGTGATCGTCAGCAGGATCACGACCGCGAGCGTGACGACGAGCATCACGCCGCCGAGGACGATCGGCATGCTCTCGTCCTCCTTGCCCCGCGCAGCCTTGCGGTAGAGCCGTTTCGGCGTCTGGACAGGATCTGTCATCCCTTTGGTTGTTCCCGATCGAACAGGCGCTAATCAGGCGTGCTGCACGACCGGAGCGTCCGGCTCGGCCGCCGGCGCGGCAGCGAGTGGGAGCTCCACGACGAAGGTCGAGCCCTCGCCTTCCTTCGAGCTGACGGTCAACCGACCATCCATCCGCCGCACGAGCTCGCGGCAGATGTAGAGGCCGAGCCCCGTCCCGCCGACGCCGCGTGAGAGCTGCGGATCGACCCGGTAGAACTTGCCGAAGATCCGCTGCTGCTCGCCGTGGGGGATGCCCAGGCCCTCGTCCGAGACCGAGACCCGGAGACTCGTCACGTTGGGCTCGACGCGGACCTCGACCGCGCCCCCGTCCGGTGAGTACTTGACGGCGTTGTCGACGAGATTGATCAGGACCTGGCGGAGCTTGTCCTCGTCGGCCGCGACGAACGAGCCCGGCTCCGCGGCGACGAGCTCGAGGGTGACGTCGTCGCGCTCGGCGAAGCACGACCGCATCTGCTCGACGACGTCCTCCGCGAGGCGGGCGACGTCGAGGGGCCTCGTCTCGAGCTGCAGGCGGCCGGAGTCGATCCGGTTCGCAAGCAGGATGTCCGAGGCCACGCGCGAGAGCCGCTCCGACTCCTGCGCGATCACCTGCAGAAGGCGCTGACGCTTGTCTTCGCCGATCTCGATGTCGTCGCGGAGCAGTGTCTGCGCCGAGCCGTAGATGGCGGCGAGCGGAGTGCGGAGCTCGTGCGAGACGGTGGCGACGAACTCGCCCTTGAGCTCGTCGAGCGCGCGCTCCTCGGTCAGGTTCCGGAACGCGTAGACGACGCCGTCCTCGAAGGCGACGCCGGAGATGGAGAGCCAGACCTCGCGGCCCTCGATCACGAAGGGGAGCGTCCTGGCGCCGGTGCTCCCCGGTCCCGGGACCGAGGCGATGGGGATGGTCGGACAGACAGCACGCCAGTCCGGCAGGACATCGTCTGCGCGTTGACCGAGGACGGCGCTCGGCGTAAGCCCGGTGACCGCCGCAGCCGCGGGGTTCCAATGCTGGATGACGCCCGAGTCGTCGACGAGGAAGACGCCGTCGTCCACGTGCTCGAGCACGCTCGCGTGCCGCTCGAGAGCGAGCCGCTGCCGCTCGACCTCGCGGTCGAGCCGGCGCATCCCGATGGCGCGCTCGAGCGAGGCGATGAAGTAGTCGCGGTCGATCGGCTTCGCAACGAAGTCGTACGCACCGCCGCGCAGCGCCCGGACGGCGAGGTCGTGCTCGCCGTGGCCGGTGATCAGGAGCGTCGGCGTTCCGGGCCGCACCTTCCCGATCTCCTCGAGGAGGGCGAGGCCGTCCATCACGGGCATCTTGATATCGGTCACGATCGCGTCGTAGTCGACCTCCGTGATCCGCTCGAGCGCGTCCGCTGCGGTCTCCGACGTGTCGATCTGGACGCGTTCCATGCGCAGCAGGATCGCCTGCGGCAGCGCCTCGAGCAGCGCGACGTCGTCGTCCACGAGCAAGATCCGAGCGTCGTTCATCGGAGCACCACCCCTTCGGCGGCGTCGCTGTAGACCGGCACCTCGACCGTGAACGTGGCGCCGCCTCCCGGCGTCTTCGAGAGCGAGATGTCGCCGCCGTGCTCCTTGACGATGCTGTACGTGATCGAGAGCCCGAGGCCGGTCCCGGTGCCGACCTCCTTCGTCGTGAAGAACGGGTCGAAGACGCGCTTGGCGATCTCCGCCGGGATCCCGGGGCCGGTGTCCTCGAAGACGATCCGGATCCGGTCGCGCTCGAGCGACGAGACGATCCGGATCTTCTTCCGCGCCTCCGGGACCTCGCTGAGCGCGTCGCGCGCGTTCGTGAGCAGGTTGATGAAGACCTGCTCGAGCTGGATGGGGTTGCCCTGCACGATGAGCGCGTCGGGACAGAGGTCGAGGTCGACGTCGATCGCCCGCAGGCGCAGCTGCTCCTGCATCAGCGAGAGCGCGCGCTCGATCACCTCGTCGACGTCGACGGCCTCGAACGTGACGGGCGCCGCGCGGCCGAACGTGCGCAGGTGGGAGATGATCTCCGTCGCCTTCCGCACCTGCTCCATCGCCTTCTCGAGGTCCTCGCGTGCGCTCTCGGTCGACAGCTCGCCCATGTGGATCCGGTCGATGACGTTGCCGACGTAGAGCCCGATGTTGTTCAGCGGGTTGTTCAGCTCGTGCGCGACCCCGGTCGTCAGCTCGCCGAGCGTGGCCAGCTTGCCTGCCTGGACGAGCTGCTCCTGCTTGTCGCGGAGCTCCTGCTCGCGGCGCTCCATGACCTGCGTCGTCGAACGCAGGTCGCCCATGATGTGGATCATCGCCTTGCGGCTGTCCTCGAGCCTGAGGTTCGACCGGTGCGAGTCCTTGAGGATGTGCAGCATCGCCTTGCGCTGGTCGCCGAGTCGCCGGTTCGACTCGTTCAGGTCGCCCATGATGTGGATCAGCGCGCGGCGCCGCTCCTCGGCCTGGCGCACGCGCAGCTGAAGCTCTTCGATCTGTTCCTCGAGGGCCGCAGCGTCGCCGCTGCGGCGCAATGCTTCCGGTTCCGCAGACATCGGTCTCTAGGCGCCGTCGGCCCTGAGCGTCTTGACCTCGTCCTGGAGGCCCTCGAGCTCCTTCTCGAGGGCGATCATCTTCAGCTCGCGGCCGACGACGACCTCCTCGAACTTCTCGAGGTCGAGGATCTTTTCCTGGAGCTCCGTCTTGGACTGCTCGAGGTCGCGCACGACGGCCTCGTACTCGCGCATGTCCCTGAGCACGCCGATCGCGCCGATCACGTTCCCGTCGGCGTCGCGCAGCGCCGAGGCGTTGAGGGAGGTGGGGATGACCTCGCCGGTCGCGGCGCGCGGGTTGAGGCGCGCGTTGCGGGTGACGCCTCGCTCGACGACCTCGCGCAGCGCGGCGGTGAACTCGCGGGTCTCCTCTTCGCTGATGAAGCGCGAGAGCGACTGCTCGACGACCTCGTCCCGGCGGAAGCCGAGGAGCTCGGAGACGGCGTCGTTGGCCTCGAGGATCTTGCCCTCGAGGTCGGAGACGAACACCGGGTCGGGCGCGTTCTTGATCAGGCTCTCCGCGTACGCGCGCGCCTTGTCCAGCTCGCGCATGTCGCGGAGCACGCCGATCGCGCCGATCACGCTCCCGTCGGGGTCTCTGAGCGCGGAGGCGTTGAGGGAGGTGGGGATGACCTCGCCGGTCGCGGCGCGCGGGTTGAGGCGCGCGTTGCGGGTGACGCCTCTTTCGACCACTTCGCGCAGCGCGGCCGTGAACTCGCGGGTCTCCTCTTCGCTGATGAAGCGCGAGAGCGACTGCTCGACGACCTCGTCCCGGCGGAAGCCGAGGAGCTCGGAGACGGCGTCGTTGGCCTCGAGGATCTTGCCCTCGAGGTCGGAGACGAACACCGGGTCGGGCGCGTTCTTGATCAGGCTCTCCGCGTACGCGCGCGCCTTGTCCAGCTCGCGCATGTCGCGGAGCACGCCGATCGCGCCGATCACGTTCCCGTCGGCGTCGCGCAGCGCCGATGCGTTCAGCGTCGTCGGGATCACCTCGCCCGAGGCGCTGCGCGGGTTGAGGACGGCGTTTCGCGTCACGCCGCGCTCGACGACCTCACGCAGGGCGGCCGTGAACTCGCGGGTCTCCTCGGCGCTGATGAAGCGCGAGAGCGACTGCTCGACGACCTCGTCCTGGCGAAAGCCGAGCAGCTGCGAAACCGCGTCGTTCGCCTGCAGGATCTTGCCCTCGAGGTCGGAGACGAAGACCGGGTCGGGAGCGTTCTTGATGATGATGTCCGCGACGAGAACCTCGCGGGCGGGAGCGCCGTTCGGATTCGTGGAGGCGCCGTTTCGCTCGACGGTCGTTGACGCAGACTTGACGGGAGTCTTCTTGGCCACAGGTCGTACCCTCCCCAGGGTCGAAATTCGTTGTGAATCGCGAGGCTGCGTTGTCATTCTGCGCCCTGTCTTTCAGCCCCGCAATAGGGGGTTCAGAGCGGCTTCAGCGCATTTCTACTGCTATCTAGCCGAACCTCACGAAATCGATTCTCTCGAACCGGCGAAATCCCTCGTTCGGCGCTGCCAAGTGGAATATGAGCGGGCCGCGAGAGCGTTCTTTTCACTGTGAGGGTGGGGACCCTTTCGGACCCCTGAAATTGCCCTCCATGAAGGAGGAGATTTTCTTTGAAGCAGATACATCCTGAGCTGACGCTCACGAGCGTCCGCTGTACGTCCTGCGGCAGCACGTTCACCACCCGCTCGACCCGAAGCGAGCTGGTCGTCGACGCCTGCTCGAACTGTCATCCGGCCTACACGGGCAGAGAGCGCGCCACCTCGAGCGGCAGCCGCATCGCGCGCTTCGAGCAGCGGCGGCAGAAGGCGAGGAGCGCTGTGACCGTGATTCTGGAAGAGCCGATTCAGACATTCCTCGGCGACGCCGAGGAGCGGGGGACGATCGAGGAGAGCGCGCTCGAGGCGTTCGTCGCCGAGCACGACCTCGACGAGGAGGAGCTCGCCGCGCTGCGGACCGAGCTCGAGGCTCGTGAGGTCGACGTTGTCGCGCCCGTTCGCGAGGCGTACGAAGGCCGCGAGCTCCCGGGCACGACCGACGCCCTGACCCTGTTCATGAACAGGGCCGGACGCTTCGCCCTGCTGACCGCGGCCGAGGAGGTCGCGCTCGCCAAGCGGATCGAACGGGGAGACGCGGCGGCGAAGGAACGCATGATCAACTCGAACCTGCGACTGGTGATCTCGATCGCCAAGCGCTACCAGGGGCACGACGTCCCGCTGCTCGACCTCGTCCAGGACGGGGTCATCGGGCTGAACCGCGCAGTCGAGAAGTTCGACTGGCGACGCGGATTCAAGTTCTCGACGTACGCGACGTGGTGGATCCGGCAGGCGTGTCAGCGCGCGATCTCGAGCCAGTCGTCGACGATCCGCGTCCCCAGCCACGTCCACGAGCGCCGGCTCAAGCTCGCGCGCGTCGCGGGCCGGCTGCGCACGCAGCTCGGGCGTGAGCCGACCCGCGAGGAGCTGGCGGAGGCCGCAGAGCTCTCGCCACAGCATGTCGACGAGGCGCTCGATGCGGCCGAAGCGCCGGTGTCGTTGAACCAGCGCGTCGGCGTCGAGGACGAGGGCGAGCTCGGCGATCTCTTCAGCGATCCGCTGGCGGCCGACCCGGAGGATCAGGCTGTCGACTCGCTGCGGCGGCTGGAAGTTCGGCGGGCGCTGAGCCGGCTGCCCGAGCGTGAGCGTCAGGTGCTCGAGCTGCGCTTCGGGCTCGACGGCGATCCACAGCCGCTGGAGACGATCGGCAAGGAGCTCGGCATCTCCCGCGAGCGCGTCCGCCAGGTCGAGGGCGAGGCGATGGCGCAACTGGCCGAGCTGCTCGGCGGCCTGCGCGATGACGACGACGAGCTGGAGCAGGCTGCCTAGGCCTAGATAGGCTCGTAGCTGGGCGATGAGAGAGATCCTCGACCAGCTCATTCGATGGCGAGACCGCGGCGATGAGCACATGGCTCTCGCCACGGTCCTCGCCACACGGCGCTCCGCTCCCCGGCCGGTCGGCTCGAAGCTGGCCGTCTCGGAGCAGGGAGAGCTGGCCGGGTCGGTTTCGGGCGGCTGCGTCGAGAGCGAGGTCGCGCTCACTGCGCGCGAGGTGCTCGAGAACGGCGAGCCGCAGATGCTCACGTACGGGATCACCGACGAGCAGGCCGGGTCGGTCGGCCTGCCGTGCGGGGGTGAGATCGACGTCGGTATCGAGCGAGTCTCGTTGAGCGAGCTCGAGCGGCTCGTCGAGGAGGCGGCGCCGCACCGGCTCGTCGTCTTCGGCGCGGTCGACATCGCCGAGGCGCTCTGCCGCGGCGCGAAGGAGCTCGGCTGGGACACGGTCGTCGCCGACCCGCGAGCCACGTTCGCCACGCGGGACCGGATCAGCACGGCGAACGAGCTGCTCGTCGAGTGGCCGGAAGCGGCTCTCGAACGGATTGCGCTGAACGAGCGAAGCGCCGTCGTCGTGCTCACCCACGAGGAGCGATTCGACGTCCCGGCGCTCGTCGGCGCCTTGCGCAGCGAAGCGTTCTACGTCGGTGCGCTCGGCTCGCGGCGCACGCAGGAGCGCCGCCGCGAACGGCTGCTCGCGGAGGGCCTCTCGGAGGCCGAGATCGATCGCCTCTCCGGTCCGACCGGCCTCGACCTCGGGGCGGAGACGCCCGCCGAGACCGCCGTCTCGATCCTCGCCGAGATCCTCGCAGTGCGCGCGGGCCGCTCCGGAGGGCGGCTCACGAGACGCCTCGGGCCGCATCCACGCCGAGCTCCAGCCAAGATAGCGCCGTGGCGAAGGTCCTCTGCGTCCTCTACGACGACCCCGTCGACGGCTACCCGCCGAAGTACGCGCGTGACGGCGTCCCCGAGATCGCCGGCTACCACGGCGGCCAAACGACCCCGACGCCACAGGCGATCGACTTCACGCCCGGCGAGCTGCTCGGCAGCGTCTCCGGCGAGCTCGGGCTCCGGAGCTTCGTCGAAGGCCGTGGCCACGAGCTGATCGTCACGTCCGACAAGGACGGGCCTGACTCCGCCTTCGAGCGCGAGCTCACCGACGCCGAGATCGTCATCTCGCAGCCGTTCTGGCCCGCGTACCTGACCGCGGAGCGGATCGCCAAGGCACCGAACCTCAAGCTCGCCGTGACCGCCGGGATCGGGTCCGACCACGTCGACCTCCAGGCGGCGATCGACAACGAGATCACGGTCGCCGAGGTGACCTATTCGAACTCGATCAGCGTCTCCGAGCACGTCGTGATGATGATCCTGGCGCTCGTCCGCAACTACCTACCCTCGAACCGGATCGTGCTCGACGGTGGCTGGAACATCGCGGACGCCGTCTCGCGGTCGTACGACCTCGAGGGCATGCAGGTCGGCACTGTCGGCGCGGGTCGCATCGGCTCGGCGGTGCTGCGCCGCCTCAAACCGTTCGAGGTCGGCCTCCACTACACGGACCGGCACCGGCTGCCCGCCGAGGTCGAGCAGGAGCTCGGCGTCACCTACCACGAGACTCCCGAGGAGCTCGTCGCGGTCTGCGACGTCGTCACGATCAACGCGCCGCTGCATCCCGAGACTGAGCACCTCTTCGATGCCGAGATGATCGGCCGCATGAAGCGCGGCGCCTACCTCGTGAACACTGCCCGCGGGAAGATCTGCGATCGCGACGCGGTCGCGGCGGCGTGCGAAAGCGGCCAGCTCGCGGGGTACGCGGGCGATGTCTGGTTCCCGCAGCCGGCGCCCCACGATCATCCGTGGCGGACGATGCCGCACCACGGGATGACGCCGCACACCTCGGGCTCGAGCCTCTCGGCGCAGGCCCGCTACGCGGCGGGCACACGCGAGATCCTCGAGTGCTGGTTCGACGGGCGCCCGATCCGCGAGGAGTACCTGATCGTCGATCGCGGCCATCTCGCCGGTGCGGGCGCGCACTCGTACAGCGAGGGCGACGCGACGAGCGGGTCGGACGAGGCGGCCCGCTTTACGTCCGGCTGACCGCGGAGTCGGCTCGCTGAGCGACGACCTCGTCAACGTCTGGGACTACGAGCGCGCGGCGGAGGAACGCCTCGACCCGGGAGCGTTCGGCTACGTCGCGGGTGGGGCGAACGACGAGTGGACGCTGCGCGAGAATCGGGCCGCGTTCGAGCGCTGGATCTTGCGCCCGCGGATGCTCGTCGACGTCTCGCGCGTGACGACCACGACGACGGTGCTCGGCACGGAGAGCTCGATGCCGCTGTTCGTCGCGCCGACGGCCTTCCAGCGCACCGTCCATCCGGACGGCGAGCTCGCGATGGCGCGCGGGGCCGCGGGCGCGGGCACCGTCATGTGCCTTTCGACGTTCGCGACGGCGACGATCGAGGAGGTCGCCGAAGCGGCGCCCGGTGCTCCGCGCTGGTTCCAGCTCTACTGGTCGAGCGACCGCGGGTTCGTCCGCGACGTCGTCGAGCGGGCCGAGGCGGCCGGCTTCACCGCGGTCATCGTGACCGTCGACCTACCCCGTCTCGGCCGGCGTGAGCGGGATCTCCGCACCGGGTTCGTGGTTCCGGAGGAGCTCCCGGTTCCGGCCTTCGTCGCGCTCGCCGAGGCCAGCCGAGCCGTGTCGCCGGAGGACATCAGCTGGGCCGTCGACGACACGCTGACCTGGGACGATCTCGAGTGGTTGCGTTCCGTGACGTCGCTGCCGGTGCTGGTCAAGGGCGTGCTCACGGCCGAGGATGCGGTGCTGGCCGCAGAGGCCGGCGTGGACGGAGTCGTCGTCTCGAATCACGGCGGCCGTCAGCTCGACGGGGTCGCGGCCACGCTCGACGCGCTGCCGGAGGTCGTCGAGGCCGCGGGCGATCGTCTCGTCGTGCTGATGGACGGCGGGATTCGGCGCGGGGCGGACGTCGTCAAGGCGCTCGCGCTCGGAGCGCAGGCGGTGCTGGCCGGCCGGCCTCCGCTGTGGGGGCTCGGAGCGGGTGGTGCCGACGGCGTCCAGCGCGTCCTCGAGCTGCTCCGTGATGAGCTCGAGCTCGCCCTCGCGCTCTGCGGCTGCACGTCTCCCGCCGAGGTGACGCGCGGACACGTCGGCCGCGCATCGGTCTGAGCGCGTTTCGCGTCGACCGAAACGGGCAGCAGCAGATGAACCAACCGAAGGGGGTCACATGGAAACGATCAAGGAGACGATCGACGTCAACGTGCCGGCGGCCACGGCGTACGACCAGTGGACGCAGTTCGAGCAGTTCCCGACGTTCATGGAGGGCGTCGAGTCGGTCGTGCAGATCGACGAGACGCGTCTGGGCTGGGCCGCCAACATCGGCGGCGCGCGCCGCGAGTGGCAGGCGGAGATCGTGGAGCAGGTTCCGGATCAGAAGATCGCCTGGCGGGCGATCTCGGGCAACGGGCCGAACGGGCTTGTCGTGTTCGAGCCGCTGGGCCCGGATTCGACGCTCGTCACGGTCGAGATGTCCTACGAGCCGGACGGCCTGATGGAGCAGCTCGGCGCGAAGGCCGGGCTCGATTCGCGCCAGGTCGGTGCCGACCTGAAGCGGTTCAAGCAGCTCGTCGAGACAACGGGTGCCGAGACCGGTGCCTGGCGCGGCGAGGTGCACGCGGGCGAGCGAACGAGCTAGGGAATCAGGATCCCGCGCGGGCCGACTGGTCCGCGCGGGCTCTCTCTGCTCTACGGGTGGATCCGCCAGAGCTCGCCGTCGAACGAGCTCGAGACCCATGCGTCGCCGCCGCTTTCGGCGATCGCGAGCGGCTGCTTGCCGACCGCGAGCGTCGTCCGCACCGAGTTGGTGGCCGGATCGATGATGGAGACGGTTCCGTCGTCGATGTTCGGCACCCAGAGCTGGCCGCCGACCCAGGCCGACGCAAGCGGGTTTGCGCCGACCGGGATTCGCGCGAGCACGGCGCCCGTGCTCGGATCGAGCCGGACGACGTCGTTGGCTTCCGTCGAGACCCATAGGGCGTCGGCAGAAGGCGTGATCCAGTCGGCCTTCGGCACCGGGAAGCGCGCGACGACCCGGTTCCGGCGGACGTCGACCTTCAGCACGCTTCCGCCGCCCAGGTCGGCGACCCAGATCGCGCCGAACGCGTAGGCGACGCCGTTCGGCTGCGCTCCGGCCCTGATCTTCGCGACGACCTTGTTCTTCTTCGGGCTGATCCGGCGCAGGGTTCGGTCGCTCTCGCTCGTGACCCAGACGCTGCCGGCTCCGAAGGTCAGTCCGTACGAGCTGAGGCCGATCTTGATTCGCTTCTGCACCTTGCCCGTCCTCGGGTTGAGGCGCGTGAGCCGGTTCGCCTGGCGATCCGACACCCAGAGGCTGCGGGCTCCGTAGGCGAGGCCGAACGGCTTCTGGCCGGCCTTCATCCGCTTGGTGACCGTGTTCGACGCGGGATCGACCCGCACGACCTTCGGGATGATCAGATCGGACGTCCAGATCGAGCCGCCGGCGGAAAGCACCAGGCCGGACGAGACACCCGACCTGGACCTTGGCGACAGGTGTAGGAGCGGCCGCGGCCGAGGCGATCACGGCGACGGACACGAGAGCGGCGATCGGAAGCATCCGGGTCATGTACTACAATCTTGTAGCAAATTTAGAACAACCTTGCACTAAATCTCTTGCCTGCCACCGGCCCACCGACGATCCTCTTCGAGGTCTTCTGGACGCAGCAGAAGCGCAAGCGTCTGGTCGAGGTCGCGCTCGAGGGAACCGAGCTTCCGCCCGACGACTACCCGTTCTACGTCACGATCGGCGCGGACGGGCCGCTGACGCCGACCGCGCTCGCGGAGCTGCTCGACGCTCCCGCTCTCGACGGTCGACGTTCCGCGTGCGCAGGCTCGAGCGCCGCGGGCACGCGGAGCGGATCGACAATCCGTCCGACGGGAGGTCGTACCTGATCCGGCTGACGCCGGACGGCCGCAAGCTTCTGAACAAGGCGCGCCCGCGGTTCCGGAGCTACGCCGAGGCGGTCGAGGCGCGGCTCGGAAGCCGGAAGACGACGGCGCTGCGCGACAGCCTGATCGAGCTCCGCCAGGCGATCGACGAGGAGCTGGCCGTCAGCCCGTCCGCACCCGCTGCGCGCGCATCGCCTCCGGCGTCGGAACGCCGCCGTGCCGGATGAACGAACGCGGCTCGCGGTAGCGGATCGCCTCGTACGCGATCAGGACGACGAAGATCGCCGCGGCGACCGACATGGCAGCCAGAGCGGGCATGTTGTCGGCGAACGGCCACAGCACCATCAACGCCGCGAACGCGACGGGGCGGCCGTGGCCGATCGTCCCCGAGATCCGGTAGCGCAACAGCACGTGCGCGAGCAGGTACGCGCCGAGGCCGGCGCACAGGGCTGTCGCAGGCACCACGGCCAGGTGGGCGTCGTAGTGCGCCAACGCTTTCTTGAGGCTCATCGCGAAGAGCACGATCCCTGCGACCATCACGAAGTGCAGGTAGCTGAAGGCGTCACGCGCGAGGGTCGCCTGCGCCGTTCCTGTCGTCTCTCGCAGCCGGTGCTCGAGGACGATCACGAGCCAGTCGAAGTACGTCCACCAGAGTGCGATCGCGATCGTCATCCCCACGAGCGCCGTCGTGATCACACCTGCGGTCAACGGCGCTCCGGACGCGCTCACGCCGAGGGCGACGATCGACTCGCCGATCGCGATGATCACGACGAGGCCGTGCCGCTCGACGAAGTGGCCGGGTGAGAGGCGCCAGCCCTGGCCCCGGCCGACGAGCACGCCGAGGTAGTCGATCGCCAGCGCCAGGATCCACAGCGTCGTCCGCTCCTTGCCCTCGAGGAAGCCGGCGCCGAGGATCAGGAAGCCGCTGATCGTCGACGAGGGCACCATGCGGAGCACCGCGCCGAGCAGGTCGGGGTCGCCGCGGGCGGCGAGCGCGTACAGGGCGATGTGCATCGCGCGCACCACGAGGTAGGCGACCCCGAAGATGACGCCGTGGTCGCCGAAGGCCTCCGGGACCGCGAGCGCACAGACGAGCATCGCGCCCATGACGACGAACATCGCGATCCGCACCAGCCCTTCCTCGGGGTTGAGCGTGTTCGTCAGCCACGCGTAGGCGGCCCACGCCCACCAGAGCGCGGCGAGCACGACGAGCCCGCGGAGCAGCCCGCCCCAGGTCGGGTCCGCCGACAGAAGCGTCGTGACCTGCGTGATCGCGAAGACGAAGACGAGGTCGAAGAAGAGCTCGAGCGGTGTGACCCGCTCTACGCGCGCGGACGCTTCCACGCGGACGGACGCTATCGGCTCAGTGTTGGCCCGGGCCGTCGGGCTCGAAGCGGTAGCCCATCCTCGCCTCGGTGATGAAGTAGCGCGGCTTCGCCGGATCGGGCTCGAGCTTGCGGCGGATCTGGGCGAGGTAGACGCGCAGGTAGTTCGTCTCCGTCCCGTACTGCGGGCCCCAGACTTCCTGGAGCAGCTGACGCTGGGAGACGAGCTTGCCCGCGTTCCGGACGAGCACTTCGACCACGTGCCACTCGGTCGGCGTCAGCCGGATCTCGCCGTCGGCGGCGCGGACGCGCTTGGCCGCGAGGTCGACGGTGAAGTCCGCGGTCTCGACGACGGCGTCCTCCTCGGCCGGCGCCGCTCGGCGCAGGGCTGCGCGGAGCCGCGCCAGGAGCTCGTCCATTCCGAACGGCTTCGTGACGTAGTCGTCGGCGCCGGCGTCGAGGGCGGCGACCTTCTCGCCCTCGCCTTCGCGCACCGAGAGGACGATGATCGGAATCGAGGTCCAGCCGCGCAGGCCGCGGATCACCTCGACGCCGTCGATCCCGGGCAGGCCGAGGTCGAGGACGACCAGGTCGGGGTGCTTGCGCGCGGCGACGGCCAGCGCTGCCTCGCCGGTTGGCGCGAGCTCGACGTCGTAGCCCCGCGCGCGCAGGTTCGTCCCGAGCGCGCGCAGGATCTGAGGCTCGTCGTCGACGACGAGGATGCGGGTCATTCGGCCGCCCGCAGACGGGTGCACGATCGTCAGTCCTCCGCCGGGAGTGCTCTCGACCTCGATCTCGCCGCCCATCGCCTCGACGAAGCCCTTCGCGACCGCGAGGCCGAGCCCGACGCCTTCGTCCGAGCTCGAGTCGCCGAGGCGCTGGAACGGCATGAACAGGCGCTCGACGTCCGCGACGGGCACACCCGGCCCCTGGTCGACGACGCGGACGTCGACATAGCCGTCGCTCGCCCCGGCCGTGACCCGAGGCAGGACTCCAGGGGGCGAGAACCGGACCGCGTTGTCGATCACGTTCGCGAGCGCGCGCTCGAGCAGGCCGGGGTCGGCGAGGACGCGGGGCAGGGTCTCGGGCACGTCGAGCTCGATCGAGTCGTCGCCCACACCGAGGCTGCTCAGCGCCGCCGGGAGCACCTCCTCGAGGCCGACGCGGCTGGGCAGGATCTCGAGCGCGTCGGTCTGGAGCCGGCTCATGTCGAGCAGGTTGCCGACGAGGGCGTTCAGACGGTCGGTCTCCTCGGCGATCGTCTCGAGGAACTCGCGGCGCGCCTCCGGTGTCCAGTCGACGTCGTCCTGGAGCAGGCTCGTCACCGACGCCTTGATGCCGGAGAGGGGCGTGCGGAGGTCGTGCGAGACGGCGGACAGGATCGCGGCGCGAAGCTCGTTCGCCGCGGAGACGCACGCCCGCCGCCTTCACCTCCGCTTCCAGCTCGCCGAGCTTGACCGATGCGTCGAGCTCCTTGGCGAAGGCCTCCAGCACGCGCTGGTCCTCGGCGCGAATCGGCCGGCCCGCGAGCACGAGCATGTGGTCGTCGTCGAGCTCGATCGCCGTCGTCCCGGCCTCGGGCGTCGTGGGGATGCGGCTGCCGCTCGTCGCGTCGATCCGCCAGCCGGTCTCGGTGCGGTGCAGAACCGCAGCTCCCTCGGCGTTCAGCACGCGCCGCAGGCTGTCGAGCACGGCCTCGACCGGAGCCGAGCCGGCGAGACGGGCGAGCGCCTCGGCCTCGGCCTGCGCCCTTCGGCCTTGAACGGAGCGCCTCGCCGCGAGATCGACGAAGAGGCTGACCGTCGTCGCGACGGCGAGGAACACGACCAGGGCCAGGATGTTCTCGCCGCGCTCGATCGTGAACGTGTGCAGCGGGGGAGTGAAGTACCAGTTGACGAGCAGGATGCCGCTGACGGCGGAGAGGAGCGCCGGCCAGAGGCCGCCGAGCGCCGCCGTCCACACGACGAGCAGCAGAAAGAGGAGGAGGACACTCGGCAGCCCGATCTGCCCGCGCAGGTTGGAGAGCACGTAGGCGAGTACGGGCGGTCCGAGGACGGCGAGCACGAAGCCGAGCGCGATGCGCCGCTGCGGCAGCGAGGCGGGCCGGCGCGTCCGCGGGAGCGCGAAGGCCTCCTCGGCCGCGTCCGGGTGGCTGACGACGTGGACGTCGATCCGCGTGCCGGACCCGCGGATCACCTTCCCGATCACCGAGCCTTTGCGTCAGGCGCTGCCACCGAGAGCGCCGGCTCGCGCCCATCACGATCTGCGTCACGTTCAGCGAGCGCGCCGCGTCGAGGAGCGCGTCGCCGATGTCCTCGCCCACGACCTCGTGGTAGCTCGCGCCGAGCTCGCCGACGAGCTCCCGCTGGCGCTCGAGCAGCTCCGCGGTCGGCGCCGCGAGCCCGTCTTGCGGAACCACGTGGACGGCGACGAGCTCGCCGTTCATCCGCTGTGCCATGCGCGAGGCCCGCCGGATCAAGCGCTCGCCGTCGGGCGACCCGGTCAGCGCCACGAGCACCCGCTCGCGGGTCTCCCAGGGCTTCTCGATCCCGTGGCTTCGGCGGTACTCCTCGAGCCCCTCGTCCACCCGGTCGGCGAGCCAGGCGAGGGCGAGCTCGCGCAGCGCCGCCAGGTTGCCCGGCCGGAAGTAGTTGGCGAGCGCGGCATCGATCCGCTCGGGCGGGTAGACGTCGCCGCGCGCGAGCCGGTTGCGCAGCGCGACCGGGGTCAGGTCGACGAGCTGGAGCTCGTCTGCGCGCGCGCACGACCGCGTCGGGAATCGTCTCCTGCTGCTTGACACCGGTGATCTCCTCGACGACGTCGTTCAGCGACTCGACGTGCTGGATGTTGAGCGTCCCGATGACCGAGATCCCCGCCTCGAGCAGCTCCTCGACGTCCTGCCAGCGCTTCTCGTTGCGTGAGCCGGGCGCGTTCGTGTGCGCGAGCTCGTCGACGAGCGCGACCTGAGGGCGGCGGGCGAGGACGGCGTCGATGTCCATCTCCTCGAGCGTCGCTCCGCGGTACTCGATTCGTTTGCGCGGGACGACCTCGAGGTCGCCGACCTGCTCGGCCGTCTTCGGCCTGCGGTGCGTCTCGACGTAGCCGACGACGACGTCCTCGCCGTAGCCGGCGCGGCGCCGTCCTTCGTTGAGCATGGCGTACGTCTTTCCGACGCCCGCCGCGGCACCGAGGTAAATGCGGAGCTGGCCTCGCGCCATGGTGAAAGGCTACGCCTGCTTGTCGAGCGCGAGGTTGAGCTCGAGGACGTTGACCCCGGGCTCGCCGAGGAAGCCGAGGGACCGTCCGTCGGTGTTCTTGTCGATGAGGCTCAGCACCGCGGCGAGCGGGAGCCCGCGGACGCGTGCGATTCGCGGCGCCTGCACGCGGGCGTTCTCCGGCGAGATCTGCGGATCGAGGCCCGAGCCGGACGCCGTGACCGCGTCGCCGGGTGCGGCACCGGGATGCCTGTTCAACGCGTCGTAGACGAGGACGCGCTTGCGGACGTCCGAGAGCAGGGTCTGGTTCGTCGGCCCGAGGTTCGAGGCCGAGCTGGCCATCGCGTCGTAGCCGTCGCCGGCCGCCGATGGGCGGGGGTGGAAGTAGCGCGGGCCGGTGAAGTTCTGGCCGATCAGCTTCGAGCCGACGACCTTGCCGTCGCGCTCGATCAGGGAGCCGTCGGCGCGGTTCGGGAACGCCACCTGCGACGACGCCGGTGATGACGAGCGGATAGACGACGCCCGTCAGCACCGTGAAGCACGAGGAACGCGAGCAGCGCGGGGAGGATCTGGCGTCGCATCAGAGCTCCGAGCCCGTTCCCGATCAGGAGGTCGATCAGCTTGATCCCGATGAACGGCACGATGATCCCGCCGACGCCGTAGATCAGCAGGTTGCGGCGCAGCACCGACGCCGCCGACTCCGCCCGGAACCGGACCCCGCGCAGCGCGAGCGGGATCAGCGCGACGATGATCAGCGCGTTGAAGATGACCGCCGACAGGATCGCCGACTGCGGGCTCGTCGAGCTGCATGATGTTCAGCCGGTCGAGCGCCGGGAACGCGCCGGCGAACATCGCCGGGATGATCGCGAAGTACTTGGCGACGTCGTTCGCGATCGAGAACGTCGTCAGCGAGCCGCGCGTGATCAGCAGCTGCTTGCCGATCTCGACGATCTCGATGAGCTTCGTCGGGTTCGAGTCGAGGTCGACCATGTTCCCGGCCTCCTTGGCGGCCTGCGTGCCGGTGTTCATCGCGACGCCGACGTCGGCCTGCGGCGAGCGCGGGCGCGTCGTTCGTCCCGTCGCCGGTCATCGCGACGAGCTTGCCGCCCGCCTGCTCGCGCCTGATCAGCGCCATCTTGTCCTCGGGCGTCGCCTCGGCCAGGAAGTCGTCGACGCCGGCCTCGTCGGCGATCGCCGCCGCGGTGAGCGGGTTGTCGCCGGTGATCATGACCGTGCGGATGCCCATCGCGCGCAGCTCGGCGAACCGCTCCTGCATGCCCTCCTTGACGATGTCCTTGAGGTGGATCGACGCCGAGCGCTCGTCGCGTCCGTCGGCGACGACCAGCGGCGTGCCGCCGGAGCGCGCGATCTCGTCGACGATCGGCTCGAGCTGTCGGCGGAACGGTGCCGCCGTCGGTCCTCGACCCAGCGGCGGATCGCGTCGGCGGCGCCCTTGCGGATCGTGCGTGCCGTTCGAGGTCGACGCCGCTCATCCGCGTCTCGCGCGGTGAACGGCATGAGCGTCCGCTGCGCGCGAGCTCTCGCTCGCGGAGGCCGTAGCGCTCCTTCGCGAGCACGACGATCGAGCGCCCCTCGGGCGTCTCGTCGGCGAGGCTCGACAGCTGCGCCGCGTCGGCGAGCTCGCGCTCGTCGACCCCGGGGAGCGGCAGGAACTCGGCTGCCTGGCGGTTGCCGAGCGTGATCGTGCCCGGTCTTGTCGAGCAGCAGCGTCGAGCAGTCGCCGGCCGCCTCGACCGCGCGCCCGCTATCGCGAGCACGTTGCGGCGCACGAGCCGGTCCATGCCCGCGATGCCGATCGCCGACAGCAGCGCGCCGATCGTCGTCGGGATCAGGCAGACGAGCAGCGCGACGAGCACGATCACGTACTGCTCCGCGCCCGAGTAGACGCGAACGGCTGCAGCGTCACGACCGCGAGCAGGAAGATGATCGTCAGCCCGGCGAGCAGGATGTTGAGCGCGATCTCGTTCGGCGTCTTCTGCCGCTCGGCGCCCTCGACGAGCGCGATCATCCGGTCGAGGAAGCTCTCGCCCGGCTTCGCCGTGATCGCGCACGACGATCCGGTCGGAGAGCACCCGCGTGCCGCCGGTGACGGCGGAGCGGTCGCCGCCGGACTCGCGGATCACCGGCGCCGACTCGCCGGTGATCGCCGACTCGTCGACGCTGGCGATGCCTTCGATCACCTCGCCGTCGCCCGGGATCACCTCGCCGGCCGAGACGACGACCTCGTCGCCGAGCGCGAAGCTCGGAGCTCGGGACGTCCTCGAGCGACCCGTCGGCCGGCGCCGATGGGCGATCGTCTCCGCGCGCGTCTTGCGCAGCTCGTCGGCCTGCGCCTTGCCGCGGCCCTCGGCGACCGCCTCGGCGAAGTTCGCGAACAGCACCGTGAACCAGAGCCAGACCGCGACGAGCCACGGCGAAGACGCTCGGATCGTCGCGATCGCGAGCAGCGGTGACGCAGGACGCTGCCGACCTCGACGACGAACATGACCGGGTTGCGCGCCATCCGGCGCGGGTCGAGCTTGAGCACGCTGTCGCGGGCCGCGCGCAGGAGGATCTCGCGGTCGAGCAGCGAGCGCGGTGCGTTGCGCAGGCGTCACAGCCCGAGCTGCTCGAGGATCGGCCCGAGCGAGAGCACCGGGAAGTACGTGAGCCCGACGACGATCAGCACGACGCCGACGAGCAGCGCCGCGAACAGCGGCGTGCCGGTCGGGAACGTTCCGGCCGACGCCGGGACCGGCTGCTTGCGGGCCAGCGAGCCCGCGATCGCGAGCACGAGGACGATCGGCAGGAAGCGCCCGCGAGCATCGCCAGCCCGAGCGTCGTGTTGAACCAGTCCGTGTTCCCGGTCAGCCCGCCGAAGGCCGAGCCGTTGTTGTTCGCCGTCGACGTGAACGCGTACGACGATCTCGGAGAGCCCGTGCGCGCCCGGGTTCAGGATCGACGACTTCGCCGTGCGTCGAGCACCACCGAGACCGCCGGCGAAGACGAGGATCAGCGGTCGGCACGATGAGGATGTAGAGCGACGACGAGCTTCATCTCCGCCGCCTGGATCTTCTTGCCGAGGTACTCGGGCGTCCGGCCGACCATCAGGCCCGGCGATGAACACCGCGAGCAGCGCGAAGATCAGCATCCCGTAGAGCCCGGCGCCGACGCCGCCCGGCGAGACCTCGCCGAGCATCATGTTCACGAGCGGGACCGCGCCGCCGAGCGGCGTGAAGCTGTCGTGCGCGCGCGATCACCGCGCCGGTCGACGTGCCGGTCGTCGAGGCGGCGAAGAGGCCCGACGCGGCCGAGCCGAACCGCACCTCCTTGCCCTCCATGTTGCCCAGGCTCTGGCTGGCGCCGGCCGCGTCGAGCTTCGGGTTGCCGGCGGCTTCGTAGTGCATCGCGATGCCCGCGGAGCCGATCCAGAGCACGAACATCGCCGCGAAGATCGCCCAGCCCTGCCGCTGGTCGCCGACCAGCCGGCCGAACGCGTACGTGAGCGCGAACGGGATCGCGAGGAGCGCCGAGTATCTCGAAGAAGTTCGTGAACGGCGTCGGGTTCTCGAACGGGTGCGCGGAGTTGGCGTTCGCGGGGCCGCCGCCGTTCGTGCCGAGCTCCTTGATCGCCTCCTGGCTCGCGACCGGGCCGCGCCAGATCGTCTGGGTCGCCCCCTCGACCGTCGTGCGCGTGCGCCGGGCCGCGCAGCGATCTGCACGACGCCCTGGCTCGCGAGCAGCGAGCGCGAGCACGATCGAGAACGGCAGCAGGACGCGGGTCGTCGTCCGCGTGAGGTCGACCCAGAAGTTCCCGATCGTGTCCGAGCGCCGGCGCACGAGGCCGCGCACGAGCGCCATCGCGACGGCGATCCCGACCGCGGCCGACGCGAAGTTCTGCACGGTCAGCCCGGCCATCTGGGTGAGATGGCTCATCGTCGACTCGCCGCCGTAGTTCTGCCAGTTCGTGTTCGTGACGAAGCTCGCCGCGGTGTTGAACGCGAGCGCGGGCGGCACGGCCGCCGACGTCCGTCGGGTTCAGCGGCAGCGAGCCCTGCACGCGCTGGAGCAGGTAGAGGCCGATGACCGACACGGCGCTGAAGGCGAGCAGCGAGAGCGCGTACGCGGTCCACGGCTGCTCGCGCTTCGGGTCGACGCCGCTCACGCGGTAGATCACGCGCTCGACGGGCAGGAACACGCGATCGCCGGGCGCGGGTCCACCCTCGAGCACCTTGGCGAGGTACGGGCCGAGGAGCCGCGTGACGAGGAGGATGCTCCCGACGAGCGCGAACAGCTGGAGCCAGTTCTGCCAGCTCATCGCCGCAGGTCCCGGAACACCGCGAACAGGAAGGTGAACCCGAGCGCGAGCCCGAGGACGAGCATCGCGACCATCAGTGCTTCAGCGATCTCGTTCATCCCAGCTTCTCCGGGGCCAGGAGCGCGTAGACGAGGTACGCGAGCACGGCGATCGAGAGCACGAGCCCGACTGCGTTCTGCCAGCCCACTAGTCGCGCTCCTGCTCGAAGATCGACTCGCAGGCCTTGACGAAGAGCGCGGCGAGGACGAAGAACCCGACCACGACCGCGATGAACACGATGTCGCGCATGACTCAGTTGTTACACCGACGCGAGGGCCTCACCTCGGAGGTTTGACGGAACCTCTACGCGTATTGCGCGCTTCTTGACGCCGCCCTAACGGCTCATGTGCCCGCGACGCAGGCGGCCTGCGCGGTCAGCATCCAGCTCGTGCCCACGGCGTTGCTCTCGATCGCGCGGACGGTCCACTGCGTGGCCGAGCTCGGATAGGACTCGTTGACGACGATGTCCCCGTTGTTCGCGGCCGCGCCCGTCACGCGCACGCCGGCGCCGACGACGCGCTTGCCGGTCGGGCAGTTGACGAGGACGACCTTCGGGCTCGACGAGTCCTGCGCGCTCACGGCGGTCACGGTCTCGAGGCCGCTCAGGCCGGAGAAGACGGACGCCGGGAACTTCTTCGTCGTGCCGAGGGCGAGCAGGCGTCCGGCCTTGGGGAGGCGCGATGCGTGAATGCCGTCGACCCGGTCGGAGTTCAGCGCAAAGCGCGCCTTCGGCGTGATCGCGTCGCGCGCGGCCTGGCCGACGGGCGTCAGCGACGCGAGGGCGATCAGCAGAGCCGTTGCGGAGAGGACGGTCGGGAGGCGACCCTTCATCTCGTGCTCCTTTCACTTGGCAGAAGTTCGCGCGAGCCTAGTACGGTGGTCGGTCGATGAACGGTCGCTCGGAGCTCGTTGACACGCTCGGCCGGCTGACGCTCTTCGCCGACTTCACGCGCTCGGAGCTCGAGTCCGTCGCGCACACGGTCGACGAGGAGATGTTCGCGGAGGGTCAGCGCGTTCTGCGGCAGGGGCTCAGCGGGAGCGGGTTCTTCGTCATCCTCGAGGGCAACGCGACGATTCACGTCGACGGCGAGGCGCGCTGGACGCTCGGACCCGGGGACTTCTTCGGCGAGACGTCCCTGTTGACCGGCGGGACTCCGACCGCGGACGTCGTCGCGACGAGCCTCCTGCGCTGCGCGGTCGTGCCGGGCCCGGATTTCGAGCAGTTCTTGCTCGCACGCCCGCGGTTCCTCTACCGCCTGCTCCAGGCGGAGGCGGACCGGCTGCGCAACGCGCTCGCATGGCGCCAGTAGACGACAGGCCGTTCCCGCCCGGCGACTACGACGTCGTCGTCGTCGGCAGCGGGCCCGGCGGTCTCCAGACGAGCTATGAGCTGCGGGCGCACGGGATCCGGCACGCCGTGCTGTCGGCGGACGACTCGCCCGGAGGGATGTTCCGGCGCTTCCCGGTCTTCGAGCGCCTGATCACGTGGACGAAGCCGGACGCGCCCTTCGAGCGCGGGACCCGCGAGTACGAGTGGTTCGACCACAACAGCCTGCTCGCGGAGGAGCCGGAGTGCCGCGCGCTCGTCCCCGCGTTGATGGACCGCACGTTCGACGTCCCGTCGCGCGCGGAGATGGAGGCGGGTCTCGTGGCCTTCGCGGAACGGGCCCGGCTGGAGATCCGCTACGGCTGCCGCTGGGAGTCGACGCGGCGCGAGGACGACGGCTTCGTGCTCGTCACCTCCGACGGGGAGTACCGGTGCCGCGCGGCCGTGTTCGCGATCGGCGTCACCGAGCCGTGGAAGGCGCCGATCCCCGGCGCCGAGCTGGCGGCGCACTACGTCGACACGGGAGATCCCGAGCGGTACCGGGGGCGGAGCGTCTTCATCGTCGGCAAGCGCAACTCGGGCTTCGAGGTCGCGAGCGGGCTGCTCGCCTGGGCGGCGCGGATCGTGCTTGCCTCGCCGAGGCCGGTCGACACCGCGCAGATCGGCCGCTCGCCGGTTCGTGCGCGCTACCTCCAGCCGCTCGACGAGTACGCTCGGGGCGGCGCCAGCGCCTATGTCGTCGACGCGACGATCGAGCGCATCGAGCGGCGCGACGGCGGCTTCCGGGTCGTGGCGCACGGGACGACGTGGGCCGGGGAGCTCTTCTTCGAGGTCGACGACGTGCTCGTGGCGACGGGGTTCCGGACGCCGCTCCTGGATCTGCCCGCGCTCGGCCTTGCGACCGTCGCCGACGGCCGGATCCCGGCGCTGACGCCGTTCTTCGAGAGCGTCTCCGTGCCCGGCATCTACTTCGCCGGAAACGCGTCATCGGGCTACTCCGGGATGCGCAAGCAGGGGCTCGGGTCGAACTCGACCTCGGTCAACGGCTTCCGCTACAACGCGCGCGTTCTCGTCCGGCATCTCGCCGAGACGCGCTTCGGCAAGCGCCTCGAACGGCCGGTGCTCCAACGCGAGCAGGTGCTGCCGTACCTGCTGCACGAGCTGGCGGTCGCGCCCGAGCTCTGGGTGCAGAAGGGGTACCTGGCCCGCGTCGTGAGCTTCGACGGCGAGATCCGGGACGAGGGCATCGTCCCGCTCGAGCAGTTCGTCGACGAGGCGGGCCCGAACGCGATCGCGGTCGCCGTCGAGATGAACCGCGACGCGGAGATCCATCCGGCGGTGTACATCCGTTCGTCGAGCCGGCTGATCGAGGCGGCGCTGCCCGCGCATCCGACGCGGTCGTTCGACAGCCAGGAGCATCGCCGCGAGCTGGCGGCACTGCTCGAGCTCGTCGGCTAGCTAGGCTGGCTCCCATGTGCAGAAACATCCGAACGCTCTACAACTTCGAGCCTCCGGCGACCCGCGAGGAGGTGACACGACGCCGCGCTCCAGTACGTGCGCAAGATCAGCGGCTTCACGAAGCCGTCGCAGGCGAACGAGGCCGCGTTCGAGCGCGCGGTCGAAGCCGTGACCGCGGCGTCGGCCCGCCTCCTCGACGAGCTCGTGACGACCGCGCCGCCGAAGAACCGCGAGGCCGAGGCGGCGAAGAAGCGCTCACGCTGGGAACAGCGAGTCGCGTAGCCCGGCTTTAGGCGGGCCGGCCGTTTGAGCTAACCCGAAGGCTGCGTAAACTCGCTTCGTGAGATCGGTCGCGACGATCGGTCGCTGGAGCATGCGGCGCTCGTGGCGAGCGATCGGCGCATGGATTCTCTTCGTCGTGATCGCGCTGGCTCTCGGCATTGCCGCAGGCACGAAGCAGCTCGAGAACGGTGCGGTCGGAGAATCAGCGCGCGGCTATGCGCTCATGGACGAGCACGGCGCGTGGCCGCCCGCGCGGGAGTACGGCTACATCCACAGCGAGCAGCTGACAGCCGCGGAGGGCCCGTTTCGAGCGGCAGTGGCCGACGTCAGGCGACGGATGCGGAAGGGGCTGGGCAGCACACCGGTCGTCTACGTCTCGCCGGACCGCCACGCCGTTCTGGTCGCCGGCGTCGTCAGGCGCTTCAACTCGTTCGGATCGTTTCGGACCTCGGTCCTGGCCGCCGGAGCGGCCAATCCAAAGGTGACGATCGAGGAATCTGGGGACATCACGGCGAGCGACGCACGAGACCGAGTCGTGACGAACGACTTGCACCGTGCCGAGCTGTTTTCGATCCCCGTCACGCTGATCATCCTCCTCTTTGCGTTCGGGGCCGTCGTCGCGGCTCTCGTGCCGGTTCTGCTCGCGCTGACGGCGGTCGTAGCGACGTTCGGATTGCTCGGGCTCATCAGCCAGGCATTCCCGCTCGACGACAGCGTGAAGACGGTCGTCCTCCTGATCGGAATGGCCGTGGGCGTCGACTACTCGCTCTTCTACGTCATCCGCTCCCGCGAGGAACGTCATCGCGGCCTCTCCTCGCACGATGCCCTCAAGCGGACGGCGCGGACGTCCGGGCGCACGGTCCTCATCTCGGGCACCACCGTTGCGATCGCGATGGCCGGGATGTTCGTGCTCGGTCTCGACATCTTCAACGGCATCGCGAGCGGGACGATCACGGTCATCGCGTGCGCGGTCGCCGGCTCCGTCGACGGTCCTGCCTGCGGTGCTCGAATTGCTCGGCGCTCGGATCGACAAGGGCCGAATACCGTTCGTGCCGCACCTGGAGACCGACAGTCGGAGCTCCCGCTTCTGGCCGGTCGTCGTCGACCGGGTGCTGCGGCGTCCACTCCTCTCCTGCTTCGTCGCCGGCGGATTGCTCGTCGCGCTTGCACTGCCGGCTCTGCGACTGCACGTGGACAAGCCGGGCGACGAAGCCCTTGCGGCACACAGCGAGCCGGCTCTTGCGACGCTGGCCAAGATCCGGACGGCCTTCCCGAGCGCGGCGGACACGGCGATCGTCGTCGCCGTCGGGCCCCGCGGCTGGGAGCCGAAGGCGAGGGCTGCTACGAGAGAGCTCGAGCGGCTCGCGCTCGCGCGCGAAATCGCGCACCGCCCCTTCACCGTCAGTGGAAGCGACCACCTTGGGGGATCGATCGAGTTCCCGCTGAGCCGGGAGCGCGACAACGCCGCGAGCAAGCGTGCGATCTCGACTCTCCGGAACGAGCTGGTCCCTCAGACCTTCGGCCGGATCCCGGGCGTCGAGACCGCTGTCACCGGAACGACCGCGGAAGACGTCGACTTCACGCACCAGATGAAGCACGGGATCCCCTTCGTGATCGTCTTCGTGCTCGCCCTCGCGTTCCTGCTCCTGCTCGTCGCGTTCAGGTCGGTCGTCGTGCCTCTCAAGGCGATCGCGCTCAACCTGCTCTCGGTGGGGGCGGCCTACGGCGTGCTCGTGCTCGTCTTTCAGCATCAATGGGCCGAGCCGATCCTCGGCTTCACGTCGAACGGCTCGATCATCTCGTGGCTGCCGCTCTTCCTGTTCGTGGTCCTCTTCGGCTTGTCGATGGATTACCACGTGTTCATCCTCAGCCGCGTGCGCGAGGGAGTCGACTCCGGGATGTCGACCGACGAGGCTGTGCGGCACGGGATCACCGTCACCGCGGGCGTGGTCACGAGCGCGGCCCTCGTCATGGTCGGCGTCTTCTCGCTCTTCGGCTCGCTGTCGTCGCTCGAGCTGAAGCAGGCCGGGGTCGGGCTGGCGACGGCCGTGCTGATCGACGCGACGATCGTGCGCGCGGTGCTGCTGCCCTCGACGATGAAGCTGCTCGGCGAGCGGAACTGGTATCTGCCGCGCTGGCTCGAGCGCATTCCGCGCGCGCCGATCGAGGCGCGGTCTGCGCGCGAGCCCTCCTAGTTCAGGACCAGCAACACGCGCCCGGAGCGAAGGGGAGATGCTCGTCGATCCGGGCGCGCGCTGCACGTGTGGGTCGTCATCACGCGGAGTACGCCCTCTGCCTGTAAAGCCGACGCCGGCGACGGCGGCTCAGGAGGCGTACCAGGTCATGGGCGTGACGACGCGCGGCCGATGATCCCGACCGGCCGTAGTCCTCGGCCAGGCGGTCGGCGTGCTCCTGCGCGAGCAAGAGGCGTCCGTGGCTGTCCTGGTGGAGCATCGTTCCTCCTCTCGGGCTCTGTCGATGGTTTGAACCGGCGAATTCGACGCAGGGCGTAGCACCGCCTGGTGTTATTCCACGCGAGAATTCGTCAACTATTGGTGATGCCTGAATTTCCGACTGGTGCGATTCAGTTGCTCACCTCCTTTTCGATCTCACTCGAGCCCCGGAACGACGAAGGCGACCTTTCGGTCGCCCTCGCATGAAGCTGCAATGTGGCTGAAGTCCTAGCCTGAGCACCTCCAAACGAGGGCGGTCCCCGCGTCGAGCACGCCGAGCTGGCGACCAAACGTTCCAAGGCGCCGCCGCTGCCGGCTGCGAAGCACCGAGCTGGTTTGTGTAGGTATAGATCATCATTCAACGACGAGACTAGTTCGCGCCGCCGCGAAAAGCAAGCGAATATATCGGCGGATATGGATGCTGCAAATACGCAACCATTAGGAGCAATCGTCAACCGCCGACGGCTTCGTTCCAGAGCTGGATAACCGGCGCCTCGCGCTCATAGCCGAGGGTGCTGAGCGTGGCCGGGTCGAGCGCGAACAGGCGCCCCGCGTCCGGCTTCAGCCCCAGCCATCGGGCGGTCAGGACGCGGAGCACGTGGCCGTGCGCGAAGAGCAGCGCGTCGCCGTCCAGAGGACGAAGGTCGTCGAGGATGCGGTCGACCCGCTCCCCGACCTGTTCGACCGTCTCGCCGTCAGGCACGCCGTCCCGCCAGAGCGTCCAGCCCGGCCGCTCCTCGCGGACCTCCGCCGTCGTCCGGCCCTCGTAGGCGCCGTAGTCCCACTCCATCAGCTCGTCCCGCTGCACGGCCCGATCGCCGAAGCCCGCCAGGCGGCAGGTCTCGAGCGCGCGACCGAGCGGGCTCGTCAACACAAGCGCGAAGGGGCGATCTCGAAGAGCGGCGCCCACAGTCTCGGCCTGCTCGCGGCCACGCTCGGTCAGCTCAACCTCGGTGCGCCCCGTGTGCCTGCCGCTCCGCGACCACTCCGTCTCGCCGTGGCGGACGAGGACGACCTCCAC
>CAWGVD010000027.1:0-46103 GCA_963825795.1 uncultured Actinomycetes bacterium | reverse complement strand
TTCGCGACTCGACGGCCCCACCGAAGCGGGCCTGAGCGAGTCGACTGGCAGGGCGGCGACGACGCCCAGGGCCGCGAGAGCGTCCTGGTGTGAGCGCCTCCGTCGAGTGGTCGACGGGCGAGCTTCGGTTGCCAGGAAGTCGGCTTCGCTAGGGCAATCCCGCCGACGTAGGCTGGCCCCGCAACAGAGTCCGTTCGCCTTGGGAAGCTCCTCGCCTCGCGCGCGCGGCGCGCGTTGGTGGGTTGCGGGCTCCCGGCCGGAATCGAAAAGTGCGGGGCCAGTCAGATCAGTGTATGCCCGTCGAGCGAGTGCGGGTGTTAAGCCTTCCCGATCCCACCCCAAATCCTGTCCCACAGCGTGACTGAGGCCCTTCGGGGCCCCTCATGTTCGGCCGCAATCCCGCTACAGTGAAGGCCCCGCCGACGTAGCTCAGCTGGTAGAGCACTTCACTCGTAATGAAGGGGTCCCCGGTTCGAGTCCGGGCGTCGGCTTCAATCTACGAGCGCGATTGCGCCATCGGAGATGGCGCGGGAGCGTCGCCGGTGCAGTCGGGCACGTGGAGCTTGAGCTCGAGGCGTCCGGCCGTGAACCGTAACGGGTCGGATGCGTGTACCAGCTCGTGGAGGCGGTGTGGGAGAGCGGCCTTCTGCGCCGGCGTCATTACGGCCTCGATGGCGTCGTAGATCTGAACCCAGGCACGCGCAAAACTCGCTGCGAGTCGGCGCTGGGACGCAATCCATCGTCTGCTGATCCGTCGGAGCTTGCGTGGGGCAGGTATGGCGACGACTCGGGCCAGCCGGCGCGCGGTCGAGTCTCGGATGTCACTTGCCACCTCGAGCGCATCGGCTCGCGTACCCATGTGATGCGGGTGGTCGAAGAGCAGTGCGTGTGCGCAAATGCGCGTGACGGCTGCGGAGTAGCCGGCAGGCGATGTGCTCTCCACGGCGCTCCCGCTCGCGTGCGCGGAAATCGCGCCCGTCGAAGCCGCAGCGAGTGCAGTTGCCACGAGGGTGGTGCTCACGGCGAGGGGAAGCGTGCGCATCGGTCGGATGGTGGCCCGAGGCCGCTCCGCCGGCGCTCCATCCGCACTCAATCGAGGACTGCTTGGCCTCAAGAGGAGGCTGTGGGATCCTTGATCGTGCGATGACGCACGTGAGCTTCCGGATTCTCGGCCGGCTCGAGGCGCTCGTCGACGGTCGAGTTGTCGAGCTTCCGAGTCGAGGCGAGCGAGCGCTACTGGCCGTCCTGCTCCTGCGCGTGGGCGAGGTCGTGTCGATCGACGCGCTGATCGACTCAGTGTGGGATGAGCGTGCGCCCGTAAGTGCGCGCCACATGGTGCACGAGTACGTCTCGCGGCTCCGAGCTGCGCTCGGCGACGCCACGGTCATCGCGACCCGTGCACCCGGGTATCTAGTCGAGCGCGAATCCTGCGAGCTGGATTCAGCCCGGTTCGCCGAGCTCGTCGGCTCGGCGCGCTCCGCTGTCGCCGCGCAAGAACTGCACGACGCGCTGAGGGCATACGACGAGGCGCTCGATCTGTGGCGCGGCGACGCGCTGTCCGACCTCGCGCTCGAGGGCGACGCACGCTCAGCGGCGACGAGGCTCGACGACCAGCGGCGCGCCGCCCGGTCCGAGCGCGTCGGCGTGGCGCTCGCGCTCGGACGCCACCACGAGTTGATTCCCGACCTAGAGCGAACCGTTGCGGCCGAGCCGCTCGACGAGCAATTGCGGGGTCAGTTGATGTTGGCGCTCTACCGCGACGGGCGCCAGGCCGATGCACTCGAGCGCTACCGCGAGGGGCGCAGGAGGCTGGTCGAAGAGGTCGGGATCGAGCCCGGCACGGAGCTGCGGGCGCTCGAACAGGCGATCCTCCGCCACGACGCCGGATTGGCGCTGCCTTCCACGAGCGAGCCGTTTGCGGTTCACGAGGGGACTCCCGCTAGGCCCACGTCTGCGCGGAGGCAACGCACCGGGCTCGCGGCTGCGGCCGCGCGCAGTCTTGATCGCCGGGCTGGCGACGATCGTCGCCGTCGCCGCCAGAGAGGCCCCGAGCGCGGCCGCACCTGTTCGAGGTGACGCGGTCGCGGTCGTTGACGCGGCACACGCGCGCCTCATCGGCTCGGTGCCTGTCACCACGCCTCCGGGAGCGATCGCCTATGGCGCCGGCTCGGTCTGGGTCTCGTCTCCCGATGCGCGCTCGGTGCTACGCATCTCGCCCGAGTCGCGGCACGTGGTTGCCTCGCTCCCGCTCGGCGTGTCCGCCCAGAGCCTGGCGGTCGCCGGCTCTGCGGTGTGGGCCTTGGGCTCCGGACCGAACGACGAGTTCCTGACGCTGGAGCGGATCAACCCGACCTTCGGCACCGTCTCGCGCGTCCGCCGACTGCCCTCCGTCGTGACAGGCGACAGCGGCTCGCTCAGCGCGCGCGGGGACACCCTCCTGGTCGCGCCGCGCACGGGGCTTCTCACGCGGATCGACGCTCGAAGCGGACACGCCATCGGGCAGCTGGACCCAAACGCAGCTCCTTCTGCGGCCGCGTTCGGGTTCGGCAGCTCGTGGCTCGCCTATCGCGAGGCCGACCTCGTCGTGCGCATCGAATCCTCGGGACGGATCACGCCGATCCAGGTAGGGCGGGGACCCTCCGCGATCGCCGTCGGAAAGCACGCCGTCTGGGTCGCGAACGCGCTCGACGGAACTGTCAAGTCGATCAATCCGGCAACCAGCTCGATCATCACGACGATCCCGGTTGGGAGGGCTCCGACAGCGATCGCGACCGATGGCGACAGCATCTGGGTGGCGATTGGCGGAGAGGGGAAGCTCGTCCGGATCGACGAGCGCACCAACGACGTCACCGCGGTCACGGTCGGCGGTAGCCCGCAGTCCCTGGTCGCCGGCGACGGCAAGGTCTGGGCGAGCGTCCAGACACCACCGGCCGCCCAACCGAGCGGGGGGACCGCCGTCCTGAGCGCCCCCCACCTGAGCACGCTCGACCCCGGAGTCGAGTTCAACGGCGTCACGTCCTGGGTCGACTACGCAACCTGCGCGATGCTGCTCAACTATCCCGACGAACCGGGCGCTGGCGGCCGGCGCCTGGTTCCCGACGCCGCCCGCTCCCTCCCAACTGTGAGCGAGGACGGCCGCCGATACACGTTCACGATCAGGCCCGGCATGCGCTTCTCACCGCCGTCGAACCAGCTGGTCACGGCGCAGACCTTCAAGCACACGATCGAGCGCAGCCTGAGCCCGTACCTCGCCGACGGGCAGCCGCCCGGACAGATGTTCCTCCGCGATGTCGTCGGTGCGCCCGCCTACATCGCCAAGAGGGCCCGCCACATCGCCGGCGTGCAGGCGCACGGCAACCGGCTGACGATTCGCCTCGCGGAGCGCGCTCCGGACCTGCCGGCCCGGCTCGCAACCACGCAGTTCTGCGCCCTCCCAACCGACACGCCCAACCGGCGCCTCTCAGGCGCGTTCCCCTCCGCAGGCCCCTACTACGTCGCTCAGGGAACACCGGGACGAAGCTACGTCCTGCTCCGCAACCCCAACTACCACGGCGATCGCCCGCATCGGCTGCGGAGGATCGAGATCGTCGGCGACGCGCCACACCCGCTCGCGCAGATCGAAGCCTCGAAGCTCGACTACGCGATTGGCGCCAGCATCCCCGCCAAGGAGAGCGCGCGGCTCGAACGCCTCTACGGCGAGCACAGCGCTGCGGCCGCGCTCGGGCGGCAGCGCTACTTCGTCAACCCCACGCTCGCAGTCGACTACCTCGACCTGAACGCCAGCACGGCCGCTGTTCGAGAGCGCGCGAATGCGCCGGGCGGCGAGCTACGCGATCGACCGACGCGCGCTCGCAGCGAACGGCGGCAGCTTCTCCACCGTCGCGGCTCCGGCGGAGATGAACATACCGCCCGGCATGCCGGGCTTTCGCGACCACCACGTCTACCGGCTCGTCCCCGACCTCGTCAAGGCACGAAGGCTCGCGGGAACCGGCCACCACGGCGCCGAGCTCTACTGCGTCCTCGAAGCCGGCAGCCCTCGGGCAGCCCAGATCATCAAGAACGACCTCGCCGCGATCGGGATCGACGTCCACGTCCACTGCGTGCCCGGCTACGAGATGTGGACGCTCCTGTTCCGGCGGAAGGAGCCGTGGGACATCGCCATCGACACCCACGGCGCCAGTTACAACGACCCCGGCGAGTTCATCAACGGGCTCGCAACCAACGACGACTTCAACTTCGGCCACTACGACGACCCCGGGCTCAACCAGAGGATCCGAGCCGCGTCGCGCCTCTCCGGCATCGCTCGTGCTCACGCCTACGCCAGGATCGACCTGGCACTCACGCGAGACATCGTGCCCCGCATCAACTTCGCCAACCCGATCCAACAGGACTTCTTCTCCGCCCGCATCGGCTGCCAGCTCTATCAGCCCGTCGTTGGAATGGACCTCGCCGCACTGTGCATCCGACCGCGCTCGCGCTGAGGGGTGCCGCCTAGAAGTTCGCCAGGCGGACCACCCAGAGCAGCACTAGGGCGGAGAGCATCGCGACGAGGACCAGCACGGCGCCCGCACTTTGAGGACCGGCCGCAATGAGGGCACCACCGACGAGCGCGCCGACGCCGGCCGCGTCCGGCGGCGTAGACGATTCGTCTCGGCCTTGGGCTCAGGTCATGCGCGGAGCCGATCGGGATTGCCAGCAACGTGTGGTTCGGCTGGGGGTGAGCAGGAATGACGGGATTCATGCTGGTCAGGGCCGAGGATGGCCGCTGGCGGTGCAGACGGAAGTCCGCTCGATCTCGACCATAGGCGCGAGGAACTCCAAACACGCGACCTAGCGATCAGATCAGATCGATCGCAACGAGAGGAGCGAGCATGACTCCCAAGAAAGTGACTACATACCTCGCCGGGGCGGGAGCGTTACTGCTCACGTCCCTTGCCCTCGCCGGCTGTGGCAGCGGCGGCAGCAACTCGAGCGCGTCTTCGGCGCCGCCGAAGACCGCCAGCGGACAGCCGGCGACGTTCGGCGTCACGAACGGCGGGCTCGGGAAGATCCTCGTCGACTCGCAGGGCCACACCCTCTACGTGTTCCAGAAGGACACGGGGACGACGAGCACCTGCACCGGCCCGTGCGCCGTCAACTGGCCCCCGCTGCGGGCGAACGGCAAGCCGACGCTCGGTAGCGGAGCAGATGCATCGTTGGTCGGTACCACCGTGCGCTCCGACGGAAAATCACAGGTCACCTACAACGGGCACCCGCTCTACACGTTCGTCAAGGACACGAAGCCCGGCGACACGAACGGCCAGGGCCTCAATGCCTTCGGCGGCCTCTGGTATGCGCTTTCTCCCACGGGCAGCCAGGTCACGGGCTCGTCGGGGAACTCGGGCGGCGGCGGCGGATACGGCTACTAGCGCACCCCGGATCGGGCAACAACTCAGGAAGAGCGGCTCGTCACCGGCGGCTCCCGCGTTCTCGGCGGGAGCCGCTTGCTCGTTTGCCCCCACCACCTGGTGAGGGCCGGGCGCACCGGTAGCCGAACTCTCGGGATTACGGCTAGCCGTAATGCGCTGCGACGCAGTAGGTGCAACGCTGAGCGAGTGCCGATTCGCTTGCTGATCGTCGACGACAACCAGTCGTTTCTCGAAGCCGCGCGCGTGCTCCTCGAGCGAGAGGGCCTGACCGTCGCAGGCGTCGCGTCGACCAGCGCCGAAGCGCTCCGGGAGGCCGAGACGTTGCGACCGGACGTCTTCCTGGTCGACATCTCGTTGGGGGAGGAGAGCGGCTTCGACCTTGTGCAGCGCCTCGTCGAGGACAACCTTGCCGATGAGGCGGCGGTGGTTCTCATCTCGACGCATGCCGAGGAGGACGTCTCGGATCTGATCGCTGCAAGCCCGGCGGCCGGCTTCCTACCGAAGGCGGAACTGTCGGCGACCGCGATTCGCAGGATCGTCGACGGCCGCTCGCGTTGAGACCGCTAGCGGGCGTCCAGGAAGGTGATCACTGCGAGCACCCGGCGCTGATCGTCTGCGGTCGCCGGCAGGCGCAGCTTCGTGAGGATGCTGTGCACGTGCTTCTCGACCGTCCCCTCGGTGATCCAAAGCTGATGGGCGATGCCGGCGTTCGAGCGGCCCTCGGCCATGAGCGAGAGCACCTCGCGCTCGCGCGGCGAGAGGACGTCGAGCGGGTCTTCCGCACGGCGGGCGGCAACGAGCTCCTGGACGAGCGCTGGATCGACGACCGAAGCTCCCTTGACGATCCGCTCGAGCGTCTCCGATGAACTCGTCCACGTCCGTCACGCGGCTCTTCAGCAGGTAGCCGCTCCGCTCACCGCTCGCGAGCAAGTCCGTCGCTTGCTCGACCTGGACGTGCGCGGAGAGAACGAGGATTGCGGTCTCCGGCAGCTCCTCGCGGATCACGCGGGCGGCATCGAGACCTTCGCTCGTGTGGCTGGGCGGCATCCGGATGTCGATGATCGCGAGCTCGGGTCGATGCTCGCGGACGAGCTCGATGAGCTCGGAAGCGTCTCCGCTCTGACCCGCGACTTCGAAGCCGGCGCGTTCGAGCAGACCGGCCATGCCCTCACGGAGGAGGACGTCGTCGTCTGCCAGGACGACTCGCGTCCGGCTCGTGCCCATAGCCACGATTATGGGCTACCGTGACGCAATGGGCACGTCCGCGCCGAACGCGGACTCAGGCGTGACGGATCGCGCCGAGCTGGAACGGCTGGCCGAGGAGCAGTCGGCTCTACGGCGTGTGGCGACGCTCGTGGCGCAGGGCGCGTCTTCGACCGAGGTCTTCGCAGCCGTCGCCCAGGAGGTCGTTCAGGTCCTCCACCTCTCGAATGCCGCGATCTGTCGCGTTGACGACGAGGGCTCGACGATGACGGTCGTCGCCGTCTGGGGCGACCATCCGGAGATCGTCCGGCCTGGTTCGCGCTGGCCGCTCGACGGCCCCTCGATGTCGACTGAGATTCTGCGCACCGGTCGCCCGGCCAGGCTCGAGGACTACAGCGATCTTCCGGGGTCTCTCGCCACCGAAGCCCGTCAGGGCGGGGTCAGCAGTGCCGCGGGTGCCCCGATCATCGTCGACGGCCGGGTCTGGGGAGTGATCTCGACGTCGTCACCGCTCGCGCCGCTCCCTGACCAGATCGAGGACCGTGTCGCAGAGTTCACCGAGCTGGTGGCGACCGCAATCGCGAACAGTCAGGCGCACGAGGATCTTCGCCGGCTTGCGGACGAGCAGGCGGCGTTACGGCGGGTGGCGACTCTGGTGGCGCAGGGTGTTCCGCCGGCCCAGCTGTTCGAAGCCGTGTAGCGCCGAGGTCGCTCGGCTGGTTCCCGCAGGCGGAGCCGCTCTTGCGCGCTACGAGCCCGACGGCACGGTTACCGCGGTCGGTGGCTGGACCAGCACCGGGGCCTACATCCACGTCGGGACGCCATTCGCACCCGAGGGTACGGTGACGGGGCTCATCTTCGAGACGCGGCAGCCCTCGCGGCTCAGCTACGCGGACGCGCCCGGTCAGGCCGCTGCCGCCGCCCGTGAAATGGGCTGGCACTCGTCGGTCGGAGCGCCCGTCATCGTCGAGGGCCGCCTTTGGGGTGCGTTGAGCGTCGTGTCGACCAGCGACGGGCCGCTGCCCCCCGACACCGAGCGGCGGCTGGCCGAGTTCACAGAGCTTGTAGCGACGGCGATCGCGAACGCCGACAGCCGTGCCGAGCTCGACGCCTCACGCGCACGGATCGTCGCCACCGCCGACGCGACCCGGCGGCGGATCGAGCGCGACCTGCACGACGGCGCGCAGCAGCAGCTCGTCTCGCTCGCGCTCGAACTGCGTGCTGCGCAGGCGGCGGCGCCGCCCCAGCTCGCCGAGCTCCGGGCCGAACTGTCCCACGTCGTCGAGGGGCTGACAGGCGTAGTGGACGGGCTGCGTGAGATCGCGCTCGGGATCCACCCCGCGATCCTGGCCGAGGGCGGGCTCGAGGCTGCGCTGAAGACGCTCGCGCGCCGCTCGCCGATCCCGGTCGAGCTCGATGTGCAAGCCGAGTCGCGGTTGCCGGAGCCCATCGAAGTGGCGGCCTACTACGTCGTCTCCGAGGCGTTGACGAACGCCGCCAAGCACGCGCGTGCGTCGGTCGTGCACGTTGACGTGCAGGCGAGCGACCACGTGCTTCGCATCGCCGTCAGCGACGACGGTGTGGGCGGAGCCGACCCCGTCGGCGGCTCCGGACTGCTCGGCCTCAAGGACCGCGCCGAGGCGATCGGCGGAGTGATCTCGCTCCAGAGCCCGCAAGGATCAGGCACCTCGCTACAGGTCGAGCTGCCGCTCGGCGCCCCCAGCCAGTAGATCGCTTCCGGCGCCCGGGCGGGCTCTGACTGCCGGATAGCAGGTAGGTCGATCTTCGGGGCGATTGGGGGTGCGAACGGACGCTGGCCGTGCAGACACGCACGGACTGCACCGCGATCGTTTCTGCACGTATCCAACCTCGAAGGGAGTCCAAGAGATGTCACCGCCGAGAAAGATCCGAACGGGTCCGGGCGGAACGATTGCGCTCGCGATTGCCGGCGTCCTCGTGACGGTCGCCGCCCTGGTGGCGTGGGCAGGGAGCTCGCCTGCCAGCGGCGAGACGTCCGCCGTCGGCCAGCCGCCGCCCGAGTGGGCCGCCAACGCCGGCGCCTGGCCCGCCCACAACTACGACCTCTCGAACACCCGCGCCACCACCCAGACGCCGATCAACTCACAGACCGTTTCGAAGCTGAAGCTGAAGTGGCGCTTCGCGTTCAAGGGCTCGAGCGGCTTCGGAGCATTCGCCTCGACGCCGATCGTCCTCAACGGAACGGTCTACCTCCAGGATCTCAACTCGAACGTCTATGCACTCGACCGCTCGACCGGCAAGCTCGAGTGGAAGCACGCGTTCAACAAGCCGAGTGTCGGACCGAACGGGGTCGCGTACGGCTACGGCCGCGTCTACGGAGCCACCTCGACGAGCGCGTTCGCGCTCGATCCCCAGACCGGGAAGCTGCTCTGGAGCCGCGAGCTGATTCGCAACAGGAACGAGGGCATCGACATGACGCCCCAGCTCTACGACAACACCGTCGTGTTCAGCACCGTGCCGGGCAATGCCTCGTCGTTCTACAAGGGCAACGGGGACGGCATCGTCTGGGCGCTCGACGCCGCCACCGGGAAGCCGAAGTGGAAGTTCAACACGGTCTCCGACGGCGCCAAGCTGTGGGGCCACCCCAAGATCAACAGCGGCGGCGGTCTCTGGTACCCGCCCGCGGTCGACAACCAGGGACGGGTCTTCATCTCCGTCGCAAACCCGGCGCCGCTCTACGGAACGCCGAAGTACCCGAACGGCTCGAGCCGGCCCGGCCCCGACCTCTACACCGACTCGCTCGTCGCACTCGACGGGCAGACCGGAAAGATGCTCTGGCACCAGCAGGCCCTCCGCCACGACCTGCGCGACTACGACCTGATGATCCCCGCGATCGCCACGACCCTCCCCATCGGGGGCGTCCAGACCGAGGTCGTGCTCGTCGCCGGCAAGATGGGCAAGGCTTTCGCCTACCGGGCCGACAATGGACGGCGTCTCTGGACGCTTTCCGTCGGCAGGCACCAGAACGACACCGGGCCGCTGCCGCGCAAGGCGATCACCATCTACCCGGGTGACCTGGGCGGGGTCGAGACCCCGATGGCGTTCGCCGACGGCCGTCTCTTCGTGCCCTGGCTCGACTTCGGGGCACGCGCAAGCGCGAGCGGCCTCTCTGGCGGCTTTGCGAGCAACTTCAAGTCGGGCCGCGGCGGCTTCACCGCAGTCGATGCCGCGACGGGCAAGGTGCTCTGGCAGCACAAGCTCCCGTCGATGGACTTCGGCGCGGCCACGGTCGCGAACGATGTCGTCTTCACCAGCACCTACGCCGGGGTCGTGTACGCGTACGACACCCAGACCGGCAAGACGCTGTGGTCGACACAGGCGCCGGCCGGAGTCAACTCCTTCCCCGCGATCGACGGCGACACGCTGCTCGTCGGCGCAGCCGCGCCGGGCTTCCTCAAGAACCCGCACTTCCAGCTGGTCGCCTACGCGCTCCAGTAATCGACCATCAACCCGCAAGGAGGGTTTGTCATGAGAAAACTCACGATCAGCTCGATCTCCGCACTGGCCGCGGTCGCAGTCGCCTCGCTGACACTCGTGTCGGTCAGCTCAGCACGCAGCGACCGGCAGGCGAGCTCGACCGCGACCACGATTCAGGTCAAAGGCGGTGAGTTCTTCTTCAGGCTCTCGAAGAAGTCGATCGCGAAGCCTGGAAAGGTCACGTTCGTCTTCAAGAACGTCGGCCATGTCATGCACGACTTCAAGATCAGCGGCAAGAGGACGTCGCTGATCTCACCGGGCAAGACGGCGAGGCTCGTCGTCACGTTCAAGAAGAAGGGCAAGTTCACCTACCTCTGCACGGTGCCCGGGCATGCCGCCGCAGGCATGAAGGGCAGCTTTACGGTTCGCTGACTGATCCAGGTCGACGAACGAAGGAGGAGAGATGGGCTTCGATCAGTACCACGAGCCGGCCGCCGAGTTGAGCGCGGAGACGAGAACGTTCGCGCGGATGATCGCGTCGCTGACCGAGGAGGCGGAGGCGATCGGCTGGTACGAGCAGCGCATGGCGCTCGAGCCTGACGCGCAGGCGAAGGCGATCATGGCGAACGCGCAGGGTGAGGAGTTCAAGCATTTCGGGATGGACCTCGAGTTCCTGTTGCGTCGTACGCCGAAGTGGCGGATCGCCCTGCAGACGATCCTCTTCACCGAGGGCGACATCGTCGAAAGCGGCGAGAAGGCAGAGGACGCCGAGAACCGCTGATGCTCATCGCAGGACAGGGCGCCGCACTCGCAGCTGGCGGCGCCCTTCCCGCGTCAGCGGTCGCCGGCGATGTAGAAGCAAACGACCAGCACCGCGTACACGGCCAGGAGCAGAGCTCCGCCGGGGCGCGTCGTGCTGCCGGTCCTGAGCACGAGAGCGGGTAGCGCAGCCGCGAGGCCCAACGCGAGGAGCTCGACCGGCCGGAAGCTGAAGGCCAGCGGCTCGAAGCCCCACGAGATGAGAGCGACGAGCGGTATCAACAGGCCGGCGATCTGGGCGCTCGAGGCAAGCGGGATCTCGACGGCGAGCTTGACTCTGCCTCGTCGCGCCAGCAGCACCGCACTGCCGTGCTCTGTCGCGTTTCCGACGATCGCGACGATGACGATCGCGACGAAGAACTCGGAGAGGTGCGCCGCGTCGGCGAAGGCTCGCAGCGAGCCGAGGAGCGTCTCGGTGACGACGGCGGTCACGACTGTGACGGCGGCAAGCACACCGATGGCGGCAGGCAGGGGCCAGCCGCCGCCTTCCAGCTCACCGGTCGGATAGAGCCGCCGCTGACGCCTGAGCGAGTAGCGGGTGACCGTCACTCGGACGATGATGAGCACCACTGCGATCGGGAGCGAGAGGACGGCGAGCGACCGCCGGTCTGGGTCGCCGTGGAAGCCCGGCACGGCGGGGACCAGCACGAGGACGGTGGTCAACGCGACCAGACCGAGCGAGATGTAGGCAGATCGGCGATCGATGTTGCCTGCCGGGGCAAAGAGCAGCGTGAAGCCGAGGACGAGCAAGAGGTTGCCCGCGATCGAGCCGACGAGCGATGCCCTGACGATTGCGGTCAGGCCTTCCGACACGGCGAGGATCGCGATGATCAGCTCTGGCGCGTTGCCGAACGTCGCGTTCAGGAAGCCGCCGATCCCGGGACCGGTGTGGAAGCGCGAGATTGTCGGTTGCCTCGCCGATCAGCCACGAGAGCGGGATCAGCGCCGCCGCGGCGAGCACGAACACGGTCAGGTCGCCGGCAGCGTCACGCCGATCCAGGACAACCGCGAGCGGCCCCAGCAGCAGCGCTACAACCAGCGCACCGCGAGCGATCGTCCCGCCGGCCCTGCGCACAATCACCTCCTACTCGATCGGTTGCCAGGCGACCGGCGATTGTCTCTTTTCTAGCGTCCGCTCAACCTGCGGGCGAGCGGCTTAGCGCGCGATCAGGCCGCCTGGCGCTCGATGCTGGCACCGCCGACGGTGAGCGTGACCTCGATGTTGCCGCGCGTTGCGCGCGAGTAAGGACAGGCCTCGTGCGCCCGCTCCATCAGCTCGACTGCGTCGGCGCGGTTGATCTGGGGCGCATCGAGATCGAGCCAGGCGCTCAGGCCGAAACCGCCGGTGCTTTTGAGAAGACCGATTCCGACGCGAGCCGTGATTCGCGATTCGCTCAAGTCAAGCTTGCGCCCAGCGGCAAACCGCAGCAGCGCTGACTGGAAGCAGGCCGCATACCCGGCGGCAAAGAGCTGCTCCGGGTTGGTGCCGGGCCCGCCCGAGCCGCCCATCTCGCTCGGCACGTCGAGGTCGACGTCGAGACGGCCGTCGCTCGTGCGCGCATGCCCTTCGCGCCCGCCTGTTGCGGTTGCCTCGGCCGTGTAGAGGATCTGAGGTTGCTCGATCATCGTGAGTTCTCCTTTCGCTGGCGTATCACGGTCTTTGTGCCGTGGCACCGAGGTCTCTTCTCCTGGTGCACATCGGCGATGATCGCGGCCAGGCCAGCTCACGTCTTCGGGGCCAGCGCCCAACTCGACTACCGGCCAGCCGGAATCCGAGGACTACCGCCAGCAACAGGACACGACGGCCGCTGGCCGCGATGTCGCGAGCGAACGTGGTCGCAACGCTATTCCCACAGCGCAGTGACGCATCGAAAGGGGAGTAGTCAGCGCCCCCGCGATCAGCGAGCGGTAGGTCAACTCATCCACCACCGAAAGGAACGAAGACATGCTTGGGAATCGCCCGACATTGCTCATCGCCGTCGCCGTCGCCGCGCTCGCCGTAGTCGCCGCCGGCGCGGCCGTGTACGCGGCAGCTGCAACCGGCGGCGACACACGTACGGTCGTCGAGCGGCAGACGACGATCGCAACTGCTTCGGTCTCGGCGAGCGGCCCGACAATCCACCAGATCTACGAGCGCACCCACAAAGGCGTCGTCGAGATCACTGGGTCGGAGACGACGAGCACGAACACACCCTTCGGCGCCCAGAAGCAGAAGGCGACGGTCCAGGGATCGGGGTTCGTTTACGACTCGAACGGCCACGTCGTCACGAACTTCCACGTCGTCCAGGGGACACACTCGATGAAAGTCGCGTTCATTGACGGCTCGACCTACCCGGCGTCGGTGGTCGGCGACGATCCCTCGACTGACCTCGCGGTGCTGAAGGTCGCTGCGCCGGCGAGCGAGCTGCACCCCCTGGCCATCGGCGACTCTGCCACGGCGCAGGTCGGCGACGGCGTCGTCGCGATCGGCAGTCCCTTCGGGCTTCAGGGGACGGTGACGACAGGGATCGTCAGCGCCGTCGGCCGCACCATCGGCTCCGACAACTCGTTCTCGATCTCCGGCGCGATCCAGACGGACGCCGCGATCAACCACGGCAACTCCGGCGGGCCGCTCCTGAACGCGAACGGCAAGGTGATCGGCGTCAACAGCCAGATCGAGAGCGAGGGTGGCGGCAGCGACGGCGTTGGCTTCGCGATCTCGTCGGACACGGTGACCTCGGTCGTCAAGCAGCTGCTCGCGAGCGGGAAGGTCGAGCACGCGTACCTTGGCGTCTCCGTCGGGCCGCCGACGACCGGCAGCGGCGCCCGAGTCGGAAGTGTCAAGAGTGGCTCACCGGCAGCTGCCGCCGGGCTGAAGCCTGGCGACGTGATCAAGGCGTTCGGCGGCCACAAGATCCTCAGCCCGGAGGACCTCATCGCTGGGGTTAACGCGAAGCAGCCAAGCGACAAGGTGACGATCACGTACACGCGCAACGGAGCGACGAAGACGGCGCACGTCACGCTTGCAAGCCGCTCCTCCTAGCGTCGATGTCGACCCGGCGCTTTCGGAGCCTGCTGCAGTCCGCCGCGTCGCGGCCGTACCGCACCGCGCTGATCATCGTGGCGATCGCCTCGATCACGGGATCGGTCTTCGTCACCTCCTACAGCCTCGCGCTCGGCCGGGCATCGCCTCATGAGATCCCGATCGGCCTGGTCGGCAACGCGAACGGTTCGCCCGGGATCCTCGCGGCGCTGGAGCGGGGGGTTGACGGTCAGCTTGCGTTCCGCTCCTACGACTCGGCTCGGGACGCCGAGGCTGCGATCGGTGAACAGCAGGTCTACGCCGCACTCGTCCTCGAGCCCGGCCGGCCGCGGCTGCTCGTCGCTAGCGCCTCCGGCGCCTCGGTCGCGCGCGTACTCGAGGAGGCGGCCGAAGGGGTCTCCCAGAGCGGGGTTTCCGACCTCCAGGTCGTCGACCTCCACCCCTTGCCGTCGTCCGACCCGCAGGGGCTCATCGCCTTCTACGTCATGCTCGCGGCCACGATCCTCGGCTTCCTCACGATTTTTCAGCTGGTCGCGAACGCGAGAGGACTGTCCCTCCATGCCTGGCTGGCCGTCGTCCTGCTGCTCGCCGTCGTGGGCGGGTTCTTGCTGGCGCTCGCCACCGACCCGATCATCGGTGCGCTGCACGGGCCATTCGCCGAGCTGTGGGCCGCCCTCGGCGCCGAGATCGCGGTGGCAGCTCTGTTCGCCTCGACGATGGTCGTCCTGATCGGGCGCTGGGCGATCCTCCCGACGTTCACGCTGTTCATCATTTTCGGGAACGCATCGTCGGGAGGCGCGGTCGCGCCGCCGCTGCTGCCGCCGTTCTACGAGCTCATCGGCCGTTTCCTGCCTCCCGGCGCGACCGTCGAGACCATCCGCACGGCGGTGTATTTCCCCTCCGTCCAACACTGGGAGCCGATCCTCGTCATGACGATCTGGCTGATATGCACGCTTGCAGGCTTGCTGGTCTCAACGAGACTGCGCGGCCGCGTACCTGCGCCCTGAGCTGAGCGTCAGGCGATGCGCCGCTCCGCATTGCGGCTAGCAGGAATCCACAGAGTCATGGTGCCCAGGCGCTCGAATCGACGCTGCCTTCGATGACACCGAGCCTCTCCGGCGTCATCGTCGTGGAAAGCAACGAGCCGGAGGAGAAGGCCATGGAACCGCTCCTGATGCCCACGACAGAGCTCGATGAGACTGACGAGGATCTCCTCGTGTACAGCTGGCGTGTAGAGCAACTGCGCGCCGTCGGTTTGACCCAGCTGCTTGCCGAGACATTCGCCGACCTGGTCGACTGGCACGAAGTCGCCACTCTCGTCGAGCGCGGCTGCGCACCGGAGCTCGCGCTGGAGATCGTCCTCTGATCGCCGCGCACCTCTTTTCCTGCACGGATCAGGCTTTTCGCTCCGCTCCCTTCGATCCGGCGCCTCATTACTGCGCTAGCCGGCCTCCCAGTAGAATTCCTCCCGTGCGAGCACGGGCGTCCCTTCGAGGAGCGGCCCCCAGACGCTGAACGTGGTCGAGGTGGTCGGGTCGTCGACGAGCTCGCGGACAAGACCCTCGATGCCCGGGGCTTCGAAGACAAAGACCACTGTCTCCTCGGCGAGGAAGACGCTATGCCGCCGAAAACCGGCCTCGCCGAGCTCATAAGGCGCGCCCTCGGCCACTATCTGACGAGCTCGCTCCCCGGAGCCTGGTCGGAGCCTGGCGACGACCGCCACACGCTCGGACTCGTCACCACTGCGCGGGGAAAGTTGTTCCTCGGCCTCGTCTTTGCGATCCGACATTTCGGATGACTCCCTTCGACGTTCGGTGTCCTGCGCAGGGTAAGGCGAAGGGCCTCATGCGAGCGGTTTTACGGGAGCCGGCTCGAGTGCGGGTATCGTCTGATCATCCCCGAGGGGAGGATCGAATCGCCACGGCCGTTCGTGCCGCACCAGCTTTCGTCGCAGTACCGAAGCAGACTCGGGCGCCTCCGCGGCGGTCTCTCGTCCTCGCCCTGGCACTCGCCGGATTCATCGCAGCCGTTGGCTCGTACAAGCTGAGCCTGGCCGGCGAGTACGGCCCCCTGCCCCACGTCCACGCGGCTCTCGTTGCTTGGATCGTCGTGGCTTACGTCGGCTGCGGGCTCGTCGCCTGGACGAGGCGGCCCGAGAGTCGATTCGGGCCCTTGCTGGTTGCCGCAGGCCTGGTGCCGGCTCTCTCACGGCTAGCCGAGGCCGACTCCGCGGCGCTTCACGCCTTCGGGGAGGGCCTGCTGCTCCTGCCGGCCGTCCTCTTCCTCCATGTGTTTCTTGCCTATCCGACCGGACGCCTCGTAGGCCCCTTCGAGCGCCTCGTCGTCATCAGTGGGTACTCGGTCGTCTTGGGCCTGGATGTGCTGCGGCTGCTGTTCGAAGTCACGGGTCGCGACGGAGACTTCGTGGTCCTGGTCCAGCGAGCCGGCGTGGCGCTCGTCGCCCTTGGAGCAATCGGGGCCCTCATCTCGCGCAGGCGGGCGTCGGGGCGGCCGATTCGACTCTCGCTCGAACTGCTCGTCATCTGTTTTGGTCTTGCGCTGCTCGCTCTCGTCGCCGGCACCCTGATGTTGTCGGTCGAAGCGCCTGGACGACACGAGGTTCGGTGGGTGGCGTTTGCTCTCGTGGGCATCGCGCCTGTGCTACTGCTAGCCGGACATCTGCGGGCACGGCTTGCGCGTTCGGCGGTCGGCGATCTCTTCGTAGAGCTTCGCCGCGACCCTGATCCCGCCGAGTTGGAGCAAGCGCTTGCCCGCGCCCTGGGAGATCCGTCCCTCAGGCTCGCCTACTGGCTGCCGGAGTTCGGGAGCTACGCGGATCCCGACGGTCGGGCCGTTACGTTGCCCGTGCCGAGCGGAGCCCGGGCACTGACCTTCATCAAACGGGACGGCGCCCGCGTCGCAGTGCTGCTCCATGACCCGTCACTCGAGGAGGAGCCCGAGCTCCTCGATTCGGTCACCGCCGCCCTCAGCATGTCGCTGGAGAACGAGCAGCTGCACGTCGAGCTTCGCGCGCAGCTCGAAGAGCTCCGCGGGTCACGCGCGCGGATCGTCGAGTCCGCGCAGGGTGAACGTCAACGCCTGGAGCGCAACCTCCACGATGGAGCCCAGCAAAGGCTGGTCGCCCTGTCGCTGGACCTCGGGCTGCTCGAGGAACAGCTCGCTGGAGATCGATCTGCGGTGGAGCAGGTCCACCAGGCGAGACGAGAGGTAGCGGCGTCTCTCGACGAGCTTCGCGAGATCGCTCGTGGGATCCACCCTGCCGTAGTCACGGGTCACGGCCTCGCCGTAGCGCTCGAGCAGCTCGCCGTTCGCGCCACGGTTCCCGTCCGACTCAGGGTCGAGGTTCCCGGGCGCGTCTCCGAGGCGGTCGAGGTGGCGTCGTACTACGTCGTCGCCGAGAGCCTCACCAACGTCAGCAGGTACGCACAGGCTTCCGAGGCGACGGTCGACGTCTCGCGGTCGAAGGGCTTCCTCCTCGTCGAGGTCGCCGACAACGGAATCGGCGGCGCCGACACGGAGCGCGGCTCCGGCCTCCGCGGTCTCGCCGATCGCGTCGAAGCTCTGGGCGGTCGACTTCGAGTGTGGAGCCCAAGCGGCGGCGGAACGCGGGTACAGGCCGAGATTCCATGCGCGTAGCGATCGCAGAGGACAGCGTGCTGCTGCGCGAAGGGCTCGCACGCCTGCTCGAGGAGGCCGACTTCGACGTCGTGGCCCAGTGCGAGGACGCCGAGGACCTTCTCGTCAAGGTTCGCAGCTTCTCGCCCGACGTGGCGATCGTCGACATTCGGCTTCCGCCGACGCACAAAGACGAGGGTCTCCAGGCAGCGCTCGAAATCCGCAAGAGCTACCCGTCGATGGGCGTGCTCGTCCTCTCCCAGTACGTCGAGGTCGGCCTTGCGCTCACACTGCTCGCCGAATCGGCAGAAGGCGTCGGCTACCTGCTGAAGGACCGGATCGCCGACGTGAAGGAGTTCGTCGGAGCAGTCCGTCGGGTCGCGGAGGGCGGCTCCGCACTCGATCCGATAATCGTCTCCACACTGCTGGCCCGACAGCGGACGGACGACCCGATCTCCCAGCTGACGCCGAGAGAGCGCGAGGTCCTCGAGCTGATGGCCACCGGAAGCTCGAACCAAGGCATTGCCGACGAGCTCGTGATCACTCTGCGCGCCGTCGAGAAGTACGTCTCCAGCATCTTCGGCAAGCTCGGCCTGCCGTCAACGGGGAGCGAATCGCGCCGGGTCCTCGCAGTCCTGCTCTACCTGCGCTCCTGAAGACACCAGAAAACCGGCTGTCGAGCGGCAAGTCTCCCGTCTTCCCCACACGATCCGAGGGTGTGACGCTGGGCGATACCCAAACGCAAGGGAGACGCCGTGAAGACCCGGATCATCCAAGACGAGCCCGAGCCCACCAGGCGGGGGCCACCGAGCCAGAGGTCGAACATCGCCGCCCGCATGGCCCGCTGGAGCGCCCATAACCGTAAGAAGGCGATCTTCGGCTGGCTTGCGCTCTCGATCGCCCTGTTCGCGGTCAGCATCGTCTCCCCGATGAAACAGATCGTGTTCGAGACCTCCGGGCCGGGGGAGTCGGGCCGGATGGACAAGATCCTGTACGAGGACTTCAGGCAGCCCGAGGGGGAGGCCGTCCTCATTCAGCATCGGACATTGACGGCCGCCGACCCGGCCTTCCAGAAGACCGTGCGAGCGGTCATCGCCGGAGTCGCTCCGCTCGACGCGATCGCAAAAGTGGAGTCTCCGCTCGACGAAGAAAACTCGGGCCAGATCTCGGGCGACAAGCATTCGGCGTACGTGCGGACTCGAGATCGCTGGGGATCCGGACAAGGCTGCCGACATCATCGATCCGGTCGTCGACCGAGTCGACGAGCTACAGAACGCGCACCCCGACTTCTTCATCGGCTCGTTCGGAACGAGTACCGGAAAAGCAGTCAATGCGGGCTTCTTCGACGACCTGAAGAAGGCGGGCGAGTTCTCGGTCCCGCTGACCCTGATCATCCTCGTCGTCGCCTTCGGCGCGCTCGTCGCGGCCGGAATCCCGCTCCTCCTCGCTCTGACCGCGGTCCTCGGGACCCTCGGCCTCGTCGCGCTCATCAGCCAGGCGCTGCCGATGTCCGATGTCAGTGTCGGCGATCATCCTTCTGATCGGGCTCGCGGTCGGGGTCGACTACACGATGTTCTACTTGAAGCGCGAGCGCGAGGAGCGCGCCAAGGGCCTTAGCGAAGAGGCGGCCCTCGAGGCTGCAGCTGCGACGTCAGGGCGCTCCGTCCTCATCTCGGGCAGCACCGTCATCGTCGCGATGGCGGGCATGTTCCTCACGGGCGACTCCGACTTCGCGTCGTTCGGCGCGGCGACGATAACGGTGGTCGCGGTCGCGATGCTCGGGTCGCTGACCGTTCTCCCGGCGTTGCTCTCGAAGCTCGGCGACAACGTCGACCGACTGCGTGTGCCGTTCGTGCATCGGTTGCGGCGCGACGACGGGGAGGGTCGGTTCTGGGGAGCGATCATCGATCGCGTGCTCCGGCGCCCGGCTCTTTCGGCCGCTCTCGCCGCCGGCGTACTGGTCGCCATCGCGCTGCCCGCGATCCAGCTCCACACGGCCAACCCGAGCATCGACACCTACCCGCAGAACCTCTTGACGACGTACAACCGCATGAAGGACGCGTTCCCCGGCACGCAGGTCGCGGCGAGCGTCGTGGTCAAGGCGCCGAACGTCGAGTCACCGGCAATGAAAGAGGCGATCGGCCAGCTCAAGTGGCGCGCGCTGTACCGCCGCGTGATGTACGAGCCGATCGACGTCGACGTGAACGAGGCGAAGACGGTCGCCAACATCTCGATCCCGGTCAAGGGCAGCGGCACCGACTCGACGTCGAACGAGGCCCTCGCGGCGCTCCGCGACGAGATCGTCCCCGTGACCGTCGGCATCGTCCCCGACGCCGTCGTCGGCGTCACCGGAGAGACCGCCCAGTCGAAGGACTTCAACGACCAGATGAAGACCGTCGCGCCGCTCGTGTTCGGCTTCGTCCTGCTGTTCGCGTTCGTGCTGATGCTCGTGTCGTTCCGCTCGCTCGTGATCGCCGCGAAGACGATCGTCCTCAACCTGCTGTCCGTCGGAGCGGCCTACGGGATCCTCGTCCTCGTCTTCCAGCATGGCTGGGGAAAGCAGTTCCTGGGCTTCGAGTTCACGGGAGGGATCGACCCCTTCCTGCCGATCCTGCTGTTCGTGATCCTCTTCGGGCTGTCGATGGACTACCACGTCTTCGTTCTCAGCCGCGTCCGAGAGGGCTACGAGAGCGGGATGAGCACGGACGAAGCCGTTGCACACGGGATCAAGTCGACGGCCGGTGTCGTGACGAGCGCGGCGATCGTCATGGTCGGCGTGTTCGCCATCTTCGCGACGCTGCAGATGATGATCTTCAAGCAGTTCGGCGTCGGTCTCGCGTCGGCGATCCTGATCGACGCGACGCTGATTCGCGCGATTCTCCTGCCGGCGAGCATGAAGCTGCTCGGCGACTGGAACTGGTATCTGCCGAGCTGGCTCGAGTGGTTGCCCCGGCTAGATCACGAAAAGGCGCCCGAAGCGCCGGCCGCACCGGTGGCCGGGGCCTAGCGTCCCTTGTCGACCGTCGCTCATCCGTCGGCCGACTCACGCAGGGCCGTTGCGACACGGGTCGCAGCGGCCTTGCGCACCGAGGTCGGCCTGGCCCGGTTCGCCCTCGCGGTCGTCTCGCTCCACGTCGTCGACGACAACTTCCTGCAGCCGAACCCGGGCACCTCGGCCGGCGACCACCTCGTCAGCGGTCTCGTCCCACTCGGGCTCCTCGTCTTGGCCGGCATCGTCTACCCGCGATTGCGTGCGGGCGCGCGCGCGACGATCGCGCTCCTGGCCGGCTTCTTCGGCGTGCTGGCCGGAACGGAAGCCGTTCACTACACAAGAGCGGTTGGTGCGTCCGGCGACGACTACACCGGGTTGCTGTCGATCCCGGCCGGGTTGCTGCTCATCGGCCTCGGCGCCGTCACGTTGTGGAGGTCTCGCCGAACCGACGACCGGCTCTGGTGGAGGTACCTCCGCCGGCTCCTGCTCGTCGCCGCCACGCTCTTCGCCGCAATGGCCGTGCTCCTTCCGTTCGCGATCGCCTACGTCGTCACCCACGCGGCCCGCGCAACGGTCCCGACCGCGGACCTCGGCGCTCCCTACGAAAACGTGGAGTTCACGACCGCCGACGGCTTGCGCCTGAAGGGCTGGTACATCCGGTCACGCAACCGGGCCGCGGTGATCTCGTTCCCGGGCCGCGCCTCCTCGCAGAAGCGGGCCAAGCTGCTCGCACGCCATGGCTACGGCGTCCTGCTCTTCGACCGCCGCGGTGAAGCTCAGAGCGAAGGCGACCCGAACACCTTCGGTTGGCAGGGCGAACGGGACATTCGCGCAGCCGTTGCGTTCCTGCAGCGCCAGCCGGACGTGGATCCCCGGAAAATCGGCGGCATCGGCCTCTCCGTCGGCGGCGAGATGATGATCGAGGCGGCGGCGGAGTCCTCTGAGCTGAAGGCGATCGTCTCCGAGGGCGCGAGCAGTCGCTCAGTCCGGGACGAAATCGCGAACCACAGCGGCTGGCAGGAGCTGGTCGGGAACAGCGTGGCCACCGCGGCGACCGCTGTCTTCACGAACAACCTCCCGCCCTCGACCCTGAAGAGCCTCGTACCGAAGATCTCCGGCGCCGCGTTCTTCGTCTACGGCCAACACGGCCAGCCGGCCGAGCGGCCGGCGAACCATGCCTTCTACGCAGCCGCGCGCGGACCCAAGGCGATCTGGGAGGTGCCGGGCTCGGGGCACATCGGCGGCACTGAGGCACAGCCGGCGGAGTACGAGCGCCGCGTCACGGGGTTCTTCGACCGCTGGCTTCAGCCTCAGCGGTAACCGAAGGAGTGACGCATGACCGGGCGGCGCGCTTGAAGGCGGGCGGCACGGCTCATCTTTCAGGGTACAAGAAACGCGCGAAAGGGGAATGTGTCGGGTCGGGGAGACGGGAGTGTGAGTACGTGATCGCCGTCTTGGCCTTCACGTTGCGCTTCGCGCTCGCGATCGTGCTCGCCGTTGCCGCAGTCGCGAAGGCTCGGAACGTCGGCGCGTTCGTGCGAACGGTCGACGCGGTTGTGCCCTGGCAGCGAACGTCAAGGGCCGCCGCGGCTGGGCCGGTGAGCTCCGGATCGCCGGAACGCGGCTGGACCCCCCAGGCGCGATCCTCTCCGCCGAGGTCCCGTCCGGCTACGAGCAGTTCGGATACCAACCGAGCTCCACCCTCGTCCCCGAACCGGGTTGCTGGGAGATCACCGGCTCCGTAGGTGAGCAGACGCTTCGGGTCGTGGCGGACGTGCTCGCGCACGAGCTCCATCCGCTGAGAGCGGGTTAGCTCGGCTCGCCGGCGCAGGCTCTCGCTGACGCCTCCTTGTATCGTCTGTTGCCTGCGAAAAGGCGTCGTCTTCAACTGGATCGTCGCAGCCGCGGTCGGCCTCGTTGCCGTCGTCGCCGTCGTGGATTCTCTGCGGTCGGACCGACCCACCTCTACACAACCTGACGCCTCCGCACCCGCGACCGAGCCCGGCTCGGCGCCCGACCGCGTGCGCCCGCCCCTGTCAACGGATGAGGAGATCCAGCAGATCGGCAATCAATGGGCTCTGCTGTTCGCCGCCGGGGACGAAGGCAGCTGCACGTTCATGGGTCAGCCCCTGTGCGAGCGGATCGCATGCGAGCGGGTGGGCGCGGGAAAGATCGAGAACTGCACGCCACCCTCCGCGGCGTTTCGGAGGTCGTTCGAGGACGCGAGGGTCGAGAGCGTCGTGGTCAAGGGCGCCCGGGTTGCGGCCAGGTTCTCGAACGGCCGGGTGATCGAGTTCCATGGCGACGGGGGTCGGTGGGCGATCGTGAAGATCGGCGGCAGTGCGGGGCGCGGTTTCTTCGAATGAACGCGCCGCGCAGCGCACGAAAACTCACCAAATCCCTACCGTTTCTACGCCAGATTGACCCTTCCGGAGCGGGACGACTGACCTAAGGTCGAGACCGTTCACTCGCTAGTAGGAGGGGAGCATGAGAACACGCCTCAAAGTGGGCGCAGCGATCGCCATCGTGGCGGCGCTCGCGGTCACAGCCGCCGCCTCCGGGGCAGCGTCACGACGGTCTTCGAACGGAAGCCCGAGCAGTCACGGCTGCGACCTCGGCAACGGCGGCCACAGCCGCATCAAGCACGTGATCTACCTCCAGTTCGACAACACGCACCTGCTGCGTGACCGGACGAACTTCGCGTCCGACCTCGAGCTGATGCCGCACCTGAAGAACTTCCTCAGCGACAACGGCACGCTCAGCGACAACGAGCACACGATCCTGATCTCGCACACCGCGGGCGGGATCCTGAGCGCGCTGACAGGGCTCTATCCGGACCGGACGGGCCAGGCCGTCACGAACTCGTACGGGTTCTTCCGCTCGAACGGCAGCGTCGGCTTCTCGTCGTCCTTCAAGTACTGGACCGACATCACCGACGGCGGGAACCCCGCGACCAATCCGCCGACGCCGCCCGGCGACACGAACTTCAACATGGTCAACGGCGACTCGGGCACGCCGAAGAACACGCCTGCGCCATGGGTTCCGTACACGCGCGCGGGGTGTGACGTCGGGAACGTCTCGACCGCGAACGCGGTGCTCGAGAACAACAACTCGATCGTCTTCGGCGCGGGCCCGACGGTCACGGCAGCCGCCGCGAATGCCGGCGACACCAACGTGAAGGTCGCCAGCGTCAACGGGTTCGCGGTCGGGATGCAGGTCACGATCGACACCGGCGCGAACGCTGAGTCGAAGGTCGTCCAGACCGTCGGCACGGGTGGCGCCGGCGGCACCGGGATCACGCTGACGACGGCGCTCGCCAACGCGCACGCGAACGGCGTCCCGTTCTACGGGCCGACCGCGACCGACCCGACCGGCGACATGACGAAGGTCTTCGGCGAGGGCTCGCCGGAGTGGAACGAGGGGCGTGACTCGCAGATCGCTCCGTTCGCCACCGCGGCCCGGGCCAAGGCGCTGACCGATTTCGTCGGGATCACGATCCACTGCGGCGCCTCCGGCGGGATCTGCAACGACAGCCAGAACGCGAAGCCCGACACACTGCCCGACGAGCCCGGCGGCTACACCGGCTTCGAAGGCCTCTTCGGCGCGAAGTACGTCAACCCGGCGATCAACGACGGCAGCGCGGCGGTCGACGACACGAACGGCGACCCGATCACGGACCCGTTCGGCCAGCCGGGATTCCCGGGCTTCGACGGCGTGCCCGCAAAGGTGTCGCTCGGCTACGTCGCGCAGATGCAGGAGGCCGGCGTCCCGGTCACGTTCGGGTACATCTCGGACGCACACGACAACCACCAGAACGCGTTCCCGGCCCCGCCGGACCCGAACGGCGTCTTCCCGCGGGCATCCGGCCCGGGCGAGAACGACTACGTGCAGACGCTCCACGAGTACGACCAGGCGTTCGCGACCTTCTTCGCGCGCCTGCAGCGTGACGGGATCACGAAGCAGAACACGCTGTTCGTGCTCACGGCCGACGAGAACGACCACTTCGCCGGCGGCAACTCGAGCGACGGCACGTGGAGCCACACGTTCTGCAACATCGACGCGGGTCAGCAGTGCCCCGCGAACCAGATCGGAGAGGTGAACGCGAACCTGCTCTCGCTGATCCCGAGCGGCCAGCCGAACTTCTCCGTGCACAACGACTCGGCGCCGACGGTCTACGTGAACGGCAACCCGGCGCGCACGGACGCGACGCTCCGCAAGCTCGAGCGTGACGTCGCCGCGGCGAAGGCGATCGACCCGTACCAGAGCAGCTCGGCGACTCCCGTCGCGCTCTACCTGGCGGACAAGGTCGGCGAGAAGACGCTGCACATGGTGACCGCGGATCCGCAACGGACGCCGTCGTTCACCCTGTTCGGCAACCCGGACTACTTCCTGACCGCAGGGAGGACCAGCGCCGGCGCACCGACGAAGTTCAACTGCCCGGACTCGGCGCACCAGGCGTTCGTCTGCATCGACTACCACTTCGCGTGGAGCCACGGCGACGCGACCGAGGACATCGGGCGCACCTGGCTCGGCATGGCCGGGCCGGGCGTCAAGCACCTCGGGATCACGAGCCAGGTCTGGTCGGATCACACGGACATCCAGCCGACGATCCTGTCCCTGCTCGACCTGAGGGACAGCTACCAGACGGACGGCCGGGTCCTGAACGAGTTCCTCGAGAACCGCGGGAACCCGCACGGCCCGGATCTGACCGAGCTCGGCTCGATCTACAAGCAGATCAACGCGCCGTTCGGCCAGCTCTCGTTCGACGTGCTCGCCGCTTCGACGCGGGCGCTCGCCAGCGGGAGCGCGACCGACGACAACGCGTACAACGCGATCTCGGACCGGATCGCCGCGCTGACCTCGGACCGGGATGCGCTCGCGGGCCAGATGCGAGACGTCCTGAACGAGGCCGCGTTCGGCGGCCACCAGCCCAGCCAGCAGGAGGTCGACGACCTCGCGTGGCAAGGCAGGACGATGCTCATGCGTGCGCATGAGCTGGGAGCCGCAGGCTCGCCCTAAGCACGATCTTCGGCCCCGGCGGGCTGGCGAGAGCTCGCCGGGGTCGAACCTAAGTCTTCTGCTGCTCGCGCTCGGCGGCGAGCTTCTTGTCTCTTTAGGCGGCGACCCCGGCGAAGCGGGGGATGATCTCCTTCCCGTAGACCTCGAGCTCGCGGTGCTGGCCCTCGGTCATCAGGTAGAGGTCGAACTGGTCGACGCCGATCGACTCGAGCTCCTTGAGCTTCTCGACCGCCTGGTCGGGCGAGCCGAGCACGCAGAAGCGGTCGCAGATCTCGTCGGTCACGAACTCGCCGTGCTTGGCGCCCACGCGGCTGTGGTCCTTGTAGTCGTAGAACTTCCGCGCCTTGACGTAGTCGGTCAGGGCAGCCGGGATCTCCGAGTCGAAGCCGTAGCGCTCGACGAGGTCCATGACGTGGTTCGAGACCATCGCCGGGAACCAGCGCACCTGGTCGCGCGCGTGCCCGAGGTCGTCCGAGATGACGCTGGGCGCGCAGACGATGCACTTGAGCGCGTCCGGGTCGCGGCCTTCCTCTTTCGCGGCCGTCCTGGCCGTCTCCATGATCCACTGGATGATCTGCGGGTCGGCAAGCTGGATGATGACGCCGTCGCCCACGCGGCCCGCGACGGCCAGCGCCTTCGGCCCGTAGCCGGCGACGTGCATCTCGATCTCGGGACGGCCCTTGGCCCACTCCAGCGTCAGCTCCTTGTCGTTCCACTGGACCGTCCGGCCGTTCATCAGGTCCTTCATCATCCGCAGGCGTCGCTCGAACTCGGCGACCCTGACCGGCTTCAGGCCGACGACCCGGCGCGACGAGTCGCCCCGGCCGATGCCCATCACCATCCGGCCGCCGGACAGGTCCTGCATGGTCGCGTACCAGCTGGCCGTGATCGTCGGGTCGCGGATACCCGGGTTGGTCACGCAGTGGCCGAGCTTGATCTTTTCGGTCTTGTCCGCGACGAGCGGGAGCAGCGCGTACGACTCCTGCCAGAGGATGTGCGAGTCGTACGTCCAGCCGTACTCGAAGCCGTTCTGCTCGGCGAGCTGCATCAGCTCGAGCATCCGCGAGAACGGCGGATCGGGCATGACGGTCATGCCGAACTTGAGACTCATCGTGACCCGACCCATTGAACCGCCCGTCCGGCCAGGCGGTCAAGTGCCTGCACCGACAGCTCGAGGTGCTCCTCCTTCGTGTCCTCGAGCTTCGTGTGCGAGAGGCCGCGCAGGCTCTGGACGAAGACCATGACCGTCGGGATCCCGGCGCGCGACACTTCGGCCGCGTCGTGGAGCGGCCCGCTCGGCAGTCGGTGCGTCGTGCCGGCGACCTCGCGGATCGACTCGTCGGCGAGGTCGATCAGTTCCTCGTCGAACAGGATCGGCTCGATGTTCCAGATCCGCTCCCACTCGACCTCGATGTTCTCTTCGTGCGCGAAGCGCCTCGAGAGCGCCTCGGCGTTGCTCAGCATCTCCGCGAGCTGCGCAGCGTCGAGATGGCGCTGGTCGAGCAGGCACTCGGCGGTCTCGACGACCGAGGTCACGATGCCCGGCTTCGTGACGACGCCACCCATCGTGCAGACCGCGCCGCCGCCGATGCGGGCGGCGATCTCGCGCAGCTCGAGCTCGAGCTTCGCGGCGCCGGCGAGCGCATCGCGCCGCTTGTCCATCGGGGTCGAGCCCGCGTGCGCCGCCTGGCCGCGCCACGTGACGCGATGGCGCTCGACGCCGAACGTCCCGAGCACGACGCCGAGCGGGAGGTCCATGCTCTCGAGCACCGGCCCCTGCTCGATGTGCAGCTCGAGGTAGGCGGCGGCGTTCTCGAGCTGACGGCTCGCCTCGGTCGCGCGGTCGAGGTCGATCCCGTGCGCTCCGATCGCATCGGGCAGCGAGACGCCGTCCGCGTCGGTCAGCTGCCGCAGCTCGTCCTGGTCGCGCATCGAGCCCGCGGCCGCGCTCGAGCCGAACAGCGAGCGGCCGAAGCGCGCCCCTTCCTCGTCGGCCCAGCTGACGAGCCGGACCGTGACCGGCGGCTCGCCCTCGGCGGCGATGCGGCGCAGCACCTCGGAGCCGGCGACGACGTTGAGCGCTCCGTCGAGCCAGCCGCCGTTCGGGACGGAGTCGAGGTGGCCGCCGATGACGAGCGTCTTGTCCGAGGCGCCCGGAACCGTCCACCACTGGTTGCGCGCCTCGTCGAACTCCATCTCGATCCCGTCGAGCTTGCCGGCCATCCAGTCCTGGGCCTGCACCCACGTGTCCGTCCAGGCCACGCGCTGAGCCCCGTCCGCGTTTCCGGTCAGCTCCTGCAGCTCGCGAAGCTCGGCAACGGTTCGCTTCGGGTCGAGAGCCATCGCCCACGAGCCTAAACTGCGCGGCATGTCCGTACTGATCAAGGGCGGACGCGTCGTGACCGCCGCAGACGACTACGTGGGCGACGTCTACGCCGAGGGCGAGCGCATCACGCTGATCGGCGAGTCGCTCGACGTCCAGGCGGACAAGGTGATCGACGCGACCGGGAAGTACGTCCTCCCCGGCGGGATCGACCCGCACACCCATCTCGACATGCCCTTCGGGGGCACGGTCACGATCGACGACGTCGAGTCGGGACAGACCTCGGCGGCGTTCGGCGGGACGACCTGCCACGTCGACTTCATCATCCAGCCACCGGGCTCGACCTTCGCGGCCGCGGTCGAGGAGTGGCGCGCGAAGGCGAACGGCAAGCAGGTGATCGACATGGGCTACCACATGGCGGTCACCGACCTGAAGGACGGGCGGCACGCTCGAGGAGCTCGCGACGCTGCCCGACGAGGGAATCACCTCGTACAAGCTGTTCATGGCCTACAAGGGCGCGCTCATGGTCGACGACGAGACGCTCTTCCGGACGATGCAGGTCGCGGCCGAGACGGGCGCGCTCGTGATGGTGCACGCGGAGAACGGCGACGCGATCGACGTCCTGGTCAAGGAGGCGCTGGCCGCGGGGCACACGGAGCCGAAGTACCACGCGTTGACGCGGCCCCCGGAGACCGAGGGCGAGGCGACGAACCGCGCGATCCAGCTGGCGCGGGTCGCCGGGTCACCGCTGTACGTCGTCCACGTCTCCTGCGCCGAGTCGGTCGAGCCGATCGCGATCGCGCGCGAGAAGGGGTGGAACATCCACGGCGAGACGTGCACGCAGTACTTCTTCGTCGACTACTCGTTCCTCGAGCGGCCCGACTTCGAGGGCGCGAAGTACGTCTACACGCCGCCTCCGCGGGACAAGGCGAACCAGGACGTGCTCTGGAACGCGGTGCGCACGGACGTCCTGTCGGTCGTCTCGACCGACCACTGCGCGTTCCTCTGGGACGGGCAGAAGACGATGGGCCGCGACGACTTCTCGAAGATCCCGAACGGCGGGCCCGGGCTCGAGAACCGGCTGCAGATGATCCACGAGTTCGGCGTGCGGGCCGGGCCGGATCTCGCTCAACCGGATGGTCGAGCTGCTGTCGACGAACCCGGCGAAGCTCTTCGGGCTCTACCCGCGCAAGGGGACGATCGCGGTCGGGTCCGACGCGGACATCGTCGTCTTCGATCCCGAGAAGAAGGTCACGATCTCGGCGGCGACGCACCACTCGAAGTCGGACTACAACCTGTTCGAGGGCACCGAGGTGACGGGCGTCCCGGAGGTCGTCCTGCTGCGCGGCCAGACCCTGGTCGAGAACGGGCAGCTCGTCGCGTCGCCGGGCGTCGGCCAGTACGTGGCGCGCGCCAAGTTCGGCGAAGAGCTGAAGCCGGAAATCGCAGTCGCCTAGAGACCTGTCCGGTCAAGGGACAGCTAGCGCGTCTGCGGGAAGCCGAGGTCGACCTGGCTCGTCGCCGGGTCGGGCCAGCGCGAGGTGACGACCTTCCCGCGCGTGTAGAAGTTGATCCCCTCCGGGCCGTAGACGTGCGAGTCGCCGAAGAGCGACGCCTTCCAGCCGCCGAACGAGTAGTAGGCGACCGGCACCGGGATCGGGACGTTGACGCCGACCATGCCGGCCTGGACCTCGAACTGGAACTGGCGAGCGGCTCCGCCGTCGCGCGTGAAGATCGCGACGCCGTTCCCGTACGGGTTCTCGTTCACGAGCCGCACGGCGTCGTCGTACGTCTCCGCGCGAACGACCGAGAGCACGGGCCCGAAGATCTCGTCGCGGTAGGCGTCCATCTCGGGCGTGACGTTGTCGAGGAGTGACGGCCCGAGGAAGAAGCCGCCTCCGTCGGCGCTCGTCTCGCGCCCGTCGGTGACGACCGTCGCGCCCTGCTCGCGCCCGCTGTCGAGGTACGAGGCGACCTTGTCGCGGTGCTCTGCGGTGATCAGCGGGCCCATCTCCGACTCGGGATCGATGCCCGGGCCGACCTTCACCTTGGGCAACCGCTCCTCGATCGCCGCCACGAGCGGATCGGCCGCGTCGCCGACCGCGACCACCGCGGACACGGCCATGCAGCGCTCGCCGGCCGAGCCGTAGCCCGCGCTGACGGCGGCGTCGGCCGCCATCTCGATGTCCGCGTCCGGCAGCACGATCATGTGGTTCTTCGCCCCGCCGAGCGCCTGGACGCGCTTTCCGTGCGCGGTGCCGGTCTTGTAGATGTAGCTCGCGATCGGAGTCGAGCCGACGAAGCTGACCGCGGCGACGTCCGGGTGCTCGAGGATCGCGTCGACCGCGACCTTGTCCCCGTGCACGACGTTGAAGACGCCGTCGGGCAGGCCGGCTTCCTTCAGCAGTTCGGCGACGTACGTCGACGCGGACGGGTCCTTCTCGGACGGCTTGAGCACGAACGTGTTCCCGCACGCGATCGCCGGCGCCCACATCCACATCGGGACCATGGCCGGGAAGTTGAACGGCGTGATCCCCGCGACGACTCCGAGCGGCTGGCGGATCGAGTAGACGTCGATTCCGGTCGAGGCCTGCTCCGAGAAGTGGCCGCGGAGCAGCGTCGGGATCCCGCACGCGTACTCGATCACCTCGAGCCCGCGCTGCACCTCGCCCTTCGCGTCGGACAGCACCTTGCCGTGCTCGTCCGTGAGGATGGCCGCGATGTCGCCGAGCCGGTCGTGGACGAGCTCGCGGATCCGGAACATCAGCTCCGTTCGGCGCGAGAGCGAGACCTCGCGCCAGGCCGTGAACGCCTCCTTCGCGGCCGCGACCGCCTGGCCAACCTCCTCGACGGTGGCGAAGTCGACCTCGCCCGTCTGGACTCCGAGCGCCGGGTTGTAGACGGGGCCGCTGCGGCCGGACGCGCCCAGAGCAGGCTTGCCGCCGATCCAGTGGCTGATCCGGCGCACTTCCGTCCGCTCGGCGACGTCCGCCATGCATCCAGCGTACCTCCGCGGAGATAGGGTTGCCGCATGGCGCTCCGGGCGACCGTGATCTGCGTTCTGGCGGTCGCCGCGCTCGCCGGCTGCGGCAGCGGGGGCGGGGACAAGAGCTCGAGCGCCGGAGGGAGCGACGACTGCTCCCAGTACGGAAGCATCCCGTCTGCGCGGACGACGAAAGCGCCGTGGCCCGCGCCCGAGAACCCGATGGGGCTGACCTGCAAGGCGGGCCTCGTCCCGGAGAAGGCCGAGTTCCTCCAGTACCACGTGCACGCGCACCTCGACGTGTTCGTCAACGGCAGGCCGGTCGCTCGTCCCGGCCGGGATCGGGATCGACGTCGACAACCCGGCCGTGCAGAGCGACAAGGGGCCGAACGGCACCGTCATCGGCGCGGGCCTGACGCAGGAGTGCGACCAGCCGTGCATCTCGCCGCTGCACACGCACGACCTGTCCGGCCTCCTGCACACCGAGACGAAGACGCCGAGCCCGAACCAGCTCGGACAGTTCTTCACCGAGTGGGCCGTGCGCCTGACTGAACGACTGCGTCGGCGGCTACTGCAAGCCGGCCGTCCCGATCAAGATCTACGTCGACGGCAAGGTCGAGATCGGCGACCCGACGCAGATCGAGCTCAGCAACCTGCGCGAGATCGCGATCCTCATCGGCACGCCACCTGCGACAATCCCCATGGAGTTTCCGCGCTGATGGCCGTCACGGACACGAACCGGGTCAAGATGGACGACGCGAAGTACGTCCTCCACTCGTGGTCGGTCCGCTCGGCGATCGATCCGATCCCGATCGCGGGCGCCGAGGGCCGCTACTTCTGGGACTTCGACGGCAAGCGCTACCTCGACTTCGCGTCGCAGCTCGTCAACGTCTCGCTCGGGCACCAGCATCCGAAGGTGATCGCCGCGATCAAGGAGCAGGCGGACCGGCTGACGACGATCGGGCCGATGATGGCGAACGAGCAGCGCTCCGAGCTGGCGCGGCTGCTGGACGAGGTCACGCCCGGCGACCTGACGATGTCGTTCTTCACGAACGGCGGCGCGGAGGCGAACGAGAACGCGATCAAGCTCGCGCGCTGGTACACGGGACGGCACAAGATCGTCACGCGGTACCGCTCGTACCACGGCGCGACCGCCGGCGCGATCTCGGCGACGGGCGATCCGCGGCGCTGGCCGGCCGAGCCCGGGCTGCCGGGGATCGTGCGCATGCTCGACCCGTACACGTACCGCTGTCCTGCGGGGCATCCGGATCCTTGCCCGGTCTGCACGGGCGCACCGCACCTGGAGGAGATCCTCCAGTACGAGGGGCCGCAGAACGTGGCCGCGGTGCTGCTCGAGACGATCACGGGGACGAACGGCGTCATCCCGCCGCCGCCCGGCTACCTGCAGGCGGTGCGCGAGGTGTGCGACCGGCACGGGATCCTCCTGATCCTCGACGAGGTGATGGCCGGCTTCGGGCGCACCGGCAAGTGGTTCGCCTGCGAGAACTGGGACGTCGTGCCGGACATCATCACGATGGCCAAGGGGATCAACTCCGGCTACGTGCCGCTGGGGCGATGACGATCTCCGCGCCGATCGCGGACTGGGTGCGCGACAAGTACTTCGCGGGCGGGCTCACGTACTCGGGCCATCCGCTCGCGTGCGCCGCGGGGGTCGCGTCGATCGAGGCCTTCCGCGAGGAGGGGATCGTCGAGAACGCGGCCGAGATGGGCGAGGTGCTGGGCGACGGGCTCGCGGCGCTGGCCGACAAGCACGAGTCGATCGGCGAGGTGCGCGGCCTGGGGCTCTTCTACGGCGTCGAGCTCGTCAAGGATCGCGAGACGCGGGAGCCGCTCGTGCCGTTCAACGCGTCAGGCGAGGCGTTCGCGCCGATGGCGAAGATCGCGAAGGCGGCGCTGGCCAACGGGCTCTATCTGATGACGCACTGGAACGTGATCATCGTCGCGCCGCCGCTGACGATCACGCGCGAAGAGCTCGACGAGGGCCTCGAGAAGCTCGACCAAGCGCTCGCCGCCTGATGTTTGCCGCGCGAAAGCGCGGGTAACAGAGCGTGGAGCAAACGAGAGGAGGTCGGTTGTGTATATCGGTATTGGAACTGTGCTGCTGATCATCCTGATCGTCCTGCTTGTGCTCTACGTCCTCTAGACGATCAACCGAAACGAAAGCAACGGGGCCAGATCCGACAGGGTCTGGCCCTTTCGCTTCGACTAACCGGCCGGGGTTCTCGGAGTCGGAACCGGTATGAGGCTCGGCCCCGCCCTCTTCGCCGTGACGCTGCTCCTGGCGGCCGGCTGCGGAGGCAAGGACAGCGCGCCGACCAAGGCGACCTCCGAGGGCCCGATCGGCAAGGGCGCGTCGGGCGTCTGGATCTACCAGCCGGCCGGGAAGCCGAAGGATGTCGTCGTCTACTTCCACGGTCAGGGCGGCCCGGAGGAGGCTACGCCGGCGAACCACCTGCCGTGGATCAAGCACCTCGTCAAGCGCGGGAGCGTCGTCATCTACCCGCGGTACGAGATGGCGTATGAGGCCGATCCGATGCAGTTCATCACGAACGCCGTCCGCACAGCCCAGGAGCGCGTCGACCTCGGTGGCCTGCCCGTCCTCGTCGATCGGCTATTCGCGCGGCGGGGCGATCGCGGTCGAGTACGGGGCGGTTGCGACCGAGCGGAAGCTTCCCGTGCCCGACTGGATCATGAGCGTCTTCCCGGCCCCGTACGGGAATCAGAAGCACCTGATCGACCTCGCCGGCGTGCCTCACTTCACGGAGATGCTGATCCTGGTCGGCGATCAGGATCAGGTCGTCGGCACGGCCGGCGCCGCGCTCCTCGGGCAGCGTCTCCAGCGAGGCGGGTTCCCGGGCGAGAACGTCCAGATCGACGAGGTGCAGTCGCACGGCGCGTTCACGGCCGACCACTTCGCCCCGATGAGCGCTTTGCCGGCCGCGAAGAACGCGTTCTGGCGTCCGGCCGACGACGTCCTCGACGCGCTCGACCAAAACGCGAGCCAGTAACCCCGGGGTCAGACCCCTTTACATTTGCGGCGCGCCCGAATCCGCAATTTGCGCGCCGCAACGCCCGCGCCGCGCGCGATTCGTGACGAAGTCGGCACACCTTTGGAGCGGGGTCTGACCCCGTTACGACCTAGCGGCGTGGCGGCTCCGGCGAGCTCGCGCTGGAGCTTGACGAAGAGCGCCTCGAGGGCGAGCCCGGCCTGGAGCTGGAGCTCCTCGTAGAGGCGCCACGTCTCGCGGACGGCTTCCGCGGCCGCCTCCGCGCCCGGGCAGCCGCTCGACACTCGCGTCCTCACGCAACTGGTCGAGCCGATCGACGTGCGCCGCGGCCGACTCGGCCCCCGCAGCGACGACGACGAGGTCGCGGTACCACGCCTCGAGCTCCTCGAGGCAGAGCAGGATCTCCTCGCGCTCGGCTCCGCGCATCGCCCGCCGCGTCCGCTGCTCCTTCTCGCGACCCGTGAGGTCGAGCTCCTCGTTCTCCGCCTGCGCACGCTCCTTGGCCTCCTCGGCCCGCTCGCCGGCGATCGCCATCAGCCGACTGGACGCCTCACCGGGCTGGAACCCGGGCTCGCGATAGACGGAACGCGCGACCTCGAGCACCGCCTCGCGCCGCAGAGCCGCCTCGGGATCGAGCAGCCGGTCGACCCGGTCGAGCCGCCCGCGAGCGACGCGAGCGAGCGCCGTCGCCTCGTGCTCCGACAGCTCCGGCGAGCGCGCCACGATCTCGGCGCGAACCGTCGCCTCCGCAAGCCGCCGGAACGGAACGAGCTGGCAACGCGAGCGGATCGTGTCCGCCAGCGGGCCGATGTCGTCGGCGACGAGCACCGCCACGGCGTACGGCGGCGGCTCCTCGAGATCCTTGAGCAGCGCGTCGGCCGCCTCATCGTTCAGCGTGTCCGCCCCGAACACGAGATAGACGCGCCGGTCCGCCTCGAACGGCCGCATGTGCAGGTCGTGGTGCAGCTCGCGGATCGCGTCGATGCGGATCTGGTCGCCCAGCGGCTCGAGCACGTACAGATCCGGATGCGCGCGGCGCTCCACGCGACCTGGGTCGCCGAGCAAGTCGCCCGCGAACCCGAGCGCGGCGCGGCGCTTCCCCACGCCCGGCGGCCCGTGGAAGAGGTACGCGTGCGCAGGCCCCTCGGCCAGCGCAGCGTCGAGCAGGCGGCGCGCCTCGGCCTGCTCAGGAAAGCCCTGGAAGCCTGTCACGCACCTCCTTCGCGACCTCGTCGGCGGGCCGAGAGGCGTCGATCGTCGTGATCCGCCCCGCGAAGGCCGAGCCCAGCTCCCGGTACGCCTTGTCGACCTCGCGCAGGAACTCGTCGCCCTCGCGCTCGATCCGGTCGCCGGGCGGCCCGGACCGCCGCTGCGCTTCCTCGGGATCGACGAGCAGCAGGAACGTCACGTCGGGAAGGATGCCTCGGATCGCGTTCACGTTCAGCGCGAGCACGCGGTCGACGCCGAGCCCGCGCGCGATTCCCTGGTACGCGAGCGACGAGTCGAGGTAGCGGTCGCAGACGACGTCCGCGCCACGCTCGAGCGCCGGCTGGATCACCTCGGCGACGAGCTCGGCGCGCGCCGCCGCGAACAACGCGGCCTCCGCCCACGGCGAGATCTCCGGCCCGCCGAGGACCAGCTCGCGCACACGCTCCCCGAGCTCCGTCCCTCCGGGCTCCCGCGTGAGGACGACATCCCGCCCGGCTTCCTCGAGGTGCTGCCGGAGGAGCTCCGACTGGGTCGTGGTGCCGGAGCCGTCGAGCCCCTCGAACGTCACGAACACGTGCCTAGGATACGAGCGTGGCGGTGCTCATCACCGGAGGAGCGGGGTTCATCGGCTCGCACGTCGCAGAAGCGCTGGTCGCGCGCGGCGAAGACGTCGTGGTCCTCGACGACCTCTCGTCGGGCAAGCGGGAGAACCTGCCGGACGGTGTCGAGCTCGTCGAGGGCGACGTCCGCGAGCCGCAGGACGAGCTCTTCGCGGGCGTCAAGCCGACCGTCTGCTACCACCTCGCGGCCCAGATCGACGTGCGCGTCTCGGTCGCGCGGCCCGACCACGACGCGCAGATCAACGTCCTCGGGACGGTCAACCTGCTCCAGGCCTCGCTCGAGCACGGGACGCAGGTCGTCTTCAGCTCGACCGGCGGCGCGATCTACGGCGAGTGCGACGGCCCCGCGACCGAGGACGCGCCGCGCCTGCCGATCTCGCCGTACGGGACGTCGAAGCTCGCGGCGGAGGAGTACCTCGCGACGTACAACCGGCTCTACGGGACACGGCACGTCGCGCTGCGGTTCGGAAACGTGTACGGCCCGCGGCAAGACCCGCACGGCGAAGCTGGGGTCGTCTCGATCTTCTTCAGCACGCTGCTCGCAAACGAGACGCCGAAGGTGTTCGGGGACGGCGCCCAGACCCGCGACTACGTCTACGTCGGCGACGTCGCCCGCGCGACCCTGGCCGCAGCCGGGCGCGACGGCGGCGTCTACAACGTGGGCACCGGGCGCGAGACCTCGGTCGTCGAGCTGCTCGACCTGTGCCAGCGAATCGCGGGGACGAGGTTCGACGCGACGTTCATGCCTCCGCGTCCGGGCGAGATCCAGCGCTCCGTCCTCGATCCGAGCCGCGCCGTGGACGAGCTCGGCTGGCGAGCCGAGCACAGCCTCGAGGACGGGCTCCGCGAGACGTACGAGTTCTTCCGCGGCTAGGAAGGAACGCCGCGGGTCGGAGCGAATCCGGTCCGCCCGTGGAACTCTCGGCCCCAGAGCTCCGTCCGCATCAGTCGCGGACCGCCCTCCTCGTTGCGAGCGGCGTCGTCGCGATCGGGCTCGTGCTGCTGCTGATCGTCGCCGTCGGAATGATGTCGAAGCCGTCCACCGCGGACGCGAAGCGCGCGCCCGCGAAGCATCGCGCTCCGGGACGTCCGGAGCCGAAGCGACCGACCCTCACCCGCGCCCAGACCAAGGTGCTCGTCCTGAACGCGAACGGGATCACCGGAGCGGCCGCAACCGAGGCCTCGCGCGCGCGTGCGCGCGGCTACAAAATCTCGGCGACCGGGAACACGGCGCTGACCCAGGGCCGGAGCGTCGTCCTCTACCGGCCGGGGCACCGACCGGAGGCGAAACGCCTGGCGCTCGACGAGGGCATCCCGCTGGTCGGGCCGCTGGACGGCATCACGCCGCGCCAACTCCACGGCGCGCAGGTCGTCATCGTCCTCGGCACCTAGGCCGAGCGCCTCAGGTGCACGGCAACCCGAGCGCCTTCAGCACCTGGCAGTTGTGCGGATCGAGCTGGCGCGCGCGCATCAGCTCACGGCGCGCCGCGGCGTCGTGCCCGAGCACCTCGCGGTCGTAGAGCCCGAGCTGGTACCAGCTGGCCCAGTTCAGCGGCTGGAGGTCGACCGCCTGCGCGTAGAGCTCGCGCGCCCGAGGGAGCTTCCCCGCATCCTCCTCGACCGAGGCCCAGGCCTGGAGCGCCGCGATCGAGAGCGGGTTCAGCGAGTGCGCGCTCTTCGCCGACGACGCCGCCTGCCCGAGCTGGCCACGCTCGATGTGCGAGTACGCGTCGTCGACCCGGGCGGCCGCGATCCGCGGCGCGGCGATCGAGTAGAGGCCGGCCCACGCGACGAGCACGACCGCGGCGACCCAGCCGTAGTGACGACCCACGCGCACGGGCTCGCGCCCCGCCGCTAACAGGAACCCGATCACGAACAGGAGCGGCCCGGCGAGCGCGACGAAATCCCAGTCGTAGTCGAGGAGCCCGTGGACGAGGAACGCGGGCACGACGAGCCCGAGCGCCAGCGCCGCCTCACGCTCGTCGCCGTCGAGCCGACCCAGCGCCCGCCACGCCCCGAGCAGCGCCGCGCCCATCGCGCCGACCCAGAGCGCGAGCCCGACGATCCCCGTCTCGGACGCGAACTGCAGCGGCAGGTCGTGCGTCTCGAGCACGTCCACGGCCGAGTCGCGGAACTTCCGGTGCACGATCTCGAACGACCCGGCCCCGGTCCCGCCGAGCGGCTCGCCCGCGAACCCGTGCCAGGCCTCCTTCCACCAGCCCCAGCGGTTGTTCAGGCTGCTCTCCCCCAGCCGGCTCGGTCCGGAGCCGACCGAGGCCGAGCCGCCCAGCGGGTTCCCGCTCGCCGAGACGACGATGACACCCGCCAGGACGCACGCGATCGCCACGCCCGCAGCCGCGCGGAGCAACAGCCGCTCGCGCTCGGGCCCCGGCCGGTAGTGCAGGAACCACGCCGCCGCGAACGCCGCGCCCGCGCCGAGCACGAACGCGAGCGCGAACCAGGCGCCGTCGTGCACGCGCACGCTGTGCGACTGCCCGTCCTGCGCGATCCCGGGCAGGAGGAGCGCGATCCCGCACACGACCCCGGCCGGAACGCCGCCGCTCACGAGCGCGGCCAGGCTCTCGAACCGCAGCCGCGTCAACGCGAACCAGCCGGCGAGCGCCACGAACGCCGCGAGCACGCCCCCGCGCGAGTACGTGAGCACGAGCGCGATCAGGAGCGCATACAGCCCGACGACCGCGCCCGCGCGAACGAGCCGCGAGTGCCGCCGGCTCGAAGCCGCCCACAGCGCGATCGGCAACCCGAAGACCATCACCAGCGCGAGCGCGTTCCAGTACCCGACCGGAGACCGAAGCCGAGCCAGCCGCCCGTAGTCCTCGTACAACGCGGGCACGGCCTTCCCGGCCAAGGCCCAGAGGCACGTGACGCACGACGAGCGCGCCGAGCAGCCACGCGCCGACCCGGGTCGAGAGCACCGAGCCCGCGAACGCGCCGACCACCGCGAACGCGAAGTACGCGAGCCCGCGGTTGAAGTAGTCCCAGGAGCGATCCGGCAGGACCGACCAGACCACGGTCAGGCCGGTCCAGACCGCGAACCCGCCGCCGAGCAAGGCGAACGCGATCCCCTCGCGCCCGAGCCCGGGCAGCGGCAGAAGCCCCCAGAACGCGAGCCCGCACGCAACGAGCGCAACCACGAGCGCGGCCCCGCCGATCCACGCCACGGCCCCGTCGCCCGACCCCCCGCCGAACAGAAGCGCCGCCGCGATCAGCGCGCCGGCCGCACAAACGAAGCTGAAACGGCGCGACGCGGCCACTACGCGCGGAGGATAGGGCGAGCCGCCGGAAACGGGTAATTAAAGCGATAGGAGCAAGGAATCGGCTTACAAAGGCTTAACAAGCGGCTAACCGGGGCATCAAGCCCGTCCATGAGACTTCGTTGCCAATGTCCACGACCCCCAGCAGGTAGGCTCAGAGCCATCCGACCGGCTCGCCTCATCGCCGCCAGCGTGGCCGCCGTCGTCCTCGGTGTGTTCGCGCTAACCGTCACCGCGCCGCCCGCGTCGGCGCAGACGGCATGCTGGAAGCAGATCATCGACGACTGGGTGAACGACGGCGCCATCGAGGGCGTCTATCCGCTCCACTGCTACGGCGAGGCGATCAAGCACGTCCCGAACGACCTCGCAGCAGTACACAGGCATCATCGACGACATCACGGCCGCACGTCAGCAGGCGGCGTCGAGGAGTCAGGACGACGCAGGGCCACAACGGCAGCCGCGTCGACGTCCGAGCCCACCCGAACGACCCGAGCGGCGGCGTCTACAACCAGGCGATCGACAAGCTCGGCCCGACGAACTCCGACTCGCTCCCGCTCCCGCTCCTGATCCTCGCCGGCCTCGCGCTGATCATGCTCGCCGCCGGCGCCGTCGGGCTCGCCTCGCGCCACCTCAAAGCTCGCAAAAGCGCTGCTTAGAGCCCTTTTCCCGCTCCATCCGACGCAACCCCTAACCTCGCAGGTCCGCTCGACGACGGCCGTTCCGCCGCCTGGGCGCTCATTAGTAGGCTTAGACCAGGAGGTAGAGGAATGGCGTCCGCGAAGCCCGCAGAAACCGCACTCGACGAGGTCACGAACGAAGTCGTAGACGGCGCACAGAACGTCGCCGTCAAGCGCTACTTCACGATCCCCGGCCGCGACCCGTTCGAGGAGGTCGAGTGGGAGCTCCGCGACGCGCTGATCCCCGGCAAGGAGAAGCCGGTCTTCGAGCAGAAGGGCGTCGAGTTCCCGAAGTTCTGGTCGCAGACGGCCACGAACATCGTCGCGCAGAAGTACTTCCGCGGCCGCATGGGCTCGCCCGACCGCGAGTCGAGCGTGAAGCAGATGATCGGGCGCATCGTCGCGACGGTCGGCACGTGGGGCCGCGAGGGCGGCTACTTCGCCGACGAGGAGGAGGCCGAGACCTTCGAGGCCGAGCTGAAGGCGATCCTCGTCAACCAGTACGCGGCGTTCAACTCCCCGGTCTGGTTCAACGTCGGCTTCGAGGAGAAGCCGCAGTGCTCCGCGTGTTTCATCCTCTCGATCGACGACTCGATGGAGGACATCCTCGACTGGATCCGCCGTGAGGGGATCATCTTCCGCGGCGGCTCGGGCTCGGGCGTCAACCTCTCCAGGCTTCGCTCCTCGAAGGAGCAGCTCTCGAAGGGCGGCTACGCCTCAGGCCCGGTGAGCTTCATGCGCGGCGCCGACGCGTCGGCCGGCACGATCAAGTCGGGCGGCAAGACGCGGCGCGCGGCGAAGATGGTCGTCCTCGACGTCGACCATCCGGACGTCGAGGAGTTCATCTGGTGCAAGGCGCACGAGGAGGAGAAGGCGCGCGTCCTCGAGGCGGCCGGCTACGACATGTCCCTCGACTCGGCCGACTGGGCCTCGATCCAGTACCAGAACGCGAACAACTCGGTGCGCGTCACCGACGCGTTCATGGAGGCGGCCGAGTCAGGCGCCGACTGGAACCTGACCGCGCGCACCGACGGCACGGTCGTCGACACGATGCCCGCGAGGAAGCTCCTGCGGGACATGGCCGAAGCGGCCTGGAAGTGCGCCGACCCGGGCGTCCAGTACGACACGACGATCAACCAGTGGCACACGCTCCCGAACACGGGCCGCATCAACGCGTCGAACCCGTGCTCGGAGTACATGTCGATCGACGACTCGGCGTGCAACCTCGCGTCGATCAACCTGCTCAAGTACCGCCGCGAGGACGGCGACCTCGACGTCGAGGCGTTCGAGCACACCGTCGACGTCATGTTCCTCGCGCAGGAGATCCTCGTCGGCTACTCCTCGTATCCGACGCCCGAGATCGAGCGCAACGCGAAGGCGTTCCGGCAGCTCGGCCTCGGCTACGCGAACCTCGGCGCGCTGCTGATGGCGCGCGGGCTCCCGTACGACTCGGACGACGGTCGCGCGTACGCGGCCGCGATCACGGCGCTCATGACCGGGCGCGCGTATCGCAAGTCGGCCGAGATCGCCGGGCGCATGGGCGCGTTCGCGGGCTACCGGCCGAACGCCGCCGCGATGATCGGCGTCATGGCGCAGCACCGCGCCGCGGTCGGGAACATCGAGAACACCGACTCGGTTCCGGCTGATCTCTTGTCGGCGTGCCGGCGCGCGTGGGACGAGGCGCTCAACCTCGGCGAGGTGCACGGCTACCGGAACGCGCAGGCGACCGTGCTCGCGCCGACCGGGACGATCAGCTTCATGATGGATTGCGACACGACCGGGGTCGAGCCCGACTTCTCGCTCGTCAAGTCGAAGAAGCTCGTCGGCGGCGGCGAGATCACGATCGTCAACCAGACGGTGAAGGCCGCGCTCGAGCGGCTCGGCTACGCGCCGAACGAGGTCTCCGACATCGAGGCCTACGTCGACGAGAAGAACTCGGTGATCGGAGCTCCGCACCTGAAGAAGGAGCACTACCCGATCTTCGACTGCGCCGTCGGCGAGCGCGCGATCCACTACATGGGCCACGTGAAGATGATGGGCGCCGTCCAGCCGTTCATCTCGGGCGCGATCTCGAAGACGGTGAACATGCCCGAGGACGCGACCGTCGAGGACGTGGCCGGTCTCTACACCGACGCGTGGAAGCTCGGCGTGAAGGCGATCGCGATCTACCGCGACAACTGCAAGGTCGCGCAGCCGCTCTCGTCGAAGAGCCAGGCCGCGATCGAGAACGTGACCGGTGTCGCCGCGCCGCCGGTGCCGCTGACGCAGCGCCGCCGGCTGCCGGAGGACCGCGTCGAGGTCGGCCGCAAGTTCCGCGTCGGCGACTACGAGGGCTACATCCACGTCGGCCTCTACGAGGACGGGACGCCCGGCGACATCTTCGTCGACATCGCCAAGGAGGGCACGACGCTGGCCGGCCTCATGAACTCGTTCATGATCTCGGTCTCGCTGGGCCTCCAGTACGGAGTCCCGCTCGAGGTCTATGTCTCGAAGTTCGCGCACATGCGCTTCGAGCCGAGCGGCCAGACGAACGACGCGGACATCCGAATCGCGAAGTCGATCGTCGACTACGTGTTCCGCTGGATGGGCAAGAAGTTCCTGAACGCCGACCAGCAGGAGGAGATCGGGATCCTCTCGCCGGAGGTGAAGGCCCGCCTAGCGGAGCGCTACGCGAACGGCGAGAGCTCGGCGCGACGCGCGGCGGCGCCACTCGAAACCCCACCACCGGGCCAAACCGCCCTGTTCAACGCGTGGGAGGACGCAGTCGAGTGCGCCAAGTGCGGCGGCCGCATGATCCGCACGGGCAGCTGCTACACGTGCCGAGACTGCGGCACGAACACCGGCTGTAGCTAGGAGCGGCTTCGCGCCGAGCGTCGCGCCTTCGCCGTGAGGTCGCTGGTCCGATCCCAGCCGCAACATCGCGCCGTTGAGGCAATTCGCCCCGACGGGTCAGTCGATCGCACGCGCGTGTTGTCAGCACGATTGTCACAGCGTCCGAAAGAGAGATTTCTCCCGCGCAGCACGAGCACATATTCCTCCGCGCCGCGGTGGAAGTGGAACGGCAACCAGTTCCCGGCCCGAGCTCGTAGACGGTCGCGCCGAGGTCGGCGCCACGCAGCAGCCGCTTGGCGATGGGCGCCGCCGCCCGACCAGTCCTCGCCCTCGTCCCAGGTATCCATCCAGATGTTGCCGTCGCCAATGCGCCCGGGAAACCTAACCTCGACCGGCAGGTAGAGCATCGTGCCCGCCACGAGCTGATCGCGTGCCCTGTTCCCGCCGAACCGGGCGTCGCGCCTGGCCTCTCGCCTGCCTATCCGGCTACGGCGAACGCCACTATTCCTCCTCCGGCTTCATGTCCTCGCCTCCCGCCCAGGCTGCGGCGAACCCTTCCTCGCCGAGGGCCGCCCTTGCCCTCGCCACTGCCTCGTCGTGGGGTCGCTTCTCCTCATCCTCGGTAAGCTCGATCCCGAACTCGGCGCGTAGAGAGGCTGTTGCGGCGAAAAGTTGCACGCCGCGCTCGGTGTCGCCCTCAGCGATCACGGACGCACCGAGCGACGGCGTTGACGGCGATGCCGCGCATCCCGCCGAGGCGCCCGAAGATCTCGAGCGCGTCGCGGAAGAACCATCCGTCGCCCGCGCTGGATCCGGAAGGGCGAGGGCGCTCCACCCGCAGCTCTCGAGCGACACAAGCTCTCCGCCGTCGTCCCCCAGTCATCGTGGAAGAGCTGGACGGCCCTCGGCCGCGTGGTCGAGGCTCGCCGGGATGTCGCCCGATCGCCAGGCGACCCCTGCGATATTCAACGCTTGCGAATAGTCGACCAGGTCGGGAAAGCCGAGTCGCCTGCGCGCTCTCAAGTGATCGCGACGAGTTGCTTTCGCGCCCTCGTCGAGCTCGCCCTGTTCCATCGCGTTCAGCGCTGCCGAGTTCATCGCCTTCAGCGCCTGCTCCTTGTCCCCCGCCTGCTCGGCGAGGCCGCGCCACTCCGCGACCAAGACGTCCCAGCGGGCGTGATCCTTTGGTCGCCGCTGCGCGGATGCATCCTCCGCGGAGTAGACCGCCATCCGCAGCTCGACCGGCGACGACTCCGCGCCGCTCGAGCGCCAGCGGGAGCCAGGTGTCGAGCTCCTGGTAGAAGCCGCGGATTCCCCAGTAGTCCGGCGAGCGATACGGCGAGGCGCAACAGCATCTCGCCCTCGACCAGATCGCGGGCCCATTCGAGCGCCGCCCGCAGGTTGTCGTCTCGGCTGTCGAGCGAGCGAGTAGTCGCGTGTCGCGGCGTTCGGGGCCGCGATACGCCGCCTCGGCGAGGTCGAGGAAAGTGCGGCGTGCCGCCGCCGCAGCTGGCCTCCTCGCCGCTCTCGGCGAGCCGCTCGGCGCGTACTCGCGGATCGTCTCCAGCATCCAGAAGCGCTCGTCGCGTGTGGCGGACGCAGGCTCTTGTCGACGAGCGACTGGAGCGTGTCGAGGTCGGCGTCGGCGACCTCCTCGGCCGCCTCGAGCGTGCAGCCGCCGCGGAAGACGGCGAGCCGGCGAACAGGCGCTGCTCGTCCGTCGTCGAGCAGGTCGTGGCTCCACTCGATCGTCGCGCGCAGCGTCTGCTGGCGCGGGTCGGCGTCGCGGCCGCCCTTGAGCAGGTCGAGCCGCTGCGCGAGCCGCTCGAGGATCTGCGCCGGGCGAGAGGACGCTCGTGCGCGCGGCGGCGAGCTCGAGCGCGAGCGGCAGGTCGTCCAGGCGGCGGCAGAGCTCGGCGATCGTCTCGTCGCGGCTCGAGCCGCGAGCGCGCGCAGAAGAGCTCGACCGCCTCGCGGCTCGGCGAGCGGCGGGACCGGGTACTCGACCTCGCCGCGCGACGCGCAGCAGCTCGCGGCTCGTGACGAGCAGCTTCAGGTTCGGGCAGGCCTCGAGCAGCTCGCGCGAGCTCGGGCGCCGCCTCGACGACCTGCTCGAAGTTGTCGAGGAGCAGCAGCAGCTCGCGCTCGCCGATGTGCTCGGCCAGGCCGTCCTTCGCGCCGAGCGTCTGCGCGATCGTCTCGCGTCACGAGCGCCGGGTCGCGCAGCGCGCGCGAGCGCCGACCCAGAAGACGCCGGCCTTGAAGCGCGGGCACGAGCTCGGCGGCGGCCTCGATCGCGAGCCGCGTCTTGCCCGTGCCGCCCGGCCCGGTGAGCGTGACCAGCCGCGCGCCGTTCGCGGAGCAGGCCGACGAGCTCGTCGCAGCTCCCGCTCGCGGCCGACGAAGGAGGAGGCCGGCCGCGGCAGGTTCGTGTTCGAGATCGTCTTCAGCGGCGGGAAGCGCTCGCTCCCGAGCTGGAAGAGCGCGACCGGCTCGTCGAAGTCCTTCAGCCGGTGCTCGCCGAGCTCGCGTCAGCTCGCCGTCGACGAGCTCCCGCGTCGCCGCCGAGACGCACGACCTGGCCGCCGTGGCCGGACGCGGCGATCCGCGCCGCCCGGTGGACGTCGAGGCCGACGTAGCCCTCGCCGGTCGACGCTGCGGCTCGCCCGTGTGCAGGCCCATCCGCACGCTGGACCGGCCCCGAGCGCGAGCGCCTGCTGACCCGTCGGCCGCCGCCGCCAGCGCCTCGCGCGGATCGGCGAAGGCGTAGAAGAAGGCGTCGCCCTGCGTGTCGACCTCGACGCCGCCGTGGCGGCGAACGCCTCGCGCAGGAGCCGGCGGTGCTCGGCGAGCGCGTCGACGTAGCCGTCCTCGCCGAGCTCGTCGAGCAGCCGCGTCGAGCCCTCGATGTCGGTGAACAGGAAGGTGACCGTGCCGGTCGGCAGCGCTAGGCCTGTCATTCCCAGCAACCGTCGCGCGTTGCCGTTGGGCCTGTCAAGCGCTGCACATGATCAGAAATGCGGGGATTCTTGTCTAGCCTGCCCGAGACGCGAGCACTAGCATCGGCGCATGCGGAGGCGATCCCGGCCGCCCTCAGGCGCAGCGGCGCCGACCCCGACCGCGTCGCGATCGGCGGGATCTCGATGGGCGGCTTCGGCGCGCTCGACCTCGGCCGGCTCGCGCCCGGGAGAGTTCTGCGCCGGTCGGAGGCCACTCGGCCGGCCGCTCTAGCGAGCGGCGACGCCGACGACTCGCTGTTCGGGCGCCTTCGACGACGCAGAGCGACTTCGCCAACCACGACCTGCTGACACTCGCGCGCGCACGGTCGCCGTCTGCTCACAGGCGCGCGCGTCTGGATCGACGTCGGCGACGAGGACGCACTCCGGCCCGCAGCGGAGAAGCTGGCCGACGAGCTCCGCGACAGCGGCGCAGACGTCACCTTCCACGTCTGGCCAGGAGGCCACGCCGGGCCGTACTGGGACCGGCACTTCGCCGGACTACCTCGACTTCTACGCGCGACGCCTGGTCCTAACGAGGATTCCGCCAATTCTCCAGCGCAAGGACTGCCTCGTCGAGGAGCCAGCTCGCGCCCCTGGGCAC
>CAWGVD010000026.1:0-133310 GCA_963825795.1 uncultured Actinomycetes bacterium | reverse complement strand
TTTGCGCGAAAGCGCTTGACTTTTTTGTAACAGTCCTGTTAACGATTCCGGAAACGTTTTCGGAAACAACCGGTCAACTGCCCGAACCCTGGGCGAGAAAGGAACAACCGATGCGACGCAAGATTCCGTCGTCTCGCTGGATCGCCGTCGCCGTAGCTACAGGCTGCGTCGCGTTAGCGGCCGCTCTCAGCGCGTCGACGCCGGCGGCCACGGACAGTCCCGTCAAGATCACGGCAGGCCACAAGTGCCTCGTCATGACGGGCTCCGGCGACCCAACGTTCATCAAGAACTTCAACCCCTACACCGCGACCGGGCTGCCGAGCGGCTCGTTCGTCCAGGGGGCGTTCTACGAGCCTCTGATCGTCACGGCTGAAGGTGGCCTCAAGCCCGTTCCGTGGCTTGCCCGAAGCTGGAAGTGGAGCAACGGCAACAAGACCCTCACGCTGAACCTCGCTCGAAATGCGAAGTGGTCGGACGGCCAGAAGCTCACCTCGTCCGACGTCGTCTACAGCTTCCTGGCCGGGCGCCAGGACAAGCTCATGGACCGGGTCGGCCTGACCGGCGCCGGCAACGAGATCGTCTCCGTCAAGGCGAGAGGCCCGTACAAGGTCATCATCAAGCTGAAGGCGCCTGACTCGCAGTTCATCGCAGCAACGATGAACCGTGTGTTCGTCGTGCCGCGACACGTCTGGTCCAAGGTCAACAACGTCGCGACCTTCAACAACACGAGGCCGGTGGGCTCGGGACCGTTCAACGTGATCTCGCGCTTCACCTCGCAGGACTACGTCCTCAACAAGAACCCCCACTACTGGCAGAAGGGCCTGCCGAAGATCCCGTGCCTCGAGTACGTGCAGGCCTCGTCGAACGACGCCGCGCTCGCACTCATCCAGAGCGGGCAGGTCGACTGGACGCACAACTTCGTGCCGAACGTCGAGAAGGCGTACATCGCCAAGGACAAGAAGCACTTCCACGCGTTCTACGCGACGACGGCCTATCCGATCTCGCTCATGACTCGACACGACGAAGTACCCGTACAGCATGCCCGCGTTCCGCAAGGCGCTCAGCCGCGCGATCGACCGCAAGACCGTGTCGAAGCTCGGTGAGTACGGCTACGCGCCGCCGACCGACGCGATCGGCCTCAACGGGCTCTTCCCGAAGTGGGTGACGGACAAGAAGATCAAGGCGCGTGCCAAGTCCATGTCCAGCTACAGCCCCAACGCCGCCAAGACGATCCTGACCAACGCCGGCTTCACGTATCACGGCAGCCAGCTCTACGACCCGCACGGTGACCGCGTCAAGCTCGACATCCACGTGATCGCCGGCTGGTCGGACTGGGTCGCCTCGAACCAGATCATCACCCGGAACCTGCGCGACATCGGGATCGACTCCCAGGTCGCGCTCGAGCCGGACTGGGGCGCCTGGCAGCCCAGCGCATACGCGACGAAGTTCCCGACGCTCCTCTGGCAGGCCGCTTCGCAGGGCTCGCCCTACGGGTACTTCTATTCGAACCTGTCCCAGAACGCGTACGTCCCGTCGGGTCAGAGCGGTGAGACGACCGGCAACTGGGCGCACTTCGCGGACCCGAAGGCGACGAAGCTGCTCGCCAAGTGGAAGGGGACGCTGAACCCGGCGAAGCAGCATCAGATACGCCACCCAGCTGCAGGGGATCTTCCTGGACGACCTGCCGATCGTGCCGCTGTTCATCGGCCCGCGCTGGTCGACCTACAGCACCAGGTACTTCCACTGCTTCTCGACGAAGAAGAACTTCTTCGGCGATCCGATCTTCACGACGTTCCCCGACAACATCCTGTCCTTCACCCGGATCTGCCCGGGTGGCAAGGTCGGCCCTTGAGGCCCTCGTAAGCGAGCGGTAACGGCGGGCGGTCCCTCTCGATCGCCCGCCGATTACCCTCCGAGGACCGAACTATGCGCTGGTTCGCCCGTCGGCTCGTCTTCTACGTCTTCGCGCTCTGGGTCGCGCTGACGATCAACTTCCTGCTGCCGCGCCTGATGCCGGGGAGCCCGATCGACGGGATCCTGCAGCACCTGACCCCGGCCCAGCTCGCGGCGAACCCCGGGATCGTCCAGACCTACGAGGCGCTCGTCGGCGGGGGCAACAACTCGATCTGGCAGGACTACATCACGTACCTGAGCCACATCGTGCACCTCGACTTCGGCATCTCCACCTCGCATTACCCCGCACCGGTGTCCCAGGTCATCGGGCAGACGCTCCCGTACTCGATCTTCCTCGTCGGCGTCGCCTTCTTCCTCTCGTTCGTGATCGGCACGGCGATCGGGATGTTCGCGGCCTGGCGCCGCGGCGGGTTCGTCGACAGCGTCTTCGTCCCGAGCTTCATGGCGCTGAGCGCGTTCCCCGCGTTCTTCACGGCGCTCCTCGGCCTCTACTTCCTCGGCCTCAAGCTGCACTGGTTCCCGATCCAGCACGCCTATGACAACGGCCTCACCCCGGGCTTCAACTGGGAGTTCCTCTCGAGCGCGTTCCGTCACGCGCAGCTGCCGATGCTCGTCATCCTCGCCGCGTTCACGGGCGGCTGGATGCTGAACATGCGCACGGTGATGATCAACACGATCGGCGAGGACTACGTGACGATGGCCCACGCCAAGGGTCTGCGCGATCGCCGCGTGATGTCGCGTTACGCGGCGCGAAACGCGATCCTGCCGCCGCTGAACGGGTTCGCCGCGCTCTTCGCCAGCGCGGTCGGGGGCCTCGTCTTCGTGGAGTACGTGTTCAGCTACCCCGGCGCCGGCCTGACGCTCCAGCAGGCGGTGCTCGGAAACGACTACGCCCTCGCGCAGGCGCTGCTCGTCGTGCTCTCGGTCTGCGTGATCGTGGCGAACCTGCTCATGGACGTGCTCAACCTGATCCTCGACCCGCGTCTGCGGACCGCCTGATGTCGCAGCTCGAGCCCACACTCGGCCCCGCGCTCGACCTCTCGCTCGAGGCGCCGTCGCGGCGCGTCCGCCGGCGCTTCCACATCCCGGGCTGGTTCGCGCTCCTGCTCTCCAACCCGAAGTCGCGCCTCGGGTTCCTGATGGTCGCCTCCGTGACGATCATCGCGCTGATCGCGCCGTGGATCTCGGTCGCGCACCCGCTCGACTTCAACATTCTCGCGACCCGCCAGGCGCCCTCCTGGCACCACCTCTTCGGCACGACCGACCAGGGGAGCGACGTCTTCTCGCAGGTCGTCATCGGCGCGCGGCGGTCGCTGCTGCTCGGCGTAGCGGCTGCCGCCCTCGCCACCGGAGTCGCGGCGACCCTCGGCATCACTGCGGCGCTCGTGGGCGGGCTCGTCGACGACATCATCAACTTCCTGATCAACGTCTGCCTCGTCATTCCGCCGATCCCGCTGCTCGTCGTCATGTCCGGCTACACGCGGAACCACGGCATGACGACGATGATCCTCGTCCTGGCGCTCGTCCTCTGGGCGTTCGAGGCGCGGATCCTGCGCGCGCAGGCGTTGTCGCTGAAGAGCCGCGACTTCGTCGACGCGGCCCGGGCCGCCGGCGAGCCGACCTGGCGGATCGTCTTCGGCGAGCTCGTCCCGAACATGATCAGCCGGATCGCGGCTGCGTTCGTCCTCGTCTTCTACGTCGCGCTGCTCGTCGACGCGGGCCTCGAGTTCCTCGGCCTCGGAGACGTCTCGACGACGAGCTGGGGCGTCACCCTCTACTGGGCGCAGACGAACTCGACGGTGCTCCAGGGCGAGTGGTGGCCGTTCTTCTTCCCCGGAGCCATGCTGGCGTTCACCGTGCTCGGGCTCGTCCTGCTGCTGGCCGGCATCGACGAGTTCACCAACCCGCGCCTGCGAGCGGAGAAAAAGCCCCGCCGCGGACAGCCTGCGGATGCTCTTCGGCGGGCGGCTCTCGGTCCGTGAGGAGGGCGCGTGACGAGCCTCGTGGAGCAACCGCCCGTGACCCGCGCGCGGAACGCGGACCTGCTCGAGGTGCGACAGCTCGTCGTCGAGTACGGCTACGGCGAACGAGCGGCGCGCGCGGTCGACGGTGTCGACTTTGCGATTCGCGAGGGCGAGGTGCTCGGGCTGGCCGGCGAGTCCGGCTGCGGGAAGACGACGATCGCGAACACGGTGATGCAGATCCTGCGGCCTCCCGGCCGTATCGCCGGCGGCAGCATCCTCTTCGAGGGCGAGGACATCGTCGGGAAGAGCACCGAGGAGCTCCGGCGCTACCGCTGGCGGAACGTGTCCATGGTCCTCCAGAGCGCGATGAACGCGCTCAATCCGGTGATGCGCATCGGCGATCAGTTCGTGGACGCGGTGCAGGCCCACGAGAAGATCAACCAGAGGCGGGCGCTCGCTCGAGCGGGTGAGCTGCTCGAGCTCGTCGGCATCGACGCGCGGCGCGTCAGCTCGTATCCGCACCAGCTCTCGGGCGGCATGCGCCAGCGGGTCGTGATCGCCATGGCCCTCGCCCTGGAGCCGGAGCTGATCATCCTCGACGAGCCGACGACGGCCCTGGACGTCGTCGTCCAGCGCGAGATCCTCCAGCAGGTCGAGGCGCTCAAGCGCGACTTCGGCTTCGCGGTCCTCTTCATCACGCACGACCTGTCGCTCCTGCTCGAGTTCGCAGACCGGATCGCGATCATGTACGCGGGGGAGATCGTCGAGACCGCACCCGCCGATCGGCTCGGCGCAAACCCGCAGCACCCGTACACGCAGGGCCTCATGAGGTCCTTCCCGCCGCTGAGCGGCCCGCTCCTCCCGCTGACCGGGATCCCCGGCTCGCCCCCGGACCTGCGCGACCCGCCGACCGGGTGCCGCTTCCATCCGCGTTGCCCGCACTGCGTTCCCGAGCAGGCCGACCTCTATCGGCGCCAGACGACCGACCGCCCCAGGCTGCGCGTGGTCGAGGCCGGGCACGAGGTCGCGTGCCATCTCGTGGCGGAGGCCGTGGAATGACGACGGCCGCCCCTCTCGAGGTGCGCAGCCTGACGAAGCGCTTCCCGCTCGGGCAACGGCGTTCGGCGTGCGCACGTCCACGCCGTCGACGACGTGTCGTTCGAGCTGCGCCCGGGCACGATCACGGCGCTCGTCGGCGAGAGCGGCAGCGGGAAGAGCACCGTCGCTCGCCTGCTCGCCCACCTGTCCGAGCCGAGCGCGGGGGAGGTCCTGTTCGAGGGGAACGACGTCACGCACGTCCGGAGGCGGCGCGACGTCCTTCACTACCGCTCTCAGGTCCAGATCATCTTCCAGGACCCCTTCGGCTCGCTCAATCCGGTGAAGACGGTGCGCCACCACGTCGAGCGTCCGCTTCGTATCCACCAGATCGTCCCTTCGCGCCAGGTCGAGCAGCGGGTGCACGAGCTGCTGCGCACGGTCGGGCTCGTCCCGCCGGAGGACATCGCCGCCAAGTATCCGCACGAGCTCTCGGGCGGCCAGCGGCAGAGGGTCGCGATCGCCCGTGCGCTCGCGGTCGAGCCGAAGGTCGTCCTCGCCGACGAGCCGATCAGCATGCTCGACGTCTCGATCCGCATCGGGATCCTGAACCTGATGTCCAAGCTCAAAGAGGAGCACGGGATCGCGTTTCTCTACGTGACCCACGACCTCGCGAGCGCGCGCTACGTCGCCGACGACATCCTCGTCATGTACGCGGGGCAGATCGTCGAGCGCGGGCCGATCGAGGACGTGCTCGCGGCGCCGCTCCACCCGTACACGCGACTCCTGCTCGACGCCGTGCCGGATCCGGCGACGAAGACCGAGGGCCAGCAGATCGAGCTCAGGAAGGGCGACTCCTCGGCCGCCGTCGACCCGGGCGAAGGGTGCCGCTTCCGCGTGCGGTGCCCGCTCGCGATCGAGATCTGCTCCCACACGACCCCGCAGCTGGTCGAGGAACGGCCCGAACACGCTGCCCGCTGCCATGTCACCGCCCCTGCGAACTGACCGAGAGGACACGATGCCGACAGAGAACAGCCCGTTTCCGCCCGATTTCATCTGGGGCGCCGCCACAGCGTCGTACCAGATCGAGGGCGCCGCGCACGAGGACGGCCGCGGCGAGAGCGTCTGGGACCGGTTCTGCGCGACCCCCGGGAAGGTCCGCAACGGCGACTCGGGCGACGTGGCGTGCGACTTCTACCACCGGTATCGCGACGACGTAGGGCTCATGCGCGAGCTCGGGCTGCAGGCGTTTCGCTTCTCGATCGCCTGGCCGCGCGTTCTGCCGACCGGCCGCAAGCCGATCAACGAGGCGGGCCTCGACTTCTACGACCGCCTGGTCGACGAGCTGCTCGCGCACGACATCGAGCCGTACGCGACGCTGTTCCACTGGGACACGCCGCAGGCCCTCGAGGACCTGGGCGGCTGGCCGTCCCGCGGCGACCGCAGAGGCGTTCGCCGAGTACACGGAGGCCGTCGCGCGGCGCCTCGGCGATCGCGTCAGCCACTGGATCACGCACAACGAGCCGTGGGTCCACGCCTGGATCGGACACTCCTGGGGCGTGCACGCGCCGGGCCGGACGAGCGAAGCGGACGCCGTCGCCGCCGCCCATCACCTGATGCTGTCGCACGGCTGGGCCGTGGACGTGATCCGCGCCGTCGCTCCCGATGCGCAGGTCGGCATCACGCTCAACCTGGCGCAGGCGTATCCGACCTCCGACAGTCCCGAGGACGAGGCCGCGGCCTGGCGGGTCGACGGCGAAGGCAACCGCTGGTTCCTCGACCCGATCTTCCGAGGCTCCTATCCGGCCGACCTCCTCGAGCGCAACGAGCTGGTCGCGCCGTTCGTCCAGGACGGCGATCTGGAGACGATCTCCGCGCCGCTCGACTTCCTCGGCGTCAACAACTACTTCCGCTTCCTCGTCAGCGCCGGCGCCGACGGCCCGCGCATGGAGCGTCACACCGAGAACCAGCACACGGACATGGGCTGGGAGGTCTACCCGGACGGGCTCCACCAGCTTCTGGTCCGGGTCGCCAAGGACTACGAGCCGCGTGCGATCTACATCACCGAGAACGGAGCCGCGTTCGGCGACATCCGCGGCCACGACGGCCAGGTGCACGACCCCGAGCGCACTGCGTACATCCAGTCGCACATCGACGCCGTCTCCCGCGCGGTCGCCGAAGGCGCGCCCGTGAAGGGGTACTTCGTCTGGAGCCTGCTGGACAACTTCGAGTGGTCGTACGGCTACTCGAAGCGCTTCGGGATCGTCTACATCGACTACCCGACGCTCGAGCGCGTGCCGAAGGACAGCTTCAACTGGTACCGCGACTTCATCTCGACGAGAGCACGCACGCCTCGGCCCTCGCCCATAGCGACGGGCTGACGTGAAGCTCGGGGCGCTCGCAATCGTCGTCGTCGTGTTGATCGCGGCGGCGTCGGCGAGCGGCGCCCGGCTCGACCGCTTCACCAAGCAGGCGCTCGTCACCGATCGTGCCGATGGACAGCTGGTCAACGCGTGGGGCCTCGCCGCGAGCCCCGACGGGCCGTGGTGGGTCGCGAACGAGGGCCGGAGCACGAGCACGCTCTACTCGAGCGAGGGCCAGAAGCAGGCGCTGACGGTGGCCGTTCCGGGCGGGCCGACCGGCGTCGTCTTCAACGGCGGGCCTGGATTCGTCGTTCACGGCAACGGTGTCGCCGCGCCGGCCCGGTTCATCTACGCCTGCGAGGACGGGATGATCCGGGGCTGGGCGCCGACTGTCCCGAATGGCTGGTCGAGGCAAGCCGTCGTCGCCGTCGACACCGGCGCGTCCGGCACGGTGTTCCGCGGCGTCACGCTCGCGCGCGGGAAGCTGTATGCGACGGACTTCCACAACGACCGCGTTCTCGTCTTCGACTCGAAGTGGCGACGTATCGTCAAGGCCGGCGCATTCGTCGATCGCGCGAAGTCGGCCTGGTACGCACCGTTCGGCATCCAGGCAGTCGGTGACCGGATCTTCGTCACGTACGCGTATCGCGCACCGGTGAACGGCAACGACGCGCCGCACGGGGGCTACGTCGACGAGTTCGACCTCGACGGCCGGCTGATCGCGCACGTCGGCCAGAAGGACGAGCTCGACGAGCCGTGGGGTGTCGCGCTCGCGCCGCGCGGGTTCGGCCGCTTCGGCGGCGATCTCCTCGTCGCGAACTTCGGCGGTGGCCGGATCAACGCCTACCGGCGCGTCGGGGATGGCTGGGCGCTTCAGCGGCCGGCTGCCCGTGACCGTCGACGGTGTCTGGGGCATTGCGTTCGGCACCGGCGGGATGAGCGGGCCGCGCACGACGCTGTTCTACGCTGCCGGCCCGCACGAGTGGCGCGGCCCGACCGAGCTGAACGTGGGCGGCGAGCTCGGGTCGATCACGCCGCGCTAGAGGCGCGCACGACGAGCTCGACGGGCAGGATCGCGTCCGGCGGCGTCGCGTCCGGGTCTTCGATCAGCTCGATGGCACGGCTCGCCGCGAGCGTCCCGAGCTCCCGGCGATCCTGCCGGATCGTCGTCAGCGGCGGATACGCGAGCGCGGCGGCCTCGAGGTCGTCGAAGCCCGACCACGGCGATGTCATGTCCAGGTTGCAGCCCGCCGTCGCGGATGGCCTGGAGCGCAGCGAGCGCCATCAGGTCCGACGCAGCGACGATCGCGGTCGGCCGCTCGTCGAGCGCGAGCAGCGCGCAGGTCTCGCGGTAGCCCGAGGCCGACGAGAAGTCCGCGCGGCGGATCAGCTCCTCCGGAATCTCCAGGCCCAGAGCCGCCGCCTCGCGACGGAACGCCTCGAGTCGCTCCGCGCCGGCCGACGTGTTCGTCGCGCCGGCGAGATGCGCGATGCGCCGGTGGCCGAGCGCGTGCAGGTGTCCGAGCGCCAGGCGAACTCCGTCGGCATGGTTCGAGCCGACGTACGCGGAACGCCCTCTGCACCTGACGTCGACTCCGACCAGCGGCACCTCGCGCGCTCCGAGCTCTCGGACCAATCGATCGTCGGCGTCCACCCCGATGAGAATTGCCGCGTCGACGCCGTGATCGAAGCCGATGTCGTCCGGAGGCAGCAGGAGCGGGTCGTAGCCCGACTCGGAGAGGCGTCGAGAGATCGCCGTGAGCACCCGTCCGAAGAAGATCAGCGACAGGTCCCGGTGGCCGGCGTTGTCGCCGACGATGATCGCGACGAGGCGAGTCGTCTGTCCGGCCAGCGAGCGCGCGGCAGGATCGGGGCTGTAGCCGACCTCGCGCGCCACCTCGCGGACGCGCTCACGCGTCGACCCTCTGACGTCGCTCTTGTCGTTGAGCGCCCGGGACACGGTCGCGATCGAGACACCGGCGCGCTCGGCAACGTCCTTGATCGTGGGTCGTCCCGTCACGAGCTACACGATACGTCTACGGGAATAACCGGCGGCGAGCGGTGTCCAAGGGAGTACAAGCTCGAATTCTCGTTCATGAAAAGGGGGTTTCGCAGTGACACTTTCTCGGAGAAACCTGTTGATCGCCATGGGAGTCGCTCTTGCGGTCTCCGTCGTGCTGATCGCCGTGTTCGCAGGCGGCGGCAGCGCCGGCGGTGGCGGCGGCTACTAGCGAGTCAGTTGGGGCGGGCGGCCGTGAGAGCCACCCGCCCCAGGCTTGCGTTCCGCGGCCACTGTGGTAAAAGCCAGAGGGCCGAAAGGCCGGTAGGAACACCAACTGGGGGAGGGGATGGGCATGAGGGCGAGGATCCTGTGGGCGGCGACGCTTGCCGTCTTGCTGTTCGGGCTCGCCGTCGGGCCGAGCTCCGGCTCGCGTGGGCCCGCCCCCGCTGTCCCTTCTTCGAGCTGGGCGGTGGTCGCCTCCATGCCGCAGGACATCTACGGCGCGGCGGCCGCCTCGAACGGCATCTACTCGTACGCCGCCGGCGGGTACTCGACCAGCACGGGCACGACCCTGGACACCTTCTACCGCTACAACCCGGTCAACGAGCGCTGGGAGACCTATCCGGCCGGCGATGCCCGACGCGGTCGCAGGGCCTTCCGCGGTCTACTACCCGACCACGAACAGCATCTACGTGTTCGGCGGCTTCGATCCGAACACCGGCACGTTCAGCGGCGCGACCTGGGTCTTCGACATGACGAGGGCACCTGGGCTTCCGCCGCGAACATGCCGGCCCCGCGCGCCTTCATGGCGTCCGGCTACAACGCGGCGAACGGGAAGATCCTACCTGGTCGGCGGGGAGAGCTCCGACCCGGCCCGCAGGCAATCGACCTGGGAGTACGACCCTGCGGCGAACACGTTCACGACGCGCGCGCCAAATCCCGCACGCCGGTCGCCGGCACCGCCTTCGGAGTCATCGGCGGCCACCTCTATCTGGCCGGCGGCCACGATCGCTCGGTGTCCTGGTACGATCTGGTCTGGGACTACAGCATCGCCGCCGAACACCTGGACGGCGAGGTCCGCCATGCCGACGCCGACGAACGCCGCGGGCAGCGCGCCGCGAGCGGCAAGCTCTGGAGCTTCGGAGGCGAGGATGCGCCTCGGGCCCGACCGACGACGACGGTCGCCTACGACCCGGTGACCAACAGCTGGACGAGCGGGCCGAGCCTGAACGTCGCCCGCACGCTCGTGGGCGGGAGCGGCGATCGGGGATCACGCTCGTGGCTGCCGGCGGTGACACCGGCTCGACGTCTACCGCCCTGACCGAGGTGCTGGACGCGGGCAGCGCCTCCTGCGCGAACCCGACGACGACGTTCAGCGAGAACTTCGACGGCGTCACGCCGCCCGCGCTGCCGCGCAGGCTGGACCGCGACGAACGACCGAGGGCCCGGCGCCGCTGTGGCACGACGTCGAACACGGGCATGCCCACGCCGCCCTTCGATACGCCTCCGAACGCGGCCTTCGTCGACAACCCCCAGGTCGTCAGCGACAAGCGGCTCGACTCGCCGAGCATCCCGATCTCGACGAGCGCCGCGAGCTCACCTTCCGGAACAACTACTACACGGAGACGACCTTCGACGGCGGCGTGCTGGAGATCAGCATCGGCGGCGGCGCGTTCCAGGACATCCGCGCCGCGGGCGGCACCCTCGTCGTCGGCACCTACAGCGGCACGCTCCAGACAGGCCTCGGGAACCCACTCTCGGGGCGCCTCGCCTGGACGGGCAACTCGAACAACGGCTTCATCACTTCGGTCGCGATCCTGCCCGCCTCGGCCGCCGGACAGAACGTCGTGCTGCGCTGGCGACTGGGCAGCGACACGGGCATCGGGGCTCCTGGTTGGCGGATCGACACGATCAAGATCAGCGAGTGCCTGGGCGGGCCGCCGCCTCCGCCACCTCCGCCTCCGCCGCCTCCGCCACCGCCTCCTCCGCCTCCGCCTCCGCCACCGCCTCCGCCACCTCCGCCGCCTCCGCCTCCGCCGCCTCCGCCACCTCCGCCTCCGCCTCCGCCACCTCCGCCACCGCCTCCGCCTCCTCCGCCTCCACCGCCGCCTCCGCCTCCTCCGCCGCCTCCGCCGCCTCCTCCGCCTCCGCCACCTCCGCCTCCGCCTCCGCCACCTCCGCCTCCACCTCCGCCCCACCTCCGCCTCCGCCTCCACCACCGCCTCCGCCTCCGCCACCTCCGCCGGTGCGCTGCCGTGTGCCACGCGTCATCGGCCTGCGGCTCGCGGCCGCGAAGCGGAAGATCCGGGCGAGGCACTGCTCGACCGGGAGGGTGCGCAGGGCTCGCGCGAGGCGCGCGCTGCGTGGCCGCGTGATCAACCAGTCCCCGCGAGCCGGCGCGGTCAAGCGGCGCGGCTTCCCGGTCAAGCTGGTCGTCGGCCGGCGCTAGGGCTCGTGAAGAACGAAGGGTGGACGGCGCCGGGCCGCCCACCCCTCGAACTGCTTTACCTCAGTGAGACGTCGTCGATCCTGAAGCTGGTCGGGAGGCTGAAGTCGGTCGTCGCGCGGAACTGCACGCGCACCGTCTGTCCCCTCCACGCAGCCAGGCTGAACGACTTCTGCGAGTAGACGCCCGCGGTTCCCGAGTTCGCGTTCGTCCACGTGCCGAGCGTCGAGAGCAGCGCGCCCTGACGTGCTCCGCACCTCCGCGTACACGAAGTCGTACGCGGTGCAGCACGCCTCGCTCGTCGTGATGTTGAGCCAGAACGTGTAGCTGCCGGCGGCGGTCGACGGGATGCTGACCGTCTGGTACTCGCTCCCGCTCGCGTTGTTGCCCGCGCCGAGGATCGAGTAGCCCGTGCCCGAGTGCGGGTAGGCGCCGTTCGACCAGAACGCGCTCCCGGAGAGCACCCACGGCGAGGCCGAGCCTTCGAAGCCGCCGTTGACGATCAGCTCGGTGGGTGGCGGTGGCGGCGGACGGGTGGAGGCGGTGGTGGCGGCGGTGGTGGCGGCGGTGGCGGCGGTGCGCCGCCGAAGATCGAGTACAGGAGCCGGTTCGGCGACCCGGTGCCCGCGTTCGTGACGTGGTTCAGCGTCGAGTTGTTGATCAGCGCCTGCGTGACGGTCGCGGGCGAGGCGCCCGGGTTCGTCTGCAGGTAGAGCGCGATCGCCCCGGTCACGTGCGGCGTCGCCATCGAGGTCCCGCTGATCGTGTTCGTGGCGGTGTCGCTCGTGTTCCAGGACGACGTGATCGCGTTGCCCGGCGCGAAGATGTCCAGGCACGTCCCGAAGTTCGAGAACGACGCGCGGGCGTCGGTGTTCGTGGTCGCGCCGACGGTGTTCGCCGCGGCGACGCGCGCCGGCGAGCTGTTGCACGCGTTCGCGTTCGAGTTGCCCGCGGCGATCGCGTACGAGACGCCGGAGTTGATCGAGTTGTTGACGGCGCTGTCGAGCGCCGAGCTGACGCCGCCGCCGAGGCTCATGTTCGCGACCGACGGCCCGACGTGGTTCGCGGTCACCCAGTCGACGCCCGCGATCACGCCCGAGTTCGTGCCCGAGCCCTGGCAGTTGAGCACGCGGACGGCGTGGAGCGTGACCTGCTTGGCCACGCCGTACGTCGTTCCGCCGGTCGTGCCGGCGACGTGCGTCCCGTGGCCGTTGCAGTCGTTCGTCCCGTTCCCGTCGCCGACGAAATCGGCGCCGTTGCCCACGCGGCCCGAGAACTCCTGGTGCGTGGCTCGCATCCCGGTGTCGATGATGTAGGCGTTCACGCCGGCACCGGTCTGGTTGTAGGTGTAGGTGTTGTTCAGCGGCAGGTCGCGCTGGTCGATGCGGTCGAGCCCCCACGTGGCCGGGGTCTGCGACGCGAAGGCGTGCATCACCTGGTCCCGCTCGACGTAGGCGACGCGTGCGTCACGCGAGACCGCGACGGCCGCGGTGGGCGACATGCGCGCCGCGAAGCCCTCCAGCGCATGGCTGTAGACGAAGCTGACGCTGGCGCCGTGGGCCGAGGCGATCTGTCGCGCGGCTGTGGCGACGGTCGGGCCCTGTGCGGCGTTCGACTTGAAGACGACGATGTACGAGCCCGCGGCCGGGCTCTTGGCGGCGCCGCCTTCGGCTGCGACTGCGAGCCCGGCAAGCGCGAGGCACGCGAGCAGCGTGGCGAGAGGTCTCATTGCTCCCTCCTTGGTCTGACGACGCGCCAAGTAAAAGGGAGCGGAGCCTCAATGTCTAGTGTCACGACGGTAAGCGGCTCTTGCCTTGCACGGCCTGACCCCCTAACCTCCGGCGCGCGTGCTGAAGATCGTGCTCGTCGGGGGGCTCGCCGCCCTAGCGTTGGTCCTGGTGCCGGCCGGAACGGCCGCTCCGCACGGGCAGGTCAAAGCAAGCGCGATCAAGCGCTTCGTCGTGCACGGCGTCTACACACGCGAGCAGCGCTCGCTAGCTCGTCCGGCAGGGCTACGACATCGGCGAGGCGTACTGGGCCGATCACGTCGAGCTCTACGGCACCGACGCGCAGGCACGCCGGCTCGCGCTTCACGGATTGCGGGTCCGCCGGGTGAAGCCCGACGACTTCCCTCCGCCAGACGCCGGGTACCACAACTACGCGGAGATGGTGGCCGACCTCCAGGCAGTGGCAGCGGCGCACCCCTCGATCGTCCACCTCTTCTCGCTCGGCACCTCGTACGAGGGCCGGAACATCATCGGTGCGCGCGTCTCCGACGACCCCACGGACAACCTCTCCGAGCCGGGCGTCTTCTTCGTCGGACAGCACCACGCGCGCGAGCACCTGACCGTCGAGGTCGTGCTCTCGCTCCTGCACATGTTCGCCGGCACGACGCCGAACGTGACGACCGAGGTTTCGCAGCTCGTCCACACCCGCCAGATCTACATCGTCCCGAGCCTGAACCCGGACGGCTCCGAGTACGACATCGCCTCCGGCTCGTACCAGTTCTGGCGGAAGAACCGCCAGCCGAACCCGGATGCGATCGGGACCGACAACAACCGCAACTACAGCTACAGGTGGGGCTGTTGCGGCGGCTCGAGCGGCTTCGGAGGCAGCGAGACGTACCGCGGCCCGAACGCGTTGTCCGCGCCGGAGAACCAACGAATGCGCGACTTCATGCTCGCCCACCCGAACGTGACGACCGGGATCAGCTTCCACTCGTCCGCCGAGCTCGTTCTCTACCCGTACGGGTACACGTACGAGGATCTCCCTCCGGACATGAACCCGGTCGACCACCAGACCTTCGTGGCCATGGGCGCCGAGATGCAACGCACGACCGGCTATCAGGCCCAGCAGTCGTCCGACCTCTACATCACGGACGGCGACTGGAACGACTGGATGTACGGCGAGCTGCACCGCTATCCGATCACGATCGAGATCTCGGGGTACGGCTTCGGCTTCTATCCGCCGGACGAGTACATCCCGATCGAGGCCAGGCGCGACTGGCGGGCGGCGCTCTTCGACGCCAGGATCGCGGATTGCCCGACGAGGATCGTCGGCGTGAACTGCTCGTAACGGCCGCCTGACGGTTCCCCCAAACCGCCTGCCCCTCTGAGTCGTAGCAACCAGGGGGAAGAGCGAGTTTCGCCAGCGAGAAAAGGGAGGATCGACATGATCCACAGAACCGTTCGTCGCGGCGTCCTGGCGCTTGCAGTCGTCATCGCCGCGCTCTTCGCGACCGTTCCGCTCCAGGCGGCGGAAGGGAATTCCTACACCGTCACACGGCTCGTCTCGGACGTGCCCGGAGCGGCGCAGTCTCGACCCGAACCTCGTCAACGCGTGGGGCCTGACGGCCTCCTCGACGAGCCCGTGGTGGGTCGCGGACAACGGGACGAGCCTGTCGACGCTCTACAACGGTGCCGGCACGCCGCAGTCCCTCGTCGTCACCGTCGGCACCGACAGCGGGCCGACGGGGGTCGTCTTCAACACGCTCGGCTCGGGCTTCAACGTCACGAACGGGACGCAGTCCGGCTCGTCGAGGTTCATCTTCGACGGCGAGGACGGCGTCCTGCGCGGCTGGAACCCGGCCGTCGACGGGACGCACGCGCTCGTCGGGGCGATGGGCGATCCGGGCGCGATCTTCAAGGGGCTCGCGATCGCGGACGGCAAGCTGTTCGCCTCCGACTTCCACAACAACGAGGTCGCGGTCTTCGACTCGAACTGGAACCTCGTCGACCGCTTCACCGACACGGGCCTGCCGAGCGGCTATGCGCCGTTCGGGATCCAGGCGATCGGCGGGCACGTCTTCGTCACGTTCGCCAAGCAGGACGCGGACGCCGAGGACGAGGTCGCCGGCCAGGGACGCGGCTTCGTGGACGAGTTCGACACGTCCGGGAACCTCGTCGCGCGTGTGGCGCAGCACGGCCAGCTGAACGCGCCCTGGGGGCTCGCACAGGCGCCGTCCGACTTCGGCCGCTTCAGCGGCGATCTGCTCGTCGGCAACTTCGGCGACGGCCAGATCAACGCGTACGCGCTCGGTGCGAACGGGCAGTACACGCACAAGGGCGAGCTCCGCGAGAACGGGCACCAGATCTCGATCGATGGGCTCTGGGCGCTCGAGTTCGGCAACGACGGCAACGCGGGGCACACGAACGAGCTCTTCTTCACCGCGGGGCCGAACGACGAGTCGCACGGCCTCTTCGGAAAAATAACCGGGTAAGAGGAAAGCTGCGCGCAAAGAGCGGGAGACGTCGCCCTGGACGGGCTCGTCTCCCGCTTTTCTGACTAGATTCCGGGTCGCAGACAAGCAAAGGGGGAGATGTGACTCGAATGCGCATGCGAGCTGCTGTTGCTCCTCGGAGTACTTGCACTCACGCTCGCTTTTGCCGGCTCGGCCTGGGCAGCGTTCACGCCGGGCTCGCCGGGGCTCGGCGACCCGTTCTTCCCGCTCGCCGGGAACGGGGGCTACGACGTGTCGCACTACGGGCTGAACCTGTCCTACGAGCCGTCGACGAACCAGCTCACGGGCACCGCGACGATCGACGCGACCGCGACGCAGGACCTGTCGCGGTTCGACCTCGACCTGCGCGGCTTCTCGATCTCGCGGCTCGACGTCGACGGGCGAGCGGCGACATTCACGCGCGACGGTCAGGAGCTGATCGTCACGCCCAGGACGGGCATCCACTCGGGCTCCGGGTTCACCGTCGTCGTCGGCTACGCGGGAACGCCGACGGTCGTGACCGATCCCGACTTCTCGATCGAGGGCTGGGTCCCGACCGACGACGGCGCGTTCGTCGTCGGCGAGCCGCAGGGCTCGCCGGCCTGGTACCCGGTCAACGACAACCCGCGCGACAAGGCGACCTACGACTTCAGCGTGAGCGTTCCGGCCGGGCTGACCGTGATGGCCAACGGGGTCCTCGTCTCCCATGCGACGCAGCGGCGGGCGGACGACCTGGGTCTGGCACGAGGCGGATCCGATGGCGCCGTACCTGTCGACCGCGACGCTCGGGCGCTTCGACCTCACGATCTCGACCGCGGGCGGAGTCCCGTCCTACGTGGCGGTCGACCCGCAGCTCTCGTCCGGGAACGTGCTCCGGAAGCTGCCGGAGATCGTCGACTTCTACAGCTCGATCTACGGGCCGTATCCGTTCACCGCCGCCGGTGCGATCGTCGACTCCGCGAAGGTCGTCGGCTACTCGCTCGAGACGCAGACGAAGCCGGTCTTCGACCGCGTGCCGGACGAGACGACGCTCGCCCACGAGCTGTCGCACATGTGGTTCGGCGACTCGGTCACGCTCACCGAGTGGCCCGACATCTGGCTCCACGAGGGCTTCGCGACCTGGTCGGAGTGGATCTGGAGCGAGCACGAGGGCAACCGCTCGGCGCACCAGTTCTTCGAGCACTACTACAACACGCCGCCTCAGGACACCGCGTTCTGGACGCCGCCGCCCGGGAACCCGGGGACGCCGTTCTTCATGTTCAACGGGACGATCTACGTGCGCGGCGCGATGACGCTCCAGGCGCTGCGGGAGAAGGTCGGCGACTTCACGTTCTTCCAGATCATGCGGACGCTGGGCCGCGCAGAATCGGCACGGGAACGTGACGACGGCGCGGGTTCATCGCGCTCTCCGAGCAGCTGAGCGGGATGGACCTGGACCACTTCTTCGACGTCTGGCTCTACCAGCCGGACAAGCCGGTCTCCTGGTAACTGCACGCGGGGCGCCTTCCGGGGCGCCCCGCTCCTTCTCTCGCCGACCGCATTTCGGTTCTGAGATATTGGTTCTGAATGCTGCGGCTCGCCCAGCCGACTGCGCTCCTTGTGCTGGTCGCGATTCTCCTCGCCGCGCCGTCGAGCGCCGACCGATCCGCTCGGCCAGACGACGGCGGCTCGCGCCTGGCTCGCGTACGGCCACGACGCCCAGCTGACGAACTTCGTCCGCCTGCCCGGCTTGACGCCCGGCGACCGCGAATCGGCTCCAGCCAGGTTGGCGAAGAAGCTCGACGGGGCGATCATCGCCTCCCCGCTCTACGTGAGCGGCGGCCAGGGCGGCCTGCTCTCGTCCGAGGAGCAGCCGTCTTCGTCGTCACCGAGGGCGGCTCGCTGTACGCGCTTCAGCCGAGCACGGGCGCGGTGCTCTGGAAGCGGACGTTCGGCACCATGGTCGCCGGCAGCGCTATGTGGGACGTGGGGCGATCAGCTCGACGCCGGCGATCGACCTCAAGCGCCGCGTCCTCTACGTCATCTCGGCCGACGGCTGGCTCGCACGCGCTCGACCTCGCGACCGGAGCCGAGAAGCCCGGCTGGCCGGTCGCGGTCACCGTGGAGCGGAACGACGCCGAGTACGTCTGGGGAGGCGCTGCGCCTGGTCGGCAACACGCTCTACGTCCCGGTCGCCTCGTACTGCGACGCGCCGACAGCGCCGAGGATCGGCGCGAACGGGAGGATCGCCGCGATCGACGTCGTCCGGGCGCGGCAGGTCGCGGTCTTCGATTCCGTCCAGGGCGACCAGAACCTCGGCGGCATGTGGGGCTGGGGCGGCGTCTCCGTCGATCCCGAAGGGCCGGGGGCTCTTCGTCGGCGTCGGCAACTCTCACGTGTTCGAGAGCAGCTGTGACTGCTACGTCGACGACGCCGGTTACGGGAACGCCATGGTCAAGCTGTCGCTCGACCTGCGCGTGCTCGGGTGGCACCGCCCGCCCACCATTCCGAACACCGGTGATTCGGATTTTGGGTCGGCGCCGCTGCTCTTCCAGCCGCCGGGTTGCCCGCCGCTGGCGGCCGCGAACAACAAGAACGGACGGCTCTACGTCTGGCAGCGCGATCAACTCGGCAAAGGGACCCGCGTGAACCTCCTCCTCGGAGGGGGAGCGGGGTTCGTCGGCCAGCCGAGCTACTCACCCGAGCTGCGGATGATGTTCGAGGGACACGTCGCAATAACGCAGAACGGCCGCCAGATCGGAGACGGCGTGGGGGCGTTCACGATCGATTCCAAGTGCCGGTTTCACTCCGCTGGAAGCGGCGCGTCGGGTTCGGCAACGAGCCGCCGCCTCTGATCGTCGGCGAGGTCGTGTTCGCGCCCGGCGGCGATGCGGGCGGCTACACCGCTCTCGCCGCACGCACGGGCCGGGTGCTCTGGCGCTTCCCGACCGACGCGTCCACGTAGGCGCCTGCGATCGCCGCGGGTGGGCGGATCTTCGCCGGCGACTTCGACGGGACCGTGCACGCCTTCGAGCGCGGGCCCGCGAAGCGCCGCTAGCCGCCGAGGCGGCGCCAGAACGATGGTTTCGGCGCGTCGGCCGGCTCCTCGCCGATCGCGCGCGCGGCGGCGAGGAAGTCCTCCGAGCGGAGCGTCATCAGCTCCTCGCGCTCGAGGTCGGCCAGCTCGGCGCCGGCGACCTGCGCGAGCCGGAGCGCCTGTGCGTTCAGCGCCTGCTCGAACAGCGTCCGGGCGAAGCGCGCGTTCCCGAAGCCCTCGCCGCGTTCGCGGCGCCGCGAGGATCCGGCGCACCGTCTCGAGCGCGCCCTCGCCGAAGCGGTACTCGTTCTCCGCGAGGAACTTCGCCGTGATCGCGAGCAGCTCGTCCGTCGAGTAGTCCGGGAACGTGATCTCGCGCGAGAAGCGCGACCGCAGCCCCGGGTTCGAGTCGAGGAAGCGGTTCATGAGCCGCGGGTAGCCGGCGACGATCACGACGAGCCGGTGGCGGTAGTCCTCCATCCGCTTGAGCAGCGTCTCGATCGCCTCGGCGCCGAAGTCGAGTCGCTCCTCGGGCGCGGCGAGCGAGTAGGCCTCGTCGATGAAGAGCACGCCGTCGAGGGCGCGGCGCACGGCCCGCTCGGTCTTGATCGCGGTCAGCCCGACGTACTGGCCGACGAGACCGGGGCGGTCGACCTCGACGAGGTGGCCGCGGCGAAGGAGCCCCATCGAGTGGTACATCTCGGCGAGCAGCCGCGCGACCGTCGTCTTGCCGGTGCCCGGGTTGCCGAGGAAGACGAGGTGCTGCGAGGTCGCGACCTCCGGGAGCCCGTGCTCCGCGCGCCGGCCCTGCACCTGGAGGAACGCGACGAGCGCGCGGACCTGCTCCTTCACGGTCTCGAGGCCGACGAGGGCGTCGAGCTCGGCCTGGAGCTCCTCCATGCTCCGCGGCGGCGGGGGCTTGCGCAGGAGGTCGAGCTGGTCGGCGATCCAGTCGGCGCCGCCGTCGCCGCCGCCGACGCGCAGGCGCTCGGTCAGCGCGCGCAGGCCGTGCTGGAGATCGTCGAGCGGCTTCCTCGCCATCGCGACCGCAACGTACCCGCTCAGGAAGGGCCCGGCGTCCCGGGCCCTTCCTGCGAGCGAGCTGCTTCAGTTGGACGCGATGCCCTCCTGACCCACCGGCAGGCCGGTGACGCTGCCGATCGAGGTCAACGAGCCGTCGCCGTTGATGTGGAAACCGTCGATGGTTCCCGCGAGGCCGGTCTGCACGTAGAGATACCGACCCGACACGGTCAGGTCGATGTTGCCCGTGTTGGTCGTTCCGGCCACCGCGGCGAGCAAGGACGGCGTGCCGTCCGCTCCGACGGTGAACGAGCTCACGTTGCTGCTGCCCGTGTTCGAGACGTAGTAGAAGTCTCCGGCGCGGACGATCCAGCACAACGCCGCCTGTCCGTCGGTCGCCGAGCGGGGATCGGCCAGCGTGCCGTCGCCGTTCAGCTCGTACGTCGTCAGCGAGCTCGCTCCGGCCTCACCGGAGGCAAGCCTGCCCTGTGGGGTGAACGTGAATGCGAACGGAACCGGCGTCGCAGAGGGGTTGACGACCGGGGTCGCCGACAGCGTCCCGTCTCGCCGGACCCGGAAGACGTCGATGTTGCTGCCGCTCATCTTCGTCGTCACGAGCAGCTTCCGTCCGTTCGGGCTGAAGCCGACCTGGCCCGGCGAGCTCAGGAAGTTCGGCGGATTCGTATTCGCGAGCCCCAACGACCTCGCGGATCCGGCGATCGGGCGCAGGTGATGGCCGCGGATCCGGAAGCCCTGCACGATCCCCGACCGCCCGCGTTGAGCACGTAGACGAGCCGGCCGTGGACGGCGATGCTCGCCGGGAACTGGCCGCCGGACGAGACGACCTTGCGGCCCTGCAGCCGATCGCCGTGGACCTTGAACGTCGTCACGGTGTCGCTGCCCGCGTTGACGGCGATCAGGACCGAGTGGCCCGAGTCGTACACGAGCGAGCCCTGCGAGGCGAGGCGGTCGGACTCGGTTCCGGGAGCCGCGGCGCCACCGTTCCCGCCGGTCGCGTACGTGCCCGCCTGCGAGAGCGTGCCGTCCGAGGCGCGGTCGTAGACGACGATGCGGTTTCCGGCCACCTCGTTCGTCTGGGCCCAGACGACGGATCCGCTCCGCCCATGTCCGTGTCCGTGCCGTGCTCGTGGCCATGCCCGCGACCCGAATAGGCGGACTGGGCGCCTGCGAGCGCCGCGATCGCGGTCACGAGCGCGAGCAATGGTGCATGTCTCATGGTTCCTCCCTTCGTGTGCATCACGCAGAGAGGGTGCCCGCTGACGTGGCGAAAGAACGCGTTTCGGCCTCCTTTTACGATTCTTGTAAGAACCGTCGTACGCTTAGCGGATGCGGACGTGCCCGAGCTGCGGACGGGAGAACGCCGACGACGTGCGCTTCTGCGGCGACTGCGGCACCGCACTCGCCGCCACCGAGGCTCGGGAGGTTCGCAAGACCGTCACCGTGCTGTTCGCGGACGTGACCGGGTCGACCGCGCTTGGCGAGAAGCTCGATCCGGAAGCGCTCCGCCGCGTGATGGGGCGCTACTTCGACGAGATGAAGAGCGTCCTCGAGGGCCACGGCGGAACGGTCGAGAAGTTCATCGGAGACGCGGTCATGGCCGTGTTCGGCGTTCCCACGCTGCACGAGGACGACGCGCTCCGTGCGGTCCTTGCCGCGAGCGAGATGCGCGAGCGGCTCGCCGTGCTGAACGGCGATCTCGAGCGTGACTTCGGCGTCGCGATCGAGGCGAGGATCGGCGTCAACACCGGCGAGGTCGTGACCGGCCAGGGCGAGTCAGGCCAGCGGCTGGCCACCGGCGATGCGGTAAACGTGGCGGCTCGGCTCGAGCAGGCGGCCGCTCCGGGCGAGATCCTGCTCGGCGAAAGCACGCTCGAGCTCGCGCGGCACGCGGTCGACGTCGAGGCAGTCGAACCGCTCGCGCTGAAAGGCAAGTCCGACCTGGTCGCGGCGTACCGCCTGCGCCGGGTCACCCAGGGCGCTTCCGGCTTCGAGCGGCGCCTCGACGCCCCGCTGGTCGGCCGGAAGGACGAGCTCGCGCGAGTGCGGGCTTCGTTCGACGCAGCCGTCCACGAGCGGCGCTGTGAGCTCGTGACCGTGGTCGGCCCGCCCGGCATCGGCAAGTCCCGTCTCGCCCGCGAGGTGACCGGTGTGCTCAGTGACGAGGCAACAGTCTTGAGCGGTCGTTGTCTGCCCTACGGCGAGGGCATCACCTACTGGCCGCTGTACGAGATCTTCAGAGCCGCCGGGGCCGAGGACGAGCTCGACGAGTCGCTCGCACAGCAGTCGCGCCGAGGATGTCTTCTGGGCGGTTCGCAAGGCCGTCGAGAAACGCGCACGGGAGCAGCCGCTCGCGCTCGTCGTCGAGGACATCCACTGGGCGGAGCCGACCCTCCTCGACCTGCTCGAGCATCTGACCGAATGGACTCGCGACGCACCGGTTCTTCTTCTCTGCCTGTCTCGCCCGGAGCTCCTCGAAGAACGGCAGGCCTGGCGCCGCGATGGGGTGATCTCCCTGGCGCCGCTTTCGCAGGATGAGTCGGACATCCTGATCGAAGAGCTTCTCGACGGTGCGAGGCTCGAGGAATCGACGGTCGACCGCATCCGCGACGTCGCCGAGGGAAACCCGCTCTTCGTCGAGCAACTGCTCGCGATGATCTCGGAAGGCGGCGAGCACGAGCGCGTCCCGCCGACAATCCAGGCGCTGCTCGCTGCCCGGCTCGACGGGCTTCCCGAGGAGGAGCGCGAGGTCCTGGAGCAGGCCTCTGTGATCGGCCTGGAGTTCGAATGGGAGGCTCTCGGCGAACTGACGTCAGGCGGGCGTCGTCCGGCCGGCCCGCAGCTTGCTGCGCTCGTGCGCAAGGACATGATTCAGCCGCACGAGCTGATCGGAGACACATTCCGCTTCCGCCATATCTTGATTCGAGACGCCGCGTACGAGCGCGTGCCGAAGCGGGTCCGGTCGGAGCTGCACGAACGCGTCGCTGCCTGGCTCGAGCCGAGAGGAGACGAGTTCGACGAGATCGTCGCCTACCACCTGGAGCAGGCGTACATCTCGATCGCGGATCTCGGACCGGTTGGCGAGCACGGCCAGGAGCTCGCCACGCGCGCCGCGGATCGTCTGATCGCGGCTGCGATGAAGGCTGATGCCCGGGGCGATGCGGGCGGAAGCGTGAACCTGCTCGAGCGAGGGCTTGTGATCCTGCCTGCGCGCGAAGCCCGGCGTCTGCAGCTCTTGCCGTTCCTCGGCCGCGCGCTGAGGGAAGCGGGCGAGATGGACCGTGCCGACGCGGTCCTGTCGGAGGCCGTCGAGCTCGCGGAAGCGGCCGACGAGCCGTTGCTGGCCGCGGACGCGTCGCTCACCCTCTCCGAGCTCCGCTTCCACCAGGGCAGGATCTCGCGCAACGACTTCGTGGAGGAGGTCTCGAGCGCAATACGTGTCTTCCGGGAGCTCGGCGACGATCTCGCCTTGGCCCGCGCGCTGGCCTTCAGCGGCAGGCTCCAGTTCTGGATCGGACGAGCGCAAGAGGCGCTCGAGGACTTCGAGCAGGCGGCCTTGCTCGCACGGGAAGCCGGCAACCGCGGAGAAGAAGCCGAGTACCTCCACCATGTCGTGAGCGCGCTCACCCATGGCCCAACCTCTGCGGACGTGGCGCTCTCCCGGATCGAGGAGCTCCGCCGCGCAGAGGGATTGGGCCCCAGATTCGAGGTGAGCGCCCTGCTGTCGAGCGGGTGGCTCGAGGGAATGCAGGACCGCTTCGAGCTGGCCCGAGATCTGGTCGCGCGGGGCCGTGAGCTCGCACAGGAGTTCGGGATGGAGCTCACGCTCCTCACCGAGGCGAGCCTCTGCGCAGGTTCGATCGAGTTGTTGGCGGGCGACGGTGTGGCAGCCGAGGAGGTGCTGAGGCCGTCGTGCGAGCGGCTCGAGGAGATCGGCGAGGTCGGCTACCTCTCGAGCGTCTCCCCATTACTTGCAGACGGTCTTTGTGTGCAGGGTCTCGACGAGGAGGCGCTCGCCATCACAGACCGCTGGCGCGCGGACCAGCTCACTGTCGCCGAGGACATCGACGCACAGGCCGCGTGGCGGCGTGTCCGGGGGAAGGCCTTCGCTCGTCTCGGCGAGCTCGACGAGGGCGAGCGGCTCGCTCGGGAGGCGATGAAGATTGCAGAGCGGACGGATCACCTGCCCCTTCGCGCGTGGGTCATGGCCGATCTCGCCGAGGTCCTTCGGCTTGCAGGTCGACCTGATGAAGCAGCCGCAGCAACGCGCGAGGCGTTGCGGCTTTGCGAGGCCAAGGGCAACCTCGCGGCGGTTCGGCTCCTGACGGACTCGTCCGTCACGCGCTGACTCGAGAGAAAGGAGCCCCGACGCTTACGGCCTAAGCGCCGGGGCTCTCGTGACCGCACAAACCGGTCAAAGCGCCTGATCGGCAGACCTCGGCGTTCGCTTTAGTCAGATCAGGAGCCCGGTCACGTACATGACCGCGATTCCGGCGAGGAACCCGCCGAGCACGTAGCTCGACGACAGGCCGCCGGGCGCCTTGCGTGCGACGTAGCGGCCGACCTCGACGACGACCTCGAGCGCGGCGCCGGCCGCACCGGCGAAGAAGAGCACGCCGAGAACGTCGCTCGTCACGAACCCGCCGAGCCAGGCGCCCGGGATCGCGGGCGCGCCGGCGATCAGTGCGAGCACGGCCAGCCTGCGGAGCGAGACCGTTCCACGCTCGGCGATCGGGGCGGCGATCCCGAGGCCCTCGGTCACGTTGTGCACCATGAAGCCGACGACGAAGAACGTCCCGAGCGCGAGCTCGCCGACCGCGAACGACGTCCCGATCGCGAGCCCCTCGCCGAGGTTGTGCAGGCCGATGCCGACGGCGACGAGCGTCGCGAGCGCGAGCCCGCCGGCGGCGCCGTCACCCCCGACGAGCCGCCGCGAGAGGAAGGTGAGCAGGAGGTACGTCGAGACGACCCCGAGCAGGATCACGCCGAGCCCGCCGACTCCCCTCGGCAGCCCCGCCTGCAGCTCGAACGCCTCCGCGAGCGCCTCCAGCGCCAGGAACGTGAGCAGGCCCGCGGTCAAAGCCATGAACGCGGCCAGCCAGTTCGGGCTCGCGCGGCGCAGGGACGGGAGCCAGGCTAGTCCGAGCGCGATCGGAAGCACTCCCACGAGCAGGCCGATCAACGTGTAGCCGAGGAAGCCTCGCGCCGAGGCCTGCGGCGTCTCGAACGCGGCCGGGACGTCCTCGGTCGTCTGGACTCCGGTCGAGCTGGTGATGCCGACGCTCAGCGGCTCACCGTCGACCCAGTCGTACGGGACGAGGAGCGTCGCCGAGCGCAGCCGGCCGAGCGTGCGGTCGCCGTCGACCGAGAACGGGACGATCGCGTCGTCGACGGTCACCGAGGCGATCGTGATCTTCTCGCGCTGCGGGTTCGTCACCCGGACCCTGATCTCGCCCGGCCGGAATTCGACCCGGCGGACGTCGAGCTCGTCGCGCGGCGGCGGGCTCTGGCCGACGAGCTCGAGCAGCGAGCCTCCGGTCGAGACGAAGAGCGCGACCGCGCCGACGAGCGCGGCGATCGGCACGAGCGCCCACAGCCGCCAGTGCGCGCCGCCGAACCTCGCTGCGAACGAACTCGACTCCACTAGTCGCTCACGGCGAAATAGCCCATCCAGCCGAGCTCGGCGAACTCGCTCTGGTGCGCGTGGAACATGAACGTGCCCGCGTTGTGGAACTCGAGCTCGATGATCCCGCGTTCGCCCTGGCAGAGCATCACCGTGTCCGTGTACTCGAAGTGGTCGGTCGACCCGGTCGGGTAGTAGCGGAAGAACTCGCCGTGCAGGTGGAGCGAGTTGATCAGGTCGAACTCGGTCAGGTTCGCGAGGTAGATCCGAACGAGCTCGCCCCGCTTCACGCGGATCGGGTACTTCGCGTAGTAGAAGGCGCGGCCGTTGACGGTGTAGAAGTTGTTCTCCCCGTCGCCGTCCGTGTCGTAGCCGTTCATGACCATGACGAGCTCGCGCGCGGGCGGCCGCGGTTCCTTCGGGTCGATGATGAACGCGCCGTAGAGGCCCTTGTGGATGTGCTTCTTGAGCGGCGTCGCGTGGCAGTGGTACAGCTGCATCCCGTAGGGGCGCGCCCGGAACTCGTACGTGAACGTGTCCCCGGGGAGGACGGTCTCGAAGACGCCGTCCATGCCGCTCGGGTGGATCCCGTGGAAGTGGATCGTGTGCGGGTGCACCCCCTGGTTCGAGAAGTTGACGCGCAGCAGGTCGTCCTCGGTGGCGCGGATGATCGGGCCCGGGACCGTGCCGTTGTACGTCCAGGCGTCGAAGAAGACGCCGGGCGCGACCTCGATCCTCTGGTCGACCGCGGTCAGGTGGTACTCGCGGACGCGGCCGGGCTGATGGGGGAGGGCCGGCGGTGGGAACAGCGCCGCGTCCTGGGCGTGTGGCCCGCCCGGTGCGGGCGCCTCGGGGCCGATCATCGCTGCGTGACCGGTGTTGGGGCGGTCGTTGCCGAGATGCGTCGCGGAGCTCTCTCCATGCGCGCTGCTAGGCCAGGCGAGCTTCGCCAGCGGCACGGCTGCGACCAGGGGGAGCGAGCCGGCCAGAATCTGCTTCCGCGTCAGATTTTTAGCCACGTCGAACTTCTGAGTTAGAGTATAAGTCATGTTTCGCGATCTGACAGACGCGATGCAGGACTACGTCAAGGAGATCTACAAGCTCCGGCTCGAGGGCAAGCGCGCCACGACGTCGGCGATCGCGGAGCGCATGGGCGTGCGCCCGCCCTCGGTGACCGCGATGGTGAAGCGGCTGTCCGCGCTGGGGCTGGCCGAGCACGCGCCGTACCGCGGCGTGGAGCTGACACCGGCCGGGGAGCGCGTGGCGCTCGAGATCATCCGTCACCACCGGCTGCTCGAGCTCTATCTCACCCAGGCGCTGGGGCTGAGCCTCGACGAGGTGCATTCCGAGGCCGATCGGTTGGAGCATGCATTGTCCGAGGAGCTCGAGGCGCGGATCGACCGCTCGCTCGGCTACCCGACGCACGACCCGCACGGCGACCCGATTCCCGATGCGGAGCTCCGCCTCGACCGCAAGCGGCTGCGCACGCTCGCCAGCCTCGAGCCCGGCGACGAGGCCACGATCAAACGCGTCCCGGACGGCGACGACGAGCTGCTGCGCTATCTGGCCAAGCTCGCGCTCGTGCCGGGCAAGAAGGTGAAGCTCCGCGTCCGCGGAGCCGTTCGGCGGCCCGCTCACGGTGCGCGTCGGGAAGGCGGAGCACGCCATCTCGCGCGAGTTGGCCGGCGGCATCGGCGTGACGTGACCCAGGAGCGTCCCGCGGAGACTGCCCCCGCGGGCCGCGTCGTCCGAGTCGAGGACGCGCTTCCAGGAGAGGCCCGCGTACTCGAGGCGGCCGAGCGCTCGCTCACCGGGCGGCGGCGCGGGGTGGCGGCGCTGACGCCGTTCCTCGGGCCGGCGTTCATCGCGGCGGTCGCCTACGTCGACCCGGGCAACTTTGCGACGAACATCGCGGCGGGGGCGAAATTCGGCTACGCGCTCCTGTGGGTCGTGCTCGCCGCGAACCTGATGGCGATGATCGTCCAGTCGCTGTCCGCGAAGCTCGGGATCGCGACCGGCAAGAACCTGGCCGAGGTCTGCCGCGACCGCTTCTCGCGGCGGACGACGTACTTCCTCTGGATCCAGGCCGAGGCGATCGCGATGGCGACCGACCTCGCCGAGTTCACGGGCGCCGCGCTGGGCCTCGCGATCCTCTTCTCATTGCCGCTCTTCCTGTCGGGGCTCATCACCGCGGTCGTCGCGTTCGGAGTGCTCGCGCTCCAGGAGCGCGGCTGGCGACGCGGCGAGGCGGTGATCACGGCGCTCGTGGGAGCGATCGTCGCCGGGTTCGCGATCGAGGTCCTCCTCTCGCCGGTCTCCGGGTCGGGCGTCGCCCGCGGGGTGTTCGTGCCGACGCTTCCGAACTCGGAGGCGACGCTCCTGGCCGTGGGGATCATCGGCGCGACCGTCATGCCGCACGTGATCTACCTCCACTCGGCGCTGACGCAGCGGCGAATCGTCGGGGTCGACGAGGAGGCGCGCCGCAAGATCTTCCGCTTCGAGCTGATCGACGTCGTGATCGCGATGGGCATCGCCGGCGCGATCAACATGGCGATGCTGGCGACGTCGGCTGCCGTCTTCCACACGAGCGGATTGCAGGATGTCGGCGACGACCTGCTGGTGGTGGCCGACCAGCTCGGGGCGCACCTGCACGCGCACGCGGGCACGATCTTCGGAATCGCGCTGCTCGCGTCGGGCATCTCTTCGTCCTCGGTGGGGACGATGGCCGGGCAGGTCGTGATGCAGGGGTTCATCCGGCGGCGGATCCCGATCTTCGTCCGGCGGACGGTGACGATGCTCCCGGCGCTGACCCTGCTTGCGATCGGGGCGAGCCCGTCGCGCGCGCTCGTCCTCAGCCAGGTGTTCCTGTCCTTCGGGATCCCGTTCGCGCTCGTGCCGCTCGTGCTCTTCACGCGAGACCGCGAGCTGATGGGCGGGCTCGTCAACCGGCGCGTGACGACCGTGGCCGCGAGCGTCGTCGCGACCGTGATCATCTGCCTGAACGTCTACCTGCTCGAGCAGACTTTCTTCGGCTGACCGGACCTAAACCAGTCGTGCTCTCGTGCCGATGAGAGCTTTCGTGACTTCTGACAGGCCCATCCGAAGCCGCTCGATCCTGGCCGTGCTCGTGCTCGCCGGAGCAGTCGCGGCCATCGCAGGCGGATCGGCCAACGCCGGCTCCCAGGCGGCCAACGGACGGATCGCGTACGTCAGCGATGCCGCCTGCCGCTTCGATCCGACGCTGAAGAACGAGGACATCTTCTCGATGGCGCCCGACGGGTCGGGCAAGGCCGATCTCACGAGGAGCGCCAACCCCGACGGCAGCCCCGCCTGGTCGGCCGACGGCACGAAGCTCGCGTTCACGCGGCCCGGCAAGGCCGACAACGACGACGTGTTCGTCATGAGCTCGAACGGCAAGGCGCAGCGGAACGTGACCAAGACGTCGCCCGACGACGCGAACCCCGACTGGACTCCGGACGGGTCGAAGATCACGTACGACGTCAGCGGGACGCACGGTCTTCGCCGCCAATTCGGACGGGACCGGCATCGCGCCGCTCATCCCTGGCGGCTACGAGGCCTCCTGGTCGCCGACCGGCAAGATCGCCTACACGGGGACCGTCGAGCCTTCCAACGCGGAGATCTTCGTCGCCAATGCCGACGGCAGCGGCGCGCAGAACGTGACGAACGCGCCCGGCTACGACGACGACTCGGCCGTGTGGTCTCCCGACGGGACGAAGATCGCGTTCGTGCGCTTCTACGGCGGCGCCGGCGAGATCTTCGTCATGAACGCCGACGGCAGCGGCCAGACCGACCTGACGAACGACCCCGCGAACGACGGCGACCCGACCTGGTCGCCCGACGGCTCGAAGATCGCGTTCACGACGAACCGCGGCCCGACCGGGGACAACGAGATCTACGTGATGAACGCCGACGGGAGCAATCCGGTCGACCTCACGAACAGCCCGGCCAACGAGTCCGACCCCGACTGGCAGCCCGTCCCGGGCACGCCGCCGGCCGGCGCCGGGCCCCGATCGGCTCTGCCGGATCCCGAACCTGCTCGGGCAGAAGCTCGCCCCGGCGCGCGCGAAGGTCCGCAAGGCGGGCTGCGTCTCCGGCACGGTCAAGTACGCGCGGTCGAAGCAGCCTCGCGCGGCCGCGTCGTTCGCCAGACGCCGCGCAAGGGCCTGCGCCTCTGCCTCGGCGTCCGTGTGAACGTCGTGCTCAGCCGCGGCCTTCATCGGTAAGAGCGTCACGCGCCTTCGCCTAGCATTCCTCCTCGTGCGGAGGACCTGGCTCGCGGTTGCGCTCGTCCTCCTGCTCGGGGGTAGCGGCGCCTCGGCTCAGTCGTCGAGCGGCTGGCTCGTCTACGGCAACGACCTGGCGCGGAGCTCGTCGACGGACACCTCGCTGTCGCCGCCCTCGGTGCGGCCCGCGTGGTTCACGCCGATCTCGGGGCGGGTCAGCGCGCAGGCGCTCGTCGCGCAGGACGTGCCCGGCCCGGGGCAGCGCACGGTCTACGTGGCCACGTCGAAGGGCGTCCTCTACGCGCTCGCCGAGAACGGCTACGTGCGCTGGCGGGTCGAGCTCGGGCAGCTCGAGCGCGTCTGCCAGCAGATCGACGGCTACGGCGTGACCGGCACGCCGGCGATCGACCTCGGCACGCACGCGATCTACGCCGCCGACGCGTTCGGGCGGATCCATGCGCTCGACCTCGCGACGGGGGCCGAGCGGCCCGGCTGGCCGGTCACCGTCTACACGGACTTCCGGCGGGAGCTCGTCTGGGGCGCGTTGACCGCCGTGGACGGCTCGCTCTACTTCGGAACCGGCTCGTACTGCGATCGCAAGATGATCGCCAAGGTCTTCCGCGTCGACATCGCCACGGGCGGCGTCTCGCAGTGGGAGGTCGTGCCGAAGCGCCTCGGGGGCGGCGGCGGCGTGTGGGGGTGGGGCGGGCTCGCCTACAGCGCGGCGCGCGACTCGCTGTACGCCGTCACCGGGAACGCGTTCGAGGGCGGCTCGAACCGCGGCAAGCGCTTCCGGGAGTACGCGGGCTACGGCGAGCGGATCGTCGAGCTCGGCCCCGACCTGCGCGTGCGCGGCTCGAGCCATCCGCGCGACATCCATCAGGTCAACGACCTCGACTTCGTCGGCTCGCCCGTGCGTCTTCCAGCACGGCTCGTGCGGCGAGCTTGCGGCCGCGCTGAACAAGAACGGCTCCCTCTACCTGTGGCGCACGCGGCGCCTCGCCGCCGGGCCCGATCTCGTCGCTGCGGCTGTCCAATCCCGACGCTCGCCGCACCGCTGCTCTCGCAGGCCGCCTACTCGCCGCGCACGCGGGCGCTGTATGTCGCGACTCCGGGCCGGCTCGTCCGCGTGAACGTCAACGGCAAGTGCCGTGCGCGGGTCGGCTGGAGCCGGAAGGTCGGGAGCGGGCTCTTCAACGGCTCGCCGACGATCGCCGGGGACACCGTCTGGCTCGTCGAGAACGCGAACGCGGGCTCGGCGCTCGTCGCGTTCCGGGCGACGACCGGTCAGCTCCGGTACCAGGCGCGCCTTGCCGGGCCGGGGTACGTCGCGCCGACGGTCGCCGGCGACCGCATCTACGTCCCGCTGTACACGGGCGCCGTCCAGGGGTTCGCGCTCGGGTCCGTTCTCGCCCGGCAGTCCGGCGGGAGCGGAAGCGGCCTGAACGAGTACCGAAGCTTCGCGGACGGAATGCACGGCTGGGCGAGCCGTGAGAACGGTGTCTACGCGACCGATGACGGCGGCGCGACGTGGCGCCTCGTGTATCCGCGCAGCGCCGTGCGGGTGGCGCGGGTCTCGCCGTCGAGCGGGATGATCGCCGTGGGAGATCGCAGCTCGAAATGCGGCTGCCGCCAGGTGCGGCTCTGGACGGCGAACGGCGGGGCGACGTGGGCCCGGACGCCCGCAGGCGGTCGGCTCCGGCTTCACGGCCGCGGGCGGGACGCTCTGGTGGTGGCGCGGCGCGAGCCTCTACCGGGCGGCGGCGTGGCCTCCGGGACGCGCGGGCCTGAAGGGCGTGCGGGTCGCCTCGGGGAAGGGCGCGATCGTCGACGTACGAGCCCGTTCCCGGAGGAGCTGCCGCTCTCGTCAGCCGCCGCGTGGGTGGGTTCGGCTTCGACCGGGCGCCCCTGCTGCGCTTCGTCCAGAACGGAACGCTGCGCGACCGCGTCCTGCCGCGGGTCGGCGGCGACGTGCTCGTGCGCTCGTTCGACGTCAACTGGCCGCAGATCGCGGTGCACGGCGCCGACGTGACCGCTTTCACGCGGCACGAGGAAGGCTCGGTGCTCTGGCGCTCCGTCGACGGCGGGGCGACCTGGACGGTGTCCAGGAGCTAGACGTCAGCGCCGCGCCTGGGCGTCAAGCTGGAGCCGGTAGCTCTAGCGCTCTTGTTGCTTCTGCTCGAGCTTGATGAACTCGAGGTCGTCTTTCGTGACGACGAGGCTCGGGCCGACGGTGCCGATGCCGTTCGACTTGAGCTGGTTCATCGCGTCCTCGAGCGCCTTGCGCGCGTCGTCCTCGTTCTCGGCGACGTCGGCGCGGGTGGTCGAGCCGGAGCGGAATCTCACGTAGGCCTGCCACATGGTCGCGGGATCGTACCGGAGATCCCGCGACGTGTCCTGGAAGGGTTTGGCCCAAGTGCCCGGCACTGGGACGCGTCTCGAGGGGACCCGCTTGCCTCGGACAGGTCCCAGTGCCTGGCACTTGGACGTGTCCCGCAGAGAGCCGTGGTCAGGCGACCTCGGCGTCGAAATCGTCGTCGCTGCCGATCTGCTTGTTCCACCACTCGGACTCGCGGCGCTGCAGCGCGCCCTGAGCCTGTGCGACGTACGTGGCGAGCTGGTCCTCCTTCACGCCGAGCTTCTCCTCGAGCTCGGCCACTGCCTGCTCGCGCGCCTCGAGCTTGTCGAGCCGGATCTCGAAGTCGGTCTCGTATCGAGCCTCGCGCTGGTCGAGCACCTCCTCGCGCTCGTCGAGCTCCCGCTGTGCGCTCGCGCATGCTCGCTTCGGTGTCCGCCAGCCGCTTCTCGCGCTTGCCGACACGGGCGAGGGCCGTCTGGGAGATCTCGGCCTCCTCCATGAACGCGGCCTCGCGGTCGTTGAGCTGCTGCTCGCGGGCCTCGAGCCTCTGCCGCAGGGCCTCGCGGGCCACGAGCTCCTGCTCGCGGGCCTCCAGCTGCTTTCGCAACCGGTCCAGCTCGTTGCTCTGCGTCGTCTCGAGATCCGCCTCGCGCTTGGCGACCTCGGCCTCCTTGGCGGCGAGCTCCTGCTCGCGCGCCTCGATCTCTCCGAGGCGCTGCTCGAACTCCTCGACCTCGGCGCCGGACGCCGCGAGCTTCTTCTCGAGCTCGGCCGTCTCCGCGCGGATCCTCTCCTGCCGCTCGTGGACGTCCGCCTCGCGCCGCCTGAGCGCGCCGTCCTCCGCGGCCGTCCTGGCGCTCTCCTTGGCGAGGCGCTGCTCGCCTTCGACGAGCCGCGTCTCGCGGCCGGCGAGATCCTTGTCGCGCCGCTTCAACTCGTTGTCGCGGCCCTTCAGGCCGCGGTCTCGCGCCGTGAGGTCCTGCTCCGTCTTCGCGAGCTTCGCCTCACGCGCCGAGAGCTCCTGCTGCCGCCTTGGCGAGCTTCTCCTCGCGCGTCGCGAGCTCCGTCGAGCGCTGGGCGAGCTCTGAGGAGCTCCGGCCCGCGAGTCGCTCGGCCTCCGTCAGCTCGGCGTCGCGTGCCTGGAGCTCCTCCTCGAGCTCGGCGGCAGCAGACTGGGCTGCTGCGACCTCTTCCTGGAGCGCTGAGAGCCGCTTACGCTCGGCGAGGAGCTCCTGGCGCTCCTGTTCGAGGTGCTGCTCACGCTCCCGGATCTGGGATTCCGTGCCGGAGAGCCGCGCGCTGCGCTCGTCGAGCTTCGTCTGCTCGTGCGCGACCTCGTACTCCTCGCTCAACCTCCGCTCGTACGCCTCCACCTGCTCGGCGAAGGCCGCACGGAGCTCGACCTCGCGCTTCTGAGCAGCCTCGAGCTGGGACCGGAGATCCTCGACCTCCGGGTTGCTGCCGTTCAGCTCGACCGTGGCCGGCTGCTCGAAGTCGTAGTTCACGAACTCCGGCTCGGGCTCCTCAACGGGCTCGGGCGGGGCTTCTTCGACCAACTCCGGGTTCAGCCGCTTGCGCAGCTGTGCGCGGAGGCCGGTTCCGAAGCCGCCTTCGACGGTTTCGGGCTCGCCCTGCTTGGTGTCGTCGTCGGGGTTTTCGTTTTGACGGAGGGTCATCGAGGTTGGCTCCTAGCCGAGGATCTTCTTCCTAGCCGAAGATCTTCTGGACGTTGAGGATGGCCGGCCCGAGGATGACGAGGAACATCGCCGGGAAGATGAAGAGCACCGTCGGGAACAGCATCTTGATCGGCGCCTTCATCGCCCGCTCCTCGGCCGCCGCCTGCCTGCGCAGACGGGCGTCGGCAGCCTGGACGCGGAGAATCCGCCCCAGGGTCGTACCGAGCTGGTCGGCCTGGATGATCGCGCGCGTGAACGCGGACAGCTCCGGAGCGTCGACGCGGTCGGACATGCGCTTGAGCGCTTCGGAGCGGCTCTCGCCGATCTTCATCTCGGAGAGCGTCAGCCCGAACTCGTCGGCCAGCGGGCCCTCCATGTGCTCGTTCAGCTTGGCCAGCGAGGCGTCGAAGCCGAGACCGGCTTCCACGCTGACGGCGAGCAGGTCGAGCGCGTCGGGCAGGTCTGCGCGGACCTTCTCCTTGCGGCTGCGGGCCTTGAGGGTCAGCGCGTAGTCCGGGCCGAGGAAGCCGAGCGCACCGGCCATCAACGCTCCGAGGATGATGCCGCTGAGCCCGCGGCTCGCTCCGAGCATCGAGCCGACGAAGACGCCGATCAGCGCGAGCAGCGCCTTCAGCGCGAGGTAGCCGGTGGGCGAGATCTTGTAGCCCACGCCGGCCGCCATCAGCCTGCGGCCCACGGCATCCTTGCTCGAACGCGGGTTGAGCTTCAGCGCCCACCTGGCGAGGACGTCGCTCAGCGGTGCGACCAGACGCTCGCGCATGCCCTCGTTCGGCGTGCCGGACGGTAGCTCCATCTTTCCGTAGGTCGCGGCACGACGCACGGACACGTACCGCTGGCGTGAAGGAGCGGTGACGATCTCGCCGATCAGGAAGGCCGCGCCGGCGAGGCAGAAGATAGCGAGGACGAGTAGAAGAGTCATGTGGTCGTTACCCCTTGAACGAGACGATCTTCTTGAGGACCAGGGAACCGAAGGCCATCATTCCGAGGCCCGTGTAGATGAGCATGTGGCCCGTCTGCGTGTGGTAGAGGGGCTCCATGTAGGTCGGATTGATGATCGTGATGATCGCCGCGATGAAGAACGGGAGCGCGACGAGCACGTAGGCGCCCGCGCGTCCCATCGCCGTCAGGCCCTTCACCTTGCGGATGAACTGCTGGCGCTGGCGGACCGTGTCGGCGACCATGTCGACGAGCCCGGCGAGGCTGCCGCCGACCTGCTGCTGGATCTTGACGGCGGTGATCACGAAGTCGAAGTTCTTCGAGCCGAGCCGCTCGGACATGTCCCAGAGAGCCGCCTCCAGCGGCTTCCCGAGGCGTGCCTCGGTGAGAACCCGGTGGAACTCCTTGCTCGCGGGCGGGTTGCCCTCGTCGACGATCGTCTGCAGGCCGGCCTTGAAGCTGTGGCCTGCCTTGAGCGCCGCGGCGAGCGTGATCAGGACGTCCGGCAGCTGGTTCTCGAAGGCGCTCAGCCGCCGGGTCGCCTTGAACCAGACGAACCCGACCGGCGCCATGGCGCCACCGCCGAACGCGGCGAGCGTGATCAGCATCGACGGCGTGAGCATCGTGGCCAGGAGGCCGCCGATCAGCGCGCCGCCGCACATGACGTAGAAGATCTCGACCGTCCGGACGGGCAGGTCGCTGCGCTCCACGAGCCGGTCGAGGCGCTTCCAGAGCTTCCAGCCCTCGAAGGCGCTCTCGGTCGCGTTGAACAGCCCGGCCGCGGCCGCGAGCCGCTCCCGCTCCTGCTTGCGCTTCTTGGCGACGTCCGGCGCGAGGTGGGGCCCGATCCGCTTCTTCAGGCGTGCGCCCTTCACCGTCGTCATCGCGAGCGACGCGGCGAGGAGCACGATGAAGAACGAGACGATCGCCATCACCTGCGTGCCGAGCACGGTCTTGTAGAAGACCGCGGGGAGCAGGTGCGACGGCTTCGCGTCGTCCGAGCCGGGGCCGAGGCTCGCCGGCAGCGTGATCGACTTCGGAACCGAGTTCTCGCCCTTCCACGTCGCCTCGAGGAACGCGGTGTCCCCGGGGCGGGCCGTGGTCGCGTAGTCGAGCATCCACGTGCGCTTGAGCTCGGCCGCGATGGCCGCGTACTCGGCACTTAGCGTGGCGCTCGAGGACGTGCCGTGGTACACGCCGCCCGTCTCCTCGGCGAGCTTGTGGAGCGGGGCGGGGTTGAACTTCGGGCTCTCGATCGCGACGACGTAGATCGACGCGCCGGCCCTGCGTGCGGCCGCGATCGCGTCGTCCAGAGACGCGGAGCTGCGCGTCTCGTTGCCGTCGGTCACGACGATCATCACGCGCGCCTCGAGCGGCTCGGTCGCGAGCACGTTCGCGGACTTGACGACCGCGTCGTAGAGCGTGGTCCCCTGGACGGGGTCGACCTGGATCGACCTCAGCGCGCCGACGGAGTCGCTGCGCTCGGTCGAGAAGTCGGTCAGGAGCTGGGGCTTCGTGGCGAAGCTCGCCACGGCGACCCGGTCCTCGGCCGGCTTCGAGGCGACGAAGCTGCGTGCCGCCGCGATCGCATGCGCGAGCGGTGCGCCCCGCATCGACTGCGAACGGTCGATCGCGAGGACGACGGACTTCTCCGCGCCGAGGTTCTCCGTCCGGTCGATCCGGACGGCCAGCCCGTTCTCGCGCAGCTTCGGGGCCTGCGAGCTCGGCTCCGACGTCAGGACCGTGACGCGCATGACCGGGTACTCGCCCGTTCCGACGCTGCGGACCGAGACGCCGGCGTTGGCGGCCGGCACAGCGAGGCCAATCGCCCCTGCAAGAGCGACTGCGATGAGACGCTTCCGGCTCATGAGAACCCGCCGAAGCTCGCGACGGCCAGGTTCGCGCGGTAGCCGGACTGATCCTCGTCGAAGAAGTTCGGCTGGAGGGCGACGCCGTGCGCAGCCATCTTGTCGAGGAAGTGCGGCTTCAGGCCGGTGCATCCGAGCGGCGAGAGCAGTCTCGTCCCGCCGCCGAACGCGGTGTCCTCGTCCGGAGGCTTCGCCAGGAAGATGTCCTGGAGCGTGATCACCTCGGACTCCATGCGGAGCACCTCGGTGATGTGGGAGATCCTGCGCGAGCCGTCCACGAGACGTGTGATCTGAACGAGCAGGTCGAACGCGCTCGAGATCTGCTCGCGGATCGCCCGGAGCGGCAGGTCGACGCCGGCCGTGAGGACGAGCGTCTCGAGCCTGGACAGGGCGTCTCGAGGGGAGTTCGCGTGGATCGTGGTCAGCGAGCCTTCGTGGCCCGTGTTCATGGCCTGGAGCATGTCGAGCGTCTCCGCCCCGCGGACCTCTCCGACGATGATCCGGTCGGGGCGCATACGGAGGGAGTTCCGGACGAGCTCGCGGATGCGGATCTCGCCCTGGCCCTCGATGTTCGGTGGCCGCGACTCGAGCGTGATCACGTGCTCCTGCTGGAGCTGGAGCTCGGCGGCGTCCTCGATCGTGACGATTCGCTCGTCGCCCGGCACGAAGGCCGAGATCGCGTTCAGCGTCGTCGTCTTACCGGTACCGGTACCGCCGGTGATCAGCACGTTCAGCTTCCCGCGCGTGCAGGCGGCGAGGAACTGAGCCGCCTTCGGGGTGACCGTCCCGAAGCTGATCAGGTCGTCCATCGTGTACGGATCGCGGGAGAACTTCCGGATCGTCATGGTCGGCCCGCGCAGCGAGAGCGGCGGGATGATCGCGTTCACACGGCTTCCGTCGGGAAGACGCGCGTCGACCATCGGCGACGCCTCGTCGATTCGGCGGCCGACCTGGGACACGATCTTGTCGATGATCCTCAGCAGGTGGGCGTTGTCGGCGAAGGTCGTCGTGCTGCGCTCGAGCTTGCCGTCCCGCTCGATGAAGATCCGGTCGAAGTTGTTGACCATGATCTCGGTCACGGTGTCGTCGCGGAGCAGCGGCTCCAACGGCCCGTAGCCGAGGATGTCGTCGGTGATCTCGCGGACGATGCGCCGCCGCTCTTCGCGGGTCAGCGGAGTGCGGTCGAGCGCGAGCTGCTCCGTGACCTCGCGCAGCACGCGGTCGTTCAGGTTCTCGGTCGTCTCGGTCGTGAACAGGTGCGGGCCGAGCTTCGCGATGCACGCGTGGTGCACCCTGGTCTTCAGCTCCGCGTACGGATCGGCGGGCTGCTTGTCCGGGTCCGGCTGCTCGCCGATAGCGGGGTTCGTGTTGAGCGCGGTGGGCTGCTCTTCGTTTCCAGCCTCGCCGTTCTCGCCCTTGATGCGGTCGTGAAGGCCCATGATCTAGCTCCCGTTCTTTCCGAGGAACCGCCGCTTTCCGTTCTCGGCGGCCTTCGCCGGCAGGAGGGTCTTCGCCATCTCGCGCACCGCGCGGCCGAAGTCCGACTTCGGGTCGGAGAGCACGGCCGGGTTCGAGCGGTTGACCGCCAGACGGCACGACGCGGTCGCTCGGCACCTCGAAACGGATCTTCGTCTCGAGAGCGGCCTCGACCTCGCCCTTCTTCATGCCGACGTTCGAGTTCGCCCGGTTGAGGACGACCCGGACGCGCTCGATGGGGAACGAGAGGAGCTGCAGCGTCTGGAGGCTCAGCCGGACGTTCTTGATCGTCGGCACGTCGAGCCCGCAGACGAGGAGCAGGTCGTCGGACTGGTCGAGCGTCGCCAGCATCGGCCCGTGGAAGAACGGGGACGTGTCGACGACGATCACCTCGTACGACTCCTTCGCGACCTCCATCAGCCGGACCAGCTTGGCCTCGGTGACGAGCTCGGCATCCTCGGGCCGGATCGGGGCCGGCAGGACGTCGAGGCCCGACGAGTGGCGCGTCGTGTAGCCCGCGAGCTTCTCGGGGTCGAGCTCACCCGGAGCGGTGACGAGGTCCTGAATCGTCTTCTCCGGCTCGATCCCGAGCATGATCGCCGCGTCCCCGAACTGCAGGTCGAGGTCGAGGAGCAGCGTCTTCTTGCCCGCGTTCTTCGCGAAGCAGACGGACAGGTTCGTCGCCGTGACGGTCTTGCCGGTCCCGCCCTTCGGCGAGAACACGGTGATCACTCGGCCGTTGCCGCGCGGGTGTCCCTTCTTGCTGCGTCGACCGGAATGGCTCGCCTTGCGGATCGCGAAGACGACGTTCTCGGTCAGCTGCGGAAGGAGCAGCACGTCGGCGACGTCGGCGTCGAGCGCCTCTTCGAGCAGGGCCGAGGCCTCGCCCGAGGCGACGAGGACGATCGGCGCCTGCGTGTACTCGCGGATCGCCGCGATCTCGTCGGCGGGCAGCGCCGAGCTGCGCGTGGCGTGCAGCACAGCCTGGAGGTGTCCGCCGGTCAGCGCGCCGGCTCCTGCACTCACGTGGTCCGCGTGGCCCACGAGCTCGAGCTCCGAGTGACGCCCGAGGGCGTCACTCAGCTCGGTCAGGCCTTCGCAGTTCCCCGTGATGAAGACGCGCGTCTTCTCTCGTGTCTGCGTCTCGACGGTGGTCATTGTCCGCTCCTTGCGCGGGCGCGCTGCCTGGCGTTGAGGCCGTCGACGGCGTTGGTCTTGGCGTTGTTGACTTCCTCCGGGCTGTCCGACGGATCGCTGATCGGCCGGAGCTGGAGCGACCAGTCGCCGTTGTTCACGAGCCACCAGAACTTCGTGGCCTGGGAGTCGGTCATGCGCGAGCATGACCGTGAACCCTTCGTTCGGGTTCGCGCCCAGGTGGCTGGTGACCTCGTTCGTGTTCGGCGCCTGGAGGACGAGGATGTTGCGCAGGAGGACGCGGCTGATGTGGTTCGAGCCGCGCTCCGGGTTCAACCAGTTGCCGAGGATGTCGACGCGGTCGCCGTCCTTCAGCGTGCCGTTCAGGAGCTGCGCGCCGGCCCCGGGCACCTCGAGCGCGCGGAGGTTGCCCTTCAGCTGGGCCTGGACGCCCTGCTCCTGCGCGGTGCGGAAGCGGCGCGTCGAGACCTGCTCGCCGGCGTAGATCGGCTCCACGGCGACGAGCTTGTCGATCTGGCTCGGCTGGGAGATCGCGCCGGGCACGACGCTTCGACGCGGAACCTGCTCGACCTTGAGCATGCTCCCCTGCGCGATGTCGGACCCCTGCGTGCCGAGGGCGATGTCGCGCGAGGCGACGTAGACGGGGACCTTTGACTCGCCGTGCTGGACGCTCCGCTTGTAGTTCGTGACGTAGAACGTCGTCAGCAAGGCGGCGACGACCGCAAGTGCGATTGCGATCCCGATGTTCCGAAGTCGATATGTCATGGCGGCGGGTCTCTTTCTCCTTTAGTTAGTTGGTCAGCTCGACTTTGTGCACCCCAAGCCCGGGTGCCCCACCCCCGTTGCCACTCTCAGCTGGAACTCCGTCGGTCGTGTACCGGGTGAAATGGCCGTTGATCACCCCGGTGCTGCCGCTCGCGTCTGTACGAGTCGATGACGAAGCCGACCCAGCCGATGATGTCGTACAGCGCGTTCGAGCCCGGCCCCTTGAGAAGCCGGTAGACCGGGAACAGGAGCTCGTGCCCGATCTGCTGGTCGAGCGCGGCTCGTGAACTGTCGAGTTGTTGAAGTCGGCGCCCGGGCCGCGTCGTACTTGCCGATCTGCAGATCGTGGTCCTGGTATCCGTTCAGTGAGCCAGTCGGCCAGCGTGCCGGCGCCGACGTTCTGACCGCTCTGCCGCCGTTGAGGTTGATCAGCCCGAATGAGCCGGCGGCGTCCTTGCCGCCGGACGTGTGGATGTCCTCGAGGCTGCAGCTGCGTCGGCGTCCCGAACGTCGGACTGCACGTCGGGTTCTGCCCGCGGGTGCAGTTCAGCAGCGGGTGCTTGTAGTTGACGGTGATCGGCGCGATGCCGTTCCTGGATGCCCTGCACGTTGTAGGCGCGGGCAGTCGCGGTTCCGGACACGGTCACGTTCATGAACTTCGAGCCGAAGACGCGCGCGAAGAAGCCCGGCGAGGGGCGTGTGACCTTGACCTTGATCGTGTCCATCTCGTAGCCCGGACTGCGTGAACGTGATCTGCGGACCGCCGGTGCCCGGCGATCCGCCGTTCTTGGTCGCGTACTGCGTTGGCGAGCGACCGAAGCAGCCGCCGTGTCGGGCAGCACCGCGGCACCGGCGAGAGCGGACGCATCCGCAGTCGCCTGGGCGGACCGATGGGCCCGGTACCAGGAGCCGACGTCGATGACCAGCGCGGCAAAGCCGAGCAGGACGACCATGAAGACGACGGTCATCACCATCGACTGGCCGCGCTCGTTGTTCTTTCTCATTTCCGCATGCTCCATTTCTTGATGGGAGTCGTTTCGGTCAGGAGGAGAAATTTCTTTAGTCGACGAGGGAGATCGATCGAACGCCGAAGTCGTCCGGCGTCGAGCTCTCGCTCTGGATGCCGTCCCAGATGATCCGGGTGAACGAGCCGAAGAGCTTCCCCTTGCCGCTGATCGAGTAGCCGGTCAGGTGGAAGCCGACCCAGCCGATCACCTCGTACTCGAAGCCGGCGCCCTGGGCGCGCAGGTGGCGATAGACGGGGAAGAGCAGGTCGGTCCCGATCCGGTCGTCGAGCGCCTGGCGCACGGGGCCCGAGTTGAACTTCGAGCCCGGGGTCGGAGTAGTACCAATTGAGCGGCATGTAGGCGTCGAGGCCGGTCTCGACCCAGCTTGCGAGCGTCTGGGTGCCGGTGCCGCCGTGGCTGCCGTCGATGTTGATGATGTGGAACGCGCCCGGCCCGACCTTGTCCAGGTCGAGCTCCGTCGCCTGGTTGAAGCACGGCAGCGGCTCGCACTGGAGCATCGGGTGCATGACGTCGACCGCGAACGGCGCCGCCCACTTCGGCTGTGCCGGCGGAGCGGCCAGCGCGGTGGCATGGGCGCGCACGGTCACCGAGTCGAGCCCGAAGAGCTTCGCGAACACGCCGGGCACCGCCTTGCGAGCGGTGACCTGGATCTGGTCGTTCGCGACCTCCTTCGAGGAAAAGGTGATGTCCGAGCCCGTGACGCCGCCGCCGTTCCGGTTCGCGTACGTCACGGCCAGGCTCGCCGCCTGGCCCGTGCTCTCAGGCAGGGCGGTTGCGCCGGCGAGAGCCGCGGCATCGGCGTTGTTCTGCATCTGGCGATGCGTCCGGTACCACGCGCCGACGTCGACAACGGCAGCGGCCATCCCGAGGATGACCGTCATGAACACCAGTGTGAGGATCATTGCCTGGCCGCGTTTGCTCTTGATCTTGATTCTCATTCCACACGCTCCGTGGTTGTGCTCGAGAGGCGGCCGGACTTGGAGATGATCCCGAACAGGCTGATCGAATAGGGGTACGTGGCATTGACCGTGACATCCGCTCCCGGCTGCCAGGTCGAGGTGCACGTCGCAGTCAGATCGCTCGCCTTGAGGTTCGTGGCGGATGCGCGGACCGCTGAGGTGCACACGTTCTGCGGATTCGGCACGTGGCGCGACACGGCACCCTTGCGGGCGCCGGCGCGGGTCGCGTCGGTCAGCTGCACCCAGTTGTTGAACACGATGCCGAACTGGATGACCGCGAACAACAGGAACGCCAGGATCGGAAGCACGAGAGCGAACTCGGTAACCGACTGGCCGTCCTGATTCTTGAGTGAAATCCGCTTCATCGAAATCTTTCGGTTTGGGGTCATGCCGCTTGCAGATACCGCAGCTTTAAGACGGGTGGGCTCTTCGTGGGAAGAGCCCACCCTCGATGTCTTGCCATTCAGGCCCTAGGTGATGTAACCGGCGACCCGGGTAATGGCGTTGACGATGTTTCCGGAGAGGAGTGCGAGTGCGCCAAAAACGGCGATCGTGATCACGGCCAGGACGACGCCGTACTCGGCCATCGTCTGCCCCTCCTCACGCTTGAACGCGTCAAAAAGCTTCAGCACCTGATTCACCTCCCTCCTTCGAATCAGACGAGCCTTTCGGCGCGCCACCGCACTACGACTTGTGGAAAAAGCGATTGAGTGGTTCGACTGGCTGGCCGAGCCATACGCGATCGGGGTGAGTTGTTCTGGCAAGGGACCTCCGAGGAAACGCATCGGTGCGCTGTTCGTGCACCGATTGGTTGGCTCAGTCGATCCCGTCATCGCCCTGTGCAGGCGCGCGCTAATCCCTCGCATTGGGGATCCGCCCCACTGATCACCCTTTTTGGTGAGTGGTGGCGCTCCGAGAGGCCGATAGCTGTCTCGATTCCGTAGCGGCCGCGGATGTCAACTAGAGATCCGCGCCGATGTGGCGGCCCTCGGCGCTCAAATGGAACGGAGCAGGCAAATGCCACAAGCGACACAGAGAACCGGGAGGAGCCTGGCCCACGTGCTCTTCCTCTCGGCTGCGCTCTCGCTCCTGAGCGCCCTGGTGCGAAAGGAGCGCAGGCAGCTGGTGCTGACGGCCCGCGACCGGCGGAAGAAGGTCCGCGTCGCCCCGAGAAGGATCGCCGCGAGCCTCGCGTTCGCGACGCTCTTCTTCGCGGGCGCCGCGCTGTCCGCGGGCGCGGGGAACGGCGTCGTGCAGCTGATCGACCCGTCGAGCGAGTCGGCCGACGCGGCGACACGACCACGACCACCGACACGACCACGTCGTCGGCACTTGGCGGATCCGCAGGATCCGAACGACCAGCCGCCGGCCGACCAGCAACCCGCGCCTGAGCAGTCTCTCGCCGCCGCGCCGCAGTCGTCGCAGGTGGCGTCGACGGCGCAGGCCGCGCCACCTGCAGCGCCGCAGTGAGCCAGTCTCCGGACGGCACGGCCTCGAACATGAACGTCGCCGGCGTCCGCTCGACGCTCAAGGCGCGGCTCCATGCCGGGCTCAGGAAGCCGGGCGTCGCAGCGACCGCACACGCGCGGCCGGGCAGCGCCCAGATGGTTCCCGCCCGTCTCCTCCGCCCACAGGTTCCGCCTCGTGGTCAAGGCGATGAAGGTCGCTCCGCTCCGCAAGGCAGTCGACCGCGAGCCCGAGGCGGACGAGCCGAACGTGGCCGCCACCGTGTGGCTGTACCGCGACCTACCGGATCCGACGCCGCCCTCGCGCCGTCTGAAGCCGGCCTTCGCCCACCAGCTCGCCCGCGTGTCCAAGCGAAATCACGTGGACTGGGCGCTGACCCTCGCCGTCCTCCGCGCGCGCGGGGACCGTGGTGCCGTGCCGGCCTCCGGGGCGCAGCTCCGGACGCTGACGAAGCGTCTCGCCCGCCAGGGCGCGAAGCGCGACGCATGGGGCTCGGTGCTCTCGCTCGAGGGCAGGACCTCGTTCGCCGACCGCACGATCGCGCTCAAGAACCTGTACCGCGCAGTCGGCCTCAAGGCGCTCGTCAAGGGCTTCGATTGGGACAAGCCCCACCTCGAGAAGCAGATCCTGAACGACAAGCGGATCACCATCTATCCGGGTGGCCGGTCCGACGTCGAGAACCACCGCGTGAACGTGCGGGTGCTCGCGATGATCGCGTACCTCGCCGAGGCGCACGGTCAGGTCACGGTCTCGTGCCTGATCAGCGGCCATCGGCTCTACGCGCGCCCGGGCGTCATCTCGGCGCACATCTACGGGCTCGCCGCCGACATCTCCGAGCTGGGCGGGGTCCCGATCATCGGGCACCAGCAGCCGGACGGCTCGATCACCGAGCGTGGAGTGCGGAACATCCTGCTCCTCCCGGCCGAGATGCAGCCGCGGCAGGTCATCTCGCTGCTCGGCCTCGGAGGACCGTCGTTCCCGCTGGCGAACCACTACGACCACATCCACGTTGGGTACTAGATAGATGAAGGAAACGACTCTCACGCGGGCTGACGGGACGGTTGTCTGCGAGCGGTGCTCGCTCGCGGACTCCCCGGTCGCCCGCATGAGGGGCCTGCTCGGACGAGACGGGCTGGAGCAGGGCGAAGGGCTCCTGCTCCGGCCCGCCTCGTCGATTCACACGTTCTTCATGCGCTTCCCGATCGACGCCGTCTTCCTCGATCGGGAGCTCGCGGTGGTCGGCATCGAGGACAGCATCGCTCCCTGGCGCGCGGCTTCACAGCGCGGAGCGAAGGCGGTGCTCGAGCTTCCGGCCGGCGAAAGCTCGCGCCGCGGGCTCGCGGTCGGCGACCAGCTGACCCTCGCCGCCTAGCCGCTTCGGCGCTCGAGCGGCTTGCGCCGCCCGGACGTTTGCTCTAGCTTCGAGCTGAAGTCATGGAGTGCTGCCGAGGACGGACAGGCGCGCGCCCGACACGGCGTCCGAGAACGGCGCGGTCGTCACGGCGACCGAGGTCACGCGCCGCTACGGCGAAGGCGACACCGCCGTCGACGCGCTGCGCGGCGTCACGCTCGAGGTCGCGCCCGTCGCAGCTGACGGCGATCATGGGCCCGTCGGGCTCCGGCAAGTCGACGCTGATGCACATCCTCGCCGCGCTCGACCTGCCGACCTCCGGCTACGTGACGCTCGCCGGGACGCGGCTCGGGAACCTGAGCGACACCGAGATCACGAAGCTGCGGCGCAAGCACATCGGCTTCATCTTCCAGTTCTTCAACCTGCTCCCGATGCTGACCGCGGAGGAGAACATCCTCCTGCCGCTCTCGATCGCCGGCGAGAAGCCCGACAAGGACGAGTTCGAGGAGCTGCTCGATCGCGTCGGGCTCAAGGACCGGCGCACCCACCGGCCGTCGGAGCTCTCGGGCGGCCAGCAGCAGCGGGTCGCCGTCGCGCGCGCGCTCGTCGCGAAGCCGACCGTCGTCTTCGCCGACGAGCCGACCGGGAACCTCGACTCGAAGACCAGCGACGAGATCCTCGCAGCTGCTGCACGAGGCGGTCGAGAGCTACGACCAGACGATGGTCATGGTCACGCACGACGCGCAAGGCGGCGACGATCGCCGACCGCGTCCTCTTCCTTGCCGACGGGCTCATCGTCCGCGATCTCGGCCGCGCCGACGAGGAGCAGATCCTCGAGACGGTCAAGGAAGTCACGCTGACGTGATCCGCGTCGCGCTCCGCGGTCTCGCGGGCCGGAAGCTCCGCGCCTTCCTGACGGCGCTCGCGATCGTGCTCGGCGTCGCGATGGTGAGCGGCACGTTCGTGCTCACGGACGCGATCGACAGCGCGTTCAACGAACATCTTCACGCGAGTCGTACGCGAGCACGGACGCGGTCGTCAGCGGGAAGTCACCGGACATTCAACTTCGAGGGCGACACGTCGCAGGCGCCGTCGGTCCCGGCCAGTCCTCCTGCCGAAGGTGCGCAAGCTGCCGGACGTCGAGGCCGCGGCCGGGATCGTCGCCGACGAGACGGCGCGAAGATCATCAACCGCAAGGGCAAGGCGATCACGACGGGCGGCGCGCCGTCGTTCGGGTTCGGCGTCGACTACTCGGAGCCGCAGTTCAACCCGCTGCAAGCTGACCGCAGGGCCGCTGGCCGAGCGGCTCCGAACGAGGTCGTGATCGACAGCGGCGACCGCCGAGCGACCAGCACTTCAAGGTCGGCGACACGGTCAGCGTCGCGACGCTGGAGCCGGTGCGGCCGTTCAAGCTCGTCGGGATCGCGCAGTACGGCAACGTCGAGCTCGCTCGGCAGCGCGACGTTCGCCATCTTCACGATCCCGACGGCGCAGAAGCTCTTCGACCGCGAGGGCCAGCTCGACGCGATCTCGGTCGCGGCGAAGCCGGGCGTCTCGCAGGAGCAGCTCGTCGAGCGAGATCCAGCAGCGTCCTGCCGCGACAAGGTCACGGTGCGCACGGCGCGCAGCAGGCGAAGGAGGACCGAAGCAGTCGGTCTCGTTCACGAAGTTCATCCGCTACTTCCTGCTCTCGTTCGGCGCGATCGCGCTCTTCGTCGGGCGCGTTCGTCATCTTCAACACGCTCTCGATCACGGTCGCGCAGCGGATCCGCGAGTTCGCGACGCTGCGGACGATCGGCGCCTCGCGCAGGCAGCTCTCGACCTCCGTGACGCTCGAGGCGTTCGTCATCGGCGTGCTCGCGCTCGATCCTCGGGCTGTTCGGCGGCCTCGCTGCTCGCCGTCGGGCTGTAACGCGCTCTTCAAGGCCGTCAACAACGACCTGCCCACGACCGGCGCTGATCCTCGCGCCAAGACCGTGTCGATCTCGCTGCTCGATCGGGATCGTCGTCACGCTCGTCGCCGGCATCTTCCCGGCGATGAGGGCGACGAAGGTGCCTCCGATCGCCGCCGTTCGCGAGGGCGCGACGCTCCCGCCGAGCCGGCTCGCGAAGTACATGCCGATCATCGCGATGGTCATCGTCGCCCTGTCCGTTGCGCTCCTCGCGCTACGGCATGTTCGGGAACGGGATTTCGACCGTGGTCCGCCTGCTCTCGCTCGCGGTCGGCTGCCTCCTGCTGTTCATCGGCGTCGCGCTGGTCTCGCCGCGGCTCGTGCCGAAGCTCGCCGGCGGCCTGCGGCCGGTCGCGAAGTGGGTCATGTTCGTCGGCGCGCTCTTCGTCTATCCGATCCGGATCGGCGCCTGGCTCGTCCGGGCGGCGCTCTTCGGTCGCGAGCTCGGCCTGGGAGGGCGCGCGTTGAGGTTCGTCGGCGGCTTCCTGCTCATGCTCGTGGTCGGGCCGGGGATGCTGCTCGCGGCGTCATGGGTGCTGGGTGCGGCGCTCGGCAAGGTGCTGTTCTATTTCGTGTCGCAGCGGTCGTCGTGACCGAGGTCGTGCTCGTCGTCTGGCTCGTGATCCAGGTCGTCAAGGCGTGCGCGGCAGAGGCTTTGCGAGCGACCTGCCGGAGGTCCGCTCCGATCCGGCCACGGACCGGCTCTCCGGCGAGAACGCGCGCAGGAACCCGGGCCGCACCGCAGCGACGGCCGCCGCGCTGATGATCGGGCTCGCGCTCGTGACCTTCATCGCGGTCCTGGCCAACGGGATGAAGTCGTCGAACCGCGGCGCGATCGAGGAGCAGGTGAAGTCGCAGTACATGCAGACCGCCAGGACGGCTTCAGCCCGTTCGCCCCGAACGCGACCACCGCGCTCGCACGCTCGCCCGAGGTCGAGGTCGCATCGGGCATTCGCGGCGGGCTGGCGAAGATCGCCGGGCAGAACGGCCAGATCACCGGCATCGATCCGAAGACGATCACCAAGGTCTACAAGTTCGACTGGCAGAAGGGATCCGACGCGACCGTCCACGACCTCGGCGCCTTCGGAGCGATCGTCGAGAAGCAGTTCGCCGACGACGCGAACCTCAAGGTCGGCGACCGCTTCAACGTGACGAGCGCGAGCAACAAGGAGTCGCCGCTCGAGGTCAAGGGGATCTACAAGGCGCCCCCGTTCCACCCGCTGCTCGGAGAGCATCAGCATCCTCACTTCCAAGTTCGACACGCTCTACCAGCAGCCGCAGAACCTGTACGCGTTCATCGACGTGAAAGGCGGGCCGAGCACGAGCGCCGAGGACTCGCTCAACCAGGCGGTCGCGACCTTCCCGGACGCGAAGGTGCAGACCCGGAAGGCCTGGATCGACTCGCAGATCCAGGACTTCAACAACTTCCTCGTCACGCTCTACGTCCTGCTCGCGCTGTCGGTGATCGTGAGCATCTTCGGGATGGTGAACACGCTCGTGCTCAGCGTCTTCGAGCGGACGCGTGAGCTCGGCATGCTGCGCGCCGTCGGGATGACGCGGACCCAGGTCTCGCGGCTCGTGCGCCAGGAAAGCGTGATCACGGCGATGATCGGCGCGGCGCTCGGACTGCCGCTCGGCGTGTTCCTCGCCGTGCTCGTGACGAGGGCGCTCTCGCAGTTCAACGTCGCCTTCTCGCCGCCGTGGCGGAATCTCATCGCGTTCGCGATCGTGGCGATGTTCGTCGGCGTGCTCGCGGCGATCGCGCCGGCGAGGCGCGCGAGCAGGCTGAACGTCCTGCGCGCGCTCCAGTACGAATAGGTCCGGTTGGCTCCGTGGAGCTGACCGACTACCGCGAGCGCTTCCCGATCCTCGCGGAGACGACGTACCTGATCAGCCACTCGCTGGGGCCGATGCCCGCCGAGGCCGCGCGCCGCCTGGCCCGGTACGCGGAGGCGTGGAACACGCGCGGCGTCAGGGCCTGGGGCGAAGGCTGGTGGGAGCTGCCGGTCACCGTCGGCGACCAGATCGCGCGCCTGATCGGCGCGCCGCCCGGCTCGACGGTGATGCACCAGAACGTGACGGTCGCCGAGGCGGTCGTCCTCTCGTGCTTCGACCTGCGCGGCGAGCGGCGGCGGATCGTGTACGAGGAGGAGAACTTCCCGTCCGTCCGCTACCTCCAGCAGGCGCAGGAGGCGCGCGGCGCCGAGATCGTCGTCTGCCGGGACGAGGAGGCGATCGTCGCGGCGATCGACGAGCGGACGCTGCTCGTCCCGATCAGCCACGTGATCTTCAAGACCGGGCGCATCCAGGACGTCGAGCCGATCATCGAGCGGGCGCACGAGGTCGGCGCGCACGTCGTGCTCGACGCCTACCAGTCGGTCGGCTCCGTGCCGCTCGACGTGACCGCGCTGAACGTCGACTTCGCGGTCGGCGGGAGCGTCAAGTGGCTCTGCGGCGGCCCGGGCGCCGGCTGGCTCTACGTCCGCCCCGACCTGGCCGAGACGCTCGAGCCGACGCTCGTCGGCTGGCAGGCGCACGCGCGGCCGTTCGGCTTCGAGCCCGAGCTCGAGTACGCGGAAGGCGCGTGGCGCTTCCTGACCGGCACGCCGAACGTGCCCGCCCTCTACGCGGCGACCGCGGGCTACGACATCGTCGAGGAGATCGGCGTCGACCGGATCCGCGCCAACTCCGTGCGGCAGACCGAGCTGCTCGCGGGCCTGCTCGACGAGGCCCGGCTTCGAGGTCGTCAGCCCGCGCGAGACCGGAGCGGCGCGGCGGGTCGATCGTCGTCCGCATGCCCGACGCCCCGGCCGTGCACGCGCAGCTCGAAGCGCGCGAGATCATCTGCGACTTCCGCCCCGACGTCGGCCTGCGGCTCGGGCCGCACTTCTTCACCACGGACGAGGAGATCGAGCTCGCCGTCTCGGCGATCCGCGAGATCGTCGGCCGGGGCGCGACGATGCCCGCCCCGGCCGATCCGGCTGAGCCTCAGTTCGTCTCGTTCGGATCTTCGTCCGCGGCAAGCCTCAGAGATCCCGCGCGCGCTTCCTGGAAGTGGCGCTGCTGGATCGGCACGGCCCAGTCGACGAGCGCCTGCACGTCCGACTTGCCCGCCTTCTGGCCGAGCACGCCGAGCACCTCCCAGTGCCCGACCTCGCCCGCCTCGGCCATCGTCAGGAACTCGAAGCCGTCGAGCCCTTCGGCGTCGCTCCCGAGATACGTCCTCATCATCTCGGTCGCCTCCTGCTTCGTCTCCCGCGCCTTGTCGAGCACGGCGGTCTTCTTGCCGTCGAGCTCCTCGGCGAGCTGCGTGCAGCGCTCCTCGGTCTCCTTCGCCTCGGCGTTCATCCGGTCGAGCGTCTGCTTCAGTTCGTCGTCCTCGACGAGGCCCGAAACCTTCTCCGTCGCGCCCTGCGCCGCCATCGCGAGGCCCGTGACCTCGCCGAGCTTCTCCTCGAGTGTCGTCAGTTCTGCCATGACCCCTTCCTCTCCCTCGTTGTCGGTTGCGACGTCCAGATACCGCACGCCGGTTGCTCGCAAACGTCCTTGCGTTTCGGCTGTGACGGCTCGGGAACAGGGATTACGTGCGCGGGAAGCCGACGATCGCAGTACTCGGAACCGGCACGATCGGCTTTCCGGTCGCGCGGAATCTTGCGCGCGCGGGGTATGACGTCCATGCGTGGAATCGGACGCGGGAGAAGGCAGAGCCGCTTGCGAACGACGGTGTCACCGTCGCGGGCTCTGCGACCGAGGCTGCGGCCGCTGCTGACGTCGTGATCACGCTGCTCGCCGACGGTTCGGCCGTCGAGGAGGTCATGGACGAGGTCGCGCCAGCCGCCAAGGCGGGAACGACCTGGATCCAGTCGAGCACTGTCGGCGTCCCGGCCACGGAGCGGTTGGCGGACTTCTCGTCCGAGCACGACCTCGTGCTCGTCGACGCGCCCGTGCTCGGCACCAAGGAGCCGGCGGAGAAGGGCGAGCTCGTCGTCTTCGCGTCCGGACCGGTCGAGGCCAGGGAAATCTGCGAGCCGATCTTCGGCGCCATCGGGAAGGTGACCCGCTGGGTGGGGAGGCCGGCGCGGGCAGCGGTTCAAGCTCGTCGTCAACACGTGGCTGCTCGCCGCCGTCGAGGGAGTGGCCGAGGCGATCTCGCTGGCCCGGGCGCTCGGCCTCGACCCGAACGACGTTCTCGACGCACTCTCGGGCGGGCCGCTCGACATGCCCTACCTCCAGCTCAAGGCAAGGTGATGATCGAGCGCAGCTTCGAGCCGAGCTTCAAGGCGTCGCTGGCCGAGAAGGATGCGGGCCTCGTGCTCGAAGCCGCCGAGCGCGTCGAGCTGGAGCTCCCACTCGTCGAGGCTGTGCAGGGAGCGTTCGAGCAGGCCCTCGACCTCGGTCATGCAGAGAAGGACATGGCGTCCGTCGTCGAAGTCGTCGGCCGTCGCGCCGCCGCCCGCTAGATCAGTTCGAGCAGCCGCTCCGCGTACTGCGGGCGCCGTCGGCTCCTTCTCGTGCTGGAAATAGGCGAAGACCTCGATGCCGTTCGCGAGCAGCGGCCGGATGCTCGTCGGCGATCCGCTTGATCGCCCGGTCGGTGTAGGGCGGCTCGCGGAAGCGCAGGTAGCGGAACGGCGCCTTCGCCTCGAGCTCGTTGACCAGGACCGCGTTCTCCGGCAGCTCGATGCCGGCCCACGACTCGTGCCGGAAGTCGAACGCGATCCGCAGCTCCGGGTCGAGCGACCCGAGCGCGAACGCGAGGAACCCTTCGTCGCGCTTCTGGGTGACGAGGATCCGGATCGGCCCCAGCCGCTCCCCGAGCAGCCGAACCCGCTCCTCGAACGTCGCCGCCTGCCGGAGCTGGTACGCCTGCATCTTGACCGCGAACCGGAACGTGTCCGGCGTCTGCTCGGCCCAGCGCCTGAACTGCTCCTCGGCCGGAATCCGGTACCCGGTCGAGTTCAGCTCGACGCTCGGGAGGCGCTCGGCGTAGCGGCCCGAGGAACTCGTTCGGCTTCGTCTCGGCCGGGTAGAAGTCGGGCCGCCACGACGGGTAGGACCAGCCGGAGGCGCCGACATAGGGCCTCGGTACACTCGGCTTCGTGGCCGTCACGCCCGAAGTCCTACCCGATAACCAGGTCCAGGTCCTCGATCACGGCTTCGTACGACTCGACGACGCCATGGCCGACGACCTCTCGGTCGTCAACGGAGCGCGCGTCAGCTTCGCGCGCCGCAAGGAGGAGATGGACGAGTCGGACGGGGGCCTGATCCGCTTCCTCATGCGCGAGCGCCACGGCACGCCGTTCGAGCACAACTCGTTTCGCTTCCACATCCGTGCGCCGATCTTCGTCGCGCGCGAGTGGTTCCGGCACCGGGTCGGATCCTTCAACGAGTTCAGCATGCGCTACGCGAAGGCGACCGACGAGTTCTACGTGCCGGAGCCGGAGGACGTTCGGACGCCAGGTCGGCAAGCCGGGGTCGTACTCGTTCGAGCCGTGTCGCCGGAGATCGCCGAGACGACGCGCGACGAGCTCAGAGCCGTCTACGAGACCGCGTACGAGACGTACGAGAGGCTGGTCGAGCTGGGCGTCGCACGCGAGCTCGCCCGCTGCGTGCTTCCCGTCGGCGCCTACACCGAGTTCTACTGGACGGTGAACGCGCGGGCGCTCATGAACTTCCTTTCGCTCCGCGCGGCCGAGACCGCCCAGCGTGAGATCAGGCGCTATGCCGAGGCGTGCGAGGTCTTCCTCGCCGAGCGCATGCCGGTCACGTACGCGGCGTTCGTCGCGAACGAGCGAACCGCGCCCTAGCTCGAGCTGTCGCGCTGACCACGGGCACGGCCTTGTGGTCGCCGTGGTCCCAGCGCGCGATCTCGAGCCCGTCGAAGTTCGCCGGGTCGTACGCGACCGGGAAGCGCAGCGTCGTCGACCGCGGCCCGCGGACGTTGAAGCTCCCGCAGACCACGACCGGCTTGCCGTCCTTCGTCATGTAGAGCGTCGTAGTAGTCGCTCGCCGGAAGCTTCTTCAGGCCCTCGACCTTGACGAGCATCGGCGTGTTGCCGTTCGCGTCGCGCGGGCCGAAGCGGACGACCGCCTGCGCCTGTGCTGTTCGTGAGCGCGACCGTCCGGACGGACTCGAAGGTCTTGCTCGGTGTGCCTGTAGCCGGCGAGGTACCCGCCGACGAACGCGATCAGCGCGATCGCGGCTGCGAGGGCGAGCGCCGCGCCGATGCGGCGGCGGGGAAGCCCCGTCGGCTCCAGCTCGCGGACGTTGCCTCGTCCGTCGGGCACCTCTTCGAGCTCGGGCGGCAGCTCGGGCGGCGGGCCGGCCTCGATCAGCATCTCGTGCACGCGCTCGAGGCGCTCGTGCTCAGTGGGCGGGAGGCCCTCTCCGACCAGGTCTTGGAACTTCGGGTGTGTCGCTCACGACAGCTCTCCTTCCAGTACATCTGCGAGCCGGGAAAGCGCACTCCTCGTTCGCGTTTTGACAGTGCCTAGGGGAATTCCGACGAAATCGGCGATCTCGCTCTGGGACAGGCCGCCCCAGTACGCGAGCTCGATCAGCTTCCGCTCCTGCTCCGGGAGCTCGGCGAGCGCGCGGTGCACGCGCCAGGCCGTCCAGCTCGGCCTCGGCCCGCTCATCCGGGCCGGCGTCGTTCGACGGCTCGTCCACCGGCTCGGCCGGGATCGGGCCCGAGCGCGCGGCGCCGGTCGACGATCGCGTTCCTCGCGACCGCGTAGAGCCACGGCGCGCCGGGACCGCGATCGCTCCGGTAGCTCTTCGCCGAGCGCCAGACCGAGGCGAACGTCTCCTGGACCGCGTCCTCGGCTCGGCCGCGGTCGCCGAGACGTCTGAGAGCGAGCGCGAACACGGGTCGCGCGTAGCGCTGGTAGAGCAGCTCGAAGGCGCCGGAGTCGCCCTCGCCGACTCGCGCGATCAGTTCGCCGTCGGTGGCTGGTTCCACGGCCCAGATGGTGGCGAGTGGTGACAGACCGGGCAACCCGGTATCGAGTGCAAGCTCCGCAGACATCGTCTTTGTAACAAGCTCTACGCCTCCTGAAGCCGCGTGGATTGCAGCATCCGGCCCCCGTCGAGGACGAGGCTGGTGCCGGTCACGAAGGATGCTCCGACGAGGTAGAGGACGGCGTCCGCCACGTCGTCGGGCGTGCCGATCCGGCCGAGGAGCGTCTCCCCGGCTCGGCGCGCCTCCTGGCCCGGCTCGACGGCGACCGGCCCCGGCGCGATTCCGCACACGCGCACCTCCGGCGCGAGGGCGCGGGCGAAGACGCGCGTCAGCATGGCCTGCGCGGCCTTCGCTGCGGAGTGCGGTGCGAAGGACGGCCAGGGCTGGTACGCGGCCACGTCCTCGATCATCACGACCACGCCCTCGGACTCGCGGAGATGCCTCGCCGAGGCCTGCGTGACGAAGAAGCTGCCCTTGGCCGTCGCTCCGAGCGCGGCATCCCAGTCGGCCTCGGTCACCTCGTCGACCGGCTTCGGCGTGAACCCCTCGCCGGCCGCGTTGACGAGCAGATCGAGCCCGCCGAGCTCGTCGGCCGCCCGCTCCACGAGCGTGTGCGCGGCTTCGGCGTCGGCGAGGTCGCCGTCCGCGCGCCCCGCAGCGACCACCGACCAGCCCTCGGCGCGCAGGCGCTCGGAGATGGCGGAACCGACCCGTCCGGTGCCGCCTGTGACGAGCGCGCGCATTGTTCGGGGAGTGTAAGGATCGCGCGGCGTTCCTCCGGACAGGGGATAGGAATCACGACCCACGAACCGAAGCCTGTCCGCATGAAACGACTTTCGACCGCCATCCTCGTCGCCCTCGCGCTCCTGACGATCCCGTCGGCCCTGAGCGCGACCACCAAGAGCGTCGACATCACCCAGGCCGGCTTCACGCCGGGCAAGGTGACGATCGACTACGGCGACACCGTCACGTGGACGAACAAGGACGCCGGCGAACCACCAGGTGCTGGCCGACCAGCTCGACGTTCCCGACCTCGCCCGTCCTCGCCCAGAACCAGACCTACTCGTACACGTTCACGAAGTCCGGAAGCTTCGGCTATCGCGACGCGCTGCACACGAACCGCCGCGGGACGGTCGTCGTCCGGGCAGGAGTCTCGATCACCGCAGCGCCTTCGCTCCTCGCGTACGGCAAGTCCGCGACGCTGTCCGGCTCGATCTCGAGCGGCGCGGTCGGCGACACGGTGAACATCGACGCGATGGAGTGCGGCAAGACGGGCTTCACGCGGGTCGACGTCCGTCAAGAGCGCGGCGAACGGCGCCTGGAGCTCGCCCGTCAAGCCGGCTCTGAACACCGCCTACCAGGCGAGCTGGCGGAACACCAAGAGCGCGCAGCTGACGGCCAAGGTCAAGCCGGTCTCTCGCTGAAGCGCGTGCGAGCGCACAGGTTCACGGCTTCTCTGTCGCTGCCCAGGCGTTCACGGGCAAGTACGTCGTCCTCCAGCGCTACGCCAAGGCGAAGCGGGCGTGGAAGACGGTCAAGCGCGTCACGCTGCGCACCGCCAAGGCCGGCATCACGCCGACGGTTGCGAGCTCGACCAAGATCCGGCTCGCGATCCCCCGAGGCACGCGCCTCCGCCTGCTCCTCACCGCGGATCAGGCAGGCGCCTGCTACGCGACCACGCTCAGCTCGACGATCCGCGCGTAACGGCGCGAAGACGAGCTGCTCGCCGCTTTCCCCGGATAGGGGTTGGGAAAAGACGCGCCGCAAACCGACTCCTTTTGTATGAGGAAGCTGCCGCTTGGAATCGTCGCCCTTGCCGTCTTCGCGGTCGCGCCCACGTTCGGTGCGACCAAGGGAGTCGAGGTCACCCGCGCAGGGTTCACGCCGAGCAAGGTGACGGTCGACTACGGCGACACGGTCACGTGGACGAATCGGGACAACACGAGCCATCAGGTTGTCTCCGACCGGGGCGAGTTTCCGGCGTCGCCGGTGCTCGATCCCAACCAGACGTACACGTACACCTTCATGAAGTCCGGCAGCTTCGGGTATCGCGACGCGTTCAACGTGAAGAAGCGCGGCACGGTCGTCGTGCGCACGGGAGTCTCGATCACCGCTGCGCCTGCGCTCGCCGTCTACGGCTCTTCGCCGACGTTGTCCGGCCTGGTCTCGAGCGGCGCGAGCGGTGAGAGCGTGACCATCGACGGGATGCAGTGCGGCTCGACGACGTTCGCCCGGGTCGCGTCAGTCAGCAGCACGGCAGAGGGCCGATGGAGATCGCCCGTCAAGCCGGTCGTGAACACGGTCTACCAGGCGACGTGGAAGAACGCGAAGAGCGTTCAGCTGACGCAGAAGGTCGCGCCGCAGTTCTCGTTCAGGCGCGTGCGTGCACACCGGTTCGCCGTCTCGGTTGCGGCGGCACAGGGATTCGTCGGGAAGTTCGTCGTCCTGCAGCGCTACCGCGCCGGCAAGCGCATGTGGAAGACCGTGAAGCGCGTCAGGCTGAGCAACGCGAAGCCGGGCGTGGCGCCGACCGTGATCAGCTCGGCGAGCTTCGGAGCGTCGGTTCCGCGCCGCACGCGTCTGCGCCTGCTCTTCGCTCAGGATCAGGTCGGCACGTGCTACGCCGCCACACGCAGCGCCGTCGTCCGGGCCTGAGCCCGCATCGAACAGCGGCCTCTGCGGCCGCGGCGAGGCGTCTTTTCCAAAATCCTTACAGCGGGTACGCAACTTCCGAACGTCCAGGCCGTTCCATACATAGCCGTCAACGACTTAGGGGGAACCGCCAGATGAAGAAGGCTCTAGCTATAGCCACTGCGGCGTGTGCCCTTGCGGGTGCCGGGTTCGCCTTTGCGGGTCTCGCGGCGAACAAGACCGTCAGCATCAAGGCCACGGGCTTCGCTCCGAAGACCGTGACGATCGCCGGTGGAGACACGGTGACGTGGAAGAACGTCGACACCGTGAACCACCAGGTCGTCGCGAACAGCGGCGCGTTCGCGTCGGGGCAGATCGCCCCGAACCGCATCTACGCGAAGCGGATCGACACGCCCGGCACGTACGGGTATCACGACGCGCTCCATCCCACGCTCAAGGGCACCGTCAAGGTGACCGGCGCACCGCCGTCCGTCTCGATCGCGGCGTCGACGCCGATTGCCGTCTACGGAAGCTCGATCCATGTCAGCGGGGCCGTCTCGCCGGCGGCGGTGGGGAACACCGTCACCGTCTACGCCCAGCCGTCGGGCCAGGCTTCGTTCGTGAAGATCGCCGATGTCCAGACGACGACGAACGGCGTCTGGGACTTCATCACGACTCCGCAGCTGCTCACTTCGTACAAGGCGACTTGGAAGGGCAAGACGAGCGCCGTCATCACGGTCGCCGTCCAGCCGCAGCTCCGGCTGAAGAAGATCGGGAACTGGTTCGTTGCACACGTCCAGCCCAACAAGTACAGGGGGCACTGGGTCTACGTGCAGCGACTCAACGCGTTCGGTGAGTGGGTCAGCCTGAAGAAGGTCACGCTCAACGGCCAGTCGGCCACGCGCTTCAAGCTGCGCAACCTGCCGCACGGCCTGAACCGCGTGCGTCTCTTCATCAGCACCAACCAGGCCGGCTCCGGGTACTTCCACGGGCCGAGCTCGACCGTCAGCTTCCGGCGCCGTTAGGCGACGGGCAGTCGAGACGCCGCGGGTGGGGTCCCCGCGGCGTCTTGGCTTGTTCCTACGACGCTCGCGGCTGCGACCTTGCCGATCGCCTTCGCGTAGCGCTCGGCGACTGCCGGCCAGTTGACGACGTTCCACCAGGCCTCGAGGTAGTCGGGGCGGCGGTTCTGGTACTTGAGGTAGTAGGCGTGCTCCCAGACGTCGATCCCGAGCAGCGGCTCGTCCGACTGCATGATCGGGGAGTCCTGGTTCGCCGTCGAGTAGACCGAGAGCCCGGTGCCGTCGTGGACGAGCCACGACCAGCCTGAGCCGAAGCGGTTCACGCCGCCGTCGTTGACCGCCTTCTTCAGCTCGTCGAGCGAGCCGAACGTGTCGTTGATCGCGTCCGCGAGCTCGCCCTCCGGCTCGCCGCCGCCGTCCGGGCTCATGATCTCCCAGAACAGCGAGTGGTTCGCGTGCCCGCCCGCGTTGTTGCGGAGCGACGCGTCTGCTTGTCCTCGGGCAGCGTGTCGAGGATCGTCAGGATCTGCTCGACGGGCTCGTTCGCCCAGTCCGTGCCCTCGAGCGCCGCGTTCGCCTTGTCCACGTACGCCTGGTGGTGCTTGTCGTGGTGGAGACGCATCGTCTCCTCGTCGATGTGCGGCTCGAGCGCGCCGTAGTCGTAGGGAAGAGGTGGAACCTCGAATGCCATCTGCGCTCCTTTCCGTCTGCTTTCGGTGATTATGCTCGCCGTCGCCTATCCCGGAGAGGAGTCCCATTGGCCACCCTTGCCCATAACGCCGAAGAGATCGCTCCCCGCGAGCTCAAGCCCGCCCTCTACGAGCTCGAAGGGATCTCGCGCGAGGCCGTCGAGGCCCACTACAAGCTCTACGAGGGCTACATCGCGAAGCGGAACGAGATCCTCGCCCGGCTCGCCGACGTCGACCTCGAGTCCGGCAACCAGGTCTACTCCGACGTGCGCGCGCTCAAGGTCGACCTGACGTTCGCGATCGGCGGCGTCAAGAACCACGAGATCTACTTCGAGCACCTGGGCGGCGACGGCGGCGATCCGATCGGGCCGATCGGCGACCTGATCGAGCGCGACTTCGGCGGCGTGGACGAGTGGCGCGCCGACCTGAAGGCGACCGGCATGGGCGGCCGCGGCTGGGCGTGGACGGCGTACGACTGGGACGAGGGCCGGCTCTTCAACTACATCGGCGACGCTCAGAACTCGTATCCGATCTGGAACGCGACGCCGCTCGTGGCGCTCGACGTCTACGAGCACGCGTACTTCCTCGACTACCGGACCGACCGGGCGGCGTACATCGACGCGTTCTTCCAGAACCTGGACTGGGCGACCGTCAACAACTGGGTCTCGGGATACGGCATCCCGCTGAAGTAGTCATCGAGACGCTCGCCTTCATCCTCGTCGGCTACCTCGCCGGCAGCCTCCCCTTCGGGTACTGGGTCGTCCGCTGGACGAAGGGCGTCGACATCCGGACCGTCGGCAGCGGGAACATCGGCGCGACGAACGTCTGGCGCACGTTCGGGCCGCGGTACGGGATTCCGGTCATCCTGCTCGACGTCGCGAAGGGGTTCGTGCCCGCTCTCGTCGCGACGCTCGCGGCGGGTCACGTCGCCGGGGCGCTGGCCGGCGGCGCGGCGATGCTCGGGCACTGGCGGCCGCTCTTCCTCGGCTTCGCGAAGGGCGGGAAGATGGTCGCGACCTGCGGCGGCGCGCTCCTCGGGCTGGCGCCGCTCGTCGGGCTCGTCGGGGGCGCTCGTCTGGATCGCGGTCTTCGCGCTCACGCGCTACGCCTCGGTCGCGTCGATCGTCGCGGCGCTCTCGCTGCCGATCAGCGCGCTGCTCCTGGAAGAGCCCTGGCCGGTGCTCGTCTTCGCCTCGGCCGCCGCGCTCGGCGTGCTCATCCTGCACCGAGGGAACCTCGCGCGGCTCCGAGCCGGCACCGAGACGCGAGTCGCAGCTGCGACGCAAGCCCGCCACGACGACCTAGTAACAGACTGTTACAAGGTCAGCTGCGGCTGAGCCATTCGTCGAGCCCGGTGTGGTGTTCGAGCGGGCCGCCGTGCTCGAGCTCGCGGCGGAGCTCGCCGACCGTGCCGAACCGCTCCGCGAGCACGTCGTGCGTGTGGATCGTCTCCAGGTTCACCTGGCGCGAGAAGACGAAGTCCGAGTCGTCCAGCGCGGGATACGAGTCGAGCACGCCCTTGAGGGCGATCCGGACCGAGTCCTCGACGAACCGCGGCTGGAGATGCGCGTGCTCGACCACGAACAGCTCGTCGGGCCGCTTCAGGAGCTCGTACACCGGCGCGCTCATCGAGCCCTCGACGATCCCGACCAGCTGCTCCGCGTTCACGCTCGCCTGCGTGCCGACGTAGAGCGTCCCGCGTCCGCGCTGGTTGTGCGTCGCGATCGGGACGAGCTCGAGGATCCGCTCGACGTCCCCGTCGTCGAAGCCCGCCTCGAGCAGTCGCTCGCTCGCCCGGCCGCGCACGAGCCCCTGCGCGCACGGACACGCATTGATGCCCGCGGCCTCGACGCCGACGAGCCGCCGCACGCCCCGCGCCGATGCGGCCGCGATCCCGATCAGCTCGACCATCTCCTGCGTCGGCAGGCCTGTCACGGGAGTCGTGCGCTCGATCGGGTAGCGCGCCGAGATGTGGACGTGCGCCCGCAGCGCGCGCTGCCGCTCGACGATGTGCGCCGCGATGTGCTCGGCCAGCACCTCGATGAGGAACGCCTCGCCGATCACGACCTCCTCGATCGCCTCCTCGAACAGCTCGGGGAAGCGCGACATGTGCACGCCCTTCTGCGACGGGTCGAGGTCGACGGTGCACTCGATGTCGGCGGCGATCTGCTTCTCGACGCCGCCGTAGCTGATGCGGATCGCCTTGCTCGCGCCCATCACGCCCGCGCGCGAGAGCCCCAGCCGCACCTCGGGCTCCGAGGCCTGGAGGTCGTCGTCGAGCAGTCGCGTCAGGTCGTCCATGGAAGGGGGATATTGTGCCTTTCGTGGCCTCCACCGAGGATTTTTCGCGCTTCGTGTCGCTCGCGTGCCACGACCTGCGGACGCCGCTCGCGACCGTGAGCGGCTTCGCGCACACGCTGGAGCGGGCGGACGAGCTCGGGGATCCCGCGGCGCGGTACGTCTCGATGATGCGGGCGGCTGCGGAGCAGATGGGCGAGCTCCTGGACGCGCTCGGGGTCGCGACGCGGATCGAGGCGGGCCGTTACGAGCCGGCGCTGATCGAGGCCGACTCGCTCGAGCTCGTGCAGGCGGCTGCGGAGCGGCTCGGGGAGAAGGCGGTGGCGAGCGGCTCGGGCGCCACGGTTCGGGTCGACCGCGCTCCGGTGGAAGCCGGTCTCGCGGCTCTCGCCTTGTGCGCCGTGCGACACGGAGGACTCGAGCGGGCGGAGATCGTCGCCGCCGGCGAGACGGTCGAGATCTCGCCGATCCCGGAGGCCGCCGCTCCGATCGTCCTCTCCGAGGACCTGAAGGACCTCGGCGCGTCGACCGCGCGGCGCGTCATCGAGGCGATCGGCGGGAGCCTGACGCTCGAGGGCGAGCGCCTGCTCGTCCGCCTGCCCGCCTGAACAGGTCGCGCAGGCGATCGAATCGCGATCGTGGCTCTTCGGGTCGCGACCGGAGCATGACGCGCTCGTCGCTGAGGGGATCGTGGCTTCTGGGCATCGTGCTCCGACGGTACGCGCGCAAGGAGGCGGTCGCGTCGGCCGGAGGCGCGATCTTCGCCTCATCCTCGAGGATGAGATCGATTTCGCCTGCGCGGCCGATGCGCGCTCCGCGGCACTGGAGTACCGTCAGAACCGTGATCGAGCAAGCCTGGCATCTCTTCAAGCGTCACTGGTTCGCGCTGCTCGTGGCGGCCGCCATCGTGGAAAACGCCGTCGAGTTGATCGTGCGCCGGAACAGCGACGGTGCGCCGACCACCTCGCTCTGGATCACGGTGCCGCTGCTCGCGGTCATGATCGTGCCTCTCTTCTGGTGGCGCCGGTTCCCGTTCGGAGCCCCCGCGGCCGTCTTCGTGATCGGCGCGACCGAGTCGTTCGTCGACGGGCGTCTCGTCACGTTCACGCTCGCGACGTTCCTCAGCGTCCTCGCCTCTGCGTTCCTGTTCGGCCTCCTCGAGGACCGCAGGCAGTCCGTGGCCGGCCTCGGGATCGCTCTGGGAGCGGCCGGCGTCGTCACACTCAACGATCCGACCCAGTCGTGGAGCGACTTCGCCGGGGCCGTCCTGCTCTTCAGCATCTCCTGGCTGGCCGGATTCGCCATCGGGCGGAAGCTCGAGCAGGCGTCGGCCGCACAGGAGCGGGCTGACCGACTCGAGCGCGAACAGGAGGCAGAGGCTCGCGCGGCGGTCGCCGAGGAGCGCGCCCGGATCGCGCGCGAGCTGCACGACGTCGTCGGGCACAGCGTGAGCGTGATGACTGTCCAGGCGAGTGCCGTGCGGCGGCGCTTGAACCCGGATCAGGAGCAGGAGCGAGAGGCGCTCGAGATCGTCGAGCAGACCGGCCGCGAGGCGCTGGCCGAGATGCGGCGGCTGGTCGGCGTCCTTCGCCGGCCGGAGGAAGGACCTGCGCTGGCTCCGCAGCCGAGCCTTCAGCACCTGGACCGGCTCGTCGCGCAGGCGCGGGAGTCGGGGCTGCCCGTCGAGCTCCGGATCGAAGGCGAGCCGACGCAGCTCCCACCCGGCGTCGACCTCACTGCCTACCGGCTCGTCCAGGAGGGCCTGACGAATGCGATCAAGCACGCACGGGCGTCGAAGGCCGACGTCGTCGTTCGCTACGGCAACGGCGGCGTGGAGGTCACGGTCACCGACGACGGCCCGGGCGGCGGTGACGGCGGCGGAGGCGGCCACGGTCTCGTCGGTATGCGCGAGCGCGTGACGGTCTACGGCGGCGAGCTCGAAGCAGGGCCGCGGCCGGAGGGCGGTTACTCGCTCAGAGCGCGCCTTCCCGTGCAAGGCTGAGGTGATGGACGAGCGGCCGAGCGGCACCGTCACCTTTCTGTTCACCGACATCGAGGGCTCGACGGTCCTCCTCCGGCAGCTGCGCGACGCCTACGGCGACGTGCTCGCGACGCACGGCCGGCTCCTGCGCCGGGCCTTCGAGGAGTCCGGCGGCCAGGAGATCGACACGCAGGGCGACTCGTTCTTCGTCGCGTTCAGCAGCCCGAAGGACGCCGTCCAAGCAGCCGTCGCTGCACAACGGTCGCTGGCCGAAGAGACATGGCCGGAAGGGACCGCGGTCAAAGTGCGGATGGGGATCCACACGGGTGACGCGTCGCTGGCGGCCGACCGCTACCTGGGGCTTTCGGTGCACCGCGCCGCTCGCATCTGCTCGGCCGGGCACGGCGGTCAGATCCTGATCTCGCCAACGACCTTCGCGCTGCTCGAGGACCAGGAGGAGGAGCTGCCCGGCGCGACGCAGGATCTCGGCACGCAGCGGCTGAAAGACTTCGACCGGCCGATCCAGCTCTTCCAGATCGTCGTTCCCGGCCTCCAGGAGTCGTTCCCGCCGCTGAGGACGCTCGAGCACACGCCGTTCGAGGGCGACGAGGGCCGGCTCGCGGATGCGGCACGACGCGCTTCGACGCCCGAGCGGGAGGCGAAGGGCACGGTTCGCGTGCTGATTGCGGACGACCAGGCGCTCGTGCGGGCGGGGTTCCGGATGATCCTCGAGGCGGAGCAGGACATCGAGGTCGTCGGCGAGGCCGTGGACGGCGGAGCGGCGCTCGAGGAAGTGCGGCGGGTTGCTCCGGACGTCGTCCTGATGGACGTGCGCATGCCCGACCTGGACGGCATCGAGGCGACCCGGCGGCTGATGTCCGATCCGTCCGTGTCCGCGAAGGTCGTGATGCTGACCACGTTCGACATGGACGAGTACGTCTACGAGGCTCTGCAGGCGGGCGCGAGCGGGTTCCTGCTCAAGGACGTCCCGCCCGAGCAGCTCGTCGACGGGATCCGCGCAGTTGCGTCAGGCGATGCGCTGCTGGCGCCGTCGATTACCAAGCGGGTGATCGAGGAGTTCGTGCGCAGGCCGCCCGAGGCGGCGCGAACTCCGCCGCCCGAGGTCGGAGAGCTGACCGACCGCGAGCTCGAGGTCCTGAAACAGGTCGCGCGGGGGCTCTCGAACGCGGAGATCGCCCAGGAGCTCTTCGTCAGCGAGGCGACCGTGAAGACGCATGTCGCGCACGTCTTCCGGAAGCTCGGGCTCCGCGATCGCGTCCAGGCGGTCGTCTTCGCGTACGAGTCGGGCCTCGTCGCAGCCGAGCGCAACCGGCTGACGCTCGTCCAGACCGCACCTGTCCAGCGTCTGACACGCGGACACGTGCCGATGCGGCCCGATGGCCGAGGCTGGAATCGGCTCAACCACATCATGAGCACCGGTCTTTCGAGACGTGACCAGTGTCAGGCTCCGGACATGTCCCCCTAAACGGCAGCTCAACGCGGCCGCGTGCGGCCAGCTCAGCGCAGCAGGCGCGACAGCCTCCGGTCCTTGAGGACCCGCCCGCCGGTCTGGCACTCGGGGCAGTAGTAGATCGTGTGCTCCTCGAAATCGACCTGTGCGATCGGCGTGCCGCACACGTAGCAGGGCTCGCCCAGCTTCCTGTGCACGCGGTACGTCCTCGCGTCGTTCGCGCCGCGCTCGCGCAGCTCGAGCCCGCGTCCGAGCTCCGAGTGGATCGCGTCCGCGAGGTCGTGGACCTGTCCTGGGACCAGGTCCCGGGACAGGGCGTAGGGGGACAGTTTCGCGGCATGGAGGATCTCGTTCGCCCACGCGCGGCCGATCCCCGCGATCACGCGCTGGTCGCGGAGCAGCGAGTGCAGGCGCCGCGACTCGCCCGCGAGGATCTCGCCCAGCTGAGCCGCGTCGACCTCGTTCGCCTCCGGCCCGAGGTGGCCGAGCTCGAGCTCGACGGCGTCGGGCGCGAGCAGCCAGACCCCGGCGCGCTTCTTCTTCCCGGCCTCGGTCAGGATCAGCTCGGCTCCGCCCTCGAACGCCATCCTGAACGCAGGCGTCTTCGGCCGTTTCTCGCCCGCGAGCACGTACCGCAGGCGCCCCGCGGTCATCAGGTGCACGAGCAGGACGAGCTCGCCGTCCTCGGTCGGGAACAGGAGCCGCTTCGCGCGCCGCTCCGCTCCCGCGAAGCGCCGCCCCTCGAGTGCGGACAGCGGCGGATCGAACGTCTTCAGCGTCGCGATGTGCGCCGGGCCGGCCTTCGCGATCGGGAAGGCCGAGACGGGGCCGTCGAGCTCACGCCGCCACGCCTCCATTTCCGGCAGTTCAGGCACTTAGAGTCTCCTCATGGCTGAGCCGATCAGGGTAACGGTGCTCCGCGGCGAGACCGTCGAGTCCGAGCACCGCGTGCACGCAGTAGCCGTCCGGGACGGCGAGATCGTTGCGTCTGCCGGAGACCCCGACCTCGTCACATTCATGCGCTCGGCCGCCAAGCCGATCCAGGCCCTGCCGCTCGCGCGCGCGCGTGAGGACCTCGACGACTGGGACCTCGCGATCGCGTCGGCGTCGCACCTCGCCGATGCCCAGCAGCTCGAGGCCGTCCGAGGCGCTCCTCGCGAAGGCGCCTGCCACCGAGGACGACCTCGAATGCGGGCCGTTCGAGGGCTCGAAGCTGAAGCACAACTGCTCCGGCAAGCACGCGGGGATGCTCGCGCTCTGCCGCGCGGAAGGCTGGCCGATCGAGGGCTACCGCCTGCCCGACCATCCATGCCAACAGGCAGGGCTCGCGGAGGTCGCGCGTCTCGCCGGCACGGACGAGATCCGAACCGCGATCGACGGCTGCGGTGTCGTCACCTTCGCGTTGCCACTGACGAGGATCGCCATTGCCTTCGGGGGCGTCGACGGGCGGGTCGCCGATGCGATGCGTGCGCACCCCGAGTTGATCCGCGGCCCACGAGCTGCCGACACCAATCTGATGCAGGCGTTCCCGGGCTGGATCTCGAAAGGCGGGGCGGAAGCGCTTCTCTGCGCGGCCTCGCCCGACGGCCTCTCGCTCGCGCTCAAGGTCGAGGACGGAGCCCAGCGGGCCCTCCGGCCGGCGCTCGGAGCGTTCCTGGGACAACTCGGCCTCGACGGCTCGGTCTTCGGTCCGACACCAGTTGGCAACAGTCGAAACGAAGTGGTGGGCGAAGTGCGAGTGGCTTGAAAAAAGTTCTTCACAAGGCTGTGGATAGGTGTTAAGTTCCAGCGCGCCGAGAGTGTGAGCCGGGGGAGGGCGTCCCACCGGCTCTTTGCGTTCCTGGGTCCCCCGTCCCCTAGAGCGAAAGAGAGGTCCATTGCTCACAGTCGACATCTCCCTCCCGGACGTCGAAGAGCTCCACAAGCTTGTACAGGACGGAACGAACAAGGGCTTTCTCACCTACGACGAGATCGTCGCGGGGCTCGAGGAGGTCGACCTCTCCAAAGAACAGATCGAAGACTTCTACACGTACCTGATCGACCACTCGATCGAGCTGGTCGAAGGGGAGCAGCACAAGCACCCGCCGCACGAGCAGCCGGCTCTGGCCGAGGAGGAGAAAGGGCCCGAAGCTCGATCTCTCCGTCGAGCCGTCGCTCGATTCGCTCAGGCTCTACCTGCGTGAGATCGGGAAAGTCCCGCTGCTGACCGCCGACCAGGAGGTGTACCTGGCCAAGCGGATCGAGCGCGGGGACATGGCCGCGAAGACGCACATGATCGAGGCCAACCTGAGGCTCGTCGTCTCGATCGCGAAGAGCTACCTGGGCCGCGGGCTCTCGTTCCTCGACCTGATCCAGGAGGGCTCGCTCGGGTTGATCCGCGCGGTCGAGAAGTTCGACTACCGCAAGGGCTACAAGTTCTCGACGTACGCGACGTGGTGGATCCGGCAGGCCGTCACACGCGCGATCGCGGACAAGGCGCGCACGATTCGCATCCCGGTGCACATGGTCGAGAAGCTGAACAAGGTCGTGCACATCGAGCGGCAGCTCGTCCAGCGGCTCGGCCGCGAGCCGCAGCCCGAAGAGATCGCCCTCGAGCTCGAGATCACGACCGAAGAGGTGCGCGAGATCCTGCGGATGGCGCAGCTCCCCGTGTCGCTCGAGAAGCCGATCGGCGAAGAGGAGGAGTCGGAGCTCGGCGACTTCGTCCAGGACGAGCAGGCCGAGTCGCCGTTCGACACCGCCTCGCTGCAGCTTCGGCGTGAGGACATCGACAGGGCGCTCGACTCGCTCCCGGAACGCGAGCGGAAGGTGATCGAGCTCCGCTTCGGGCTCACCGGCGCGCAGCCGTGCACGCTCGAGGAGGTCGGTCGCGCGTTCGGCGTCACCCGCGAGCGGATCCGCCAGATCGAGAACAACACGCTGAAGCGGCTCGAGACGCTCCCGGAGGCCCAGGGCCTTCGGGACTGTTCCTAGCCGGGCTCTTCGACTTCGGCGCGCTCGACCGGGACGAACAGCCTGCAGTGCGGGCACTTGAAGCCGCGCCGGCTCGCGTCGGCGCCGATCAGCTCACCCTGGAACGACTTCTTGCAGTGCGGGCACTTGATGTCGTACTTCTCGACCCCTGACATACGCCCGACGGTATCAGCGTGCCGTCAGCTCCCGGGGCAGCGGCCTGACCGGTACGCGCGGGCGCCGGCGGCGTTCAGGACCCAGCGCCAGCCTGACCCGACCTCGACCTCGTGGTTGACGAAGGTCGCCGAGCCGCCGTCCGGCGAGGTCAGACGCACACGGACGGCCTTCGCTCCGACCCGGCCCGAGCCCGGGATCTCGACCGGGCTGTCGTAGACGTCCAGGACCTCGATCGAGTCGATCTTGCCCAGCGCAGCTTTCCGCGTACAGGTGACGAAGCGGGCCTGCGGGACGAACCGTTGGTAGGCGGGGTGGAGCGTCGCGTAGGCGCTGTCGAGCCGGCCCTGGTAGAGATCGTTCAGGAAGTGCACCTGGGCCAGTCCGGCCGGACTGCGACCCGGGTCGCCGTTACCGCCGCAGCCCGCGAGCAGCAGGGTCGCTCCGAGCGCTAACAGGGACCACCTCACTCCGGGCGCCATGATCGCCCATGGACGGGACGGACGGCCTCGGACGGTTGAAGCGCCTCAGCGCGAGCGCCCCGATCGTGCCCGCTGTCAGCGCGTACATGAGGAGAAAGACCGACGAGCCGGAGTCCGTTCCCGCGCCCAGGCCATGCCCGGTCGCGGCGATCCAGACGACGAAGTTCAGGTAGTGGAGCCGGCGCCAGAGAGAGTACGAGATCCGCTTCCGATAGTGGTTCGTGACGGCGAGCGCGAGCAGCAGCTCCGCGGCAACGACGCCGAGACCGGTCCAGAGCGGGCGATAGCTCGACGTGAACGGGATGAGCAGGCCGCTCACGCCGAGGTGCGCCTGGGAATCGACGGCGAGCCAGAAGATGTGGAGGGCGATGAACACGCCGGCGAGCACGCCGAGGAAGCGGTGGACGTCCTCGACCGCGAAGCGCGGCCACCGGTCGAAGCGCTCCTTGCCCGCCAGAGCGAGGCCGAGCGCGACCGAGGCGGAGACCAGCAGGTACGCCACGACTCCGGCTGCGCGGGCCGCGTACCAGTCGACGGCGAACGCCGCGAGGATCACGCCGCCACCGGATCGGCGACGGAGCGTTCCCACACGTCGTTCAGAACCGGCGCGCCGTCCTCGGGCAGGAACCGCCCGGCAAGCCCACGCGCATCGAGCCACGCGGGCCCGTCGAAACCAAGGAGGAACGCCGCCTTCGCGGCGACGTCGGCCTCGAGACAGGTGCCGGCGTTCACGGTGACCTCCGCCCAGGGCGACTCTGCGGGCCGGCCGCTTCTGGGATCGATCAGATGGTGCTGCCAGACGCCTGCCCGGAGCCAGCGGCGTTTCGTCGTTCCGCTCGTCGCGAGGCCGCCGCGCGTGACCCGAACCGAGTCGCCGCCGGGGAGCGCGACGTCGAACTCGCCCCGCCCCGCGTAGTCGCCGCCCGGCTGTGACGAAGCCGTCTCCCGAGAGGAGGCCGACTGCTTCGTCGACGGTCTGGCCCTTGACGACCCCGTTCAGGTCGAGCTCGAGCCCGACCGGGCGCACGAGCAGGCGGCCGACCATGCTGACCGCTCGCCAGCGGCCGGGCGGGCCCGGATGGGCCGTCTCCGCCCGCGGGCCGAGCTCGCCGAAGTCGCGGTCGTAACCCGCGGCGGCGAGCGCGCCTGCGAGCGTCGGGTCGACGAGCCCGCCGGTCGCGGACGCGGCCACGAGCGCACGCTCGACCATCTGGCCGAAGGTCTTGGACACGGTCACGATCTCGTGAGGCTTCCGGTTGACGCGGGTGAGCTCGCTGTCCTCGCGGAACCGGCTGAACTGGCGGTCGCGCGCCTGGAAGATGCGCTCGATCGCCTCAGCCTCGCGCGGTGTGGCCCCGCCGACCTCGACGACGCAGCCCATCGCGGAGAAGCGATGGACGCTCACGACGTCTGCGTCGAGGTCGACGGCTGTCCCTGCGAGGGCGAGAGCCCGCCGTTGTCGAACCCGAAGTCGTCGGACTCGTCCGATGTGGCCGCGGGCCGGCTGCCGCTCGAGGTCGAGGCTGTGGTGCGCGCCGCGCTCGACGGCCATTGCGCCGAAGAACGCGAGCACTGCTGCGGCCAGAATCACGGTCTTCGCCTTCTCGGCACGCTCCTTCGCGGCTGCGATGCGCGACCGCTGCTGCGTTGGCTCGGATTCGGGCATGCGTCCCATGGAACCGGACCAGCCTGAGAGCGGGGTAAACGGCGGGTAAGGCCTCGCTAAGAGTTTGCTTCGGCCGCGCCGTTGAGATTGAAGCGCATCAGAGTCCCGCCGCCCTCGGCCCGTTCCGCGACGACGGTCCCGCCGTGTGCCTGCGCGACCTGGCGGACGATCGCGAGGCCGAGCCCCGAGCCGGGCAGCCCGCGGGCGGAGCTCGCTCGATAGAAGCGGTCGAAGACGTACGGCAGGTCCTCCTCGGCGATCCCGGGGCCGTGGTCACGGACGGTGACCTCGCCTCCGTGCACCGTGATCTCCACCTCGCCGTCGGGCGGGCTCCACTTGGCGGCGTTGTCGAGCAGGTTGCCCAGTGCGCGGTCGAGCGTCTCGGGAACTCCGTAGATGAGCGACTCCTCGAGATCCGTCTTGAACTCGACCCCGGGCCGGTTGCGCTTCGTCCGCTCGACGGCGCCGGCGGCGACGAGGTCGAGGCGCACGTCCTCGGGCTCTGCCTGATGCTGCTCGCCGCGCGCGAGCTCGATCAGCTCGGAGATGAGCGTCGTCATCTCGCCGAGCTGCTCGATCACGTCCGACAGGAGCCGTTCGCGCTCACCCGCCGGCAGCTGCCGGTCGCTCGCGAGCACCTCGATGTTCGTCCGCAGGCTCGTCAGCGGCGTGCGGAGCTCGTGCGACGCGTCCGCGACGAGCTGGCTGCGGGCGCGCGTCGACTCCTCCAGGGCGCCGAGCATCGCGTTGAAGCTGCTCGCGAGGCGGCTCAGCTCGTCCCGCCCCTCGACCTCGATCCGCTCGGAGAGGTCTCCGGTCTCGGTCACCGTCTCGGTCGCCTCCGTCAGCCGCCGGACGGGTGCGAGCGCGGCGCGCGAGACGATCAGGCCGAGCCCGCCCGCGATGAGCGTGCCGCCGGTCGCGATCAGGATCAGGAGCCAGCGGATCCGGGCCAGTGCGCGGTCGGTCTCGTCGAGTGGCCGCGCGATCTGGACGGCGAAGCCGGGCTGGTACGGGAAGGTGATGATCCGGACGTGGCTGCCACCCACTCGCGCGTCCGCGTAGTAGGTGTCGCTCTCGCCCCGCGCGACGCTCAGGTCGTGTTCGGTCACGGGCAGCGTCAGGTTTCCCCTGGCGCTTGCAGCACGTGACGCCGTCCTGGCGCACCGCCTGCGGATACCCGCCGAAGACGCCGGGCTGCGGCGGCCCCTCCGTGAAGTCGAACGCGGGCCCACGCTGGATGTGCTCCATGCTGCTGCGCAGCGAGGCGTCGACGCTCGAGTAGAGCTCGTCCTTGACGACGAAATAGACGACGGCCGAGGCGGCGACCACGGCCAGCGCGACAGCCGCCGCGGCGACGAGAGCGAGCCGTGCGCGGAAGCTCATGACTCTCGCAGTGCGTAGCCGACGCCGCGAACCGTGTGGATCAAACGAGGCTCGCCGTCGGCTTCGGTCTTGCGCCGCAAGTAGCCGATGTACACGTCGAGGGAGTTTGACGCGTACCCGAAGTCGTAGCCCCACACGCGTTCGAAGATGATCGTGCGCGTGAGCACCTGGCGGGGGTTGCGCATGAAGAGCTCGAGCAGCGAGAACTCCGTCCGGGTCAGCTCGATCGGCCGCCCGCCGCGGGTCACTTCGCGCGTCGTCGGGTCGAGCTCGAGGTTGGCGAAGCGCACGACGTCGCCTTCCTCGTCGCTCGTCCGGCGCAGCAAGGCCCGTACGCGCGCGAGCAGCTCCTCGAGGGCGAACGGCTTCGTCACGTAGTCGTCGGCGCCCGCGTCGAGGCCGGCGACACGGTCCTCGACCTCGGTGCGCGCAGTCAGCATCAGCACCGGGAGCTTGCTCCCGGACCCGCGCAGCCGCCGGCAGACCTCGAGCCCGTCGACGCCGGGCATGAGCACGTCGAGGATCATCGCGTCCGGCTCCTCGCTGCCGTCGAGCCGGTACAGCGCCTCGCTGCCGTCGGCCGCGAGCTCGATCTCGTAGCCCTCGAGCTCGAGGGCGCGGCGCAGGGACTCGCGCACGGCGCGCTCATCGTCGACGACGAGGATCTTCATGGGCCAATTGTTGCTTGAAGACTCTGAATGGCGACTAAGAAAATAGTTCCTTAACGGAACATTTAGCCGGCTCTCAGGCAGGGTACGGGGTGGTGCTGCTCTCATTGGAGCAAGCCACTTTTCCGAAAGGATCCAAATGAATCGACGCTCCCGACTCCCAATTGTCGCACTGGTGCTGGTCGGCACCCTCGCCCTCGGCGCGGGTGCGGGCGCGGTCGCCTATTCAGTTGCGCACCCGTCCTCGGCGACGACCGTCGTGCGGCAGGTGCCCGTGCAGACCTCCGAGCCCGCGGCCGACAGCAGCGCGCTGACACCCGGCCAGATCTACCGACAGACGTACAAGGGCGTCGTCGAGATAACCGTCTCGACGCCCCAGCAGACGCCGATGGGCAACCAGGAAGCCCAGGCCCAGGGCTCCGGGTTCGTGATCGATTCGGACGGGCACATCGTCACGAACGATCATGTCGTCGAAAACGCAGACTCGGTCTCAGTCCGGTTCTGGAACGGCGACACGTACAGCGCTTCGGTCGTCGGCACCGACCCGTCGACGGACCTCGCCGTGATCAAGGTCGACGCGCCGTCGTCGATCCTTCATCCGGTCAGCCTCGGGGACTCTTCGAGCGTGCAGGTCGGTGATCCAGTCGTTGCGATCGGCAGCCCGTTCGGCCTCGAGGAGACCGTGACGACCGGCATCGTCAGCGCTCTCCACCGCCAGATGGAGGCGTTGAACAAGTTCACGATCAACGACTCGATCCAGACTGACGCGGCGATCAACCACGGCAACTCCGGCGGCCCGCTCTTCAACGCGGCCGGACAGGTGATCGGCGTCAACTCTCAGATCGCCGGCCAGACGGGCGCCAACGTCGGCATTGGGTTCTCGATCCCGTCGAACACGGTTCGCTCGATCGCCGACACGTTGATCTCGAGCGGCAAGGTCGAGCACGCCTACCTCGGCGTCTCCGTCCAGGAAATCCCCGCGACGGTTGCGCACGATCTCAGCCTCACCCCAGGCGTGGAGATCACGGACGTCAAGTCCGGGACACCGGCTCAGAAGGCCGGCCTGAAAGGGGCGACCGGCAAGAAGACGGTCCAGGGCACGCAGTACGCGACCGGCGGCGACGTGATCACGGCGATCGACGGCCAGAAGGCCAAGACGTCGGAAGGCGTGCAGCTGGCGATCGATGCCCACCACCCGGGCGACACGATCGAGATCACGTACTGGCGCAAGGGCGAGACCAAGACCGTGAGCGTCAAGCTCGCGACGCGCCCGACGCAGATCACTCCGTAACGAGACGGCTCTCGAGACATGTCCCAGGGCCTGGCCCTGGGACATGTCCATTTCTTAGGTCCTTCTTAGAGCGCTCTCAGGTTTCCCTTAGTCGAGGTTGATTCCATTTCGAGCGAAGCAAGACTTATCTGCACAGAACACTCCAATCCGTCGAATGCGGCCCGCGCCCTCCCCTTGCGGGCCGCTTTCGTTTTCTTAGTGCGTTCATAGGCTCCGTTCAGGTTCCGTTTAGTGAGTGGTGCTTTTATGAGACGCATGAAGAACGTCACCTCCAAACGAGCACTCGTCGCCGCATCAGCCCTCTCGCTGGTCGTCGGAGCCGGAGGGGCGGTCGCCGCCTCCAAGAGCTCCCCGGCACGCGGCGACGGTTTCCTGGCCAGGGTCGCCGGCCATCTCGGGATCTCGACGCAGAAGCTCGAGGACGCGACGAAGGCGGCGGCGATCGACCAGGTCAACGCCGACCTCAAGGCCGGCCGGATCACGAAGGCCCAGGCCGACGAGCTGAAGGCGCGGATCGAGAAGGGCGAAGCACCGCTGTTCCTCGGCGGCCAGCGTCATTTCGGTCCGCATCGCTTCGGCGACTTCGGCCACGTGCCCTTCGGCGCCCACGGCCACCTCTCGGTTGCGGCCGACTACCTCGGATTGACCGTTCCGCGGCTCTTCCAGAAGCTCGCGAACGGCCAGTCGCTGGCCGACGTCGCCAAGGCGCAGCACAAGTCCGTCGACGGTCTGAAGAAGGCGATCGTCAACGGTGCGAAGCAAGACCTCGACCAGGCCGTCAAGAGCGGCTTCCTGACCGAGGCGCAGGCGAAGGAAGCGCTGAGCGCGCTCCAGTCCCGGATCGACGAGATCGTCAACGGCACCTTCCCGGGGCCCGGCCAGCGTGGACGTTTCCACTGGCGGCAGGGGCCGCCGGACAACGGCGGCTGGCGGATGCCCGCCGCCTGACCTCTGTATCACCCTCCTATCCGTGACACGCGGCCCGCCCCAGGCGGGCCGCTTCCTTTTCAGCGCAGGATTCCGGTGTGGCCGAGCGAGTGCCGGCCGGGCTGCGGCCAGACGCAGAGACCGTGTGGCCCCCGGCCGACGGGGATCCGCGCGAGCAGGCGGCCGGTGCTGGTCGAGATCGCGTACACCTCGGCGTCGTAGCGTCCCGAGAGCCACAGCACCTTGCCGTCGGCCGAGACGTTGCCCATGTCGGGGCTGCCGCCCGGGATGCGCCACGTCGGCGACCACGTCGCCGCGTCCTGAAGCTGATCACGGAGATCGTTCCCGCGCTCCGGTTCGTCGCGTACAGGAGCTTCCCGTTCCGGCTCGGGTAGAGCCCGTGGACGCCGAGGCCCGTCGGCAGGAAGCCGACGACGCGCAGGCGCCGGCCGTCGATCTCCCAGAGGCCGTTCGCGTGCATGTCGGCGACGTAGAAGAGCTTTCCGTCGGGTGCCAGCTTCACGTCCTGCGGCATGCCGCCGCTCGGAAGCTGGAGGGTTCCGACGACGCGCTGCTGCCGAAGGTCGACCTTGATCAGTTGCCCGGAGAACTCGCAGCTGGCGATCAGGTAGCCGCCATGTGCAGAGAAGTCCATGTGGTCGACGCCCCGACACGGCACGGAGAGGGCATGGACGACGCGGAAGGTGTGCGGGTCGCTGAAGTCGAGCCGGCCAAGCCGCTCTGCGACGACGATCGCAAACTTGCCGTCGGGCGTGAAGTACAGGTTGTAGGGGTCGGCGACGGGAATGGCGCGGCCGGGCCTCGCCGTCCGCGGATCGATCGGCGTGACCGAGTTGCCCTCGTCGTTCAGCACATAGAGCGTCTTCAGGTCCCACGAGGGCGTGACGTGCTGCGGCAGTGCGCCGACCGGGAACTCCCGGACGATCTTCAAGCGGCGCGGGTCGATGACGTCGACCGTGTTGCTGTCGCTGTTCGGGACGTAGACGCGCGGGAGTGCGCGTCGCGTGGCGCGGCGGAACATGTTCGGACCGTCCGCGGCATAGACGTCGACGGCCGACGCCGTGCGGGTGCGTGTCCCACGGGAGAGAGCGAGCACAGACGACTGCGTACCGTCCGCGCTCCGACCGCCCGCGACGAGGATGCTGGAGCCGAGCGAGATCGCCGACGCGTCCGAGAGCGGCTGTCGCAGGTGACCCGCTGCGCGGACCCGTCCGGTGCGCGGGTCGATCGCCTCGATCCTGGAGGTCGGCGTGTCGAGGCTCGCTCCGCGTCCTCCGATCACGTACGCGAGCCCGCCCAGCTCGGCCGCGGCCGCGTGAGTGGTCGGCCCGGGCAGGCGTCCGAGCCGGCGAAGCACTCCGCTCGAGGGCGAGTACTCGAGGACCCGAGAGCTCGCCTCCCCGTCCGGCAGAGACCCGCCCGCGACGATGAGCTTGCCGCCCGCAGCCGTGACGGCCGCGTAGCGCACCGGCGAGGGCAGATGGGCGACGATCCTCGCCCCCCGGCCGGGCGACCACGCGACGATGGTGTCGAGCCAGTGCGATCCGGTGAAGCCGCCCACGACGTACGCCGTCCCGCCGATCGCGGCGGCCGCCTGGTCCGAGCTCGGGGCCGGAAGGCGGCCGACGACGCCTCTGCCGACGCGGACGATCTCGTCGTGCTGCCTTGTGCCGTCGCCGCCGCCGAACAGGTACACCGATCGGCCAAGCGTCGCAGCAGCTGCGTCGTGTACCGCGGTCGGCAGCCGTCCGGTTGTGCGTTCGCCGTTGCGCGAGATCACGCTCACGGCGTCGGTCGACGTGTCCGCAGCGGTCAGCCCTCCGAGCAGCATCGCGCGAGAGCCGTCGAGCGAGACGGCGGCCGCATCCTGGAGCGGCGCATCGAGCCGGCCCGCGCGCCTGGCAACCAGTGTTCGAGGCACCACCGAGCGTGGCTTGGTCCGAATCGCCTTCACCGAAACCGGGTCGATGCGCGCCCGGTGGCCATCGCGGCCGTGGGCGTGCAAGACGATCGCCCCGGTCACGAGCGCGCCGATGAGCGCGGCTCCGAGGAGAGCCGCCCTTCGGGCTCGCTGGATGGGCCTCCTGGGAATCCGCACGATCTTCCGAGAACCTCCCTGACCGGCGCCTGAACGCAATCAGGTCTTTCTCATTCGGGGTCCGCTACAACGAACGTGGTGAAGTACCTCCGTACCCTCTCGACTCGGGGCCTCGTCGCCCTCGCGGCAGTGGTTGCGCTGCTCGCGGTCGGCGGCACTGCAATTGCGATGGCAACCGGTGGATCCGGTCCGGTTCCCGCGAGCAAGCCGCTTCCGAGCGCGATTCACGAAGGGCTCGCCGCCTCCAAGCCCGCGGGCATCACGGCCCGGATCCGCTTCACGAACGGGCTCTTCCCGAACGGAGCGCTCCTCGGCCAGGTCGGCTCCGCGCTGATGTCCGGCGCTTCCGGGCGGCTCTGGATGCGCGACGACGGCCGCGGGCGCCTGGAGCTGCAGTCGAACGCAGGTGACGTGCAGATCGTCTGGAAGCAAGGCCAGGCGACGGTCTACGACGCATCGTCCAACACGGTCTATCGAATCGCGCTTCCGGCCGGACAGCCCCAGGCGCGCCACGCTGCGCCAGGCGTCGCCGGGATCGGCGCCTTCCTGGCCCAACTGACGAAGCACGCGAACGTCTCGTCGGCCAAACCGTCGAACGTCGGCGGACGGCCCGCGTACACGGTGCAACTCTCGCCGAAGGAGCCCGGCGGCCTGCTCGGCTCGGTGCGGCTCGCGTGGGATGCGAAGCGCGGCGTGCCGCTCCGCGCGGCGATCTACGCGCGCGGCGGGACGACACCCGTGCTCGCGCTCCAGACGACGAGCATCAGGTACGGGTCGGTGCCGCTCTCGACGGTGGCGATCGCGCCGCCTGCGGGCGCGAAGGTCGTCGACCTCGCCGCGCCCACGGGAGGCGAGCGAGGCAAGAGCGAGTCAGTCCCCACCAAGCTTCCGTTCCAGGTCGTTGCGCCCAAATCGCTCGCCGGCCTCCAACACAGCGCGACCCGAGTCGTCGGTCACGGCCCGCACCGCGGAGCCCTCGTCGTCTACGGCGAAGGGCTCGGCGCGATCACGGTGCTCGAGCGCGAGGCAGGAGCGGGCTCAGCAGCCGCTCAGCTCAAGGCTCTTCCGACCGTTCCGCTCGACGGCGTCGAGGGACACGAGCTCGCGACGCCGCTCGCGACCGTCCTCACGTGGGATCGCGGCGGCGTCTCGTACGTCCTCGCCGGCTCGGTGAAGCCGTCTGTGGCCGAGTCGGCGGCTCGCAGCCTGCGGTGACCGCGCCTCCGATCGCGGCGCGCGGGCTCGTCAAGCGCTACGGGCGGATCATCGCGGTCGACCACGTCGACCTCACGGTCGAGCCGGGCGACGTCTTCGGCTATCTCGGGCCCAACGGCGCGGGCAAGACGACCTCGCTGCGCATGATGCTCGGCCTGATCCGCCCGACGGAAGGCTCAGTCGAGCTCTTCGGCCGCGACCCGATCAAGGAGGGCGTCCGCAAGGCGCTCGACGGAGTCGCGGGCTTCGTCGAGGCTCCGCGCTTCTACCCGTACATGTCCGGCCGCAAGAACCTGCGCCTGCTCGCCGCCTATGACGGCCAGGGTGCGAGCAGCCGCATCGACGAGATGCTCGACGTCGTCGAGCTGCGCGACCGCGCCGGCGACAGGGTCGGCGGGTACTCGCACGGGATGCGCCAGCGGCTCGGGATCGCCGCGTCGCTCCTCCGCAATCCGCGCCTGCTCCTGCTCGACGAGCCGACGACCGGGCTCGATCCGGCCGGCATGCGCGACATGCGCGCGCTCGTGCGCCGGCTCGCGGGCGAAGGCATCACCGTCCTTCTGTCCAGCCATCTCCTCGGCGAGGTCGAGGACCTCTGCAACCGGGTCGCGATCATCCGCACCGGGACGATCGTCTACGAGGGAACGCTGCACGACCTGCTCGCGACGGCGCAGACCGAGTACCGGCTGCGCGCGACCGAGCCGGAGCGCGCGCTGATGATCTGCTCGGCCCAGAGGGGCGTCGAGAAGATCCGCGTCGAAGGCCCCGAGCTCCGGTTCCAGGCCGACGAGCAGGCGGCCGCCGCGATCTCGATCGCTCTCGGCCAGGCGCGCATCGGCATCACCGCGCTCGTCCCGGAGACGGCCAGCCTCGAGGAGCTCTTCCTCGGGCTGACCGGAGGCGAGTCCGGCGACAAGAGTGCGGCGAGGGCGGAGGTCGCATGACCGCCGTCTACCGCTGGGAGCTCGCGAAGCTGCTTGCACAGAAGCGGACGTACCTCGGGCTCGGCGCGGCGATGCTCGTGCCGCTGATCTTCGTGATCGTGCTCCAGTTCCAGTCGGGCGGGCCGAACGACGTGCCGCTCGGCCGCTACATCCGGGACACGGGCCTCGCCGTCCCGTTCGTCGCGCTGTTCTTCATGTCGTTCTGGGCGTTCCCGCTGATCACGTCGCTCGTCGCCGGGGACGTCGTCGCCTCGGAGAGCCAGAACGGGACGCTGAAGACGATCCTCACCCGCTCGCGCGAACGCGGGCAGGTCTTCGCGGGCAAGGTGCTCGCGACGCTCACCTACACCGCGGCTGTCGTCGTCGCGATGGCGACGATCGGGCTGATCGCGGGCGGGCTCGCCTGGGGCTTCAACCCGCTGACGTCCCTGTCCGGAACGACGGTGTCGACGGGCCACGGCCTCGCCCTGCTCGCGGCGAGCATCGCGGTCTACTTCCTGCCGCTGGCCGGGATCGCGTCGTTCGCGCTCATGCTCTCGACGATCACGCGGAACAGTGCGGCGTCGGTGGTGGGTGCGCTGATGTTTGCGCTCCTCATGCAGCTACTGACCGTTCTGCCCGGGACCGAGGGCATCCGGCCGTATCTCCTCGCGACGCAGTTCGACGCGTGGCACGGCTTCCTCCGCGTGCCCGCCGACTGGGATCCCGTGCTCCGCGCGGTGTGGGTCTGCGCGCTCTACGTCGGCGTCCCGCTCACGATCGCGTACGTCGTCTTCCTGCGCCGCGACGTAACGGAGGACTAGAACTTCCGGATCGTCGAGCGCGTCCCGATGACGATCAGCGGATCCTTGTCGGGGTCGAACCAGCGCAGGACCTTCAGGAGCTGAGGAAGCGCGAGGCTGACGCAGCCGAGAGTCGGGTTGCCGTGGCTGACGTGGAGGAAGATGCCCGAGCCGCGGCCCGGGACGATCGGGTGCGTGTTGTAGTCGATCACCGCCAGGTGGCGGTAGGCCGTCGGCGATTTGGACATGTCCTCGCTCGTGATCCGGAACGGCGGTTTCGCTCCGCAGCGCACGTGGCGGAACCTGTTGTAGGACGGGGAGCGCGGATCCTCGACCCACCAGTCGCCGCAGACGACGCGGTGGTAGCGATAGCGCACGCCCGGGTTCGGCGCGAGGCCGAACATCACCGGCTGGATCCCAAAAGCGCCGCTCGGGGTCTTCAGGTCTCCCTCGCGCTTGTGCTCCGAGATGCCGCGGATGCCGAGCCACGCGGGCCACGGGCCCGCGACCTGTGTCCAGCAGTCGCCGCGCTTCTCCCAGAGGCGCGCCGCCCCGCTTTGCGAGCTCGACCGGAGCGACGCGACCGTGACGAGCTGGGTCGCCGAGCCTGTGTCCGCGAGCTGGTTCGCGAGCGTGGGCGGGCACGGCGCACCGCCGGAGCTCCGGCCGGTCGCGGTCGCCGCGGGCAGCAGCGCCAGGCAGACGAGGAGCGCGCAGGTCAGCTTCATCCGGCCACGCAGACTAGTCTCGATTGGCCATGAGCCTCGCCTTGCTCGCCCTCCTCGCGGCGCCACCCTTCACGCACACCGTGGCACCGGTGACGCGCGAGCAACTGCCGCACTCGTGGCACCCCGGCTGCCCGGTCGGCCCGTCCTCGCTGCGCAGGCTCCGGGTCGGCTACTGGGGCTTCGACGGGAAGAGCCGCGTCGGGACGCTCGTCGTCAACCGAAGTGCAGTCGGCCCCTTGACCGTCGTCTTCCGTCGGCTCTACAAGGCGCGCTTCCCGATCAGGCGGATGCGCCCGATCGATGCCTACGGCGGCAACGACGAGCGGTCGCTGGCGGCGGACAACACGGCGGCGTTCAATTGCCGCTACGCGGTCGGCCCCGGCCCGAAGCGCTGGTCGACGCACGCCTACGGGCTCGCGATCGACGTGAACCCGGTCGAGAACCCGTACCTGGAGAGCGGCCGAGTCCACCCGCGGGCGGGCAGGGCGTACCTCGACCGCAGGAACGTCCGCCCGGGCATGGCCGTGCGCGGCGGACTGCTCGTCAGCGCGTTCGCGTCGGTCGGCTGGCAGTGGGGCGGCCGCTGGACCGGCACGCCCGACTACCAGCATTTCTCCGCGACCGGCGGCTAGGACAAGTCCCGCAGCTGCGCGACGCGCATCTGGTTCCCGGACGTGTCCCGGAATCCGACGTCGACCCCGTACGGCTGCTCGGTCGGCTCGCCCTGGAACTCGACGCCGCGGCCCTTCAGCTCTTCGTAGGTGGCCTTGACGTCCTCGGAAGCGAAGAAGAGCCCGTTCGCCGCACCCTTGGCGACGAGCGCGAGGATCTGCTCGCGGGTCTCCGCGTCGAACACGGGCGGGCCGGGCACGGCCATGAGCACGATCGCGATGTCGGGCTGGCCCGGCACGCCCACCGTGAGCCAGCGGAAGTTGCCCATCTCCGGCACGGTCACGTCCTCGCGGAGCTCGAGCCCGAGCTTCTCCGTATAGAAGGCCAGCGCCTCGTCCTGGTCGTGGACCCACACCTGGGTGGTCGTCAGTTGCTTCAACATCGTCTGCACCTCCGTCGTCGTTGTCCGGTGAAGCTAGTCGGACGGCGCGCGTCCGTCTTCTCGAAAACTGCTGGACTGAGTCGGACGTCGCGTGGACGCGAGCAGTACGCACGTCGGGATCCGCGCGTTCGTGATCGCCGGGGGATACGCGGCTCGGTAGGCCGTCGGCGAGACGCCGTACGCGCGCCCGAAGCTCGTCGTGAACGAGCCCACGCTACGCAGGCCCACGGCGAGGCAGATCTCGGCGACGGAGCGATCCGTGTTTCGGAGGAGCGCCGCTGCGCGCTCGAGGCGCCGCGTGAGCAGGTACTGGTGTGGTGTCTCGCCGAACGCGCGTCGGAACTCCCGGCTGAAGTGCGCTTCCGACAGGTGCGCGGCACGCGCGAGGGCTGCCACGTCGAGCGGCTCCCGGTACCTCGCGTCGGCGAGATCCCTTGCGCGGAGCAAGTGCCGAGCCGGGAGGACGGGAACGCTCAGCGCTCGACCTCGTAGCTGAGATGCGTTACGAACGGTGATTCGACGACCTTCGTCAGCTTGAGCGGAGGCGCATCGGTGCCGAGCTCGCCGAAGAGGCTGACGCCGCCGCCGAGAAGGATCGGCGCGACGTGGATGTGCAGCTCGTCCAGGAGCCCGGCGCGTAGGTACTGCTGTGCCACCGAAGCGCCGCCGCCTGAGCGCGACGTCCTGGTCCTCGGCCGCGGCCCGCGCCTGCTCGAGCGCGCTCTCGATGCCGTCGTTGACGAAGGTAGAATGTCGTCCCGCCTTCCTTGACCACGGTTTCGCGTGGGTGGTGCGTGAGAACGAAGACCGGGTGGTGGAAGGGCGGGTTGTCGCCCCACCAGGCGTCTGCGTTCGGGTCGTCCTCCCAGGCGCCGGCGCCGCCGCTGAACATCCGCCGGCCCATGACCGTCGCACCGACTCGAGCCCACCTGGCGCGTGCGAGCTCGTCGTCGGGCCCGGTCTCGCCGCCTTCGAGGCCGTGCGTCGAGCGCCAGCTCGCCAGGCGAAGCACCCAGTCGTGCAAGCGCTCGCCGCCCTTGCCGAGCGGTTCTTCGAGCGTCGCGTCCGGCCCGGCGACGAACCCGTCGAGCGACATCGAGATGTCGAGGAAGAATCGAGGCATTGTCATGTCCTTCCTGTTTCGGTTTGGTTACGGAGACGTCGGACGGGCTCGAAACTCATCGGCCGCCCGTAGTATCGAAGACGCCTCGTTCACGACGATCGAAGGGAGAGAGGACATGGCTACTCAGCCGATTCCCGAGGGGTACAGCACGATTTCGCCCTACCTGGCCGTCGACGACGCCGCGGAGGCGATCGCGTACTACAAGAAGGCGTTCGGCGCCGAGGAGACCGTCCGCATGGACGCGCCCGACGGGAAGATCGGACACGCCGAGCTCAAGATCGGTGATTCGCACGTGATGCTGTCCGATCCGTTCCCGCAGGCATCCACGACGCCGCCGAAGGAGCTCGGAGGCACGAGCGCGAGCATCTTCATGTACGTCGAGGACGTCGACGCGGTCGTGCAGAAGGCGGTCGACGCCGGCGCGACGGTGACGATGGAGGTCGAGGACCAGTTCTGGGGCGACCGCTTCGGCTCGATCACCGACCCGTTCGGCCACAACTGGTCGATCGCGACTCACATCGAGGATCTGACGCCGGAGGAGATCGAGGAGCGCGGCAAGGCGGCCATGGCCGCCATGGCCGGCGCCTGAGGAAGGCGACGAGGAGCCCGTCGGCAGTCCGACGGGCTCCAACCGCCAGGGCGATCGTCCGTCGAAGTCGACGACGCCCGGTGCGGAAAGAGCGGAAATGTTCTGGCGAAGCCTTCGTTGGTTCAACTAACGTCGGCGATGAGTTTCGAGGACGACGACCGTCCTTAGGGCAAATCCGAAGGCAGGGGGCGAGGTGACATGACCGAACGCGACACCGGATCTGACAAGCAGCGCCGCCTGGCACACGAACGGCTCTCGACCGGAATCCTCGCGCGGTGGGATCGGTTCTGCGCGTCGCATCCGTGGCGGATCGTTCTCGGCTCGCTCACGTCGCTCGCGGTGCTGATCATCCTGGTGGTGACCGTCGGGGGGAGCCTGAAGGACGAGTTCCAGATCCCAGGCTCGGACACGCAGAAGGCGACCGATCTGATCAAGGCGGAGTTCTCGTCCGAAAAGGGCTCGGTGCTGAATCTCGTCTTCGCGGCGCCGAAGGGCGAGCGCCTCGATACGCCCGAGCGCAAGGCCGCGGTCAATGCAGCCGTTGCCAAGCTCAAGACGTCTGAGTTCAAGCCCCAGAACGGCAAGGTTGGTATCGAGAGCGTCGGCAACCCGTTCTCGGACGCGACGTTCTCCGACAGCGGACGAATCGCGTACGCCGAGGCGCAGTTCTCGGACGAGATCAAAACGGCGGATCGCTCACAGGTCGTCGCGGTCGAGAACGCGGTCCGCGACACGGTCGAGCCCGCGGGCGTCACCGCCGAGTTCAACGGCGAAGCCGAGTCGCCGCCCATCCAGCAGGGGATCCAGGAGCTGCTCGGCTTCCTGGCCGCGTTCATCGTGCTCATGATCGTCTTCCGCACGTTCGTCGCGACCTCGATTCCGATCGCGCTCGCGATCCTGGCCGTCGGAACGGCGTTCATCCTCCTGTTCATCCTCGCCGGGCTGACCGACATCAACACGATCACGCCGATCCTCGTCTCGATGATCGGCATCGGCGTCGGGATCGACTACTCGCTCTTCATCGTCACGCGCTTCAGACAGTTCCTCCACGAAGGCATGTCTCCGGCCGACGCGGCCACCGAGGCCGGGGCCTCCGCGGGCCGGGCTGTGCTGTTCGCGGGCCTCACCGTCGCGATCTCGGTCACCGGCCTAGCGTTCTTCGGCCTCGACTTCATCACGAAGCTCGGCATCGGGGCGGCGCTCGGCGTGCTGACGACGGTGATCATCGCCAACTCGCTCCTGATCGCAGTGCTCGCGAAGCTCGGGCACAAGATCGACCGCTGGAAGGTGCCGTTCCTCAAGCCGGTCGACGACTCCGAAGCGGGTCGCGAGAAGTCGTTGATCGGGCGCTGGGGCCGGTTCGTGACCGGTCATGCCAAGCCGATTTTCATCATCCTGCTCGTGGCCGGTCTCCTACTGGCCGGGACGTCCGGGCTCGTGCGACTGGGCGCGTCCGACCAGGGGACGCAGCCGACCAACCAGACCGCGCGTCGCGCCTACGACCTCCTGGCCGAAGGCTTCGGGCCCGGCTTCAACGGCCCGATCCCGATCGTCGTCGACACGAAGGGAGACCAGGACTCGCCGCAGCGGGTCTACAGCCGCGTCCGCGGGCTCGACGACGTCGCCTCGGTCAGGAAGCCGCAGTTCAACGATGCGAAGACGGTCGCGATCATCTTCGTCACGCCCAACTCTGCGCCCCAGGACGAGAAGACCGCGCAGCTGGTCCACCGGCTCCGCGACGAAGTCGTTCCGGCTGCAACCGCGGCCAGCCCCGCTGCCGTCTACGTGTCCGGGCTGAACGCGGCGTTCATCGACATCGCCGACCGGATCATGCAGCGGCTGCCGTTCTTCCTGCTCTACATCATCGGCGTCACGTTCATCGTGCTCGCGATGGCCTTCAGATCGATCGTCATCTCGCTGACAGCGGCGATCACGACCATCCTGTCGGCCTTCATCGGGTTCGGCGTGCTCACCCTCGTGATGCAGAAGGGATTCCTGCTGAGCCTGATGGGGCTGGACCGGAAGGGGCCGATCGAAACCTTCGTGCCACCGATCGCGTTTGCGATCCTCTTCGGCCTGTCGATGGACTACATGGTGTTCCTCGCGAGCCGCATCCGGGAGGAGCACGTCCACGGGCTGGACACGAAGGAGGCGGTCGAGCACGGCATTGCAGCGATCGGGCGCGTCATCGTCGCCGCGGCGATCATCATGGCGACGGTCTTCACAGCGTTCATCCTCACGCCCGACCGCATCTCGAAGGAGTTCGGCCTGCTGCTCGCGGTGGCGATCCTGACCGACGCGCTCGTCGTGAAGATGACGCTCATCCCGGCATTCATGACGCTGATGGGCGAGAAGACGTGGTACATCCCGCGCTGGCTCGACCGGCTACTGCCGAACATCACGATCGAGCCGCCGCACGACGGGGAGCGCGCTGCCGAGTACGGCGGGGAGCGGCCGGCGCCGGCGAGCGAGGGCTGAGCCCTTGCACAGCGTCCTGCGGGTGGACGAGCAGAAGCGCGCGGCCAATCGGACCCTGCGCTTCGAGGGTGAGGACCATGGCTCGGGCGTGTCGATGTTCCTCGTCGACAACGAGCCGGGCGAGGGGCCGGGGCTACACCGGCATCCCTACTCGGAGACGTGGGTCGTACGCTCGGGACGCGTGAGGTTCACGGCCGGCGGACACGACGTCGAGGCCGAAGCGGGCGACATCCTGGTCGTCGGGCCCGATACGCCCCACATGTTCGTGAACCTCGGGCCGGGGCGCCTCGACCTGATCTGCGTCCACGACTCGCCGCGGATCATCCAGGAGGAGCTCGAAGCAGGCGCCTGACGCTCTCGGGCACGGGAATGCCGTCCCGGAGCCCGGGCGAGGCTGTTGGCGTTCCGTACGAGTTGACGATTGGAACGATGCCCGCCCACACGTCCAGTGCGGAATCCTCCGAGTCGTCGTCGTCAGGCCCGCCGCTTCGCACCTTGGCCGAGGCCTCGTCGATCTCGAGCGCGAGGATCGAGGTCGCCTTCAGCTCCTTCGCGTTCGGCCGGCGCGCCTCGTCCCACCGGCCGGGCAGGAGCTTCTCTGTGAACGCCTCGAACGCGCGGAGCCGCTCCGCCTCGTCCTCGACGAGCGCGAACCTCCCGAAGACCATCACCGAGTCGTAATTCGCCGAGTGCTCGAAGGCCGAGCGCGCGAGCACGAGCGCGTGCACGAGCGTGACCGTGACGCAGGCCGGAGCGCCCGCAGCGAGCAGCCGAACGGCACGGCTCGCGGTCGAGCCGTGGATGTAGACGGTGTCGCCGACGCGCGCGTAGAGCATCGGGATGCAGACCGCCTCGTCTCCGTCGGCGAACGCCACGTGCGCGAGCAGGCCGCGATCGAGGACCGCGTCGATCGACTCGCGGTCGTACCGGCCCTTCTTCGGCCCGCGCCGCACTCTGACGCGACGCGGAACGTCGTTCGGCTTTGCGGCCACGTGGTCAGCTTATGCAGGACTCCGTACTATCCCGTCGCGCATGCGGGACCCGCGGATCGAGCAGTACGCACGGATCCTCGTCGACACCTGTGTTGGAGTCCAGCCCGGCTGGCAGGTGATCCTGTCGGGCGGCCCGATGGCGCGGCCGCTCGTCGACGAGGTGGCCAGGGAGATTGCGCGGCGCGGTGCGTACGCCCTCGTGCGGGCCAACCTCACCAGAAACCTTCCGTGGATTCTCGAGGCGCCCGACGAGTTGATCGACACGCTTGCACCGATCGAGGCCTACGCGTTCGAGCAGGCCGACGGGCTGATCGCGATCGACGCTCCGGAGAACACGCGCGAGATCGCCGCGATCCCGCCCGAGCGGCTCGGCCGGCTCCAGGCCTCCGTTCGGCCCGCACTCGAGCGCGTTCTCACGAACGACCTCAAATGGGTGGGCTGCAACTACCCGTGCCCGGCTCTTGCTCAGGACGCGGGCATGTCGCTCCGGGACTACGAGGACTTCCTCTACGGCGCGTGCCTGCTCGACTGGGACGCAGAGCGTGAGCGGATGAGCCACTACGCGGAGCGCTTCGACGCCGCGGACGAGGTGCGGATCGTCGGCGCGGAGACGGACATCACGCTCAGCCTCCTAGGACGCACGGGTGAGGTCGACGCCGGCGGCGCGAACATGCCCGGCGGCGAGTTCTACTATTCGCCCGTCGAGGACTCCGCGGAGGGCACGATCTCGTTCCTCGAGTTCCCGGCTCCGTACCTCGGGCGCGACGTGACCGGGATCCGGCTTCGCTTCGAGGGCGGGAAGGTCGTCGACGCCTCGGCCGCGACCGAAGAGGCCTTCTTCCTCGGGGTGCTGGACCGGGACGAGGGCTCCCGTCGGCTCGGCGAGCTCGGCATCGGCTGCAACCCGGGCATCACGCGCTTCATGAAGAACACGCTCTTCGACGAGAAGATCGACGGCACAGTTCACCTCGCGCTCGGCAACGGCCTCCCGAATATCGGCGGCACGAACCAGAGCGAGATCCACTGGGACATCGTCAAGGACCTGCGCCCGGGCGGACAAATCCTGCTCGACGGCGAGGTCGTCCAGCAAGACGGCGTCTGGCGGATCTAGCCGCGGGTCATGCCGCCTCGTCCAGCACGACCTCGGCGTCCGCGGAGGCTGTTGCCGCGCTCGGTTGCTGGGCCGGCCTCATGAGCGTGACCACGATCGCCGCGCCGGCGAGCAACAGGCCCGTCAGCACGTAGAGCGCGGTCTGGAACCCGTGGTCGAGAGCAGGGGCGCTCGAGGCCGTGACCGCCGCGTGGGTGTCGGCGTAGTTCCTCGTCGCGGTCGCCGCGATCGCGCTGACCGCCGCGATCCCGAGCGCGCCGCCGATCTGACGGCTCGTGTTGATCAGGCCCGAGGCGACGCCCGCGTCGGAGCGCTCCACACCGGCGAGGCCGCCGATCGTGATCGGGACGAACGACAGGCCCATGCCCGCACCGCCGAGCACGAAGGCCGGGAAGAGATCCCAGAAGTAGTGCCCGTCCATGGGCAGCCGCGTGAGCCACGCGACCGACGCAGCCGACGCGAGCAGCCCGAGCGTGAGCGTCGGACGCACGCCGAAGCGGCCGACGACCGCCTGCGCGACATTGGAGACCACCACAACCGACAGCGCGAAGGCGACGAAGGCGACGCCGCTCTGGACGGCCGAGTAGTGGAGGACGTTCTGCAGGTAGAGCGAGAGCACGAAGAACTCCGAGAAGGCGACCGCGCCGACGATCGCCATCGCGGCGTTCGCGCCCGTCAGCGTGCGCAGGCGGAAGATGCGCAGCGGCAGGAGCGGCGACTTCGAGCGGAGCTCGATCACGACGAACGCGGCGAGCAGGGCTGCTGCCCCGCCGAAGAGCCCAAGCGTCGTCGGCGCGCCCCAGCCGTCGCTTGCGGCGCGCGTCGTCGCGTACACGAGCATCATCAGCCCGGCCGTGACCGATGCGGCGCCGGGGACGTCGAAGTGCCGGTGGGCGAGCTCAGCACGGCTCTCACGCAGGAGTAGCGGCGTGAGGGCGATCGCGGCGAGCCCGACCGGAACGTTGATGAAGAAGATCCACGACCAGCTCAGGTACGAGGTGAGCAGCCCGCCGAGGAGCACGCCCGCCGCGGCGCCGCTCCCGGACGCCGCCGCATAGATCCCGAGCGCGACGTTGCGCTCACGGCCCTCGGCGAACGTCGTCATCAGCAGCGAGAGCGCGGCGGGGACGAGCAGCGCTCCGCCGAGGCCCTGCAAGGCGCGGAAGCCGATCAGCGAGGCTTCGGACCAGGCGAGGCCGCAGAGGAGCGAACTGACGGAGAAGAGCGCGAGTCCCGCCATGAACAGGCGCCGCCGGCCCAGCAGGTCCGCGAGCCGCCCGCCCAGGAGCAGCGCCCCGCCGAAGATGATCGCGTAGGCGGAGATCACCCATTGCAGGTTCGTGGGGGAGAAGTCGAGGTCGGACTTGATCGAAGGGAGCGCGACGTTCACGATCGCGACATCGAGGATGACCATGAACTGCGCGGTGACGATGAGCGCCAGGGCGACCCAGCGCGAATCTCGCTTTGTGGAGCTTGACACTAATTGGCCTCCAAAATCATTGACTACAACAACGTTATAGCACGAGCAACGATTGAGCGCGCTACTCTAATTTCGCAATGAAGATCGAGACCCCGATGCGACCGCCCTGCGCCCAGCCCCTCGGCTGCCCGAGGAGCTCCTCGCGTCATCGACGTTCCTGCTCAAGCGCCTCGGCTTCGCCGCCAAGGAGCGGGGCATGGGCGCTTACGAGGAGGCCGGAGTCCACCCGTACCACTACGCGATCATGCTCGTGCTCGACGACGGGGTCGGCCGATACGCAGGGCTCGATCGCCGATGCGCTCGGGCTATGACCGCGGCCAGCTCGTGGGTCTCCTCGACGAACTCGAGGAGCAGGGGCTCGTCGAGCGCAAGCGCGACCCCAACGACCGGCGCCGTCATCTCGTCCGGATGACCCCGGAGGGCACCCGGATGCTGCGGCGCCTGCGCGCGTTGGCGCGCAAGAACGAGGACGAGTTCCTCGAGCCGCTGAGCGAAAGCGACCGGGCGGAGCTGCACAGGCTCCTCCTGCGCCTCGCCGAGAAGCACGAGCCGCGCTGCGCGCTGACGTGCCGCCGGTCGAGCCTGCGTGCCTAGCCCGGCTTGCCGGCCATCGCCCACACGGCGACGACGTAGGCCGCCAGGAGCACGACCGAGAGCACGAGCGTCGCTTTGAGCAGGCCGCTGCTCTTCCCGGCCTCCAGTCGGCGAACGCCGATCCCGCCGATGATCAGCGTGATCACGAGCACGAGGCCGCCGGCGTCTGCGACCAGGTACCCGATGCCGAGCCAGTCGCGGACTCAGGTTGTCCGGAACGTTGTCCCAGCCCTCCTTGGAGTAGATCCACTGCGCGCCGAGGCGCATCATGATCCAGCCGGGGAACGAGACGAGCATCAGCGACCAGAAGCCGAGGCGAAGGAGCTTCGCGTCGCCCCTCGCGAAGAAGAGCGCCGCGGCGCCCGTGACGAGGCCGGCGACGAGGATCATGGCGCCGAGCACGTGCACGAAGAGCGGGAAGTTCCAGGCGTCCGGGCGGACTGTGGCGAGCACGCTCATGCGCCGGGCTTCCAGATCATGTCGATGATGATCAAGAGCAGGACGGCCGAGGTCAGGGCGTGCAGGAGGACGCCGCGCGAGGTGCGGTTGAGCGCGAGGAGCTCGGCGTTCGGACCGGTCTCTCCCGCCCCCTTGAGCTCGAGCGCCTTCCGCGGGCCTTGCCTGTAGGCCTCCTCGACCTGCCGGCCGATCGCCGCGCCGACGACCCACAGCACGATCGCGGCGATGATCCAGCCGTCCCAGATCGCATAGCCGTCGACCGCGAAGGCGAGATAGATGCCGAGGATGATCGTGCCGCCCATCCCGATCCCGATCGTCGCATTGCCGACTTTCGCAACGGGCCCAAGGCGGAGCGTGTCGTCCGGCGTGTCGATTCGGCGAACCGCGACGACGAGCACCCAGAAGAGGGTGCTGCCCGCTACGAGCGAGAACGCGGCGAGCACGTGGAACGCGAGCATCCACTGGTTGAAGCCCACGCGCGGATCCTACGAGGTGGGCCGGAGGTTCGCATGGCGATGACTTCCCGGTGGAAGAGGGTCTACATAAACAGAAACGCGAGTCAAGGAGGAGCGATGCAGAAGATCAGACCGTGCCTGTGGTTCGACACCGAAGGCGAGGAGGCGGCGAAGTTCTACACGTCGATCTTCCCGAACTCGAAGATCGTCGAGGTCAGCCCGCTACGGCTCGGCCGGGCCGCGGCCCGAGGGAACCGTGATGACAGGTCACGTTCGAGCTCGACGGGCAGCAGTTCTTCGCGCTGAACGGCGGGCCGAACTTCACGTTCAACGAGGCGATCTCGCTCGAGGTCGACTGCGAGTCGCAAGAGGAGGTCGACCGGTTACTGGGACGCGCTCACCGACGGCGGTGAAGCGGGGCCGTGCGGATGGCTCAAGGACCGCTACGGCGTCTCCTGGCAGATCGTCCCGAAGGTCGCTCTACGAGCTGATCGGCGACCCCGACCGTGAGAAGTCGCAGCGCGTCATGGCAGCGATGCTGAAGATGGGAAAGATCGAGATCGCGGAGCTCGAGCGGGCGGCGGCCGCCGCCTGAGGACGTCGAGCCGGGGACGGGCCGGCCGTCCCCGGCTCCTTTTCGAGCGGCTAGGCCGACGCCTTGCCCGCCGCGACGGCCGTCTTCTCGGGCACGCCGGCGATCCAGCCTTCGATCGCGCCTGCGATCTCGGCCCATTTCTCGGCGTTCATCATCAGGTGAGGCCGGCCCGCGAACTCGAGGTAGTCGGTCTGTGCCGGAGACTTCTCGTACTTCTTGAACTGCTTCTTCGCGACCGATGCGGGGACCGTGTGGTCCTGGTCGGCGCCGATGATCAGCAGCGGTGCCCGCTCCTCGTACTTGAAATGCAGCTCCGTGGGCGGGTGCAGATGGAAGTTCGCGAAACCCGCCTCGTAGAAGATCTGACCGGTCTCCGGGACGTAGTACTTCTCGTACGCGGCCTTCGCGTCCTCGGGCGTGAACGTGTTCACGAAGCCGTAGGTGAACTCCTCGAGCGTGAGCGGCACGACGCCGTGCCAGCGAGACGGATGCGCCAGTGCCGACGAGGCGACCTTGAGCGACGAGAACGGCAGGACGAGGATCCCCTTCGGCGGCGCCGGGCTCATCGCGACGCCCCCGCGGGCGAGCCCGCGGTCGAGCAGGAGCTCGACGATCAGCCCGCCGAACGAGTGGCCGATCAGGATCGGCTCGTGGTCGAGCGCTTTGATCTGCGCCTCGTAGTGGTCGACGATCTCGTTCAGGCCGAGGCCCTCGATTGCCTCCGTCGCCTCGCGCAGCTCTTCGACGTCGCCCTGCTTGCGTGGCCATTCGGGGGCGGTGACGTCATAGCCCCGGTCGCGGAAGTACTCGGCGAACGTGTCCCAGCTCCGCGACGAGAGCCAGGCGCCGTGAATCAGCATCAGTGGACTGCGGGTTGCGGCACCCTCCACGATGACCTCCCTGCTCGCTTGCCTCTCGCACGCTACCCGCTCGGACCGATGCTCCGTGATCCGGCCGAGCAGTCAATATCTCGTCGAGGCATGAGCGCATCGACTGACGAGACCTCGAAGTACGACTCGCTGCTCGCCACGGGCGAGCGGGTCCTGCTCGTACGGCAGCGCCACTGGCTCACGTTCCTCGAGGCGGGGCGGTGGTTCGTCCTCGCGCTCGTCATCGGGCTCGTCTCCGGGGCCCTCGACGCGGGAGTGCCGAACGACGGCGTCGCCGGGCCGATCAGCACGCTGCTCCACTACGCGTTCTGGATCGCACTGGCCGTCGGCCTGATCGGCCTCGTCTGGTACTTCCTCGTCTGGCGGGTCGAGCGCTACCTCGTCACGACGCGCCGCGTGATCGAGGCGGGCGGCGTGATCAACAAGTACACGCACGACACGTCTCTGCAGGCGATCACCGACATGAACGTCGGCCACCCGTGGCTCGGCCGGATCGTCGGCTACGGGGAGATCGACCTGCTGACCGCGGCCGAAGCGGGAACGAGCAAGATTCGCTTCCTCCCGGACGCGGACGGCTTCAAGAAGGCGCTCCTCGACGCCAAGCAGGAGCACGAGCTCGAGGTCGGCGGCGGCCGCGCCATGCAGGAGGCGGTCGCGGCGGTTCAGCAGGAGCGCAGCCGCCGAGCGGCATGTCCGCCGAGGAGCTGGACAACGCGCTCAGCCGCCTGGCGGACATGAAGGATCGCGGCCTGATCACCCAGGCCGAGTTCGACCAGAAGAAGCGCGAGCTTCTCGACCGACTCAGGTAGGGCCGCCGAATGGCGTCGGCCTTCGGGTGGGGCACGCTCGCGGCGTCCTCGCTCGTCCTCGGGGCCCTCTTCGCGGTCCGCTTCCGGATCGGCCTGCGCGCGATCGGGCTGATCATGGCGCTTCGGCTCAGGCGTGCTGATCAGCGCCGTGGCCTTCGATCTCGTCGAGGAGGCGGCCAGTACGCAGAGCGCGGGCTGGCCCGTCCTGATCGGCATCTTCGCCGGCTGCGGCACCGTTCTTCGGCGGAGACTGGCTCATCGACCGCTTCGGAGGGGCGGACCGCAAGGACGCCGGCGGCGACCAGCAGAGCGGCTCGCCGCTCGCGATCGTGCTCGGAACCGTCCTCGACGGCGTCCCCGAGTCGATGGTGATCGGGCTGACGATCTTCAAGGGAGGCGCGGTCGGCGCCGCCTACCTGACGGCCGTCTTCATCTCGAACCTGCCCGAGGCGATCTCGTCGACGGCCGGTCTCCTGACGAGCGGCTGGAAGACGGTGCGGATCCTCTGGATGTGGGTCGGGATCGCGCTCGTCTCCGGGCTCGCGTCGCTCGCTGGGCTACGTCGTGTTCCAGGACTCGTCGTCGAACGTCGTCGCGTTCGTTCTCGCCTTCGCGGCAGGTGCGATCCTGACGATGCTCGCCGACACGATGATGCCCGAGGCGTTCGAGCACGGCGGCAAGCTCACCGGCGTGGTGACGACGCTCGGCTTCGTCGATCGCCTTCACCATCCATCAATTGGACTGAGCCCGGGTCAGTGCCGGCGACCGGAACCGCCTCAGCGGCCTCCGTCTCGCCGTCCCGCGGCCACAACAGGTAGGTGGCGATCAGAGCGATCGCACAGCCGACGAGCGTGTCGATCACCCGCTTCCCCGCCCAGCCGGCGATGTCTCCGGTCGGCGCGCCCGCCATCAGGATCGACCCGATCGTCGTCAGTCCTCCGGCGACGATCGGATACGGCGGGCTGTACGCGATGCCGGCGAACAGGATAACGAGGCCGACGAGCAGAGCACCCTGTCGGGCACGAGCAGCGAGATGACCGCCAGGAGCAGGACTCCGAAGACCGCGCTGGCCACGCGGATCGAGGCCAGGCTCTTCGGGTTCTTGCCGGCGTCAGCAGGACCAGATAGGCGGTGAAGAACGTCCAGAACGCGTCGCGCCCGCCCTGTCGCTGAGGAAGTACATGAGGATCGCGAGCGGGATCGCGCGCCGAACCCCGTCGCAGCAGCGAGACGAGCTCGAACAGGTTCGCGACGCGGGCCATCGCCGTGATCAGCATGTAACTGAGCGAAAGCAGGAAGCCGAGAATTCCGCCGAGCGGGGCGCCTGCCGCCATCACTGACGTCAGGAGAGCGACCGCGCCCATCGCGAGGCCGGCCCAGACCGGATGGTTCCCGGTTGCGAAGCCCACGACGGAGAGGACGAGGACGGAGCCCGCCGTGAGCAGCGCCAGGCGGCGCGAGATCCTGGAAGGGCCACTTGATCCGGCGGCCGCGACGACCACACCGGCGAGGGCGGCGAGCAGCGTCCCCCCGCACCTGCGGTAGGGCCGCGCCCAGCGCGCCGCCGACGAACAGGCCGGCCGCCGCGTAGCGCACGAGGCCCTAGGCAGGTGGCTGGCCGGTCGGCGTGAACCAGCTCCGCCAGCCGGTGGTCCGCGGTTCCTCGGCTTCGCTTGTCTCCACGCTTGCGGCACGATTGCACCACGAAGTGGAACCCGCAGGACGAGAGCCCGGGCAGGACACCGTGGAGCCGGCGTCGCGCATCGAGAAGACGCGCCAGTGGGCGGCCGCGAGGCGAGAGGACGCCGAGCGGCTCGCCGAGCGGGCGCAGGACGAGCGGAGCCGGCACCGCTCGGTCGACGCGATCTTCGAGATGGTCGACCGGGACAGCGAGGTCGGCGGCGGGATCATCGCGGGCGCCCTCGCGTACCGGCTCTTCATCTGGCTGCTGCCGCTCGCGCTCGTCGTCGTCGCGGGCCTCGGCATCGCCGCGGACGCCAACTCGGAGTCTCCCGAGGCGGCCGCCAAGTCGCTCGGCGTGGAGGGCCTGATCTCGAGCTCGATCGCCAACGCCGCCGACAGCCCGAACCGGTGGTACGCGCTCCTGATCGGCGTTCCGGTGCTGATCTGGGCGACGCGGAGCGTGCTCCGGGTGCTGATCGGGGCGCACAGGTTGGTCTGGACCGACGATCGGAGCCGTGCGCCGAAGCCGAAGCTCGTCGCGTCGCTGAGGCTTCTCGTCCTGCTCATCGGCTTCGGAGTCGTGTCGGCAGCCGCCAGTGCGGCCCGGGCCTGGGCGCCCGGCCCCGGCCTGCTCGTGACGCTGATCGCGCTCGTGCTTCTACGCGGGGCTGTGGCTGCTCATCACGCTCCGGCTTCCGCACCGGGAGACCGACTGGACGGCGCTGATCCCGGGCGCGCTGGTCTTCGGGATCGGCGTCGAGGCGCTCCAGGTCGTGATCGCCTACTTCATCACGCCGTACGCGATCGCCAAGCAGGGGACGTACGGGGCGCTGGGAGTCGCCGCGGGGTTGCTCTTCGGGCTCTTCCTGGTCAGCAGGCTGGTCGTCGCCGCGGCGGTCGTCAACGCGACCCTCTCGGAACGGAACGCGCGTGCGGGCTCGACGCCGCTCTCACATGTCTGACTGACCAACGACCAAGCCACCCACTTGGTCTACGACGCGTGCACGGGATAGCGCAGATGCGTGACACCCACACCGGTGACGACTGTCGGATTCCCGAGGACGGCCGTGTGTTCGCGCCCGGGCGCGTTTGGGACGTCAGCCGATTTGCTCAGCCAGCCCGATGAGAATGCCCTCGGGGCCTCGGACGTAGCAGAGCCGATACACGTCTTTGTAGTCGACCACTTCGTCGACGAGCTGTGCGCCGTGCTCGCGGAGCCGGGCCAGCGTATCGTCGAGGTCGTCCACCGCGAACATGACGCGGAGGTAGCCGAGGGCGTTTACCGGCGCGTTCCGGTGATCGGCGACCGGAGGCGGCGTGAGAAAGCGCGAGAGTTCAATCCCGCCGTGGCCGTCCGGCATACGCATCATGGCGATTTCGACGCGCTGGTCGCGCAGTCCAGTGACGCGCCCTGACCAGTCTCCTTCGATCATCGCTCGCCCCTCGAGTTCGAGGCCCAGCTCGGCGAAAAAAGAGATCGCGGCATCAAGCGACTCCACCACGATGCCCACGTTGTCCATCCGTTGAAGCGCCACGCGGTCATTGTCGCGGATCGCAAAGATCGCCGATGAATTCTTGGTGCGCTGCCGGTCTCTACTGCGTACGGATCCGTAAGCGCGGGGCCGCTGAGACCCCGGATCGAAAGGAGCCCTCGATGAGGCAGCCAGTGACTGAGCTCGACGCGCGCTTCAGCGACCGGGCCGCGGTCGCGACCGACTGGGACCAGACTCGCCGGGCGCTCGAAGACGCCGAGTTGTTCTGGATCGCGACCGTCCGAGCGGACGGTCGGCCGCATGTGACGCCACTCGTCGCTGTCTGGCTCGATGACGCGATCTATTTCGCGACCGGCTTCGGCGAGCAGAAGGCCGTGAACCTGAGAACCAACCAGAACGTGATCCTGATGACCGGTTGCAACGAATGGGAGCGCGGACTCGACGTCGTGGTCGAGGGCGAGGCCGTCCAAGTGATAGAGGAGAGCGTCCTCAAACGGCTCGCAGAGGCGTGGGAGACGAAGTGGGACGGCCGCTGGCATTACGAGGTGCACGAGGGCGGCTTCCGGCACGAGGCAAACGCCGACGCGATCCTCGTGTTCTCGGTGAAGCCCACCAAGGTGCTCGCGTTCGCCAAGGGCACCTTCGGCCAGACGCGCCACCGGTTCAATCAGGAATAGCCCTGACCTGGGCGAGTCGTGTGCGCCAGTGTTCGGGAATGTTTCCTGAAGAACTGACGCTGGATCTGGCCGGAACCGATGAGTTTTCGCTGGCCACCCCGTCTCTACCGCGTACGGATCCGTAAGCGCCCAGGACGTTCTCGCCTACACCAACGAATTCGGGAGGCAACTTGAAGCTTCTTCTTACGTCCGCTGGCATCAAGAACGCGAGCATCCACGACGCACTGGTCGAACTGCTGGGCAAGCCGATTGCCGAGTGCGACGCCCTCTGCATTCCCACGGCGTTGTACGGGCATCCCATGGCGGGTCCTCGCCAGGCGTGGCGGTGCATCAGCGGGCAGGAGCCTGGCACTCCCACGGTCGGACTGGGCTGGAAGTCCATGGGAGTGCTGGAGCTCACCGCCCTGCCGAGCCTCGACGCGGAGCGCTGGGTCCCGCTGGTCCGAGAGACTGACGTCCTGCTCGTCGAGGGCGGCGATGCCGCGTACTTGTGCCACTGGATGCGGGCGTCCGGCTTGGCAGACCTTCTGCCGTCGCTGCCCGAGACGGTCTGGGTTGGGGTGAGCGCCGGAAGCATGGTGATGACCCCCCGGATCGGTGACGACTTCGTGACGTGGCCGTCCGCGACAGACGACCGCACCCTAGGGATCGTCGACTTCTCGATCTTCCCGCACCTCGACAACCCTGACCTGCCGTGGAACACGATGGCCACCGCAGAAGAATGGGCGGCCGGCTTGTCAGGCCCCGCGTACGCGATCGACGACGAGACCGCCTTCAAAGTGGTCGACGGTACCGTCGAGGTCGTCTCCGAGGGGCACTGGAAACTGCTCACGCCCTAGGACTGAGACCTGGGCCAGTGTTGGGGAATGTCCCCCGAGGGCTAGGTGCCTAGGGGCCCCACGCCGGCTCGATGTACCCGCGCATGAGCACGTGCGGCGTTCCGCCGCGGCTGGGAATGGTCGAGACGCATGCTTGTGGGCACATGCTCCAGAAGGCGATCGAGCGTCCGTTCGGCGACCAGGCAGGGGCCCCTGAACGGGCCGGGCCGATCGGCAAACGGACGAGCATGCGTCGGTGATGTCCGCGAGCGTCCGCGACCTCGAGCGTTCTTCGCACGTGCCCGGAGCGATGATCTACGCGGATGTAGGCGAGTCGCTTGCCATCGCGAGACCACGTGGGAAGGGATACCTCGTCCTCGTGCGGCGCGGAGCGTGGCCCGACGACGACGTGGAAGCCGCTGCCGTCAGGTCGGATCGCCGCAAGACGACCCCACGGATGTGGCTCCGGCCCGTCCAGCCGAAGATGATCGTGCGCCCGTCAGGAGACCACGCTGGATGGATGCCCTCGGTTGCCCCTCGCCCTCCCGGCAGGCGCTTGCAGCCCGCTCCCGTCTACGTTCACGACCCACAGCCCATCGTTGATTCGTCCCGGCACGTCCGCCGCCGAAGACGATCCGGCGGTCGCCGGGGCCCCAGCTCACGCCAGAACAGTCAGTCTTACCTGACCGACCTGGTGCAGCGTCGCTGCCGTCGCTGTTCATCACCAACAACGGGCAGACATCCGGGCCTTCGCGATTTCATGGCGAATGAAAGCGATCCGCGCTCCGTCGCGCGACCAAGCAGGGGCGTGCTCGCCAGTCGTCGTCAACTGCTGGAGGCGGCCGTTCGGGTATCGACGATAGATACCGGTTGCGGCGGGAAGGCCGGCACCCGCTACGACGATCGAGCCGGACTGAGCTCTCGCCTCGCGTTGGCTGGCAGCCGCTGAATTCCACGCCACCGCAAGCATGGCCGAAGCACGCCACCACCAACGCGGCAAGCAGGAAGTCTCGGTTGGACGACTGCCGCGTGATTGCGCCGTTCGTCACGAAGAGTTAGACGAAGATTTGCTCAAAGAAGTTTGGGCCAGGAGCGGACAGGCCCGGCGCACGGCGAGGACGTACGTTCAAAGAGTCTCGGCTGGGCCAGCGTGCGGGAATGTCACCCGAGCAAGGAGGAGATCGTCGGTCCGAGCGTCATACAATTCGGCGGAAGGAGGCGAGCACACTGAACCTGTGGAAGCGATACGTAGCTCGTCGGCACCAGAAGGAGCACGAACGCATCGAAGCTGAGCGAGCGCGACAGAAGGCGCTTGAGGGGCAAGATGCGCAAGAGGCGGTTCGCGACAACGCGCAAGAGACCGCCATTGGCCAGGGCATCTCGAGCGCCCCCAGCCAATAGGTCTCGCCTGGGCCAGTGTTCCGGAATGTCACTCCGAGCTGTGAGGGCGGTTACGGACGCGAACGCCGAGTGCGGCTGCATAAGGTCGCCGCTGTGACGTGACCGCCGGCTTAGAGCATGTTGGGACAGTCGGTCTGGCAGACCGTGGTTCCTATTCGATGGGGATGATCTCGCTGCCTGGGACGTCGCTGCCTCCGCCGGATTCGAACACTTCACGGCCTTTCTCGCGCTCGACGCTGACCGGTACAGAGCTGAAGAAATCAGCGCTCTCGGAAAACGTCTGCGGGCGGCAGGGTTGGTGAACCTCGTTGCGTGGGGACCTCGTTGCGGCGATGTCCACTACCTCTTCGACCTCATCTATATCGAAGAGGAGCAGTCGGGTTCTCAGGGACCATTCCTGCTGACAGATGACTGGGAAGACGAGCCGTTGGCTTACGGGCTTTGGTACGCCCTCGGCTCGGTTGGGGAAGACGTGAAGGACCTTCGCCGTAGCCCCGTCGTGATTGGGACGGATCGTGATGACTGGCGTCGAGAGATCCGATCATGGCTCAGCGATGAGGAAGAGTTAAGCCGCCATGTGGTAGAGGATCTGCCGGACTGACTCTTGGAGGCGACTGCGCAGCAGCCCCCGCTGGCCAGCGTGCGGGAATGTCACTCGAAGGTGTAGCGGCGACGACGAGCACCTAGCCTGTACGTATGAGCGAGCGAACGAGGAGGGTCTGCATCGTCGGAGCCTCTGGGAAGCTCGGGCAGTACATGGTGCAACACGCGCTCGATCGCGGCTACGAGGTGGTGGGCGTGTGCCGCGAGCAAAGCGTGGCGAAGCTCGACGTCTTCAAGGGGCGCATCACCGTCGTTCCGGGAGCGACGAACGACGCCGAAGTGATCAAGAAGGCGGTCTCAGGGTGCGACGGGGTGCTCGTCGTGCTGGTGCCGCGAGGCGTCCACGGTTACTCGACTGGAACGGCCCAGGCGGTGCTCGACCACGCGCCTCCGGGCGCGCGCCTCATGTTCTCGTGCGGGTGGCACATCACCCGCGACGGCCAGGACGTGTACTCGTGGAAGATCAAAGCGTTGGTGAATGTCGGCGGCCCGCTCGCGCGTCTCGCTCGCTTCGCCGACCTGGACGACCAAGTGGAGGCGTGCCGACGGGTGTTCGCCAGCGACACCCGGTGGACCGTCGTGCGCGGCAGCGATCTCGAGGAGGGGGAGAGTCAGGGCTTGCCCGTGTGGAGCCGGCATGTCGGCGACCCAATCCTCAAGAGCAACCTCACCCGTCGCGTGGACTTCGCCCTGTTCATGGTGGAGGCCCTGACGAACGACGAGCTGGTACACGAGGCCCCGGCAATCGTCGGTTGCCAGACGCCCTCGGCGCTCGCACATGCCGCGAGCGAATGAACTCAGGGCTGCGCGAGCGTCCTCTCGCCTGGGGTCGAAATCCTTGCGTTCAAGAGGTTGAGAAAGTTCTCCCGGTGACCTGCGGTCAGCGCTGGGCGGCTAACGCGTCGATCTTCCGCTCGAGCTCGTCGAAGCGCCGCTCCATCGCCTCGCGGTCGCTCACGTCGTCGCTCCTTCTGCGCGGCGTCGCGCTCGGCCTGCGCGCGAGTGATGAAGCTGGACGTGATCACCGCGGTCACGATCGCGATGAACGCGGTCCCCTCGAGCATGACGAACGTTCCGAGGAGCCTGCCGCTGACATCCTTCGGCGCGACGTCGCCGTAGCCGACCGTCGTCACCGTCTGGACGGCCCACCACAACCCGACGCCGACGTCCGGAAACTCGGCGTTGTCGATCACGGTCATCAGCACCCCGGCGCCGACGACCACGACGAAGGTCGCCGTCACGATCACGGCCGTCGCTCCCCGCACCGTCGGCGGCTCCTGGACGAAGCGTGCTACCCGTCGCTCGACGATGTTGAAGCGGCCCATCGCTCGAGGACATAGGAAACCAGCGGCGGCTGACGTCCTACTCGGAACGAAGGTTGAGAAATGGACACCTCGCCCTAACAAGTCGTTGTTAGCGTGGCTCGGTGGGTCTGAATCGTGTCGTGCTGGCGGCGCTCGTCGCCGGCCTGACGACTGCGGGAGCGGCGCTCGGCGCCGGAAGCCCCGTGTCGCATCCGGGGCTCGACTACGCGGGATCGGGGCTGGCGAACCGCGATGTGACGCCCGTGCGCGCGGCCCGGCCCGCGGGCCTGCCCGGGCTCGACGTCAGCAGTTGGCAGGGGAACGTCGACTGGGCGACGGTGGCCGCGAACGGCGCGCGCTTCGCGTACGTCAAGGCGACCGAGGGGACGAGCTACGTCAACCCGTACTTCACGCAGCAGTACGGCGGCGCGTACGACGTCGGGCTCGTGCGCGGGGCGTACCACTTCGGCCTGCCCGACCGGTCGACGGGCGCCGCGCAGGCGCAGTGGTTCGCCGCGCACGGCGGCGCGTGGTCGGCCGACGGCCAGACGCTGCCCGGCGCGCTCGACATCGAGTACAACCCGTACGGCGCGACGTGCTACGGCCTGAGCCAGAGCGCGATGGTCGCGTGGCTCACGAGCTTCGTCACGCAGTACCAGGCGCTGACGACTCGCTGGCCCGTCATCTACACGACGACGAACTGGTGGCAGACCTGCACCGGCAACTACGCCGGGCTTCGGCGCGACCGTCCCGCTCTGGATCGCGTGCTGGTGCCAGACGGCCGGCCAGCTTCCGGCCGGCTGGAGCAGCTACGCGTTCTGGCAGTGGACGAACCAGCAGGTCGACTTCCCGGGCGACCAGGACGTCTTCAACGGGTCGCAGGACGACCTCGTCGCGCTCGCGAACGGCGGCCAGCCGCCGCCTCCGCAACCTCCGCCGCCACCGCTTCCTCCTCCGCCACCGCCACCCCCGCCGCCGCCGGTCGGTCATCTGCCGCGTCCCGCGGGTGATCGGCATGCGGCTCGCGAACGCGCGGACGAGGATCCGCCGCGCACACTGCTCACCCGGCCGCGTGCGGCACGTGCGCTCGAAGCGCGTCGGCCGCGTCCTCGGACAGAACCCTCGAGCCGGATCGCGCCGTGCGCGCGGCGCGAGGGTCAGTCTGCTCGTCGGTCGGAAGCGGCGCTAGCGGGCTGCCGCCGCGCGACGACGACGCCTGCGAGGCAGATCGCGCCGCCCACGATCGCGAGCCCGGGAGGCGTCTCGCCGAGCAGGAGCCAGCCGAGCAGGATCGCGATCGGCGGCACGAGGTACGTGATCGAGCCCATCCGCCCCGCGGTCGTGCGCGCGAGCGCGTAGCCCCAGGTCAGGAACCCGATCGCCATCGGACCGATCGCCAGGTAGACCATCCAGCCGATCGACGACGCGGGCGCATCCGGAAGCTGCTGCCCGAGCGTGAAGGCGAACGGAAGGCACACGACGGCGCCGAACGTGCAGGCGAGCCAGGTCAGCATCAGCGGCGACACACGCGCCAGCACCGGCTTCTGCGACGACGACGCCGATCGCGTAGAAGACCGCCGCCGCGAGGCAGAGAAGCGCGCCCCAGCTCGCTGCGACTCCCTGGTCCGAGGTCGCGGTCCCGATCACGACCACGCCTGCGAGCGCAACCGCGCAGCCCGCGAACAGGCGCCTCGGGAAGCCCTCGTGCAGGATGAGACCCGCAAGGACGGCGAGGATGATCGGGCCGACGTTGACGAGCATCGAGGCGGTGCCCGCGTCGACGCGCCGCTCGGCCGCGTTCAGGGCGATGTTGTAGAGCCCGAACCAGAAGAGCCCGACGAGCGCGATCGCCGCCACGTCGCGCCGCCCGGGCAGCGGCTCCCGCCTCCAGAGGACGATCGAGCCCAGCGCGAGGCTCGCGATCGTCAGCCGGCCGAGCGCGAGCGCCCCGGGCGAGAGGTGGTGCGACGCCGACCGGATGCCGACGAAGGCCGAGGCCCAGAGCGAGACGGTGACGAGCCCGGCGCCGAGCGCGAGCAGCCGTTCGCGGTCGGCGGGCGCACGAGCTGTCGTCTCGAACGTGGCCATCTCTGAAGAGAACGCGGCGAAGCGTCCTTTTGTGAGAAACGCCCGCGGCGGCGCGCGTATGCCGACTTGCAAATCACCTCTATGCGTTTTCGAACGAGTGCGTTAGGATCGCCCGATGCTTCGCCGCGTCATAGTGCTCCTCGGGCTCACAGCAGGCCTCCTGCTCGCGTCCGCGTCCCCCGCTTCCGCCGTGCAGTCGTACCCGCTCAACTTCCAGACCGTCGACTTCAACTCGGGGACGCTGGACGGCCTCGTCCTGAACGACGACGGCGAGTTGCAGCTCGCCGACAACGGGCTCGATCAGTTCTCGTACACCGACCCGTTCTCGTCGCTCGCGGTCCTCGGCCACAGCGTCGACGGCTCGGGCGACTACGTCTCCGGCACGTGGACGTCGCCGGTCTACCCGATGAACTTCCCGTTCAACGAGCTCGTCTCGTCCTGGAACTCGAAGACGCCGCCGGGAACGTGGATCCAGTCCGAGGTCAAGCCCCAGCTGAACAACGGGCGCTGGGCCAAGTGGTACATCCTCGGTCGCTGGACCTACAACGACTTCGTCGACGGCAGCGGCGACCCCGGTTCCACCGCACGTCGGTCGGCGGCCAGGGTGACGCGGACGGCTTCGTCTCGATCGACACCTTCTTCACGAAGGACCATCCGGCCGTCGCGTACCAGCTGCGGCTGACGATCTTCCGCCGTGCCGGCCTCACCGACGCGCAGGCTCCGGTCAGGGTCAGCCGCTACAGCGCGGTCGCCTCGAACCTGACGAACCAGCAGAGCACGTTCCCGAGCCAGACGGACATGCAGCAAGGCCACCCGATCGACCTCGAAGTGACTCCGTTCTCGCAGGAGACGCACCACGGCGAGTACCCGGAGTTCGACAACGGCGGCGAGGCGTGGTGCAGCCCGACCTCGACGGCGATGGTCGTCAACTACTGGACGCAGGTGACGGGAACGCAGTACGCGCCGACGTACGGCGAGACTTCCTGGGTCAACCCGACCTTCGCCGATCCCGAGGTCGACTACACCGCCCGCTACGTCTACGACTACCACTACCAGGGCGCGGGCAACTGGCCGTTCAACACGGCGTATGCCGCCGAGCGCGGGCTCGTCTCGGACGTGACCCAGCTGCACAACCTGCGTGAGGCGGAGCCGTTCATCAGGGCGGGCATTCCGCTCGTCGCCTCGGTCGCCTGGGAGTCGAACAAGCTCGACGGCGGGATCAAGAGCACGAACGGACACCTGATGGTGATCGGCGGGTTCATGGGCAACGGGGACGTGATCGCCTACGACCCAGCCTCGCCGGACAACGCCCACGTGCGGCACGTCTACAACCGCGAGCAGTTCGAGAAGGCCTGGATCCCGGCATCGGGCGGCATCGTCTATGTCGACCGCCCGGTTGACTGGCCTGATGTGCCGGACCTGACGGCGAACAACAACTAAGCCTCAGCGGAATCCTGCGCCGCGCGTCGAATCTTGCGGCGTGTCGGTACGCCCGAGTCATGTCGCGCTGCTCGCGCTCATGGTCGCGACCGCTCTGTTCGCGGCCGCCGGCGCCGGCGCTTCGACCCGAGACGAGGACGCGCTCGCGCAGAAGTACAGCCCGGTCGTGCGCCTCGTCGAGCAGCCGGTGGAGTGCGGCCCCGGAGAGCCGTACATCCCGCTCGACGTCGACCTGCTGTTCGGCCAGCCGACCGTCGCGCTGCGCGGGCCCTGGAACACGACCGACCTGGTGAAGATCGGCCCGAGCGCGCAGGACCTGGTCAACCGCTTCGAGTACCACCTCGACTACCCGGGCAGCGCGCTCAGTCCCGGGCTGCGACTACGAGAACTGGCAGCGCCATCTCCTCGCGGGCGGAGGCTCGCCGACCGTCTACGCGCACGTGGCGACCGACCCCGCGCCATCCGGGCAAGGCTCGCCCTCCAGTACTGGTTCTTCTACGTCTTCAACGACTTCAACAACACGCACGAAGGCGACTGGGAGATGGTCCAGCTCGACTTCGACGCGGCCGATGCCGCCGAGGCGCTGAAGCACGGAGCCGACCGCGATCGGCTACAGCTCGCACGAGGGCGCCGAGCAGGCCGACTGGGGCGACGAGAAGCTCGAGCTCGTCGACGGGACGCACCCGGTCGTCTACCCCGCGGCGGGCAGCCACGCGAACAAGTTCGGCGCCGCCCTCTACCTCGGCAGCTCGGCGGACGCGGGGGTGGGCTGCGACGACACCCTCGGGCCGCACGACGAGGTCCGGCCCGTCGTGAAGACGATTCCGAGCGACCCGGCCGCGGCTGCGAAGGCGTACCCGTGGATCACGTTCGAGGGACGCTGGGGCGAGCTGCAGAAGGCGTTCTACAACGGCCCGACCGGCCCGAACCTCAAGACGCAGTGGACCGAGCCCATCACCTGGTCCGAGGGCTGGCGCTCGCGAAGCTACGCAGTGCCGACCGGCGGAGTCTTCGGCACCGGCGCGACGGACTTCTTCTGCAGCGGGGTCGAGACGGGTTCCGCTGCCGTGACGGCCCTCGTCCGGGACCCGACGACGACCCTGATCACGATCGGGATCCTGTTCCTGCTGCTCGTCTGGCTCGTGAGACGCACCACGTGGCGGCCCGGCGTGCCGCTTCGCCTTGCACACCGGCGCGCCTGGGGGCGGATCCTGTCCAGTGCCGCGCGGATGTACGCCTCGCGGCGGGTCGGGCTCTTCGTGGGCATCGGCCTCATCTTCATCCCGCTCGGGATCGTGATCTCGCTCGTGCAGGCGGCTCGTGCTCGGCGGCTTCGGGCTGCTGGGCGTCGACACCTCGGGCGAGGGGGCGGGCGCGCTGGTGCTGCTCGTGGTCACCCTCGGCACGACGCTCGCACTGCTCGGCTTCGGGCTCGTGCAGGCCGCGACGGCGGTGGCCCTGGTCGAGATCGACCGGGGGAACGAGATCGGGCCGGTCCACGCGTACCGCCTGGCGCTCACTCGGTTCCGCCCTTTGTTCCGCACCCTGCTGCTCGGAGTCGGGGCCTGGGTCGTGCTGACCGCGACGGTGTTCCTCAGCCCCGTCGCGCTCTGGCTCGCCGTGCGGTGGGCGTTTCTCGCGCAGGTCGTGGAGCTCGAGGACGCCTCGGCGCTCGGAGCCCTGCGCCGCAGCGGGGAGCTCGTCCGCGGGCGCTGGCTCCGCGTCGCCTCGCTCGTCGGCGATCGGCCTCGTGCTCGCGCTCGCGATCGGCCCGCTCATCGGCGCCCTGCTGATCATCCTCACCCACGCGCCGTTCGTCTTGCTGAACATCGTGGCCGGAATCGTGTACGCGCTCGCGATGCCGTTCGTCGCGATCACGACCACGTACCTCTACTTCGACGCGAGGGTGCGCAGCGAGCTCGAGCCGCGGAAGGCGCCCGCGGACCTGCCCGCCGAGATCGAGCTCGCCTAGTAGTCGTTGTGCGAGCATTGGCCCGTGCGGATCAGGGCCGCAGTCCTCGAGGAGTTCGGGCAGCCGCTCGTCGTCCAGGAGGTCGAGCTGGCGGAGCCGAAGGCGGGCGAGGTGCTCGTCCGGCTCGTCGCGTGCGGCGTCTGCCACACGGATCTGTACACGGCTTCGGGCGCCGATCCGTCCGGCTACTCGCCGACGGTGCTCGGACACGAGGGCGCGGGCGTCGTCGAGCGGGTCGGCGACGACGTGACCTCTGTTGCGCCGGGCGACCACGTGGTGACGCTCTTCTCGCCGCAGTGCCGCGAGTGCGTGCACTGCCTCAGCGACCGGACGAACCTTTGCCTCGCGATCCGCGAGCAGCAGAACCAGGGCTTCCTGCCGGACGGGACGACGCGCCTCGCCCGGAACGACGAGCCGGTCCGGCACTTCATGGGCTGCTCCACCTTCGCCGAGTACACGGTGATGCCCGAGATCGCGCTCGCGAAGGTGAGCCCGGAGGCGCCGCCGGAGCACGCGTGCCTGTTCGCGTGCGGGCTCTCGACCGGCCTCGGCGCCGCGATGAACACCGCGAAAGTGGAGGCCGGCTCGACCTGCGTCGTCTTCGGCGCGGGCATGGTCGGGCTCGGCGCGGTCGCGGGCTGCCGGCTTCAGGGCGCAGAGCGGATCGTCTCGGTCGACCTCTCGCCGGGGCGGCTCGAGCTGGCGAAGGGCCAGGGCGCGACCGACACGCTCGTCGGCGGGCCCGACACGGTCGACCAGATCCTCGAGCTGACGGACGGCTTCGGCGCCGACTACACGTTCGAGGCGACCGGCAACGTGGCCGTCATGCGCCAGGCGGTCGAGTCGGCGCGGATGGGCTGGGGGCTCTGCACGGTCGCGGGCGTCGCGGGCAAGGGCGAGGTGCTCGAGGTCGTGCCGCGCTTCCTGATCACCGGCCGGCGCGTGGCGGGCTCGTCGTTCGGCGGCGTCAAGGGCCGTGACCAGGTGCCCGAGCTCGTCGAGCGCGCGCTCGCGGGGGAGATCGACGTCGCGCCGTTCGTGTCGCACAAGATCGGGCTCGACGACGTGAACCGCGGGTTCGAGCTGATGGAGGCGCAGGACGGCATCCGCAGCGTGATCGAGTTCTGAACTAGGGCCGAACCTTCCCGTCCGGCTCGCGACGTAGAGCGTCGCTGTTTTAGGCTGACGATTGATGGCGGCCGACGCTCGCACTCATGGCGGCCTTCCTGTTCGCGGTCGCAGCGACGCTCCAGCAGAAAGGCGCCCTCAACCTCGACGGGGTCTCACTCGCCAGCCCGATGTCGCTCGTACGGCTCGTCGGCCAGCGCATGTGGCTGTTCGGGACCGCGGCGCTGCTCGTCGGGTACGTGCTCCAGGCGGGCGCGCTCGACCGGGGACGGCTCGCGGTCATCCAGCCGTTGCTCGTGACGACGATCGTGTTCGCGCTGCCGCTCGGCTGGCTGGCTGACGAACCAGCGCGTCGGCCGTCGCGAGGTCGGCGGCGCGGCGGTGATCCTGATCGGGCTCGCCGCGTTCACGATCTTCGGCGACCCGGCGGGCGGGAAGGACAACGCGCCGAACGACGAGTGGGCGATCGCGATCGTGGTGCTGGTCACGATCTGCGCTGGGCTCTTGGTGCTCGGTCGGCACGGCACCCCGACGAGGGTTGCAGCGGTCTACGGCAGCGTCGCCGGCATCCTCTTCGGGCTCTCGGCCGCGCTGACGAAGCCGACCGTCGAGCTGCTGCACGAAGGCGTCGGCGTCATGCTTTCGCACTGGCAGTGCTACGCACTCGCGGTCGCGGGCGTGCTCGGGTTCATCCTCCAGCAGGTGTCGCTCGGCACCGGACGGCTCGCCCCGTCGGTCGCCACGGTCTCCGTCGTGAACCCGATCGTCGGCGTGCTACTCGGAGTCGCGATCTTCGACGAGCGGTTCAGCCGGCCGACGTGGCACGTCGTCGTCGCCATCATCAGCCTGCTGCGTCGCGCTCGGAGGCGCCGTGCTGATCTCGCTCTCGAGCCAGCCCGGCCCCGAGCCTCGGGCGGAGGCAGAAGAGCGCTCCGCCGCGCTGGCGTAGCGAAACTGGGCATACTCGAACAGCCCTGCCCCAAGGAGGAGACGATGACGACCACCCCGACAGCGACCCCGGTAGCCCTTTCGCACGAGCAGATCGCGGAGATGCTCGACCTGCTCAAAGGCTCGGACAGCGTCGAGCTGAAGCTGACCGTGCCCGAGCACGACCAGCGCTCGGCCGTCGTCGCGCTCGGCATGGACCCGCTCGAGGCGCAGATCCGCCAGGTCTTCTTCTTCGACACGCCCGACCTGGCGCTCGACAAGCTGGGCGTCGTCGTCCGCGGCGCGGCGGATCCAGGGCAAGGGCGACGACTCGGTCGTGAAGCTGCGGCCGGTCGTGCCGTCGGAGCTCCCGGAGGAGCTGCGCGCCTCGACCGGGTTCCGCGTCGAGGTCGACGCGCTGCCCGGCGGCTTCGTCTGCTCCGGGACGCTGAAGCGGACGCTCGACTCGGGCGAGGTCCAGAAGACGGTGGCGTCGGCGAGCGCCCGCTGCGCAAGCTCTTCTCGAAGCAGCAGCGCGCCTACTTCGCGGAGCATGCGCCCGGGATCGAGCTCGACGACCTGTCGATCCTCGGGCCGATCTTCGTGCTCAAGCTGCGCTTCACGCCCGAGGAGCTCGGCCGCAGGATCGTCGCCGAGATGTGGATCTACCCCGACGGGTCGCGCGTGCTCGAGCTCTCGACCCGCGCCGCGACGAACGAGGCGTTCCAGGTCGCGGCCGAGGCGCGGGCGTTCCTCGGCAGCCAGGGCATCGATCTCTCCGGCGAGCAGCAGACGAAGACGAAGAAGGCGCTCGAGTACTTCGCGGGGGCGCTCAAGAGCGGGAGCTGAGCCGACGAGCTCGGGGGTCACACCCCGGTGGGAGTGGCGCGCCTTCGGCGAGAGCTTCGGAGGCGCCGAGACCCGCCTCGGGGAGCTGACTGCCGGACCTCGAGGAGGAGAGCGACGACCTCTACCTGCTCTCGGTCGCGAGCAACGCGTCGGTCAAGGTGCGCGGCGGGCGGCTGGACGTGAAGAAGCTCCAGCGCGTCGACGAGGACGGGCTCGAGCAGTGGAAGCCCGTGCTGAAGGCCGGCTTTCCGGTGGCGGCTGCCGATGTCCAGTCGGTGCTGGCGGCGCTCGCGGTCGAGCACGCGCCCGAGCGAGCCGAGTACACGCTCGAGCAGCTCCTCGGCGAGCTCGTCGACCCGCGCCCGAGCTGCTCGCGGTCGAGGTGCACAAGCGGCGCAGGCACGTGACCGTCGGCGGCGCGATGGCCGAGCTCTCCGAGCTGAGCACGGACCGGGGCGTCTTGCGGACGATCGCCGTCGAGTCCGAGGATCCTGCGCTCGTGACCGCGGCGGTGCGCGAGCTCGGGCTCGACCTGCGGCCGAACGTCAACGTCCCGCGGGGCCTGAAGGAGCTTTTCGCGCTCGGCCGCTTCGCCGTGGTCGACGTCGGCACCAACTCGGTCAAGTTCGTGATCGGCGAGCGGCGCGAGGACGGCGAGTGGCGGACGGTCGTCGACCGGGCCGAGGTGACGCGGCTCGGCGAGGGGCTCGACCGGACCGGCGAGCTGAACGAGGAGCCGATCGCGCGCACGGTCGACGCAATTGCGGACATGGCCGAGGAGGCCGCGCGCGAGGCGGTCGTGACCACGGCGGCGGTCGGCACGGCAGGACTGCGCATCGCGCGGAACAGCGACGCGTTCGTCGAGGCCGTGCGCGAGCGCACCGGGATCGAGGTCGAGATCATCAGCGGTGACGAGGAGGCTCGCCTGGCGTATCTCGCCGTGACGTCGGAGATGCAGCTCGGAGACGGCTCGCTCGTTCTCTTCGACACGGGCGGCGGGAGCTCGCAGTTCACGTTCGGCCACGGCGAGAGGTCGAGGAGCGGTTCAGCGTCGACGTCGGCGCCGTCCGCTTCACGGAGCGCTTCGGCCTCGACGGAGCCGTCTCGGAGGAAACGCTGCGCGAGGCGCTTGGCCGCGATCGCCGCCGACCTCGATCGCCTCGACGGACGAGAGACGCCCGGACGTCCTCGTCGGGATCGGCGGCGCGGTCACGAACCTCGCCGCGGTCGAGCACGGGCTCGAGCAATACGACCCGAACGTCGTCCGCGGGACGGTCCTCGACCGCGCCGAGGTCGACCGCCAGATCGAGCTCTACCGCGCGCGCACCGCGGATCGAGCGCCGCGAGATCCCCGGCCTCCAGCCGAAGCGCGCCGAGGTCATCCTCGCCGGTGCGTGCGTCGTCAGGACCGTGCTCGAGAAGCTCGGCCGCGACTCGCTCACGGTCAGCGACCGGGGCCTGCGCCACGGGCTGCTCCGGGAGCGCTTCGGACGCGTGTAGCCTCGCGCCCGATGGAGGCGCACGTCGCCACGTTCCTCGACGAGGTCTCGCGCTGGGCCGCCGGGCGACCCGACGTTCGCGCCGCTGTCCTCCTCGGCTCGCAGGCCCGCGTGGACGCTCCCGCCGACCCGGCCTCGGACGTCGACGTCGCGCTCTTCGTCGACGAGCCGGCCTCGTACCTGGACGACACGGCCTGGATCGACCACTTCGGCGAGCCGCTGCTGAGCTTCCGCGAGCCGACGGCGGTCGGCGGCTTCGAGGAGCAGCGCGTCCTCTTCCGCGACGGGCTCGAGGTCGACTTCGCGATCCTGCCCGCGGCCCTGGCAGCCGAGATTCCGGCCGAGGCCGACGCCGTCTTCGCGCGCGGCTTCCGCGTCCTCTATGCCGACGGCGTCTCGTTCCCCGAACGCAAGCCGTCGAGCATCGAGACGCCCGCTCCGACCCAGGAACGGTTCGACCAGCTCGTGAACGACTTCTGGTACCACGTCCTCTGGACGGCGAAGAAGCTCTGGCGCGGCGAGGTGCTCGTCGCGAAGCAGGCGTGCGACGGCTGGCTCACCGGGCGGCTGGTCGAGCTCGCGCGCTGGCGGTCCGACGAGACCGACACGTGGCACGGCTTCCGGTTCTTCGAACGCTGGGCCGGCGACGACCTCGTCGCTGCGCTCGGCCCGACGTTCGCCCGCTACGAGGCCGAGGACGTCGCTCGTGCGCTCCGCGCCAAGTCCGCGCTGTTCGGACAGGTCGAGGACGAGGTCGCCGCGCGCTACGACCTGGTCGTGCCCGAGGACCGCGCCGAGGTGCTCAGCCGCCTCGAGGCGCTCCTCGCCCGCTAGAGCTCGTCGCCTCCGAGATAGAGGAGCGCGGCCTTCACGCGCCGGCTGACGTCCTCCGGCTTGCCGAGGTCGAGCTTCAGGAAGATCGCGTTGATGTGGCGCTCGACCGCGCGCTTCGTGATCCCGAGGCTCGAGGCGATCGAGCCGTTGCTGCGGCCCTCGGCGATCAGGGCGAGGATCTCGAGCTCGCGCGGCGTCAGCCTCGTCGAGCTCCGAGTCGTCTGCGCTGGCGGGCGGAGACGAGCTTGTCGACGACCCGCGAGTCGACCAGTGAGCGGCCCGCGGCCACGTCGTGCAGCGCCCGGCTCAGCTCGCTCTTGTCGTGCAGCCGCTCCTTGAGCAGGTACGCGCGCCGATCCGAGCCCGCAGTCGAAGAGCGCCATCGCGTAGCGCGGCTCCGCGTGCTGGCTGAGGACGACGACGCCCATCTCCGGGTGCTTCTCCCTGAGCTCGGCGGCGAAGCGGATGCCCTCGTCCGTGTTCGTGGGCGGCATCCGGATATCGGTCAGGACGATGTCCGGCGACGTGCGCTCGACGGCGTCGCGCAGCTCGTCGAGGTCGCCCGACATCTCGACCAGCTCGACGTCCTCGATGTCGTCGAGGATGCTGACGATCCCCTCGCGGGCGAGGAAGCTGTCTTCGGCGGCGACGACGCGGATCGACATCAGGCCCTCGAGCCTAGTCACGCTCCATATTCCCCGCAAACGGTGGTGCCCGCACCACGAGGGCGGTGGTGCGCCGACCACAGCCGAATCCGCGAATCCCCCAATGCCCGCGGGCCTTCTCGCCCGGATACTCATCCTCGGAGGGCGTCGCAACCTTCGTCCACGACGGACGCGGGGGATGGGATGGCGAAGTTGACATTGAGCCCGTAGAGGGAAACCGCCGCTTCGGCGTCGGTCGCCGTCCGCTGAACCCTGCGCTGCGCGAGCTCGGCGCCAAGGCGATCCTCGTCGGGACGAGCGATTCCGGCGTTCTCGGCGACGTCGTCGAGTCGAAGCTCCGCCCTCCGCCGGGACCGCCCGAGAGCGTCCCCCGGACGGCGCTCGTCAACCGCCTGCGCGCCGCCGGCGCCTTCCCGATCGTGCTCGTCGTCGCACCCGCCGGCTACGGCAAGACGACGCTTCTCTCGCAGTGGGCCGCCCGCGACGCGCGCCCGTTCGCGTGGGTGTCCGTCGACGAGCGTGACAACGACCCGTACGTCCTGCTCAAGCACGTCGCCGCGGCGCTCGATCGGATCGAGCCGCTCGGCGCGCATGTGACCGAGGCGTTCGAGCGACCGGAGTCGGCCGGTCTGGGACGCGATCGTGCCGAGGCTCAGCGCCGAGCTCTCGTCCCGGTCGCCGTTCGTGATCGTGCTGGACGGCGCGGACGCGCTCGTATCCACCGATTCCACCGAGGCGATCGGCATCTTGATCGAAAACATCCCACCCGGCTCGATGATCGCGTTGACCGGGCGGGCCCTCCCCAGGATGCCGATCGCCACCCTCCGCGTTGCCGAGCCGCTGCTCGAGATCGGCCCCTACGAGCTCGCGCTGAGCCGCCGGGAGGCGGAGATCCTGCTCCGCGCGTCAGGCGTCGAGCTGGACGAGACCGAGCTCGCGGGCCTCCTGCACCGCACCGAGGGCTGGGCCGCCGGCCTGCGACTGGCCGCGCTGGCGAGTCTCGAAGACGGCGCGAGCCGGCCGGCGGGCGACGACCGCTACATCGCGGACTACCTCGGCTCGGAGTACCTCTCGCGCCTCGAGCCGCGTGTCCTGCGCTTCCTCCGGCGCACGTCCGTCCTCGAGCGCATGTGCGCGCCGCTCTGCAACGCGGTGCTGAGCAGCAAGGGCTCGGCCGCGGAGCTCGAGGAGATCGAGCGGGCGAACCTGTTCCTCGTCCAGCTCGACCACCACCGCGGCTGGTACCGGTACCACCACCTCTTCCGCGACCTCCTGCAGCGTGAGCTCGAGGAGCAGGAGCCCGACCTGGTGCCGGTGCTGCACCGCCGCGCGGCGGCCTGGTACGAGGCGCACCTCGACCCCGAGTCCGCGCTCTTCCACGCCCACGCGGCCGGAGACATCGACGACGACGGCGCGCATCCTGGGCTCGATCGCGCAGCAGGTCCACGACAGCGGCCGGGCCGCGGTCGTCGAGGGCTGGCTCGACCTGTTCGACGTGGACGAGCGCCTCGACCGGCATCCCGGCCGTCGCAATTCAGGGCAGCAGCATCCTCGCCGCGCGCGGTCGTGCCGAAGAGGCCGACCGTTGGCTGCACGCCGCGGAGCGGGGCGTGGCTTCGCGGCGTCGCGGCGTGGCTGCTGTTCGGCCCCGAATCGCAGTCATGCGGGCCGCGCTCTGCACCGACGGCCCCGCGCAGATGCAGGCGGACGCCGAGCGCCGCGGTCTCGAAGCTGGCGGCCGACGACCCCTGGCGCCCGGCGGCGCTGCTCGTCCGCGGCGCCGCTGACATGCTGCTCGGGGACACGGACAGTGCGGACGCGGCCCTTGCGGAAGCCGTCGAGCGCGCCGCGACGATCCGGTTCCACGGAAACTCGTGCCATCGCCCTCGGCGAGCGCTCGATGCTCGCGGCTGCTCGCGAGGACGTCCGCACGGCAGATGCTCTAGCCGAGGAGGCCCAGCGCGTAGTCGAAGAAGGGGCACTCGCGGACTATCCGACGAGCGCGCTCGCGCTGGCCGCCTCGGCTCGGAGCAGGCTCAGGCACGGCCAGTGGGACCACGCGCGCCGGCTGCTGACGGCGGCGACGCGCCAGACGCCGCACCTCACCTACGCCCTCCCGTGGCTCGCGGTCCAGGCGCGGATCGAGCTCGCGGACGCCTACGTGACGCTGCGAGACCGGGAAGCCGCCGAACACATGCTCGAGGAGGCGCGCGGAATCCTCGCCGTGCGGCCGGACCTCGGCGTCCTCGGCGAGGCGGTCGCGCGGCTGGAGCTCGAGCTCGCCGCGATGCCCGAGGCCCGTACCGGCGGCAGCTCCGGGCTCACGCGGGCCGAGCTGCGCCTGCTTCCGCATCCTCTCCACGCACCTGTCCTTCCGGGAGATCGGCGAGCGCCTCCACGTCTCGAGGAACACGATCAAGACCCAGGCGATCTCCGTCTACCGGAAGCTCGGCGTCTCCAGCCGGAGCGAGGCGGTCGCCGTCGCCGAGGACCTCGGCCTCGTCGAGGCCGCGGAGCTGAAGGACGACCGGCTGGAGGTCGGCGAGGCGGTCGGGTCGCTTGCCCTCTAGCCCGCCCGCCCAGACGCGGATCCGCGAAGCGGCGCTTTCACCCGTTCGGCATGAAGCCCTCGCCGCCAACGGCCGCCAGACTCTTGGCAAGACGGTGAATCTGGGGTCAGCAACTCACGAACGGATCGACGCGCTGTTCGTCCAGAGCGCGACGGGTTTCACGAGCGAGGGTGAAACGATCACCCTCCGCGGGCTCGCCGAGTCGACCGTCTACTTCGCCGACCGGCCGCGGCGCGAGGTCGGCCACATGCGCTCGAGCAGCTTCATCGAGCTCTGGGACGTGGGCGTCTACAGCTTCGCCGTCGACCCGCCGAACGCGGTGCTCTCGTTCCTCGACGACGGCAACGCTCCGGACGACGTCGTCGTCGTCCTCCACGACCCGCGGCTCGACGGAGACGACCTGACGTACCGCGTCGACGTGCTCGAGGGGACATTGCCCGAGCAGACGGGTGCCTGCGCGCTGTTCATCGACTCCTTCGGCCGGCCCCTCTCGCCGGCTTCGGTGCTGGGGCGGGCGGCCGATCCGGCGACGGTTCGCCCGTCCTAGCTCTCCGGCGGATACGACAAATGGTGCTCCGGCTGAGATCATTGGGGCCGTCCGAGCGATGACCACGTCGAATCAGTCACCAGTCCCAGCCGAGCCCGCCTGGCAGCCCGCGCGTCCGAAGTTCCGGCCGCTGGCGCTGATCCTGGCCTGGATCCTGTCCGCCGCGGCGCTCCTCGCCGCAGCCTGGATCGTGCCGGGCGCGCACGTGAACAACTTCTGGGGCGCGCTCGCGGCGACCGCGGTGATCGCCGTGCTCAACGCACTGCTGCCGCCGATCGTCGCCGCGCTCCGCCTGCCGCTGATGCTCGTCTTCGGCCTGCTGCTCGTTCTCGTCCTCGACGCGCTGATGCTGCTGGCAGCGGATCGCGTGACCGGCGGCGATCTCTCGATCGACTCCTTCTGGTCCGCTCTCGGCGTCGCGCTCGTCGCGGCCGCGGTCGGCGTCGTGCTCGACGTGATCTTCGGGACGAACGACGACGACACGTACACGTACCGCGTCATCCAGCGGATCGCGCGCCGCTCCGGCGAGCTGACGAGGACCGACGCGCCGGGGATCATCTTCCTCGAGATCGACGGCCTCGCCCTGCCGGTGCTGCAGCGGGCGATGCGGGACGGAAACGCGCCGAACATGGCGCGCTGGCTCCAGGACGGCAGCCACGAGTTCGCGGAGTGGGAGACCGACCTCTCGTCCCAGACGGGTGCGAGCCAGGCGGGGATCCTGCTCGGCTCGAACGAGAACATCCCGGCCTTCCGCTGGGTCGTGAAGGAGTCGGCGAAGCTCGTCGCGTGCTCCGGCCCGGCCGACTGCGCGGAGATCGAGCGCACCCATTCGACCGGCCGCGGGCTCCTCGCCAACGGGGGCGCCAGCCGCGGCAACCTCCTGTCCGGCGAAGCCGACCACGTGATCCTGACCGTCAGCCGCATGGACGCCGAGAAGAAGGCGAACCCCGGCTACCGCGCGTTCTTCGCGAACGGCTTCAACGTCGTCCGGACGCTCGTCCTCTTCTTCTGGGAGGTGATCCTCGAGCTGTCCGCGTCGTCCAGGGCGAAGCGTCGGGACGTCCGGCCGCGCGGTCATCGGGGCGGGATCTATCCGCTCCTGCGCGCGGCGATGTGCGTCTTCGTCCGCGACCTGATCGTGTACGGCGTCCTCACGGACATGATGAAAGGCAGGCCCGCCGTCTACGCGACCTTCTCGAGCTACGACGAGGTCGCGCACCACTCGGGCCTCGAGCGCGCGGACACGCTGGAGGCGCTGCGGAAGCTCGACCAGCAGTTCGGCCGGATCGACCGGGCGCGGGCCTACGCGGCGCGGCCGTACGAGATCGTCGTCCTCTCCGACCACGGGCAGACCCAGGGGGCGACGTTCAAGCAGCGAAACGGCTACGGGCTGGACGACCTCGTCGAGCGGTCGCTCTCCGGCGGCGCTGAGGTGGCCGAGATGGCCGGCGGCGACGAGCAGAGCGCGATGGTCGGGAACGCGCTCTCGGAGGCGACCGGCACGAAGAAGAAGCGGCCGAAGAACGACGTCTCCGACCGGGAGGTCGTCGTGCTCGGCTCCGGGAACCTCGGGCTCGTCTACCTGATGTCCGAGCGGCGGCGGCTGACGCTCGAGGAGATCGAGGCCGCCCATCCCAAGCTGCTCACGGCTCTGCGCGAGCACCCGCACGTCGGCTGGCTGCTCGTCCGCTCGGAGCGCGACGGCGCGGTTGCGCTCGGCGCGAGGGGCACCCGCTACCTGTCCGACGGGCGTGTCGTCGGCGAGGATCCGCTCGCCTCGTTCCCGCCGAACGCCGGGCGCCATCTTCTCCGCACCGACGGCTTCGAGAACGTCGCCGACATCATGGTCGGGAGCTTCTACGACCCGATGCTCGACGACGGCTGCGCGTTCGAGGAGCTGATCTCGTTCCACGGCGGCCTGGGCGGGTCCCAGACGCGCCCGTTCCTCCTCTATCCGTCGCAGTTGCAGCTGCCCGACGAGCCGATCGTCGGCGCGGCCGCGGTGCACGACCTCCTGCTCGAGCTGGCGGCACGAGCTGAACGGGACCGAGGAGCCCGCCGAGCCTGTGGCCGCGCTCGAGATCACCCCCTCGGCATGAGACGGTTTCGCGACCACGGAGCTACCCTCTAGGCCGATGATGCGGTTCGTCCGACCCAGAGTCCTCCTCGGGATTTCGTCCCTCGCTGTCCTGGCGGTTCTCGCAGCCGGCTGCGGCGGAGGCGGAGGCGGGAGCAGCGACACGGAGAGCGCCCAGGACTGGGCGGACGGCCTCTGCTCGGCGCTCAACACGTGGACCGACTCGCTCAAGTCGGCGGGTCAGTCGCTCTCGGGCGGGAACCTCTCCAAGAGCTCGCTCGAGAGCGCCGGGAACGACGTCAAGGACGCGACAGCGCAGCTGAAGGACGACCTCAACGGCCTCGGCAAGCCCGAGCTGAGCTCCGGCGACAAGGCCAAGCAGTCGGTCGACGACCTGTCGAACAAGATCCAACAGGACGTCGACAAGGTCGACGGCGCGGTCAAGGACGCCCAGAGCGGCGGCAGCGTGTTGTCAGCGCTCCCGACTGTGACCTCCACGTTCGCGGCGATGGGAGCCCAGGTTCAGACGACGTTCGACGACCTGAAGAAGCTCGACCCCAAGGGCGAGCTCGAGTCCGCGTTCAAAAACGCGAGCTCGTGCAAGAGCCTCACGTCACAGAAGGGCTGAGCTCAGCCGCTCGTGTCCTGCGCGTGATACTCGGCCAGTAGGCGCTGCTCGTCGTCGCGCTTCGGGAAGCAGAAGAAGACGAGCGCGGCGCCGATCAGGATCGCGACGATGCCGGCCGTGTAGGCCCACTGGTCTCCCTGGAGAAACGCGGTCTTGGCGCCCGAGATGATCGCGTCTTGCTGCGACGGTGGGTAGCGCGAGGCCGTGTCCGCCGCGCTCGAGAACGACTTGGTCAGCTCGGCCTGCGTGCTCGAGGTGACATCCTTGCCGGAGCTCGAGATCAGCGACCCCGCGGCGGCCGCGTAGCCCGCGGTGAGCAGCGCCCCGAAGATCGACTGCATGATCGCCCCGCCGAGGTCGCGCTGGAGGTCGGCGGTGCCCGAGGCCATTCCGGCACGACTGACCGGCACAGAGCCCGTGAGCGAATGCGATGCGGGCGTACCCGCGAACCCGACACCGATGCCGATGAAGACGTAGGCGATCGCGATCTCCCAGTACGAAGCTGCCCTCCTTCCAGAGGAGCAGCATCGTGATGAAGGCCAGGAAGAGGAACACGTAGCCGCACAGCAGCGTGAAGCGGGCGCCGCGTGCCTCGACGAGCTTGGCGGAGCGCGGTGCGACGAGCACCATGAACACCACGGCCGGCAGGATCGCTGCGCCCGCCTGGAGCGTCGAGTAGCCGAGGACGTTCTGGAGGTACTGCTGGCTCACGAACGCCGCGCCCATCAGCGAGCCGAACACGATCACCCCGGCGCAGGCCGCCACCCAGAAGACGCGGCGGGAGGCGACGTCCAGGTCGTAGAGCGGGTTCTCCGCGCGGCGTTGACGGAGGTAGAACGCGACGAGCGCCAGCACCGCGATGGCCGCGAGCACGAGGGTCAGCGTGCCCTTGTTCGGGACCGGTGCAAAGTTGATCGCGAGAATCAGAGCACCGACCAGGGCGAGCGAGAGGATCCCGCCGAGGTTGTCGACCGCCTCCGTGGACTCGTTCACGTGTGCAGGGACGAACAGCCACGCGAGCACGAGCGCGACGACCGCCAGCGGCAGCGTGATCAGGAACACCGATCCCCAGTAGAAGTGCTCCAGAAGAAAGCCTGAGGAGAGTGGTCCAAGCATGGCGATCGCGCCGCCGAGCGCCGACCACAGTGCGATCGACTTCGTACGGCCTGGCCCCGCCCACAGAGCGGTGATCAGCGCCAGCGTGGTCGGGTAGGCCATCCCTGCGGCCAAGCCCCCGCCGAGCCGTGCGAGGAAGAGGACGGTGTCGGAGGGTGCGAACGCGGCGAGCAGAGACATCGGGATCGCCAACGCCGTTCCTATGAGGAGCATCAACTTGCGCCCGTAGCGGTCGCCGAGGGCGCCCAGCCACAGCACCGAGCACGCGAGCCCGAGCGAGTAGCCGACGGCGATCAGGTCGAGGGTCGTCTGGGACGAATCGAAATGCTTGCCGATGTCCGGCAGGGCGACGTTGGCCACGGACAGGTTCAGGTTCGCGACCCCCGCCACGACGATCAGGGCGGTGAGAACGAGCCCGGCGCGCTCGGGAGCGGTCGAGGCGTCGTCGGTCGCGCGTGCGGCGCACCGGTGCAGTGTGCGGCGATTCGCTCACGCTGGCACGAGCCTCGGTGTCACCCTGAGCCCGCGCATCGCCCGGTTGGGATGAACCACGGCGCACATTCTGTGCGACCGTACTCGCTGTGTCCGAGCCGGTCACTCCTGCCGAAGTCGCGCATGTGGTCGTGCACGGCCAGCACGCGAACCGACGGGAGGGGCTGCTCGAGGTCGGCGAAGCGATCCTGCTCGCGCTCGTTGCCATCGCGACTGCCTGGAGCGGCTACCAGACGGGCAAGTGGGACGGGCGCCAGGCGAGCCTGTACAGCCTCACGAGCAAGTACCGGGTCGAGGCCGACACGGCGAACACTCTGAGCGGCCAGCAGCGCCTCTATGACACGAACACGTTCGGGTTCTGGCTCAACGCGAAGTCGCAGGGAAACGAGGCGCGACGCGAAGCTCTTCGAACGGCGCTTCCGGCCCGAGTACCGCCCGGCATTCCGCGCCTGGCTCGCGCTCGACCCCTTCAACAACCCGAAGGCCCCGCCGGGCCCGATCTTCATGCCGCAGTACAAGAACGCCCAGGCGGAGCTCGCACGCGCGAAGGAGCAACAGGCCTCCGAGGCCTTCGACGCCGGGACCCATGCCCGTGAGGAAGGCGACCGCTACCTCCGGAACACGGTGCTGCTCGCGACGGTGCTCTTCCTGACGGCCCTATCCCAGAAGTTCAAGGTGCACAGCGTCCGCCTCGGCCTGCTGGTCCTCTGCGGCGTCCTGCTGGCGATCGCGCTCTTTTTCATCGCCACGTATCCGCGCGCGTAGTTCCCGCCTTCATCCACTTGGGGTGAGCGAGCGTGCTCTGCTGCCCGTACCGTGAGCGGAGTGAGTGAGCGAGCGGACAAGGCGCGGCCGCGCGTCCTCGTCCTCGGCGGCGGTTTCGCCGGGATCGGCGCCGCCCAGAAGCTGAAGAAGAGCGACGTCGACGTCGTGCTCGTCGACAAGAACGACTACCACACCTTCCAGCCGCTCCTGTACCAGGTCGCGACGGGCCTGCTCGAGCAGCCCGCGGTCGGCCATCCGATCCGCGACCTCGTCCACGGCCAGGACAACGCGCGGATGCACAAGGACCGCGTGACGGCCGATCGACCTCGACGCGCGCGAGGTGCAGTTCGACGAGCTGGAGCCGCTGAGCTACGACTACCTCGTCTTCGGGCTCGGCGCGGAGGTCAACTTCTTCGGCGTCGAGGGCGCGGCCGAGCACGCGTTCCCGATCTACACGCTCAGCGACGCCGTGCGGCTCAAGAACCACGTCCTGCGCCTGTGGGAGGCCGCCGACAAGGACCCGGCGCTGATCGACGACGGCGCTCTGAACGTCGTCGTCGTCGGCGGCGGGCCGACGGGTGTCGAGACGGCCGGCGCGCTTGCGGAGCTCTACACGGGCGTCTTCCGGAAGGACTATCCGGACGTCGCCGAGGACGCGGCCCGGATCACGCTCGTCGAGGCCGGTCCGGAGATCTTCTCGATGTTCAAGCCGGACATCCAGCAACTACACCGTCGAGGCGCTCACGAAGCGCGGAGTCGAGGTGACGACCGGCGAGGTGGTCGAATCGGTCACGCCGCAGCGCGTCAAGCTCAAGTCGGGCAAGGAGCTCAAGGCGCACACGCTCGTCTGGGGCGCGGGCCTGCAGGGCAACGCGCTCGTCCAGTCGCTCGGGCTCGAGCTCGAGCGGGGCAACCGGATCGCCGTCGACGGCGAGCTCCGCCTACCGTCGCACCCCGAGGTATTCGTCGTCGGCGACGTCGCCGCGATCACCGACTCGAAGACGCAGCAGGTCCTGCCGCAGCTCGGCTCGGTGGCGCTCCAGTCCGGCGAGCACGCCGGCGAGACGATCGCCCGGCTCGTCGCGGGCAAGGAGCCGAAGCCGTTCAAGTACCACGACAAGGGCACGATGGCGACGATCGGCCGCGGCGCGGCGGTCGTGCAGATGATGGGCGGCCGGACGATGAAGGGCAAGACGGCGCAGGTGGCCTGGGGGACCGTGCACCTCGCGCTCCTGCCGACGAACGAGAGACCGCGCGAAGGCGATTGTCGACTGGGCCGGCGCGGGGCTCACGCACCAGCGCTCGGCGCGGATCACCGTCGAGACGTGACCGACGCCGCGAGCGAGCTCTTCGAGCGGCTCGGCGCCGTCGAGCAGCTGCCGCTCCTCGAAGCGGGCGAGCGGCACCATGCTGCTTCGAGCTCACGGGCGGCAAGCGGACGGAGCGCTGGCGGATCACCGTCGACAAGGGCGCGGTCGCCGTGGCCCGCGGGAACGGGCCGGCCGACTGCGTCCTGCGGGCCGACCGGAAGCTGTTCGCGCGGATGGCGTCCGGCAAGGTGAACGCGTTTGCGGCGGTGCTGCGCGGCGCGGTCACGATCGAAGGCGACCCGAGGCTGCTCGTCCTCTTCCAGCGGCTGCTTCCCGGTCCTCGGTCATGAGCGGACGACCTCGTCAAGATCCTGGACGGCAACACCTTCGTCGTCAGCGACGACTCGCGGCGACATCGAGGCGTCGCTGACCGACCCGACCGGGCTGTTCTCGTTCGACACGCGCTTCCTCTCGAAGTGGGTCCTGACCGTCGACGGCGAGCGGCTGAACGCGCTCTCGGTCGACGACCTCCAGTACTTCGAGACCCGCTTCTTCCTCGTGCCGGGAACGGGCACCGTCTATATCGACGCGAAGCTGTCGGTGATCCGGCAGCGCGCCGTCGCGAACGGCTTCCACGAGGAGCTGACGATCCTCAACCACGACGAGAAGCCGGTCCGGCTGCGCGGTCCGGATCGACGCGGCCAGCGACTTCGCCGACCTGTTCGAGGTCAAGGACGCGCTGAAGAAGAAGGGCAGCTACGCGAACCGCGTCGAGCGAGGCGCGCTCCGGCTCGGCTACGAGCGCGAGACCTTCAGGCGCTCGACGCTGATCTCGAGCAGCGAGCGCGCCAAAGTCGACGAGAACGGGCTGACCTTCGACGCTCAGGATCCCGCGCACGGCGAGTGGACGACCGAGCTCGACGTCGTCGTCGGGATCCCCGGGTACGGAGCGTTCGAGGCGCGCGAAGGGAGGCCGGCGCAAGACGATGGAGGCGAACCTCGACCGCTGGCTCGGCGTCCGCCCCGCGGATCGAGTGCGACTGGGAGCCGCTGAAGCGGACGTACCGCCGCAGCCTCGTCGACCTCGCCGCGCTGCGGTTCTCGCCGCCCGTCACCGGCGGCCGGAGCCTGCCGGCGGCGGGCCTGCCCTGGTTCATGACCATGTTCGGCCGCGACAGCATCTTCACGAGCCTCCAGGCGCTGCCGTTCACGCCGGAGCTCGCGGCGACGACGCTGATGGCGCTCGGCGAGTGGCAGGGGACGAGGCTCGACGACTTCCGCGACGAGGACCCGGGCCGGATCCTGCACGAGATGCGCTACGGCGAGCTGACCGCGTTCGAGGAGCGGCCGCACTCGCCGTACTACGGCTGCGCCGACGCGACGCCGCTGTACGTCGTGCTGCTCGACGAGTACGAGCGCTGGACCGGCGACCGCAAGCTCGTGCGCGACCTCGAGCACGAGGCGCGGGCGGCGCTCGCCTGGATCGACGAGTACGCCGACCTGCAGGGCAACGGCTACATCTGGTACCAGCGCCGCAACGAGAAGACCGGCCTCGAGAACCAGTGCTGGAAGGACTCGTGGGACTCGATCTCGTACCGCGACGGGCGGCTGCCCGGCTTCCCGCGCGCGACGTGCGAGCTCCAGGGCTACGCGTACGACGCGAAGATGCGCGGCGCCCGGCTCGCGCGGAGCGTCTGGAAGGACCCGGACTTCGCCGACGAGCTCGAGCGGCAGGCGGCCGACCTCAAGCGCCGCTTCAACCGCGACTTCTGGGTCGAGGACGGCGAGTACTTCGCGCTCGCGCTCGACACCGAGGGCAAGCAGGTCGACGCGCTGGCCTCGAACAACGGCCACCTGCTCTGGAGCGGGATCGTCGACAAGTCGAAGGCGAAGGCCGTCGTCCGGCACCTGATGGGGCCGAGGCTCTTCTCCGGCTGGGGCGTGCGCACGCTGGCCGAGGGCGAGGCGCGCTACAACCCGATCGGCTACCACGTCGGCACGGTCTGGCCGTTCGACAACTCGTTCATCGCGTGGGGCCTGCGGCGGTACGGCTTCAAGGACGAGGCGGCGACGATCGCGGCCGGGATCCTCGACGCGGCCGAGTTCTTCGACGGCCGGCTGCCCGAGGCGTTCGGCGGCTACGAGCGCGAGCAGACGAAGTACCCGGTGCAGTACCCGACCGCGTGCAGCCCGCAGGCCTGGTCGACCGGGACGCCGCTCCTGCTGCTGCGGACGATGCTCGGGCTCGAGCCGCTCGGCGACCACCTCGTCGTCGACCCGGCGCTGCCGGCCGGGATCGGCCATCTCGAGCTGCTCGACATCCCGGGCCGCTGGGGCCGGGTCGACGCGTTCGGCCGCGGCCGCGTCGAAGTCGAGGCCCGGCGCTGACGACGAGCGCAGATCCGGGGTCAGACCCCTTTACAAGTTGTCCCCAGGACTCGCGCGCCTCAGCCGCCTGTTCGAGCCAAAGGCCCGCTCCCGCGTGAGCGTTCGGTCACGAAGTCGGCACGCATTTGGAGCGGGGTCTGACCCCGGGTGAGGTGGTTCGGTCATCCCAAGTGGACGATGCGGCTGGGGCGCTCGCGGACGACGCTTGACGCAGAATTGGTCGACCAGGAGGGAGACGGCGACATGACGACGGCTGCACCCGAGGTCGAGGCGCGCGAAGCGCGACAGACAGGCAGTTCCCAGAAGCCCGCGGACGTCTTCGTCGTCTTCGGGATCACGGGCGACCTGGCGAAGGTGATGACGTTCCATTCGCTCTACCGGCTCGAGCAGCGCGGCCTGCTCGACTGCCCGATCGTCGGCGTCGCCGTCGACGACTGGACCGTCGACCAGCTCAAGGAGCGCGCGCGCGAGTCGATCGTGGGCACCGGCGAGTCGATCGACGAGAAGGTCTTCGACCGCTTCGCCGACCGGCTCTCGTACGTCTCCGGCGACTTCGGTGACGACGCGACCTACGAGCGGGTCGCGCAGGCGATCGACGGCGCGCAGACGCCGGTCTTCTACCTCGAGATCCCGCCGTTCCTCTTCGGCCGGGTCGTCAAGGGCCTCCACGACGCCGGACTGACGAAGACCGGGCGCGTCGTGGTCGAGAAGCCGTTCGGCCACGACCAGGCGTCGGCGCGCGAGCTGGCCGCCGAGCTCCACCAGTACATCGACGAGTCGCAGCTCTACCGGATCGACCACTACCTCGGGAAGATGGGCCTCGAGGAGATCCTCTACCTGCGGTTCGCGAACGCGATGCTCGAGCCGCTCTGGAGCCGGAACTACCTCGAGTCCGTTCAGATCACGATGGCCGAGGACTTCGGCGTCGAGGACCGCGGCCACTTCTACGACCCGGTCGGCGCGCTGCGCGACGTCGTCGTGAACCACCTGATGCAGGTCGTCGCCGCCTCGGCGATGGAGGTTCCGTCCCGAGGCGAGCCGGATCTGATCAAGAACGCGCAGGTCGCGCTCTTCCATGCAGTCGCGACTGCCGACCCGGCCCACTACGTGCGCGGCCAGTACGACGGCTACCTCGACATCGACGGCGTCGCCGCCGACTCGACGACCGAGACCTACGCGGCGCTCCGGCTCGAGATCGAGAACTGGCGCTGGGCCGGAGTGCCGTTCTTCATCCGAACGGGCAAGCGGCTGCCGGCGACGCAGACCGAGCTCCGACTTGTCTTCAAGCACGCGCCGAAGCTGGGATTCAGGCTCCGGCACGGCCCACCCGAGCCGAACCAGCTCGTCGTCAAGCTCGACCCCTCGCCCGGGATCAGGCTCGTTCTCGACGCGCACCGGGCCGACCGGCAGGGAGCAGCTGCGATCGAGCTCGACATGGAGTTCGCCGAGGAGGGCGGTGAGGGGCCGACCCCGTACGAGGTGCTGCTGCACGCGGCGATGGTCGGCGACAGCACGCGCTTCACCCGGCAGGACGGCGTCGAGGAGACCTGGCGGATCATGCAGCCGCTGCTCGACGAGCCGCCGCCGGTCCACGCGTACGCGCCGGGCTCCTGGGGCCCCGAGGAAGCGGACGACCTCGTCGCCGGCCACGGCCGCTGGCACGAGCCGTGGATCGCGTCATGACCGAGGCCGCGGCCAAGGAGCGAATGCCCCAGAGCGCAGCGGCGCCCTCGCCGTTCCCGCCGATCGCCGAGTACGCGTTCCTGTCCGACTGCCACACGGGCGCGCTGATCGCGTCCGACGGGGCGATCGACTGGCTCTGCATCCCGCGCTTCGACTCGCCGAGCGTGTTCGGGAGCCTGCTCGACCGCGAAGCCGGGTTCTTCCGGCTCGCGCCGTTCGGGATCAACCATCCGACGTCGGTCGTCTACGTCCCAGGAACGAACGTCCTCGAGACGACCTGGAAGACGCCGAACGGCTGGATCGTCGTCCGCGACGCCCTGACGATGGGGCCGCGCGACCACGAGGACACGGTCACGCCGCACACCCGCCCGCCGGCCGACGACGACGCCGACCACATGCTCGTGCGGACGGTCGAATGCCTCGAGGGGAACGTCGAGGTCGAGCTGGTCTGCGAGCCCGCGTTCGACTACGGACGCGAGCCCGCGCAGTGGGAGCTCGTGGGGGACGACCGGCACGCCGCCGACGCAAGCGGCGCCGGCCAGGCCTTTCGTCTTCAGACCGACCTTGCGCTGGGGATCGAGGGGAACCGCGTCCGTGCGCGGCACGTGCTCCAGGAAGGCGAGCGCGCCTACTGCGCCCTGTCCTGGGAAGAGGGCTTCGTCGCGCCGGAGAACGCGGACGAGGCCTGGGCGCGGATGGACGCGACGATCCGCTTCTGGCGGGCCTGGCTCAGCCGCGCCCGGATCCCGGACCACCGCTTCCGCGACCCGATCCAGCGCTCGGCGCTCACGATCAAGGGCCTCACGTACATGCCGACCGGGGCGACGGTGGCCGCGCTCACGACCTCGCTGCCCGAGACTCCGGGCGGAGAGCGGAACTGGGACTACCGCTACACCTGGATGCGGGACACGACCTTCACCCTCCAGGCGCTGCACTACCTCAACCTCGACTGGGAGGCCGACGAGTTCATGCAGTTCGTCGCCGACGTCGAGCCGACCGAGGACGGGTCGCTGCAGATCATGTACGGCATCGACGGCCGCCGTGACCTCACGGAGACGACGCGCGACGAGCTGACCGGCTACGCGGGAGCGCGGCCCGTCCGCATCGGCAACGGCGCGTTCGACCAGCGCCAGAACGACGTCTTCGGGGCCGTCCTCGACTCGATCCTGCTGCACACGAAGAAGAGCGAGCGCCTGCCTCGACGGCTCTGGCCGATCGTGGAGAGCCAGGCCGAGTGCGCGACGAAGGTCTGGCGCGAGCCGGACCAGGGGATCTGGGAGGCCCGCGGCAAGCCGCAGCACTACGTCTCCTCGAAGCTGATGTGCTGGGTCGCGCTCGACCGCGCGGCGCAGCTCGCCGAGCTGCGCGGGGACGGCGACCTGAAGGAGAAGTGGGCGGCCGTCGCGGAAGAGATCCGCGAGGACATCCTCGACCCACGGCGTCGACAAGCGCGGCGTCCTGTGCCAGCACTACGACACGGACGCGCTCGACGCGTCGACGCTGCTGGCGGCGATCTTCGACTTCCTTCCCCGCGACGACGAGCGGCTGAAGGCGAGCGTGCTCGCGATCGCCGACGAGTTGACCGAGGACGGCTTCGTCCTCCGCTACAAGACCGACGAGACCGACGACGGGCTGTCCGGAAAGGAGGGCACGTTCCTGATCTGCTCGTTCTGGCTCGTCTCGGCTCTCGCGATCGTCGGCGAGATGCAGCGGGCGAGGGACCTGATGGAGCGCCTGCTGCGAATCTCGTCTCCGCTCGGCCTCTACGCCGAGGAGTTCGACGCGGGCACCGGACGCCACCTCGGCAACTTCCCCCAGGCGTTCTCGCACCTGGCGCTTCTGGAAGCTGCGGCCCGAATCATGCGTGCCCGAGCTGATGGCGCAGTACTGAAAGGACTCTCATGGACTCGTATGACGTGATCATCATCGGATCCGGCGCGGGCGGCGGCACGCTCGCGCGGCACCTGGCGCCTTCCGGCAAGCGCATCCTCCTGCTCGAGCGGGGCGACTGGCTGCCCCGCGAGCCGCAGAACTGGCTCGCCCAGGACGTCTTCGTCGACAACCGCTACGTGTCCGAGGACACCTGGTACGACGAGAAGCGGCAAGCCGTTCCAGCCGCAGATCCACTACTTCGTGGGCGGGGCGACGAAGCTCTACGGCGCCGCCCTCTACCGGCTGCGCCCCGGGGACTTCGGCGAGCTGCAGCACCACGACGGCGTCTCGCCCGCGTGGCCGATCTCGTACGACGAGCTCGAGCCGTACTACACGAAGGCCGAGCACTACTACGAGGTGCACGGCAACCACGGCGAGGATCCAACGGAAGGATTCGCGAGCGCGCAGTATCCGTTCCCGGCCGTCTCGCACGAGCCGCGGATCCAGCAGCTCTCGGACGACCTCGAGGCGGCCGGCTTGCACCCGTTCCACGCACCGTGCGGGATTCGCCTGAACGAGTCGAACATGCCGTACAGCGCGTGCGTCCGCTGCGCGAACTGCGACGGGTTCGTCTGCGCCGTGCACGGGAAGTCGGATGCCGAGGTGCTCGGCGTGCGGCCGGCGCTCGAGCATCCGAACGTCGAGCTCGTCACGAACGCGCAAGGCGGTCAAGCTCGAGACGAACGACGACGGCTCGGAGATCACCGGAGTGGTCGTGGAGCGGGACGGCGAGACGAAGACCTACGCCGCCGACCTCGTCGTTCTGGCCTGCGGCGCCGCGAACACCGCCAAGCTGCTGCTCCTCTCGGCGACGGACAAGCATCCGAACGGTCTCGCCAACGGCTCCGACCAGGTCGGGCGCAACTACATGTTCCACAACAGCCTGGCCGTGCTCGCGCTCTCACGCGAGGAGAACCCGACGATCTTCCAGAAGACGCTCGGGCTCAACGACTTCTACTTCGCCGGCAACGGCCACGACTATCCGCTCGGCAACATCCAGATGGTCGGCAAGTCGCAGGCGCCGATGTTCCGCGGCGAGCGGCCCGGCGAGACGAAGCTCGCGCCGCAGTGGACGCTCGAGAAGGTCGCGAAGCACGCGATCGACTTCTGGCTCTCGACCGAGGACCTACCGATGCCCGAGAACCGCGTCACGGTCGACAAGGACGGCAAGCTGACGCTCAGCTACCGCGCCGACGAACGACACGCCGAAGAACGACCTGCAGGAGCAGCTGCACTCGATGCTCGGCAAGCTGCACATGGAGCCCGACCACCTGTTCCACCGGTTCGCGTACATGAAGAACGAGATCCCGGTGGCCGGGGTCGCGCACCAGGCCGGGACGGCGCGCATGGGCGACGACGCGGCGATGTCGGTCGTGAATCGCGACTGCCGCGCGCACGAGGTCGACAACCTCTACGTCGTCGACACGAGCGTGTTCCCGTCGATCGGCGCGGTCAACCCGGCGCTGACCGCGATGGCGAACTCGCTACGGGTGGGAGACCACCTGCTGGAGCGGATGGGCGTGAAGGCGGAGGCTGCGGCCGCGGCCTAGCCGGCCGCCTCCGGGCCACCTGGATGGAGGCTCGTGGCGATCTTCTCGATCGCCTCGCGCTCGTCCGGGCTGACGCCCTCGCCGCCCTCCTTGTGCGCCTTGGCGACGTTCCCCGCTACCTCGAGGACGAAATGCCGGTAGCTCTCGACCTCGCCCGGGGAGCCCTTCTGTTCCAGTAGCTCGACGGCCTGGCTCAGCTTGGTGAGCCCCTCGTGCTCCAGCTGCTCTGCCGACTCGTAGCGCTTGACCGGCGGCTTTTCGGCGACGAGGGCGTCGAGGAGCTCGCTCTCCCCATGCTCTTTCCTCGCCTCCGCGTACGTCTTGGCGAGCGCCCAGGTCTCGCGGAAGCTGCCGCCCTTCGAGGCCATGAGGGCGTACATCCCCGCTGCCGTCGGGCCCTCGCGGACGAGCTCCCACTCCTGTTCGGTGAAATCGGCCTTGCCTGTCATGTGCGTCTCCTTTCCTATCTCTGGAGATTAGGTCACACGGGGCTCCCGGAGGACGACTACCTCGTCGGCGAGGTCGACGCCCTCCGGGCGATGGGTGATCAGGAGCACAGTGCGCCCGCCGGCCGAGGCGAACACGTCGTGGACGAGCCGCTTGGCCGTCGGCGGATCGAGGTGCGCCGTCGGCTCGTCGAGCACGAGGACGGGCGCCTCGGTGAGCAGCGCGCGGGCGAGCACGATCCGCTGGCGCTGGCCACCCGAGAGCTCCCGGCCCTCCTCGCCGACGAGCGTGTCGAGGCCGTCCGGGAGGCTCAGCACCCAGTCCAGGATGCGCGCCGAGCGCAGGGCTCGCGCCAGGTCGTCGTCGGTCGCCTCCGGTCTCGCGAGCCTGAGGTTGTCGCGGATGCTCGCCGAGAAGAGGTGCGCGTCCTGGCCCGCGACGGCGATCACGCTGCGCACGTCCTCCTGGCGGTAGCAGCGCAGGTCCTCGCCGGCGAGGGTCACGCGCCCGCGCTCCGGATCGATGAAGCGGAGGAGCAGGCGGACGACCGTCGTCTTGCCGGCTCCGCTCGGGCCGAGGAGGACGACTCGGCGGCCCGGTTCGAGGCGCAGGCTGAAGGCGTCGAGTGCGGGCCGCTCGTCGGGGGAGTAGCGGGCGCGGACGTGCTCGAGCTCGATCGTGAACGGAGCAACTGGTGCTGGGAGAGGCTGCTCGAGGTCGACGACGCGCGGGGCGCGGTCGGTCAGGTCGAGGACCCGCCGGCCGGCCGCGACCGTCGTCTGCAGCTCGCGGAACGACTCCGTCAGCGGCTGTACGGCTTCGAAGGAGGCCAGCGAGAGGAGCGCCAGCGCCGCGATCAGGACGCGGTCGAGCCGTCCCTCGGCGTGAGCCTGGACGGCGACCGCGAGCACGCCGACGATGGTCGCGCCCGTCACGAAGAGGCGCAGTGCGTCGCCGAGGCCGTCTGCGAGCGCGGCCCGGCGGGAGATGCGAACGAGCCGCGAGTCGGCCCTGCGCATCGTGCGGATGCGGTCCCGCTCGAGGCCGAAGGCGGCAAGTTCCGCGCTCCCGGCCAGCGTCTCGACGAGCTCGGCCGAGAGTGCGCCGCGCGCTCGCGCGTAGCCCTCCGACGATCTCCGCGACACGGACGAGGCAGCGACGGGCACGGCGACCCCGCCGATGAGCAGCCCGATTCCGAGAACGAGCGCGGCGGCCGGAAGGAAGAACGCGGCGAGCGCGACCGAGGCCGTTCCCGCGATCAGCGCGACGAGGGGAGGCTCGAGGCCGCGCAGATAGAGGTTCTGGAGCGAGTCGACGTCGCCGACGAACCGCGACAGGAGGTCGCCGCGGCGGGTGTCCTCCAGCTGTGCGGGCGCGAGCGGCTCGACCGCCTCGTACACCTGCGCGCGGGCGCGGCCGAGCGAGCGCAGCGCGACGTCGTGCGAGGCGAGCCGCTCGAGGTACCGCGCCAGCGGCCGGGCGAGCCCGAAGAAGCGGACGCCGACGATGGCCGCGGTCAGCGAGAGCACCGCCGGGTGCTCGGCCGCCCTCGAGATCAGGTAGCCGGCCGTGCCCATCAAGCCGACGCCGAAGAGGATCGTCAGCACGCCGAGTAGCGCCGCAAGCGCGAGCCGCGTCCGGCGCACGTCCGTGACCAGCATCAGCCTGCGGATCGTCGCCGTCATACGACCTCGTCCCGGACTGTCGTCCGGCCCTTGCCGTCCTCGAGCAGGACGACGCGGTCCGCGTGCTCGACGAGCTCGGGCCTGTGTGCGATCAGCAGCACCATGCGGCCCGTGCGCAACCGCTCGACCGCCTCGGCGACGACGCCCGCGCTCGTGCGGTCGAGGTCGGCCGTCGGCTCGTCGAGGATCACGAGCGGCGCGTTGCGGACGAACGCCCGCGCCAGCGCGATCCGTCGGCTCTCACCGGCGGACAGCGGGCGGCCCCCGTCTCCGACGAGCGTCTCGTAGCCGAACGGGAGCGCCTGGACGAACCGGTCTGCGCCCGCGAGCACGGCCGCGTCGCGAACCGAGCGCACGGTCGCGCCCGGGTCGCCGAGCCGGATGTTGTCGGCGATCGTCCCGCGGAAGATCGTCGGCTGCTGCGGCACCCAGGCGAGCTGCTCGCGCCAGAGGTCCGCGCGGCAGTGCGCGAGGTCGAGCCCGCCGACGGAGATGCGGCCGTGCACCGGGTCGACGAAACGTAGGAGCAGGCTCGCGACCGTCGTCTTGCCCGATCCGCTCGGCCCGACCAGGGCGACCGTCTCGTCGGGATGGAGCTCGAGGTCGAGGCCGTCGAGGACGAGGCCCGGCCGCGACGGGTAGGCGAACGAGACCGCCTCGAACCTGATCGACGCGTCGAGCGGGCTCGGCGCCACCAGCTTTCCGCTGTGCGCGGCCGGCGGCTCGTCGAGCAGCTCCATCATCCGCTCCGCGACCGCGATCCCGTCTGCGCTTGCGTGGAACTGCGCCGCGAGCTGACGCACGGGTAGGTAGAGCTCCGGCGCCAGGACGAGCACCGTCAGCGCAGCCTGGAGGCCGAGGCCGCCGTCGACGAGCCGTACGCCCGCGGTGACGGCAACGAGCGCGACGCCCAGGGTCGCGGCCAGCTCGAGCACTGCGCCCGAGAGGAACGCGACGCGCAGCGTGCCGATCGTCGTCGCTCCGGTACCGCTCTCCGATCCGGTCGAGGACGTCGGCCTGCGCGTGGCCACGGTTGAACGCACGCAAGGTCGGGAGCCCGCGGACGACGTCCAGGAAATGCGTCGAGAGCAGCCGCAGCGCCAGCCAGCGCTCGCGCGTGCGCTCCTCCGTCTGGCGCCCGATCAGCCACATGAACACGGGCACGAGCGGCAGCGTGATGAACATCAGGGCCGCAGAGATCGGGTCGATCGCGACGACGAGCCCGAGCACGGCCACCGGGACGATGATCGCGAGCACGACCTGCGGCAGATAGCGGGCGAAGTAGGCCTCGAGCCCCTCGACGCCCTGCACTGCGGTCGCCGCGATCTCGCCGGCCTCGGCGCCGTCGAGCGCGAGCGGCTGTCTCCGGAGCCTGCGCTCCACGAGCTCGAGGCGAAGCTCGGAGAGGACCGTCGACGCGGCGCGGCGGCCGGCCACCTCGAAGCCCCACGTCAGGACGCTCCGCCCGGCGAACGCGAGTGCGAGCAGGCTGAGCTCGAACGTGACCTCGCTCAGCGACGCGCCCGAGAACGCCTGCGCCACGACTCTCGCGATCAGAGACCGCCTGGACGAGGACGAGCCCCGCGGACAGGGCACCGAGGACCGCGTCCAGCACGAGCAGGTGGCGCACCGGGCGGGCTCGGCGCACGAGGCGCTGGTCGAGGACACGCATGGTCAGCCGGCCGTCGAGCCGCCGCTCGATCGCGGGATCGCCTCGGACGGGCGGATCTCCTCTCCGCTCACCCGCGCGCGGAACACGTAGTACGACCAGCTCTGGTAGAGCAGGACGATCGGCGTCACGATCAGCGCGATCACGGTCAGCACGGCCAGCGTGTAGTGCGCCGACGCGGCCGTGGACACGTCCAGGCTGTTCGCGAAGTTCGGGCTGGAGACGATCACCCGTGGGTAGAGGCCTGTGAAGAGCGTCGCGACCATCGCGATGGTTCCGAGCGCGGTCATCGTGAACGCGAGGCCGTTCCTGCCCGCGAAGGCGAGGATGGCCGCGAGTGCGAGCGCGGCGATCCCGAGCACCGCCGGCACGACGACGGGGAACACGTCCTTGTCGTTGCGATCGACCGCGACGAAGACCGTCCAGATCAGGAACGTCGCCCCGACGATCACCGCGGGCAGGGCGAGTCTCCTGGCGGCGGCCCCCACGCGCGCGTGCAGGGTCGCCCTCGGTCCTGAGCCCGAGGTAGGTCGCGCCGTGGAAGGCGAACACGAGCACGAACGCGATCCCGGCGCACGCGTGTACGGGGCTGAAGAGATCGACGAGGTTGCCGTCGTAGTCGCCGTTCGAGTCGAGCGGCACGCCGTGGATCAGGTTCGCGAGCGCGATGCCCCAGATGAGCGCGATGCCCGTGCTCCCGAGCGCGTTCGCCGCCAGCCAGAAACGCCGCCAGCCGGGGCTGTCGCTCTTCCCGCGCCACTCGAACGAGACGACGCGGATGATCAGGAAGAACAGGAGCGAGCAGCAGCGCGAGGTAGAAGCCCGAGAACATCGTCGCGTACCAGGCCGGGAACGCCGCGAACGTCGCGCCGGCGGCGATGACGAGCCAGACCTCGTTCCCGTCCCAGACAGGCCCGATCGACTCGAACATCGCCCCGCGCTCGGCTTCGTTCCGGGGGACGAACGGCAGCAGCATGCCGACGCCGAAGTCGAAGCCCTCGAGCAGGAAGTAGCCGCTCCAGAGGACGACGATCAGGACGAACCAGAAGACTTGGAGATCCATCAGTACGTCACCGCCGGTTCGGGCAGCTCCTCGCGCGGCGGCGGCCGGTCGGGCCGCGCATAGCGCCGCATGAGCACGAAGTCGACGATCCCGAGGACGACGTAGAGCGTGAT
>CAWGVD010000025.1:0-22516 GCA_963825795.1 uncultured Actinomycetes bacterium | reverse complement strand
GGCGCCAGGGAACGATCAGCACGGCGACGAGGATGATGACGTTCAGCGCGACGGCCGTGACGAAGCGTCCGAGTCCCCGCCGTGCGGCGGAAGCGGGTAGATGACGAGCGCGAGCCACATCGCACCGATGAACGGCGCTGCTCGGCGGAGCAGACCGGTCCGGTCGAAGGGCTGAAATGTGGACTCGTCGCCCATGGTGTTGAAGGCCGCTTGCTATGTGGTGTCGGCAGCGAAGGGCCGGAACTAGAGAGCCCAGAGCAGGTACTCGCCCGCATCGCGTTACCGCGCCCTGCCCTCGGCGGCGAGCCGGTCGAGAGCCGCGGCGGCCTGCTTTCGGGTGCCCCCGATGCACCGCGGCGACGTCTGCCGCCGAGACTTCGCCCGCCGAGCGCAGGATCGTCTCCGCCAGAGTCGCCCCGCGGCTCGTCCGCGTCCGGCAGCGTGCGGAGCCGGTCGGCGTAGCGCCTCGGCAGGATGTCGAACACGACCGAGGGCCAGCCCTGCTCGTGCTCCTGACGTCCCGCTGCCGTGAGGACGAGGCGCCGCTGCAGCCGGACTGCCGCCGCGCTCACCCGCTTCCGCTCGTGCCCGGCGAGGCTCGGCAGCTCCGCGCTGCTGATCGGGCCGGACTCGAGCACCGCTTCGGCGACGTCCCGCTCGACCGGCGAGAGCTCCTCGTCGCGGAAGTCGGCGGGCTGCCCGTCGCGGCCCGTGAGCGCGTAGAGGACGGGCAGCAGCTCGAGCGAGACGAGCGAGGCGCGGCCGCCGAGGTGCTTCCCCGCGCAGACGAGCTTCCTTCCCGGGAGCTCGTCCTTCCAGCCCCAGACGAGCCCGACATCGGGGGCGAAGTCGCGGTCGACCACGGGCTTGCCCGTGGCCGCCTCCCAGAGCGACGGCAGCACGAGGTCGTCGGTTCGGAAAGAGCACGGCGAGCCCGACCCGGTCGACCCAGGCGGCCGCGCCGCGAATCGAGGCGATGCGCGCCTAGCCGGCGAAGACGTGCTTCTCGGCGTGGTCGATCACCTCGCGCGGCTCGGGCGGCGTCAGCATCATCTCGACGATCTGCTCGACGTTCGGCTGGCCGCTCGCCCGGAAGCGCTCGACGGCCGCGTCGACGTCGTACTCGGTGCGGCGCAGCTCCACGTCCGGCCCGAGGAGCGCCCAGTACGCGCCCTGCCTGCCTTCGTACGGAAGGCCGACGCTGCCCGCGTTCACGCTGCGGATCCCGGCCACCTCGCGGTCGAACTGGATGTGGACGTGCGCGCTGACGATCACGGTCTCGTCGACGCCGGCGCTGAACTCGCGGACGCGCTCCTCGGGCGTCTCGGGCGTGACGCACTCCTCGTCGCTGCGCGGCGAGCCGTGGCAGAAGCGCACCGCTCCGAGCCCGTCGACCTCGACGACGACGTTCTCCTCGAACGTGCCGAGGAACTCCCGCATCGCGTCCGTGTGGTGCGCCTGCATCCACTGCTCGCGCTCGGTCTCGGAGACGCCTTCGAGGACGGCTCGGTCCGCGTTCCCGCGCACGAACCGCGCGTTCAGGCCGCGCGCCAGCTCGTACGTCTCCTCCGGCAGCGGCCCCCAGGTCAGGTCGCCGCAGGAGACGATCAGGTCAGCCTGCTCGCGCTCGATCTCCTCGAGCACGGCCGCGAACGCGGGCGCGTTCCCGTGGACGTCGGCGATGACCGCGACCTTCTTCACGTGTACAGCACCATTCTGTCGCGGTGCACGGCCAGGACGCCGCGCGGGCGGTTCGTGAGCCGCTCCGAGTCAGCAGCGGCGATGCCCTTGGCGAACGCAGTGCCGTCCGGCCCCACGAGCTCGACCGCGGCCCCGGGCTCGAAGCGGCCCTCACAGCCGACGACCCCGACTCCGAGCAGGCTCGCCCCCTTGCCGACGAGCGCTCGACGTGCCCCTTCGTCGACATGAAGGCGGCCGGTCGCAGGCTTCGCGAACAGGAGCCACATCCTGAATGCCGAAGCGCCCTGCTCCTCTGGCCTGAAACGAGTCCCGCGCTTCTCGCCCGCGAGCACGGGGCCGAGCACGTCGTCGCCGGCCCCGCTCGCGATCACGGTCGGGATCCCGGCGCCCGACGCCATCTGAGCGGCGATCACCTTGCTGGCCATTCCACCGCGGCCCAGCTCGGTTCCCGCACCCAGTTCGGCTTCGCCGGCAAGCTCACCCTCCGCGATCAGCTCCGCGCCAGGGGTCCCGGGAGCACGCGAATAGAGCCCCTCGACCTCGGTCAGCAGCACGAGCAGCCGCGCTTTGACCAGAATCGCGACCTGGGCGGCCAGCGCGTCGTTGTCGCCGAAGGTGATCTCGTCCGTCGCAGTTGCGTCGTTCTCGTTCACGACCGGCACCGCGCCGAGCCGGAACAGCTCCGCGAACGCCTGGCGGGCGTTGACGTACGCGAGGCGGTCGGCGACGTCGCCGGCGGCGAGCAGGATCTGCGCTGCCGGCAATCCGTGCGCGCCGAGCGCCTCCTCCCATGCGGCGTGAAGCTTCGCCTGGCCCAGGGCCGAGGCCGCCTGGAGCCGCGCCAGCGAGGACGGGCGGCGCTTGAGCCCGAGCTTCGGCAGACCCAGTGCGATCGCACCGGAGGAGACGACGCACACGGGCTCACTCCTGGCGACGATCGTCGCGATCTCGCTCGCGCGCGCGTTCAACAGGTCGGTCCTCACCTCGCCGTCCTCCCCGACGACGAGCCCGGTTCCGAGCTTGACGACGACGGGCTGTGTCAACGCGTCTGCGTGCCGTCGCCGACCACTCGGTACTGGCGTAGCCAGAGGTCGCGGTAGGTCACCGGGCCGCGCGGCCCGGGAACGGCATCGACGTTGATCCCCGTCTCGGGCGCTCCGGTCAGCTCGAAGCCGTCCGTGAAGCGCGTCGTCGCGTGCCAGAAAGCGGCCGTCCCGCGATAGCCGTCGAGGAAGCGGTTCGCGGCCTCGGCGTCCTCGGTGACGATCCCCGCCGCGAGCCCGGACGTCTCCTCGTTCGCGATCCGCACCGCGTCGGCGAGGTCGTCGACCAGGTCGAGGGTCACGGTCGCGACGCGGTCGGGCTCGTTCGCCCACTCGTACCCGAGGCGCTCGCGGTCGTGGGGCAGGACCCCGTCGCCGGCCGCCTCGACCGCACGGGGAGTGCCGCGCACCTCGAGGCCCTTCTCGCGAAAGATCGCCAGCAGGTCGGGGAGCAGCTCCGCGGCGCCGCGGTCGACGAGGGCGAGGTTGAGCCGGTTGCAGACCCCGAGCCGGTCGAGCGCGGCTTCGGCCATCGCGAGCGCGCGCTCACGGTCGGCCTCCGAGTGGATGTAGAGAACGCCGCCGCCTTCCGCGTGCGCGAGTGTCCGCACGCCGTGCTCCGCGGCAAGGCGGGCGAGCTCCGCCGTCGTCGCGCCGCTGCCACGCAGGATGACGAGCGGGACGAGCTCGGGCATCGTCACGAGCACGCGCGCGCCCTCCCGGTCGGGCGAGCGGACGAGACCGACGGCGCCCGGCGGAAGCCCCGCCTGCTCGAGCGCGGGCCGCAAGACCTCGTCGACGAGCACCGTGACCGTCCCGAGCGCGGCGCCGCCCGTCCGCAGGACCGCGGTGTTGAGGCTCTTCAGCAGCTGGCCGGCGACGTCGAGCGCGACGTTCGGCCGGGCCTCGAAGTTCGCGCCCACGGTGCCGATCGGGATCCGCCGCTCGCTGACCCGGAGGCCGTTCTCGAGCGTCCACGAGCCGATCTCGCGCTCGAGCGGCTCGATCTCGGCGACGGCCTCCACCTGCTCGGCGAGACTCTCGACGCGGGCGTCGTCCAGGCGCAGCCGGTCGAGCATCCCCTCGTCGATGCGGCCCACTGCCGCCTCGCAGTCGGCTGCGTTCGCGGCGAGGATCTCTGTCCTTCGCTCCCGCACGAGTACGGCTGCGCCCCTCAGGGCGGAGGAGACCGCCTCGTCGGTCAGACTCGGTGCGGCACGGCGTGCCTCGCGCGCCTCCTCCTCGACCGACTCGCGTAGCCCTGCCACGGCCGCCACCCGCCCGACTCTAGCTAGGGCTGGCCGACCGGGAGGCCCTCCGCGCGGATCTTTGCGTTCGCCGCAAGCACCTGCTGCTGGAGGTCGTTCAGGTCGGCCGGGTCGGCGGGATCCCCGGTCGGCCTCGCCATCAGCCGGTCGCGAAACACCTCGGCGCGCCACGAGGTGATGCGGTCGACGGCGTCGCGGTACGCCTCCGTGGGCGTCGGCGGCCTCGGCTGCGCGAGCGTCAGCAGGTCGCCGAGGTGGTTCGCGTTCTCCACCCGCGCGCCCATGTTCGGGATCTGGCCGTTCTTCTGGCAGAAGCGGAGCAGGATCGTCTTGATGATCGACGTGTGGTCGTAGACGGTGTTCGAGACGCTCGTGCGCGGCGTGAACGGCGAGACGACGAACGCGGGCACGCGCACGCCGTACGTCCGGAACGCCGGCCTGTCGTCGTGCGCTGCGGGCGGCAGCACGTGGTCGAAGAACCCGCCGTGCTCGTCGTAGGTGACCACGAGCATCGTCTTCTTCCAGTTCGGGCTGTTGACGAGCGCCGTGTACGTCTTCAGCACGAGCTCCTGGCCGGCCTTGATGTCCGACGGCGGATGGTCGTCGTTCGATCCCGCCGGCCCGACGAACGAGACGTCGACGAAGTTCGGGTCGATCCACGAGACGGCCGGCAGCTTCCCGTCCTTCGCGTCGTCCATGAAGTTGCGCGGCGCGAGGATGCTGCGGCGGTCGAAGTAGGCGAACTTGTCCAGGTAGCCGACCCGGAACCTGCTGTCGGTGAAGCGGAGCGTCCCGACGTCGTGCGTGTACCAGCGCCACGAGACCTTGTTCGTCTCGAGGTGGCGCACGAACGAGGGCACGTCGTAGACCGGAACCTTCTTCGGGTCCTTGCTCCCGGCCGCCTGGCCGCAGAGCGCGTAGAGCCGGTTCGGCCACGTCGCGCCCGGGCACCGAGCAGTACCACCGGTCGCAGACCGCAAACTCGCGCGCGAGATGGTCGTAGACGGGCAGGTCGCTCCCGTTGTAGTAGCCCATGACCACGTCGACGAGCTTCGCCTTCTTGCGCTGCTTCGCGAAGTTGGCGACGAAGCCGCCCATGTTGTTGCTGACCTGCTCGGCGATGCACGCGCCGCCGTGGCAGGGATCCTCGTCCTTCGTGAGCGCGGTCCGCTGGAGGTGCCGGACCTTGTAGTTCTTGCCTCGGTACGCGTTCGACATGCTCGCCTTCAGCCCGTCGACGTCGGTCCGCCCCGCCTCGAGCGGCAGGTACCCGAGCATGTGGTCGAACGACCTGTTCTCGAGCATGAGCACGACGATGTGGTCGATCTTGCGAAGGTTGGCGAGGGTCGGGTCGGCCGCGGCCGCCGCGGATGCGCGTCGCGCCCTAGCCATGGTCAGAAGAGGTCGGGTACATGGTCGGCTACCTCCTTGGGAAGGTTCTTCTCCGCAGCGAGGGTGTCCACGAAGTGGGCGTCGTCGAACACCGTCAGCGGGTCGAGGGTCAGCGGCACGAGCAGGTCGGACAGCGGCGTGGCCGCGGCGAAGCCGTCCAGCATCGCCGTGAGCTCGCCGTCCGGGCCGGGGAGATGCGGGCGCAGGTCGGCGCCGTCCTCCTCCTCGTGGTCGAGCACGAGGAACGTGTCGTCGGGGCCGACCTTCTGCTTGTCCATCTCCTTCGCGAGCTCGGGCAGCCGGTGCAGGCCGTCCGCGAGCAGGTCGGTCGCCTCTTTCAGGGTCACCTTCCCGACGACCGGGTCGCCGGTCGCCTGGACCAGGAAGAGGAGGCGGGCCCTGCCCCCGGCCGAGCCCGCCTCCGCCTGAGCCGCAGCTTCACCCAGCAGCTTTCGCATGACCGTGCTCGCGCCGTAGCGGGGGACGCCGTTGACGACGACGAGCTCCACGTCGTGCTCGCTGCGGGTGAAGAGATGTGCGTGCGCGTCGCCGCCGGCCCCGGAGACGACGAGCAGGTCCGCGCGCTTGCCGGCCTCGACCGAGCCGAGATGCTCGTCCCAGCGCAGGATCTTGGCGGGGTTCCGCGTCGCGAGCGCGATCAGGTCGACGTCCGACAGGCCGCCGCCGTTCAGGCTGTCGACGAGCCTGGCCACCTTCAGCTCGCCGAGCAGGTTCTTGCTCCCGCTCGGCGACCAGTCCGGCCCGAGCGCCGTCAGGACTCCGGCGTCGTGCGCCACGCTCATGTCGGCCGTCTTCCCGTAGAGGAGCAGGTTGCTGAGCGGAGACCAGACCATCGACGCCCCGGCCTTGGCGAGCACGTCGAAGTCCTTCTTCTCGAGCGCGACGCAGTGGATCCCGGCCAGCGAGCTCGTGACGGCCCAGTCTCCCGACGGCGCCTGCAGCGCGAGGAAGTGCTCGCGGGCGGCCTTGTCCGTGCCCTCGCTCAGGTGCAGGAGCAGGCAGTCGAAGCTCTCGAGGCGCTTCAGGAACTTCGTCCCGGTCCTTCGCCTCGACGTCGGCGATGTGCGTGCCCGCCTCGGGCAGCTCGTCCTCGTCGGTCTGCTCGACGTTCCGGACGATCCCCTTGTAGAAGCGCTGGATGCCGGAGTAGCTGGAGAGCGCGATCCCCTGGGACGTCGTCGTCCCCGCGACGAGGCACTTGGCCTCGACGTAGCGGACGATCGCCGGCACGTACTCGGGCGTGTGCGCGAGCACCTTCATCGGGCCGGTGACGAGCTTCCGGTACGTGTCGCCCTGGGCCCACTGGTCGCGGTTCGTGTACAGCTTCGGCACGTCCCAGAGCTGGAGCGCGTTGTAGCTCAGGTGGTCGTGGAGGTCGATCAGGCCCGGGTAGATCGTGCCCTTGGTCTCGAGGACCTTCACGCCCTCGAACTCGGGCGGCGGATCCGCGTTCGCCTTCTGCACCGCGGCGATCGAGCCGTCGCGCACGTAGACGACGCCGTCGTCGACGACCGAGTCGTGGGCGTCCATCGTCACGACGCGGCCGCCGAGCGCGAACGTCGGGCCGTCGATCGGGTCGACCGGGGTGCCGAGGTACTCGCTCAATCGTCCGGCGCGTTCCAGATCAGCGTGTGGCCGTCGTCCGGGGTCGGGCGGGACACCGAGTTGTTGTGGCGCGGATGGCCCTGCCTGCCCGCGGCGTCGTCGCCGAGGAAGTCGGGCACGCCGAACGGCAGGTCGCCCTTCGGGATCGCCGCGTAGTCGGCCTCCTGGAACGAGGAGCCGTAGTTCGGCCCGTCCGCGTGCCCGTCGGGATCGGGCGTCACCTTCCGCGCAGCCGCTGGATCGCCCCGTGCCACGCCTGCACGAGCGCTGCCGCGTCGCGGCTGCTCGGGTGCGGGACGCGCTCGACCGGGACGTTCGGCTTCCCGTCCCAGAGGTCGAGCGCCTGCTGCGCATTCGTCCCGAACGCGACGATCGCCTGCACGTGGTCCGGCTTGACCGCGTCGTAGAACTGGTTGCGCCACTCCTTCTGCGCCGGGTCCGCGAGCAGCTCGTCGGCGGACATGCCCCAGCTCGGGTGGAGCGCGTACGGGAACGCGTTCACGCAGAGGTACGACTTGGTCAGCCCGAGCTTCGCGAGGAAGCCCTGCACGCGCTGGCCCGCGTCGCCGACGAGCGTCCGGTGGGCGATCCGCTCGGTCGGCCCCGGGTCGGACGCGATGCACAGGAGCCGCGCCGACCCGTCGAGCCGCCCGCGGTAGAAGATCGGCCCCCACGCCGTCCAGAACGCCTGGGGCTTGCCGGGCCGGGGGCAGCGCAGGCAGATCGAGGCGATCGCCTGCGAGGGCCCCCGGTCGAACTCCGCAGCCACGTCAGCGCTTGGCCGCTGTTCGCTTCCGCGTCGTCGTCCTCTTCCTGGCCGTCGTCCGCCGCCGCCTCGGCTTCGCAGCGGGCGCGTCCGGCTCGACCGAGTAGATCGCCCAGAAGTCGCGCGCGAGCTGCGGGTCGGTGAGGTAGCCGTACGGCATCGTGCAGTAGCCCTTCTTGCCCCATTTCTTGCCCCACGAGTTGCGGACGATGAAGCGCTGGATCGCGTCGTCGTAGCCGACCGCCACGACGGCGTGGCCTCCGATCAGCTGCTCGCCCCGCGGCGGGAGCGGCACCTCGCCTGTCGCCGCCACCTCCGGGCTCATGAAGCTCTCGTACACCGAGAAGCCGAAGACGACCGGAAGGCCGGCCGCAAGGCAGCCCTGGAGCTGGTGCAAAACCGGAAGGACCCGCTTGTAGAGCAGCGCCTGATGCTTCTTCGCCTCGGTGTAGGCCTTGGTGGGCGGCTTCTCCGTGAACTTCGAGATGTCGTACGCCCAGGTGTCCTCGGCGCAGACGCCGAGCGTGGCGACGCTCTTCATCCCGTCGCGGATCATCGCGCCGCTGTCGGTGTCGATCGTCCCCTCCATCGCGCGCTCGTTGTAGTAGATGAACAGGCGCGAGGGCATGAAGTCCTTGTAGCCCTCCTTGGCGAGGTCGAACTCGAAGGCCGCGCCGATCGCGTTCGCGGTGCAGCTGCCGAGCTGGCCCTGGTCGTACACCGCCGGCATCTTCGACGTCAGGTTGACCTTCTTCGGCAGCGTCGTCAGCACCGACTGCGGCGCCGAGAACATGTAGTCCCGGGCATCGGGCAGGTCGGGAACCCACCCGAAGCGCTCCACGGGCCGGGTGCGAAGGCCCCCGTTGACAGAGTTGCTCACTTCGTACCTCCTGATTTGGTCGCCTCCGCAGCGCAGCGACGTTGACCGTCAAGGCGTGAGCCGCGATCGGCGCGACGCCCTCCTCCCACGTCCGCCGCTGAACGAGGCGGACGGCTGTTCTCCCCTCTGCACGACCCCGCACGGTCAGCAGCTCGTTCTCGCCGAACGTCGGTCTCCCGGCGCTTTGCCGGCGCCCTCGAACTTCGTCGTGACCTCGGCCACGGTCTCGTCGTCGGCCGACGCCTCCCACACGTAGCCGGCGCCGGCGCTGCTGGGCAGGAGCAGCGTCTGCTCGCCACCGACGGCGAGCGAGATCTCTTCCGGAAGGACTGGGTGCTTTGGCACGACGCTCTCGGGCGCGGCGGTTTCGCCCGCCACGCTCAAGTGGTACCTCCCGCCGCGTTGCCGTTGTCGGCCTTCCGCCGGCTGCTCGGCTGCGGCTCCTGGTCGGCGGGCGCGCCCGCCGCCTCCGAGCATCCTCTCGGCGCCGCCCAGGATGACCATCGCCTTGCGCTCGCTGAAGCCCGCGATGAAGGCGAAGGTCGCGTAGAAGTAGATCGAGACCGGCTGCGTTCCGGTCGACAGCTGGATGATGCCGCTCTTCAGGGCGAAGTAGATGACGACCCCGAAGACCGCGCCGATGATCGGCCGGAAGCTCCCGACCCGGCGAAGCGAGGGCCGCCCCACCTCGTAGTCGATGAACCCCGCTCCGCCCTTCGAGGCCATCCTCATCATCACGCTGACGATCGCGCCGACCGCGCCCATCACGTAGCAGACGAAGAAGGTTCTCGGCGCCTCGCTCGAGAGGAAGTGGTCCCGAAGATCTCGTACGCGACGGCCGCCGGGACAGCGAGCAGCGCCAGCATGAGGATCCCGATCAGCATGCCCCAGAAGTAGACGAGCCGGCCCGTCTTCTCGCCCGCGCGGTCGTAGTAGGACTCGACCTGGGCCAGCTCGGCCCGCGCGCGATTTGCCGCTTTGGTCATTTCCTGGCGATTGGCCCTCTTCTCCTGACCGTCGACGATGCTCAGCAGATAGCCGCCGATCGAGAGCAGCCACTGCATTGCGATCCGCTCGGCCGTTCACGAGAGAACCTCGCTGACGCGGATCGCCAGGGTCTCGGTGGTGTGCAGCGCATGGCCGATCTCCTGCGCGTCGCGCGTCGCCCAGTCGGTCGCCGCGTGGAAGCGGATGTTGGGCCGGCTGCGCCACATGAACCTGAGGCCGAAGAGCTTGTCGCCCTGCTTCTCGGTGATCGCGACCGCCGACGCCTCCTTCGTGCACCAGTAGGCGTTGATGATCGGCCCCTCTCTCCTCGACGAAGCGGTCGAGCTGCGACCGGAACTCGTCCTCGGCGGGCCCGTGCAGCTCGCGCTCGTCGTGCAGCTCGTGCTGACGGAGGTAGTGCGCCCACACGAGCTCCGGAAATGCGACCGATTCCGAGGCCGCGACCTGGTCGCGCCCTCGGGCGACCGGACGCTGGAATGCGATCGACGGTGCCGCAGGAGTCGCGCCTGAGCTCGACATGGACTCCCTCTCTGGCGGGCAACCGCGGGGCCGCAGACAACGGTTCAGCCCTGCCTTTCGTTGTCTGGTCACAGCTTGCGCCAGCCGCGCGAGGAATGTCAAGCCCAGGAGCTAACCGGCCGACGGGAGCAGGATGCAGGCCGCCTCGTGTCCGCGCGCGGCTCCTGCCGGCCGCTCGAGCGCGGGATCGTCGACGCTGCACTCGTCGACCGCGACCGGGCAGCGGGGATGGAAGCGGCAGCCGCTCGGGATCCGGACCGCATCCGGGTCTCGCCGCGCAGGATCTGGAGCCGCTTCCGCTCGCGCGGGTCGGCGGCGGGCACGACGGAGAGGAGCGCCTTCGTGTACGGATGCTGCGGGCTCTCGAACGACCTCGCCGGCCGGCCCCTGCTCGACGATCCGGCCGAGGTACATGACCGCGATCCGGTCCGCGAAGAGCGCGGCCGTCGAGAGGTCGTGCGTGATCATCAGGACCGCGAGCCCGCTCTGCCGCAGCCCGTCGAGGAGCTTCAGGACGCCGGCGCGGACCGAGACGTCGAGCATCGAGACCGGCTCGTCGGCGACGAGCAGCCGCGGCTCGAGGACGAGCGCCGCCGCGATCGCGACCCGCTGGCGCTGCCCGCCGGAGAGCTCGTGCGGGTAGCGGTCGAGGAAGAGCTCCGGCGGCGACAGCTCGACGCGCGCCAGCGCCTCGCGCACCCGATCCAGGCGCGCCTCCTTCGAGCCGCCGATCCCGTGGATGAGGAGCGGCTCCTCGACCGCGTCCCGCACCCGCAGGCGCGGGTCGAGCGACTCGTACGGGATCCTGGTAGACGATCTGGATCTCGCGCCGCAGCGGGCGGAGCTCGCGCGGCGCCGAGCGCGGCGATGTCGCGGCCCTCGTAGCGAATCGCGCCGGACTCGGGATCGACGAGCCTCAGCACGGCCTGCGCGGTCGTCGTCTTGCCGCAGCCCGACTCGCCGACGAGCGCGACGAGCTCTCCCTCGGCCAGCGTCGAGCGTGACGCCGTCGACCGCGTGCACCGACTGCGCCTCGCGCCGCGCGAGCGATCCGAAGAGCCCGCGCGGCAACGGATAGCGGACGACGAGGTCCTCGATCTCGAGCAGCGCGCTCATGCCGGCGCCGTCGCCCGGTCGTTGAGGTGGCAGGCCGCCGTGTGCCCGGCTCCGACGCGCTGCAGCAGCGGGCCGTCTCCGACGCGCACGGCTCGAACGCGCTGTCGCAGCGCGGCCGGAACGGACAGCCCGTGAGCGGCCGGTCGAGCCGCGGTGGAGCGCCGGGAATCGACGCGATCGCCGCCGATTCGCGTCGTCGAGGTCGGGCGTCGCCGCGAACAGGAGCCGCGTGTACGGATGCCGCGGCGCGTGGTACAGGTCGTCGACGCGGCCGCTCTCGACGATCTCGCCCGCGTACATGACGGCGGCGCGCGCTGCAGAGCTGCGCCACGACGGGCAGGTCGTGCGTGACGAGGATCAGCGCGAGCCCGAAGTCGCGGCAGAGCGCTGTCGAGCAGCTCGAGGATCTGCGCCTGCACCATCACGTCGAGCGCGGTCGTCGGCTCGTCCGCGATCAGCACCTTCGGGTTGCAGGAGAGCGCCATCGCGATCGCCGCCCGCTGGCGCATGCCGCCGGACAGCTCGTGCGGGAAGCGCTCCGCCCGGCTCGCCGGGATCCCGACCGACTCGAGCAGATCGGCGCTCTGCGCGCGCGCGGCGCGAACCTGTCGCGCGGCCGTGCAGCTCGAGCGCCTCGACGATCTGGGAGCCGATCGTCCGCACCGGGTTGAGGGCGTTCATCGCGCCCTGGAAGACGATCGCGATGTCCACCCAGCGGTGCGGGCGGACGCTGTCCTCGCCGTCGGCCAGGAGGTCCTTGCCTTCCAGGAGCACCTTGCCGGAGACGCTCGCCGTCGGCGGGAGCAGCCCGAGCACCGCCAGCGCGGTGGTCGTCTTTCCGCAGCCCGACTCGCCGACGAGGCCGAGCCGTTCGCCCGCCGCGAGCGACATGCTGACGCCCTGCACGGCGTGGAGCTCCGGCGCCGTCCTCGATGTCGAACCAGACGTGGAGGTCCTCGATCTGGAGGAGCGGCGTCACAGCGCCTCCGGGGAGCGGCCCACGAGCGGCCGGAGCCGGAACGTCCGCGCGCCGAGGTGCGCGACGCGCAGGCGCGGGTTGAGGGAGTCCTCGAGCGCGCCGCCGATCAGGCTGCAGCTGAGGATGATCAGCGCGACGAGGATGCCCGGCGGGACGATCGCCCACCAGGCGCCCGGACGAGATCGCGGCCCGCTCGAAGGCGTTCTCGATCACCTTGCCCAGCGAGATCGCGCTCGGGTCGCCGAGCCCGAGGAACGAGAGCGCCGTCTCGTCGAAGATCGCGACCGCGACGGTCAGCACCGTGTTCGCGATCAGGAGCGGCGCCACCTGGGGCAGCACGTGCCGTCCGACGATCCGCCAGTGGCTCGCCCCGAGCGCCCGGGAGCGCTGCACGTAGACGCGCTCGCGCACGCTCTTCACCTGCGCGCGCAGGACGCGCGCCGTGCCCGTCCAGAGCAGGATCCCGATCACGATGATGATGTGGCCGATGCTCGGCCCCCAGATCGCGGCGACGACGATCATCAGCGGCACGTCCGGGATGACGATGAAGTAGTCGGTGATCCGCATCAGGACGGTGTCGACCTTGCCGCCGAAGTAGCCCGCGGTCAGGCCGACGGTGCCGCCGATCAGGATCGACACGACCGTCGCCGCGAAGCCCACGAGGAGCGAGATCCGCGTCCCCCACATCAGCAGCGTGACCATGTCGATGCCCCCGTCGTCGAGCCCGAGCGGGTGAGCCGGCGAGGGCGGCCCGAAGGGCGGGCCGACCTGCTCGTGCAGGCCGTAGGGCGCGATCCACGGCGCGAGCAGGGCCGATCAGCACGATCACGCTGAGCAGCACGATCCCGACGATCGCCGAGGGCCGCCGGCGAAGCGTCCGCCAGACGACGCCGCGACGTACCTGCCGGACCTCCGTCTCCTCGACCGCGCCGGGCTCGTGGAGGACGACGCTCACTCGGTGATCCTCGGGTCGAGCTTGAAGTAGAGGAGGTCGGCGACGAGGTTGAAGAAGACGACCGACACCGTCAGGACGAGGAACGCGCCCTGCAGCATCGGGTAGTCGCGCTGGAGCACGGCGTCGTACACGGCCCGCCCGATGCCCGGCCACGAGAAGACCGTCTCGACGAGGATCGCCCCGGCCACGATGTAGCCGAGCGAGAGCGCGATCAGCGTCGTCACCGGCAGCAGCGCGTTCCGAAGCGCGTGCTTGCGCATGATCGTCCACGGCCTGAGGCCCTTTGGCGCGGGCCGTGAGGATGTAGTCCTCGCCGAGCGTCTCGAGCATCGCCGAGCGGACGATCAGCGTGTACTCGCCGAAGAGGACGAGCCCCAGCGTGAGCGAGGGCAGCAGGATGTGACGGGCCAGATCCTGAACGTGCTCGGCGAACGACGGGTTGATCAGGAACTCGTCGGACATGCCGCCCGTCGGCAGCGTCCCCGCGAAGAGGATCACGAGCATCAGGCCGAGCCAGTGCGTGGGCATCGCGTAGAGCGTGAGCGCCGTGCCCAGGGTCATCCCCTCGGTCGCGGTCCCGCGGCGCCAGGCCGAGATGACGCCCGTCAGCGTCCCGAGGATGATCGCGAAGAGCGTCCCCAGCAGCACCATCGGGATCGTGTTCTTCAGCGCCGTCGTCAGATTGGACGAGACCGGCTGCTGGTTCGCGAACGAGATCCCGAGGTTCCCGTGCGCGAGCTGCTTCAGGTAGAGGACGTACTGCTCGCCGCGTGACTTGTCGAGGCCGAACTCCTTCTTCAGCGCCTCACGCGTCTCGGGCGTCGCGTGCGGCACGCGGGACAGGTTCGAGACGGCGCTCCCGGGCGCGAGCCGGAAGAGCGCGAAGTTGATCGTGATCGCGACGAAGACGGTGACGACCGCGAAGGCGAAGCGCTTGATGAAGTAGTCCGCGCCTCTCATCCGCCCCCTCGCGGAGAGGCCTCAGCCGGCTTGGTGGACGCTCGACAGGCTCAGCTTCGAGAGCGAGTTGAACGGGCCCTGGGGCGAATCGACGTAGTCCGGTCCAGTTCTTCGACACGGCCCCGACGTGATCGAGCGCAGCGAGCCAGATGTACGGCTTCTTCTGGCCTGCAGGTACTTCTGCATCTGCCAGACGACGTCGCGCCGCTTGGCCTGGTCGGGCGTGAGCTGCTGCTTCGAGTACATGGCGTCGTACTTCTTGTCGCAGAACCCGGTGTCGCTCCAGCCGCTCCACTGGTCGCAGGTGACGACCGAGAGCATGAAGTCGGGGTCGATCAGCCCGGTCCAGTCCCACAGCGCGAGGTCGAAGTTCGCGTACTTCCCGTCGGGAGCGGTCATCGCGTCGAACGCGGCCGACGAGTCGAGCGCCTTCTGGGTCAGCTGGACGCCGATCTTCCTGAAGTCCGGCTGCAGGATCTCGAAGGTGCGGTTGGCGCTCGAGAGGTCGGTCGGCGTGATCACCTCGTAGGACATCTTCTGGCCGTTCGCAACCCGGATCCCGTCGCCGCCCTTCTTGTAGCCGAGCCCGTCGAGGATCGCGTTCGCCTTGTCGATGTCGAACGCCGTCGGCTGGACGTCCGGATTGGCCCAGTCTCCGGTCGCATCGGCGATGATCGATGCCGCCGGTTTCGCCGTCCCGAGGAAGACGACGTCGACGATCCGCTTGCGGTCGATGGCGTTGTCGAACGCCTCGCGCACCTTCAGGTTCTGCAGCTCCGGGTGGCTCTTCTTGTTCGGGCTCGAGTTGATGATGAAGTCGGTCTGGTCCGATGCCCGGCACGTCTGAGACGTTGAAGCCCGCCTTCTTCAGCGTGTCGATCGCCGTCGGAGGCACCTCTTCGATCGCGTCGATCTCGTGCGCCTTGAGCGCGGCCACGAGCGCGTCGTCGTTCGAGAACATCCGCAGGCCGAACGCGTCGACCTTCGGCTTCGGCCCGTAGAAGCCGTCGTAGCGCTGGAAGAGCGCGATCTGGTCCTTCTTGAACTCCTTCAGGGTGAACGGGCCCGCGCCGACGATGGGCGCGGCGTTCGGGAACGTCTTCAGGTCGTTGCCCTTGTTGCCGGTGTGCGACTCCCAGATGTGCTTCGGGATGATCGGGTACTGCTGGAACTGGCCGAGCACGTTCCCGGCAGGCGCCGCGTAGTGGATGACGAGCGTGTCCGGGTCCGGCGCCTCGGCGCGCGTGATGTGGGCGATCAGGCCCGCGTCGTTCGCGGCTCCGGTGCTCTTGTACTTGATGTCGGTGTTGATCCGCCAGGCCGCGTCCTCGGCGGTCAGCGGCTGGCCGTCCGACCACTTCGCGCCGTGGACGGTCTTGAACGTCCAGGTCTTCCCGTCGGCGGAGGTCGACCACGACTTCGCGAAGTCGGGGACGAACTTGGCGTTCTCCTTGTCGTACTGGATGAGGGTCGGATAGATGTACTCGAAGGTCGAGTACGCGTCCTGGTTGAAGGCGACGTACGGGTTGAGCGAGTCGATTCGCGAGCTCGTGCCGAGCTTGAAGGTCCCGCCTTCCTGGCTGCTGCTCGAGCTCGATCCGCCGCACCCCGCGGCCAGGATCGCCAACAGGAACAACGCCGCCGAGGTCTTCCTCACCAGTCCGCCCTCCCGGGGATTTACTCCCTGAACGCGGGCTCGTCCACGTTCAGGCTCCGCATGTCGGCGTCGAGCGTACAACGAACCCCTAGCGGGAGGGAAGCGAGGTGCTTCCCGTGTCCGAGCGGCAGCTTGTAGAGGACGGGCACGCCGAGCGGCTCCAGGTATTGCTCGAGCACGTCCTCGAGCGTGCGCGAGCGCGGCCACTCGGAGGACTCGCGCATATCTCCGTAGTCGCAGTCCTTCATCTCGCCGACGACGACGCCGGCCACCTGCTGGAGCTTGCCCGCGTCCTTCAGCTGGTTGAGGAAGCCGTCGAGGAAGTACGGCGGGAGCTTCACGTCCTCGAAGAAGAGGATCGCGCCCTCGAGCTCGATCTCCCACGGCGTGCCCATGGTCTGGATCAGGAGCCAGAAGCACCCGCCGACGAGCGGCGCGGTCACCTTGCCGGGGCTGATCGCGCGCACGTACGGATCGTCGGGATCGCGCGGCACGTCGCCCGCGCCCCCGCTTCGCAGCACGTCGAGCAGGCGGTCGAGCGAGAACGGCGTCGACTCGCTGTCGCCGACTCCCGCGAGCCCGTAGCCGTAGAGCGTCGCGAGGCCGGTGCGCTGGCGGATCGCGACGTGGAGCGCCGTGATGTCCGAGTAGCCGATGAACGGCTTCGGGTTGGCCGCGATCACGTCGAAGTCGATGTACGGGATCAGCTGCGCCGAGCCGTAGCCGCCCTGGAGCACCTGGACGACGTCGACCTCGGGATCCGCGAAGAGCGCGTTCAGGTCGGCGGCGCGCTGCTCCGGGTCGCCGGCGACGTAGTCGTCGATCGCGAAGACCCCGTCGCCGAGCTTCACGCGGTAGCCGTGGGACTCCCACCACTCGACGCCGCGGTAGACGTCCGACTTGCCCTCGTGCGGGCTCGCCGCGGCGACGACGCCGATCGTGCCGCCGTCGGGCAGCGGCTTCCCGAAGAGTGTCGCCTCGATCATGCTGCGCTTTCTACACCGCTCAGGAACTCGAGCACGAGCGGTCCGAGCGTCTCGAGGTCGTAACCGCCCTCCTGGACGAGCACCGTCGGCAGGCCGAGCGCACCGACGACGCGGCCGGCCTCGCGGAATCCGGACGCCGTCACCCGCAGCGGGCTCTCGGGATCGCTCTCGCCCGCGTCGACCCCGAGGGAGACGACGAGCGCCTCGGCGTCGAGCCACTCCGCAGCCTCGCGCACGGCCGCGAGCCAGCCCTCGTCGCCGGTTCCCGGCCGGAGCGGCAGGTTGAGGTTCGAATCCGTCGACTCGTCCGCGAAGCCGAGGAAGTGCGGGAACCAGCCTTCCGCCGGATCGACGTGGACCGATGCGACGCGGACGTCGTCCCGGTCCCAGAAGATCTCCTGCGTCCCGTTGCCGTGGTGCGCGTCGACGTCGAGAACGGCGACACGGCCTGCGTGACGGCGCAGCGCCTCGGCCGCGACCGCGGCGTTGTTGAGGTAGCACGAGCCTCCGTAGGCGGCGCGGCAGACGTGATGTCCCGGCGGGCGGCACAACGCGTACGCGTGCGGCGCGCCGCGCCGTGACGAGATCGACGGCGGTCAGCGCGGCATCGACGGCTCCACGCGCGGCCTCCCACGTCCCGGGGCCGATGAGCGTCATCGTGTCGTAGGCGAAGTAGCCGGGTCGCGCCCACTGCGCGGCGGGAGCACGGCGAGCCCGAATCCCTTCGTGGGCGAAGACGTACGGGACGACGCGGCGCTGGCCGGGATCGTCCGGGATCCCGGCGGCGTTCCACGACTCCCACGCCGACTCGAGGTAGGCGACGAGCTCGCGGTCGTGGACCTCGAGCAGGATCTCGTCGTCATGCGGCTGAGCCGGAACGGTGTCGCCGAGCGCCGCGAGCAGCGCGTCCGCGCGGGCCGGCACTTCCGTCCCGGGCGTCGCAAGGCCGACGAAGACCTCGGCGCCCGGCTCGTGCAAGCGGCAGCGCTCGTCCCACACGATCGGCATCGCGACCATCGCGGGCGACTATATGGTCGGCCGGTGAGCGAGAGCCTTCGCGACCACGGCCTCCGGATCGGCGATCTCGACGCGGGGCCGCGCAACGCGATCACCGACGTGCCCGGCGTCCTCGTCGGCCAGGCCACGATCCGGCGAGACGAGCCGGCGGTCGCGCGCACCGGCGTCACCGCCATCCTGCCCAAGGCCGTCGCCGAGCTTCTCGAGCACCCGGTTCCCGCGGGAACGGCGGTGCTGAACGGCGCAGGCGAGCTGACCGGCTCGATCCAGATCCGCGAATGGGGAATCCTCGAGACGCCGGTCTATCTGACGTCGACGCACGCCGTGGGCCGGGTGATGGACGCCGCCGTCGAGATCGCGGTCGAGGCGGACGAGACCGTCGGCACGGACGACGTCGTGATCCCGGTCGTCGGCGAGTGCGACGACAGCTGGCTGAGCGACGCTCGGACTCGTGCACGTCGAGGCAGCCGACGTGAAGCAGGCCGTGGCGACGGCCGAGCGCCGACTTCGACCAGGGCGCCGTCGGAGCCGGAACCGGGATGTCCTGCCTCGGCTACAAGGGCGGCATCGGCTCGTCGAGCCGCGTCGTGCCCCAGCTCGACGCCACGCTCGGAGTGCTCGCGCTGACGAACTTCGGCGGCAGCCTGCGGATCGACGGCGTTCCGGTGCGCCGCCTGCTCGAGCCCGCGCCGCCGCCGAACGACGCCGGAAGCTGCATCGTCGTCCTCGCGACCGACGCGCAGCTCTCGCCGCACCAGCTGGAGCGGATCGCCCGCCGCGCGGGCCTCGGGCTGGCGCGGACGGGCTCGGTCGCCTACCACGGCAGCGGCGAGATCTTCGTCGCGTTCGCCACGGGCGACGAGCGCTCCGTCGGCGACGACGAGCTGAACCCGCTGTTCGAGGCGGCCGTCGACGCGACCGAAGAGGCCGTCGTCAACTCGCTCTGGGCCGCGCAGGACGTGACCGGGCCGCGACGGTCGCGTCGTCGAGGCGCTCCCGCACGACGAGACGCTCGAGCTCCTGGCTCAGGCGGGGCGGCTGCCCGGACGCGGCCGGTAGCGGCCGCCGTACATCGGCAGGTCGAGCTCGCTGCCGTGGCGGTCGAGCTGCTCGAGCATGCGGTTGAGGCCGAAGGCGCCTCGCTCGCGGACGAGAGCGACGGCGTCGAAGTCGACCAGCGCGGTCACGACCTCCTCGCTCGCCTCCGGCCTCGTACAGCACCGTGCCCTCGGGATCGACGACCACGCTCCGCCCGTTTCCGACCGGAGCCGCGGCGTTGACGTTGACCAGGAAGACCTGATTCACGTACGCGTTCGCGCGCGCGACGACGATCTCGACCGCGCGGTCGCTGGTCGGCGTCAGGCTCACCTGGACGATCGCCTCGGCGCCGTCCCAGGCCAGCTGGCGGAACACCTCGGGGAAGACGCCGTCGTGGCAGATCGCGAGGCCGAGCGCGGCCGATTCCCTCGATCTCGAACCCGACGACCTCGCGTCCGGGCAGCACCGTCTCGTACGGCTGCCAGGGAAAGCACTTCCGGTAGCTCGTGACGAGCTCACCCGCCGGCGAGAAGACGAGCGCGGTGTTGTAGATCCCCTCGTCGGCCTGCTCGTACACGCTGCCCGGAATCAGCCACAGGCCCGTCTCCCGGGCGAGCGCGCCGAGCCGTTCGGTGAGCGGCCCAGGGACAGGCACTGCTCGCTCCTCGGGCGGCCCCTCGTCCTCCAGCAGTGGCGGCAGCGCCATCAGATGGAGCTCGGGAGCGACCACGAGCTGCACGCCGTCGAGCATCGAGGCGAGCGCGCGGACCTGCCGCTCGAGCCCGTCCAGCGTCGCAGCCGGGATCGTTCGGAACGCCGGCGGTCTGCAGCCCGGCGACGAGGAGGGACCGCCTGCCCACCGGACGATCTTGACACAGGCGTCACGACCGGTCTTAGATCTTCCACCCCGCGGCCCAAGAGGAGGAGCGATGACGGACATAGCGGCCCCCGAGATCCCCGACCGGGTACCAGACGAAGACGCGCGACTCGAGAGCCTCGGCTACACGCCGCAGCTCAACCGCGTGCTCGGATTCTTCGAGAACTTCGCGGTCGCGTTCACCTACCTGTCCCCGATGGTGGGCATCTACTCGCTCTTCATCCTGGGCGTGGCCCTCGCCGGCCCCGCGTACCTCTGGCTGACGTTCATCCCGCTCATCGGGATGCTCTTCGTCGCCCTCGTCTTCGGCGAGCTGGCGAGCCACTACCCGGTCGCCGGTGCGCTCTACCAGTACAGCAAGTTCAACGTCGGCCCCGCCTACGGCTGGTTCGTGGGCTGGTTCTACGGAATCGCCCTGCTCGTCACCGTGGCGTCGGTCGACACGGGTGTCGTCGGCTACGTCACGTCGCTCTCGCACAACTGGTTCGGCACGAACTGGGATCCGACGAACCACGAGACCATCCTCCTGATCACGATCGTTCTGCTCGCGATCCAGACGACGCTCAACATCACCGGCGCCAAGGTCATGGGCCGTGTCGCACAGTTCGGAGTCGGCGTCGAGATCATCGGGACGTTCGGGATCGCGATCATCCTCGCCATCCACGGGTTTCACCACGGTCTCGGCTTCCTCTTCTCGACGCAAGGGGCGACGCACGCCTCGACCAACGTCTACGGCGTCGGCTTCGGAGGGAGCTGGCTCGCAGCCGCGCTGATCGCCGTGCTCGCGCCGGTCTACATCTTCTACGGCTTCGAGTCCGCCGGAGACATCGCCGAGGAGACGAAGGACGCCGGCCGCAAGATTCCGTCGGCGATGCGATGGGCTCTGATCTGGGGCGGGATCTCATCCTTCGTGCTCACTGCTGCGCTCCTGCTCGCGATGCCGAAGAACGAGCCGATCAAGGCGGTCTTCGACGGCGGGGGTGTTCCGGCGATCCTCGGCCAGCTCTCCAGCGGGATGCAGGACTTCCTGCTCCTCCTCATCATTTTCGCCTTCTTCTCGTGCGGCACGTCGATCCAGGGCGCCGGGAGCCGGCTCGCGTTCTCCTTTGCGCGAGACGGCGCGCTCCCAGCCTCCGCCTGGCTGTCCTCGGTCAACAAGCGCTTTCGCACACCCGTGAACGCGCTGCTCGTAGGCGCCGTGATCTCCACGCTCTTCGTGTTCCTCGTCTACTACACGCCGTCCAAGGACGTGCACATCTGGTTCATCACGTACCCGGCGAAGATCAATGCGCTCTTGTCGCTGATCTCGTTCGCGGTGAGCGGCATCTACCTGTCGTTCCTGCTGACCGTGATCGGCGCGATCGTGGCCCGCAGCCGCGGCTGGGTGCCCGAGGGCACGTTCAAGCTCGGGCGGTGGGGATGGACGGTGTCGATCATCGCCGCGCTCTACCTCGGGCTGATGCTGATCAACGTCGTCGTTCCAACCGGCTTGACGAGCGCGCGCGGCCTCTTCAACTACGACTGGATCACGCTGTTCGTGATGGTCATCATCGCGGTCGTCGGCGCCGTCTACTTCCTCATCGCGCGGCCAGACCGGAAGGTGGCTGGGCACGTTCACGACCAGCTGGAGCCCACGGGAGCGGACCGCCACGGCTGAACGCGCGACTAGTGTCTCGCGCATGGGTGGCGAGCAAGCGAACGTCAACGACACCGAGCACGGGCTGACCGCGTCCGAGCCCGGCTCGTTCGTGCTGAACCTTGCGGATGCACGCTGGATGCGCAGCGAGATTGCCGGCCAGTGGACCGACTTCGAGCCGCCCGAGGGCTTCGAGCACTACGGGATCGGCGTCCACGTGCTCCAACCCGGCCAGCCGAACGGGAAGTACCACGCCGAGAACGTCCAGGAGGACTTCCTCGTCCTGTCCGGCGAATGCATCCTGATCGTCGAGGACGAGGAGCGGCGCCTCAAGGCGTGGGACTTCTTCCACTGCGCGCCCGGAACGAACCACATCATCGTCGGCGCGGGCGACGGGCCGTGCGCGATCCTCATGGCCGGCCTGCGCGGCGAGGGCAAGAAGCTGCACTATCCGGTCAGCGAGGTCGCCGCGCGCTACGGCGCGTCCACGCCCGAGGAGACAGACGCGCCGCGCGTGGCGTACAGCGACTGGCCGGGCGAGTACGAGCCCGTGCGAGCGTCCTGGCCGCTGTGACGATCAACGAGCGGCCGCGCCACGACGGCCCGATCGTGCTCGTCGAGTACGACCCCAAGTGGGTGCTGCGATTCGAGCGCGAAGCGCACCGCATTCGCGCGGCTCTCGGTACGCGGGCCCTGCTCCTCGAGCATGCCGGCTCGACATCGGTCCCGGGCCTCGTGGCAAAGCCGATCATCGACATCGTCCTCGCCGTGCCCGACTCGTCGAACGAGGACGACTACGTGCCCGCGCTCGAGGCCGAGGGCTACCGGCTGCGCATCCGCGAGCCCGACTGGTACGAGCACCGCATGCTCAGGAAGACCGACCCGAGCGTCAACCTCCACGTCTTCTCTGCCGACTGCCCGGAGATCGACCGGATGCTTGCCTTCCGGGACCACCTCCGGACGAACGAGGCCGACCACCAGCTGTACGAGCGGACGAAGCGGGAACTGGCCGCGCGCGAGTGGGCATACGTCCAGGACTACGCCGACGCGAAGAGCGACGTCGTCGAGGAAATCATCGCGCGCGCCGTCGCC
>CAWGVD010000024.1:0-29117 GCA_963825795.1 uncultured Actinomycetes bacterium | reverse complement strand
GCTCTCGACCGACTTCTAGCACCGCCAAAGGCTCGCCCGTGGCTTACGCCGCGGGCGTTGCCATTGTCCGCGGTTAGAGGGCGGACAATGGATCCACGTTGGCCCCACGCACCAGGACTTCGAAGTGCAGGTGCGGGCCGGTCGCCTCGCCCGTCGCGCCCACGAGACCGACCGTGGCGCGGGCCTTCACGTACTGGCCGACGCGAACGGTGATCCGCGACAGATGCGCGTAGCGGGTCCTGACGCCGTGTGCATGCTCGAGCACGACGAGCTTGCCGAACCCCTCGCCGACTGCCGCGAAGACGACTCGCCCGGCAGCGGCGGCGCCGACGGGCGTCCCCTTGGAGGCCGGGATGTCGATGCCCGCATGGAAGCGATTGCCCCGCGGCCCGTACAGGTCGCCGTAGGCACCGGCCACCGGAGCCAGGAGCTTGATCGGAGAGCGCGGCACCGGTCGCCGGAGCGCCGCGTACGTCGACGGCCCTGCGGTTCCGTCCGGGTCGAGACCGGCCCAGCGCTGGAACTTCCGCAGCGCCGTGTCGGTGTGCGCGCCGAGCACGCCGTCGAAGACCGCCGACGGGAAGCCGTGCCAGGCGAGCGCAAACTGCAGCGCGGCGACGTCCCAACCGCGGGTACCGATCGCCAGGTCTCGGCGCCCGAGCGGCCCTCGCCGTCCGTACCGGCCGAAGGCCTTGCGCGTGCGCGGTCCGATCACGCCGTCCGGGGAGAGGCCCGCTCGGCGCTGGAACCGCATGACAGCCCGCTCGGTGCGCGGGCCGAGAACGCCGTCGACCGTCCCCTGGTAGAGCCCGTGCGTCCGGAGACCGACCTGAAGGGCGGCGACGTTCGGGCTCCCTGCACCGGAGGCGCCTCCCGCGAAGGAGGCCGCGAGGAGCCCGAGTACTGCGAGAGTCGCCGCTGACGCTCTCATCGAGACCTCCATCGGTGCCATTGAAGGCCCTCCCATCCCCCAAAAGGGGGAATCAGAACGAGGGATCGAATCCCCACTCTGGGGGACGCCGCAAAACCCTACACGCGTGATAGTGCGAATCAGGCGTTTTTCGACTACCGGAGGGCAATTCTGCGGCTTCACCAAAACTTCTTGCCGACCCCTGCACGGGGCGTTCTCGGCATCGGCAGGTTCCTCTGCATCGGTCTGCTCGCCGTCACGGCGGCGTACGGCGTCGAGTCGCTGCTGGGGATTCACGGGCCCGTCGACGCGTTCTTCGACAGCTGGGTCTACAACGGTTTGCTGGTCGCGGCGTCACTCGCGTGCCTGGCACGAGGATTCGCGGTCAAGGCCGAGCGGTTGCCCTGGCTGCTGCTCGGAATCGCGCTCGCGCTCTGGACGGCCGGCGACCTCTACTACTTCTTCGCGTTCTCCGGTACGGCCGAGGTGCCGATCCCGTCGGTGTCAGACCCGTTCTATCTCGCGTTCTATCCGATGAGCTATGCCGCCCTGGCGCTGCTCCTGCGCAGGCGGATGCAGGACTTCCGCGGCAACCTCTTCCTCGACGGCGTGATCGCGTCGCTGGCGGTCGCCGCGCTCGGAGCGGCGGTCGTCTTCGACGCGGTGTTGAAGTCGACGGGCGGAAGCACGCTCGTCGTCGCCACGAACCTCGCCTATCCGCTCGCCGACGCTGCTGCTGCTCGCGCTCGTCGTCGCCACGTTCGCCCTGACCGGCTGGCGGTTCGACGCCACGTGGGCATTCGTCGCGGTCGGCTTCGCGGTCTTCGCGCTGATCGACAGCGCGTACCTCTACGAGACGGCAGCCGGGACGTACAAGGAGGGCGGCCCGCTCGACGTGGGCTGGCCGCTGGGGCTGGCGCTGATCGCGTGCGCGGCCTGGCAGCCGATCCGCAAGCTCGAAGGCGTGCGCGACGAAGGCTGGCAGACGCTGACGCTGCCGACGTTCTTCGCCCTCGTCGGGCTCTCGTTGCTCGTCTACGACCACTTCGTCCGGATCAACACGTTCGCGATGGCGCTCGCGTCGGCCACGATCGCCGCGGTCATCGTCCGCGCCGTGCTCACGTTCCGCGAGCGCGTGCAGCTGCTGGCCGCGAGCCGCGAGGAGGCGTTGACCGATGCGCTGACCGGGCTCGGCAACCGCCGGCGCTTCATGCTCGAGTTCGACGCTGCGCTGGCGGACGAAACGCGCGCCGTTCGCGCTCGTCGTCTTCGACCTGGACGGATTCAAGGCGTACAACGACTCGTTCGGCCACTCCGCGGGCGACGCGCTGCTCGCTCGCGTCGCGGGCATGCTCGGCGCGGCGGTCGACGGCGAGGGACGCGCCTACCGGCTCGGCGGCGACGAGTTCTGCGTGCTGGCCGGCCTCGAGAACGGCGAGTCGAACGATCTTGCAGAACGTGCTGCGGCAGCGCTGACGGAGGAAGGCGAAGGCTTCGCCGTCAGCTGCTCGTACGGCGCGGTGCTGATGCCGTCGGAGGCGAGCCAGCTCAGTGAGGCGCTGAGCATGGCCGACCATCGCATGTACCTCCACAAGCAGCGGCACCGCGCTCCCGTCGAGACGGTGGACGCACTCGGTGCGGTGCGCGACGTGGAGAGCCGCATCGCGGACGTGGCCGAGCTCGCAGAAGCCGTCGCGCGCAGGCTCCGCGTCTCGCCGGGCGAGCTGGCGAGGATCCGGCAGGCGGCCGAGCTGCACGATGTCGGCAAGCTCGCGATCCCGGAGGAGATCCTGAGCAAACCGGGCTCGCTCGGCGCCGACGAGTGGGAGTTCGTGAAGCGGCACCCGCTGATCGGCGAGCGGATCCTCGCGGCCGCACCCGACTTCGGAGGCGCCGCGAGGCTCGTCCGCTCCAGCCACGAGCGCTGGGACGGAACCGGCTATCCGGATCGGCTGAGCGGCCCCGAGATCCCGCTGGGCGCGCGGATCATCTCGGTCTGCGACGCGTTCGACGCGATGACGACCACGCGTCCGTATGCGCCCCAACTCGGCTCGGAGGATGCGATGAGCGAGCTCGTGCGCTGCGCGGGAACGCAGTTCGACCCCGAGGTCGTGGCCGCGTTCGCCTCGGTCCAGCTCGACCTGCTGCACCGAGCTGGTCGCCTAGTCCAGAAGTGCAAAGGCCGGGGGTATGGCCCCCGGCCTTCTCGCACTAGCCTTGCGCGCCTAGCTGCTTGGCACGCAGTAGACGTACACAGTCCCGGAGAGGCTTGCTCCCGAGGACTGAACGATCGTCCACGACGTGTTGCCCGTCGGGTCACCGGCGGCGTCCGAGCGGAAGCTCGCGGTCACCGAACCCTGGACGGAGAAGCCACCGCTGAGGGCGACGTGGTTGACGGGGCAGTTCACGGTGAACTGCTTCGTCGCCGGACGCCACGCCGCCGGCGACGGTGATGATCTGCGAGCCGTCGAGACCCGCGTCACCCTTCGGCCCTGCGGGACCCTGGGGACCTGCGTCGCCCTTGGGACCCTGGGCCCTGCGGCACCGTTGGGACCCTGCGAGCCCGCGTCGCCCTTGGGACCCTGCGGCCCTGCGGCACCGTTGGGACCCTGCGGGCCAGCATCGCCCTTCGGGCCCTGCGGGCCTGCGTCGCCCTTGGGGCCCTGCGGGCCTGCCTCGCCCTTGTCGCCCTGGGGCCGACGTCACCCTTGTCACCCTGCGGGCCTACGTCACCCTTGGGGCCCTGCGGGCCAGCCGGGCCTAGGGCACCCGCGGGGCCAACCTCGCCCTGAGCGCCCGTCGCACCCTGCGGGCCTTCAGGCCCAGCCGGGCCGACCTCGCCCTGTGCGCCCTGCGGCCCCATCGGGCCGGCCTCGCCCTGCAGGCCAGTCTCGCCTTGCAGACCGACTTCGCCCTTCTCGCCCTGCAGGCCACGTCGCCACCGCGCCGAGGCGCCGAGCAGGCCTTGCAGCCCGACGAGGCCTTGCAAGCCCGTGAGGCCGCGCTCGCCCTGGATCCCCTGAGGCGCCGACGGCCCCCTGAGCTCCGGAGGCGCCGGCGGCTCCGGCCTTGCCCTTCGCCCCGCTCTTTCCGACGATGCAGAAGCGAACGTCGCTTCGGTTGAGCTTGCTGATCTTGACGTCGTGGCGGGTGACTGGAGCACCCTTCTCCTCGACCCAGAAACATGCTCGCGTAATCGTGCGGGTCTTGCTCTTGTTGTTCGCCGCCCCTGCGACGCCTGCGACCATGACCATCAGGCCGAGCGCGCCCAGCAGAGGGAGCCATCGCTTTAGAGACATGTGCCTTCCTGTTGCCACCGCCCGGACAATCCGGGCAGTGAGGCGACACGTAGGCGCGCCCGGCGCGGCGCGACCATGACACGAATGAGTCAAATCCCGCTGCTGGAGCGGGATCCTGCCTCTAGGCCTGAGGCAGTGGTCGTCCTTTGCCGCTTCCTGTGGCCTGCTGGAATCGCCACTCGGCTCGAATTGCGCGCACGAAATCGGCCACCCGCCGCCAGCCGTTCGCTGACGCCCAGGTGTCCACCGCAACGGGGACGGCCTGGCCGAGGTGCTCGCCGAAGTACCAGGAGATCAACGCGCGGCTGTCGATATCGGGCGAGCGTGAGGCTGGCAGCGATCCGAGCACCTCGCGCTTGCGCGCCGCACGTGCAACGAGCTCGGTGTAGACATCGTCCGACCGGAGCGTGAACACAACCTCGCCTGCAACAGCGTCACGGTGAGCGTCGTGTGCCCACCGCAGCACCGCCAGGCGCTGAGCTACTGCAGGGAGATCGGCCATGCTCAGGCCTCGCTGCTCCAACCACGTTGTCACGTCGTCGTGTTCGGAGAGACCGCGACGGTGGCGCTCCTGATCAAAGGCCGCCTGATGTGCCCAGGACGAGACGTCGACTCCGACCGCCGCAGCGCCATGGCGTGCCAGTGCGATGAGGAGCGACTGATCGAGCAGTCGGCCGTATTGGTCTGGATCGAGGCGAGCTTCGTCGAGTACGGACTCGAGCTCCTCGTCTGCGGTCACTGCCGGCGTGGAACCGGGTCGGTGCTCGGCGGCTCGTTCCACCGAGTGCCGGGCGTCCTCCCAAGAGCGGGTGCGTTGCAGCGTCCAGTCCGGGCGGAACGGCTCGAGGCCGGCCGACAGATCGTCGGTCATGGTTCGCAAGCAGGGCGAGCGCGTCGTCGCGCTTGCGTCGCACCCAGCCGTCCGGAAGCCACTCACGCAATCGCAGGTGGTCATCGTCGTGAGAGTTCAAAGCGCCGAGGAGCAAGCGCCTTGGGTAGAACGTCGCCTTGATCTGCGCAACGATCGTGGCGGCCGTTTGCTCGCTCGCGATCCCGTTCGACACCGCGGCGTTCAGCGTCGCGCGAATGTCGACCATCGGGTCGGACATCGCCTGGAAACCGTCTTCGACGCCGGCGTGTGCGACTGCGACCTCGTCGTCGTCCTCCAAGACACCCTCGGCGTAGGCGCGGTAAACCTCGCCGATCCCCCTCATCCCGAACCGGTCGAGCTCGGCCGCGCGCAGTGCGCCCATGCTTGCGGCTCCGTACACGTGGATTCCTTCGGACAGCGCGAACAGGATTTCCTTGTGCCAGACCGCAGGCACGTGCTCGAAGACGCCGTCCACGATCCCGATCGCCTGCGGTCGGCGAAATGCTGCGCGCAGGACGTCCCCGTGCGCGGCCGGGGGAAGGAACTCCGCGTCGAGCACGGTCCGAGCCTCGTCGTGCGCAAGCGTCGGCCCGAGAAACACGACAGCCGGTCTCATCATCCCTCCCGCAAGATCCGGCGGCGCTCCCCCGGCACGTTTGGCTCGGCCTTGTCCGTAAACCCTTCCAGGCCGGGCACCACGATGCGCACGACCGGGATGCGCAGCTCGGGCCGCGTCAGATCCACCAGGATCGCCTGGCCCACGCCCGCTGCCTTTAGGCGATCCAACTCGTTGGTCACGTCTTCATCGATGGTGTCTGCCGGTACATGCGCCACGTCCGTGAACGAGCGCGTGGCAGCGGTACCGAGCCGGGCCAGGTGCGACGCGAGCACGTCTGCGTCCTTTATGTGCCGGTAGTAGTCCGTCGTGAAGTCGTCCCGGCTGCCTGCGATCAGCGTGAGCCTGCCCTGCGCCGCCTCGGTCAGCGCGCGCGACAGCGCCACCGCGCGGTCGGGGTGGCAGCCTCCGCCCATCGCGGCCGGGAAACGCCGGAGGGGATCGCGGCGACGGTTGACGACCGTGACCGAGAACACCGGGAGCCCGACGTCCGTCGTCAGATCCGACGCGATAACGCCGACGCCTGCCTGCGCATACGTGTCGAGCAGACGCCGGCAACCGCGGTCCGTGACGCTGTCCAGGTCGACCTGCCGCGCCGCGCGGTCCTCCGGCAGACGCTCATTCCACAAAGCGAACGCGTCGCGCTCGACCACCTCGCAGAGCGCGTGGCTCACGGCCTCCAGCACGTGGTTGCCCGCGGCCAGGCCACTGCCGTTGGCGAGGAAGCAGCCGGTGCCTTGAGGCCCGGGGATGCGGTAGTCGAGGTGCACGCATTCGTACGGCACCCACAGGCGATCCGAGGAGAACAGATCCGTGCCCTCGATCCACAGGATCGAGAGATCGGGATGGAACCTTGACCGGGCCGGTTGGGGAAGCTGCTCGACGTCGACGACGCGGGCCACAGCGGACAGCTCCCGGTAGGTGCCCAGGCGAAGCGGAAGCATCACTTGTTCGGCGTGCCACGCCTCGACGGCCTCCATGATCCCCGAGACCTTGGCAGCGGTCAGATCGACGCCTTTGCCCTGCGACACCGAGAGGGAGCGTCCGTTCGGACGGCAGACCATCACGACCGGGATGCCGACGTCGTCGAGCCCGGTGATTACGGCGACGCGGGTGACGCCGACCTGCGCCAGTACGTCGGGTCCGAGCCGCTCGAGCGTGCGCCAGGGCGCCATCGTGCGATGGGTCCCGTCCACGTGCAGCTTGTCCGCAACCGCAACGAGCTCTTCCGGCGCAGGCTCAGTCTCCGGGAGCCCCGACACGGCCGGATCGAGCCGAATGCCCGTCAGCCTTCAGGGAACGGCGGAAACGCGACGGCCGCCGCGGAGTACGCCTCGGTGCCTGTTCGGCTCACAGAGAAGGCATCGACGCGCGGTGCCTCGGGAGCGACGTCGGCTTCGTTCGGGTGGTGTGCCGCGTACTGCGACAGATCGGAGTAGGGAATGAAGTAATGGCTGCCATCCTCACTCTTGAGGAGCACGCCTGGGGCCGATGGGTCGTTCATTGAGGTCCTCCATCTCGTTGGTGGCGCGCCCGCGTACTCACGGGCCTGTCGCCAAGGCAGCGGCTTTGTTTTGCCCGACCGCGTTTCCCTTTGCGACGTATACCACGCTTGCACGCTCGGCAACAACTCGGGCCGGGCGCCCGGCATGACGCAGGACGCGGGCCTGGTCGAGAAGCGCGTCCGCAATCACGTTCGGCCATTCGGTCGAGCCCGCTGTCCGGACAGCTTCATCGGCGAGGACGAGCGCTTCTTCGATCTCGCCCCGGGCCGCGAGCGAGCGCGCCAGCGCGCTGCGCCACAGGACCTGGGGCAGGACGTCGGCCTCGCCCGCTTCCTCTCGGGCGGCGGTTGCGTAGGCCGCCGCTTCGTCGGGACGCCGCAGTTCGACGAGCGCGTGTGCGAGTTGCCCGGCGACGGTGCCCGAGAAGCCGAGAAGCCCCGCGGCCCGGAGCGAGTCGTAGCACGGTCGCAGCACCTGTTCCGCGCGCGCAGGATCCCCGGCGAGCAACTCCGTGCGGCCGACGTTCTGCCCCCACGACGACCACAACACCACGCGCTGGCCCTGTCGGTCTGCGATCTCCCGCATGCGGTCGAGTGCATGCCGCGCCGCGTCGATGTCGCCGGCCTGGGAAAGCAGATAGGCGTGAGCGCCGAGGACGACGGGCTCGGCTGCCGGGTCGTCACGCGTGATCTCCAGAAGTGCGGCGGTCGCGGCGAGCGCTTCGGTGACAGGCGTCGGCCCCCAGGCCAGGTTCATTGCTTGCATTCCGGGCAACCGGCCTGCCAATTGCCGGGAGACATGGCCGGTGAGGACGCTGAGCCGGTCGATTGCGGCCTGGGCCTCGCCCGATCGGCCGCCAAACATGCTCGTCAGGTAGGAGACCCAGCAGGCACGCAAGAGCGCCTGCTCCTCACCATGCGCTGCGAACAGGTCGATCGCGTCGAGCGCCCTCCGCCGATACTCGTCGACTGCCGTGGCAGTCGAGTCCATTTGGAGCTCCAGCTCTGCGCGGCACAGCTCCGCATGGGTGCGTGACACCTCGTCGACGCCGTCCGCGCCGTCGAGCTCGTTGAACGCGCGGAGGGCGTCCGTGTTGCGACCCGCATCCATCAGCGTGTCACCGAGGAGCACGAGGATCGGCGCCCGGTTGGGCTGGCCCGCCGGAAGCAACTCCGCAGCGCGTCCGAGCAGGCCTGTCGCCGCACCGATGTCTCCGCGCCGCAATGCCCTGCGCCCCGCCTCCGCGAGATGTGACGCAGCGCGTTTGCCTACCTCCTGGATCTCGTCATTCGCAGGGCCGAGCTCGGTGTGGTAGCGGTAGCTCTGCTCGAGGTGGTACCCGAGGATCTCCTCGTACTCGGTCAATCTTCCGGCGGCAATTTGCTCGAGCCAGTTCGCGAACCGCTCGTGAAGGTCAGCGCGAAGCTTCTTCGTGGTTGACTGGTAGGCGGTCTCGCGGACGAGGATGTGCTTGAAGCGGAATGCGGCTTCGTCTACGAAGCTCGCTCCGGCCGCACGGATGAGGCCCTTGGCGACCAGAGCTTCGAGGTTCGCGCGCACCGACGGCTCCGACGCGGGTGCGGAGAACTGAACGACGGCGCCGCGGTGAAAGACCTCGCCTTCGATCGCGCAGCGTTCGAGCGTGGCGCGCAGATCGGGCTCGAGCCGATCGAGACGCGCCCCCAACAACGCGTGCAGGCTCGTAGGCAGCGCGAGCGCCTCGAGGTCGTCCACGACCGTGAAGACGCCGTCTTCGAGGCGCAGTGTGTTTCCCTCGACCAGCATCGCCACGAGCTCCTCGAGAAACAGGGGGTTGCCGCCCGATGCGTTTGCGAGGCGTGTTCGAACCCGTGGCTCCGCGGTGCCCAGCATGCTCCTGAGCAACGCGTCGACGTCGTCCTCGCCGAACGGCTCGAGTTGCACCGTGGCCTTCCAGTCGGGACGGTCGTCCTGCAGCTCCGGCCGCGACAGGGCGATCACCAGGATCGGCGCATCGCTGACCGCCGCCGGGAGCGCGGCGATGAGATCGAGCAGCGTGGGCTCGGCCCACTGAATGTCGTCGATGAGAACGACAAGCGGGGACGTGCGAGCACTGGCGACGAGGAAGTCACGGATTGCCAAGGCGGTCTCCTCGGCAGACGCCGCGCCTTCGGTGAGCCCGAGCAGCTGCTGGATCTTCGCGGCAATGGCATCGCCGTTCGGCTCGCGTGCGACGTGTGCCGCGATTCGTTGCCGCGCCTCTATGGACGAGTGCTCGTCCTCGATCCCGGCGAGCTCCCGCACGATCTGGCCGACCGCCCAGTACGTGATGCCTTCGCCGTACGAGAGACACGTGCCGCGGACGACTCGAGCCCGTGTGCCGATCCGCGTCACGAACTCCGCGACTAGGCGCGACTTGCCGACGCCTGGTTCACCGATGACGGTGACCAGTCGGCACTCCGGTGCCCCGACCTTCTGGAGCTCACGCTCGAGCAAATCGAGCTGCTCACTTCGTCCGGTAAAGGATGCGCCGACAGTCCGAGGTGCGGGCCCGAAGCCGCTGATCTCGCGCAGGCGGTAAGCGGCCACTGGCTCCGTCTTGCCCTTTGCGCGCAGCGGTTCGATCGCGTCGACCTTCGCGGTCGTGTGCACGAGACGGAAGGTCGACTCGCCGATGAGCACCTCTCCGGGACCCGCGCCCTGCTCGAGCCGTGCGGCAACGTTGACCGCATCCCCGGTCACGAACGTCTCGAGGCTTGACGCATCGCCGGCAACGACCTCGCCCGTGTTGACGCCGATCCTGAGCGCGATCCGCGTTGCGAAGCGCCTCTCGAACTCCTCGTTCAGCGACGCAAGTCGCGCCTGCATCTCGAGCGCTGCCCGGCAGGCACGGAGGGCGTCGTCCTCGTGCGCCTCCGGCACACCGAAGACCGCGAGCACGGCGTCGCCGACGAACTTCTCCACCGTGCCCCCGTGCCCCTCGAGCGCAGAGCGCATCTCGTGGAAGTACGAGAGCATCAGGCTGCGTACCGTCTCCGAGTCTGCCCGTTCGCCAATCGCCGTCGACCCGGAGAGATCGCAGAAGACGAGTGTCGCGAGCTTCCGCCGCTCCGCGGCGGACTCTGTGAGAGAGGCGCCGCAGTACCCGCAGTGCCGAAACCCCTCAGGATTGTCCCGACTGCAATTCGGGCAGATGGGCACGCGAAAAGCCTAGGGCGTTTCCCCGCGCGACACAACTCGATTCACCCCTCGGTTTCCTGGCGCGTCGCTGACCGTGCCCGTATGCGAGTGGAACAGTGTTAGCCACACGGGCCGCTCGCAGGAGGTGCGGTCAGCGGCGCGAGGCGGCCCGCGGAGCCCGGCTTCGCCGGGCGGGAGCGGGACGCCGGCCAGGGAAGCGAGGTGGGCCGTGCAGGGATCGAACCTGCGACCTTGGGATTAAGAGTCCCCTGCTCTACCAGCTGAGCTAACGGCCCTGGCCGGGCGAGTGTAGCCGAGCCTTAACAGCGCCCTAACGGGTGCCGCGTACTCTTCGGGATGCGATGCGAGTGAAGGCGCTTCTGGCTCTGGTGGTCGCGTTTGCGGCTGTCTCGGCGTCCCTGTCGATCTCGCAGGCGCCCGCCAAGCAGGCACGCCCGAACGCGCAGTGCTCGCTCACCTCGACGGGGCTCCTTCCGCTGACCGACATGGGCAACCGGCGCTACCGCGGCTACCGCGGCGGCCTCTACCCCGGCGGCCTCAACCGCCCCTCGGCGAAGTACCTGAAGAAGGGCATGACCGCCTCGCGCCAGGTGCGGCCGATCAACGGAAAGATCGTCGTGCTCTCTGTCGGCATGTCGAACGCCAGCGCAGAGTTCTCCGCCTTCAAGCGCGCCTCCGACCGCGACGACGTGCGAAACCCGAACGTCGTCGTCGTCGACGGCGCGCAGAACGGCTTCGACGCCTCGAACGTCAACTCGAGGGCCGTCTACTGGGACAACATCGACAGCCGGCTCGCAGAGGCCGGCGTCTCGGCTTCCCAGGTCCAGGTCGTCTGGCTCAAAGAGGCAATCGCCGGCGAGCACAGGCGCTTCCCGAAGGACGCGAAGGCGCTTCAGACCTCGGTCCGCAAGATCATCAACACGATGCGGTTCCGCTATCCGAAGCTGCGGCTCGTGTACCTCTCGAGCCGGACCTACGGCGGCTATGCGATCACCGGCTGGAATCCCGAGCCGGCGGCCTACGACAGCGGCTATGCCGTCCGCGGCGTGATCCAGGACCGGATCAGCGGCAAGCTCAAAGGCCCCTGGGTCGGGTGGGGCCCGTACCTGTGGACTGACGGACTGGCCGGCCGGAGCGACGGACTGCAGTGGACGTGCGACGACGTCGAAACCGACGGGACGCACCCGTCCCCCAGCGGCGTGCAGAAGGTCGTGAACCTGCTGACGACGTTCTTCAAGACCGACCCGACCGCGAAACGCTGGTACCTGGCTAGAACGCGCTCCTAGAGCGTCTGTACTATCGCCCGGCGATGACGGGACAAATCGCAATCGTCGGCGCGGGCTATGTCGGCCTGCCGCTCGCTCAGGTGTTTGGAGGAGCCGGGAACCGGGTCGTCCTTATCGAGGCGAACCCGGAGAAGGTGGAGCTCGTCAAGCGCGGCGAGAGCTACATCCGCGACGTCCCGTCAGAGGGGCTCCGGCCACTCGTCGAGTCCGGCGCGATCGAGATCACGAGCAACTACAACGTGCTCGCCGAGGCGGACGCGATCCTGATCGCGCTCCAGACGCCGCTCACGGCGCAGCGCGAGCCGGACCTCTCCATCGTCCTCGGCGCTGCCGCGGACATCGCGCCGCGCCTCCAGAAGGGCCAGCTGGTCGTGCTCGAGTCGACGACGTATCCCGGTACGACCCGCGAGCGCCTCAGGCCGATCCTCGAGAGCGGCAGCGGGCTCGTGGCCGGCGAGGACTTCCACCTCGCCTTCTCGCCCGAGCGCGTCGATCCCGGCCGCGAGGACTGGACGACCCAGAACACGCCGAAGATCGTCGGCGGCCTCACCCCTGCCTGCACGGAGCGTGCGGTCGCGCTCTACAGGCGTGCGCTCGAGACGGTGCACCCGGTCTCGTCCCCCGAGGCGGCAGAGCTGACGAAGCTCCTCGAGAACATCTTCCGCTCGGTCAACATCGCGCTCGTCAACGAGCTCGCGCAACTCTGCGACCGGATGCAGATCGACGTCTGGGAGGTCATCGGCGCGGCCGCAACGAAGCCGTTCGGGTTCATGAGCTTCCAGCCGGGCCCCGGGCTCGGCGGCCACTGCATGCCGATCGACCCCTTCTACCTGACCTGGAAGGCGCGCGAATACGACTTCTACACCGAGTTCATCGAGCTCGCGGGCAAGGTCAACGAGAACATGCCGTACTGGTGCCTCGGCAAGATCGCCCGCGCGCTGAACGCGCACGAGAAGGCCCTCAAGGGCTCGAAGATCCAGCTCCTCGGCGTCTCCTACAAGGCGGACATCGACGACACGCGCGAGTCGCCGGCGCTGAAGATGATCGAGCTGCTCCAGGAGGCAGAAGCGGACGTCTCGTACCACGACCCATTCGTGCACGAGCTGCCGGACCTGGGCCTGACCTCGGCTCCGCTCGAGCCCGGGGCCGTGGACTGCGTCGTGATCGTCACCGCGCACTCGGGCATCGACTACGACGACCTCGTCCAGCAAGCGCCGCTCGTCGTCGACCTGCGCAACGCGACCGGCCCGCACGGGACGGTGAACGGCAAGGTCTGGAAGCTGTGATCCGAGTCGGGCACGCGGGGCTCGGCTACTGGGGCCCCAACCTGGCCCGGAACTTCGGCTCGCTGGCGGACCTGCGCTGGTTGTGCGACCTCTCACCTGATCTGCTCGAGTCAGCGGCCAAGGCTTATCCGCAGGCGCGGACGACGGCGGACTTCGAGGAGCTGCTCGCCGACCCGGAGCTGGACGCGGTCGTGATCGCAACCCCGGTCGTCACGCACTACGAGCTCGCCAAGCAGGCGCTCTCGGCCGGGAAGCACGTCTTCGTCGAGAAGCCCCAGGCCCAGTCGAGCGCCGAGGCGGAGGAGCTGGCCGCGCTCGCGGAGGAGCAGGGGCTCGTCCTCATGCCCGGCTACCTGCTCCTCTACCACCCGGCGCTACAGAGGCTGAAGGAAGTGATCGACGGAGGCGAGCTCGGAGACGTCCTCTATCTCTACGGGAACCGGCAGAACCTCGGCCAGATCCGCCGGGACGAGAACGCGCTCTGGTCGATCGGCGCGCAGGACCTCTCGATGATCCTGCACCTCGTCGGCGAGGAGCCCGTCGAGGCCTGGGCGCGCGGCGAGTCGTTCCTGCGCAGCGGGATCGAGGATGTCGTCTTCTGCTACCTGCGGTTCCCGTCCGGGGTCATCGCGCACATGCACGTCTCGTGGCTCGATCCACACAAGATGCGCAAGCTGACCGTCGTCGGGCGCGACAAGATGGCCGTCTTCGACGACATGGAGCCGGATCGCAAGCTCACGGTCTACGACAAGGGCCCGGTCGAGCGGCCGGCGAGCGACTGGCAGGTTCGCGTCGGCGACATCCACATTCCGAAGCTCTCGACGGAGGAGCCCCTTCGCCGGGAGGTCGCGCACTTCCTCGCGCTCGTTGAGGGCGAGGGCGACCCGCTGGCGCCGGCCCGGGAGGGGCTCGCGGTGATCCGCACGCTCGAGCAGCTCCAGGAGTCGCTCGACCGCGCTCCCGCGTGAGCCAGATCGCCGAGACCGCGGTCGTCTATCCGGGCACGGTGGTCGGGGACGGCTGCGTGATCGGGGACCACGCTGTCGTCGGCAAGCAGCCCGCGCTGTCGCCGCGCTCGACGGCGGCGCGTGAAGAGCTGCCGCCGCTCGAGCTCGGGGCGGGAACGATCGTCTCGGCGGGCGCAATTGTCTTCGCCGGCACCCGCATCGGCGAGCGCGTGATCGTCGGCGACCAGGCCTGCGTCCGCGAGCGCTGCGAGATCGGCGACGACGTCGTGATCGGGCGCGGCTCGCTCGTCGAGAACGACACGACGATCGGAGCGCTGACGAAGATCCAGGCCAACGCCTACGTCACCGCCTATTCGACGCTCGAGGACGAGGTCTTCATCGCGCCGGGCGTGATCACGACGAACGACAACTTCATGGGCCGCACCGAGAAGCGGCACGAGCTCCGCCGCGGGCCGACGATCAGGCGAGGCGCCCGCGTCGGCGGAGGCGCGGTGCTCTGCCCGGCGGTCGAGATCGGAGAAGAGGCCTACGTCGGAGCCGGCGCAGTCGTCGTGCGCGACGTGCCCGCCCGCGCGGTCGTCGTCGGCAACCCGGCGCGGCAGATCCGCGAGGTCGCTACGGACGAGCTGCTCGGAGCGCCGCCCGAGGGCGCTTCCGGTACCTGAGCGTGTACTTGCCCGAACCGGGCGACGCGATCTTCACGACCAGGTAGTACCAGCCGGCCTGCGTAACGCGCAGCCTGATCTTGTCCAGCGATCCGGGCGACCGAGACTGTGCGGCCAGGAACCGCTGGTCGACCGCAGTGCCGCCGACGCTGGTCGTGCCGGGCTTCCACAGGAAGAGATCCGAGTTCGCGCCCGCGGGCCCGCGCAGGCGCGCGACGAGCTTCTGCCCGCTGTTGATCTTGATCTTGTAGATGTCGTCGCGATCGTCCCAGTAGTCGATCGTCGCCTTGATCCGCTGGCCCTTGCGGCCCCACACGGTCGCGGCAGTGGACACCCGATCGTTCGCCTCGTAGCGGTCGGGCGCCGGCAGCGGATCGTCGAGCGCGCGCACGGCGCTGCTGACGTCGAGCAAGCCCCAGCCGGTCAGCGGGTCGCGGCCGGTGTAGCAGCGGAGGCAGCCTGTGTCGCGGTCCGAGTCGACTGCGGTTCTCGTGAGGATGGTCGAGGCCTGATCCGCCTGGAGGCCCGGGTCGGTCGCGAAGAGCAGCGCCGCGGCGGCCGAGACCTGCGGAGCGGAGAACGACGTCCCTTCACCGCGGCGGTACTCCATCGGGCCGCAGTCCGAGTAACCCTGAGGCAGACAGCCGGGCCTGGACGACAGGGTCAGCGCGCGCGGGAGCGTCGAGAAGATGTCCTCGCCGGGAGCCGCGATGTCGACGTAGCGGAAGTCGCGGTTCGAGAAGTTCGGCACCGTTCCGTCGCGGTTCAGCGAGCTGACGCCGAGGACGTGCGGAAGAGCTGCGGGATAGCCGGCGTAGTTCCACGGCTCGCTCGGAGCGCTGTCCGCGTTCCCGACCGCTGCGACGACGAGCACGCCCTTGCTGACGGCGTACTGCACGGCCGCCGCCTCGAGTGGCGAGTACGTGTCGAGCCCCCGGTCGTGCGGGTCGCGCACGCCGCCGAAGCTCATGTTGATCACGCGCGCCCCCTGGTCGACGGCCCAGTGGATGGCGAGGGCCTCGGCGTCCGGCGAGATCGTCCCGTCGGCGCGCACGATCTTGGCGATCAGGAGCTCGACCGGGAAACCGACGGCGGCAATGCCGGTTCCGTTGTTCGTCGCGGCTGCGATCTCCCCCGCGACGAAGGTGCCGTGGCCGTTCGTATCGGTCTCCCACGAGCTCGAGACGAAGCTCCGCCCGGCGGCGATCTGGCCCTGGAGGTCCGGGTGGCCCGAGTCGATGCCCGGAGTCGAGCACGGCGACGCGGGTGTTCGCGAGCGTGGGCAGCTGCGCCCAGGCGTCGAAGGCGTGGATCCGGCCCAGATACCACTGCCGGCTGATCAGCGGGTCGTTGGGCGTGAACGCGAGCTGCCGTGTGGCCCGCATGCGCTCCACCCAGGACGTGCCGTTGAGCGAGAGCAGCTCGCCCGCGCGCTGCGCGCGCACGGACAGGGCGAACGGACCGATCTTCGTCACCGGCTCGCCGGTCGCCGCCTGGACCTCGCGGGCGACGGCGCGTTCGTCGGCGCCCTTCTGGACCCCGATCGCGAAGCGGGCGGCCGAAGCCTGCGCGGGCACGGCCAGGGCGAGCACGAATGCTGCGAGGACGAGCCGCTTCATGCCGGGCCCACGGTCAGAGTCGGGCTCACGCCGGGCACGAAGCCGCGGCCTGGCGCGAGCCGTGCTCGGTACTGGCCAGGAGTGAGTTTCACGTGCGCCTGGAAGTCTCCGTTCTGGTCGATCGTCGCGCGCGCGACCGAGTTCCAGCGGGCGCCGTCGAAGCGCTGGAGCGCGACGCTCCCACCGGGGAAGAGCGGCCGCACGAAGCCGCGCAGCGTCGACGCGTCAGGCATCCCGTGGAAGCGGACGAGCGGGGCGACGGAGACGTGCGCGATCGCACTGCGGGCCGCACCGCTGACGAGCCGGTAGTCGGTCGGCACGCGCGGCTTGGCCGAGACGTTCACCGAGCCGCCCGGGCCCGGCGAGATCGGGCGGACCTGCGGAGCGCTGTCCGCGTTCCCGACCGCTGCGACGACGAGCACGCCCTTGCTGACGGCGTACTGCACGGCCGCCGCCTCGAGTGGCGAGTACGTGTCGAGTCCCCGGTCGTGCGGGTCGCGCACGCCTCCGAAGCTCATGTTGATCACGCGCGCCCCCCGGTCGACGGCCCAGTGGATGGCGCGGGCCTCGGCGTCCGGCGAGATCGTCCCGTCGGCGCGCACGATCTTGGCGATCAGGAGCTCGACCGGGAAACCGACGGCGGCGATGCCGGTTCCGTTGTTCGTCGCGGCTGCGATCTCCCCCGCGACGAAGGTGCCGTGGCCGTTCGTATCGGTCTCCCACGAGCTCGAGACGAAGCTCCGCCCGTCGACGATCTGGCTCTGGAGGTCCGGGTGGCCCGAGTCGATGCCGGAGTCGAGCACGGCGACGCGCACGCTCGCGAGCGTGGGCAGCTGCGCCCAGGCGTCGAAGGCGTGGATCCGGCCCAGGTACCACTGCCGGCTGATCAGCGGGTCGTTGGGCGTGAACGCGAGCCGCCGCGTCGCCCGCATGCGCTCCACCCAGGACGTGCCGTTGAGCGAGAGCAGCTCGCCCGCGTGCTGCGCGCGCACGGACAGGGCGAACGGACCGATCTTCGTCACCGGCTCGCCGGTCACCGCCTGGACCTCGCGGGCGACGGCCCGCTCGTCGGCGCCCTTCTGGATCCCGATCGCGAAGCGGCCGGCCGAAGCCTGCGCGGGCACGGCCAGGGCGAGCAACGAAGGCTGCGAGGACGAGCCGCTTCATGCCGGTCCCACGGTCAGCGTCGGGCTCACGCCGGGCACGAAGCCGCGGCCGGGCGCGAGCCGTGCTCGGTACTGGCCAGGAGTGAGGTTCACGTGCGCCTGGAAGTCTCCGTTCTGGTCGATCGTCGCGCGCGCGATCGACTTCCAGCGGGCGCCGTCGAAGCGCTGGAGCGCGACGCTCCCGCCGGGGAAGAGCGGCCGCACGAAGCCGCGCAGCGTCGACGCGTCGGGCATCCCGTGGAAGCGGACGAGCGGGGCGACGGAGACGTGCGCGATCGCACTGCGGGCCGCGCCGCTGACGAGCCGGTAGTCGGTCGGCACGCGCGGCTTGGCCGAGACGCTCACCGAGCCGCCCGGGCCGGGCGAGATCGGGCGGACCTGCTCCCACGGAGTCCCGGGCTGCCGCTGGTCGAGGCGCACCGCCGGGAGCCTGCGGGCGACGCCGCTCAGCGCGACGTTCTTGCCGTACGTGACCGGCGCCTGCGGGGTGGCGAGCGAGAGGACGCCGATCGCGGAACCACGTCGAGCGGAGGTTCATCGCGCGGCGGAGATCCGAGCCGGTCATCGTCGACTCGCCCTGCGAGCCGACCGCGGTCACGCTCTGGACGCGGCCTGACGGGCCGGTCTGCATCGTCACGTCGGTCAGCCGGCCGCGCACGCCGAGCACGCGCCTCAGCCGCGTCGCCGGAACGACGAACGGGCCCCACCGGTGGTACGGCGAGATCGTGTCGTACGGGTCGTTGACGGACACGAGATACGGAGCGCCGCTCGAGCTCGGCCAGACCTCGGAGGCGGACGAGGTGCGGCCTCCGGAGCTCGAGAAGAAGTACGTCGTCGCCACATGCCCGTCGTACATGACGACCTGGCCCGCGGTGTCCTGCACCGCAGCGGTCGTCGAGGGCGCCTCGTGGGCGATGCCGAGATAGACCTGGCTCCGCGTGTCCGGGTAGAGGTCGAACCACGACCCGCTCTTCTTGACCGCCAGCGCGTAGGAGCGCGCGGCGACGGCCTGGGCCTTGAGCGCCTCCGGCAGCCAGTCGCGCGGCATCTCCGACGGGACGACGCCGTAGAGGTAGGCCTCGAGCCCGACGACGTTGACCGCGCGCAGGGCTCCGTTCGCGACGGACACCTGCACCTGGCCGCGGTACGGGCGGTCGCCGAACCTGAGGGGCGACGAGCCGGCGTTGAACGTGAGCGGTCCGGGCAGCTGCTGTCGCTGCGGGACAGTCGCTCGTCTTGATCCTCAGCCCCGGCCCGAAGGTCTGCGGGCCCGCGGCGAGGTGCCAGAGCTGGCCGATCCCGTCGCGCACGCTGAACGGCGACAGGGACGAGACCGTCAGCCGCGACTGGCCCTGCGCGAGGAACACGCGCACCTTCGTCACGGACGCCTGCCCGATGGTCGTTCCCTTGTAGTAGTGGGCGAGGATGTCGTCGTACGAGTAGCCCTGCTGCGCGTAGCCGTACGCGCCCCATTGGGCCATGCCCACTCCGTGGCCCCAGCCTCGGCCGCTGACCACGAAGACGGGCGAGCCGGGCAGGGACTTCGGAGCGGCCTGCCGCGCGGTACTCGAAGAGGCACCGGCGAGGACGACGGCGGCGACGAGCGCAGCAAGAAGCGTGGAACGAGCCATGTCGCAGTGATTTTCGGCTTTCGAGGTCGGAGTCCTGAGCGCCAACCGCAGGCCGAATTGAGGCTATCGCATCGTTCTGAAGACGGCGTCGCTCTTTACAGGAACTTCAGAAAGGCCCAGCAATCAGAAGGTTTCTTCGGGTCGCGCTTCGGCTATGAATGGTCGAGGCCCCTGATGCGCTCCGAGAACGACCTCCTGCCGCCCCGGTACCTCCGGCCGACGCGAATCGGCTACGGCGGCATGGGCGAGATCTTCCGCGCCGAGGACGAGGTGCTCGGACGGACGGTCGCGATCAAGGTGCTGTCCGAGCGGTACGCACGGGACGAGTCTCTGCGGGCTCGGTTCACGCGCGAGGCGCTGGCCGCCGCGAGGCTCTCCGGCGAGCCGGGCACGGTCACGATCTTCGACGTCGGCGAGTGGGAAGGGCGGCCGTTCATCGTCATGGAGTACCTGGGCGGCGGCTCGCTCGAGGCGCGGCTGCGCGAGGGCGGCCCGCCGCCGGTCGACGAGGCGCTCGCCTGGCTCGACCAGGCCGCGGGCGCCCTCGACGCAGCGCACCGACAGGGCGTCGTGCACCGCGACGTGAAGCCGGGCAACCTGCTGCTCGACCAGCGACGGCGATCTCCGCGTGGCCGACTTCGGAATCGCGAGCGCGGCCGGGCTGCACTCGCTGACGCTGACCGGCACGGTGCTCGGGACGGCGGGCTACCTCTCGCCGGAGCAGGCGCGTGGCGAGCGCGCGACTCCGGCCAGCGATCGCTACTCGCTCGCGGTCGTGGCCTACGAGCTGCTGACGGACGGCGGCCGTTCGAGTCCGAGAGCCCGACCGCCGAGGCGACCGCGCACGTGCAGGCGGAGGTGCCGTCGATCTCGCCGCAGCTCGATCCGGTGTTCCGGCGCGCGTTGGCGAAGGATCCGCAGGCGCGGTTCGAGACCGCAGCCGACTTCGTGGCGGCACTGCGCGAGGCGCTCGAGGGCGGCGCTGCGGTGACCCGCGTGCTGCCCGCGGCCGACCGGCGGTCGCGGTGGCCGCTCGTCGCGGCCGTCGTCGCCGCTGCGCTGCTCGCAGGTGCGGGGCTCGCAGCGCTCTTCGCGGGCGGCGGCGACAGCAGCAAGCGGTCCAGACGACGAGCGCCAGGACGACGGCCCCGCCGCCTCCGCGCAGCCACCGCCTCCAGCCGCCACCTCCACCGCCGCCTCCACCGCCGCCGCCTCCGCCACCGCCACCGCCGACTCCAAGCGGCAGCGCCCTGACCGACCAGGCAACCGCGCTCCTGCGCGACGGCAACGCCGCGGGCGCCGAGCCGCTCGCCCGGCAGGCGGTCGCCGCGCTCGCCGGCACCGGCGTCACGTACGAGGCGTACGCGGAGTACGACCTCGGCGCGGCGCTCGCCCAGCTCGGCCAGTGCGGCGAGGCGCTCCAGCACCTCGAGCGCTCGCGGCAGCTCCAGGGCAACCGGCCCGAGATCCGCGACGCGGAGAAGCTCTGCCGAGGTCACGGCCACACGAAGGGGCGGTGACGGCAACGGCCTGGACCGACACCCGGGCGACGAGGGGTGACGCGTACGATGCCGCCGTGCGGATCCTCGTCACCGGCGCGGCCGGGTTCATCGGCTCCAACTTCGTCCACTACTGGCTCGAGCGGCATCCGGACGACTCGCTCGTCGCGCTCGACCTCCTGACCTACGCAGGCAACCGCGCCAACCTCGCGGGCACGGAGGAGCGGGTTCCGTTCGTCCAGGCGGACATCGCGGACATCGACCTCGTCGAGAACGTCCTCCTCGAGCACGAGATCGACGTCGTCGTCAACTTCGCGGCCGAGTCGCACAACAGCCTCGCGGTCGTCGATCCGGGCCTGTTCGCGCGGACGAACGTCCTCGGCACGCAGCTCCTGCTCGAGGCGGCGCGCAAGTCCGAGGTCGAGCGCTTCCACCACATCTCGACGTGCGAGGTCTACGGCGACCTGCCGCTCGACTCCGACGAGTCGTTCAGCGAGGAGTCGCCGTACCGCCCGCGCACGCCGTACAACGCGTCGAAGGCGGCCGCGGACCACTACGTGCGCGCCTACCGCGAGACGTTCGGCCTGCAGACGACGATCACGAACTGCTCGAACAACTACGGGCCGTTCCAGTTCCCGGAGAAGGTGATCCCGCTCTTCGTCACGAACGCGCTCGACGATCGTCCGCTGCCGATGTACTCGTCGACGCAGAACAAGCGCGAGTGGCTGCACGTTCGCGACCACTGCCGCGCGATCGAGCTCGTCCTCGCGCGCGGCGAGCCGGGCGAGACGTACAACGTGGGCTCGGGCATCGAGGCGTCGATCGAGGAGATCGCCGACAGCGTGCTGGAGCTGACCGGGAAGCCGGAGTCGCTGAAGACGATCGTCCCCGACCGGCCCGGGCACGACCGGCGCTACCTGCTCGACTCGTCGAAGCTCCGCCGCGAGCTGGGCTGGGAGCCGGAGATCGACTTCGAGGACGGCCTGCGCGAGACGGTCGAGTGGTACGCCGCGAACCGCGCCTGGTGGGAGCCGCTCCGCGAGCGCCTGCAGGTCGAAGAAACCGCCTGGCCTAGCAGCTCAGCGAGCCGCTGGAGGCAGGCACGCGGAGGCCGTCGCGCCAGTGCGGGAGCTCCGGGGCGCCCCGCTCGCTGCGCAGGACCGAGTTCGCCGGACGCGGCGCTGGGCGGCCGAGCTCGGCGGTCGTGATCCGGCGGACCCGGCAGTCGAGGCCGGCCTCCTCGAAGATCGCCTCGGCGAACTCGGCCCACGTGCACTCGCCGCCCGCCGCGACGTGGTACGTGCCGTGCGGGAGCTCGAGGACTCCCTTCGTCGCTTCCGCGAGATGGCCGACGAACGTCGGCGAGCCGCGCTGGTCGTCGACGACCGCCACCTCGTCCTGCTTCGACGCCGAGCTCGAGCATCGTCCGCACGAAGTTCTTGCTCGTCCAGCCGAAGAGCCACGAGGAGCGCACGATCCAGCCCTCGCGGACCTCGCGCTCGCCCTCGAGCTTCGTCCGCCCGTAGACCGACAAGGGCCGCGGCTCGTCGGACTCGACGTACGGCTCCGGCCTTCGAGCCGTCGAAGACGTAGTCCGTCGAGAAGTAGACGACGGGCGCGCCGAGAGCAACGACGTTGCGAGTCCCCTCGACGTTGACCTGCGCCGCCCCTTCCGGATCGACCTCCGCGCCGTCGACGTCGGTCCAGGCCGCGGCGTGGAGCACCAAGTAACACTGTGTTACGAAGTCGGTTCGGGGGCGCGTGACGTCCCAGTCGGCCCTCGTGAGCGCGTCGGCGTCCGGGAAACGCCTCGGCAAGCGCGGCGCCGAGCTGCCCGCCGGCGCCGGTGATCAGGACGCGGCCTGGTCCCGTTCCGACAGGATCGGCGATCTCGTGCTCCACAGGTCGACGACGCGCGGGTCGTTCCACGGCACCTCGTGCTCGTCCGGGTCGCCCGGGTCGTACTCCTCGGTCACGTGGTAACAGAACAGAAGGTCGGTCAACGCCTCGAAGCCGTGCGCGCAGCGACCGGGGACGTAGATCCCGACCGGGTTCTCGTCGCCGATGTCCTCGGTGAACGCCTCGCCGCTCGACAGGTCGAGCACGACGACCCGCGCCGTCCCCTGCAGGCACACGAAGAGATCGTCCTGCCCGCGCTCGTGGTAGTGCAGCCCGCGGATCACGCCCGCGCGCGAGAAGAGACGTTCGTCTGGCGCATCGGCTTCGTCGTGCCAGCCCGCGCGGTTGACCTCGACGAACCAGCCGCGCTCGTCCTCGAAGCGCCGCAGCGGGATCCGGCGCAGCCCCTCGATCACCGGTTGGCGCCGTTCTGGCGCACGTAGTCGTTGACCTCGTAGTAGGCGTCGATCGACTCGCCCGCGTCGCCCCAGAAGCCCTCGACCACGTCGTACTCCATCGTCGCCCTGCTCGACGAACCAGTTGTTCACGTCGGTGATCTCGAGCTCGCCTCGGCAGACGGCGAGAGCGACGGCAGGAACGTCGAACACGGTCGAGTCGTAGAAGTAGAGGCCGGTGACCGCGTACTCGCTCGGCGGCTGCTCGGGCTTCTCGACGATCCGGACGACCTTGTCCCCGTCCAGCTCGGCAACGCCGAGATGCCGCAGATGCTCCGGCTCCTCGACCTTCGAGAGCACGATGCGCGCCCCGCGCTCCTGGCGCTCGAAGTTCTCGATCGCAGGCTTGATCGAGCGCCCGAAGACGTTGTCCGCGAGCATGACGAGGACGCGATCGTCCGCCGGCGAACCGCTGCGCGAGCCCGAGCGCCTCGGCGATCCCGCCCTCACGCTCCTGGTAGGCGTACTGGAGCAGGCCGATCCCGTGCTCGTGGCCGTCTCCGAGCAGGCGGAAGAACTCGCCCGCGTGGGTCCCGCCCGTGACGACCATGATCTCCGTCAGCCCGCCCGAGACGAGCGCCTCGATCGCGTACGTGACCATGGGCCGGTCGTAGATCGGCAGCAGGTGCTTGTTCGTGATCCGCGTCAGCGGATGAAGGCGGCTCCCGGTGCCGCCGGCGAGGATGACGCCCTTCATGTCCGCGGGATCGTACGGCGTGGATCTTAGCCGCCGACGTGCAGCTGGCGGAGGAGTGCGCGCTCCCACGCGCGCGGCGGGGCGAGTCGCTCGCGCCTGCGCACGATCATCACGATCAGTGACGCCATCAGCAGCAGGTTCCCGGCGAGGAAGAAGACGTCGGCGAGGTTGAAGGCGAAGCCGCGCATGTAGTTGCCGATCACGAGCGGGTTCGGCACCCGGTTCCCGTTCAGACGCGCGGAGATGAGGTTCCCGATCGCACCTGCGCTCATGACCCCCGCCGCGACGGCCACGGCCAGGGACGGCACGAACGTGAGGAGGAAGGCACCGACCAGGACCGCGATCGAGAGCGCGACCCAGGCGTAGGAACGGTGGTGGAAGGCCCACGGCGGCGTGGTGACGGCCGCTTTCACGACCTGATCGACGGCTGACGAGCACCACCGCCGAGGCCACGAAGAGGAGAAGCCGTTCGGACCAGCGCACGGCCCCACAGTACCGAGGGCACCCGCCTGTGCGATCGTTCAACCGTGACCGACGCATCGACGCTCGTCCGCGAGAAGCTCGACCAGGTGCCCGCGATCCTCGACGAGCACGGGGTCGACCTCTGGCTCACGTTCGTCCACGAGACGATGCTCACGCCGGACCCGTGCCTCGACCTCGTCGTCGGCACGAGCTGCACCTGGCAGAGCGCGTTCCTCCTCTCCCGCTCGGGCGAACGGATCGCGATCGTCGGACGCTTCGACGCGCCGGGCGTCGAGCAGGTCGGCGCCTACCCCGAGATCGTGACCTACGACGAGAGCGTCCGGCCCGTTCTCAGAGAGACGATCGAGCGGCTCGACCCGCAGACGATCGCCCTCAACTATTCAGCGAGCGATCCGGCCGCCGACGGGCTCACGCACGGCCTCTGGCTGGTGCTGCGCGAGACGTTGGAGGGCACCCCGTACTCCGATCGGCTCGTGTCGTCCGAGCAGGTCGTCGGCTCGCTGCGGGGGCGCAAGTCGTCCTTCGAGATCGAGCGCATCCGCGCGGCGATCGGCGAGACGGAAGAGATCTTCGCGCTCGTCCGAGAGCAGATCGGGCCCGGCAGGAAGGAGACGGAGATCGCGGCGATCTTCCACGAGGAGGTTTCGCGGCGCGGCCTCGGTTACGCGTGGGAAGCGGGGCAATGTCCCGCCGTGGACGCCGGGCCGGAGAAGGAGGTCGGCCACACCGGGCCGACCGAATTGCAGACACGGCGCGGCGTGCTCCTTCACACCGACTTCGGAGTCCTGAAGGACGGGTACTGCAGCGACCTGCAACGCATGTGGTACTTGCTCGAGGAGGGCGAGAGCGAGCCGCCCGAGGACGTCGTCGCGGCCTGGGACGCGGTCTGGGCGTCGATGGACGCGGGAGCTGCGGTGCTCCGGCCGGGTGTCCAGGGGCACGAGGTCGACGCCGCGGCCCGCGCGAGCCTCGTCGCGGCCGGCTACGACGAGCCGATGCACGCGCTCGGCCACCAGCTCGGCCGCGCCGCGCACGACGGAGGCACGTTGCTCGCCCCGCTCTGGGACCGGTACGGCGACGCCCCTCGCGGCCTGGTCGAGGAGGGCCACGTGTACACGCTCGAGTACGGCGCTCAAGTCCCCGGCCGGGGCTACATCGGGCTCGAAGAGGACGTGCTCGTCACCGCCGACGGCCTCGAATGGCTGAGCACGCCTCAACGCGAGCTCTGGCTCGTCGGCTAGTGGCTTCCCGGCGCACACGCGCCGGGCGATTGCCTGATCTATCGAGCCGGCTCCGGCGCCGCGAGGTGTCAAGACATCAGACAGGCACGCGTATCGGCCTGGCCCAACGAGCCTGGCCCCTGCCTCCTGCTTTGGAGGGGCAGAAGCTTGCCCTAGGCGGCTACAAGTCCAGCATCAACGACGCCGCCCCTACTTGATGAGCGTGAGCATCTTGAACATCGGCAGGTACATCGAGATCACGATCGTGCCGACCATGACGCCCACGCCGATCATCAGGATCGGCTCGATGATCGACGTGAGCGACTGGATGCTCGAGTCGACCTCGTCCTCGTAGAAGTCGGCGACCTTGCCGAGCATTCCGTCGAGCTCGCCGGTCTCCTCGCCGATCTTCACCATCTGGCCGACCATCGGCGGGAAGACCGGGTCCTCCTGCAGCGGCTGGCTGATCGGCACGCCCTCGTGGACGCGCGCGCGGATGTCCGCGAGCGACTGCTCGACGACCCAGTTGCCCGAGGTCGCGCCGGTGATCTCGAGCGCCTTGATGATGTCGACGCCGGACGAGACGAGCGTCGAGAGCGTGCGCGAGAAGCGTGCGAGCGCGATCTTGTGCACGACGTCGCCGATGCGCATCGGGATCCTGAGCTTGAAGCGATCCCAGACCTGCCGCCCGCGCTCGGTGCGCTTGAGGCGGCGGAAGGCGAAGATCATGCCCGCCGATCGCCGGGAAGATGATGAACCAGTAGTGCCGCAGCGCGTACGAGATGTGCATCACGATCTGCGTGAGCTTCGGCAGCTTCCCGTTCAGCGTGTCGAAGACGTTCACGAAGACCGGGATGATGAACAGGAGCATGAACGTGAGCACGAGGAACGCGAACGTGATGACGACGGCGGGATAGATCATCGCTCCCTTGACGCGCCGCTTGATCTGCGTCTCCTTCTCGATCTGCACCGCGACGCGGTCGAGCACGGTGTCGAGCGTTCCCGACGACTCGCCGGCCTCGACCATCGCGACGAACAGGCGGTTGAAGACCTTCGGATGCCGCGCCAGCGCCTTCGAGAGGATGACGCCGCCCTCGACGTCGGAGCGAACGTCGGCGATCACCTCGGCGAGGTACTTGTCGTCGGTCTGCTCCTCGAGCGTCACGAGCGCCTGAACGACGCTGACGCCGGCCCCGATCATCGTCGCGAACTGGCGCGCGAAGACCTGCAGCGACTTCGGCTTCACCTTCTTGAACGCGCTGCGGGCCCCGCGCTCGCCGGCGGCGTTGCGCTCGGCCAGCGACTGCGGCAGGAGCCCGCGCGTCTGCAGCTGCTCGCGGGCGGCGCTCACGTCCGGCGCGTGGATGACGCCCGAGATCTCGAGCCCCTGGGCGTTGATTGCGTCGTATGCGAATGCGGCCATCTGGGTTCCTTAGGTGGAGTGGGTTGTCAGCCGGTCGAGGAGTCGAAGGTCGTGGTCTCGCTGAAGAGGAGCCGCGCCGACGCCGAGCCGTCGCGCACGTTGATCGTCACGAGCTTCACCGGACGGCTCGCAGGCGTGCCGGAGCAGCTGGGCGGCGGCCCCGCCGAGATACGTGCCGACGGCGCAGGTCCAGCGAACCGTCGACCTGCATCCAGTACGTGTGACCGTCCGGGCCGGTCGGCGTGGTCGCGCTCTGCAGCGTCGTCGGCAGCGAGGTGAACGCCGCCTGGCGGTAGAGCTCCATCTGCTTGTCGGCGAGCGAACCGGCCGTCGACGTCAGCCGCGCATGGTTGATGGAGAGGATGCCCGAGCTGAAGCCGGCGACGAGCGCCGCGATGCCGATCGACATGACGACCATCGCGATCAGCAGCTCGATCAGCGTCATGCCCTCTTCCGCGCGCAAACGTGTCTTCAGCCTGCTCATCGATACGAGATCAGCTCGCGGATGTAGGCCGTGCGGTAGCCCGCCGCGTGGATGGTCGCCCGCGCGTTGCGAGACCGCCGCCAGCGTCGAGTACGGGCCCGTGTAGACGACCCAGTAGCCGCCGCGCAGCGGTCGGCGGTTCGACGAGTTGAGGACCGAGAGCCCGCCGACGTTCCGGCGCGCGCCGCGCGCGAAGCGCAGAGCCGCCGGCGCCCGTTCCTGGTCGGGATCGAGGCGAGGATGACGATCCAGCCGCGCTTCGCGACCCTGTGACCGCCCGGTCGGCCGATCACGATCTGCTTCGGGAGCGCGAGCCGGCGAGGTCGCGGCGGACCGACGAAGACGCCGGGGACCCCGTGAAGGGATCGGGCCCGCCGCCGGACACGGCGTGGGCGTCACCGTTCGACAGCGACTTGGGTGCGAACGGATCGGCGCCGCTCCCACGTCACGTGCCTCGAGCACGTGTCTCGGAGCCGCTGCGGCCGGGGCGGCGGGTACCGCCGCCGAGCTGCTGCCGCTGGAGCGCTTGCGAGCAGGTGCGGGACCTCGTACGCGAGGAGCACGGCGAGCACGGCAGCGAGCACGACGACGAGGATCTTCTGGCGGCGCTGCTTCGCAGCGATCCGCGCGTTGTTCGCCGATCCCCGGCGCCTCGTTGCTGCCGCCGAGGCCATCTACGGCCCCGTCGTCGTCGAGCCGGCTGCCGGCGGCGGGCGCCGGCTCCGGCCACGAACGCGTTGAGCGCGAGCGTTGCCGTGATCAGGCCGCCCTTGTCGCCGGTCGAGAGCGCGATGTTGTCGATGCCGTAGAGCCGCCCCGACGCGTGCGCCTTGCCGTCCTTGACCCCGGCCTCGAGCCGGAGCAGGTGCATGAACTTCGCGAGCCGGAAGTAGCGGCCCTTGACCGAGAGCGCGATCGGCACCGCCTGCGCCCCGGTCGACGGAACCGGCTGGCCGGGCGTGATGCTCTCGATCCTGACGCCGCTCGCGCGGGACGCCCACGAAAGCTGCCGGAGGATCTCGGACATCTTCACGTCGTCCGGGATCGCGCGGCGAAGACGACGGAGGTCCGCGACGCTCTGCTTCGACTCGGGGCTCTGCAGGAATGACTGCGTCGAGGCGAGCTGGATGTTCGCGTCGCCGATCTGCGTGTCGAGTGCCGCGGCCTTCGAGCTCTCGGGCGACACCAGCACGAACCAGCCCGCCAGGACGAGGATGAGCAGCCCCACGACCGCGAGCAGGAGGGCGAGACGCCCGTTGATCCGGTCGATCATTTCGCACCTCCGATCGGGTTGAAGCCGGCGGTGACGGTGAACGTGTCGCCGCGGGACAGTGTCGTGCCGGTCGTGCTGCCGTTCGCGCTCGACACGAGCGTCACGTTCGTGAGCCAGGGCAGGCTCGCGAGCCGGTCGAGGACGACCGCGACCCTCACGTGTGAAGACGCGACACCCGTCGCCGAGAAGCCCGATGCGGCCGGCGCCGGCGTTCCGGGCGCCGTCGTCGGAGCAGCAGCCGCCGCACCAGGTGCCAGCGGCGTCGGCGACTGCGCGGACAGGCTCTGCAGGTAGACCTGCCTCGGCAGCACACGCGAGACGTCCGCGAGCAGCGCCTCCCAGGCAACGCGCTTCTCCGAGACGCTGCCGGCCGCGGCCATTCGTGCAGCCGCTGCGGCCTGCGCCGCGCGGAGCGGAGCGGCCTTGGCGTCGGCGACCGCGACCTGCGCCTGGACGTCGGCGAGCGTGGCCTGCCTGTCGTTGACGACCGAGCGCTCGTAGGTAGTAGCCGAGCGCCGAGCCCGACCGCCACGACGCACGCGGCGACGGTGCCGGCCTTGAGGACGCGGCGCGCGGAGAGGTCTTTGCCGACGGCGGCCCAGGGATGACCGGGGCGCGCGTATGCCGGAAGAAGATTGACGGCTTCCATTAGCCCTCCACCCCCAGTCCGATCGCAGCGGCG
>CAWGVD010000023.1:0-37158 GCA_963825795.1 uncultured Actinomycetes bacterium | reverse complement strand
TACGGCTGGATGTTCTGGTTCAGGCGGAACACGTTGTCCGGGTCCCACTCGCGCTTGAGCGCGACGAGGCGCTCGTACTTCGCGTCGCCATAGACCGTGCGGGCCAGGTCCGCTCCGACCTCGGCGACGTCGTTCACGTACCGCCCGTCGGACGCGAACGGCGCCAGATCCGCGAGCGCCTCGCGGGCCCAACTGCGGCACTGCTCGTCGAGCGCGGGGTCGTCCCACATCGCCTCCGCGGCCAGCCACGCGGCCGCGTTCCGGCCCGTGAAAGCCGTCCCGTCTTCGGGGACGTCGGCGATCCGGCGGCCCCATGCCCAGGTCGAGAAGCCGCACTCGCTGCCATCCGGCGCGCGCGGCGCGTGCTCGACGAGCACGTCCACGGCCTCGTCGGGCAGGGCCGGCAGGAACGCGCTCTTCATGTAGAAGCGGTGGCCCCATTCCTGCGACTCGTCGGCCAGGTGCTGCGTCTCGAGGTAGGTCATGGCCTTGATCGAGTCCGACGTCGGCGGCCCGAACGCCCGCAGACCGGCCAGATCGCGCTCGGCTCGATCGGGCGGTCCCGAGTGCAGCGCCGTGACGTACGCCTCTTCCTCGTTCGTCACGCCGAAGGAGAGGAAGAGCTCGTCCGGCCCGTTCTCCGCCAGCTCGCGCCACAGCGCTGCGAGCTCGCGGGCGCGCCCCAGCGGGTGAGTGACCGTTCCGTACGTGACCGCGTGGTCGAGCGGATGGAGCCGAAACTCGAACGAGGTGGCGATGCCGAAGTTCGAGCCGGCGCCTCGAAGCCCCCAGAAGAGCTCCGGGTGCTCGTCCTCGGACGCGCGCACGAGCCGGCCGTCGGCCATGACCAGCTCGACAGCGAGCAGGTTGTCGATCGTGAGGCCGTGTTTCCGCTGCAGCCGGCCCATCCCGCCGCCGAGCGTGAGCCCCGCGACGCCCGTGTGTGAGACGACGCCCACCGGGCAGACGAGCCCGTGCTCCTGTGCGGCGCCGTCGAGGTCGCCGAGGAGCGAGCCGCCGCTGATGCGCGCGACCCGACGCTCCGGGTCGACCTCGACGCTCCGCATCCGGGAGAGGTCGATCACGATCCCGTCGTCGCAGGTCGAGAGCCCGGGGATGCTGTGGCCGCCGCAGCGAACCGCGATCACGAGCTCCTCCTCGCGCGCGAATCTGAGTGCCGAGACGACGTCGTCGACGCCCGAAGGCCGGACGACGAGCGCGGGCCGCCGGTCGGCCATCCCGTTCCAGACCGCGCGTGCTCCGTCGTACCCGGAGTCGTCCGGGAGGACGATCTCGCCGGCGAAGGTCTCGCGGAAGGAGCTGAGGCCTCGCACGCGGGCGAGCCTAGTCGATGGGCGGAGCCGCTCCGTATTCCTCGTCGGTCACGTGGTCGCCCCACGCGGCCGGATGGCCGTCGTCGTCGACGTCGAGGATCGCGATGTGCGTCATGAAACGGTTCGGCGCGGCGCCGTGCCAGTGCTCCTCGCCCGGCTCGAAGAAGACGCGGTCGCCCGGACGGATGACCTCGACCTCCCCGCCGCGGCGCTGCGCGAAGCCGATGCCCTCGGTGACGTAGATCGTCTGGCCGTTCGGGTGCGTGTGCCACGCCGTGCGCGCTCCGGGCGTGAAGTGGACGCTGTTAGCGCTCACGCGCGACGAGCCCGCCGGCACCGCTACCTGGTCGAGGTAGACGGCGCCGGTGAACCAGTCGGCAGGGCCAGGATTGGTGTCGATGCCGTTCCTGGTGATCTCCATGCCGCGTCCGGGGGCTAGTCCGCCATCCGGATCGCGACGTCGTACTTCGCCACGGACGTGCGCTGCCCAGGCGTGTCCGAGGTCGGCATCGCGTTGAGGGCCGCATCGCCCTTCGCGTAGTCCTCCTCGTTCTCGAAGATCACGATCGCAAGCGACTTCGAAGCCTCGGGATCGTGGAGGATGATCAACTCCTTCGCCGGGATGTCGTCCGGCCGTTCGCCTTGCTCCATCTCCTGGCGCATCTGCGCCATCCGCTCGCTGTCGACGCCGTCGAACGCAACAACTCGGGCAAGTGCCATCTGAGCCTCCTTGTCGGTGAGTGAAGCCAAGCCTACGCCCACGGGACCAAACCCGGAACGGTTCGAACGGAGCGGCGCAGGAGTCGAACCTACCGAGCCGTGGGTTACACGACCGCACCGGTTTTGAAGACCAGCTGGGCCACCGGGCCCATGCCGCTCCCTACTGGTCGATCGTAGCTCCGCGCCTCAGCACGCGTTCGTCGCCGATCCGGCGCGTCAGGCCGTCCGCGTCGAAGCGTTCGAGCAGCAGCTGGGCCGGCTTGCGGGAGATACCGAGGAGGTCGCGGAACCGGGCGAGCGTGATCTTGCCTTCGCGCTCGCACTCGTCGACGAGGACGTGCTTCGCCTCCTCGTACGATTTCGGGCCAATCGCCAGGCCGTCGCCGATCCGCACGAGCCGGCCGGACTCCTCGAGAAAGCGAGCGAGCTCCCCGTCGTCGACCGCCACGGGCGTGAGTCCCGCCTCGACGAGCTTCGCCTCGAGCGCCGCTGCCTCCTCTCCGCGTTCGCCGAGCTCTGCCGCCGAACCGGGGAGATAGACCTTGCCGTTTCGCCGCTCGACGTCGAGGAGCGGAAGGATCGCGTCGGCCCACGGGGCTCCCGGAAGTAGCTCGGCGGCGCTCAGCCCCGGATCGAGCGGCGTCGCCTCGGCTCTCAGCATCAGGCGCGTCCTCACCTCGCGCTCGATCTGCTCGAGCCAATCGGGTGCGAAGTACCACTCGCCTGCATGCCCGACCGATTCGAGGCCCTCCTCGAGCTGCTCGGGCGAGAGCAGCGCGCGGGCCGCGAGCTCGTGGGTGCGGACAGGCTCGTGCACGAGCGCCTTCACGATCGAGACTGGATCGTCCGTCGCGAGCAGCTCGAGGCGGGCGGGATCGGGCGCGCGTGGGGGAGCCGGATCGAGGATGCGGCCTCCTCCGAGCGTCGTCCCGTTGCGGAGGACGATGCGGTCGTTGCGCGCCGCGACCACCGGAGCGGCGAGCCGCAGCTGCGCGAAGCGCTCCCCGACTCGTACGACCCGGGCGAGAGTCTCCGTCGTCCCGTGATGCACGTGCACCCGCGTGTGGTCGCCGATCGGCTCGAGCTCCGCGAGCTCGACGTCGAGGCGGTAGCTGACGGGATAGGCGCCCGGCTCGGCGAGCGCGTCGCCCCGTTGGAGCGCGCTGCGCTCGATCCCGGGCAGGGCGAGCGCGACCCGCTGTCCGGCCTCGGCTCGCTCGACCGGCTCGTCGTGCACCTGGACGCTTCGCACGCGCACGTCGATTCCGGCCGGCTCGGCGCGGAGCTCGTCCCCCTCGCCGACCGAGCCCGACCAGAGCGTGCCCGTGACGACGGTGCCGATTCCATGCAGCGTGAACGCGCGGTCGACGTAGAGCCTCGTCGCGCCGAGCAGCGCGTGATGCTCGAGGCCGTCTGCAGCGGACACGAGCGCGGCGCGTAGCTCGTCCAGCCCCTCGCCGGTCTTCGCGCTGACCGCGACCACCGGCGCGCCGGGCACGAGCTCGCGGGCCTCGTCCATGACCAACTCGAGCGTCTCCGCATCGGCCGCGTCGGCCTTCGTCACGGCGACGACCCCGCGCTCGATCCCGAGCAGCCGCAGGATCGCGAGGTGCTCGTGCGTCTGCGGCCGGGCGCCCTCGGTCGCGTCGATCACGAGCAGGAAGAGGTCGATCCCGCTCGCCCCCGCGACCATGTTGCGAATGAACCGCTCGTGGCCCGGCACGTCGATCAGAGACAGCCGCGTCCCGTCGGGCAGGTCGAGCGGCGCGTAGCCGAGGTCGATCGAGATCCCGCGCTCCTTCTCCTCGGGCAGCCGGTCCGTGTCCTTACCGGTCAGCGCCCGGACGAGCCAGGTCTTCCCGTGGTCGATGTGGCCCGCTGTGCCGACCGTCAGCGGCATCGCGCCTGGATCAGCTCGTGCTCGATGCTCGTCGGCTCGAAGCCGTTTTCCTCGAGCAGCTCGCGCCACTGGGCCTCGTTCCGCTCGCGCCCGGCGAAGAGCGCGAGCATGAGCAGGTCGAGCCACTTGCCCCCGCCCGGCTCGTTGCCCTCGGGGACGACCGCCTCGAACAGGATCAGTCGCGCGTGGGGCGGCGCGCCGGTGCGGATCGTCCGCAGGATCGTGGCCGCGCTCTCGTCGTTCCAGTCGTGGAGGATCGTCGACAGGAGGTAGACGTCGCCCTCCGGCACGCGCTCGAAGAAGCTCCCCTCGACGAACCGGATCCGGTCGCCGAGCGCCGCCTCGTCGCGCACGGTCTCGGGGAGATCGAAGACGATTCCGCGCAGGCCCGGCTGCCGCTCGAGCAGCGCCGTCAGCAGGGACCCGTTGCCGCCTCCGACGTCGACCACGGTCTCGCCGTCGCGCCAGTCGACCCGGTCGAACCGCTCCATTCGCTGCTCCTTGCCCTGCTCCATCGCGATGTCGAAGAGCGCGCGCTCGTCGCGGTGCGCGGCGAGCCAGGACCAGAAGTCGGTCCCGTGGAGCTGTGGCCACACCGCCTTGCCAGAGGCGTCCAGCGAGCCGGCGGCCTGGTGCCAGACACCGCCGAAGAAGTGCGCGAACGCGGCCCAGCCGCTCCTGAGGAGCTGTGCGGAGACCTCGGTGTTCCGAAAGACACCCGGTTCCTCCTCGGCGAAGATGCCGTCGCTCGCGAGCGCGCGCAGCAGCCGGTGGAGCGTGTCCGGGTCGGCGCCGCATCTCTTCGGCGAGCTCGGCCACGGAGCGCGGGCCGCCGGCGAGCTTCTGAGGGATGCCCAGGTCGGAGACGATCCCGAGCGCGCGCGTGACGAGTGCACCGCGAAGCGCGTCCCAGAGGTCGGACTCGGGCGCGCGGTCGCTCATCCGCGGGCCGTCGTGACGGCTGCCGCGACCTCCTCTGCCTCGGCGTCGCTGAGCGTCCGGCAGTCGAGCAGGAGCCGTCCGTCGCGCACGACGCCGACCACGGGCGGCTCGCCGGCACGCAGCGGCGCGGCGAGCTCCTCCTCGACCGCGCACGCGAAGCTGGGCAGCTCGGCGAGCGGGAGCGCCCCGCCGCCGATGCGGCCGACCGTCTCCTCGACCTCTCCGCCGGTCAGCTCGGCCAGTCGCACCGCCCGACCGCGCACAGCGTCCGCGTCCTCGAGGGCCATGCGCAGGACGGGCACCTCGCGGAGCGCCCGCTCCGGCTCCAGGTAGAGCGCGAGCGTCCCTTCGAGCGCTGCGAGCGTGAGCTTGTCGGCGCGAACAGCCCGCTGGAGCGGGTGGCGCCGCAGCCGCTCGACGAGCTCTGCGTTCCCGACCACGATTCCGGCCTGCGGCCCGCCGAGGAGCTTGTCGCCCGAGAAGCAGACGAGATCCGCGCCGGCCTCGAGGCTCTCGCGAACCGAGGGCTCCTCACTTAGTAACACAGTGTTACTAGGGCTCAGCGCGCCGGAGCCGAGGTCGTCGACCAGCGGCAGCTCGTGGCGCTGCGCGACCTTGGCCAGCTCCGCGAGCGACGGCAGCTCGGTGAAGCCGACGAGCCGGAAGTTCGACTGGTGCACGCGCAGGAGCACCGCGGTCTCGGGCCCGATCGCCTGCTCGTAGTCGGCCGCGCGCGTGCGGTTCGTCGTCCCGACCTCGACGAGGCGCGCACCCGAGCGGGCGAGCACGTCCGGGATCCGGAAGCCGTCGCCGATCTCGATCAGCTCGCCGCGCGAGACGAGCACGTCGCGGCCCTCCGCGAGCGCGGCCAGGGCCAGGAGCACCGCAGCCGCGTTGTTGTTCACGACGAGCGCCGCCTCGGCCCCGGTCAGCCGGCGCAGGATGCCCGCGACGTGATCCTGCCGCGAGCCGCGTGTCCCGGCGCTCAGGTCGTACTCGAGGTTCGAGTAGCCGCGGCCGACCTCGCGGACGCGCTCGAGAGCCGCCTCGGGCAGCGGCGCGCGGCCGAGGTTCGTGTGCACGACGACGCCGGTCGCGTTCAGTGCGCGGCGCAGCCTCGGGCTGCGGGCCGCCGAGAGCTCCTCCCGGAGGCGCTCCTCCAGGTCGCCGGGTTCCGCCCCCGCTTGTATGTCCTCGCGCGCGCGCGCGAGGACAGCGCGAGCCGCCTCGACCGCGAGCGCGTCGTCGCTCCCCCGCGCCAGCTCGTCCACCGAGGGCAGGTCGCGCAGCCTCACCGCGCGTCGGCCTTCTTCTCGGCCGCCACGTCTGTGCGCTCCTCGTAGCAGTCGACGATCGCGCGGACCGCCTCGTCGAGGTCGTCGGTCGTGTGGAGCAGGTCGAGGTCCTCCCGGGAGATCATCCCGTCGGCCAACATCTCGTCCCGCACCCAGTCGATCATCTCCTCCCAGTAGTCCGTGTCGATCAGGACGACCGGGAAGTTCTCCGCCTTGCCGGTCTGGATCAGCGTCAATGCCTCGAACAGCTCGTCGAGCGTGCCGAAGCCGCCCGGGAAGATGACGAACCCCTCCGCCGGCTTCACGAAGCAGACCTTGCGGGCGTAGAAGTGCTTGAACGTGTACGAGATGTCGAGGTACGGGTTCGACCCCTGCTCGTGCGGGAGCGCGATGTTGAAGCCGACGGAGAGCCCGCCGCCCTCCTTCGCCCCGCGGTTGGCGCCCTCCATCACCCCTGGGCCGCCGCCCGTGATCACGGCCCAGCCGTGCTCCGCGAAGCTTCGGCCGACTTTGCGGGCCGCCGCGTACTCGGGGGAATCCCGATGAATGCGGGCGGAGCCGAAGATCGAGACCGCCGGCCGGTCGATCTTGTCGACGGCGGCGAACCCGGCCCAGAACTCTCGCGCGATCGAGAGCACGTTCTCGGGCAGCGCGCCCTGGTGGCTCGTGAGCAGCTGCTCGTCGTCCATCAGCGAAGGACGTCGCGCGGGAGGTGCGTGGCCTCCATCCCGAGGACGAGCAGCGCTGCAAGCCCGAAGTAGAGCGACGCGATGATCAGGCGCCGCGGGGTCGTCACCCGGTAGTAGGCCTGCATCTCGGGGTGGTTGCGCATGCGCCACCGATTCCAGAGCTCCAGGCCTGCGATGACGAGGATGATGATCAGGATCGGGTTCGGCGAGAACGCGACCAGCACGAGCAGTCCGAGGAAGCCGAGCACCCAGAGCACGGGATGGAGCGCCGCCACGATCCGACCTCCGTCGAGCGGCACGACCGGCAGCAGGTTGAACAGGTTGAGGAAGAAGCCGAGGAAGGCGAGCGCCTTCAGGTGGTTCGAGTCGGTCGCAGCGCCCACGGCCCAGATCGCCGCCGCGCCGAGCGAGCCGAGCAGCGGTCCCGCGATCGCGACCTTCGCCTCGTTCCAGGCGTCCTGCGGCATCTCGCGCATCGTGATCATCGCGCCGAGGAACGGGATGAACATCGGTGCGCTCACCGGCAGGCCCTGTCGCTTCGCCTCGATCACGTGTCCCATCTCGTGCACGAACAGCAGGACGATCAGGCCGATGCCGAACCACCAGCCGCCGAACCAGACGTAGAACGCGGCCGAGATGAAGATCGAGAACAGGAACTTGAACTTGAGGAGCGGCGCGCCGAACTTGAGCAGGAACACACCGACCGCGGCGAACGGCGCCAGCAACTTGCGCAGGAACGGGAAGCGGCCCTCGTGGCGCACCGGCTCCGGCGGCTCGTAGTACGAGAGCTCGGCGAGCCTCTGGCGCTCCTCTGGGGTCAACTCGGTCATGCGACTCATGGTACCCGGGAGGGTTATCGGCAACTCTGCGCCGAAACCGTGCCGAAATCGCCCGATTGCGGGTCAGCTTGGGTCTGGGCCGGTAGTTGAGAAGACCACTCGTTTCCGACCGAGGAGGTCACTCGTGCGAACAGCTCGAATCATCGTCTGCGGCGCGGCGCTCATGCTCGTCCTGCTCGCTGCATCGCCCGCCGGGGGCGCTGCGAGGCGCTCGATCGCAGCGTTCGCCCACAACGCCGGAGCGGTGAACGGGATCAAGGCGTCGCGGACGCCGAAGCCGGGCCGGCTCGTGCCGCTCGGCAAGAACGCCAAGCTCCCGAGCTCCGTCGTCCCGACGGCCCGCGGCGCTCGCGGGCTCCCCGGGCCGCAGGGGCCGGTCGGCCCGGCCGGGCCTCAGGGGCCGCAGGGAGCGACCGGTCCCGCGGGCCCTGGCGCCTCGAAGATCGCCTTCGACGCCCCGGCGAACACGCCCACGGCCACGATCCTCACCTTCGGCGGGCTGATCCTCCGGGCCGCGTGCTCCTCGGCCGGAGACATGTCCGTCGGCGCGCGGTCGACGCTCGACAACGCCCGCCTGCACGTGGCCGGAGTCGACGACACCGGCGCGTTCTACCGCGAGGACGACGATCTCGACGCAGGCTCCGACTCCGACGTCCTCGGCTCCGACGACGACGACGTGGCAGGGACGATCGTCTATCGCACGCCGACCGGCAGCGGGACGGTCAGCGTCTCGTTCCTGGGCGAGGAGTTCTCGATCGCGGGAGTCGCCCGCTGCCAGTTCGCAGGGACGGCAGTCTCGGCGCAGTAGGTTCGGCGCGCGCTTTGACGCGCGCCGAAAACCTTGTACGAAACGCACAAAAGCCCTAATCTCCCGGGCACCAAATACCCAGGGAGGGGACGCTGTGCCAGGCAGATTGAAGCTTGCGATCACGCTCGCGCTCGCCGGGCTGATCGTTGGGGCTACACCGGTTTTTGCGAGCAACGGCAGCCATGGGCGCACGCCCATGGCGGGCTACACCGGCAAGGTCCAGAACCGCGTTCTGAGCGACACGTCGGCCGGGCGTCAGTCGTCCTTCATCGTCGAGCTCACGCAGCAGGCCGATCTGAGCAAGGCGTACTCGATGAAGGACCAGGACGCCCGCGGCTGGTACGTGTACCGGACGCTCAAGCAGACCGCCGAGAAGACGCAGGGCCCGCTCAAGGCCATGCTCGACGCAGCAGGGCGTCTCGTACCGCTCGTTCTGGGTGGCGAATGAGCTCGTCGTCCACTCGGGCGGCCGTGCGCTCGTCGACAACCTCGCCGCGCCGGTCCGACGTCAAGGTGATCGAGGCCAACGACTCGTCGAACTGGCTCAGCGCCACCGACGCGTCCGCGACGGACTTCGACTCCGTGACCACCTTGCAAGGCGAACGCTTCGAATAGGCCGGACACCATCGAGCCGAATGTGACCTTGGTGAAGGCTCCCGACCTCTGGAACCTCGGCTTCACCGGCACGGGGATCGTCGTCGGCAACCAGGACACGGGCATGCGCTGGACGCACAACGCGCTCAAGCCGCACTACCGCGGCTGGAACGGGTCGAGCGCCGACCACAACTACAACTGGCACGACTCGATCCACGCCAACATTCCGCCCTCGCCGCCGCACGAACCCGTGCGGATACACCTCGATGGTTCCGTGCGACGACCACGGCCACGGGACGCACACGACGGGTACTGCGGTCGGTGACGACGGCGCCGGGCACCAGATCGGCGTCGCTCCAGGCGCAAAGTGGATCGGCTGCCGCAACATGGACCAGGGGAACGGAAGGCCGGAGACATACACGGAGTGCTTCCAGTTCTTCATCGCCCCGACCGACCTGAACGGCCAGAACCCGGACCCGACGAAGCGGCCGCACGTGATGAACAACAGCTGGGGCTGCCCGACGAGCGAGCTCTGCGCGCCGGACAGTCTCCAGACGATCGTCGAGAACACGCGAGCCGCAGGCATCTTCGTCGAGGTCTCCGCTGGTAACGGCGGCTCCGGTTGCAGCACGGTCAACGATCCGCCGGCGATCTACGATGCTTCGTACTCCACCGGCGCGACCACGTACACCGGAAACCCGGTCTCGCTCGCGGGCTTCAGCAGCCGCGGCCCGGTCACGGTCGACGGCTCGAACCGCATCAAGCCGGACATCTCGGCGCCTGGAGTCAACGTCAACTCCGTCCCTGAACGGGAGCGACACGCAGTACTCGGGTCCGATCTGGAGCGGAACCTCGATGGCAGGCCCGCACGTCGTCGGCGTCGTCGCGCTGCTCTGGCAGGCACATCCGGCGCTCGTCCGAGACATCGCGGCGACCGAAGCCGTGCTGAACGGCACGGCGAATCCGAACATCACCGTCAGCAACGGGACGCAGTGCGGCGGCATCGGCAGCGTTCCGAACAACCACTTCGGATACGGCCTCGTCGATGCGCTCGCCGCCTACAACGGCGGCGGCGGCCGCCGCCACCGCCTCCACCCCCGCCACCACCTCCGCCACCTCCGCCGGGGCAGTGGGAGAACGTTGCCCCGCTGCCGCAGACGCTCTTCGGGCCCGCAACGGCGACCGACGGCACGTACGTCTACAGCCTTCGGCGGCTACTCACTTCACGGAGGCGGTCGGCTCGACGCTCGAACACGGTCTACCGCTACGACCCGGTCGCGAACACGTGGACGACGACTGGCTCCGATGCCGCAGCCGGCGCTCGTCGCCTCCGCCGTCTACTACCCGCCGACGAACAAGATCTACGTCTTCGGTGGAGCGACGCGAACTCCGGATCCGGTCGTCGTCTACGACACGACCCAGATCTACGACATCGCGTCGAACACGTGGACCATCGGGCGCGTCCATGCCGGGCTCGCGGTCGCAGATGGCCGCCGGCTACAACCCGGCGCAACGGCAATGATCTACCTGAACGGCGGCTTCGAGACGTCGACGATCGACAGCGTCGCAGGCCACGACCTGGGAGTACGACCCGGTCGCGAACACGTTCACCGATCATGGCCCCGAGCCCCGCACGCGCAGGGCGGGCCCGGCCTCGGGGGTCATCAATGGCCACCTGTCCTGGTCGCCGGTGGTCGGACGAACCCGGACGCGACGCTCGACCGTGACCTGGGACTACGACATCGCGTCCAATACGTGGGCGTCAGAAGCAGAACATGCTGCAGCCGACGAACGTTCCCGCCGGTTTCGTCGGTTGCGATCGGCAAGCTCTGGTCGTTCGGCGGGGGCACTACGACTCCGTGCAATCCGTTCGACGGGATGACCGACCGTCGAGAGCTTCGACCCGGCGGCGAACACCTGGTCGCCGCGAGCCGACGCCTGAATCACCAGGCGATCGTTCCCCGGCGGTACGGCGTCGGCAACACGCTCTTCGCCGTCGGCGGCCGTGACGGCGTGGACGTCTCGCTCGACACGCGTCGAGAAGCTGGACGCTGAGCGGCCCACCGCCACCTCCGCCACCTCCACCACCGCCACCACCTCCGCCACCACCGCCACCTCCGCCGCCACCTCCGCCTCCGCCACCACCGCCTCCGCCACCTCCGCCGCCACCGCCACCGCCGCCTCCGCCACCAGCGCCTCCGCCACCTCCGCCTCCGGCTCCGCTGCCGTGTCCCGAGAGTGCTCGGGCTGCGTCTCGGCGCCGCGAAGCGCAGGATCCGGAGCGGCGCACTGCTCGGTCGGCAGCGTTCGCCGCGTTCGCTCGAGGCGCTCACTGCGCGGCCGTGTGGTCAACCAGTCACCGCGGCCCGGCACGATCAAGCGCCGGAACTTCCCGGTCAAGCTGGCGGTCGGTCGAGGCTAGGCAAACCGACACCGAACAGCACAGAGGGCCGTCCTTCGGGGCGGCCCTCTTTCTTAGGCGAGCATTTGAAAAACGGCGCTCAAAGTTGTAGAACCAGCCCCAAGCTCCCGAATAAGGGGGAAGAGGGGCTAAAAACATCACGGGTAGGGGAGGTTTGTCTGTGCAGAAGCGACAGAATGGGCGCTGGTCCTGGCTGGCCGCCTTCGCTTCGCTCGCGATCGTGCTCACGGGCGCGATAGCGGCGACTGCGAGTGCGAGCAAATCCACGCACGGGGTCTGCGCAACGAGCAGCAAGTACGAGCTCCAGAAGCAGATGAACATTCATGCGGCGCAGATCCTGGCTGCGTGTGGGCGCACGCCTGCGAGCCAGGAGCAGCTGAACTCGAGCTTCTCGTCTCTGGCTCAGCTGAAGCAGAGCCCGCGCGATTACGGCGGGACCGACGTGAACATCATCACGGGCGGCGAGGGCACGTTCCCGCACGTGACGCAGTCGGAGACGCAGGTCTGGGCCGCCGGGAACACTGTCGTGTCCGCCTACAACGACTCGAGGACGGCCGGGAACTGCTATTCGGGCGGCTCGTACTCGACGAACGGTGGCGCGACGTGGACGAATCTGAACACGCGGCCGTTCTGCACGGGTCATGGCACCGGCTTCGGCGATCCGGTCGTCATGTACGACCAGATGCACTCGAAGTGGATCGCCGTCTTCCTCGCCTCCGGATGCGGGGGCCAGGGGCTCGGTGTCTGGACGTCTAACGACGGCGTGACCTGGGGCACGGGCCCGTGCGCACACAGCAATAGCGGCGACGACCGCGAATCCGGCTGGGTCGACAACAATCCGTCGAGCCCGTTCTACGGCCGCGCGTACGTCAGTTGGAACAACTTCAACGTGGGCGGGGGAGCCCTTCAGGTGACCTGGTCGAACGACGGAGGCGCGACCTGGACAGCACCGGTCACGGTCGTCAACAGCTTCGTCCGCGACGTCCAGATCACGGTCAACCCGAGCGACGGTCGCGTCTTCATCGCGACGATGGACGAGGGCGGCGGCGGGATGAGCCCGCGGACGAACATCGTCCGGTACTCGTCGAACGGCGGCAGCAGCTGGTCCTCGGTGAACATGGGCTCGAGTTTCCCGCCGCCGGGTGTCGGGCTCTGCTCGTCGAACTCGTACTTCGTCAACTATGTATCCGCAGTACTGGCGACACATGGGCTGGGGCGACATCGGCGTCGGCCCGAACAACGTCGTCCATTACGCGTATGCGTCGCACGGTACGGGGAGCGACAAGGGCGACATCTACTACGTGCGCTCGACCGACAACGGCGCCACCTGGAGCGCTCCGCTCCGGCTGGACGGCGACGGTGGGACACGCGGGCAGTGGCAGCCCTCCCTTGCGGTCACTCCGACAGGCGAGGTCTTCGTCAGCTGGTACGACCAGCGCAACACGGCGAACGACGACCTGCAGCGCTTCGGTCGCCTCTCGACCGACAACGGCGCCACCTGGCAGCCGTCGGCTCCGGTCTGCGACGTCACCTACCCGGTGCCGACGCAGCCCGACCCGAACATCCAGTCCTGTTACACGGGCGACTACGACCGCTCCTTCGGCGCGAACGGGACTGATCCACACGACGTGGGTCGACGGTCGCGTGCCGATCAACGGCGTCGCCCAGCAGGACGTCTTCTACGACCAGATCCCGACCGGCGGGCCACCACCGCCGCCTCCGCCTCCACCGCCTCCGCCACCGCCACCTCCACCACCGCCGCCTCCACCACCGCCGCCTCCACCGGGGCAGTGGGTGGACGTCGCGCCGCTGCCGCAGACCCTGTTCGGGCCTGCAACGACGACCAACGGCACCTACGTCTACGCCTTCGGCGGCTACCACTTCCCGGAGGCCGTTGGCTCGACGCTGAACACCGTCTACCGCTACGACCCGGTCGCGAACACGTGGACGACGCTGGCTGCCGATGCCGCAGCCGTCGCTCATCGCCTCCGCGGTCTACTACCCGCCGACGAACAAGATCTATGTCTTCGGTGGAGCGACGCGGACTCCGGATCCGGTCGTCGTCTACGACACGACCTTGATCTACGACATCGCGACGAACACGTGGAGCTCGGGCGCGACCATGCCGGCGCCCGCGTTACCAGATGGCCGCCGGCTACAACTCGGCGGACGGGAAGATCTACCTGAACGGCGGCTTCGAGACGTCGACGATCGACAGCGTGCAGGCGACGACCTGGAAGTACGACCCCGTCGCGAACTCGTTCACCGTGCTAGACGCCCGAGCCCGCAAGCGCACGGCAGGCACAGCCTCCGGGATCATCAACGGCCATTTCCTGGTCGCAGGAGGTCGAACGAACCCCGACGAGACGCTGGTCGCGACCTGGGACTACGACATCGCGTCCGATACGTGGACGCAGAAGCAGGACATGCCGCAGCCGACGAACGTGCCGGGCTCCGCGGTTGCGCTCAGCAAGCTCTGGGCGTTCGGAGGATGTACTACCGACTCCGTGCAATCCATTCGACGGGATTGCCAACGTCGAGAGCTTCGATCCCGTCGCGAACACGTGGTCGACCGCGCCGAGCCTCAATCACGCGCGATCGTTCCCCGGGGGTACGGCGGTCGGCAACACGCTGTTCGCCGTGGGCGGCCGTGACGGCGTGGACGTGTCGCTCGACACGGTCGAGAAGCTGGAACGTCGGGCCGCCGCCACCACCACCTCCGCCGCCGCCGCCACCACCGCCCCACCACCTCCGCCACCGCCGCCACCTCCGCCTCCGCCACCTCCGCCTCCGCCACCTCCGCCACCTCCGCCACCGCCTCCGCCTCCACCTCCGCCTCCGGCCCGCTGCCGTGTCCCGAGAGTGCTCGGGCTGCGACTCGGAGCCGCGAAGCGCAGGATCCGGGCGGCGCACTGCTCGGTCGGCAGGGTGCGACGCGTTCGCTCGAGCCGCTCGCTGCGCGGCCGCGTGGTCAACCAGTCACCGCGGCCCGGCACGATCAAGCGCCGGAACTTCCCGGTGAAGCTGGCGGTCGGTCGGGGCTAGACAAACCGACACCGAACACCAAGAGGGCCGTCCTTCGGGGCGGCCCTCTTTCTTTAGGCGACGTCCGATTTGGCCGATACGTTCGTGCCCGGAAGATTCCGTGTCCACTGCGGGTCTTGAGGGCAACAGGGGTCCAATAAAATACAAAGGAGGGTCATGAAAGGCATCATTCGCCGCCTTCGGCCATCGCCAGCGATGGTCGTCGCCTGTATCGCACTCGTGTTCGCGATGACGGGCGCCGGCTACGCGGCCGGAATGCTCGGGCCGAACACGGTCGGCACCAAGCAGCTCAAGAAGAACGCTGTCATCTCGTCCAAGGTCAAGAACCGCTCGCTCCTCAAGGCCGTCGACTTCAAGGCAGGACAGCTCCCGGCCGGGCGCGCAGGGCCCGCAGGGCCCGCAGGGCCCTCCCGGGCGCCGATCCCAGCGCCGACACGCTGAACGGATACCACGGCGAACGGCCTGATCCGGACCGCGCTCGGAGCCGGCCCCGCATCCCGAGCACGGTCGTTCTTGGCTAACTCGGTCGGCTCAGACGTCAGTCGTGCGCACGGGCTCGTTCGTCGGTGTCCGCGAGCGGGTTACGGGGTCGTCTCAGGCTCGTGTCAGCGCGGAACGCCGGCACTGCGTGAATGCCGGCGCACCTGTTCCCGGCGAGCGGTCCGCGGTCGTCGACGAGCTCGTCGGGCAGCGCCGGGCGCAACTCGTGTCCACGACGCTCGCTCGCACTGGATGCCGGCGCACGAGGCGCACGTGACGTTCCGGTAGACACCTGGCGTGCGACCTTCGCAGCCGAGTACGGAGGCGACTCGGTGGATCAGGTGAACGCGGCGTGCGCCCGGTGTCGGTGCGAGCGGACGCTGGGCCGGCCACGGCGCTCAGCCAGCCATCCCGCATGCCGTCCGACAAGCGGATCCCGCCGGAGCTGCGCTAGAGTCACGATCGGAAGCCAACGAGGCGGGCCTCCGCCACTCGCGGGGCCCGGCCTCACTCCTTCACGAGCCGCGGCCGATCCACTCCTCGCCGCCCTCGTAGAGCTCCTTCTTCCAGAGCGGCACCTGCGCCTTGAGCGCCTCGATCGCGTCGGCGCAGGCCGCGAGCGCGTCTTGCCGGTGAGGCGCCGAGACCGCGATCGCGACGCTCGTCTCGCCGACCTCGACGCGCCCGAGGCGGTGTGACATCGCGACCTTGCACAGCTCGTAGCGGGCCAGCAGCTCGTCCGCGATCCCGGCCATGACGTCCTCGGCCATCTCCTCGTAGGCCTCGTACTCGAGGGCGATCACGTCCCGCCCCCGCGAGTGCGCGCGGACGGTGCCGAGAAACGTGGCGATCGCGCCGGCCTGCTCGTCGACGACCTCGACGACGACGGAGGTCAGGTTCACTGGGCCGTGGGTCAGCCGGAAGGCGCCGCCGGACACGGGCGGGATCAGCGCGACCTCGTCTCCGTCGGCCGAGTGCCTGCCACGGTCCGCGTACGTCGCGATTGACGGCGTAGAGGAGCCCGGCCGGCTCGTCGCCGAGCCCGAGCGCGGGCCAGACGTCCCCGACCGACGCGCCTGTCGGCGAGGCTCGAGCTCGCGCCGCTCCGGTGCCGGCCCGCTCGCGAAGCCCGGCGAACAGCCTGACGACCACCCTCACGGGCGTAGCGTAGATTGAGAGACATGGCGACCACGGAGGATGGCCGGGAGACCGACTCCGGAATCGAGATCAAGCCGGTCTACACGGACGAGGACGTCGCGGACCTCGAGCTCGAGCTGCCCGGGCGAGTTCCCGTTCACGCGCGGCCCGTACGCGGACATGTACCGCGGGCGGCCCTGGACGATCCGCCAGTACGCGGGCTTCGCGTCGGCGGAGGAGACGAACGCGCGCTTCCGCTATCTCCTCGAGCGCGGGCAGACCGGGCCTCTCGGTGGCGTTCGACCTCCCGACGCAGCTCGGCTACGACTCCGACGACCCGCGTGCCGTGGGCGAGGTGGGGCGGACCGGCGTCGCGATCGACTCGATCGCCGACATGGAGCTCCTCTTCGACAGGATCCCGCTCGGCGAGGTCTCGACGTCGATGACGATCAACGCGCCGGCGTCGCTGCTCCTGCTGCTGTACGAGCTCGTCGCCGAGGGGCAGGGCGTCAAGGGCGAGCAGCTCCGCGGCACCGTCCAGAACGACATCCTCAAGGAGTACTGCGCGCGCGGGAACTACATCTTCCCGCCGAAGCCGTCGATGCGGCTGACGACGGATCTCTTCGCGTACGCGCACGAGCGGCTGCCGAAGTGGAACACGATCTCGATCTCCGGGTACCACATCCGCGAGGCGGGCTCGACGGCCGTCCAGGAGCTCGCGTTCACGCTCGCGAACGGGATCGCCTACGCGCAGGCCGCCGTCGACGCGGGGCTCTCGCCGGACGAGTTCGGCGAGCGGCTCTCGTTCTTCTTCAACGCGCACAACCACTTCTTCCAGGAGGTCGCGAAGTTCCGGGCGGCGCGGCGGCTCTGGGCCGAGATCATGCGCGAGCGGTTCGGTGCGACGAACCCGAAGGCGCTGGCGCTTCGCTTCCACGCGCAGACCGGCGGCTCGACGCTCACGGCGCAGCAGCCGGAGAACAACATCGTGCGCGTGGCTATTCAGGCCCTGTCCGCAGTGGCCGGCGGCGCGCAGTCGATCCACACGAACGCGTTCGACGAGGCGCTCGCGCTGCCGACGGAGCGCTCGGCGAAGATCGCGCTCCGCACACAGCAGCTGCTCGCTCACGAGGCCGGCGGAACGGACACGGCCGACCCGCTCGGCGGCGCCTACTTCATCGAGGCCCTGACGGACGAGCTCGAAGCTGCGGCGCGCGAGCTGATCGAGCGCGTGGACGAGGTCGGCGGCGCGGTCGAGGCGATCGAGCAGGGCTTCGTCCAGCGCGAGATCGAGGACGCGGCGTACAAGCACACGGCCGCGGTCGAGTCGGGCGAGAAGGTGATCGTCGGCGTCAACCGCTACCAGGAGGCCGAAGCGGAGCCGATCGAGCTGCATCGGCTCGACCCGGAGGCGGAGCGACGCCAGATCGAGCGCACGGCGAAGGTGCGCGCCGAGCGGAACGCGGACGAGGCGGGCAGGGCGCTGGCCGAGGTGCGGCGGGTCGCGGAGAGCGACGGCAACCTGCTGCCGCCGATGCGAGACGCGCTGCGAGCCCGCGTCACGGTCGGCGAGATCTGCAACGAGCTGCGAGACGTGTTCGGCACGTACGACGCCCAGCGAAGCGTTTGAAGATCCTCCTCGTCTCGCAGATGTATCCAGGCCCGAACGATCCCGATCTCGGGGCCTTCGTCCAGGGGATCGAGCGGGCCCTCGCCGCACGGGGTCACGAGATCGAGCGCGTCGTCACCGCGGGGCGGGGCGGAGGCAAGCGCCGGCATCTGCGGCTCGCGCGCGAGGTGCGCCGCGCGGCCCAGCGGTTCGAGCCGGACGTCGTCTATTCGCACTTCCTCGTGCCAACCGGCCTGTCCGCGGCGCTCTTCGGCGGCGCGCCGCTCGTCGCCACGGCCCACGGGCGGGACGTCCGCAACATCGGCGCGTATCCCGGAATCGCCTCCGCGACTCGCTTCGTCGCGCGCCGTGCCGCCTCGCTGATCGCCGTCTCCGACTACCTCCGCCGCGAGCTCGAGGCGAAGATCCCGGAGGCCCGCGGCAAGACGGAAGTCGTCGACTGCGGCGTCGACCTCTCGCTCTTCGAGACACGTCCGGCGTCTGACACCGGACAGGGCCGGAACGGGCCCGTCTTCGTCTGCGTGGGCAGTCTGATCGAGCGCAAGAACGTCGTCCGGCTCGCAGATGCGTTCGCGCAGCTCGGAACCGGGCGCCTCGTCTTCGTCGGCGACGGCCCGCTGCGCGGCGAGCTCGAAGGCCGCGCCAACGTCGAGATCACCGGCCGCGTCCCGCACGAGGACGTGTCGCGCTACATCGCCGAGTCGACGGTGCTCTGCCAGCCGTCGCTGATCGAGCCCTTCGGCCAGGCGCTGCTCGAAGGGATGGCGTCAAGCCGCTCGGTCGTCGCGACGCGAGTCGGGGGGCCGCCGGAGTTCGTTCCGCCGGAGGCCGGGATCCTCGTCGACCCGCTCGACACGGCCGCGCTCGCAGACGCGATGCGCCGCGCCGCCGAGCTCCCGGTCGCCGAACCCTGCCGCGCGAGAGGCTGCGGCCGCGCACGACGTCAGGGCTCAGGCGGAGAAGATCGAGTCGATCCTGGATAGAGCCGCTCGAGGTCCGCGAGCCTGACCTCGACGAGCGGCCGGATCCGATCCTCGAGCCCGGCCTCCTCGGCGAGCCGCAGCGCCGCCTCGTAGCTCTCGCGCGTCTTGTCGGGCGACACACCCTGCTTCAATCGATTGTCGCCGGTCACGAGGTGTTTCTGGATCTGCTCGCGGGCCGAGTCGGACACGGAAGAAGCGTAGCTTTGGCCGTCTCGGGGTAGACCCCGGCAGATGGAAGCCGCCAACGCCGCGCGCGAGCGGCCCGTTCGCGTGCTCATCGCCGACGACGAGCGCCTGTTCGTCGAGAGCGTCGAGGCGCTCCTGCACCACGACGAGCGGGTCGAGGTGATCGGAACCGCGACGAACGGCCAGGACGCCGTCGATCTCGCGCGCGCCCTCGTCCCGGACGTGACGCTGATGGACATCTCGATGCCCGTTCTGGACGGGATCGAGGCGGCCAGGCGGATCCGGCTCGAGCTCCCGGACGCGGGCATCCTGATCCTGACCGGCTCCAGCATCGCCGCCGACGTCGACCGCGCGCGCCAGGCCGGAGTCGCCGGCTTCCTCACGAAGGACCGGATCGGAACGCAGCTCGTCGGCGCCATCCTCCAGGTAGCCAATCGCTAGCGGCTACTCTGTCGCCGTGCTGCCCCTGTTCGCGTTCGCAGACAGCTTCGGCCGCTCGGCGTTCGTCTTCTTCGACTTCGTCACGGCCATCCTCCTCATCGTCCTGGTGCTGATGCACTCAGGGCGCGACACGGGCATGGCCGGAATGGGCTACGTGCCGGCCTCCCAGGGCGGAACGCACATCGTCGAGCGGAACCTGACGCGGTTGACGGTGGTCGTCGGCGTGATCTTCGGCGTCAACTCGGTCATCCTCTACCACCTGCTGTTGTAACTACAGCCCCGGCCCGGAGCCGGTCCCGCTGATGTGGAAGCGCCCGGTTGCGATCGCCGGCACGAGCGCGGCGTGCGCGAAGCGCTCCTCGTAGAGGTCGTTCAGGTTGACGAGCATCCGGTCCCGGGTCAGCCCGGGAACGTCGCCGAGGACGTCGGACATCGCAACGGTGAAGCGCAGGTTGACGAGCGGCTCGGCGATCTTGCCGTCGCGGATCCGGAACGTCCCGTCGCGCGTCATCCCGGTCAGCACGCCTCCGCGGGGGTCGACGATGCTCAGGTAGTGGAGCCGCGTGACGTAGATGCCGTCGCCCACGAGCTCCGCCAGCTCCTCCGACGAGCTCGCTTCTCCCGCGGCCATCGAGTACGCGCTCGGCAGCGGGCCGAAGAAACGCCACGCGTCTGGCGGGGCATGCCCGGTCGAGACCTGTCCGTCCCGAGCGCGCGCAGAAGTCACGCGATCCCAGACGACTCCGCGGATCACGCCGTCCTCGATCATCGGCACGCGCTGCTTCGGCGTGCCCTCGAAGTCGAACGGCCTCGGGAGGTTCGCCGAGTCGAGCGCGTCGTCGGCGATCGAGACCTTCGGGTCGAAGGCCTGCTCGCCGATCCGCCCGCAGAAGTAGCTCCGCTCCTCGAGAAAGCCCTGCGCGCCCATCGAGTCGTACGAGAACCAGCGCACGAGATCGCCGACGGCGACCGGCTCGAGCACCGCCCGGTACGTGCCCGGCTCGAGCTCGCCGCCGCCACGGGTGCGCGCTGCGGTCGCCGCGGCCTCGCGCGCAGGCTCGGCCGGGTCGACGTCGGCGGCCCGCCAGCCCGTTCGCTCCGCCCAGCCCGACGCTTCCTTGTCGGCGGCCAGGCAGAGACAGACCGCGTCCGTCGTCGTCTGCTCCGCGGCCACACCCGTCGAGGACGCAACCGCGATCTCGGTCACGCCGCTCGTGTAGATCCCGTAGAGCCCGATGTCCCCTGCGGCCTCGATCGCAGCCGCCGCGAGCCGGGCCTGGTCGGCGGCGCCGAGCGCGGCGGTTTCCTCGTCGTAGCCTTCGAGCTCCGAGTAGCTGGCCGGCCCCGCGAAGCCGGGGAAGTCGGGATCGGGCCTCGCGCTGTCGGCGGCCTCGCTCGCGCGGCGCGCGACCGCGGCGAGCCCCTCGGCGTCGACCCGGTTCGTGGCCGCCCAGCCGATCTTGCCGTCGCGCAGGACGCGCACGCGGACGACCGAGTTCTCGATCAGCGTCGGCTGGTGGACGATCGACGCGGCGAACCTGGCGACGCCCGACCGCTCGGCGTGCACGACGACCTCGGCGTCGTCGCCGCTCGTCGCGCGGAGCGCCTCTTCCGCCAGATCGAGGCTGCCGCTCACGATGAGACACCGACCTCGACATCGCGGAATCGAGCAGGCGCGGCGCCGTGCGAGACGTGCGCCTCCTGCCCCGGCTGGCCCTTCCCGCAGTTCGTGAGCCCGAAGAGCGTCCATTCCTCCGGCCCGGCGACCGCGTCGAGCTTGCCCCAGAAGACCGGCGTCACGCCCGTGTAGGTCGCGTCCCGAAGCATCCGGCCGAGCTTGCCCTTCTTGATCTCCCACGCGACCTGCGTGCCGAACTGGAAGTTGAGCCGCTTGTCGTCGATCGACCAGCTCTTGTTCGTCTCCAGGTAGAGGCCGTCGTCGACGTCCGCGAGCAGATCCTCGAACGAGCCTTCACCGGGCTCGAGATGGAGGTTCGTCATCCGGACGAGCGGCATCCGCGCCCAGCCGTCGGCGCGCATCGACCCGCCGTGGCCGGCGCCGAGCTGCGCGGCAGTCTCCCGCGAGCTGAGGAACCCTCGCAGCACGCCTGCTTCCACGATCGCCTCGCGCGCCGCAGGCACGCCCTCGTCGTCGAAGGCGAAGGTGCCCAGGCCTTCGGGCGTCGTCGAGTCGGCCGTGATGTTCATGTGCTCGGAGCCGTAGCGGAGGCTGCCGAGGTCGTCCGGCGACAGGAAGCTCGTGCCCTGCGTACGCGGCTTCCGTCCCGTAGACGCGGTCGAGCTCGGTCGGGTGCCCGACGGACTCGTGCACCTGCATGATCGCCTGCTCCGGCGAGAGGACGATCGTCGTGCGGCCGGGCGGGCACGCGGGTGCGCGCAGGAGCGCCGCCGCCTGCTCGCCGACGCGCGGCGCCTCGCGGTCGAGCCCGAGCTTCTCGACGTACTCCCAGCCGCCCTGGCCGCTGACGCCCGAGTGCTGGCTCGGATAGCTCCGCACCTGGGACACGTCGTCGGAGGATGCGTACGCGTCGATCCCGCCGCCGCACTCGTAGATGTCCTGCTCGACGTTCGTGCCCTCGGAGGAGATGAGGACCTTGTGCTCGCGCTGGGCGCGGATCATCGCGACCGTCACCTTCACGTCGTCGTGCCGCATGCCGTCCTCGGCCCGCAGGCAGAGGTCGATCTTCTCGGTCAGCGGGACGGCGAAGGGGTCGCGCTCGAGCGGCGTGCGGTACTGGCCGGTGTGAGCCTCGACGGGCGCGAGGTTCGTCTCGTGCCGGCCGGGCGCTGCGCGGGCGAACTCGACGGCTCGAAGCGCTGCGTCTCGAGCACCGGTCTCGTCGAGCCGTCCGGCTCCTGCGAATCCCCAGGCGCCGTCCACGAGCACGCGGACACCGATGCCCGCGCTCTCGGCGTCGCTCAGGTCGTCGACCTGGCCGTTCTTCGTGATCACGTACTGGCGCCGCATCGACACGGCCCGAGCGTCCGCGTAGGACGCCCCAGCCCCCAGTGCCGCGTCGACCGCCGCTTCGGCGAGCGCTCTCACGCGAGCAACCCTAACCCCATGGGGTCAGACCCCTTTACAACTCCCTCGCGGCCGGGCCGCTCGGTTACGCGTCCTGTGGACGAGAAGTGCGCGATCCGTTCGAGATCCGCGCGCGTCTCGAGTCGGGGTCTGACCCCGTAGGGGCGCCCGCTACTATTCGCGTCGCGCGCTGGTGGCGGAATTGGTAGACGCGCAAGGTTGAGGGCCTTGTGGGGTTAAGACCCCGTGGAGGTTCAAGTCCTCTCCAGCGCACTCATCGCGCGAAGTCCGGCGCCGCTCCGCGGCGCCATGACGACTTCGCGCGATATCGATCCCGAGTCCGTGCCGCAATGAGCGGCGACGGGCAAAGCCCGCCGCCGCGGCGGTACTCCTCAGTGCGATGGCATGCGGATGGACCGGACAATTCGCCACACCGCGTCCTTGTCTTCGTTTGACGCTTTCGGGCCGAACCAGACGAACACGTGCCAAGTGGAGCCGTTTGCGTTGATGGACTGCTCTAGCGTCGACGGGGGCGGAGCACCTTGGACTGGAGTGAAACGCGCGCGTTCGAGCGGCAGTCGTGTTTCCGGGCCCCGCAGCTCTTGCCCAGGTCCGCCGAAGTAGCGGACGAGCCCGAAGGCCACCGCGTCACGCGGGAATCTCCGGAAGTAGACCTCTTCGGTCGCATGCACGTCGGGCGAACTCCCGATGACTGCACCGCGCGCCCAGAGCATCCCCTTGGCGTAGCCGATCGCCTGAGCCCTCATCGACGCCGGATAGGAAATGGTCCATCCGTCCTGCGGCTCGCGGTACTTGACCAACGCCGTGTGGTGTCCACACGAGACGAGACCGAGCACCACTGTCGCGAGAACGATCGTTTTCAAGTCACTTTCTAGGACGTCGGCGCGAACTCGGCGGTTTGACGCCGTCCGTATCGGCCGCTACCGTGATCGAACACATGTTCGTGGAAGGAGACCAAGTGCTCACCGAGCGGCAGCGCCAGATTCTCGACTTCTTGACGAAGTACGCGGACGCGCACGGGTACCCGCCGACCGTCCGCGAGATCGGCGAGGCGGTTGGCCTCGCGTCCCCTTCGACCGTCCACGCACACCTCGCGAACATCGAGCGCGCGGGCCTGATCAAGCGCGACCCGACGAAGCCGCGCGCGATCGAGCTTCGCCGCGAGCCGAAGGCGCCCGCGGTCGCGGAGTCGGACGTCCACAAGCTCCCGCTCGTCGGCGAGGTCGCCGCGGGTGGGCCGCTGCTCGCCGAGGACAACGTCGAGGGCTACTTCGCGGTGCCCGAGCCGCTGTCGCGCGGGGGCGAGGAGTTCCTGCTCCGCGTCAAGGGCGACTCGATGATCAACGCGGGCATTCTCGACGGAGACATCGCCGTCGTCGAGCGGGCGCAGGACGCCAAGAACGGCGACATCGTCGTGGCTCTGGCCGGTGACGACGAGACCGCCGAGGAAGCGACCTTGAAGCGCCTCTTCAAGGAAGACGGCCGCGTACGACTGCAGCCCGAGAACGACGCGCTCGAGCCCATCTACGCGCAGCACGTCCAGCTGATCGGAAAGGTGATCGGAGTCTTCCGGCAGCTATGAGCGTCGAGGCCCTCAACCGGACGCTCGAGCAGGAGCTGTTCGCGCTCCTGCGCGGCGCGAGCCTGGAGTGCCTCGTGTGCGGCGAGTTCGTGCTCCACCGGGCAGGGACGATCTCGTGTCCCGAGTGCCAGGCCGAGTTCCGGAGGAGCGGAGAGACGCGGCTACAATTGAGCCTGCAGGCCGGGTGACCGCGAGCCGTTCGCGGCTCGAGGAAAGTCCGGACACCGAAGGGCAGGACGCTGGGGAAACCCCAGGCGGCGAAAGCCGACGGAAAGTGGCACAGAAAGGAGACCGCCGGCAGCGACAAACTCTCCGGAGACGCTGACGGTAAGGGTGAAAAGGTGGGGTAAGAGCCCACCAGCGCTGTGGTGACACAGCGGCTCGCCAAACCCCGTCCGGTGCAAGGTGAAACAGGCTCCGCCGACGCGGCCCGCCGAGGAGCCGGGTACACCGCTCGAGCCACCGGGGAACCGATGGCCTAGAGAGATGGTCACCCTCGACAGAATCCGGCTTACAGGCCTGCTACCGAGAAGCCCCGCTCCGCGGGGCTTCTCTATTTAGGCCGCGTGGGCGCAGTCTCTGTGCGGTCTGCGATCGGGCGAATGGGGTCGAAATCGCCAAAAGCGGGTAACGTCCACGTATGTCCAGAGGGGTCTAAGGGAAAGGACGTGGGAGAAGTGAAACACCGCAGATTGCTGGGCGTCGCGGGAGCGGTGGGCGCGCTCGCGCTCATCGCCTTCATCGGCGTCGCGGCGGCGAGTAGCAGCAAGTCGTCGCACGCGCAGAGAGCGGCCGCGACGATGCCGGCGCCGAAGGTGCCCAACGCCGCCGCGATCAAAAGGAAGTACGGCGGGCAGACGATCACGTTCGTCGGCGACTCGGTCGGAAACGGCCACGTGCGTGACATGGCGCTCGCCAAGCAGTTCACGAAGAACACCGGTATCAAGGTCAAGGTCGTTCCGCATCCGGCGGCGTCCGACCAGTCGTACGCGCAGCTCGCGCGCGCGTTTTCGTCGAAGTCGTCCTCGATCGACGTCGCGATGATCGACGTCGTCTGGCCGGGGGCGTTCGCTCCGTACCTGGTCAACCTCAAGCCGAAGCTCGGGAAGCAGTCGAAGCTGCACCTCGCGAGCATCGTCGCCAACGACACGATCAAGGGGAGACTCGTCGCGATGCCGTGGTTCGGCGACTACGGGATCCTCTACTACCGCACTGACCTGTTGAGGAAGTACGGGTACAGCGGCCCGCCGAAGACCTGGACCACTCTCTTCCAGATGGCGAAGAAGATCCAGGACGGCGAGCGGGGCTCGAACCCGAACTTCTCCGGCTTCGTCTTCCAGGGCAACGCGTACGAGGGGCTCACCTGCAACGCCCTCGAGTGGATCGCGTCCGCTGGCGGCGGCCACATCATCGACAACGGCAAGGTCACCATCGACAACGCCAAGGCACGGACGGTCCTGAACACCATCGCCGCCCAGATCGGCAAGACCGCGCCGCAGGGCGTGACGACCTACCAGGAGGACCAGACCGAGCACGCGTTCGACAACGGTGACGCCGCATTCGCGCGGAACTGGCCGTACCAGTACGGGATCGGCGCCGGCGCCGGCTCGAAGGTGAAGGGCAAGTTCAGCGTCACCGTGCTTCCGCACGGCGCGTCCGGCAAGTCGGTCGGCACCGTCGGCGGGTGGCAGCTCGCAGTCTCGAAGTTCTCGAAGCATCAGGGCGCCTCGATCGAGCTCGTCCGCTACATGACGAGCCCCGCGGTCGAGAAGTTCGATGCGATCACCAACTCGAACGTGCCGACGATCGTGTCGGTGGCCAAGAACAAGGCGGTCGTGAAGGCGAACCCGTACCTGAAGCCCGCCATCGCGAGCGTTTCTCGCGTCACGCGCCCCGCGAAGTTCCTCGGTCCGAACTACAACGAGGCTTCGAAGGTCGTTTATCAGGGCATCAACCAGATCCTCACCGGCTCGTCTGCAAGCCAGGTGCTGCCTCAGATCAAATCGAGGCTGGAGCAGATCCTGAAGTCGAAGTAGGCCGCACGGCCTAATGGAACGAGGGAGGATGGCACCTGTCATCCTCCCTCACCACTCGATGAGCTCGGTCGCCACGCCAGCCCCGGTCCCGCGTCGACGACGTCGACGCCACACCAAGCTCCAGCGCCGACAAACGCGCCTCGCTTGGCTCCTGCTCCTGCCCGCGCTCGCGGTCGTCGTCTTCGTCGCGATCTACCCGCTCGCCAGGACCGTCTACCAGAGCTTCACGAACCAGGAGTTCCTGGCCGGCCTCGAGCCGACGAAGCGGGTCGGCCTCGACAACTACCGCACCCTCATCCACGACACGATCTTCCGGGACACCGTCGTCCTGACGATCAAGTTCACGGTGATCACCGTCTCGCTCGAGTTCCTCCTCGGCCTGATCATCGCGCTCGTCGTCAACTCGCACTTCAAGGGCCGGGGCGTCATGCGGGCCATCATGCTCGTGCCCTGGGCGATCCCGACGGTCGTCGCCGCGAAGATGTGGCTGTGGATGCTCGACGACACCAACGGCGTCATCAACGACCTCGGTATGCGCACGCACATCCTCTCGCACCCGCACGCGTGGATCGCCGACCCTTCGACCCAGCTCGCCGCGGTCTCCGCGGTCGACATCTGGAAGACGACGCCGTTCGTCGCGCTGCTCCTGCTGGCCGGCATGCAGGTGATCCCGAACGATCTCTACGAAGCGGCGTCGGTCGACGGGGCGAACCAGCTGCAGCAGTTCTGGCGGATCACCATGCCCCTTCTGCGGCCGGCGATCCTCGTGGTGCTGATCTTCCGCACCCTTGACGCGTTGCGCGTCTACGACGTCTTCGCGGTCTTCTTCGGGAACCGCCTCGGCGCGCAGTCGATGGCGGTCTACAACCAGAGCACGATCGTCGGCGACGGCCACGTCGGCTACGGCGCGGCGATGAGCGTCGCGATCTTCCTGATCATTTCGCTGTTCGTCGTCATCTACGTCACCTTCGTGCGGGTGAGCGAGCAATGAGCACCGCCGCGGAAACCACGCGGGTCGCGATCCGTCCGATCTCGCGCTCGGTCCGCCTGCGCCGCAGCCGCCTGGGCCGGACACTGGTCAGGCTGCCCTTCTGGATCCTGATCGTCGCGATCGCCGTCTACGCGCTCTTCCCGTTCTACTGGGCACTGCGCTCGGCCATCACGCCCGACACGGAGCTCTTCACCACGCCGGTCTCGTACTTCCCGAGCCACCCGACCTGGGCGCACTTCCACGATGCGCTCAGCTCGAGCTTCTTCCGGAGGGCCCTGCTGAACTCGACGATCGTCGCGGGGTCGGTGACGCTGATCTCGCTGGCGATCGGCTCGCTCTCCGCCTACGCGCTCGGCCGCTTCCGCTTCCGCGGCAAGTCGTTCGTCCTCTACCTGATGCTCTCGATGACGATCTTCCCGCAGATCGCGATCCTCGGTGCCCTCTACACGATGTTCAGCGGCTTCCACATCGTCGGCCCGCTCGACTTCCCGAAGCTGTACGACTCGCTGTGGGCGCTCACCTTCAGCTACCTGATCTTCACGCTGCCGTTCACGATCTGGGTGCTGACGAGCTTCATGCGCGCGCTCCCCGCTGACCTCGAGGAGGCGGCCTACGTCGACGGCGCCACGCCGCTGCAGGTGTTCTGGAAGGTGCTGCTGCCGCTGATCGCTCCGGGCCTGGTCACGACCGGCCTGCTCGCCTTCATCTCGGCCTGGAACGAGTACCTCTACGCCGTCTCGTTCATCCAGTCGCCCGACCACTACACGGTGCCGGTCGCGATCACCTCCTTCACCGGGTCGAGCGGCAACGCGTTCCAGTTCCCGTGGGGGACGGTGATGGCCGCGACGATCGTGGTGACGCTGCCGCTGATCGTGGCGACCCTCGTCCTGCAGCGGCGGATCCTGGCCGGGCTGACGGCCGGAGCCGTGAAGGGCTAGATCGCGGCGCGGGTCTCGGGGTCGAAGAAGTAGAGCCGCGATCGTGTCGACCGCCAGCTCGACTTGCTGGCCCAGGGCGACGCGGGACTTCGGGCTGACGCGGGCGATCAGGCGCGTCGAGACGTCTTCGTCCTCGCCGAGACGGATGTCGGCATCCTCGCCGGCGTCCGCGGCGGCGGCGCTCGAGACGACGGCGGTCGCCTCCGTGCCGAAGTGGACCAGCACCTCGGAGCCGAGCGGCTCCGTGAGGTCGGCCGTGACCTTGATCCGGCGGTCGGCGGGCGCATCCGGCTCGATGGCCGACGTCCTCGAAGTCCTCCGGCCTGATCCCGAGGATGATCTTCTTGCCGACGTAATCGCCGAGGCCCGAGCGGTTGCGGGCGAGCTGGTCGTCGACGGTCAGCTTGTGCTCGCCGAGGGTGACCTGGAGGCTGCCGTTGCTCCGGGCGAGCTCCGACTCGACCAGATTGATCGACGGCGAGCCGATGAAGCCGGCGACGAACTCGTTGACCGGGCTGGTCGTAGAGCACCTGCGGCGTGTCGACCTGCTGCAGGTGACCCGCGTTCATGACGGCGACGCGGTCGCCCATCGTCATCGCCTCGACCTGGTCGTGCGTGACGTAGATCGTGGTCACGCCGAGCCGCCGCTGGAGCTGGTGGATCTCGGCGCGCATCTGCACGCGCAGCTTCGCGTCGAGGTTCGAGAGCGGCTCGTCCATCAGGAAGGCCTGCGGCTCTCGCACGATCGCGCGGCCCATCGCGACACGCTGCCGCTGGCCGCCGGAGAGCGCGCGCGGCTTGCGCTTGAGGAACTCCTCGATCTGGAGAATCCTCGCCGCCCGCTGCACGCGCTCGTCGACCTCCTTCTTGGGCAGCTTGCGCAGCTTGAGCCCGAAGGCGAGGTTCTGCGCGACGGTCATGTGCGGGTAGAGCGCGTAGCTCTGGAAGACCATCGCGATGTCCCGGTCCTTCGGAGTCAGGTCGTTGACGATCCGGTCGCCGATGCGGATCTCGCCTTCGCTGATCTCCTCGAGGCCGGCGAGCATGCGCAGCGCCGTCGTCTTGCCGCAGCCGGACGGCCCGACGAGAACCATCAGCTCGGCGTCCCGGATCTCGAGCTCGAGGTCGTGCACGGCCTGCGTCCCGTCGGGGTAAATCTTGGAGACGTGCTCGTAGGCGATCTCGGCCATTGCCCCTCGCTCCTCGAGTGCGGAGCTTACTCGGCTTCGATGGTCACGACGTGTCCGTCCCGCTCGTACGAGAGGGTTCCCGGTGGCGAGTCGAGGATCCGAAACGCGCTGCCGAGCTCGCGCCGCGCCGCGATCAACCGGCGGTAGTGGTTGAGCAGCGAGCCCGGCTCCGCGCGCTGTGCCTCCACGTTGCGCTCAGCCGGGTCGATGGGCGGCAGCCAGGGCTCGCCGGTGGTGAAGCCTCCGGTCGACGAGGCGTCCCACTGCATCGGGTGGCGGAGCCGGTCGCGGCCGGCCCGGTCGTACGGCGGCTCGTGGCCGGGGCCGTTCGGGAGCCCGAGCTCGTCGCCCTGGTAGATGAACGCCGCTCCCGGCAGCGTCAACAGAAGCTCCGCGGCAGCGCGGACGTTCTGCTCCCCGACCCGCGTTGCGAGCCGGTCGAAGTCGTGATTCGAGAGCACCCAGGCGACGCGTTTCAGGGCCGCCGCCGGCTCGATCGCCGCGCGCAGCGACGCCGCCTTCCAGGGCGAGAACAGGAGCTCGAACGCGAACACGAGGTCGAGGTGCTCGAGGTAGCGCGGGTACTCGGTTGTCGGGAGATAGACCTCGCCGACGAGCAGCGCGTCGCCGGCGGCTTCGCGCAGCGCCGCCAGCGCCTGCGTGACCTCGGGCCGGTTGGCCGAGTAGACGTGGTCGAGCTCGGCGCTCTCGCCGACGAGCGGAAACGGGAAGCGCCCCGACGCGGGCGGGTCGTTCCGCAGCTCCGCGTCCTTGACCATCACGTTCACCGCATCCACGCGGAAGCCGTCCACGCCTCGGTCGAGCCAGAAGCGGACGACGTCCTGCATCGCGGTCACGACCTCCGGGTTGCGCCAGTCGAGGTCCGGCTGCTCCGGGTAGAACGTGTGCAGGTACCAGCGGCCGCTCCCCTCGTCGCGGCTCCAGGCCGCGCCTCCGAACGCGGCTTTCCAGTTGTTCGGCGGGCCGTCGACGGGCGACCAGATGTACCAGTCCGGGTGCTCGCGGAACCACGGGTGCTCGATCGAGGTGTGCGAGGCGACGAGGTCGAGCAGCAGCTTCAGGCCGCGGTCGTGAGCCTCGCGGACGAGATCGTCGAAGTCGTCCATCGTCCCGAAGACGGGATCGATCGCGGTGTAGTCCGAGACGTCGTAGCCGAAGTCGGCGAGCGGCGAGGGGTAGATCGGCGAAAGCCAGAACGCGTCCACGCCGAGATAGACGAGGTGGTCGAGGCGCTGCGCGATCCCGCGCAGGTCGCCGATCCCGTCGCCGTCCGAGTCCTGGAACGAGCGCGGGTAGATCTGGTAGACGACCGCGTCCTCCCACCACATCGAGTGGCCAGAATACGGTGCGCGCGACAACCGCTACGAAAGAGCTTCGCTCCCGCGGGGCTTCCGAAAGGCCCGCCTTGTCGGGCTTTTCTCTTTAGAGCGAACGATCTGACCAGGACGATGAGCCCCGAGATCGTCGGCAGGGAGGAGGAGCTCGCCTCTCTTCGCACCTTCATCGAACCTGCGGAAGGAGGGCCCGCCGCGCTCGTGCTCGAGGGCGAGGCGGGCATCGGGAAGTCGACGCTCTGGCTCGCCGGCGTCGAGCATGCGCGCGCGCGCGGGATTGCGCGTCCTCTCGTCGCGACCGGCCGAGGCCGAGCGCGGCCTCGCTCACGTCGGGCTCGGCGATCTGTTCGACGGAGTCCTCGACGATGTCCTGCCGGCGCTGGCGGCGCCGAGGCGGCGCGCGCTCGAGGTCGCGCTGCTCCTCGAGGAGGCCGCGGGCGATCCCGTCGATCAGCGCGCGCTCGCCGTCGCGGTGCGCGACGTCGCTGCAGCTGCTCGGCGATCGAGAGCCGCTCCTGGTCGCGGTCGACGACGTCCAGTGGCTCGACCCGTCGTCGTCGAGCGCGCTGGCGTTCGCGCTGCGCAGGCTCGACGCGAGCCGCGTGCTCGTGCTGCTCGCGCGGCGGCTCGCCGACGGAGCGCAGCCGTCGGAGCTCGAGCAGGCGCTCGGCGCGGAGCGCGTCCAGCGGCTGCCGGTCGGGCCGCTCAGCGTCGGCGCGCTCCATCGGCTGCTGCGCGACCGGCTCGGCAGGTCGTTCGCGCGCCAGACGTTGCTCCGCATCCACGAGCGGTCGGGCGGAAACCCGTTCTTCGCGCTGGAGCTGGCCCGCGCTCTCGACGGCGACGTCGACCCGCTCGAGCCGCTGCCGGTTCCCGAGACGCTCGAGGAGCTCGTGCGCGCGAGGATCTCCGGGCTTCCGGCGGCCACGCGCGAGGCGCTCGCGCTCGCCGCGGCGCTCGGGCACGCCCTCGGAGTCGCTGCTCGAGCGGGCGGGCGTCGCGGCGGACGCGCTCGAGCCGGCGGTCGCCGCGCACGTGATCGAGCGCGACGAACGGGACGATTCGCTTCACCCATCCGCTGCTGTCGTCGGTCCTCTACCGGGACCTCGGCGACGAAGCGGCGGAGCGTTCACGGGCGGATCGCGCGGCATCGTCGACGATCCGCTCCTCCGCGCCCGTCACCTCGCGCTGTCGACGGACGCGCCGGACGCCGAGGTCGCGGCCGTCGCTCGACGACGCCGCGAGGCTGGCGGCCGATCGCGGCGCGTCGGCCGTCGCGGCCGAGCTCGCCGAGCAGGCGCTCCGGCTGACGCCGCCGGACGAGCGCGACGAGCGCCATCGTCGAGCGCTGGCCGCGGCTCGTGCGCATCAGGCCGCCGGCGAGTGGACGCGCGCGCGGACGATCGCGACCGACCTGCTGGCCGAGACGGAGATCGGCTCGTTGCGCGCCGAGGCGCTCGTCCTCCTCGCCGAGCTCGAGAGCGTCGACCGTGCCGTCGCCGCTGCTCGAGGAAGCGCTGCGCGAGGCGGCCTCGCGCCCGGCGCTCCAGTCGGTCATCCACTGCCGCCTCGCGTGGGCGACGCGCTTCAGGGAGGGCTGCGTCGAGCACGCCCGCGCGGCGCTCGAGCTCGCCGACGAGCTCGACGACGACGTGCTCCGAGCGCGCGCCCGCGCGGTGCAGGCGATCCTCGGCTGGTTCGCCGGCGACGCGGAGGCGCCGGCGCATCGCCGGCGCGAGCGCACGACTTCGCGACCGCCGTCGGCGGCGAGCAGCTGCGTGCAGGAGGCGACGCTGGCCGTCGTGAACACCCTCGCGCCGTCGTCGACGAGGGACGAGGCCCGCGCCCTGCTCGAGCGCGAGCACCGAGAGTGGCGCGAGCGCGACGAGCCGCGGAGCGCCCGCGCGCTCTGGGGCCTCGCCTGGGTCGAGTTCTGGGCCGGGCGCTGGGAGCTCGCGGCCGAGCACGCCGCCCGCGCGCACGACATCTCGATCCAGTACGGGCTCGAGGTGCCGCAGGACCACCTTCCGATCGCGGTCGATCGCCGTCCATCGCGGCCAGCTCGAGCTCGCCCGCGAGCACTCGGAGCGCGCGCTCGAGCTGGCCGAGGAGCAGTTCGGGCTCCACCCGCCCGCAGCACCTGGCGGTCCTCGGGACTCGTCGCGCTCTGGAGCGGAGATCGCTCCGCGGCGCGCGAGTGGCTCGGCGAGGCCGACCGGCAGGCCGCGAGCGCTCGGGTGGGGCGAGCCGAGCGTCCGCTGGTGGAGCGCCGACTACGTCGAGCTGCTCCTCGAGCTCGGCCGGATCGACGACGCGCGTGCGCAGTCCTCGACGTCTGGGAGGCGGACGCGGCACGGCGTCGGCCGCGAGTGGGTGCTCGCGCACGTGACGCGGTGCCGCGGCCTCGTCGCCGCCGCCCACGGGGACGTCGACCGAGGCCGCGTCGCTCCTGGAGCAGGCGGTCGCGCAGCACGAGCGCGTCGGGGATCCCTTCGGCCGGGCCCGTGCGCTGCTTGCGCTCGGCGTCGTCCGCAGGCGCGCACGGCAGAAGCGCGCCGCCCGCGAGGCGATCGAGGCGGCGCTCGACGGCTTCGAGGAGCTCGGCGCGGCCACCTGGGTCGAGAAGGCGCGCGGCGAGCTCGGACAGCATCGGCGGCCGCACGCGCGAGGAGGGGCTGACCGCGGCCGAGCGCCGCGTCGCCGCCCTGGTCGCCGAGGGCCGGACGAACCGCGAGGTCGCCGCCGCGCTGTTCCTCGGCGAGCGCACGGTCGCCAGCCACCTGACCCACATCTACGCCAAGCTCGGCGTCCGCTCGCGCACCGAGCTCGCCCGCGTCGCTGACCGGCGTAAGCCGAGCAAAGTTCAGACGTTCTGACGTTTTCACGGCGTCGGCCGCCGCCCTAGCGTCGAGGGCGTGCCGAGCTACCTCGTCGAGACCTACCTCGCCCGCGGCCACGCGGGAGAGCGCGACGGCGCGCGAGCGGCGGGCGCGCTCGGCAGCGGACGAAGCTGACGCGGGACGCCGTCCGCTTCGACCGCTCGATCCACGTTCCCGAGGACGAGATCTGCTTCTTCGTCTTCGACGCGCCGTCGAGCCGGGACGCGCTCTCGCGGCAGAGCGTGCCGGCCTCGATCCCATCCGGATCGTCGAGGCGGTCTCGTCCTCAACACCAAAGGAGGACTCATGAAGTCCAAATGGCTGTGGGCGCTTGTCGGCGTTCTGGCAGTGGTTGGCGTCTACGCGGGAACCGTTCTCGCGACACCGCCCTCGGGCCAGTCGACGACGACGCTGGCCAAGGCGCCCTTCGACCCGCTCAAGATCAAGGCGCAGTCGGATCCCGCGAACATCTGGCGCGTCAAGCTCAAGACGCACGGGACGTCCGATTTCTACGTGATCGACAACACGTTCGCGGCCAACGGCGGAACGAGCGGCTGGCACTCGCATCCGGGGCCGAGCCTGATCTTCGTCGTGTCCGGGACGATCACGAACTACATGTCGGACGGCCACCACTGCATGCAGCAGGACTACACCGCCGGACAGGGGTTCGTGGACGAAGGCGGCGACCACGTGCACATGATCAAGAACAACGGGAGCGCCGCCGCGAGGACGATCGTCGTCCAGTTCCTGCCTGCCGGAGCGACCAGGCGAATCGACGCGGATCAGCCGGCGAACTGCGGCTAGCGGAACGCTGTCGGCGGAGAGCGGGAGAGCATCTCGGCCGTAGGAAACGCCGACTCAGCGACGCACGATCCGCGACCGAGGACCCTGAGGAGGACCCCCGTTCAGGCGGGGGTCCTCCAAGGAACGGTCGGTACTGCTAGCAACCAGGGTCCGCGGGAATGAGCAGCGGCCCGGTTGCGGGTGCCTCGAAGAACGTGGCGATGAACACCGTCGGCTGCGACCCGGGGTTGTAGGCGCTGTGGACGTGTCCGTGCCCGGCGTCGACGAACGACTCGCCCGCCGAGTACGTCCGCTCCTCGCACGTGCCCGCAGGGACGTACGTGAGGGAACCGGACATGATGTTCACGATCACCGGCCCGTAGTGGCTGTGCCACGGGAACTGGGCGCCCGGCTGCACGGTGTACTTCACGCTGACCGTGCGGGACGGGTCGTCGACGTTGACCACCATCGTTCCCATGTGGGGCATCTTGAGCTTGAGCTTCATGTCGATCTCGTCGGGGAAGACCGAGCGTGGCGTGAGCGGCTCGGCTGCGATCGGAGGCGGGGGATCGACCGCTGCCGACGGGACGACGTTGACCGCGGAGGCGGCCGCAAGCATCAAGAGCACGGTTCCGAGGATGAGCATGGCTCGCTTGATGCGCCTGCTTCCTCTTTTCATCGTTCTGCTCCTCTCTCGATGGGATGGTTCTCCGCTGTCCGTGACGCTAGGAAGCTGGCGCCGGCCCCACTACGGTGGCGGCAGGCCAGAGCGGAGGAGGCTGCCCTCCCGCTTCGAGGGGTGCTGGGCCACTTGACTCCGCCATGGCGATGACGGTCAACTCTCGGCCATGAGACCCGAGGAGCACCAGCGTGCAGCCCGAGAACGTCTCGTCCGGGCCGCCGATGCCGACCGCCGCACGATCGAGCGTGAGCTGCACAGCGGCGTGCACCAGTACTTGGTCGCCCTGGCGACCACCCTGCAGCTCGCCCGGCGGGCCGCAGACTCCGACCCCGCGGCCGTCGACGCGCTGCTCGACGAGATGGAGCGCGACGTTCGGCGGGCGCTCGACGAGACGGCCCTGCTCGCTCAGCGCATCTACCCGTCGGCGCTCGAGCTGGGAGGTCTCGCCGCGCTGCTGCGGTCGGCCGCGGTGCAGGCTGGAGTGCCGGCCACCGTCGACGTCGCCGCCGACTCGACCTACGAGCCGGAGATCGCGCTGACCGTGTACCTGTGCTGGCTCGCCGCGCTCGCCTCGGGGACGAGCGAAACGCACGTGACGATCGGCGTGAGGGAGGTCGACGACACGCTCAGCTTCGAGCTTGCAGCCGAAGCCCTGGCTGCGGATTTCGACCGGTTGCGGGACCGCGTCGAGGCTCTCGGCGGCAGCCTCACGATCGACGAACCCGGCCGCCTCTCCGGCTCGCTGCCCCTTCGGAAGTGACGCTACGTGCTCTCGGCCAGGTAGAGGACGACGGCCTTGACGCGCTTGTGGACGGTCGTCTCCCACCTCAGGTCGAGCTTGAGGAAGATCGAATGGATCACTTTCTCGATCGACCGCTCGGTGAGGACGAGAGTCTCGGCGATCGCCGCGTTGTTCTTGCCCTCGGCCATTTCCCGAAGCACGTCGCGCTCGCGTGGCGTGAGCTCGTTGAGCGGCGATTCCTCGCTCCTCGCATTCTCCGCCACCAGAGCCTCCACGACCTTCGGGTCGAACACCGAGCCACCGTCCGCAACTGCGCGAATGGCGGCAACGAGCTGGTCGAGATCGTTGACGCGCTCCTTCAGAAGGTAGGCACGGCGCTCGCTCCCGCCCTCGAGGAGCGCCAGCACGTACGCAGGGACCGCGTACTGGCTGAGCACCACGACGCCGACCTCAGGGCTCGTCTCACGCAGCCGCGTCGCGGCCTGGATGCCTTCATCGGTGTTCCCCGGGGGCATGCGGATGTCCGTGACGACCACGTCGGGCTGTTCGGTCTCCACCGCTTCGAGCAGCGAGTCGAGGTCTGTGCACGCGGACACGACCTCGAGATCGTCACGCGTCTCGAGCAGCCGGCGGAGCCCTTCGCGGACGAGGTATTCGTCTTCTGCGAGCACGATCCGGATCGTCACGCGCCGAGGATAAGACCGTGAGGTCTCGTCTCCAAGTGCTGCGCTCCGCTTACCCGGGTGCCAGCACCCCTTCAAACCGCCAGCAGGCACGGTTGGCGCGCGCCCGACGGCATTCGATTTTTCCGGCGAGCATCTAGACGGAGGCTCGCGAGCGTGTGAACATCATCCGACGCGCCCGCATCCCTGCGGCCCGGGAAGGAGATGGACAATGCGGACACTGTTGACCGGAGGCGTCCTCGCGATCCTCGTTTTCGCGCTTTCGGCGTGCGGAGGCTCGAACGGCAGCTCGGCTTCCGAGCGAGCCATGGAGGAAAAGGCCGACATCTACGCGATCAGCCAGATCGAAAGGTCGTTCCACGAGGCCATCTCCAAGAAGAACATCGACGAGATGGCCGGGCTGTTCGCGCCCCATGCGACAGGCACGTTCGGCCCCGGAAAGACCGTGACGGGAAAGGAGCAGATCAGCCAGGTCTGGTCGAAGTCGGTTGCGTGGAAGCCGACTACGCACTGGTTGTCCGACCATCCTGCTTACAAGCTCAAGGTCACCGTCGACGGTGACCGCGGCACCCTTCACTTCGAGTGTCACTTCATCGACGTCGACACCGGGAAGATCGCCGCGCTCACGGCCGGCAACCTCGACGTCGCGAAGATCGACGGCCACTGGTTGATCACGAACTTCGTGGGCAGCACGACCGAGCTGAAGATCTGAGCAGGTGTCGCCGGACCCCGTCCGCGCACCAGGACAAAGCAGCCGGTGCTCGAAACGCCGGCTGCTGAGCCCT
>CAWGVD010000022.1:0-42536 GCA_963825795.1 uncultured Actinomycetes bacterium | reverse complement strand
CTCCGACGACAGGGAGAGCCGGCATATCGCGCGCGGCAGGTCTGGGAGTGGACCGCGCGCGGGGCGGGCTCCTACGACGCGATGACGACGCTTTCCAAGCCGCTTCGGGCCACGCTCGAGGAGACCGTGCCGTTCTCGACGCTCGAGCTCGTCACCGAGCAGAAGTCACGTGACGGCACCGTGAAGGCTCTGTTCAGAACGGCCGACGGCCACCCGGTCGAGTCCGTCCTCATGAGCTACCGCGACGGGCGGCGGTCGCTGTGCCTCTCCTCGCAGTCGGGATGTCCCCTGACCTGCAACTTCTGCGCAACCGGAGCGATGCGCTTCGGGCGCAACCTGACCGAGTCGGAGATCCTCGACCAGGCACTGCACTTCCGGCGCCGCGAGCCGGTCAACCACGCCGTATACATGGGCATGGGCGAGCCGTTTCTGAACTTCGACGCCGTCCTCGCCTCGGCGCGCCGGCTGCCCGACCTCGGAATCACGCATCGCCGAACGACCATCTCGACGGTCGGCTGGATGCCCGGCCTCCGCCGCTTCGTCGACGAGGTCGAGGAGCCGATCAGGCTCGCTCTGTCGATCCACGCCGCCGACCCGGCGAAGCGATCGCAGCTGATGCCCGTGAACGACCGGTACCCGCTCGCCGAGGTGCTCGCCGAGTGCCGCCGGTATGCGGGGCTACGCCGACGGAGGGTCTTCGTCGAGTACGTGCTCCTGGCCGGCGTGAACGACTCACCCGCGGACGCTCGGCTCCTTGCCGAGCTCCTGGGCCGGGAGACGTACAAGGTCAATCTCATTCCCTACAACCCGACCGGCCGCTACGACGGCTCGACCCGGCCGGTGATCGCGGCGTTCAAGACGGAGCTCGACCGCGCGCGCGTCCCGGCAACTGTGCGGCTCACGCGAGGGCGCGACATCGAAGCGGCGTGCGGCCAGCTTGCGGTTTCCGGCGGTTAGAAGACTCTCCTATGACTTGAAAGAAGGAAACTAGAGGCACGCCGCCAACCCTTGGCAGGTGAGCCGCCTGACGCTCACGGTCGCGGCCGCTCTGGCCGCCTTCGCACTCGCGCCCACGGCCGGCGCGTTCAACCCGCAGATCGCCGGGCTCCAGATCGCGCTCCGCCAGCACGGCCTCTACCGCGGGCCGATCGACGCTGTCCAGGGGCCGAAGACCGTGCGCGCCGTCCGCGTCTTCCAGCGGAGGCACCGGCTCGCCGTCGACGGCGTGGCGGGGCCGCGAACCCGAGCCGCCCTGGGTCGACGAGGGCGACCGCTCTTCGGAGCCCGGGCCATCCGGCGCGGCGCGCGTGGCTACGACGTCGGCGTGCTCCAGTTCCTGCTCCGGCGCCACGGGCTGCGAGTCGGCCGGCTCGACGGGAGCTTCGGCCCGAGGACGGCCGCCGCCGTGCGCCGGTTCCAGCGGCGAGCGGGGCTGACGCCGGACGCGATCGTCGGCCCGCGCACGACGCGGCGACTCTGCGCGCTCGCCGGTGTGTGCGTGGCGGCGCGGGCTCGCGGGCCACGACGCCTCGCTCTTCCGTGCACGCCGCGATCGACTACTGGTCGAGGACGTACGGCGTCGACGCGCATCTCGTCCGGGCCGTCGCTCGCTGGGAGTCCGGCTACAACAACTCGCTCGTGTCGACCGCCGGCGCGCGCGGCGTCATGCAGGTGACGCCGGCGACGTGGGACTACGTCGAGACGGTGCTCGTCGGGCGGCGGATCCCGCGCACGACGAGCGGCAACGTCCACGTCGGCGTCGCCTTCCTCGACCGGCTGCTGCGCGAGTTCCGCGGAGACGTCCGGCTCGCCCTGGCCGCGTACGTCCAGGGCCCACGGTCCGTTCGCCGGCACGGCCTGTTCCGCGAGACCCGGCAGTACGTCGCCGGAGTGCTCGCGCTCAGCCACAGGCTCTAGGCGGTGATCACGACCTTCGCCTTCGCGTGGCCCTCTCCGAGGTAGGCGAGCGCGACCGGCGCCTCGCTCAGCTCGTACTTCCGGTCGATCACGGACTTCAGCGTCCCGGCCTCGAGCAGGTCGGCCAGGTACGTCGAGCTCCTCGGTCGTGACCTTGGCGACGAAGAACGTCACCGTCTGGCTCCGGAAGCGCGACTTCAGGATCGTGCCGCCGAGATGTGGCAGCGGGCCGAGGCCGCGATACGTCATGCGGCCGCCGATCAGGACGACGGTCGCCTCCGGGGTCAGCACCTTTCTGAAGTCGAGGAACGAGCGGCTGCCGGCGATGTCGAGCATCAGGTCGTGCTCGACGCCGAGCTTCGTGAAGTCCTCCTTCGTGTAGTCGACCACGCGGTCCGCGCCGAGCGACCGGGCCTGCTCGACGTTTCCGGTGCTGCAGACGGCGGTCACCTCGGCGCCGAACAGCTTGGCGAGCTGGACCGCGAACGTGCCGACGCCGCCCGAGGCGCCGTTGACGAGCACCTTCTGCCCCGGCTTCACCTGACCCTTGTCGCGCAGCGCCTGGAGCGCCGTGACCGCGGCCACGGGCACCGCCGCCGCTTCCTCGAACGACAGGTTCGAGGGCTTCTTCGCGAGCCGGTCCTCGCGCGCGATCGTGTACTCGGCCCAGGACCCGCCCGAGACGCCGAAGACCTCGTCGCCCGGTTGCAGCTCCTTCACGTCGCGGCCGACGGCTTCGACCGTTCCCGCCAGGTCGGCGCCGACGGTCTGATCCTTCGGCCGGCGCATCCCGTTTCCGATGCGCGCGAAGTAGGGCCCGCTCACGCCGTACCACTCGACGGGATTGACCGACGACGCGTGCACGCGCACCAGCACCTGGTCGTCCCCGATCGTCGGCTTGTCGACGTCCCGCAGCTCGAGGACGTCGGGCCGGCCGTAGCGTTGGTGGAGGATCGCTTCATGCCGAGTGGTGCGCCAGCGGCGCGGTGTCGATGTGCAGCGACAGGCATGGCGGCGGAGCCACGGACGGCGAACGCCGCTCCACGGCGCGCGTCGATCGAGCGGCGTCGTCCTGAGGCGAACCGCGTGGTCGCGGGCGAAGCTGAGGGTGTCGCGAGAGTCGATGACGAACATGATGACCTCCTACGCTGTAAACGTACAATGTAAGTGTACGGCGTAAGTTAAACGTACAGCGTAAGGTTGTCAAGGCCAAAGAGAAGGGCGCCCGCTCTCGCAGGCGCCCTTTGTTCGTGCTTGCTGTGGGTGGTCTAGCTCCTGCCGACCGCCAGCTTGACCGGGAAGTTCCGGCGCTTGATCGTGCCGGGCCTCGGGTTCTGCGAGACGACACGGCCGCGCAGCGAACGCCTGGAGCGAACGCGGCGGACGTTGCCGACCGAGCAGTGCGCACGCCGGATCTTCGTCTTCGCGGCGCCGAGGCGCAGCCCGAGGACGCGCGGGACACGGCAGCGAGTCGGAGGCGGTGGTGGCGGAGGTGGTGGCGGAGGCGGTGGCGGAGGTGGCGGAGGCGGCGGTGGAGGCGGAGGTGGCGGCGGAGGTGGCGGCGGTGGCGGTGGCGGTGGCGGAGGTGGTGGCGGTGGGCCGCCAGGGATGGAGTACGTGAGCGTGAAGTCCCCGACCTCACTCTGCCAGCCGTCGACAGCGACCGAGTAGGTCGTGCCGGCATCGACGGGGAAGTCGAGGACGCTTCCGGTTCCGGAACCGCCGCAGCCATCGTCGTTGAAGACGATGTTGGTCAGGTTGTCGACCGCGTTGCCGGTGTAGGAAGCCATGAACCCGTCGTACAGGACGTCGGTACAGGTGTCGAAGTGCGCCGTCCCGCTGGCAGACGGAGTGAAGCGATACCAGACGGAGGTGATGGGCTCCTGGTCAGGCTGCGCAGGCTCCCCGACCTCACCGGTTGCGTCCACGACGGTGCCGCCGATCGTTCCGTCACCCGACAGGGTGACTGCGTTGACGAAGTCGTCGTTCGGGGGCCGGCGGCGGCGGCGGAGGCGGAGGCGGAGGCGGAGGCGGAGGCGGTGGTGGAGGTGGAGGCCCCGCGCCGGCCAGCGGCGACACCCAGGCGCCACGCCCACGCGTCCACGCCGAGAGCGTCGTCGCGCCGCGGTCGATCTGCAGATCCCAGATCATCGTGTGCGGCATGCCGTTGTCGAATCGGAACCAGGTCGGCGACGCGGCGGTGATGTCGTCCGTGTAGTACACGCCCCAGTCCGTCCCGGCGAAGACCTGTGCCGGGATGTTGTGGTTCGGGATGATCGAGTCGACCGGGATGTTGGGCAGGTTGCCCGTCTTGTCGAGCCACGTGAACGTTGCGCAGTTCGCGGCGCAGGTCACCTGGAAGACGTGTCCCGGGGTGGACGGCGTGTTCTCGTTGAAGCCGCCGATCGCCGCGTAGCCGACCGCGAGGTCGCGCGTCGGCGTCGAGGCGTCGAGCGCGATCCCCAGCACCGGCCGGTTCGGTAGGACAGTGTTGCTCCCGGTCACGTTGACCCAGTTCGCCTGGGAGGCGATGCCAGTCCCGAGGCCGAAGCCGATCCAGACGTTGCCGTCGTTCGTGCCGACGATGGCCTGCGCTCGACCACTTCGGCGAGTACTTGACCTGGTTGATGAACGAGCGGTTGCCGAGCGACTGCTTGGTCATGTTCTGGGTCGCCGGGTTGTTCGTGACGTACCAGCTACCGCTCATGCTGGCGTCGCCGCCCTTGATCGACTCCCAGACGCGGGTCGTCCCGTCGACGAGGTGACCGCACCCACCCGGCGTGCCTGCCGGAGCACAGTCGTCGCCTCCCGGCACTCCGCCGTGGAAGAGGTCGAAGGGCTGAGTGAACGACCGCGTGTCGCCGCCCCAGCCGCCGGTGACGCTCTGGTAGCCGGCCCCGCCGGCGAGGCAGTTCGCGACGCAGCGCGACATGCCGCCGCTGTTGTTGCCGACGAAGTAGCGCGGGCTAGAGCCCGTTCCGACCGGGTCGATGCGGGCGTAGAACCCATCGCCGCCGACCGTCATCTGCCATTGCGCGGGGCCGGTCGGGTAGCCGCTGAAGCCCACGACGCTCGGCGCGTTGTCCTGGGCGCCGCCGGCCGCCGACGGGTTCGGCGTCGGTCGCGAAGTAGCCGCTGATGTCGCCCGAGTAGAACTCGATCGTGTTCAGGCCGTTGTCCATGTTCACGAACGTCGGCGTCCCCGTGCCCGGCGATGTCGGCGTTCGAGGTCGAGAAGGCGCCGCCGTCGCTCCCGATCAGGAGGATGCTCGACGAGCCCGGCACGAACGCGAGCGCGTGCTGGTCGACGTGGACGACGTGGCCGCTCGGTGCCGTTGTAGCCGCAGGTCAGGTCGGTCAACGTGGTGCCCGTGCGGGTCGCGAACCAGACGTCGTAGGTGTCGATGAAGACGCGGTCGGCGTTGTTCGGGTCGACCGCGAGCCCCTGGTCGTACCAGTTCTGCGGGTAGTCGAAGCCGCAGGCGTCGTTGTCGAGCGCCGGGCCCTGCGAGCCCGCCATGTACGTCCAGGAGGTGCCGCCGTTGTTCGTCTGCCAGACGCCGAGCTGGCAGCCGGCCGCGCTGCCGCAGCCGCCCGTGTTCGGTGCGATCGACTGCACCTGCGCGTAGATGACCTGCGGGTTGCTCGGGGCGACCGCGATGTCGATGCGGCCGAGCTGATCGCCGGTGGTCGGGTTCGCGTACGGCGTGCCGCTGCCGGCGTTCATCGCAGCGCCGGTCGTGTACGGGCTGCCGGTGATTGCGGTGCCGTAGACGAAGCCGTTCGCGTTCGACGCGATCGACGTGAAGCTCGGGCAGCCGCTCGAAGGCACGTTGGCGCTGTACAGCCCGTTGGCGCCGTTGTTGCCGAGGTCGTACTGCACGGTTGTGGCGAAGCCGCGGACGCCGACGGCGGCGATGATCCGCGTCGTCCCACCGCCCATGTTCGTCAGCTCGAGGCCGGTGATGTCCTGGCGCTGGGTCGGGAAGCTGTTCGTCGAGCACGGCCCTGTCCAGTCCGTCCCGCCGTTGTAGGAGATGAACATCCCCTTCTTCGTTCCGGCCAGGACCTTCTGGCTGTTGTTCGGGTCGACGCGCACCTTGCCGACGGCGTCGTACTGCGGGAACTGGCCGGCCGGCTCCGTGTACGCGGGGCCGAACACGTCTGCGCCGAGCACCGTCCAGTGCGCTCCGGCGTCGGTCGACTTGAGGATGCCCTGGCTCCCCATCGAGAACGAGCCGTAGTTGAGGTCACCCGTGCCCGCGTAGACGGTGTTGTGGTCGTTCGGATCGATGTTGAGGGTGTCGATCGCGAGCGTGGAGATGAGGGGGTCGTCGGTCGTAGACGCTCCACGTGGTCGAGTTGCTGCAGCAGTTGGTCGTCTTCCAGACCCCGCCGCCGACCGTCGCCGCGTAGGCGACGATCGAGCCCTGCGTGGTCGTCGTCGGATCGACGGCCATCGCGTTGATGCGGCCCTCGGTGAAGCCGTAGTCGTAGCAACCCGTACAGCCGGTCATCCTTTCCGGCTGCGGGCCCAGAGCCGTCCAGGAGGCCGGAGGGTCACCGCCGATTCGCGGCCTGCGGCTGGCGATGCGCGTGTCCTGTGCCTTCGCGGCGCGCAGCCAGGCCGGGTTGAAGTGACCGGTCGGATAGGTCAGCCGGTCGTTCCAGTACGTGTCCATGGCGCCGAACTGCTCGCCTTCCCCGCTGCCGGGAACCGGCATGTACGCAGCGGCGGACGGCGGTGCCGTGGCCCGCGACGAGTGATGGCCCTGAACCGCCAGCACGACCGCGGCTACGCCAAGCGCGATCAGGCCGGCGACCGAGGCCGAGACAAACTTCCTTCGTTTCATGCGCCCCTCTCCCCTTCGAGCCCGCAGCATCTCGAGCCGCCGACGAGCGTAGTGGCCTTTCCTACTAGTAACCGAACCTTCTTACCACCGAAATAGCGGAAAATCAATCTTTCGACGCGAAGACCGCTCGGGCTAGGCTAGCCGGCGAGCTTCGAGTCGATCGCTTCGAGGCGCTTGTCGCAGCTCGGTCGAGCGTCTGGTTCGTCTTGCGCCAGCTCGTCGACGATCCGCTGCGTGCGTCTGCTCCTGATGTCGCGAGATCGGCTTCGCGAGCCACTTCGCCCGCGCGCTGAACCAGCGCGCTCGTCACGCCTGCGGTGACGAACGAGATGAAGGCGATGCCGATCACCATCACGACGCCCGCCGATCGACCCGCCCGAGCCAGGTCGTCGGCACGACGTCGCCGTAGCCGACCGTGGTCACCGTCTGCAGCGCCCACCAGATCGCCGAGCCCGACCGACGGGAAGTTCTCGTGGTCGACGAACCGCATCAGGATCCCTCCGAGCAGATGGCGAGGCCGACGAACGTCAGGGCCAGGCCGAGCGTCACGGAGCGCGCGTTGATGATCCGCCGGATCCGGCGCTCGATCAGCGACGGCCTCTTCCCGGGCTGGTTGACGGCTCGTCATGCATCCGAAGTTCAACGACACGGCTACTCCCCTCGCCGCGACGGATCGTCTGACCGGCGCGACTAGCGTTCGGAGCTCCGATGGAGATTCGACCCGCGACTCTCGACGACGTCGATCGCCTGGCCGCGTTCATGGGCCGCTGCACGCTCGCGCACCAGGGCGTGCGGCGCGCATCGGCGGACGAGATGCGGCAGCGGCTGACCAAGCCCGGCACCGATCCGGCGCTCGACACGTGGCTCGTCGAGGACGACGGTGAGCGTCGCCGGCTTCGCCCAGGTCTGGCGCGATGAGCCGGCGGTCGTCTGCTACGTCCGCGTCGATCCCGAGCACACCGGCCGCGGGATCGGCACCACGCTCCTCGACCGCGGAGCGGAACGCGCGCTGGAGCTCGGTCAAGCGGAGGCCGTCCACGCGACCAGCTGGCCGAATGACGAGTCCGCGGCACCGCTGCTGGAAGGCGCCGGTTTCGCGCCGATCCGCTACTTCTCGCTGATGACGGCCGACGTCGACCAGGAGCCCGAGGCTCCGACGTGGCCTCCGGACATCCGCATCCGAGCGCTGGACGACGAGGTCGAACTGCGGCCGGTCCACGAGGCGCAGCAGGTCGTCTTTCCCGAGCGCCCGGCCGACTTCGACAGTTGGCTCCACGAGTACACGGGCGACGACTTCGACCTTTCGCTCTGGTTCGTCGCCGAGGACGACTCCGGGATCGCCGGTTTCGCACTCTGCTCCGCGGGTCTCGCAGAGGACGCCGAGGCGGGCTATGTCGCAGAGCTCGGCGTGCGCCCCGACCGGCGCGGCGAAGGGCTCGGGCTCGCGCTCCTCCGCCACACGTTCGTCGAGTTCCACCGGCGGGGGCAGAAGCGAGTGTCGCTGCACGTCGACGTCGACAACCTGACCGGCGCGCTCCGGCTCTACACGCGGGCCGGCATGCGCCCCGACCCGCGGATCGTCGTCTGGGAGCGGCCCCTTTTCAAGCGCGAGACGCCGGAATAGACTCCCCGATCTAGACAAGCTAGAGGGGAGGGGGACATGACCGGCTCGAGTGACGAACGCCGCGGTTCGCGGCGAAAGAAGAGTGCGCGCCTCGCCACCCTGATCGGGCTGGTTTTGGTCGGTCGCAGCCTCGGCAACGGTGGTCGGGGCAGGCAACGTGACGCGGCAGACGGTGCTGCCCGTCGACGTCCACAACACGAAGTCCTTCTGGACGAGGGCGGCGAAACCCGTCGCGACGCCGGGCAGGACCGTCGCCGTCCACGCGGCGCGGTTCCGGTCGCTCACCCTCGACACGGCGGCGCTGAGCTCCGTCCTCGCGCTCGCGCCGGGCGAGAACACTCTGCGCGCCGAGACGAGCCCGCTCGTCGTCTCGCTCCCGGCCCCGAACGGCCAGTTCCAGCTGTTCGCGCTCCACGAGTCGTCGGTGATGGCGCCGGGCCTCGCGGCACGGCATCCCGGGATCAAGACCTACAGCGGGCTCGGGCTCACCGACCAGGCGGCCACGATCCACGCCGACCTGACGCCGCTCGGCTTCCACGCCTCGGTTCGGTCGGCGAACGGCACGTGGTACATCGACCCGTTCTACGTCGGCCGCGCGCCCGACGCCCTATGCGAGCTACTACGCGCGCGACGCGAAGAACACGGACGGCGTGTTCGTCGAGCGCGAGCCCGTGTCGGGCCCGCGCTTCCGCGAAGCGGAGAGCCCCGAGATCGGCGAGCAGCTCCGCACGTACCGGCTCGCCCTGATCACCGACCCGGGCTACTCCGACTACTTCGGCGGCCCGCCGAACGTGACCCCGGCCAAGGTCGCGCTCATGAACCGGGTCGACCAGGTCTACGAAGACGACATGAGCATCCGGCTCCAGCTGATCGCGAACAACGACCTGCTGAACCTCGACACGTGGGGCCAGGCGACGGCGCCGAACGGCCCGTGCGGCGCGGCCGCCTGCTTCACCCAGGCTCAGGTCACCGGGTGCTCGAGCACGACGCGCGCCCGCTACGTGATCGGCCAGATCATCGGCGCGAGCAACTACGACATCGGCCATCTCGCGCTCGGCGAGCCCGGCGGCGGCGTCGCCAACCTCGGCGTCGTCGGCCGCTCGAACAAGGCGGGCGGCTGCACGGGCGTCCCGACTCCGGTCGGCGACCTCTACGCGATCGACTACGTCGCACACGAGATGGGCCACCAGTTCGGCGGCAACCACACGTTCAACGGCAACCAGCTCAACTGCTCGGGCGGCAACCGCAACGGGCCGACCTCCGTCGAGCCCGGCAGCGGCCAGTCGATCATGGCCTACGCGGGCATCTGCCTGACCGACGACGAGCAGCCGCACAGCGACGGCTACTTCTCGGAGCGGAGCCAGCAGGAGATCAACGCGTACGTCTCCTCGAGCCAGTCGCCGATCAACGAGGTGCAGACGGTCTCGCTCCGCCACTTCGGCGGCGGGAACGAAACGCAGGTCGTCACCTTCGGGCCCGGCTACGCGAAGACGGCTTCGATCACGCCTCTGAGCCTGACGATCAACGCTGCACCGAGCGCGACGTCGCGCGGAGGCGCGCAGGAGACCGGGACGACCGTCACGATCGCCACGAGCTCGGCGCACACGCTCCAGGTCGGGGACACGGTGACGGTGGCCGGCGTCGCGGAGCCCGGCTACAACGGCACGTTCACGGTGACGGCTGTCCCGTCGACACGCTCGTTCCAGTACACGAGCGCGGTCTCGGGGCTCCCGGTCTCGGGCGGCGGCACCGCAACGCCGGCGATTCCGGGCGCGAGCTCGTCCGGGACGACGGCGACGATCCACACGAGCACGCCGCACGGGCGCTCGGTCGGCGACGTCGTGGTGATCAGCGGCGTCGGCGTCGGCGCGTACAACGGGACGTTCACGGTCACGGCCGTTCCGAGCCCGACGACGTTCCAGTACACGATCGCGAGCCAGCAGGCCAACTCGGGCGGCGGGTCGTCGACGTACTTCTCGCCGTTCAAGGTGCGCATCGGCGGCAACGACTCGGTGCTGATCGGCGGCACGGGCCTCCCGTACACCGCCGCGAACCTGACGACGGCGATCAACGGGATCTCCGGCTTCGCAGGCACGGTCACCGTCACGAGCGCCGCGGCGACCGGCTTCAACCTCGCCTACTCGGGAGCGTCGGCGGGCATCGACGTTCCGAACATCGAGCTGGTCGAGCTCAACTGCGGCTGCTTCGCGTCCGTCCAGGAGACGAACCACGGCGGGGCGCTGGACTCGTTCCGGCTCAACTACGACGGCAACGTGTCCGCTCCGATCGTGAACGGGACGAACTACACGGCCGCAGGAGTCCAGGCTGCGCTCGCGCCGCTCCTCCCCGCGGGCGGGACGGCCACCGTGGCCGGGTTCGGCGGCGCGGCCTTCGACATCACGGGCTTCCAGATCACCTACGGCGGCACGCTCGGCTTGCTCAACAACCCGGTGCTGATCGGCGTCCAGGACTTCACGTCCGGCGCGTCGGGGTTCGCGGGTGAGACCGACAAGGGCGGCCCGGTCGACAACGGAGGGACGGTCTCGGCAACGGGCAACCACGCTCCGGTGGTCACGGTTCCGAGCGGCTCGACGATCCCGTTGCGGACGCCGTTCGCCCTGACCGGGAGCGCCACCGACGAAGACGGCGACCCGATCTACTACTCGTGGGAGCAGAACGACCCGGGCACCGGAGCCGGCATCTCGCTCCTGAGCAACACGAAGGCGAACGGGCCGCTGTTCGCGATGTTCCCGTTCTCCGCCCCGGTCAGCGAGGAGGACACGCTGCTCTACAACTCGCCGCACGAGAACCACTTGACGACGAGCCCGACCCGCGTGTTCCCGGATCTCGACCAGATCCTGGCGAACAACACGAATGCGGACACCGGCTCGTGCGCCGCGGGGCCGATCGCGCCGCCGGTGCCGATTCCGGTCAAGGAGTGCTTCTCCGAGTTCCTGCCGACCTCGGACTACACGCCGAGCGCGTTGCACTTCCGTCTGACGGCGCGCGACCTCGGAGGTGGGAACACCTTCGGCGACATGACCGTGACGCTCGCCCCGGCGGCGGGCCCGTTCCGTGTCACCTCGCCGGACACCGGGGTCACGTATCCGCCCGGCTCACAGCAGACGGTCACGTGGAACAAGGCGAGCACCGACGTCCCGCCCGTCTCGACCGCGAACGTGGAGATCTCGCTCTCGACCGACGGCGGCCACACGTATCCGACCGTGCTCGCGGCGAGCACGCCGAACGACGGCTCCGAGCTCGTGACGCTTCCGAACACGGAGACCACGACCGCCCGCGTGAAGGTCGAGGCGGTCGGGAACGTCTTCTTCGACGTCTCGAACACGAACTTCACGATCTCGGCCACGCAGCCGCCTCCACCGCCGCCACCGCCGCCACCACCGCCTCCGCCACCACCACCGCCGCCTCCACCTCCGCCTCCGCCACCGCCACCGCCGCCTCCGCCACCGCCACCGCCTCCGCCACCACCGCCACCGCCTCCGGCCCGCTGTCGAGTCCCGAGAGTCCTCGGGCTGCGACTCAACGCCGCGAAGCGCAGGATCCGAGCGGCGCACTGCTCCGTCGGCAACGTCCGGCGCGTCCGTGCGCGCCGCTCGCTGCGCGGCCGCGTCGTCAACCAGTCACCGAGGCCCGGCACGATCAAGCGCCGGAACTTCCCGGTCAAGCTGGCAGTCGGCAGGCGATAGCTCGAGGCGAACTCCAGAGAGGGCGTCGGCTCACAGCCGGCGCTCTCTCCGCTAAGCCCGTCTAGCCGAGATGTAGGTCCAGCAGCAGTCGAACGTCGAGCGGCCGCCGAAGACGACGGCGAGCGATTCGCGGAGGAGCCGCAGGCGATCGGCGGCAGCCTCCTCCGAGGCGCCTTCGCCGTCCACCTTGGCCGATCCTCCGACCCAGCCGAGGACGGCGTCGGCATACGCCGCGAGGAACTCGTACCACTCTTCGACCTCGGCCTCGATCGTCCGCTCGGTCACCTCTGCAACCTCGAACCCCGCTGCCCGCAGAACATCGAGGTAGTACTCGAGCGGCCGCGGCGCGAGGAAGACGCGGTCTCGGTAGTCGAGATACGCGCGCAGCCGCTCCTCGTCGTCCAGCACCGCGCGGTACGGCGCGTAGCGCTCGTCGGCGCGAACGATCCCGCTCGCGGCCTCATGAGCGAGGTAGACCGTGTCGTCGATGATCCACTCGTTCTCACCCGCGCGCGGATTGCGGATGTTCCCGGAGTTGATCCGGGCCATCGCTCCCGGCCGGAGCACCCGCGTCCAGGCCCGTAGCGTGCTCTCGAGCTCGTCGTAGAGATGGATCGCGTTCGTCGAGGCGAGCGCGTCGGCTGCTGAAACCGGGCGGCAGGACCTCGTCGACGTACTGGAGCCGCCGCTCCTCCTTCAGGTAGCGGAGCCTGCGGAAGGCGACGCGCTCGTCCGACCGGAAGCGGTCGAGCGCGATGCGCAGGAACTTCGGCGAGCTGTCGACGATGACCATTCCAACCCGGCGGTCGCCGATCTGCAGGCGCAGGCGGTCGAGCAGGATGCCCGTTCCGCCGGAGTAGTCGATCAGGATCTGGCCCGTCACCAAGGTCCTGCGCCAACTGCTCCACGGTCAGGTCCAGGTTCCGGTACCAGCCGTGGTTCTCGACCGTGTCGTAGTGGAGCCCGAACGCATCCGCGGGTTGCGACACCCAGTCCTCGTCCGGGATCCGTTCGAGGCCGCCCCAATCGAAAGAATTGCGCTCTTCCAGATTCACCCGGGCCATTCTCGCCCGAGGTCATCGACGGGGAGGGCGGCCGGCGGACGAGCGGGTTGCTCTCCGCCGGCCTGGAGAGGAGATCAGCGGACGGTGACGGTCAGGCGAAGCACGTTGTCCTCGCCCTTCGTCTCCATGTGCGAGGCCCAGGAGTAGTCCTCGCCGGGCTTCGTCTTGAACTTGTAGACGCCCGCCTTCGTGAAGCTGCACCCGGGCGACCGCGCCCATGCGGTTCATGGCAGGCGTGCGGCACCTTGCACGCGCCGGGCCCGACGTGCGCACGAGCTTGTGCGGCATGACGTCGTTGTTCCGGACGGCCAGCGTCGCTCGCCGCGCGACAGCTGATCGACTCAGCGTCGCCTTGTACGGCCGCTGTTGAACGACCAGGCGTGGCAGCCGTGCATCTGGTGCCGGATGGTGACCGTCGCCGCGGTCCCGTGAGCCGAGGCGGACGACACGACGCAGGAGCCCCGCCATCGCTGCGATGGCCGCGACTAGACCGACGAATGCGCTTTCTTCCGTGACTCATGATCCGCTCCTTGATTCGATTTGACGGAGTCTTGGCCGAGCGCCGAGCCAGGCAATCGGCGACCACGCTGATTCGGCTTGCGGCTTTTCCCCAATGCGAGAGGGCGGCCCGGAGGCCGCCCTCTGCTTCCGAGCGGAGTCGCCGCTCAGTTCGTGGCTGTCGCGGCCTTCGGCGCCGCTTCACGTGCTGCGGCCGGCTTCCGCTCCAGTGCCCCACCCAGCGTCGAGGACCAGGAACCCGATCCCCGTCAGCAGGAGGGCAATGCCCATCACGATCCCGAACATCCCGACGCGCTCTGCGAAGAACGACATGTTGAGCGCGGTGGTGAGTGAGGTCTCGGTCACCCAGAGATTGCGAAGCCCGTTCTCGACCGGCTGGCCGGTCTTCGGATCCTTCGCGGCCTTCGTCTCGTCCGAAGTCGGATTGCCCTTCGCATCGAGGAAGCGGCCCATCTGGGAGTAGGTCTGTCCACCGGTTGCCTCGAGCGCGTGGATTCGCATGTAGCTGGCGAAGACCTGCGCCTCGCTCCCGGTGTCGATCGTCTCGCCGGCGACGCTCTTGGTCGGATACGTGACCCCGGTCAGGCCGGCCTTCTGGCCCTCCGCCTTGATCGCGGCGGGGGTCATGTCCGGCGTGCCCGTGATCTGCTCGAGCTTGAGGTTGTCGCGGACGTTGTTGATGCCCCAGGCGCCGAGTCCGATGGAAGCGGCCCCGAAGGCAATGAGAACCACGCTGGCGGCGATGCCGCCGTATTTGAAGAGGTTCCTCATGGCGACTCCTTTTTCGCTTGTGTTCATGCGGCTAACTCTCGGTGACCTGCGCTCCGACGCCATCGGTGGCCAGCCGCCGAGCGGATGCGGGATTCCCGCAATGCCGTGCCTGGGAAAGGCCGCAGCCCTAGACGCCTGCAATCGCCGCCAGCGCGAGCATCGCGGCTGCCCCGGCGAGGCTTCCCGCGCCCGCACGCAGCCAGCGGCTCGGCCCGAAAGCCTGCGGCACGAGCTCGAAGGCGACGAGCGCGAGCATCGCGCCGGCTGCGAACGCGAACGAGGCAGGCAAGAGGCCGCGCACGTGCTCGACGACGAGGAACGCGAGCACCGCGCCCGACGGGCTGAGGCGCGCTCGTCAGAACCGCCGCCCAGAACTGGCTGGAGCGGCTGAACCCGGCCTCGGCCATCGGGATCGCGACGCTCGTCCCCTCGGGAATGTTCTGGAGCCCGATCGCGAGGATCACGAACAGGCTCAGCCCCGCGAGATCGGACGCGTACGCGGTCCCGATCGCGAGCCCCTCCGGAAGGCTGTGCACGAACAGCACCCCGAAGACCAGGACCGAGAGTCGCACTCCCGATCCGCGCAGGTCTCCGACATGCACGTCACGCCGAGCGAGTAGCCGGTGCGCGCCAACGACCAGCAGGACCCCGGCAAGCAGCCCCAGGAGGATCTCGACCGTTCCGCCCTCCTCCAAGGCCGGCTTCAGCAGGCCGAGCAAAGACGCAACGGTCATCGCGCCGATCGCGGTGCCGAGCAGGATCGGCCGCAAGAGCTCTGCCTTCGAGCCCATGAAGAAGACGGGCAGCGCGCCGAGCCCCGTCGCGAGAGCGGTTGCGCTTGCGGCGAGGACTAGGACGACGACGTCCACGCGACAGCGAGTCCGAACTAGGCGGCGGCGAGCTGCCGGCCCGAGCGCTCCTTGGCGACGAGCACGGGAACGCTCGCGTGCTGCACGACTCCGCTCGAAACGCTTCCGAGCAAGGCTCCTGCCAATGCACCACGGCCCCGTGAGCCCATCACGATCAAGTCGGCACCCCTGTTGTCGGCGAAGCTCAGGATCTCGTCAACCGGATCTCCCTCGAGGATCTCGGTCCTCGTACCGACGCCTGCCTCCCACGCCTTGCGCCTGGCCGCATCGGTGACCGCATGCGCAGTTCGGAGCTCGGTGCACAACAGGCGCTCGTAGTAGGGAGAGCCGAGCAGCGACGAGGGCGGCTTGCGGACGAAGGCGAAGGTGACCTGCGCACCCACCTCGTGCGCTAGCTCGAGTGCTTCGTCGATTGCGGCGTTGCTCCCTTCGGAGCCGTCGATCGGAACCAGGAACTCTCTCATCGGGATCCTCCTTTGCGTGCTCGAAGCATCGAGCGGGCCGGTCGTCGCGACATCGGGGCCGCGACCTATCGGCTGTGCGGGAATCCCGCATGCACGGTCCGGCCCGGTGCGGATCTCACGACGTGTCACCGTCCGCGATGATTCACGAGGTCGACATGCCGACACACGTGCTCATAGCCGGAGCCGGAGTAGCGGGCCTCGAAGCGGCGCTTGCGCTCCGGGCGCTGGCCGAGGATCGGGTCTCGGTCGAGCTTGTCTCGCCCGATCCGGACTTCGTGTACCGCCCGCTCGCCGTCGCCGCGCCGTTCCGCGTCGGGGAGGCCAGGCGCTTCCCGGTACGCCAGCTGGCCGAGGAGGCCGGCGCCGATCTGACGGCAGCGGCCGTTCAAGCCGTGCATCCCGCACGGAAGGCAGTCGAGACGTCTGCCGGGGACGAGCTCTCGTACGACCTCCTCCTGCTTGCGCTCGGCGCTCGACCCGTGCCGGCCATTCCCGGAGCCGTGACGTTCCGCGGCCCGGGCGACGAGGGAGCCCTCGGCGAGGTCCTGCGCGACGCGGCAGAAGGACGCGTCCGGCGACTGGCGTTCACCATGCCGGCCGGCATCTCTTGGCCGCTGCCCCTCTACGAGCTGGCCCTGTTGACGGCGGTCCACCTCGCCGACTCGGGCGCAGACGTCGAGCTCCAGCTCGTAACTCCGGAGCCCAGGCCGCTTCAGCTGTTCGGCGATGCCGCCAGCGAAGTCGTCGTCGAGCTTCTCGATCGGCACGGAATCGGACTGCTGACAGACACCATCCCGGCCGCCGTGGAAGAGAACGTGCTCCGCTTCGTGGGCACCGGCGAGATCGAGGCGGACCGGGTCGTTGCACTGCCGCGCATCGAGGGCCTGCGACTACCAGGCATTCCTCACGACGCGAATGGTTTTGTCCCGATCGACGAGCACGGACGCGTGCGCGACGTCGAGGACGTCTACGCCGCCGGCGACCTCACGAACTTTCCGATCAAGCAGGGAGGGCTGGCCGCCCAGCAGGCGGACGCCGCAGCCGAAGCGATCGCAGCCGCGGCCGGAGCCGAGATCACCCCGTCCCCGTTCAAGCCGGTTCTCCGCGGCCTGTTGCTCACCGGGCTTAGTCCCCGCTTCATGCGCGCCGAGGTCGGCAGCCAGGAATCACAGGTCGACACGGAGCCCCTCTGGTGGCCGCCCGGGAAGATCGTCGGCCGGCACCTGGCTCCGTTCCTCGCTGCCCAGCTGAACGTCTCGCAGGCGCCTCCAGGCTCAGACGTCCTCGAGGTCGAAGTCGAGCTCGACCGCGGTCCGGCCGGCGAGTGGTCGTCGATCTGAGCTCGGCTCCGTAGAAAGCCGAGCCGCAAAACCGCGTCGTCACCGACGGATTCCGGACCGGCCGGCTGAAGACTGCGAGCCATGAAACCAGCAACCTGTCACCTGCTCGAAGCAGTCGACATCCTCGAGCCCTGTCCCGGGCGATCAGTGCCCCTTGTGGGACGAGACGTGTCTGCTCACAGGACTGCGTTCCGGACCTTGGCGTCGAACCCGCCGCTCGTCCGGTTCCTCCTGGGGCTCCGGGAGAAGCTGGAAGACGGGCCTCGGCCGCTCGTCGCCCGCGAGCCGGGCTTCGACTAAGCCGCGCGAGCGAGCCCTCCGTAGAAACCCCGGAAGCCGACCCGTGTGGGCACCGATGCCCGGGAGGTCGCTCTCGGCGAAGCTCGATCCAACGAAAGGAGGCACGCCATGAACGCACTCGTCTTTCACGGGCCCGGGCAGCGCTCCTGGGACTCCGTACCGGATCCCGCGATCACCGCCGAGACCGACGCCATCGTTCGCATCGACTCGTCCACGATCTGCGGCACGGACCTCCACATCCTCAAGGGCGACGTCCCGGAGGTGGAGCCCGGCACGATCCTCGGCCACGAGGCCGTCGGCACGATCGTCGAGACCGGAAGCGCCGTCACGACGCTGCAGGAGGGGGACCGTGTCCTCGTGTCCTGCATCACCTCGTGTGGCCGCTGCCGCTTCTGCCGGGAAGGCCACTACGGCCTTTGCACCGGTGGAGGAGGCTGGATCCTGGGCCACCTGATCAACGGCCTCCAGGCCGAGTACGCACGCGTCCCGTTCGCAGACACGTCGGTGCACAAGCTGCCGCCGGAGATCGCGAACGAGCAGGCGCTGTTCCTCGCGGACATTCTCCCGACCTCGTACGAGGTGGGCGTGCTGAACGGAGGCGTCCGTCCCGGCGACACCGTCGCCATCGTCGGCGCCGGCCCGATCGGGCTCGCTGCGGTGATGACGGCGAAGCTGTACACGCCGGGCCGGATCGTCGTGCTGGACGTCGCCGACGCGCGCCTCGAGCACGCGCTGGCGTTCGGGGCGGACATCGTCGTCAACAACGGAGAGACCGATCCCCTGGCGGAGATCATGGAGCTCACGAACGGGCTCGGAGTCGACGTCGCCATCGAGGCGGTCGGCATTCCGGACACGTTCGAGCTCTGCACCGAGATCGTCAGGCCCGGCGGCCACGTCGCGAACGTCGGCGTCCACGGAGCCCCGGCCACTCTCCACCTGGAGAAGCTGTGGATCAAGGACGTGACGATCACGACGGGCCTCGTCGACACGTCGACTACGCCGCGGCTGCTCGAGCTGATCGCGAACGGACGGCTCGACCCGACACCGTTCGCGACTCATCGCTTCGAGCTGGCCGACACGGAACAGGCGTATGAGACCTTCGCCGACGCCGCGTCGACGAACGCGCTCAAGGTCGTCTTGAGTGCGGAACCAGCACAGCCGGCCGCAAGGGAGCAAGATTCAGAGACCCTTGCCGGAGCAGCTGTCTGACACGTCAGGGACCGGGCGCTCAACGGGCGCCCGGTCCCCCCTCCTCTCGGTCGCGGACGTCATCCTCCGCGACGGCGGGACCCTGAGGCTGCGGCCTCCGGGCAGCGAGGACGCGGATGCGCTCCTCGGCTTCTTCAGCGGGCTCTCGGAGCGGAGCTTCTACCTCCGCTTCCACGGCGCGCCGACGGTGAGACCGTCGCTCGTCGAGCCGTTCCTCGAGCCGGACTGGGTCGAGCGCGGCGCCCTCGTCGGCACCCTCGCCGGCGGGGACGGGGAGCAGATCGTGGCGCTCGCCAGTTACGCCCGTCTACGGGATCCGGCGTCGGCGGAGGTGGCGTTCTCCGTCGCCGATGACCAGCAGGGACGCGGGATCGGCACACGCATGCTCGAGCAGCTCGCCGAGCGCGCGGCCGCTGTCGGAATCGAGCGCTTCGTCGCAGAGGTGATGAGCGAGAACGCGCCGATGATGCGCGTCTTCGAGGACGCAGGGTTCGGCGTCTCGCGCGCCCTCGACCACGGAACCTTCGAGGTCGCGTTCCCGATCGAGCCGACGGACGCCTATCGCGGCCACGTCGAGGAGCGCGACCACCTCGCCGTCGTCGCCTCGCTGCGCCCGTTCTTCGCCCCCGCGAGCGTGGCCGTGATCGGTGCGTCGACGCGGCGCGAGGCGATCGGAGGCATCGTCTTCCGGAACGTCCTCGCCGGCGAGTTCAAGGGCGCCGCGTACCCGGTCAACCGCAACGGTGAGCCGGTGGCCGGCGTCCGGGCTACACCTCGATCGAGGAGCTGCCCGAGCAGGTCGACCTCGCAGTCATCTGCCTGCCGGGCGCCCACGTGCTCGACGCCGCGCGGTCCGCGCTCGAGGCCGGGATCCGCGCGCTCTGCGTGATCTCCGCGGGATTTGCCGAGATCGGAGAGGAAGGCCGCGAGCGCCAGGAGCAGCTGCTCGCGCTCGTCCGCGCGCACGGCGGCCGTCTCGTCGGGCCGAACTGCCTCGGCATCGCCGTCTCCGCGCCTTCGCTGAACGCGACCTTCGGGCCGCGCGCCCTCCCGCCGGGGCCGATCGCGTTCTCCTCGCAGAGCGGCGCGCTCGGGCTCGCGCTGCTCGAGAAGGCGTCCGAGCGGAGCCTCGGCTTCTCGTCGTTCATCTCGATCGGCAACAAGGCGGACGTGTCCTCGAACGACCTGCTCGAGTACTGGGAAGAGGACGACGGCACCGGATTGATCGCGCTCTACCTCGAGTCGTTCGGGAACCCGCGCCGCTTCGGGCGGATCGCGAGCCGCGTCGCCCGCAAGAAGCCGATCCTGGCCATGAAGAGCGGCACGTCGACCGCCGGCGCCCGCGCTGCGGGCTCGCACACTGCCGCCCTGGCCGGGTCCGAGCAGGCCGTCGAGGCGCTCTTCCACCAGGCCGGCGTGCTCCGCGCCGGGACGCTCGAGGAGCTGATCGACGCGGCAGCGCTGCTCTCGACGCAGCCGCTGCCGCGCGGCCGGCAGGTCGCGATCCTGACGAACGCGGGCGGGCTCGGCATCCTCTGCTCGGACGCCTGCGAGGCGGCGGGGCTCGAGCTCTCGGAGCTCTCGGCCGAGACCACGACGCAGCTCGCCGAGCTCTTGCCCGGCGAGGCGAGCCTCGCGAACCCGATCGACATGCTCGGCTCGGCGACCGCGGCCAGCTACGAGGCCGCGCTGCCGCTCGTGCTCGCTGATCCGGCCATCGACTCGGTGATCGTCCTCTTCGTCCCGCCCGCCACGGCAGGCGCCGAAGACGTCGCGGCGGGCCTTGTTCGGACGCTCGAGGCCGTTGCCACGGACAAGCCCGTGCTCGCGGCCCTCCTCAGCGCCGAGGGGATTCCGTCATCTCTTCGCAAGACGCCCGCGCCGGCGGCGCTCTTCACGTACCCCGAATCGGCCGCGCGGGCTCTGGGCCTCGCGGCGGAGCGCGCCGAATGGCTGCGCCGGCCCGCGGGCACGGTCCCGCAGATCGACGGGATCGACGCTGCCGCTGCCGAGGGGATCGTCTCGACGGGCCGACGACCGTTGGCTCACACCTGCGGAGACGAGAGAGCTGCTGAGCTCCTACGGGCTGCCGCTCGTCGAAGAGCGGGTCGCGGAGACGGTCGAGCAGGCCGTCGACGCCGCGCGAGAGCTCGGCTTTCCGGTCGTCGTCAAGTCGGCAGTGGCCGGAGCGCACAAGACGGAGACCGGAGGCGTGGCCCTCGATCTCGGCGACGAGGCCGCCGTCCGCGAAGCCGCCGAGCGAATCGGCGCGCCGGTGGTCGTCCAGCAGATGGTCGAGGGCGGCACCGAGCTCCTCGCAGGCATCGTCCAGGACCCGACGTTCGGCCCGCTCGTCGCGTTCGGGCCGGGCGGAGTGCTCGCGGAGCTGATCGGCGAAGCCGGCTTCCGGATCGCGCCTCTCACCGACGTCGACGCGGAAGAGCTCCTGCAGCAGGAGAAGACCGGGCTCCTCGTCGCGGGCTACCGCGGAGCCCCGCCGGCCGACACGGCTGCCCTCACCGATCTCATCCACCGGCTCTCCAGGCTCGGCGAGGACCTGCCCGAGGTGGCCGAGCTCGATCTCAATCCGGTGCTCGCCGGCCCCGACGGCTGCGTCGTGGTCGACGCGCGAGTGCGCGTCGCGCGGCCGTCCCAGGACCGCCGCGTCAAGACCTGGTGAGCGTCAGGCCGCGTCGTGCGGCCGCGAGAAGACGACGAGGGTGCTCAGGCCTTCGTACCCGGTGAAACGGTGATCGGCGCCGGCCGGAACGAACGCCGCCCTGCCCTCGCTGACCTCGATCTGCTCGCCCTCGACCTCGAGCACGCCCCGCCCTTCGAGCACGACGTAGACCTCGTCGTCCGCATGCGGCTGCTGGCGGTCGGGCTCCGGCGCGACGAGCACGTAGACGCCGATCTCGAGGCCGGGCGACTCGTGGACGATCTCGTACCCGCCTCCCGCCTGCTCGAGCCGGCGCCTGGTCGCTTCGATGTTCAGCGCGTCCATGCGGAGAACTAGAACAGGTCGCCGCCGTCGCTGTCGCCGGGCCCGGGCGTGGGCTCGAACGAGACGTCGTCCGGCACGTGCGGCCGGACCCACGAGTAGGCGTCCTCGGCGAGCCGCGGCGGTCCCTCGACGAGGTCCTTCCACGCCGAGGCGGCGGACCAGAAGCGCCCCTCGCCCATCAGCTCGGCGGCGGCATCCTGGGAATCGGCTTCGAACACGAATACGGCTTCGCGCTCCGTGAGGAACACGTGGTGCCGCTCGAGCCCGACCTCCTCGGGATCGAACGGCGGGCCTGCGCGCAGCAGCTCCGCCGCCTGCTCGCTCGCGCCCTCTCGCAATGGCAGCGACAACGACTGCGCGACTCATGGCGTGCGCCTTTCCGAGTTGGGATGCAAGATGCTCGGCAAGCTCCGAGATGATGCCGGGATGGACGACGCTCGCGATGCGGATGGGCTGCCCGGAGCGACGCTCGAGCACGAGCGTCTGACGACCTGAGATTCGGTCTGACGCCGAGCGACCGACCCGGACGTCGAGCAGGTCGCCGAACTGAATCGTCTCCTCGGCGACACCGTTCGCGCCCGCGCCCTCGAAGGCGAGCCCACCGGGCCCGAGCTCGAGTCGGCCCGAGCGCGTCGCGTCATCGCCCTGCTGCCAGGTCACGGCATAGCTCGTCACGACCCGGATGATCGACCGGTGGCCGTGCCGCGCCTTCGGTGGCCGCCCCGATTCGTTTGCGGAAAAGCCGCACCTCGGCCAACGCTATTCGTCGGGCTCGTCGAGCAGGCCCTGATCGATCGCGTACCGCACGAGCTCGGCTCGGGTCGTGAGGCGCAGCTTCTGCATGATGTGCGCGCGGTGCGTCTCGACCGTGCGCACCGAGAGGTACAGCATCTTGGCGATCTCCTGATTCGTGTGCCCGAGGGCCAGAAGCCGCAGCACCTCGCGCTCGCGCTCCGATAGAGGGTCCTCGTCGGCCTGAGCCCGCTCCTCGACTTCGGCCTGGATCAGCCGCGCGCCGAGCGCTGGATGGACGTAGCGCCCGCCGTTCGCCACCTCGCGCACCGCGTCCACGACCTCCGCGTCTGCCGCCTCTTTCAGGACGTAGCCGCTCGCGCCGACCGAGAACGCCTCGCGCACGTAGCGCGGGTCGTCCTGCATGGACAGCATCAGGACCTTCGCATCCTTCGCCTCCTTCAGGACGGCCGGGGTGGCTTCGATGCCGCTCGCGCCCGGCATGACCACGTCCATGAGGATCACGTCCGGCTTGTGCGCACGCGCCTCGAACACGGCCTCCCGGAGATCGCCTGCCTCGGCGACGACTTCGATGTCGTCCTCGGCCTCCAGCACGTGGCGGAGGCCCGAGCGCACGACCGCGTGGTCGTCGACGACGAGGACCCGGATCGTCATGCGACCGGAACCTCGAACGAGAGCGTGGTTCCCGAACCGGGCGAGGATTCGACCTCGAGCCGCCCGTCGACGAGCGCGATGCGCTCCCGCATTCCGAGCAAGCCGAGGCCGTCGCCGGCGGCTTCGGTGATTCCCCGACCGTCGTCCTCGATCACCGCCGCGACGCTCCCGTCACGGCGGGTGAGCACGATGCTCACGTGCTTGGCCTGGGCGTGCTTGACCACGTTCGTCAAAGCCTCCTGGGTGATCCGGTAGAGGGTCGTCTCGATCTCACGCGGCAGGCGGTCGCTCCCGAGCCGCGACTCGAGGTCGACCTCGATGCCTGTCTGCTCGCGAAAGGTTCCCACAAGACGCTCGATTGCGGGGACGAGGCCGAAATCGTCGAGCGCCTTCGGGCGCAGCTCGACCGCGAGCCTGCGTACGTCCTGGAGCGTCGTGACGACGAGCTCGCGCAACTCGCCCATCGCATCGGCGACGCTCGAAGGGTCCCCGAGGTCCTCGAAGCTCTTGAGCTTGAGGAGGATCGATGTCAGAGCCTGTCCGGTCTCGTCGTGCAGCTCACGAGCGAGTCGCTTCCGCTCCAGCTCCTGCGCCCCGACGACACGGCGCAGCGCGTCGCGCGCGACGCGCTCGGAAAGGTCGACGGCCACGGCCGCCCGACCCGCGAACGCTTCTGCAAGGCGCACGTCCTCGTCGGTGAACCGCACGTCGGCGCCTTCCTTGTCGTGGGCGGAGATGACGCCGATCGCCCGGTCGCGCAGCATCATCGGCACGAAGACGCCTGTCCGAGCGCCCATCTTCCTGCCTGCCTCCTGATCCATCTCGATGTCGTCGATGAGCGAGTCGACCCGTTCGCTTCGCCGTCGCTCCAGGACGCGCCCCGTCTTCGACGTCTCGCGCTCGAGGCGCGTTCCACGGAGCTCGTCCGACCCTTCTCCGTCGGTGGCGCGGATGATCAGGCTCCCGTCCGTGACGGGAAGCGCGATCAGAACGATGCGGGCATGCATGAGCTCGCGGAGCCGCGCGGCGATGAGGTCGAGCAGGCGCGAGAGGTCGACCTCGGAGACGAGCGCGTTCGAGATCTCGTTCAGGGACTCGAGCTGCTTCAGCCAACGGGTCGCCGCCTCGTACAGTCGCGCGTTCTCGATCGCGACGGCAGCCTGTGACGACAGGAGGGTCGTCAGCTCCTCGTCCTCGTCCGTGAACGGGGCGCCGTCCGCCTTCTCGGTCAAGTACAGGTTGCCGTAGGCGACTCCGCGCAAGAGGATCGGGACGCCGAGGAACGAGCGCATCGGTGGATGGTTCGGCGGGAAGCCGACCGAGCGAGGATCGTCCGCGAGGTCGACGAGGCGCAACGGCTTCGCATCCTCGATCAGCGCGCCGAGAATGCCCCGGCCACGCGGGAGGTCGCCGATCGCCTCCTGCGTCTCGGGATCGATGCCCGTGACGATGAACCGCTCGAGCGCCTGGCCGCTTGGATCGATGACGCCGAGCGCTGCGTACTGTGCGTCTGTCAACTCGGCCGCGGTCTCGACGATCTTCTTCAGGACGGCATCGAGCGAAAGCTCCGAGGCGAGCGCGACGCCCGCATCGACGATCGCGCGCAGACGGTCCATTTCAGACACGGTTGAGCCATTATCCGCCGACCGGTCGGCAGCCCGAAGCCCTAGGCCACGGGTGCGGGCTCCGACACTTCGCGCACGATCAGAACCGGCCGCTTCGCATCGTGCAGCACCTTGCGCGAGACGCTGCCGAGCAGCGTGCTGCCGATCGCGCCGAGGCCGCGCGAGCCGACGACGATCAGATCGGCGTCGATCTCATCTGCATAGGCGACGATCTGCTGGGCGGCATCGCCGGCCAGGAGCTTCGTCCGCGCCTCGATGCCCCGCTCGTCGGCGATTTCGCACGCCTCGTCGAGGGACGATCGATCGGCCTCCGCGAGCTCGTGCGGCACCGAGACCGGCCCGGCCATCGCGAATCCGGTGACGGGGAGCACGTCCGCCGCGGGGGCAACGTGCACGAAGATCGGCTCCGCCTGGTGCTCCTCGGCGAGCTCGAGTCCGAACTCGACCGCCTGGAGCGCTGCGGGCGACCCGTCGGTTGCGATCAGGATCTTCTTCATCGTTTCCTCCTTTGTCTCGTTTCGATCGTCGGGCGCGCGAGAACCAACGGCATCGGGGTTCCAGCGGATCTCGCCGGGGTGAACTACGGATCCGGGACCTCGGGCAGGTCGACCTCCTGACGGTCGGCCATCCGAAGGGGACGATGTCGCACTGAGGAGCGTTAGGGTCGAGCCATGGAGACGAGTGCCCCACTGGCGCGCGAGGAGCTCCGGCTCCTCGACGCGTACTGGCGCGCGGCGAACTACCTGTCCGTCGGGCAGGTCTTCCTGCTCGACAACCCTCTGCTCCGCGAGCCGCTCGTCCCTGAGCACATCAAGCCGCGCCTGCTCGGGCACTTTGGAACGACTCCCGGGCTGAACCTCGTCTACGCACACCTGAACCGGGCGATCCGGAAGCGCGACCTCCAGGCGCTCTACGTGACGGGGCCCGGGCACGGCGGGCCGGGGCTCGTCGCAAACGCCTACCTCGAGGGCACGTACAGCGAGGTCTACCCGCACGTGAGCATGGACGAGGACGGATTGCGCGCGCTGTTCCGCCAGTTCTCCTTCCCCGGCGGGATACCGAGCCACGTCGCGCCTGAGACGCCGGGTTCGATCCACGAGGGCGGCGAGCTCGGCTATTCGCTCACGCACGCGTACGGCGCTGCCTTCGACAACCCCGAATTGCTCGTCGCGTGCGTCGTCGGAGACGGCGAGGCCGAGACCGGGCCGCTCGCGGCGAGTTGGCACGCGAACAAGTTCTTGAACCCGAAGACCGACGGCGCGGTGCTGCCGATCCTCCATCTGAACGGCTACAAGATCGCGAACCCGACCGTCCTCGCGCGGATTCCCGAGCCTGAGCTGGTGTCGCTGCTCGAGGGCTACGGGCACCGCCCCATCCTCGTCACGGGCGGCTTCGACGGCGAGGCTCCGGCCGCAGTCCATCAACGCTTCGCCGGCGCGCTGGACGCTGCGCTCGCCGAGATCGCGGCCATCCAGACGCATGCTCGTGAGACGGGAGCCGAGCCGAGACGGCCGCGCTGGCCGATGATCGTCCTGCGCACGCCGAAGGGCTGGACCGGGCCGAAAGAGGTCGACGGTCTGCCCGTCGAGGATTCGTGGCGATCGCATCAGGTTCCGATGACCGACGTGCGCGACAACCCGGCGCATCTCCAGGTGCTCGAGGACTGGCTGCGGAGCTACGAGCCTGAGGAGCTCTTCGACGAGCACGGGACGCTGATCCCCGAGCTCGCCGAGCTGCCGCCGAAGGGCGAGCGCCGGATGAGCGCGACCCCCTACGCGAACGGCGGCGTCCTGCTCCGAGAGCTGGTCCTGCCGGACTTCCGCGATTACGCGGTCGATGTGCCGAAGCCCGGTGCGACCACGAGCGAAGCGACGAGGGTGCTCGGCTCGTTCCTCCGCGACGTGATCACGAAGAACCCGGACAACTTCCGGCTGTTCGGTCCCGACGAGACTGCCTCGAACCGGCTGGGCGACGTGTTCGAGGTCACCGGCCGGAGCTGGCTCGCCGAGACGAAGCCCACCGACGTAGGCCTCGCACCCGACGGTCGAGTGATGGAGGTTCTCTCGGAGCATCTCTGCCAGGGCTGGCTCGAGGGGTACCTGCTGACGGGCCGACACGGCCTCTTCGACTGCTACGAGGCGTTCATCCACATCGTCGACTCGATGTTCAACCAGCACGCGAAGTGGCTGAAGGTGACGAGGCAGATCCCTTGGCGGCGCCCGATCGCGTCACTCAACTACCTGCTCAGCTCGCACGTCTGGCGGCAGGACCACAACGGCTTCACGCACCAGGATCCCGGTTTCGTCGACCACGTCGTGAACAAGAAGGCCGAGATCATCCGCGTCTATCTGCCGCCGGACGCGAACACGCTCCTGTCCGTCGCCGACCACTGCCTGCGGAGCCGGAACTACGTGAACGTGATCGTCGCGGGCAAGCAGCCGGCGCTGAACTACCTCTCGATGGAGGACGCGGTCATCCACTGCACGCGCGGCCTCGGCTCCTGGGACTGGGCGTCGACCGACGAGGGCGGCGAGCCGGACGTCGTGCTCGGCTGCTGCGGCGACGTGCCGACGCTCGAGACGCTCGCGGCCGCGGCGATCCTGCGCGAGCACTTGCCCGACCTCAAGGTGCGGGTCGTGAACGTCGTCGACCTGATGCGCCTGCAGCCCGAGAGCGAGCATCCGCACGGCCTGTCCGACATCGAGTTCGACTCGCTCTTCACCGCCGACCGGCCGATCGTCTTCGCGTACCACGGCTATCCGTGGCTGATCCATCGGCTCACCTACCGGCGAACGAACCACGACAACCTCCACGTGCGCGGCTACATAGAAGGAGGGGACGACGACGACGCCGTTCGACATGGTCATGCTCAACCACCTCGACCGCTTCCACCTCGTGATCGACGTCATCGACCGCGTGCCGGGGCTGGCGGCCAAGGCGGCCGGGCTGCGGCAGGACATGGTCGAGGAGCGCCTGCGCTGCCGGGTCTGGACACGGGAGCACGGCGAGGACGAGCCGTCCGTGCGCGACTGGGTCTGGCCCTACTGAGGCGTTGAGCTCCGTCCTCACGGTCAACGCGGGCTCGACGAGCCTGAAGCTCTGCCTCGTCGAGGGCGAAGAGTCGCGACCCGTGGACGGCTTCGAGCCGGCGGACGCCGTCGGTCATCGCGTCGTGCACGGAGGGGCTCGGTACACGGAGCCGGTGCTGATCGACGACCGGGTCGAGGAGGCGATCGACGAGCTCTCGCGCATCGCCCCGCTCCACAACACGCCGGCCCTGCGCGCGATCCGCGAGGCGCGGGCCGCACTCCCGGACGTGCCGCACGTCGCGGTCTTCGACACGGCGTTCCACTCGACGATTCCGCAGCTGGCGTCGACGTACGCGATCCCGCAGGCGCTGGCGCGACTGGGGCGTACGCCGCTACGGGTTCCACGGGATCGCCGTGCAGTCGGTCGTCTCGCAGCTCGACGCCGCGCGGATCGTGGCGTGCCATCTGGGCGGCGGCTGCTCGGTGACCGCGGTGCTCGATGGGCGCTCCGTCGACACGACGATGGGCTTCACCCCGCTCGAGGGCGTCCCGATGGCCACGCGGTCGGGCTCCGTCGACCCGGGCGCGCTCGTCTACCTCCTGCGCGAGCGCGGCCTGAGCGTCGAGGAGCTCGACACCGCTCTCGAGCACGAGTCGGGCCTCGCGGCTCTCGGCGGCCTCGACGACCCGCTCGCCTTCGCGATCTACACGTACCGGATCGCCGGTGCCGTGGCGCACATGGCCATGGCCCTGAGCGGCATCGACATTCTCGCGTTCTCCGGCGGCGTGGGCGAGAACCGGGCCGACGTCAGGGACGCCATCGCCGACCGCCTGGCCCACGTCGGCTACTTCGCCACCCAGGTCGTCACCGCGCGGGAGGACCTGGTCATCGCGCGCTCCGTGCGAGAACTGATCGGCTAGTGCCAGACACACGAGAGCCCGGACAGCGCCGGGCTCTCGTGCTCGGGGGAGTGCCGACCTACGGGCCGGACTGCGTGCCGACGACGTCGAACGACTTGTTCACGTAGACCGTGACCCGCGACCCGTCGCTGCGGGTCATGTGGGCCTCGTACGCGGCGTGGCCGTCTGCGTCGGTCTCGACCCGGTCGATCGTGCCGCCGCTCACCTTCGCAAGCGCGGCCGCACGGACCTTCGCTGCTGTGTCACCGGTGAGGAGCGTCTCGTCCGGACGCTGGGGCGGCAGCCCCGCCTGACCGGGCCCGCCGAACTGGGGCCTGGCCGGGGCGCTGTTGTTGCCGCTGCCGTTGCTGCTCGATCCGCTCCCGCCGGATGCGGCGCCGGCGAGCGCCGACCCTCCGAGTGCGAGGGCCGTGATCGACAGAACGATCAGCAGCAGGTTCTTGACTCTGTCCGTCATAGATCTCCTTTCTGTTGGGAACGAGCGGACTTCCACAGAAGACCAGGGCGACCTGAGAACGCGCTAAGCCAGGCCTAAGACGTTCTTCTGAATCCGATTAGGCTCACGTGAAGTGACGCGCACGCTCACGGAGCGGGAACTGAACCGGGCGCTGCTCGCACGACAGTTGCTGCTCGAACGCACGAAGACGCCTCTTCCCCGCGCGCTGGAGCGGATCGGCGGGATCCAGGCGCAGTACGCTCCGTCGATGTACATCGGGCTCTGGTCACGCCTCGATGGCTTCGAGCGCGACCAGCTGACCCGCGCGCTCGAGCGGCGCAGCGTCATCCAGGGGTCGATGATGCGGGCGACGATCCACCTCGTCTCGAAGCGCGACTACTGGCCGTTCGTCGTCGGGATCCGGCAAGCGCAGCGCAAGTGGTGGCTGCGGACGCACGGCCGCGACCTCGACGCGAAGAAGATCGCCGCGAACGACCGCAAGGTTCGGCGCGCGTTCGACGGCGGCACGCTGAAGCGCGCCGAGCTCGAGGAGGTCGTCGGCAAGCGGCTCGGCTCTGCGGGCCTGTTCGTGGACCTGGTTCGCGTTCCGCCCTCTGGAACGTGGGAGCGCCGCCGCGCGGATCTGTACGCGCTCGCAGAGGACTGGGTCGGGCCGGAGTCGGCGAGCGAGCACGAGGGGATCGAGCTGCTCGTCCGCCGCTACCTGCAGGGCTTCGGCCCCGCGCGCCCCGCCGAGATCGCCGACTGGGCGAGCCTCGACGTGACGTCGACGAAACAGGCGCTCGAGCGCATCGAGCTGCGACGCTTCCGGGACGAGCAGGGCAAGGAGCTCGTCGACCTCCCGCGGCTGCCGCTGCCCGACGCGGACACGCCTGCTCCGGTGCGCTTCCTCCCCGTCTGGGACGCGACGCTGCTCGTCCACGCGCGGCGGACGCAGATCCTTCCCGGAGCGCTACCGCCCTCGCATCTTCAACATCCGGAACCCCCAGTCCGTGAACACGTTCCTCGTCGACGGCCAGGTCGCGGGCACGTGGCGCTACGAGAAGGGCCGCGTCAAGATCGACCCGTTCGGTCGGCTGTCGAAGGCCGTCCGCGAAGAGCTCGAGGACGAGGCCGAGCGCCTCGGCGCGTTCCACGAATGACTGCGAACGTGGCACTCCTCGGCTACGGCCTCGCGGGCTCCGTCTTCCACGCACCGTTCATCTCGACGACGCCAGGCCTCCGGCTGTCGGTGGTCGTGACCGGTGACGAAGAGCGCCGCGACCAGGCGCTCCGGGAGCACACTGGAGTTGAGGTCGTCGGGACTGCGGATGAGGTCTGGGAGCGAGCGCCCGAGCTCGATCTGGCCGTGATCGCGACGCCGAACGAGAGCCATCTCCCGCTCGGGCTGGCCGCGCTCGAGGCGGGGCTGGCCGTCGTCGTCGACAAGCCTCTCGCGCTGAACGCGGAGGAGGGACGCGCGCTCGTCGACGCGGCCGCCGAGCGGGGCTTGATGGTGACCGCGCTCCAGAACCGGCGCTGGGACGGGGACTTCCTGACGGTGCGGAAGCTGCTGGACACCGGGGAGCTTGGACGCGTCCACCGGTTCGAGTCGCGCTTCGAGCGCTGGCGCCCGGAGACAGGCGACGGCTGGCGCGAGCGCACGCCGGCGGCGAAAGGCGGCGGCCTCCTCCTCGACCTGGGCAGCCACCTCGTCGACCAGGCCGTGCAGCTCTTCGGGCCGGTGCGCGAGCTCTACGCGGAGGTCGACGCGCGGCGCGAGGGCGCCGTCGCGGACGACGACGTGTTCCTCGCGCTCGAGCACGAATCCGGCGTCCACTCGCACCTCTGGGCGAGTGTGCTCGCGGCCGATCCCGGCCCTCGCTTCCGTGTGCTCGGAGACCGCGCCGCGCTACGTGAAGCACGGCCTCGACGTCCAGGAGGAGCAGCTTCGCGCCGGCGGCTCGCCGACCGACCCGGACTGGGGCAAGGAGCCGCGCGAGCGCTGGGGCCGGCTCGTCATGGGCGACGGAGTCAGCGCGAGGTGCCGACGGAGCCGGGCTCCTACGGATCGTTCTACGCCGGCGTGGCGCGGAGCCTCCGCGACGGCGCGCCGCCGCCGGTCGATCCGCGCGACGCGGTCGCCGTGCTCGAGCTCCTCGACGAAGCGCGCGCCGCCGGCTAGCCGCGCTCGACCCGCGAGCCGCCGAGGATTGCCTCGCGGCCGTCGTCGAAGCGCACGAGGAGCTTGCCCTTGCCGTCGTAGTCCGGCGAGTCGACGAGGATCGTCACGTCCTCGCCCCCGACGCGGCCACGCTCCTCACCACCCGGCTCGACGCCTCGCCAGAAGCGAACGAACGGGTTCTCCTCCCACTCGCGTCCGATCGTGGTCTCGTCGGTGTGGCCGGGCAGCACGCGTGTCTCGGGCGGCAGCTTCATCAGCACGTCCATCACCGAGCTCCGGATCGCAGGCACGTCGCTCCCTCCCCCGACGGCGTCCTTGAACAGGATGTCGCCCGAGAAGCAGAGCTCGCCGTTGACGACGAACGCGAGGTGGTCCTCCGCATGGCCAGGCGTCGGCAGTGCCTCGATGTGCAGCCCGCCGGCATCCAGCGCGCGGGTGACGATCGTCAGGCCGAGCTCCGGCTCGTGGACGACGTGGTCGGGATGGCCGTGCGTGCGCAGGACGTACTCCGGCTGGACGCGCCAGCGCTCGGCGGCCGCCAGCAGCGGCTCGAGCGGGGCGCCAGAGTCGACGTAGACCGCCGTCCCACCTTCCTCGTCCGCGAGCAGGTACGAGTTCGAGAGCCAGCCCGGATCCATGCTCCGCTCGACCAACATCAAGGCACCGCTTGCGGTGCCGTCCTCAGGACATGCGGGCTTTGCTCGCGTGTCCGTCGGAACTGACCGGTCGACACAATGAAGGAAAATCGCATACGCAACTGGCCGTTAGGCTACTGGGACACCGACAGGAGGACGAAGTGGCAGGTCTATGGGATCGCACGATGACGCTTTTCAAGACGAAGTGGAACACTCTGTTGAACCGCGCCGAGGATCCGGCGGAGACCCTCGACTACTCGTACGAGAAGCAGCTCGAACTGCTCCAGAACGTCAAGCGCGGCGTCGCGGACGTCGTCACGGCGAAGAAGCGGCTCGAGCTCCAGGCGGGCAAGCTGGAGACCAGCGTGCCGAAGCTCGAGTCGCAGGCGCGCGAGGCGCTCGGCGCCAACCGCGAGGACCTGGCCCGCATGGCGCTCGAGCGGAAGACCGCGGCCCAGGCGCAGCTCCAGGATCTCGACCGGCAGGTCGCCGAGCTGAACCAGCAGCAGCAGAAGCTCGAGGCGAACGAGAAGACGCTCTCGGCGAAAATCGAGTCGTTCCGCAGCCAGAAGGAAGTGATGAAGGCCCAGTACTCGGCCGCGGAGGCGTCGGTCCGGATCGGCGAGGCCTCGACCGGGATCGGCGACCAGATGGCCGACACCGGCGCCGCCATCCAGCGGGCGCAGGACAAGACCGAGGAGATGCAGGCGCGCGCATCGGCGATGGACGAGCTGATCGCGTCCGGCACCCTCGAGGACTACACGGCCGGCGGCGACACGCAGCTCGACCGCGAGCTCGCACAGCTGACCTCGCAGTCCAAGGTCGACGACGAGCTGGCGAAGATGAAGGCTGAGCTCGGCACAGGCGAGGAAAAGAAAGAGATCTCGCAGTAACGACCGAGCACCTCTCGCATTGGGACGAGGTCGAGCCGCGCCGGTCCGAGAAGGGTGAGATGGCGGCGAGCTGGCAGCGGCTCGGCGACGCGGTCGGCTGCACCGGGATCGGAGTCAACCGCGTCCGGATCGACCCGGGACGGCTGTCGACCCCTCCCCACTCGCACGGCGCCTCGGAGGAGATCGTGTTCGTGCTCGGCGGCTCCGGGTTCTCCTGGCAGGACGAGCAGGTCTACGAGCTGCGGCCCGGGGACTGCGTCGTCCATCTCGCGGATCATGAGGAGCACACGCTGCGCGGCGGTCCCGACGGGCTCGAGGTGCTGATCTACGGGACGCGCCGTCCGACGGAAATCGGCTGGCTCCCACGCTCGGGAGCGGTTCGGTTCGGCTGGCCCTGGGTCGAGGGGCGGACGGACGATCCCTGGGAGGTCGAGGCTCTGGCGGAGCCGCTCGAGTTCGGCGAGCCGTCGCCACGGCCGGCGAACATCGTCAACGTGGAAGACGTCGAGGTCGACCGCGGCGGGCACTCCGACTGTGCGTGGGAGGCCCGCTACCTGAGCCGCGCAGCGGGCTCGGTGCAGACCGGCATGCGCCACGAGGCAGTTCCGGCCGGGAAGCTCAACTGCCCGCCCCACTGCCACGGCTCCGAGGAGGAGTTCTTCGTCGTGCTCGAAGGCGAGGGCTTCTGCCTGCTCGGCGACGAAGAGCTCCCGGTGCGACCGGGCTCGATCGTCGGGCGCCCGCCGGGGACGGGCGTGTCACACGCCTTCCGCGGGCCGATCACGCTCCTCACGTACGGCACGAGGGAGCCGAACGACATCTGCTACTACCCGCGCTCGAAGAAGATCGGCTTCTGGGGCGTCGGCGTGATCGCCCGCGTCGAGAGCCTCGACTACTGGGACGGCGAGCCGCCGGCCTAGCGGAGCGCGTTCTCGATCGCGGTCGAGAGCGAGTCGATGTTCGAGAGCGAGACCGAAGCCTTCTGCAGCTTGCCGCCGGTCTTGCCGACCAGCACGGTCGGCGTCTCGGTCACGTTGTCCGCATTCCCCTCGTTGTCGAACTGTCTCTCCTGATCGGTGACCGCGGACGAACCCGCGCGCGCTCGACCAGGCGTGGACGTCCAGGCCGGGAATGCTCGCGGCCGCGGCCGTGGCCATCGCGTCGTCGAGCCAGCCGGTGTTCTCGGTCCCCTGGTTGAGGTAGAGGAGCTGCATGTAGTTGAACAGCCGATTCTGCTCGCCGGCCGCCAGTGCGCCGGCACGTCCGCGCTCGGAATCGGGGCCGATGAACGCGATCGGCCGCGCCTCGATCTTCACCTTGCCTGAGCGGACGTAGCGCGAGAGGAGCGTCGGCATCGCCTTCGTCTCGAACTCCTGGCAGAACGGGCACTGGAGATCCACGTACTCGACGACCGTCACCGGAGCCTTCGGCGAGCCGAGCACGTTGCCGTGCTGCGGGATGCCGCGGAAGAGCCGCTGCGCGTCCGCCGCGCCCGGGAGGCCGCCGGCAAGCGACCCGCGCGCCGGGGTGTTGCTCGACGACGATCCACCCGTGAAGACGAACCCGAGCACGATGGCCAGGACGATGAGCGCCACGGCGAGCGCGGCGCCGATCAAGACCTTCGGCGAGGCCTGGCGCCTCGCGCCCGGCGGCGGCGGAACCCTCGCCTCGCGCCGACGGCGCTTGCTCACCTTCCCGCTCGTCATGAGGACTCAGGGTAGCCGCGAGTCGATCGCTGCCAGCAGGAGAAACGCGAAGACGAGTGCGAATCCCGTCAGCGCGAGGGTCGGGATCGTCACGTACCCGAACTCGTCGATCCACTTGATCGCGCAGCCGCCGGGAGCCGAGATCCGGCAGCTCTGGCTTTCGTGCACGACGCCGTTCTCGACCAGCAGGTGGTAGACGGAGAAGCCTGCGCCGATCACGGGCAGCGGGAGCAGATAGCGCGCGACCCGGTGGTCGTTCGCAAGCGCCGCGAGCAGCGTCACGATCGCCAGCGGGTACATGAAGATGCGCTGGTACCAGCAGAGCTCGCACGGAACGAAGTGCGCCACCTCCGAGAAGAACAGGCTCCCGGCAGTGGCCGTCGCCGAGACGACGAAGGCGAGCCAGAGCTCGTAACCCCAGATCAGCCGTCTCAGCGCGGTCAGCGGCGCCGAGACACCGAACACGGCGAGCAGGCACATGACAACGAGCAAAGCGACGAGCGCCTGACCGACGACCCCGAGCACCGCCAGGGCGACGATGACGCCGTGCGTCACGCTAGATCGGAGCGTCGAACAGGGCGAGCCAGCGCGTGAGGTCCTGCTCGATCGGGAGCTCCTTCTCGAGCTTCGCCTTCAGCTCGAGCTCCTCGGAGTTGTCTCGCTCCTTGCCGTCGCCCTTCGGGACGAACGGCCAGTACGCGCCCCGTTTGAAGCCGTAGATGAAGTAGACCGGGTGCTCCCCGCCCGAGAACTTGAAGGCCGCCGCGAGCAGCTGCTCGCCGAAGCCGTGCGCCGCGAGCTCCGAGGCGACGAGGTGCACGCCCGCCACGAGCTCCTCGAAGTCGTTGTCGCGCACGATCAGCCACTCGAAGCCGAACTCGTCGCCGCGCCGCTCGATCTTCGATTGCGACTCCTGCGCGACCGAGTCGAGCAACTCCTGGAGCTCGTTCTCGGCGCGCACGAACTCGGCTGCCGACAGCGGCTTGAAGATGACTGCGGCGTCGCCGGTCGGCTTCAGCCCGAGCTCGGTCTCGAGCGTGATCCGCGCCGTCGAGATCGCGAAGAGCTTCTCCTGCTGGGCCTTCGGGAGCTTCCTGCGCCCGAAGAGGACGTCGGTCAATCCCAAGTTAGAACGAAGCCGGGTCGACCGGGCGCCCCATCTCGCGGGAGATCTCCGCGAGCCGGGCGAGGCGCTTCTCGAGCGACGGGTGCGTCTGGAAGATCTCGGCGGCGTTCTTCTTCCAGCCGGCCGGGAAGATGAAGAACGCGTTCATGCCGGCGACCTCGCGCAGGTCCTGCTGCGGGATCTGCGTCATGCGGCTGGCGATCTTCTGCAGCGCGGACATCAGGTGCTCGGGCGCCCCCGTGATGAGCGCGGAGCCGCGGTCGGCCGCGTACTCCCGATAGCGCGAGATCATCATGATCAGTATCCAGCTGACCACGTACGTCAGCAGCGAGACCGCGAAGAGGATCAGCCAGACGGGCGCGCCGGAGTTCCGGTCGCGGTCGCCGCCGCTGAACATTCCGCCCCAGAGGCCGAAGCGGGCGAGCGTCGCCGCGACCATCGAGAAGAAGCTCGCGATCGTCATCACCGCGACGTCGCGATTGGCGACGTGGGTCAACTCGTGCGCGAGCACGCCTTCGATCTCCTGCGGCTCGAGCCGGTTCCAGAGCCCCTGGGTGACGGCGACGACCGCGCGCTTCTGGTTGCGGCCGGTCGCGAACGCGTTCGGGACCTCGGTCGGGATGATCGCGACGCGAGGCTTTGGCAGGTCGGCCATCGCGGCCAGGCGCTCGACCATCGCGTGGAGCTCGGGCGCCTCGTCGGGCTCGACCACCTTCGCCCCGGAGGCGAGCAGCGCGATCTTGTCCGACGTGTAGTACTGGACGAACGCGAGCACGCCGATGATCAGGATGACGGCGAAGATCCCCACGTTGAGGACGTTCAGCAGCACCACGAAGAAGACGACGTACAGCAGTCCGAGGGTGAACATCGTCAGGAACATCCGGCTGGAGAGGCCGAAGTCGCGCCCGTAAGCCTTGCGTTTCATCGAGAATCGCGCTCCTTGAAGCGGTGGGGTACTAGACGGAGTTTAGCCGCGGGCCTGGCGGTGGCCGCGCTCCTGGCCGCGCCGTCGGCCTGGGCGGACCACGTGCGGGTCGTCGTCGGAGAGCCGCCGGCGGGCGGCGCGCAGGGGCTTCTGATCGCCGGGCGCGGAAAGACGGTCAGCGGTAAGGACGCCGCGCGGGTGCTTGCCAAGGTGCCGGAAGGCGAGTGCCCGTGCCCGATCACGATCTACGTGACGCTGCCGCGCGAGCGCGTCCACAACGTTCGCCGCTACCGGATCGCGATCGTCGGCGGCGGGTACCACGGGCTGCTCATGTCGGACCGCACGAAGGTCCCGGGCCTCGTCTCGCTCTACGACCTCGAGCCGACCGTCAAGGCGCTCGATCGGGGCGAGCAGCCGCCGTTGACCTCGCGCCCGGATGCGAACGTGCAGGAGACGCTGCGCCGGCTCGACCGGCGGCTGACCGAGGCGCACGACTCCCGCGGCGCCGCCGCGTACGTCGTCTTCGGGCTCGTCGCGCTCTTCGCCTTGCTGGCGCTCGGGCTCCGGTCGTCGTTCTGGGGCCGGGCGGCGCTTCTCGCGGGGCCGGTCGCCCTCATCGGTGCGCTCGCACTCAGCGGGCTGGAGATCGCACGGCCGCGGTCGGTCGGACTGTCGCTGCTCGTCATCGTCGGCCTCGGGGCTCCGGCTCTCGCCGCGGTCACACGCTCGCGCCTGGCCCTCGCGGCCTCGCTGCTGGCGATCTTCGCCGTCTACGCGGGCGTGCTCGCGTTCTCGACCGAGACGAGCTCGCTCGCCGCGCTCGGCCCGCACCCCGACGGCGGGGTTCGGTTCTACGGGATCTCGAACCAGGTCGAGACGCTGCTCCTCGTTCCCGGCCTGCTCGGCGGGGCGCTCCTCGGCGTCGGCCTGCTCCCGCTGGTCGCAGTCTGCGTCCTCGTCGTGATCGGGGCGAGCGGGCTCGGTGCGGACGGCGGCGGAGTGCTCGTGTTCGCCGCGGGCTACCTGTTCCTGTGGCTGCGGCTCCGCAGGGTCGCGCTCACGGGGCGGAACCTCGTCCTCGCCGGCGCGGCGGCGATCGGAGCGGGGCTCCTCCTCGTGGGCCTGGACGCGGCCGTCGGCGGCTCGAGCCACGTCACGCGCACGATCGGCGACGGCCCGGGAGCGCTCGCCGGGGAGCTGGCACATCGCTGGCGTGTCTCGCTCGACGGCTATGTCGCCACCTGGCAGGCGACCGCGATCATCACGTTCTCGCTGCTCGTGCTCGTCTGGATCGCCCTGCGGCGGCCGCGCTTCGCGACGGTCGACGCGGTCCTCGTTGCGCTCGCCGTGTCCCTGCTCGTGAACGATTCGCCACGAGACGTCGTGGCCTACGGGGCGCTCTCCTGCGCGGCGTTGCGCTTCTGGGAAGAGACCCGACCGGTTCAGTAGACTCGCCGCACATGGCCCGGGCACTTCTGATCGCGCTCGCCGTCCTGCTCGTCGCAGGCTGCGGCGGGGAGAAGACCGTCGAGCCGACAGGGCCCGTCGTCGGGACGCTCCCGAAGGCCGGCAAGGCGAACCCGGCCGCCGGCAAGAAGGTCTTCGCGGACAGCGGCTGCAGCGGCTGCCACACGTTCCAGCCGGCGGGTGCGACCGGCAAGATCGGGCCCGACCTGGACGAGGCGCTGAAGGGCAAGGACGCCACGTTCATCAAGACGTCGATCACCGATCCGAACGCCGTGATCGCATCGGGCTTCCAGCCGAACATCATGCCCGCGGGCTACGGATCGCAGCTGACGTCGCAGCAGATCAACGATCTCGTCGCCTTCCTCCAGACAGGGTGATCGACCTCAAGGCTGCGCGCGCGGAGCCGGAGCGCTTCCGGGCCGCCGTGGCGCGCAAAGGCGCGGGAGAAGCGTTCGACCGGCTGCTGGAGGCCGACGCTCGCTGGCGCGAGCTGATCCCGCAGGTCGACGACTTGCGCGGGCGGCAGAAGATCCAGGGCAAGCCGACGCCCGAGCAGGTCGAGGAGCTGAAGCAGGTCAAGGATCAGCTGCGTGCGCTCGAGGAGGAGCTCGCCGCAGCGGAGGCCGCCCGCGACGAGCTCCTGCAGCAGGTTCCGAACCCGCCGCACGAATCGGTCCCGGACGCCGAGGAGGAGGACTCGGAGGGGCACATCGAGCGTACGGTCGGCGAGCCGTCGCCCGCGGGGCCCGAGCATCTCGAGCTCGGCCGGTTCGACATGGAGCGCGCCGCGCGAGTCTCCGGGTCGCGCTTCGGCTACCTGATCGGCGACACGGCGCTCCTCTCGCTCGCGCTCTACCGCTGGGCGCTCGACCGCGCGGCAGCCGCCGGGTTCACGCCGGTGCTCCCGCCGGTGCTCGTGCGCGAGGAGGCGATGTACGGCACCGGCTTCTTCCCCGCGGAGAAGAACGAGGTCTACGAGATCGCGCGAGGACGGCCTCTACCTGACGGGCACCTCGGAGGTCGCGCTCGCGGGCCTGCACATGGGCGAGATCCTCGACGCCGAGCAGCTGCCGCTTCGGTACACGGCGTTCTCGACCAACTTCAGGCGCGAGGCCGGCGCTGCGGGGCGCGACACGCGCGGCATGTTCCGCGTCCACCAGTTCAACAAGGTGGAGCTCTTCGCGTACACGCTGCCCGAGGACTCGTGGGACGAGTTCGAGCGCATCCTCGGCCTCGAGGAGGCGAACGTGCAGGAGCTCGGCCTTCCGTACCGGCTGGTCAACATCGCGGCCGGCGACCTCAGCTCCGCGGCGGCGAAGCGCTACGACATCGAGGCCTGGTTCCCGGGCCAGGAGCGCTACCGAGAGCTGACGTCGGCGTCGAACACGACCGACTTCCAGGCCCGGCGCCTCGGAATCCGCTACCGCCGCGACGGCTCGACCGAGCAGGTGCACACGCTGAACGGCACGGCGGTCACCGACCGCTGGGCGCTCGCGATCCTCGAGAACTTCCAGGGCGAGGTGCCGGACGTCCTCAAGCAGTACGGCGCGCCCGACACGATCAACCCCAACTGACTTAGTAACAGACTGTTACAAGGCGTGCTCGGCGGCTAGGATGGCCGTCCGGCGGGGTGCCGGAGCGGTCGAACGGGGCAGTCTTGAAAACTGTTGGCCCTTCACGGGGCCCGTGAGTTCGAATCTCACCCCCGCCGTTTGTGTGTAGAACCCGGAACGCTTGTCGTCAGAGGCTCTACGCGACTACATTGCGACGAACGTGAACGTCATCGGGATCAGCGGCTTCGACAACAGCGTCGCCTTCAAGCGGCGCGAACTGCCCGACCTTGATCCAGGGGAATACCGGGTCGCCCAGGGCTTCGACTCCGCGGCCGCGCTCGTCACGGACGACGCTGTTGCCGCGGCCGCGGCCGAGGAGCGTTTCACCGGCGAGAAATCCACGGGCGCGTTTCCTCGCAACGCGATCCTGTACTGCCTGGAGGCGGCGGGCCGAACCCGCAGACATCGACCACATCGCGCACGGGTTCGCCTACAAGCCAATGCCGTTTCACCGAGACGGGTCGCTCGAGCAGCGTCGTTACAACGAGGTCTACGCACCAGAGGTGACAGCCGGCCGAGCCGAGGAGATGTTCCCCGGCTGGGGCTCGCGCTTCGTCAGCGTCCCGCACCACATGGCCCATGCGGCCAGTGCCTTCTATCTCAGTGGCTTCGACGATTCGCTCATCGTCATCGCGGATGGGATGGGCGAGATCGAGAGCCTCACCGTCGCCGTCGGCGAAGGCGACGCGATCCGCGTGCTCCGACGCTACTCAATTCCGCAGTCGCTCGGGATCCTGTACAGCGTCTTCACGCTCTATCTGGGCTTCGAGATGATGATGGACGAATACAAGGTGATGGGACTGGCGCCGTACGGCGACCCGGGGCGCTATCGCGACGAGATGCAGCAGGTGATCGAACTCGGCGACGAAGGGTCGTACCAAATCCCAATCCTCGCCCATAACACGCGGGACGAATGGGAAACGCATCGCGGCGCCCTGCGTGCGCTTGACGACCTGTTCGGGGAACGGCGGGAACCCGGTGGCCCCGTCGATGACCGGCACCGTGACGTAGCCGCCGCGGTTCAAGCGGGTCTCGAGGACGTGCTCTTCCACGTGCTGGAGCACTTCCAAAAAGCTACGGGTGCGCGTCGGCTCTGCATGGCCGGCGGTGTCGCCTTGAACTGCACCGTCAACGGGCTCATCGCCGACCGCGGGATGTTCGACGACATGTTCGTGCAGCCGGCTTCCGCGGACGACGGATCCGCTCTGGGTGCGGCTTTGCATGTTCATCGCACGCATGGACGCGGCGAGCGGCGAATGCGGATGACAATGCCTTACTGGGGCCCCGACCTGCCAGAAGCTGCCATCGAGACTGCGCTGGCCGCGCGTCGAGACGTCACGGCGCAACGGTACGACGACGTCGACGAGCTGCTCAGGGTCGCGGCCGAGCGGCTCGCGGCCGGAGAGGTCGTCGCATGGGCGCAAGGGCGATTGGAATTCGGGCCGCGGGCGCTCGGGAACAGAAGCATCCTCGGGGATCCGCGTGACGAGAAGATGCGAGACCACATCAACGAGCTGATCAAGCAGCGCGAGGAGTTCCGGCCGTTCGCTCCCGCGGTGGTGTCCGAGTCCGCGAGCGAGTACTTCGAGATCGAGGAAGGAAAGGAGCGGTACTACCCGCACATGCTGTTCGTTGCGCAGACGCGGCCCAAGTACCGCGACCAGCTGGGCGCAGTCACCCACGTGGATGGATCGGCCCGACTCCAGACGGTAGACAAGGATGAGAACCCGCGTTTCTGGGCGTTGCTCAAGCAGTTCGAAGAGCTGACGGGCTTGCCGGTCATTCTGAACACGTCCTTCAATCTCAAGGGCCAGCCAATCGTCAAGGATCCGGAAGTCGCGCTCGAGACGTTTGTCGTCTCGAACTTGGACGCGCTCGTCATCGGCGATTACCTCGTAACGCCGAGTGACGCTGTGACGAAAGGGTGAGTACCGCGAGCGCCCGGCGAAGCGACTCGCGTTAGGACCGGCGCACCGCCCGTTCAACCGCGGCAGTGCGCAAGGTTCGGCGCTTCGCGGCATCTGAACGACAGAAGTGTTCCGCGTGAAATCTGTTTTGCGGCGCCGCATCGTCCAGTGCGTCCTGATGGTCGTCGCACTGGCGGCAGGCTGGTCCGCGTCCGCCGCGGCCCTGCCGCCGCTTCCCCCGCCTCCGATCACGCTACCCACGCTGAGGCTCCCGACCGTGACCGTTCCTCCTTATCTCACGACTCCGGTCGTGACGACGCCCGCGGTCACGACGCCGACGGTGCCTCTTCCACCACAGGTTCCTCCGGCACCGAAGGCTCCGAGGGTCAGGCCGCCGGCGGTGCCGCCGCCTCCGTCCATGCTTCACCGCGGCACGGCCGGCGATCCCAGGCCCGCGGGTGGCGGGGGGAGGCCGAGCAGTCCCAACAGGGAGCGCGGGCCGAGACGAGCCGGGGAACAGGCCTCCCGGTTCCGTCTCGCCCGTGACTGGATCTCGCGGCATGGGCCGCACGGAGCGCGGCGGACGACGCTCGTGTTCATCCTTCGGAGGCCGGCACTCGTCGAGTTCGTCGTCCTCCAGGTGGCGCCCGTCTGCCGCAGCGTCGGCCGTTTCCGTGTACGGGGCCACCGCGGGAGTCAACCGTGTTCCGTCCCGACCCGGGTCGGTCGCGAACCACTGGCGCCCGGGACATATAGGGTCGTGGCGCGAGCGATTCCGGCCGGTCGAACGGTCGGGCGCGCGCGGCTCGTCGTAGTCGATCGCGCGAACCGGGCGAGATCCGAGCGGCCCGGAGAGCCGACTCGTGCGCGCAGGGCTCGAGTGTCGGGAGTTCAGACCCCGCTCGACCACCGGCCGGAGCTCTCAGCGTTCCGCCCCGGCCGAAGAGTGCGCGGCACCCCGCACGGCACCACGGAGTGCTCGGAGCCAGGTTCGCCAAGGGCGCCTTCTCGGCCGCCGAA
>CAWGVD010000021.1:0-4452 GCA_963825795.1 uncultured Actinomycetes bacterium | reverse complement strand
TCGGCGGCGGAGGGTTGGCCGGTTACGACCAGGGGAGGCGGTTCCAGTACGACGGGCGCTCGCGGCGGGACGGCTCGAATCCTGTGTATGCCTGGCGCGGGTCGGTGGTCTCCTCTTTCGGCGCTTGCGCCGTGGCTCGCTGCTAGCTCTGACACCGGGTAGACGACGTTCCAGTTCTCCCCTCGGGCTCCGACCATGAAGATCACGCACGGGCCCTCGCCGGCGCCTACGAAGATGTGCTCGGTTCGGGCGGGGGAGTGGAAGAAATCCCACTGCCTCAGGAGGCGCTCCTCGCCTTCCACCAGCAGCGTGCACTCGCCCGACAGCACGAGGAACGCTTCCTGCTCCGACTCGGCGTGGTAGAGGCCGTTCGGCTCGCCCGGTTCCAGGACATGGAGTCTGATCCCGAGTTGCGGGAACTCGGACTTCGCGCTTTCGAAGGAGCACTCCGAGCCGGACGGGCGCTTCTCGCCGTTCTCCGAGGTCAGCCACTGGGCGTCCCGCACGTTCACGACGAACCAGCCGTCGGAGGCGGGGGCGAGGCCTGAGCCGGAGTCTTCGAGCTGCGCCTCGGGCACGGCGCGACTCTACACAGCGAAGGGTTAGCCTCGCGTCGTGCGAACGCGACCTCTCGTGCTCTGCTACCACGCTGTTTCGCCGACGTGGGAGCACCGGCTCTGCATTCAGCCCGACTTGCTGCTGCGGCAGGTGCGGGCGCTATCGCGGTTCTGGAAGGTCGTCGCATCGTTCGACGATGCGTATCGCAGTTCGGCGTCCGTCTTTCCCGAGCTCGAGCGGCTCGGAGTTCCGATCGAGATCTTCGTCTGCACCGGGTACGCGCGCGACGGTGCGTCCCTGGCGATTCCCGAGCTTGCCGGCGACGATCCCGCAGAGCTCGCCACCATGAGCTGGGACGAGCTGGCCGGTCATGCCGATCGTGGGGTTCTGATCGGCTCGCATTCCGTGTCGCATCCACATCTGGCGGAGCTGTCCGACGATGAGCTCCGCCGCGAGCTGAACGAGTCGAAGGCCGAGATCGAGGATCGGCTCGGCCGGGTCTGCTCGGACCTCGCCTATCCCTACGGCGAGCACGACGAGCGCGTGCGCCTAGCGGCGCGGGGGGCGATGTATGAACGGGCGTACGCACTCCGCCGCCCGCAGGGAGGCCACTATGCGGTGCCGCGGCTCGACCTCTACCGGCGGCACACCGTTCCCAGGACGCTGCTCCGGGCCGTAGCCTCTAGGGCTTGATCGACCTCCACTCCCACATCCTCCCGGGCCTCGACGACGGGGCTCGCCATCTCGAAGACTCCCTCGAGATCGCACGCGGAGCCGTTGCCGACGGGATCACGGCGATCGCCGCGACGCCGCACGTCCGCGAGGACTATCCGACGACCTCGGACGCGATGGAAGGTCGGCGTGAGACAGCTCTCCGCCGCGCTCGAGCGTGCAGGCATCGACCTCCAGCTCCTTCCGGGCGGCGAGATCTCGCTCGAACAACTCGAGCGCCTCTCGATCGACGAGCTGCGCCGGTTCGCGCTCGGCGGCAACCCGACGTACCTCCTGATCGAGACGCCCTACCGGGACTGGCCTCTTCCTTTTGACCTGATCGTCTCGCGCCTCGCTGCGCACGCGATCACTCCGGTGATCGCACATCCGGAGAGAAACGGCGCCGTGCAGGCGGACATCGGGAAGGTCGCGGAGCTGGTCACCGCGGGGGCGCTGATCCAGGTGACGGCGGCCTCTGTCGACGGACGGCTCGGCCCGCGCGCCCGCACGTGCGCCCGGAAGCTTCTGGCGGCCGAGCTCGTCCACATGATCGGCAGCGACGCGCACACGGCAGGCGTGCGCGAGGTCGGCCTCTCCGCGGCGCGGAAGGCCGTCGGCGACGACGTTTTGGGCGAGTGGCTGACCCAGGACGTTCCCAGGGCGGTCGTGGAGGGTGGGCCCCTGCCGCCTCGGCCGGAGATGCGCAAGCGTCGTGGCTTCCGCCTTAGGCTGCGCCGATGACGCCGAAGCGCTTTCCCGGCACGGTGCCGCTCGAGGCCGTGCGAGCCGAAGCAGAGAAGCTCGAGCCGGGCGCCGAGGCCGACACGACGGTCCGTGTGGCCGGCCGCGTGCTCGGGCGGCGAGAGATGGGCAAGCTCGTCTTTCTCGATCTGATCGACCGCAGCGGGCGGATCCAGTTGCTGTGCGACACGTCGCGGAGCGGCGTGATCGACGTCGCCCTCGGCGATGTCGTCGGCGTGACCGGTGCCCCGGCGAAGGCGAGGCGGGGGGAGCCCTCGATCGCCGTCGAGGAGCTCGTTCTCCTGGGCAAGAATCGCAGTCCGCTGCCGGACACGTTCCACGGGCTGACCGACACCGAGCAGCGCTACCGCAAGCGTTACCTCGACCTGCTCATGAACGAGGACGCGCGCCGTGACGCGCTCGTCCGCTCGCGCATGATCGCGGCGATCCGCGCCTACCTCGACTCCGACGGCTTCGTCGAGGTCGAGACGCCGATCCTGCAGCCGCAATACGGCGGCGCGTTCGCGGAGCCGTTCGTCACGCACTCGAACTACCTCGACCAGGACGTGTACCTGAGAATCGCGGACGAGCTCTACCTCAAGCGGCTGATCGTCGGCGGTCTCGAGAAGGTGTACGAGATCTCGAAGGACTTCCGCAACGAGAACGTCTCGTACAAGCACTCGCCGGAATTCACGCAGCTCGAGTGGTACGAGGCGTACGCCGACTACAACGACACGATGGAGCGCACGGAGACGCTCGTCGAGCGTGCGGCTCAGGAGGCGATCGGCGGGACGAAGGTCACCTTCCGCGGCCACGAGATCGATCTGGCGCGACCGTGGCGACGCGTGAAGTTCGTCGAGGCGCTCGAGGAGAAGGGTGCGTGGTCGCGCAACCCCGACGAGCTGCGCGCGAAGCTCGACGCCGCAGGCGTCGATACGAGTCACGACAAGACCTGGGCCCAGTTGGTCGACCATGCCTACTCGCACTTCGTCGAGCCCGAGCTGATCCAGCCGACGTTCGTGATCGACTGGCCGATCGAGATGTCTCCGTTCGCGCGCAGCACCGACGACGATCCGGGGCTCGTCGAGCGCTTCGAGGCGGTCGTCGCCGGAATGGAGTTCGCGAATGCGTTCAGCGAGCTGAACGACAGCGTCGAGCAGGCAGAGCGTTTCGAGATGCAGGCGGCCGAGAAGGCGGCCGGCGACGCGACGGCCGAGGAGGGCGATCCGGATTACGTCGAGGCGCTCTCCTACGGGATGCCGCCGACGGGCGGGTGCGGCATCGGGATGGACCGGCTCGCGATGGTGCTGACGGGCCGGGACACGATCCGTGACGTGATCCTCTTCCCGGCGCTCCGCGAGCGCAGCTGAGAGCGCATGAGCTCCGAGTCTGGCTCGTCGCTGGTGGCCGCTCGCCGCCGGTGTCCTGGCCGGGATCGTGGTCGCGATGCTCGTCTCGCTCCTCGGATCGACCTCGAGGAAAGCCGAGGCGAAGGTTCTGATCACCTCGCCCGCGGGGACGGCCGCGGTGCGGCCGCTGCTCGGGAATCTCCGCGAGCTCGCGACGAGCGGGGTGGTGGCCGGGAACGTGAAGAGCACGCTCCGTCTGCCGGAGTCCGCGGAGAGCCTTCGGCGCCACCTCGATGCGAGCGTTCGGCCCGGCTCGGAGGTGATCGCGATCACCGCGACGGACGCGAGCGCCGACCGGGCGCGGCAGCTTGCGCAGGAGGCGGCGGTCGTCTTCGGGCAGCTGGTCGAGGCGCGTTTCGGCACGAGCACGCCCGAGCTGCATGCCGCCGGGCTCGACTCCGCGCATGTGCTCGCAGGGCCCGACCGCCACTTCCTGCGCAACGGGCTGATCGGCGCGCTGGTCGGGCTCCTGCTCGGCGCGGCTGCGATGTTCGTGCTCGCGAGCGGCACCCGGCAGGTCGCTGCCTCGATCGAGCGAACCTGAGCAAGCGTGAGGATCTCGTCGAGCAGCGCGTAAAGGGCGTGACTGCCCGGGAACGTGCAATTGCAGATCGAGCAGGAAAGCTCGCAGCGCGCGAACAGGAGCTCGACGAGCGCGCTGCGGCGCTCGCTGCCGCCGAGCGCGAGGTCGGTTCACGGGCACGCGAGTTGGCCTCGAGCGAGCGGAAGCTCGCAGACCGTGCGGCCGAGATCGCCATGAGCAAACGCGAACTGGAGGTGCTCGCTGCCGCCCCGCCTCCGCCGGCGCCGGAGCCGGTATCCGTCCCGCAGGTGGAGACCGAGCCGGCCCTGCCGCCTCGGACCGGAACCTGGAATCTCAACGAGCTGCAGGCGGCGGTCGACGCCTATGCCGATCCCACACCGGAGCAAGCCGAGAACTGGCGGACGTACCTGTACTTCGTCCGCGAGCACGCCTCGCCCGACGGAACGCTGCCGCGTTCACTCGACCCGCTGATCGCCGATGTCTTTGCAG
>CAWGVD010000020.1:0-23741 GCA_963825795.1 uncultured Actinomycetes bacterium | reverse complement strand
CGGGACGACGCAGCCGTCACCGTGTATCGGCGGTGGCGGTGGCGGTGGCGGAGGCGGAGGAGGTGGCGGCGGTGGAGGAGGAGGAGGAGGAGGAGGAGGAGGCGCCGGCGGTGGAGGCGGAGGCGGGGGCGGAGGAGGTGGAGGCGGGGGGGCGGAGGCTGGTTCCCGACGACGACCGCTCCCGTCATCGCCGGATGGAAGTCGCAGTGGTAGTAGTACGTCCGATCGTGGAGGCTCCAGGTGAGGAGGTTAGACCGTGCCCGGGGCGATCGGCCCCGAAAGGAAGATGCCTTCGTCCGACGTAACCGTGTGGGCCACCTGACCGTCATTCCGCCAGCAGACGGTCCCTCCCTCGGGCAAGGACCTGAACTGTGGGTTGAAGAAGAAGTCGCCGATCGAGACCTCCGCTGAACCCGTCGGGCACTCCGTGGGCGGCGGAGGTGGAGGCGGAGGCGCGGGCGGTGGTCCCATAGGGGCAGGCACGGCACTTACTACCGGCTCGCCCATGAGCAGCGTGTAGCTGGGTGGCTGCAGTGAATGTCGGCTTTCGCTGCCTCGTGCGCTCCCGGAAGCCCCCAGCGCGGTTCCAGCCACTGCGCAGGCGAGGGCCGCTGCCGCTCCGGCAACGACAAGGCTGAGTCCGATGAGCACGGCCATCCGAGCTCTCATGCAAGTCCCCTCCTGGAAAGGAGTTTAAGTCCGCGCTAGCGGAAAGTGGAACGCGATTTCTTCAGCGGGGATCGGGGCGAGCCTCGCGCCGACGCTCCCGGTAAAGCCACGCGGCGCTGCTCGTCGCGCTCACGGTTTCGGCGAACCTGCTCGCGCAGCCTCTTGTTCAGAGACTTGCGAGCGGCCAGTGAAGAAACGGGGGCCACACGTAGAGTGGAGGACCGGAGCCGCCGTCCCCCTTATTACTGGAGCGGGCGGTGGCTGCCTTCGCCGCGAAGGAAGTTCACCCAGTGCCGCATACCCAGTAATTGCCCCGGTCCTCGCGGTGATCCTTCCCGTATTCGGGTTGCGCCTAAACGCGTCGGGCAGGTGTTGCCTCTCTAGCGAACGCTGATGATGCGCGTGACGCGCCGTGGCACGACCGCGGGGGACGCGGCTTCCTGTGCGAGTTCGAAGGCTTCGGCGTCGACGATGCGCTGGACTTCACGCAGCTCGGGATCAACCTCACGGTCATCGGCCCCGGCGAACCGATGGCGATGTACCATCCGCGCGAACGACCAGGAGGACTTCCTCGTGCTCGCTGGCGTGAGGCGCAGCTCGTGATCGAGGGCGAGGAGCGCCCGCTGCGGGCCTGGGACTTCGTCCATTGCCCGGCCGGCACGAACCATGTGCTCGTCGGTGCCGGCGACGCGCCGTGCCTCGTGCTCGCCGTCGGCGCACGCGACCGTTCGAACGGGCCCGACGGGGCGCCTACACGGTCGATGCAACCGCGATTCGGCACGGCGCGGGCGTCGAGCGGGAGACGAGCGACCCGGAGGAGGCGTACGCCAGGTTCTCTCGGCGCGGCCCGACGAGGTACCGCGACGGCTGGTTGCCCGGCTGACGCGCCGGCGCGCGCGCGTCCGATTCCCTGGCGGCCGCTGTGTGAAGCTGTCGCGATGCCTTCGGGGTACCTGCGGAGCCTGAACCCGCGCCTCCCGCTGCCGGTCTGGCTGCTCCAGGTCGGCGGGCTCATGAACTCCTTCGGGAACGGGCTCGCGCTGCCGTTCCTCGTCATCTACCTGCACAACGTCCGCGGGTTCTCCCTCGGGACGGCCGGGCTGATCGTCGCCGTCTCCTCGCTCGCGCAGCTCACCGCGGGAGTCCTCGCCGGGCCGCTGATCGACCGTGTCGGCGCGCGGCCCGACGCTCGCGGGCGGGCTCGTGCTCCAGGCGATCGGCTACGGGCTTCCTGCCGCTCGTGCGCGTGCCTTGGGAGGCGTTCGTCCTGATCGCGATCGAGGGAGCGGGCAGCGCGGGTTCTGGCCGAGCCAGTCGACGCTGATCTCGCGCCTGACCCCGGCGGCCCGCCGGCACGCAGCCTTCGCGCAGCAGCGCGTGACGATGAACCTCGGGATCGGCCTCGGCGGCCTGGCGGCGGGCTGGATCGCGGTCGTCGGCAATCCGACGACGTTCACGGTCCTCTTCGTGCTCGACGCGCTCACGTTCCTCGCGTACGTCGGCGTGCTCGCCTTCGTCCCGGATCCCGGCGTGCCGGAGGACGAGGTCGGAGACACGCCCGCCACCTACGCGGCCGTCCTCCGGCACAAGACGTTCCTCGGCCTCTGGACGCTGAACTTCATGTTCGTCGCGGCCGGGTACTCGCTCTTCACCCTCCTCCCCGCCTTCGCGCGCGACCAGGCCGACCTGAGCGAGCGTCAGATCGGCGCGATCTTCTTCGTCAACACACTCGCGATCGTGCTCGCGCAGCTGCCGATCTCGCGCTGGATCGAGGGACGCCGTCGGATGCGCGCGCTCGCGCTGATGCCGGCGCTCTGGGCCGTCGCCTGGCTGCTCGTCGACGCGGGCGGCTACTGGTTCACGGCCGGAACGGCGTTCGCGATCATCGCCTTCGCGGCGATCATACTCGGGGTCGGCGAGTGCTTCCACGGGCCGGCGCACCAGGCGCTCGTCTCCGACATCGGCTCGCCGCACCTGCGCGGACGCTACTTCGCGGTGCACAGCCTCTCGTGGGGGCTCGCAGGCTTCGTCGGGCCGGCGCTCGGCGGCTTCATCCTCGCGGCGGCGCCCTTCGCGCTCTGGCCGCTCGCCTCGTTGGTGTGTCTGATCGCCATGGTCGGCGTGCTCCGCATCGAGCGCTACATCCCGGCCCACCTGCAGCGCGTTCCGCACGAGGACGCACTGACGCCGACGTTGGCCGAGGCGCCCGGCTAGCGCTGTGTCGGTGGTGTTCGTAACCGGGATGTCCGGGACGGGGAAGTCTTCGGCCCTCGCCGAGCTCCAGCGCCGTGGGCACCGGGTCGTGGACACGGACTACGGCGGGTGGATCGAGGGCGAGCCCGAACCGCTCTGGCGCGAGGACCGGATCGACCGAGCTCCTGGACGGGCACGGAGACGGCACGCTCTTCATCTCCGGCTGCGTCGCCAACCAGGGGACGTTCTACGAGCGCTTCGACGCGGTCGTCCTGCTCAGCGCTCCGGCCGACGTCATCCTCGAGCGCGTCGCCGGTCGAACGACGAACGACTTCGGCAAGAGCGACGCCGAGCGCGAACGGATCCTGAGCGACCTCGCAGAAGTGGAACCGCTCCTGCGCCGCGGCGCAACCGCGGAGGTCGACACGCGCGTTCCGCTCCACGAGGTCGTCGACGCGCTCGAGCGCATCGCCCTGTCGAACGACTCCGTAGTGCCGCCAACGTGGAAGAATCGCGGCGTGAGCATCATCTCGCGGGGATTCCGCGGACGGGGACACGAAGGCCCGCCCGACCGGGTGCCGCCCGGTCAGTACCTGACCGACGACTTCCCCGTGCTCTCCGCAGGCCCGACTCCGCACACGCCGCTCGCGGAGTGGACGTTCACGGTCACCGGCGGAGCGGAGCCGGTCAGCTGGACGTGGGAGGAGTTCCGCGAGCTCCCGAGCGAAGAGGTCACGAAGGACATCCACTGCGTCACGAAGTGGTCGAAGCTCGACACCGCCTGGCAGGGCGTCTCCGTCGACACGCTGCTCGACGCGGTCGAGCACGACGCGGCGTTCGTCATGGCGTTCTGCGACGGCGGGTACACGACGAACCTGCCGCTCGAGGACGTCACGCGACGGCAAGGCGTGGGTCGCGTACGCGCTACGACGGCGAGCCGCTCGATCCCGAGCACGGCGGCCCCGCGAGGCTGCTCGTCCCACACCTCTACTTCTGGAAGAGCGCCAAGTGGGTGCGCAGCCTCGACCTGCGGGACGAGGACGAGCCCGGCTTCTGGGAGTCGAACGGCTACCACATCCGTGGAGACCCGTGGCTGGAGCAGCGGTACTGGGGCGACTGACATGGCTCGCCGCCGAGGTCGTGGACGCGGTGCAGGAGACGCCGCGGGTGCGGACGCTCGTCCTCGAGGCCGACGGCTGGGACGGTCACCGGGCGGGCCAGCACGTCGACGTTCGCCTGACCGCCGAGGGCGGGTACCAGGCCGAGCGCAGCTACTCGATCGCGTCGGCGCCGGGAGAGCCGCTCGCGGTCACCGTCGAGGAGCTCGAGGACGGCGAGGTCTCGCCCTATCTCGTCTCCGAGGCGCGTGAGGGTGATCGCTTCGAGATCCGCGGCCCGATCGGCGGCTACTTCGTCTGGGACGGCTCGGGCGAGGCGCCGGTCCTGCTCATCGCAGGCGGCTCGGGCGTCGTGCCGCTGATGTCGATGATCCGGCACCGGGCGCGGACGGGAAGCCGGACGCCGACGCGGCTCCTCTACTCGTCGCGCAGCTACGAGGACGTCATCTACCGCGCCGAGCTCGACGAGCCGGCCGACGGGCTCGAGGTCTTCCAGACGCTGACGCGCTCGCAGCCTCCCGGCTGGACCGGGTACGCGCGGCGCATCGATGCGGAGATGCTCGGCGAGGTCGCGTGGCCTGCGGCCGAGGAGCCGCGCGTCTTCATCTGCGGCTCGACCCGATTCGTGGACACCGCCGCGGACGGGCTCGTGGCGATGGGCTACCCGCCGCAGTCGATCCGGACGGAACGATTCGGAGCGACGGGATGAAGGTCGATGAGATGAGACTCGACGGCAACGCGATCGGCGGATTGCTGATCGAGCTCTTCGGCACGGATCTGACCGGCTCCATGGGCGTCTGCGCGTCGTGTGGCGCCAGAGGCCACGTGGCGACACTCGACGTCTACGTGCACGCGCCCGGAGTCGTCGGGCGCTGCCGCTCGTGCGGCGCGGTCATGATCCGCATCGTCCGCTCCGAGACGAGAACGTGGCTCGACCTGAGCGGGACGCGCACGATCGAGATCGCCGACGCTGCGGCACTAGAATGAGCCGCATGATCACGGCGGTTTATCGTGGCCGTCCGAAGACGCTCCTCCCGGAGCGCTCGCGGCCAGCACTTCCTTCGTAGCAGCAGGCTGGCAGCCGCTCTCGTCCGCGAGGCCGGAGTGGCGCGGGATGAGCTCGTCGTCGACGTCGGGGCCGGCACGGGCGTGCTCACCCGCGCGTTGCTCGAAGCCGGCGCACGTGTGGTCGCGGTCGAGCGGGACGCGTCCCTCGCGGCCGGGTTGCGGGCTCGGTTCGGAGGCGACATCTCGGTCGTCGAAGCCGACGTCCTCGAGTGGCGTCTTCCCGAACGAGCCGTTCGCCGTCGTCGCGAACCTGCCCTTCGCGGGCTCGGGCGCGATCCTGAGCCGCTTGCTCCGCGGGCAGGTCACCAGTGCCGACGTGATCGTCGAGTGGGGCTTCGCCGAGAAACACGCGGCGATCTGGCCGGCGACGCTGAAAGGAGCGTATTGGCGCACGTTCTACGAGGTCGAGCTCGCCAGACGCCTCGACCGGACCGCGTTCGCGCCGCCGCCGAGCGTCGACGCCGCCGTCCTGCGCTTCACGCGGCGCATGAATCCACTCGTACCGACCACTGAGTCGCAGCGGTACTGGCGTTTCCTGTCCGATGCGTTCCACGCGACGACCGAGGTCCGGCGCAGCGTGCTCACGCCGCTCCAGGTGAAGCGGCTGGCGCCGGCCCTCGGCTTTCGACCGAGCGCGCGGCCACGCGACCTCGACGCGTGCCAGTGGGCAGGCATCTACGCCGCGTCAAGGCGCAAGGCGTCCGGGGTACGATGACGAATAGACCGATGACAGCCGACGACCCACTCAGTACCGATGCCCAGCCTGCCCCGCATCAAGCGTCCGCGTTCGCGGACCCGCGCCGAAGAACCGGTCGCCGCCGCTCGCCGCGAGCCGGCTGAGCTCTCCGCCAACGGCCTCCTCTGGATCCACCTCGACAGTCCCGAGCAGGACGTCTCCACCATGCTCGCGGAGCGGTTCGGCTGGCACGCGCTCGACGTCGAGGACGTCCACTCGAAGCGCCAGCGGCCGAAGATCGACGAGTACCCCGAGTACATCTTCGGCGTCCTCCACTTCCCGTTCTACGACAAGGCCGTCCAGCGGCTGAACGCGGCCGAGCTCGACTTCTTCCTCGGCCAGGGCTACCTCGTCACGCTGCCGACGGTCGAGCTCCTGCCCGTGAGCCGGCTCTTCCTGCGCTGCGTCGACGATCCCGAGCTGCGAGAGAGCCTCTTCTCGAAGGGCTCCGGCTACCTGCTGTACCACGTGCTCGACGATCTGTTCGACTACTGCTTCCCGATCCTCGACAAGATCGGCTTCAAGCTCGACTCGATCGAGGACGACGTGCTCGAGGGGCGCTCCGAGGAAGCCGTCCGCGACATCTCGAACGCGAAGCAGGAGATCATCTCCTACCGCAAGATCATCAAGCCGCAGCGCCCCGCGCTGCGACTGCTCGAGCGACGCGTCGAGCGCTTCATGCCCGAGGAGCTGGAGCTCTACTTCGACGACCTCGTCGACGCTTCCGAGCGCATCTGGGACCTGCTGGACAACTACAAGGAGGTCGTCGAGGCGCTCGAGACGACGAACGAGCAGGTGCTCTCGCACCGGTTCAACGACGTCCTGCGCATCCTGACCGTCTTCAGCATCGTGTTCCTGCCCGCGACGCTGATCGCGAGCCTCTGGGGCATGAACGTCGGGCTCCCGGGCGGCGGCAACCCGGCGACCGCCTCGACCCTGGACTTCTGGATCGTCATCGCGGCCTCAGTCGCCCTCATCGCTGCGATGCTCGCCTTCTTCCGCTCCAAGCGCTGGCTCTGAGGCACGAGACCTCGCCCCGACCTCGCCCCGGTTGCACTGGGACGAGGTCGGAGCGGCGAAGTCTCAGCAAGGCTCCGTGGAGCCCTCGCTCGCTCGGCGTGCCTAGGTGATGTAACCGGCGACGCGAGTCAGAGCGTTCGTGATGTTGCCGGCAAGCAGGGCGAGAGCGCCGAAGACGGCAATCGTGATGACGGCCAGGACGACGCCGTACTCGGCCATCGTCTGCCCGTCTTCTCGCGCGAGCCACGTGTAGAGCTTCTGCATTGGTGCAAACCTCCTGGACGGGTCGGCGACGGCTACCGACATTTGTGGACTTGACACACATCGTCCAGAGGCCCCGGCGCATGATCCCTCGCATCGGTCTCTCGTAGCGCCTGCCGTAGGGTTACCGCCGGTGACGCGGCAGCTCTGGGCTCCGTGGCGGCTCGAATACGTCGGCAGCGCCGACGAGCAGGACGGCTGCATCTTCTGCCGTGCGTTCGAGAGCTCCGACGAGGAGGGTCTCGTCGTCCGCCGCGGTGAGCGCGCGTTCGTCCTCCTGAACAAGTTCCCGTACGCCTCGGGCCATCTGCTGGTGGCGCCGGTGCGGCACACGGGCGAGTTCGGCGAACTGGATGCGGACGAGGCGGTCGAGATCCACCGGCTCGCGTCACAGGGCATGGGCGCGCTCGCCCAGGTGTACGAACCGCAGGGCTACAACCTCGGCTGGAACCTCGGCCGGATCGCCGGCGCGGGCATCACCGACCACGTTCACATGCACCTGGTCCCGCGCTGGGCGGGAGACACGAACTTCATGCCGGTGCTCGCGGACGTGAAGGTGCTTCCTGAGCACCTGGTCGAGACGCGCCGCAAGCTCGCCGACGCCTGGCCGGCCTAAGAGATCAGCCGGACAGCGTCCGCGAAGCGAACGCCGCCCGGCTGGCGATCTGGCTAGACGCCGACCAGCGTGCCGCTCTCGACCTCGTCGAAGTAGGTGATCTCGAGAGACCCGGCATCGACGCCCGCCTCGCCCATTGCTTCCTTCAACTCAGGCATCGTGAAGAACTCGCGGGCAGCCTCGGGTGAGTCGAATGTGTGGGTGACGATGATGTCGTTCGGATTCTGGGTCGAACGCAGCACCTGGTGGGCGCGCACGCCGTGCTCGGCCTGGATCGGTGCGAAGCCGTCGTACGCGGTCTTCCAGGTGTCGAAGTCGGCAACGCTGTGCCGGATGACAGCAATCGTGCTCGTCATAAGGGGTCCCTTCAGGAGCGGATGCCCCGCTGCCAGAGAACGGGCTTCAGGAGAAGCGCGCAGCGGAGGCGACGCTCGACAGTCTACGGTGAATCAAGTCCGCCGGCGCCTTCCGTCCTTTACAGAAGTCGTAAGTCCCACTACCGTTGCTCGCTAGTGCTATCGAGCACGAGGCACGCGAGCAATCTGCGGCGCGCCTTGGGGGGTGCATTTGCCGTGCTCGCGAGTGCTTTCGCCGTTCGGCTTCCTGATCGCACCCGCCGCCAGGGCCACGCCGCTCCCGCCGTCGTTGAGCCCGCTGCCCGGCAGCTCGTTCCAGGGCGCCGACGGAAACCAGGACGACGCTCTGCCCGCCATCGATTGGCAGGCCATGCAGGGCGCCGGGCGCGTCCACCACAGCCCGGATCCCAACGCACAGGACACGGCCTTTACGGGCGGCACCGAGGAGGACAAGCCTGGCCTATGGGACTTGACCACTGAGGCGGGCGGCGTCAACCCGGGCAAGGCCAACATCCTCGATGCGTGGTCGTCGTTCGATCCACAGGGAGGCAACGCGTTCCTCTACCTGGGGTTCGCGCGGGAGGCCGCCTCATTGCTGACAGGACGCCGCCGACCTCGCGCCGCGACGACGTTCATCACGTTCGAGCTCAACCACGACCCGCGACTATGGGACAACGGCCGGGCCACGATTCCATGCCGGACCACGGGAGACGTGCTCGTCTCGTACGAGGCGCAGGGCAACGATGTCAGCGTCGTGATCCAACGCTGGGTCACGACGCAGACCGATGCGGCGAGCGGGTGTGCCACTACGGGACGACTCGACAGCTTCACGAGCTTCACGCCGAATGTCGGACGCTCAGGGCGCGATCAACGAGACGGAGATTCGTACGTACCTGCCGGGCGCGTACGCCGGCACGATCCCCGACCGAGCGCTTCGGCGAGACGGCGCTGAACCTCGGCCAGGTCCTCGGGCAAGGGTTCGACGACCCCTGCTTCGCCTTCAGCTCGGTCTGGATGCACTCGCGCTCCTCTCTGTCCGAGTCGTCGAACATGCAGGACTACGTCGCGCCGAAGCCGCTCACCGTTCGGAGCTGCTCAGCGTCGGGGACGAAGTTCCACGACCTCAACGCCAACGGTCGGCGCGACGCCGGCGAGCCGGGATTGCCCCGCTGGGAGATCTGGGCCGACTACGACGACGACGGCGTGCGCGACGCCAACGAGCCGTTCGCGGTCACCGACAGCGAAGGCCAGTACGTGATCAACGACATCCGCCCGCCCGACGGCACGTACACGCTGCGGGAGACGCTGCTGACGAAGAAAGCCCGGCAGCGCGCCCGCGCCGCCCCGGTGGTCTGTACGTACCCACACAACGGCACGCCCGGCGGTACCGGTTCGGCGCCCGGCGGCACGTTCCAGTGCGGGTGGCCGGTGAACATCGCGAACACGACCTACGCTCGCGGCCGCGACTTCGGCAACTACCAGGCGGTTGAGCCGCCGCCCCCACCTCCTCCGCCACCACCGCCACCACCGCCACCGCCACCACCACCTCCACCACCACCACCGCCACCGCCACCACCACCTCCACCACCGCCACCGCCACCACCTCCGCCGCCACCACCACCTCCGCCGCCACCACCACCACCGCCCCCACCACCTCCACCACCTCCGCCACCGCCGCCTCCACCACCGCCACCGCCTCCACCACCACCGCCACCACCACCACCGCCGCCACCACCACCTCCGCCCCCACCACCGCCCACGCCTTCACCGATCGTCCCGCCCGGGCCGAAGCCGCCGGATGCCAACGATTCGGGCCATGCGGGGTTCCGAGTACTGCAGTCGGCCCGAGCGTGCGTCCGTCGTCTGAGGACGCGAATCGTCGTCTCGGGCACTCGAATCGCGCGGGTCCGGGTCTTCGTGAACGGGAAGCTCGCGCGTGATCTGAGGTTGGCTCCGCTTCAGAAGCGTGTCCTGCCCCCGCTCAAGCTCGCCCACGGCCGCAACCGCGTGCGGGTTCGCGCCATTTTCCAGCTCGGGTCAGGCAGCGGGCCGATCACCCTGAGGCGGGTGCTCGTGGTTTGCCGGCAGGCGGCTCGCCCGCCGTTCACCGGCTAGAGATCGCGACCTAGCCGATCGCTCGGGCGAGAGGCCCGAGGTGGTCACCTCCCCCTCATCGGCGCAACGTTCCGGCCGATAAGCAACTCTGTGCCGATGTTGAAGCTCGACCGCCATCCCCTCGGTGTCCGCGTCTACGTGCTTCGGCACCGGATCCACGAGTGGCATGCCGGGCTCGCGGTCCTCGTGTTCGCCGCCGTCCTCGCATTCATCGGCCTGCTCGGCCCGGCGCCTCCCATGCTCATCGGCCTCACCGGGCTCTGGCTCGTCGCCAAGGACTGGCACGACCTGACGCCCACCGGGCGCGACGCGACCTCCTGGCGACTCGGCATGCACCGGCGGCCGTTGCCTTTCCGGCCGTCACGTCACCTGGACGACGTACCGGCGTTCGCCGCGGTCGGCGTGGCGCTCGTCGCGATCGTCGACCTCATCTCGGCCGTCACGCCGAACATCTCGTGGCGCGGCGACGTCCTCATGCGCGTCGAGCCGGTTGATGTGATGCGCGGGGCCCACGCACTCGCAGTGCCGGTCTCGTTCGCGCTCCTCGTGACGGCGTACTACCTCTACCGGCGGCGCCACCGAGCGCTTCAGGTCGCGGTCGCGCTCATGGCCGCACTCACGGTGTTCAACGTCGTGAAGGGCCTCGACGTCGAGGAGGCCGTCCTGACGGCGGTCGCGGCCGCCCTCCTCTGGGCCGGCCGCTCGTCGTTCTACGTGCGCCATGAGCCGGGCAGATTGAAGTCGGCGCTGTGGCGCGTGCCGCTGCTCTTCGCCGCCATGTTCCTCGCATCGGTGACCGCCGTCGCGATCGCGGCTCCGGCTTCCGCGTCGGCTCTCGACATCCTGCGCGGAACCGGCGACGCCTTCCTCTGGCAGCGGCCGCCGTTCGCGTTCGCGGGCGACGAGCTGGCACAGACGGGGCTCGCGGTCCAGCTGACGGGGCTGTTCGCGCTGCTCGTGGGCGCGTATCTCCTCTTTCGGCCGATCGCCGCGCCGAGGGACCTCCCCGACAGCGACCTCAGGAAGGTCGCCGCCGGGCTTGTCCGGGAGCACGGAGCGGACACGCTGTCGTTCTTCAAGCTGCGCACGGACAAGCACTACCTCTTCAATGCCGACCGGACCGCGTTCGTCGGCTACCGCATCGAAAACGGCGTCCTCATGATCTCCGGCGATCCGGTCGGTGAAGCGAGCGGCGTCGCGCAGCTCCTGCCAGAGGTGGTCGCGTTCGCCGAGAGGCACGGGCTCAGGCTCGCCGCGCTCGGAGTCAGCGCCGAGGGGCGCACGCTCTTCGAACAGGCCGGCCTCCGGGCGCTCTACATGGGCGACGAGGCGATCGTGGACAGCGATGGGTTCAGTCTCGAGGGACGCGCGATCCGGAAGGTGCGGCAGTCGGTGACGCGGCTGCGCAAGGCCGGCTACCGGACGGAGATCGCGGAGCTCGGCTCGCTCGGGCCCGATGTCGTCGCCCGGCTCGAGGACGTGGCGAAGGACTGGCTCGGCGGCGTCCCCGAGCGCGGCTTCAGCATGGCGATGGACTCGCTCCGCAACCCGGTGGGCCAGGACACGCTCGTCGTCTACGCCGTCGACGGGGACGGCACGATCCGCGGGTTCCTCCACTTCGTGCCGACGTACGGGCGCGACGCAGTGTCGCTGTCGTACATGCGCCGCCAGCGCGAGACCCCGAACGGCCTCACGGAGTTCCTGATTGCAGAGGGGATCGAGCACCTTCGCGCCGGCGGCGTGACCGAGGTGTCGCTCAACTTCGCAGCGTTCGCGCGTCTCCTTCGGCAGCCGAGTGGGATCGTCGAGCGGGCGCTCGGGCGCGCTCTCGTGGTCGGCGACGCGTGGTTCCAGATCGAGCGGCTCTACCGGTTCAACGCGAAGTTCTTCCCGCGCTGGGAGCCGCGCTACTTCATGTACGAGCGTCGGTTCGGCCTGGCGAGGGCCGGTATCGCCGCCCTCTGGCTGGAGGGCCAGCTGCCGAAGCCGAGAATCCTGCGCCGCGCGCCCGCACGCGTCTGACGGAGCCCTATCGGCGCCGGCGGAGCGCCGCCATCAGGGCCGCGACCGTGTGCTCGTAGTGCCGCGCGAGCACGACGAGGACGATCGCGAGCGGGATCTCGACGAGCGCAGCCTCGAGCACGGCCTCGACCTGCTCGTCGCGGCCGCTCGCGAGCACGATGTCGAACCACGCGTCGCAGAAGAGCAGCGTCGCCGCAATCGCCGCAGCCGACGGCGCCCATGCGGATCGGCGCGCAATGGTCAGGCCCGTCGCGGCGAGTGCCCCGGCGAGCGCCAGGTCGAATCCCACCCACGCGATGTCCCAGTGGTGGCTCGTATGCCGCGCCGGCAACCGGTAGGCGAGGACGAGCGTCCAGGGAATGAGCACCACCGCGCAGAGCGCGAGCAGCGGCGCAACCCAACGATATGGAACGAAGTTCTCCGGAACCGTCGCCATGACTCCAGTTGTACCCCAGAGTTCGTGTTCTCTCGGTTCCCTGGCGCGTCGCTGGGCGCCTGTATGCGAGCGGGACAATGCTGCGCCGCATGGCCCGCTCGCAGGAAGGCGGTCAGCGGCGCGAGGCGGAGCGCGAAGCGCGACGCCGGCCAGGGAAGCGAGAGCGGACGACGGGGTTCGAACCCGCGACCCTCAGCTTGGGAAGCTGATGCTCTACCAACTGAGCTACGTCCGCGTTCGTTTCAACGATAGCGTTACGGCGCAAAATGAAACGCGCGGCCCCCCTCTTGCTGATCGCCCTCCTGGCCTCCGGCTGTGGCGGGCACAAGCAGTCGAAGGCCGAGCGGTCTGCGATGAACGCCGAGTTCGCGCAAATCGACTTCAAGATTTCGAACTGGACGATGGGCCCCGGCTACGCCGACCAGAACGGGCTCGAGCAGCTCACACGCCGCTACATAGACGCGACGCGAAAGTACCGGGACGACCTCGGAGATAGGGAAGTGACGCGACGTCTGACCGTCGAGGCGAACCAGCTCGGGCCGTGGTGCCCGCCCTGCGTCGGGATCTTGAAACAGGAACTGGAGAGCTACTAGCGTCGCGCGACGACGGAGATCGAACCCGCGGCCCTCAGCTTGGGAAGCTGCTGCGCTTCCAGGCCGCCAACCGTCTTGGTTCTCGTTCGTCTCAACCAGAGCGACATCGTCGAGCAATGAGACGCCTGTCCCTTCTCCTGTTGATCGCCCTCCTGGCCGCGGGCTGCGGCGAGAAGCAGCACCATCAAACCGAGGCGGAGCGGGTCAAGATGGAGAACGAGTTCTCGCAGGTCGCGCTGAACATCGGCAACATCGCCAGGGGCACCGGCCCCGCCGACGAAGCGACCATGGTGCAGTACACGACCGACTACATCAAGCTCACGCGCAAGTACTCGGACGATCTCGGAGACGCTGAGGTCAAGAAGCGGCTCACGGACGAGGTCCCGCAGGTCCAGCCGTGGTGCCTGCAGTGCGGCGTGCTCCTCGATCGCGAGCGCGCGAAGTACTGAGTTCCCGCGAGGGGACATAATCTCGGCTGACGAGACCTAGGGAGGACCGACATGGCGACCATGGCCGAGACACAGACTCTGGAGGAGATCGCGCGAGCGCTCGTCGCGCCGGGGAAGGGGATCCTGGCCGCGGACGAGAGCGACGGGACGATCAAGAAGCGCTTCGACTCGATCGGCGTCGAGTCGACCGAGGACAACCGGCGCGCGTACCGCGAGCTGCTCTTCACCACCGAAGGCGCCGAGGAATTCATCAGCGGCGTGATCCTCTTCGACGAGACGATCCGCCAGAGCGCCTCGGACGGGACGCCGTTTCCGAAGCTCCTCGAGAGCCGCGGGATCGTCCCGGGGATCAAGGTCGACATGGGCGCGAAGGCGCTCGCCGGAGCCGAGGGCGAGACCGTGACGGAGGGCCTCGACGGGCTGCGCGAGCGGCTCCAGGAGTACTACGAGCTCGGCGCGCGGTTCACGAAGTGGCGCGCGGTGATCTCGATTGGAGCCGGCATTCCGAGCGACTACTGCCTCTGGACGAACGCGCACGCGCTGGCCCGGTTCGCCGCGCTGTCGCAGGAGTCCGGCCTCGTCCCGATCGTCGAGCCCGAGGTGCTGATGGACGGCGTCGCACTCGATCGACGAGTCGTACCGCGTCACCGATCGCATGCTGCAGGCGCTGTACACGGAGCTCTTCGACCAGCGCGTCGTGCGCGAGGGGTCGCTGCTGAAGACGAATATGGTCGTCTCCGGCTACGACGCCTCGGAGCAGGCTGACATCGACACCGTCGCCGAGAGGACGATCAAGTGCCTGAAGAACACGTGTCCCGGCTCGGTTCCGGGCGTCGTCTTCCTCTCCGGCGGCATGTCGGACGAGGACGCCACCGCGCGCCTGAACGCGATGAACCAGCGCGGCCCGCACCCGTGGGAGCTCTCCTTCTCGTACGGCCGCGCGCTGCAGGCGCCTGCGCTGAAGGCCTGGGGCGGCGACCCTAACAAGGTGGAAGAAGCGCAAAAGGCGTTCTACCGGCGGGCGAAGTTCAACGGCGCAGCTCGCTCCGGCTCCTACGCGCCCGAGTGGGAGACGGCGGAAGTCGCTTAACGAGGAAGTCCTCGAGTCGCACGTGGAGCGCTTCAACGAGGGCGTGCGCACCGGCGATTTCTCGCGCATGCTCGAGCAGTTCACCGAGGACGCGGAGCTCGCCTTCGAGGGCGTTCCCGTCGGGCCGTTCCGGGGCAAGCCGGCGATCGAGAGGGCCTATGCGGACCAGCCGCCGGACGACGAGATCGTGATCCTGCGGACGCGCGAGTCGGGCGAGGATCTCGTCGTTGCCGACTACGCGTGGCGAGCGGAGCCCGCCGCGCGGGCAGGCTCGATGATCCTGCGCCTGCGCGATGCGGAGATCGACCGGCTGCTCGTCACCTTCGGCTAGCGGCCGTAGCGGCCGCCGGAGAGCGCTTCCAGCTTCTCGAAGGCGTGGAACGCCTCGACGCGACGCACCGTTCCGGAGCGCGAGCGCATGACGATCGACTCGGTGATCGCTCCGTCTGGCGTGTAGCGCACACCGCGCAGGAGCGCTCCCGTCGTGACGCCCGTCGCCGCGAAGAACACGTCGTCACCGCCGACGAGGTCGTCGGTCGTCAGCACCCGGTCGAGATCGAAGCCCGCATCGATCAGCTGCCGGCGCTCCTCGTCGTCGCGCGGCCAGAGCTTGCCCTGGAGTGCGCCGCCGACGCATTTCAGCGCCGCGGCCGAGAGAACGCCCTCGGGCGTGCCCCCGATCCCCATCAGCAGGTCGACGCTGCTCTCCGGGCGAGCCGCTGCGATTGCCGGCGCGACGTCGCCGTCGGGAACCAGCAGCACCTGCGCCTCGACCGCGCGCAGCGCTTCGATCAGGTCCGTGTGCCGGTCGCGCTCGAGGACGACGACCGTGACCTCGGTCGGCCTGTATCCCGCGCGCCTTCGCGACGCGCTTCACGTTCTCCGCCGGCGGCGCCTCGATGTCGATCGCGTCCGCAGACTCCGGCCCGCAGGCGATCTTGTTCATGTAGACAGCCGCACCCGGGAAGAACATCGTCCCGCGCTCGGCGCAGGCGATCGTCGCGATCGCGTTCGGCTGGCCCTTCGCGGTCAGGTTCGTCCCCTCGAGCGGGTCGACTGCGACGTCCACCTCGGGCCCGGTGCCCGATCCGATCTCCTCGCCGTTGAACAGCATCGGCGCCTCGTCCTTCTCGCCCTCGCCGATCACGACGACGCCCGCCATCGACGTCGTGTCGAGCATCAGCCGCATGCCGTCGACCGCCGCCTGGTCGGCCGAGATCTTGTCGCCGCGTCCGATCCAGCGCCCGGCCGACATCGCCGCCGACTCGGTCACGCGCACGAGCTCGAGCGCGAGGTTGCGGTCGGGGGCGCTGGCCGGAACAGTCGAGACGGGGCTTTCGACGCCCTCGGTCACACGCGCATCCTACTGCGAGTGCTCGCGTAGGAAGTCGAAGACGAGCGCGGTGACGCGAGCCTTGATCAGAGCGATCTTTCGAGGAAACGAATCACTCGCCGCTCGTACTCCTGCGGGTGTTCCGCAAGGCCGCGCGTGTGGCCCGCGTCCACTCGCCAGAGTGCGCCCAAGTCTCCGTAGGCAGCCGCGTACTTCCGATTCACGATCGGCTCGCCGAGCTCATTCGATGCGATAAACAGGGCTGGCTTGGGCGCGAGCTGCCGCGCGAGATCCACGAGCGGCTCACCGGGGAGACTCTGATCGAGAGCCGCGATCGTCCCATAGGCGACGGCCCAGTAAGGGATCCCCGTGATCGCATCCGAGGCCTTCAGCTGGCGAACGTCCGCGAGCGAACGAGTCGTCGAACCGTCGAGAACGACGGCCTTCAGCCGCGGGTCCTGTGCCGCAGCCTCGAGGAGGACATCGGCCCCTGTGGATAGACCCAGCCCTCCGATTCGGCCGGGATCGACGTCCTTCCGATGCGAGAGGAAGTCGAGCGCAGCGCTCACGTCCGCCTGCCAGGTCCATCCCTGTGCGTTCGGGCTGCCCTCGCTCTCCCCGCGACCTCGAGCGTCGTAGAGCAGGACTCCGTAGCCGTGCCGTGCGAGCATCGCGGCGTGCCTTCGGGAACCGCGGCGGTCTCCTCCGCCTCCGTGCACGATCACGATCGCGGCTCTGTTCTTCGACGGCACGTACCACCCTGCGAGGTCGAGGCCGTCACGCGTGTGCAGCGTGACCGTCTCATGGGGCGTCGGGAACGTGGACTCGGGAATCGCCTGGCCCGGCTTCCGGGTCTGAGCGACGCCAACCGCGATCGGAAGACTGACGAACAGGAGCAGGAGGATCGCGACGATCGCAGTGAGCGCCCAGCGGCCGATTCTCCACGGCCACGACCGAGCTCTCGGCCGCGAGAGCACCGCGAGCACTGCAGCGACGACGAATGCGGCTGCAGCCGGGATGAGGAGGAAGCCCGTGAAATCCGCTCCCTGAGCCCCGTTCCACCTCGCATCCATGACGTGCATCGCCGCGCCCGTCCCTGCCAGCGGCACGAAGACGAACCCGAGCAATGCGCGGACGACCGCCGGTAAGCGAGGGTAGAGGACCGCGACGCCGGCAACGGCCGCGGCGAGCGCGAGAACCGACCAGTGATCCTCGACTTGCGTTCCGGCCGGAGGATCGAACAGCGCCTCGTCCACGAAGTGAAGTACGACCGCGGCTGCAGCGCTCCGGAAGACAATCGCCTCGAGGCGATTCACATCCGTTCTGGAGCCTCGACGCCGACGAGGTTCAGGCTGAGCGCGATCACGATCTGCGTCGCGCGGACGAGCGCCAGCCGGAACTCCTGCGCCTCGCTCTCGAGCACGCGATGCTCGTGGTAGAAGCGGTGGAAGTCGTCGGCGACTCGGATCGCGTAGTTCGGCAGCGCGTGCGGCCCGCGCCGCTCGACGGCCTCCTCGACGACCCCGGGGAACTCGACGAGCCTCTTGATCAGCTCCTTCTCCTCGGGCGCCAACTCCGCCGGCGCTTGTAACACAGTGTTACTTGGAGGGTTTGGGGCGTTGCGGAGGATGCCCGCGATTCGGGCGTGCGCGTACTGGACGTAGTAGACCGGGTTCTTCTGCGTCTTCTCGGCGGCGATGTCGACGTCGATGTCGATCGTCTGGTCGGGGCCGCGGTTGACGAGGTACCAGCGCGCCGCGTCGACGCCGATCTCGTCCACGAAGTCGTCCAGGAAGACCACGTCACCGCGCCGCTTCGAGATCTTCTTCTGGCGGCCGCCCTGGATCAGGTGGACGAGCTGGTAGAGCAGCACCTCGACGCGCTCCGGGTCGTAGCCCAGCATGCGCGCGATCGCCGCGTACCACTGGCGCGTGCCGTGGTGGTCGGCCCCGAGCACGTAGATCGCCCGGTCGAAGCCGCGCTCGAGCTTGTCGACGAGGTAGACGACGTCTGCGGCGCGGTAGGTCGGCTCTCCGCCCTGGGCCTCCGACCGGATCAGGACGCGGTCGTCCTCGTCCCCGTACTCCGAGGAGCGCGCCCAGACGGCGCCGTCCTTTTCGTACGTGTCGAGTCGGGGCATCAGCTCAGGCAGGCGCTTCGCGAGGTCGCTCTGGAGCCCCCACGAGTCGAAGTGGATTCGGAAGCGCTCGAGCGACGACTCGATCTGCTGGAGCATCGTCGGAACGGGATCGCCGTCGAGCGCGGCCAGCTCCGCGATGTACGCGCCCCGATAGCCGTCCTCGGGCGGCTCCTCCCCGCGCCGCACTGCCTCGACCGAGGCCCGGAAGCGATCCATCTGCGCTCCGGCGTCGTTGTAGTAGTACTCGCGCTCGACTGTGTGCCCGGCGTGCGCGAGAACGCGCGCCACCGAGTCGCCGTACGCGCCGTTCCTGGCCGATGCGACCGTGATCGGCCCGGTCGGGTTCGCGGAGACCATCTCCACCTGCACCCGCTCGACCGGGTCGACGAACCCGCCGCCGTACCGCTCGCCCGCCTCGAGCACCTCGCCGAGCGCATCCAGGTACCAGGCCGGGGCGAGCCAGAGGTTGACGAACCCAGGCCCCGCGACCTCGGCCCGCTCGACGAGCTCGTGTGTCGTCGCCTGCTCCGCGAGCTCCTGCGCGATCTCGCGCGGCGCGCGCTTCCGCTCCGGCGCGAGCTGGAGCGCAGCATTCGTCGCGAAGTCGCCGTGCTCCGCGCTCGCGGGCCGCTCGAGCTCGACCCCGAGCTCGGCCTCGAGCCGTTCGAGCGCTTTAGCGGGCAACCGGTTCTCGCGGGGCGAAGAGCTCCTCGAGCAACCGCAGCTCGTCGGCGCTCCCGGCGGCGATCATCACGTCGCCGGACTCGAGGACGGCGTCCGGATCGGGCGTCGTGTCGAACGTCCCATCCTCCTTGCGCAGCGCGACGATCAGTGCTCCGGTCTCGTGCCGTATGCGCAGCTCGCGGATCGTCCTCCCCGACTGCCCGGAGGCCTCCGTAACGATGATCTCCTCGTACTGGAGGTCCACGCCGCCCGTCACGGACACGACCTCGAGGAACGCGGCCACCTGCGGGCGCAAGACGAGCGCCGCCATCTCCTTGCCGGCCGCCGAGTACGGCTGGACGATGCGGTCCGCGCCGGCTCGTCGCAGCTTCTCGGCCACGTCCGCCTCGGAGGCGCGCGCAACGATCAGCAGGTCAGGCCTGACCGTTCGCGCGGACAGCGTGATGTAGAGGTTGTCGACGTCCGAGTCCGACGACGCGACGAGGCCCTTCGCGTCCGCGACGCCGGTCGACTCGAGATCCTCGTCGTTCGTCCCGTTGCCCTTGATGTACAGGGCACCGTCCTCGCGGGCGCGCTCGATCGCCTCCTCGTTGAGGTCGAGCACGACGTAGCGGACGCCCGCCTCGCGGAACTCCTGGCCCACGCGGCGGCCGACCCGTCCGTAGCCGCAGATGACGTAGTGCTCGGTGAGCTTCTCGATCGCCCGCTTCCTCCTTCGTTCGGCCACTGCCCCGGTGAAGATTCCACCCGCGATCCCCTCGACCAGGATCGCCGCGATGAAGGCAAAGATAGTCAGTCCGGCGAGGACGAGGACGATCGAGATCAGGCGCGTCGAATTGTTCTGCGGAACGGTGTCGAGGCCGGTCAGCGAGCTCGTGACGACAGAGCGGTAGAACGCCTGGATCCACCCTTCGTGCGTGAAGTGGTGGAAAAGCAGCGTCCCGCCGGCGATGACGCCCACGGCGGCGCCGAGCGCGAACGCAATGCGCCGCGTCGAGTAGGCGTCGTCCACGGGTATATCGTAGGAGCGTGGAGGACGAGGGCCAGCAGCGGCAGCTGAACATCCACATCGACCCGGATGTGATGGCCGGCGTCTACTCGAACTTCGCCAACATCAGCTTCTCGGACTACGAGTTCACGCTGACGTTCGCGCGGATCGACCACGAGGTCGAGGAAGGCGACGTGCCCGGAGTGGTCGTGGCACGAGTGAACATGTCCACGCGGTTCATGCACGAGCTGCTCGACGCGATGAACGACGCGTACTCGAAATGGTCGAGCCGGGAGAACATCCGCAACCTCCCGGAGACGACCGACCGCGGCGACGAGACCGAGGGCGAGGGCGAATAGGCCGAGCATCGCGTCGCCTCATGACGATCCGAACCAGGTAGTCAGGGCGTCACGCAATCCGGTCTCCGTGCCGTCGCCCACCCAGGCGACGTAGCCATCGGGTCTGATCAGCACGGCAGCCGGAGCTGCTACCTGGCCCAGGGCCGGAAGCTCCCAATCGCCGGCATATTCGGCGTCGATCGCCGACACTCGGGGTGCCCATGGGGAGAGGTCGAAATCCCAGGGCTCGCCGAGGTTCAGAAGGACCGGGTGGGCGTCGTGGAGGAGAGTGAAGACCCGCACCGTTCCACCGGGGGTGACCAGATCGAGGTCGGGCATGCGGCGCCCGAGCAGCGGGTGTCCCTCACCGAGGTCGTAGTGAATGTCGAGACCGGACATCATCGCGCCGAATCGTTACGCGGCTCGTCCATGCTCAGCAGCTCGGACACGGTGTCTCGCAACGCCTCGATGCGATCGTCGGCGCGCATGAGCGCGACCTGCGCCATCGTGTTGCGCAGCACGCGGGCAGCGACCGGGTGGCGCTCCGCGTGGTAGCTGTCCAGGAGGCTTTCCGTGGATGTGCGGTGGACAACCTGGGCGAGCTTCCAGCCCAGATTCACCGCATCCTGCACACCGGTGTTGAGGCCCTGTCCACCGACCGGGGAATGCACGTGCGCCGCGTCGCCGGCGAGCAGGACCCGTCCCTTGCGGTAGGCCGCGGCCTGCCGTGTCATGTCGGTGAACCTGGTGATCCAGGTGGGACTGTGGATCCCGTAATCGGTCCCGTAGACGGCGATGAGGCCCTCGCTGAGATCGCGCAGAGTGGGCTCGCTCGTGGATCCGACGTGCTCTTCGGTCACCATGACCCGTACCGTCCCGCCCTCCTCGTAGACCACCTCCCCGTCGCGGATTTCGTACTCCACCTTGCCCAGGGAATGGATGCCAAAGGCAGTGCGGCGCATGCCCAATTCCGGCTCCTCGGCCATCTCGACCTCGGCGAGCAGGGCGCTCGTCGTCGGATCCCACCCGGGGAACTCGATGCCGGCTGCCTTGCGGACCAGACTGCGTCCTCCGTCGCACCCGACGAGATACTCCGCCCGCAGCGACCGGCCGTCCGACAGCGCGACGTCGACGCCGGAGTCGTCCTGCGCATAGCCGGTCACTTCGCGCTCGCGATAGATCGGCACCGCCAGCTCGTCGACCCAGCCGGCCAGGATGCGCTCGATGTGGTTCTGCCACAGCCCGAGCCCGTAGGGATGCCTGGTGGGAAAGTCGCTGATGTCCAAAGGAGTCCCGGCGAACGCCGCGACCTGCACCACCTGCCCCTCGGACAGGAATCGATCCGCGATTCCGCGCTGATCGAACACCTCGATGGTGCGTGCGTGCAGACCGCCTGCGCGCGAGCCGGGGAGTTCCTGGTTGGCGCGCCGCTCGACAATGGCAGCGTCGACCCCCGCCAACGCCAACTCGCCCGCCAACATCAGCCCCGTCGGGCCGCCTCCGGCTATCACCACCGCGTGTTCGGCCATGTCAGCCGTGCGGCGGCGCCGGCTGCTCGCGCTGCTTCCAGGCCTCGGCCATCGCGATCCGCTGCATGAGCGTCGGATGCGTGTCGAAGAAGAGGTACGACCAGGTCGGCGGGTCCGGCTGCTGGAGGCTCGTGGCCGCGAACTGTTGGAAGAGCTTCGCCTGGGCCGAGGGATTCCTGGCCGCCTTCAGCGCCGACCAGTCCGCCTCAGCCTCGAAGCGGCGTGAGACGACGTTCGTGAGCGGCGTGATCGCGACGGTCAAGAGCAGCAGGACGAGTGCGCCGTAGGGCAAGAGGCCTGGGTTGCCCAGTCCACCCCGCCTGGCGGTGATGCGAGCTACCCCGAAGGCGATCGGGAACGTGAAGAGCGCAAACCAGGCGAGCCCTTTCCAGAGGTGGTGGTGCGCGATGTGCCCGAACTCGTGCGCCAGGACGACGCGGACCTCGCCGTTCGTGAACGGCTTCTTCAGAAGCGTGTCCCAGACCACGACCCGCTCGGTCGGACCGAGCCCGACCGCGAACGCATTCGCTTCCTTCGTGATGTCGCTCACCTTCTCGACGTCGACGGGCGTGTCGATTCCCTCCGCTCGCTCGAGCGTCGCGACGTCCTGGCGAAGCACGGGAGTCGACGGTCGGTGGACGCCCCCGGCGAGCACGTACGGCGTCACGACCAGAAAGGCCACGGCCAGCGCCAGGAAGATCGGTGTCACCGGCAGCCACCAGTTCCGGGGGTAGCGGCGGGCGAACGCCATCACCACCGCGACCTGGAGCATCACGAACACGACCCGGCCGGCGAGCTGAGCCCAGGGCGCGACCAGCCAATCGAACCAGGAGCCCTCTGTCAGCCCGTAGTGCTGATCCCACGCGCGGAGGGCCAATGAGAACGGAAGGTCGACGGCCCACAGCACCGCGAGCGTGATCGCCGCGACGATCAACCCTGCGCCGATCGGCCCCAGCCCGGTGTTTCGAGCCAACCGCGGAGCGCGTCTCATGAGCACGAGCAGCGCGACGACCTCTGCGGCGAGCGAGAGCACGACGTCGAGCCGCACGAACCGCTCGTAGTGGGCCGTCCGCGCGAGCTCTGCGGCGCTGAAGAACCTGTGCGGGTCGAGCCCCGACAGGTGGAGGTCGTCGGGGACAGTCGTCCTCAGCAGCAGGTACGCGGCGATCAGCCAGACGGCCACGGCGAGCACGGTTATCGTTGCGACCCCCCAGGCAGGCCACTTGCGAGTCGCTGTCGTCTCCGACATCCACGCGAACTTACACGCGCTCGAGGCCGTCCTCGAGGCGATCGACGCCGACCCGCCGGACGAGCTCTGGTGCCTGGGCGACCTCGTCGGCTACGGGCCGCGCCCGAACGAGGTGGTCGACGTCATCCGCGAGCGGGCGCGGCTGTGCCTCGTCGGCAACCACGACCTGGGCGTGCTCGGACGGCTCGACCTGGAGGAGTTCAGCCCGGACGCGGCTGCTGTCGTGCGGTGGACGCAAACGGTGCTCCTCGACGAGAACCGGGCCTTCCTCGAGCGCCTCGAACCGCAGGCGAAGGTCGATCGCGCCGAGCTCTTCCACGCGAGCCCGCGCGACCCGGTCTGGGAGTACGTGATCAGCGAGGAGACGGCCCTGGCCGCGCTCGAGATGACCGTCTCGCCGCTCGTGCTCGTCGGCCACAGCCATGTCGCCCTCTCGGTCTCGCTCGCGAATGGAGACCTGAGCGGGGCGGTCGCGCCGGACGGGACCGAGGCGCCGCTCGACGACGCCCGCTGGCTCCTGAACCCGGGCTCGGTCGGGCAGCCGCGCGACGGCGACCCGCGTGCCGCATGGCTCGAGCTCGACTTCGAAGCTCGCACCGGGCGCTTCCACCGCGTTTCGTACGACATCGCCCGAACGCAGTCGGAGCTACGCGAGCGAGACCTGCCCGAGGCCCTCGCCGAGCGGTTGGCGCACGGTGTCTAGAGCGCCTGGAGCGGAGCCATGGCCGGAGCGGCCGC
>CAWGVD010000019.1:0-121434 GCA_963825795.1 uncultured Actinomycetes bacterium | reverse complement strand
CGGCCTCGACCGCGGCACCCTGTCCGCCTCCGGGATCGGGGATCCAGTCGGCCCCGTCGACCGGATCGGGCGACACGACCCACGTTCGACCGACGCTGCAGCCGCTGCGAGCAGCACCGCTTCGAGCATCGCACGCGAGAGCTCCTCGCGAGCGTCGCCGAGGCGCGTCTTCCCGCGCGAGCCCGCGTGCGGGATCACGATTCGGATCAAGGTCGTAGCGGCCGCACCGCGATCGTCACGCGGCTCACGGCGCACAGCCGGCCCTCGTCGTCCTTCAGCTCGACGTCCCAGACCCAGGTCGTCCGCCCGCGGTGGACGCGGCGTGCGGTCGCGTGGATCGTGCCCTCGCGGATCGAGCGCAGGAAGGTCGAGTTGTTCGACATCCCGAGGCCGATGTTCCCGTCGGGCACGACGCCGACGTTCGTCCCGAACGAGGCGAGCGCCTCGGCGATCGACGCATGGACGCCGCCGTGCACGAGCCCGACCGGTTGCAGCAGGTGCTCGCGTACCGGAACGTGCGCGCGCACGACCTCGTCGGTGGCCTCGTCGATCTCGAGCCCGTAGTGCTGGTCGAACGGGGACGACTGGGATTCCCACGTCACGTCGCAAAGTGTGAAGCTTTCGGCGGAAGTGAACATCGGGATCGGACTTCCAACGACCGTGCCGGGCGCGTCCGGCGACCTCGTGCTCGAGTGGGCGCGCCGTGCGGACGCGGGGCCGTTCTCGTCCGTGGCGGTGCTCGAGCGCGTCGTCTACGACAGCTACGACCCGTTCGCCGCGCTCGCCGCGGCCGCCGCTGCGACCTCGCGCGTGCGCCTGGCGACGATGATCGCGATCGGCCCGCTCCGCTCGACGGCGCTGCTCGCGAAGCAGGCCGCGTCCGTGCACGCGCTGTCCGGCGGGCGGTTGACGCTCGGGCTCGCGGTCGGGGCGCGGCACGAGGACTTCGACGCGGCCGGGGTCGAGCACAAGGGCCGCGGCAAGCGCCTCGGCGAGCAGCTGGCGTACATCCGGGGCAACGTCGACGGCGACAGCGTCGGTCCCTCGCGCGACGGAATCGAGATCCTCGTCGGCGGGCTCAGCGGCCAGGCGTACTCGCGGATGGCGCGCTACGCGGACGGCTACGCGCACAACGGCGGGCCTCCGCGGGCGTTCGCGAACGCGGCCGGGCGCGCGCTCGCCGCGTGGGGCGATCTCGGCCGTCCCGGGACAGCCGAAGCTCTGGGGCCAGGGCTACTTCGCGTTCGGCGACCCCGATCGCGGCGGCGACTACCTCCTCGACTACTACGCCTTCACGGGCCCATTCGCGGAGAAGATCGCCGCGGGCAACCTGACGAGCGCCCGGGCCGTCAAGGACTACGTCCGCGGCTACGAGGAGGCCGGGTGCGACGAGCTCGTCCTCTTCCCGACCGTGGCCGAGCATCGACGAGCTCGAGCGGCTCCAGGAGGCGCTCGCGTGAACGTCGAGATCGTCGGCGGCGGACCGGCGGGCCTCTATCTCGCGATCCTGCTGCGCAAGCTCGACCGGGGCGTCGACGTCCGCGTCCTCGAACGGAACGCGCCCGATGCGACGTTCGGCTTCGGCGTCGTCTTCAGCGAGGAGACGCTCGGCGCGCTCAGGGACGCCGATCCCGAGACGCACCTCGAGATCACGGACACGTTCGCGCGCTGGGATCGCATCGCCATCCGCTTCCAGGGGCGCGAGCTGTCGTCGCGCGGCCACTCGTTCTCCGCGATCGCGCGCAAGCGGCTGCTCGAGATCCTGCAGGAACGGTGCCGCGAGCTGGGCGTGACGCTCGAGTTCGGGGTCGAGGTGGAGGAGCTGCCGGACGCGGACCTCGTGGTCGGCGCGGACGGCGCGAACAGCCTCCTGCGGCGGTTCGGGGACTTCGGCACGAAGGTGCGGCCGGAGGGCTCGAAGTACGTCTGGTTCGGCACCGACCACGTCTTCGACGCGTTCACGTTCGCCTTCCGCGAGACCGAGCACGGGCTCTTCAACGCGCACGCGTATCCGTACGACGAGCGGATGTCGACGTTCATCGTCGAGTGCCCCGAGCCGGTGTGGCGCGCGGCCGGGCTCGACGAGCTGGACGAGCAGGAGAGCCTCGCGTTCTGCGAGCAGCTGTTCGCGAACGAGCTCCGCGGGCGGGAGCTCTACTCGAACCGGTCGCTCTGGCTCGACTTCCCGAAGATCACGAACGCGACCTGGCACGCGGGGAACCTCGTCATCCTCGGCGACGCGGCGCACACGGCGCACTTCTCGATCGGGTCGGGGACGAAGCTCGCGCTGGACGACTCGATCTCGCTCGCGGCGGCGTTGGCCCGGCGGCGCTGGGATCTGGCCGCCGCGTTCGTCGACTACGAGCTGGAGCGCGAGCCGTACGTGCAGCGCACGCAGGACGCGGCCAGCGAGAGTGCCGCGTACTTCGGGCGGATCGCGAGCTACTCGCACCTCGAGCCGATCCAGTTCGCGTTTCAACCTGCTGACCCGGAGCGGCCGGATCACGCATGCGACGCTCGGTGTGCGCGACCCGCAGTTCACGCGCGCGCTGGACGCGTGGTTCGGCGGACGCGCCGTCTCTCCGCCGCCGGCGTTCTCGCCGTTCGAGCTGCGCGGCGTGCGGTTCGAGAACCGCTTCGAGCTCGTCGAGAGCTCGGTCGCGGTCAGCGAGGAGGGGCGCACGTCTCGGGAGGCCGTGATCCGACCCGAGGGCAAGGTCCTGCTCCGCCTGAGCCATGCCGGTCGCCGCGGCGCGACCCAGCCGCGGAGCCGGGGCGTCGACCTTCCGCTGGCCGACGGCTGGCCCGTCGTGGCACCGACGAAGCGTCCGTACGGGCCGTTCGGTGCGATTCCCGGCCGGCCGGACGAAGATGCCGTCCTCGACGCGTTCGTCGCCGCGGCCGAGAGCGCAGACGCCACCGTGCTGGAGATCGACATGGCGCACGGCTATCTGCTCGGGCAGCTACCTGTCGCCGCTGACGAACGACGAGGACGACCGGCTGCGGTTTCCGCTGCGCGTGCTCGAGGCGGTGCGCGCGGCGTGGGAGGGGCCGCTCGCGGTGCGCCTCTCGGTCACCGACTGGCACCCGCGCGGCAACAGCGTCGAGGACGGGATCGCGATCGCGCGCGCTCTTGCGGAGAACGGCTGCGACCTGATCCACGTCGAGGCGGGCCAGACGATCCACGACGACCGTCCGCAGTACCGGCGCGGGTTCCTGACCGCGCTCAGCGACCGCGTCCGCAACGAGGCGCGCGTCCCGACGCTCGTCGGCGGCCACCTGACGACGCTCGACGAGGCGAACACGATCGTCGGCGCCGGCCGCGCCGACCTCGTCCTCCTCGACCTCCCTGAAACCGAGATCGAACGCCCTCTCCGACTTAGTAACACAGTGTTACTTGGGGAGGTTCGGGCGTGAATCTGGGGGAGTTGGCCTATCCGGACGTGCCTGAAGGGGCGGTGCACCTGCTTCCGCTCGGCGCGACCGAGCCGCACGGGCCGCACGCGCCGCTCTCGACCGACACGCTGATCTCGGTCGGGATCTGCGAGCGCGCGGCGGAGCGGCTCGCGGGCGAGATCCCGGTGCTCGTCCTGCCTGCGCTGCCGTACGGCGTGACGCGGTACGGCTCGGCGTTCGCGGGGACGGTGTCGATCTCCGAGGAGACGCTGGGCTCGATCGTGGCCGAGATCGCGGCCAGCGTCGGCCCACTCGTCCTCGTGAACAGCCACTTCGAGCCGGAGCAGGTCGAGACGCTGCGCGCCACGGGGCTGCCGCTCCTCGATCTCACGCGGCGCAGGAACGCGGAGCGGCTGACCGAGGAGTTCCGCTCCGGCTCCTGCCACGCGGGGCGCTACGAGACGTCGCTCGTCCTCGCCGAGCGGCCGCAGCTCGTCCACGCCGACCGGATGCGCGGGCTCGAGGAGCGGCACGTCGACATGCCCGCCGCGATTCGCGACGGCCGGACCGACTTCCTCGCGATGGGCATGGTCGAGGCGTATTGCGGCGCACCGGCCGAGTCCTCCGCCGAGGAGGGCCGCGAGACGTTCGAGACGCTGGCCGACCTGCTCGTCGAGCTGATCCGCGAGGTCGCCGCGTGATCACGAACGCCGACCTGCCCCGCGAGCTGAACCTCGCGAGCTGGTTCGTCGACCGGAACGTCGAGGAGGGGCGCGGCGACCGCACTGCGCTGATCGGCGCGGCGGGCCCAACGACCTACGCGGAGCTCGCGCGGCTCGTGAACCGGTACGGCAACCTGCTCCGCGAGCTCGGAGTGCGGGCCCAGGATCGAGTCCTGCTCGTCCTCGCCGACTCGGTGGACTTCGTCGCGCTCTGGTACGGAGCGCAGAAGATCGGCGCGGTCACCGCCGAGGCGTACACGTTCCTCCAGCCGAAGGACTACGCCTACTACCTCGAGTACACCGATGCAGCCGTCGTGGTCGCGGACGAGACGACGCAGGACGCGATCCGCCAGGTCGCCGGCGAGCGGGAGGTCCTGGTCGTCGACGATCAGCTCCGGGCGCGGCTCGAGCAGCTTCCGGACGAGCTCGAGCCGGCGCCGACGACGAAGGACGACATCTGCCTCTGGAAGTTCACGACCGGAAGCACCGGCCGGCCGAAGGGCGCCGTCCATCCCGTGCACAGCCCGGTCCTCAGCCACGAGTGGTACGCGCGCGGCGTGCTCGGGATCCGCGAGGACGACGTCGTGCTGCCCGTGCCGAAGCTCTTCTTCGGGTACGCGCGCGACCTGACCGCGCTCTATCCGTTCGGCGTCGGCGGCGCGGGGATCGTCTTCCCGGAGCGCACGACGCCGGAGCGGATCTTCGAGCTGATCGCCGAGCACCGGCCGACGATCCTCGTCAACGTGCCGACGATGATGGCGCAGATGATCGACTCGGTCAGACATGGCCGGTGCCAGACACCGGACATGTCCTGTTTGCGCGTGTGCACGTCCGCCGGCGAGGCGCTGCCCCGCGACCTGCACGACCGCTGGCTCGACACGTTCGGCGTCGAGGTGCTCGACGGGATCGGCTCGTGCGAGCTGTACCACATCTACATCTCGAACCGGCCCGGCCGTGCGCGACCCGGGTCGACGGGCGAGCTCGTCCCGGGCTACGAGGCCGAGCTCGGCGAGAACGGCGAGCTGCTCGTCACCGGCGACACGGCCGCGCTCGAGTACTGGGGCGACGACGAGAAGACGAAGGCGACCTTCGAGGGCGACACCGTCCACACCGGCGACCTGTTCGAGCGCGACGACGACGGGTTCTTCTGGTACCGAGGGCGCGTCGACGACCTGATCAAGGTCGGCGGGATCTGGGTCGCTCCGGCCGAGATCGAGCACTGCCTCGTCGGCCATCCGGATGTCGTCGAGTGCGCGGTCGTCGGCGCCGCTCGGAACGGGTTGACGATTCCACGGGCGTACGTCGTCGTCCGGCAGCCGGTCGAGGAGCAGGCGCTCCAGGACTTCGTCCGCGAACGGCTCTCGCCGCACAAGTACCCGCGGGAGGTCGTGTTCGTCGACGATCTTCCGAAGACGCCGTCCGGCAAGCTCGACCGGAAGGCGCTCGCCGCGTGAGCCGCGTGGTCGTCGTGACGGGTGGTGCGAAGGGGATCGGCAAGGCGATCGCCGAGCGGTTCGCCGACGATGAGGTCCATGCGCCCGGCCATGACGAGCTCGACGTCACGGACGAGGCGGCGGTGCAGGCCTTCTTCGAGCGCCTCGGCCGCGTCGACGTCCTCGTCAACAACGCGGGGCTGGCCGTCGGAGCGCCGCTCGCCCGCACGACGCTCGACGACTGGCGCGCGCACCTCGACGTGAACGCGACCGGCGCATTCCTCTGCACCCGAGCCGTCCTAGGCGGCATGATCGAGCGCGGAGATGGCCGGATCGTGACCGTCGCCTCGGTTGCCGGGCTCGTCGGCGCCCGCTACACCGCCGCGTACAGCGCGTCGAAGCACGCTGCGATCGGGCTCATGCGCTCGACCGCGGCCGAGGCCGCGGGAACCGGCGTGACCGCGAACGCCGTCTGCCCCGCCTACGTGGACACGGACATGACGCGGCGCACGGTCGAGAACATCGTCGCCAAGACGGGCCGCACGGCCGACGAGGCGCGGGCCGAGATCGAGAAGATGACGCCGCTCGGCCGCCTGCTCGAGCCGAACGAGGTCGCGGCCGCGGTCGTCTTCCTCGCGTCGCCCGAGGCCGCGGCGATCAACGGGCAGACGATCGTGCTCGACGGCGGAGGCCTCCAGGCGTGAGCCCGTTCCGCGGATCCGCAGCCTTCACCGAGAGCTGGCAGAACTTCGACTTCGCGCTCGAGGACGGCGTCGCGACGGTCACGTTCTCGCGCCCGGACAAGCTGAACGCGCTCACCTTCGACGTCTATGCCGACCTGCGCGACCTGCTCGGCGAGCTGCCCCACCGCGGCGACGTACGCGTGCTCGTCCTCACGGGCGAGGGGCGCGGGTTCTGCTCGGGCGGCGACGTCGAGGAGATCATCGGCGAGCTGCAGAAGATGAGCGCCGGCGAGCTCCTCGACTTCACGCGGATGAGCGGGGCAGTCGTGAAGGCGATGCGGGAGGCGCCGCTGCCGATCGTCGCGGCCGTGAACGGGGTCGCGGCCGGAGCCGGGGCCGTGCTCGCGCTCGCTGCCGACCTGCGCCTCGTCGCGCGCTCCGCGAAGTTCGCGTTCCTCTTCACGCGGGTCGGGCTGGCCGGAGCGGACATGGGCGCCGCGTACCTGCTCCCGCGCCTCGTCGGGCTCGGGAAGGCGACCGAGCTGCTCCTCCTCGGCGACGAGGTCGATGCGGAAGGCGCAGCGGCGATCGGGCTCGCGACGCGGGTCGTCGACGACGATGAGCTGCCTGCAGCCGCGAGCCGAGCTCGCCCGGAGCCTCGCCGACGGCCCGGCGCTCGCCCACGCGACGACGAAGGTGCTCCTGACCCGTGAGCTGGACATGGCCCTCGGCGACGCGGTCGAGATGGAGGCGCTCGCGCAGGCGCTCCTGATGAAGAGCGACGACTTCGGAGAGTTCTACGCGGCCTGGACGGAGGGGCGGAGCCCGGCGTGGACCGGCCGTTGATCGTCAACCCGCCCGAGCTGCCCGAGCCCATCGGGTTCGCGCACGCCGTCGTCGCGGCCGGCGGCGTCTACCTCGGCGGCCAGACCGGCGAGGGCGCCTCGCTCGCCGAGCAGTTCGACTCGGCCGCCGCGAAGCTCGTCACGGCGCTGCGCGCGGCCGGGGGCGAGCCCGACCAGCTCGTCTCGCTCGTCGTCTACACGACGGACATCGACGAGTACCGCGCCTCGACGCGCGAGCTGGGCGAGGTCTGGCGCCGGCACTTCGGGCGGCGCTACCCCGCGATGGCGCTGATCGGCGTCTCGGCCCTGTTCGAGCCCGAGGCGCGCGTCGAGCTGATGGGCGTCGCCGTGATCGATGGCTGACGTCCTCGAACGCGCGCACCGCCTCGGCCACGAGGTCTTCGCGCCGATCGCCGCCAGAGGAGAGCCCGGCCGCCTGAACCGCCCGCTCGTCCGCGCGCTCGGAGAGCAGGGCCTGCTCGAGCTCGTCTTCGCAGGCTCCGCGGTCGAGCTGTGCGAGCTCCGCGAGGGTCTCGCGCACGGCTGCACCGAGGCCGAGACGGCGCTCGCGCTCCAGGGGCTCGGCGGCTATCCGATCCTCAGCCGCGGCACGCCTGCGTTGCGAGACGAGTGGATCCCGCGCCTGTCGCGCGGCGAGGTCGTGGCCGCATTCGCGCTCAGTGAGCCCGAGGCCGGGTCGGACGCCGCGAACCTCACGCTGCGCGCCAAGCGCGACCGCGACGGCTTTCGCCTGACCGGCACGAAGCTCTGGATCTCGAACGCGCCGGAGGCCGATGTCTACAGCGTCTTCGCGCGCACGTCCGACAAGGGCTCGAAGGGAATCTCGGCCTTCGCCGTCCCGCGCGAGAGCGAGGGCCTCTCGGGCGAGCGCCTCGACCTGCTCGCGCCGCACCCGATCGGCCGCCTCGACTTCGACGGCGTCCGCGTCGAGGCCGACCAGGTGCTCGGCGACCTCGACGGCGGGTTCGCGGTCGCGATGGACACGCTCGACCTCTTCCGGCCCAGCGTCGGCGCCTTCGCCGTCGGGATGGCGCAGGCCGCGCTCGACGCCGCGGTCGCGTACACGCAGGAGCGCGAGGCGTTCGGCAAACCGCTCTCGCACTTCCAGGCGGTCTCGCACCAGCTCGCCGAGGTGGCGACGGAGATCGAGGCGGCGCGGCTCCTCGTCCGCGAGGCGGCGACGAAGTACGACGCGGGCGTCCGGCCCGTGCGCAAGGCGTCCGCGATGGCCAAGCTCTTCGCCACCGAGACCGCCCAGCGCGCGGTCGACGTCGCGATCCAGGTGCACGGAGCGCGCGCGCTTCAGAAGGGCCACTTGCTCGAGCACCTCTACCGTGAGGTGCGGGCGCCGCGCATCTACGAAGGCGCGTCGGAGGTGCAGCGCGAGATCATCGCCCGCGAGCTGTTCAAGGAGGCCGGTTGAGCGTCGACAAGTCCCTCACGTACACGTCGTACCTCGCGCTGGACGAGATCCTCGGCGCCCAGCGGCCGAACTCCGACGAGCACGACGAGATCCTCTTCATCGTCGTCCACCAGGTCTACGAGCTCTGGTTCAAGCAGCTGATCCACGAGCTGCGCTACCTGCAGCGGATGCTCGAGGAGGGCAACGAGACGCGGGCGTTCTCGACCTTCAAGCGCGTCCTGACGATCCTCAAGCTCGTCGTGCAGCAGCTCGACGTGATCGAGACGATGACGCCGGTCCAGTTCCTGTCCTTCCGCGAGCGGCTCGAGTCGTCGTCCGGCTTCCAGTCCGGGCAGTTCCGCGAGCTGGAGGCGATCCTCGGCCGGCGAGACCCGGGCGTCTTGACCGCGTACCACGAGGCCAGCGTCGACTACGAGAAGGTGAAGGCGGCGCTGGAGCGGCCGTCGGTCTACGACTCGTTCCTCCGGTACCTGTCCGGAAAGGGCTACGAGATGCCGGCCGAGGTGCTCGAGCGTGACGTCACGCAGCCGGTGCAGGAGTCGGAAGGCGTCCAGGCCGCGCTGCTCCGCGCGTACCGCGACGACGGCGGACCCGCCCAGGTCGCGGAGCGCCTCGTCGACTTCGACGAGGGCTTCATGGAGTGGCGCTACCACCACGTGAAGATGGTCGAGCGGACGATCGGCACGCGACTGGGGACGGGCGGCTACGGCGCGGAGTACCTGCGCACGACGCTGCACAAGCCGTTCTTCCCCGACCTCTGGGCCGTCCGCAGCGAGCTTTGAACCCGCTCGCGGAGCACTACTCGGAGTTCCGCGTCTCCGAGCGGCTGCTCTTGACGGGCCACTCGCATCAGGCGTGGCCCGACGTCGGGCGCGAGGGGCAGCTCGAGGCGTGGCAGGACGCGGCCGAGCATGCGGATCTCAAGTGGGAGCGGGCGTTCGCGAAGGCGGAGCGGCTGCGCGACGGGGTGCGGCAGCTGCTCGACGACCCCGGCGCCCCGGTCGCGCTCGCTCCGAACACGCACGAGCTCGTGCTGCGGTTCCTGTCCGCGCTCCCGCTGCGGGAGCGGCCGAAGCTCGTCACGACCGACGGCGAGTTCCACACGCTGCGGCGCCAGCTCGGGCGGCTGGGGGAGGAGGGGCTCGAGGTCGTCCGGCTCCCGGCCCGGCCGGTGGAGTCGCTCGCCGAGCGGCTGGCCGCCGAGGCTCCGGGCGCGAGCGCGGTGCTCGTCTCGGCGGTGCTCTTCGAGGACTCGAGGATCGTCCCCGAGCTGCCGGCGCTGGCGGAGGCATGCGCGGATGCGGGCGCCGAGCTGCTCGTCGACGCGTACCACGCGCTCGGCTGCCTGCCGTTCACGGTCGCGGGCCTCGAGCGGGCGTGGATCGTCGGCGGCGGCTACAAGTACCTCCAGCTCGGCGAGGGCAACTGCTTCCTGCGCCTGCCGCCCCAGGCGGACGAGCTGCGGCCCGCGATCACGGGCTGGTACGCGGAGTTCGACGAGCTGCACGCCGACCACGGTCCCGGCGCGACGCCGTATCCGCGCGGGAGCATGCGCTACGCCGGCTCGACGTACGACCCGACGAGCCACTACCGCGCCGCGCGCGTGCTCGACTTCTTCGACGAGCAGGGTCTGACCCCGGAGCGCCTGCGGGAGAGCTACCTGCACCAGACGACGCTGCTCGCCGAGCGCTTCGACGAGCTCGGCCTCGCGGACGTCACGCGCGACCGCGAGACGCCGCTCAGCGCGTTCGGCGGGTTCATCGCCTTCGAGTCGGAGCGCGCCGAGGAGCTCAGCCGCCTGCTTCTCGACGAGGGCGTCGTGACGGACAGCCGCGGCCGACGCCTGCGCTTCGGGCCCGCGCCGTACCACTCGGACGAGCAGCTCGAGACGGCGATCGAGCGGCTCGGCCGCGTCGCGCGCTGACTAGGCGGGGCTCTCGGCCGGCACGGGCTGCGGCGCCCGCTCGGCGACGAGCGCCGGCCCTCGCCGCGGAAGGAGCAGCACGACGAGGCTCGTGAGTGCGACGCCTGCGAGCTGCGTGCTCGTCAGCGTCGCGTCGAAGGCGAGATAGCCGACGGCGATCGCCACGACCGGGAACGCGAGCTCTGCGATCGACGCGACCGACGCCGTCGTGCGCTGCAGACCGTAGTAGTAGAGGAGGATCGCGACGAGCCCGGTGACGAGCGCGAGCAGTGCGATGAAGAGCTCGTCGTGCAGCGAGGCCCGGAGCGGCGCGCCCAGTACGAGCACCGCCACGAGAGCTGCAGGCAGGCCGAACGCGAAGCGCAGGGCCGTCACCTGCTGGAACGGAAGCTCGAGCGCGAGGAAGCGCCCGAGAACCGTCCCGAGCGCCCACAGAGCGGCAGCCATGAGCGCGTAGAGCACGGGCGCCTGACCGTGGAGCGACACGTCGAACGGGCTCGGGAACGCCATCAGCCACGTCCCGGCGAGGCCCCCGAGCAGGAACAGGCCGAAGCGGGGCCGCGGCCGCTCCCCGAGCATGACCGCGGCGAGCGAGACCGCGACCAGCGGCTGCACCTTCTGCAGGACGACCGGCGTGACCGGATCGCCGTCGACGAACGCCTGCGTGAACAGGATCGTGGCCAGCGCCGACGAGCCCGCGCCGACGACGACTGCCGCAACCACGTAGCGCGGGCCGGCGCGCCAGACCGCCGGCAGGGCGGCCACGACGACGGGCAGGAGCACGAGGACGAGGACGACGTGCTCGCCGAAGACGATCGTCGCCGGCTCGGTCGAGTGGGCGAGCGGACGGCGGATGAGCGCGTCCATGCCCCACAGGCCCGCCGCCACCGCGACGGCGCTGACACCGATGGTCGCTCGGCTCGGCATGCCTCCATTCTGCAAACCGGCCGCGACCTCGCGCGTCTGAATCGACATGAAGCGCGTCGCGGCGGCACTGCTCGTCCTCGGGGTGTTCGCGTGCACCGCGTCGGCGGCGGGGCCGGTTCGGGTCTCGCTGACCGGCAAGCGGGCAGCTCCTGTCGCGGGCCGCGCGTGGACGATCCGTCTCACGGTGCGACCTCTTTCGTACGCAGGGACGGTTCGCGTGAGCGCCGTCGGGCCGGGCCGTGTCCGCGTCCGCGCGACCGGCAGGCGCGGCTCGTATCGCGCGCGGCTCGTGTTCCCGAAGGCCGGGCAGTGGCGGATCAGCGCGCAGGCGGGCGGCGCGACCTCGCGCCTCGGATCCGTTCGCGTGCGCCGCCCGCCGGCCAGACCCGTCGTCTTCGCCCAGCCGACCTCGATCGACCTCGAGCCCGCGGGCACGCTGCTGCTCGTCGAGAACAACCCGGGCCGCGTGCTCCGCGTGAATCCGGCGACCGGGCGCGTGAGCGTGCTCGTAGCCCGCGATCGCCCGAGCCGTACGCGGTCGTCCGCGCTCCGTCGGGCAGCGTCTACGTCTCCGTCGGGAACCAGCTGCAGCGCCTGAACGGCAGCGGGCCGCCGACGAACGTGGCCGAGGTGCCCGCAGGAGTCGAGATCGGGCCGATCGCGGCCGGCCCGAACGGCGACGTCTACTACTCGACCGCGACGCAGATCTTCCGGCTCCCGGGAGGTTCGGGGCCGCCCATCCGGATCGCCGGCACCGGGGAAGCAGGTGGAGGCGGTGACGGCGGTCCGGCCCTGAACGCGCAGTTCTCGTCGCCGCACGGGCTCGCGGTCGCGGCGGACGGTGCGCTGCTCGTCTCGGACCGCGACAACAACCGCGTGCGGCGGATCGATCCGGCGACCGGCCTCGTGACGGCGTTCGCGCCGATCGACCAGCCGTACGGGATCGACGTCGCTGCGGACGGGACCGTCTCCGTCGTCGAGGGCTCGCAGAACCGCGTCGTCCGGCTGAGCCCGACCGGGGCGCGCCTCGGATTCGTCGGCCCCGCCTTTGCCGTCCCGTACGACGTCGAGGTCGGCGACGGGGTGACGCTACGTCCTGGACGCGGGTCCGGCGGGCTACATCCGCCGCATCGCGCCGGACGGAACCGTGACGACGGTCTCGCGCCGCTGATTGCCAGCCTGGTGAGCCCGAGGGTCTAGGTCAGGTGCCCGTCGACCAGCTCTTCGCCCACCACTCGGCGTGGGGCATGCCCGACTTCAGGCTCAGCTCGAGGAAGGCGCCGACGTCGAACGGCGTTCGGCGCAAGTCGATGCTCAGCCGGTCGCCCTCCCAGGTGAGGACGCCGTACTCCGCCCAGGGCGAGATGCGTACCGGCCGCGGCCACCACTCGCGGAATGCGAGCCCCACGCTCCCGGGGTTCGCGATGATCGACTCGAGATAGCGGCGGATCATCTGGACGTGCGTGTGCCCGCCGATCAGGATCCGTTCCTCGATGTCGGCGAACATCGCGCGGAGCTCGTCGTCGGGGGTCGTGGAGAAGATCCACTCGTCGTAGGACCGCGGCGAGCCGTGGAAGAAGAGGACCGGCGTCGATCCGACCTCGAGCTTGACCGTGGGCGCGAAGCCGGCCATGTACTCGCGGTCGTCGGGAGAGAGGTACGAGGCCCACCACTCGCCGATCTCGACCAGCTGCTCGCCGATCTTGTCCTTCGGCGTCGGCATGTCACCGAGGAACGCCGCGTCCCAGTTCCCCATGACCACCGGGCACTCGAGCTCGCGGACGCGCTCGAGCGCCTCCGCGGGTTGCGGGCCGACGGCGACGTCGCCGAGGCAGATGAACTCGTCGACGCCATCGCGCTCGAGCTCCTCCAGCACCGCGTCCAGCGCCAGGCGGTTTCCGTGGATGTCCGAGATCAGCCCGAGGCGCACGTGGGCGTCATTCTCACCCAGTTGGCGGCGGGAGGTGAGCGCGACCGACCGGGAGCCGCCGCAGCTCAGGGACGCGAGAGAGGCGCCGACCAGAATCGAACTGGTGTACGAGGCTTTGCAGGCCTCTGCCTAACCACTCGGCCACGGCGCCCGAGTGCCGCATGGTATCGCCGCGCTGCGGAGCTCTCGGCTCCACGAACGGCGGAGAGCCGTCGTCCGCCGCCGCCTTACGCCGGGTTAAGAACACGAGAGAACGGGTTCCGGCGGATCGACGCTTTCTTGCGTCGCTGGCCCGCACCGAAGCAAAGCGGGGTCGTGGTGTGGAGGAATCGTCACCCTCTTGGAGCGGGGTCTGACCCCGTTTTCTGCGCGACACCGCTCCACGCGCGAAGCCCGGGGTCAGACCCCGTGACGAAAGCGTGACGATTTGTCCCCATGGCTCGGCCCGTTAGCGCATGCCGCCGCGCTCGAAATGGGCCTTGAAGAAGTTCTCCGAGCCGGACGTGGCCATCGCGGCCGAGGCTGAGATTTCCAGCGCAAGCGTCGCCGCGGCCACGATCTGGGCGAAGCGGTACACCTTGCCCGCACCGGCGCAGTCCATCAGGCCGAGCCAGGCGCGGGCGTACGGCAATGTCGTCCCGCCGCCGACCGTGCCGACCTCCAGCCCCGGAAGCCGGATCGACGCGTTCAGCCCACCCTCGACCCGCTTCCCGGTGCCGTGCGCCATCGAGCTCGTCCCGATCATGCCCAGGTCCTGACCCGTCGCGTTGAAGATCGCGGCGATCGCCGTCGCCGGCGTGAACGCGACCGACTGCATGCCGGACGCGATCGCACCGTGCGTCCCCGCCCAGGACAGCTCGAGCAGGTCGTCGACCGTCGTTCGCAACACGCGCCGCACGGCCTCGTCGGTCAGCGTCACCTCGGCGACGACCGTCTTCCCGTGGCCGCCGCGCTCGAAGTAGCGGTGCGAGACCTTCTTGTCCCCGCCCATGTTCGCCTCGAGGATCGCGCGCTCCGGCTTTCGCGGCGCGCGCTCCATCACGTAGCCCATGTTCAGCGCATACGCGTTGCGGGTCATCATGTTCGGCCCGCAGGCGTCGCCGGTCGTGAACGCCCACATCACGTGGCAGATCGGCCCCGCGACGTACGTCTCGACCTCGCGCAGCTTCGCGTACCGGGAGATCCACTCCTCGTCGAGACCGCCGAGCCACTCGCGCATCTTCGGCAGCTCGTCCTCGATCCACCGTCCCAGCGCGACCGCTTCCTCGACCGAGTTCGTGACGAACGCGGACGCGCGCGTGATCCGGTCGCGTAAGACCTCGGTCCGGAATCCGCCCGAATCGGTAGCCGCCCGAGCCCCGCGGTACAGCGAGTCCGACAGCGACCCTTCCGTGTGCGCGAGCGGGACGAACACCTCGTCCGTCGACCGCCCGCGCTCGACGAGCACGCCCGTCCGGCTCGGTCAGCTCGTAGTCGCCGAGCGAGATCGTCAATGGCCCGATGACCGCGGTCGGCGTGACGGAGATGCCGGTCAGCGCCTCTTGCGCATTCGACCCACGGCGCAACGTCGAGCCCGAACACCTCCGCGTCCACCCGGCCATCGAGCGCAGCCCGCCGAGCTTCGATCGACGCGGCGTCGTTTTTTCGCGGCCATTTCCTGAGCTCCACGGGTGGGACGATAATCTCCGCGCATGGCTACCGAGCAAGTCGTCGAGCCCGTCGCGGGCGAGCGCGGGGAATACGCAGGCGTCCTGCGCTTCTACGAGCTTGCGAAGCGGCAGGAGTGGCAGGTGCGCGACCTGCCCTGGAACGAGCTCCCTCCGATCCCGGAAGGGCAAGGGCTCGCCGCAGCGCCGCGCGCGCCGAAGCGACATGTGGCGCTCCGTCCTCACGCAGCAGCTCCAGGCCGACATGCTCGCGTGCGAGATGGCCTCGCAGCTCCTGAACGTCGCGCCCGATCCCGAGGCCAAGCTCTACTACTCGACGATGGTGCAGGACGAGTCGCGCCACACCGAGGGGTGGCTGAAGCTGATCAACGAGGTCGGCGGCATCGCCGAGCGCGACCCGTACCTGGACGAGCTCGCGCACATGACGCTCGAGGCCGACACGCTCGAGGAGAAGGTCTTCCAGATGCAGGTCTTCTACGAGCGACTGATCATCTCGCGCTTCCGGCTGATCGCGCGTGCCTCGCGCGGCACCGTGCTCGAGGAGCTCTGTAACCGGCTGGCGACCGACGACGGGATCCACCACGGCGCGGGGATGGCGTACGAGCGCGTCCTGCTGGAGGGCGCGGGCAAGAAGATGCAGCAGAAGCTCGTGGACGCGGCGAACCGGCTGCTCCCGATCTTCGTCCAGCACGCCATGTGGCGGCCCAAGGCGCGCGCGGTGATCGGGCGCCTCATGTACGAGCGCGACGTGCAGCGGCTTCACGAGGACCTCGAGGAAGGGGTCAAGCTCGCCCAGTCGCTCGGCCTCGACGTCAGCGACGTGGAACTGCCCAAGCTCTAAGTGGCAGCCCAGCTGATGGACGGCAAGGCGCTCGCCGAGCGCATCCGCGGCGAGATCGCCCAGGAGGTTCGGGAGCTGGGGGAGATCGGGCTCGCGACGGTCCTCGTCGGCGACGATCCCGCGTCCGACATCTACATCCGGCTCAAGCACAAGGCCGCCGCCGAGGTCGGGATCAACGCGAAGGACATCCGGCTCGCCTCGCAGACGACCGAGGACGAGCTGCTCGCGGCAGGTCGCGGATCTGAACGCCGACGAGTCGATCGATGGCCTGCTCGTCCAGCTCCCGCTGCCGGACCACATCGACGAGGCGCGTGTGATCCGCGCGATCGACCCGGTCAAGGACGTCGACGGGCTGCACCCACTGAACTTCGGCCAGCTCGTGCTCGGCAGCCCGGCTCATGTGGGCGCGACGCCGGTCGGCGTGATGCGCCTGCTCGAGGAGTACGACGTGCCGCTCGAAGGCGCCCGCGCGGTCGTCGTCGGCCGCAGCGACATCGTCGGCAAGCCCGCAGCGCTGCTCCTGCTGCACGCGAACGCGACCGTCACCGTCTGCCACTCGCGGACACGCGACCTCGGCTCGGTCACGCGCGAAGCCGACGTGCTCGTCGTCGCCGTCGGCCGGACCGCGGTCATCGGCCCTGACGACGTTCGCGAGGGCGCGACGGTGATCGACGTCGGCATGAACCGTGGCGACGAGGGCGTCGTCGGCGATGTCGACCCGGGTGCCGCCGAGCGCGCGGGCCTGATCACGCCCGTGCCCGGAGGTGTCGGCCCGATGACGATCGCGATGCTGCTCGCGAGCGCGGTCAAGGCGGCGAAATACCGCCGCGGGCTCCTTGCGTTCCCCGGGGGCTGAGGTTAACCTTCCGCCGCTTTGGAAGTCCGGCTGTAGAAGGAGGAAGTGTTGGCTGAAGGCACCGTCAAGTGGTTCTCGAACGAGAAGGGATTCGGCTTCATCGAGCGCGAGGGTGGGGACGATGTCTTCGTCCACCACAGCGCGATCCAGATGGACGGCTACCGGTCGCTGACCGAAGGGCAGCGCGTCCAGTTCGAAGTCGTGCAGGGCGACAAGGGCCTTCAGGCCGCGAACGTCACCGCCGCCTAGGACTTCCGGACTCGAGACAGATTGCGGGCCCCGGAAGGGGCCCGCTTCATTGCGACCCGCGGGCTCGGGACGCTTTTGGGAGGATGTTCGCATGGCCATTTCGAGAGACGAGGTGCTGCACGTCGCGCGGCTCGCGCGGCTCGCGCTGAGCGACGAGGAGATCGACCGCCTCGGGGCGCAGCTGAACGCGATCCTCGAAGCGGTCGGCAAGGTGAGCGAGCTCGACCTCGCGGACGTCGAGCCAACCGCCCACCCGCTCGACCTGGTCAACGTCTGGGCCGAGGACGAGCCGCAGGCATCGCTGCCGGTCGAGGACGCGCTGGCGAACGCGCCCGACCGCGAGGCCGGCTTCTTCCGGGTGCCGCCTGCATGAGCGCCCGCGCCCAAAGACACACTCTTGGCCCTGTCCCGTCACCCACGCGTGCGCCTTTCCTCGTTAGGCTCGTCGTGGGGAGGAGGTCGGGGGTACCGGACCTAGAGGCGGTGCCGCGATGATCGACACGCTGCGCCTCACCGCCAAGCAGGTCAACGACCTGCTCGAGACGGGCGAGGCGTCGTCCGACGAGATCTTCTCCGCGTACCGGGCCGCGATCGACGAGCGCGACGGAGAGCTCAACTGCTTCCTCCACGTCAGCGACGACGCGCCCGGCGAGGGCATCCCGATCGCCCACAAGGACCTCGTCAGCACGAAGGGCATCCCCACGACGGCCGGCTCCAAGATCCTCGAGGGCTACGTCCCGGTCTTCGACGCGACCGTGGCCGAGCGCTGCCAGGAGCGCGGGCTGCGCGTGATCGGCAAGACGAACATGGACGAGTTCGCGATGGGCTCGTCGACGGAGAACTCCGCCTACGGCCCCACCCGGAACCCGTGGGACCCGGATCGCGTGCCCGGCGGCTCGTCGGGCGGCTCGGCAGCCGCGGTCGCCGCAGGCCTCACTCCGTGGGCGCTCGGCTCCGACACCGGCGGCTCGATCAAGCAGCCGGCTGCGCTCTGCGGCGTCGTCGGGCTCAGGCCGACCTACGGCACCGTCTCCCGCTCCGGCATCGTCGCGTTCGCGTCCAGCCTCGACCAGATCGGCCCGATCGCGAAGACCGTCGCCGACTGCGCGTTCCTCTACTCCGTGATCGCCGGCCGCGACCCGTACGACACGACGACCGTCGACCTACCCGAGCCCGTCGAGATCCCCACGGCCGAGGACCTGAAGGGCCTGCGCGTCGGAGTCCCGAAGGAGCTGAACGAGGCGGAGGGCATCGAGCCGGGCGTGAGCGAAGCAGTCAACGCCGCGATCGAGCTCTGCCGCGAGCTCGGCGCCGAGGTGGGGGAGACGACCCTCCCGCGCTCGGTCGAGTACGGCCTGCCCTGCTACTACCTGATCGCCCCCTCCGAGGCGTCGTCCAACCTGGCCCGCTACGACGGCGTCCGCTACGGGCTGCGCGTCACCGACGGCGACGTCCGCGAGCTGTACATGCGCACGCGCGACGCGGGGTTCGGCGACGAGCCGAAGCGCAGGATCATGCTCGGCACGTACGCGCTCTCGGCCGGCTACTACGACGCGTACTACGGCCAGGCGCAGAAGGTGCGGACGATCATCCGCGACGAGTTCCGCGCCGCGCTCGAGCAGTTCGACCTCCTCGTCAGCCCGACTTCGCCGACGGTCGCGTTCCCGATCGGCGCCAGAGTCGACAACCCGCTCGCGATGTACCTGAGCGACGTGCTCGCGATCCCGCCGAACATGGCGGGGCTCCCCGGCCTGTCGATCCCGTGCGGGCTCTCCGAGGGCCTCCCGGTCGGGCTGCAGCTGATCGGCCCGCAGTTCTCCGAGAACCTGCTCTTCCGCGCCGGTCACGCTCTCGAGCAGGCGCTCGCATTCGACTACGTCCCGCCGAGGCTGAAGTGAGCTGGGAACCGGTCATCGGCCTCGAGATCCACGTCCACCTGAAGACGCGGACGAAGATGTTCTGCCGCTGCGAGCTCGAGTACTTCGCGCCCGAGAACTCGCGCACGTGCCCCGTCTGCCTCGCGCACCCCGGCACGCTGCCGGTCCCGAACAGGCGCGCGATCGAGATGACGATCCTGCTCGGCCATGCGCTCGGCTGCGAAATCGTCGAACACGCCGTCTTCCATCGCAAGCACTACTTCTATCCCGACCTGCCGAAGGGCTACCAGATCTCCCAGTACGACGAGCCGCTCTGCGTCGACGGGGCGTTCACGCTGCCGACCTCCGACGGCGACGTCGCCGTGAGCATCGTCCGCGCCCACCTCGAGGAGGACGCGGCGAAGAACGTGCACATGGGCGGAGCCGGGGGCCGCATCGCCGGCGCCGACCGCACGCTCGTCGACTTCAACCGCGCCGGGACGCCGCTCGTCGAGATCGTCACCGGGCCGGACCTCCACTCCTCGGAGCACGCGAAGCGCTTCCTGCAGCTGCTCCGGCAGACCGTCGTCGAGCTCGGGATCTCGGACGCCGAGATGGAGAAGGGCTCGCTGCGGTTCGACGTCAACGTCTCGGTGCGGCCCGAGGGCTCGGACGAGCTGCGCACGCGCACCGAGCTCAAGAACATGAACTCGTTCAACTTCGCCGCGAAGGGCATCGAACGCGAGATCCAGCGCCAGATCCAGATCTACGAGTCGGGCGGCGAGGTCGAGCAGGAGACGATGCACTTCGACCCCGGCAACGAGTCGGCGCCGCCGCTGCGCTCGAAGGAAGAGGCCCAGGACTACCGGTACCTGCCGGAGCCGGACCTCGTCCCGCTCGAGCCGCCGCGCGAGCTCGTCGAGGAGCTCCGTGCGCAACTCCCGGAGCTACCGGGCGCGCGGATCGACCGGATCGGCGCAGGAGGTCGGCTTCGAGCTTGCGGAAGGGCTCGTCGTCAGCGACCGCGACCGCCTCTTCGAGCGGGTCGGCGGCGACCGGAAGGCGGTCGCGAACATCGTCATGAACCAGTTCGCGGCCACGGGGGTCGATCCGGCGCTGGTCAACGCCGAGGAGCTGTCCAAACTGATCATGGCCCGGGACCAGGTCCCGAGACATGTCTTCACAGAGGCGCTCGCGGCGAGCGGCGGATCCCGGCTTCTCGGCCGAGACCTATCTCGGCGACGGCCAGATCACCGAGGCCGGCGACCTCGAGCCGCTCGTCGACCAGGTGCTGGCCGCGAACCCGGAGCAGGTCGAGTCGTATCGCAGCGGCAAGCAGGGCCTCCTCGGCTTCTTCGTCGGCCAGGTGATGAAGGAGACCGAGGGGCGGGCGAACCCGAAGCTCGTCAACGAGCTCCTGCGCCAGAAGCTCGACGCCTGACGGCTAGGGGTGGATGACGACCTGCGTCCCGAGCGGGAGCACGCGCATCAGGTAACGCATGTCTCTCGAGGAAGCCCGCAGACAGCCGTTCGAGACCGCAGCGCCGATCCCGTCTCCCGCGTGGATCGCCAGCCGATCTCCGCCGCTCCAGCCGGGAGTCGGCAGCGTCTGCCGGCCGGAGAGGACGATCGCGCAGCAGCCGTACACCGAGGGCCAGAAGTTCGAGAGCTTGTCCGTGATCGCGAAGCGCCCCTGCGGCGTGGGGGTGGAGGGTGCACCGACGGCCACGTCGATCCGTCGTAATCCGATTCCGGTCCGCCAGACCGTCAGTCGGCGCGACGACTGGTCGACTTCGACCGAAAACGGAACGTGCACGAGCCGAACGTTCGAGCGAAGGACGAATCCGCGCACACGGTTTCCGAGCTTGGCCGAGATCACAGCCAGCCAGTCGCCGGACTCCCCGACCACAGCCAGCCTCGGCGATGAGCCGAACACCGTGCGCGGCCCGACGCGGGCGAGGACTCGCTCTGGAGCCCGGAGCGTCGTGCAGAAGGAGCACACCCGGCTGCGGAATCGCGACGTCGCTACCCGCCGCGTAGAGGCTCGGGGCCGTCCTCGACCATGCCGGCGAGGGAGCCTCGGCGGCGCCGGCTGCCAGCACCGTGGCCGCAACGGCGCATGCAGCAATCGGGTTGCTGCTGCGACGCATGCTGCGGTGGGGGTCGTCTGATAGGTACCCCGCCCGGCCGCGGACGGACCCTGCCGGTTCTTACTCGGCCGGCTTGGCGCGGCTCGACGACCTGCGTCGCGGAGCGGCTGCAGCCTCGGGCGCCGCGCCGCGCTTCTCGCGGGCCTTCTTCTTCCGCTGCCGGTCCTTCCGCCAGCGCACGATCGGTCGTGAGCCTCTACCCATGCGCAGAAGCCTAGATCAGTCCGCAGTAGCGCGCGGTGTTGGGCCACGGGTAGTAGCCCCGGCCGCTGCGGTGCGCGCGCTCGGCGACCCACATCTGCTCGAGCGGAGTCCAGTGGTCGGCCGTGCCCTTCTTGCGCAGGAGCCGGGCTCCGTACGTGTGCTGGAAGCCGAGATCCATCTGGAGCCCGCCGTAGTAGGGGCCGCTGGGATCGTGCCAGGCGCCTTCGTGGCTGTGGATGCAGAGCCAGCCGGCCATGTGCGGCGGATGTACCGCCCGGCGGCATGCCCGCTTCGCGCGGTGCTTCCAGAGGTTCTTGACCCAGACCTTGTACCTGTGGCTCGGATCCTTCACGGCCGCGCGCGTCGCCGGGGTCCGAGGGACTCCCATCACGGACTGCCAGCGCCAGGTCACGCGACGGTAGCGGTGGATCTGGCGGACCAGGCCGCCGTCGGACGGGAACACGCGGACGGTGTGGACGGCCCTCTCCCTCGCGTCGGCCTGGCGCGCCGCGCTCAGGGCGAACACGCCCACGAGCGCGAGGACGAGCACAGGCAAAAGCCGCAGTGAATGTCGGAGCAAAACAACCCCCTCGTTTTCCGGGCCCGAGTGCTCGCTCGCGGACGACAAGCCGCAGTGTCCGAGCAAGCCCCTGGGCGGGCCCGGGGATCAGTGTCAACCGTGTAAGACCGGGACGCTAGCGGTTAGTTAGCGCGCCGACGCGGAGAGACTGTAAAACCTCCGTAAAGAAGAAGTGCTGCAATTGCCACAAAAACGGCCGTTTTCGCAGCACCCAAGCCGGATAGAGCGGTGCCAAGGGCGGCAACGCCGACCCCCGCCAGGATGAGCCCGTTCCCGAGTGGGCGACGTCTGATCGTGACGATCGCCACAGCGACGACGGCCAGTGTGCCGACCGTGTTCGCGACGATCGCCACGAACCGTGCCGGAAAGAACGCGAGGTGATCCTGCGCGGCCGGGATGCTCTCGCCGAAGGCTCCGTGCAGCGGAACGGAGATCGCAATCCCGACCGCAAGCCCGACGTAAATGAACGCCGGAGCGATTATGCGTTTCCATCCATAAAGAAGGAGCGATCCGACGCCGAGCAGCGGCGCCGTGAGGAGGGCGCCGAACAGGTAGTAGACGCGGAACGCGCGCGCGTCCCAGCCGGCGGCGGCGCCCCAGGTGAGCGCGGCCGAGGCCGCCGCATAGGCGAGGAGCGCGGCCGACCAGGCGGCCAGCTCCGGCCTGCGGGTCGCCCGCCAGCGTCCGGCGACCGAGCTCGCCAGCCGCAGCGAGAGCAGTGCCGCACCGAACGCGAAGAGCGCTTCCACTGAGAAGAGCCTAAGCCTGAGCTAGGCTCGTGGCTTGGCCGAGAAGCGCTACCTGATGACGCCCGGGCCGACGCCTGTTCCGCCTCAGGTGCTGGCCGCGATGGCGCTTCCGATCGTCCATCACCGCAGCCCCGACTTCAGGCCGACGTACCGGCAGGTGCTCGACCGCCTGAAGGACGTCTACCGGACGCAGACCGAGGTGCTGCTCTACACGGCCTCGGGGACGGCGGGCCTCGAATCGGTGGTCGCGAACCTGACCTCGCCGGGCGACCGAGTGGTCGCGGTCTCCGCGGGCTACTTCGGCGAGCGCTGGGCCGACATCGCGCGGGCCTACGGCTGCGAGGTCGAGCACATCGCGTACGAGTGGGGCGAGACGCCGTCCGCCGACGACCTCGCGTCTCGACTCGCGGAGCTCGGCGGCGCGAACGTGGTGCTCGTGACGCAGTCCGAGACCTCGACCGGGGTCGTCTGCGACGTGCGCGCGTTCGCCGCTGCGGCGAAGGAGGCCGGCACGCTCATCGCCGTCGACGCGATCTCGAGCCTCGGCGCGGTTCCCTGCGAGACGGACGAGTGGGGGCTCGACTCGGTCGTGTCCGGCTCGCAGAAGGCGCTGATGTCTCCGCCGGGCCTGATGACGGTCTCCGTCTCCGACGCGGCGTGGAAGGCGCGCGAGGGCGCGGCCGCTCCGCGCTTCTACCTCGACTGGGAGCGCACGCGCGTGGCGCAGGAGTCGCTCGACGCGGCCTTCACGCCCGCCGTGTCGATCGTCATGGGGCTGAACGTGGCGCTCGGCCTGATCCTCGAGCGCGGTCTCGAAGCCGCCTTCGACGAGCACGTCCGGCTCGGCCGCGCCTGCCGCGAAGGTGTCAAGGCGATGGGGCTCGAGCTCTTCTCGCCCGACGACGACAGCTCGGCGGTCGTGACGACCGTCCGCGTCCCCGAGTCGATCGACGGTGCGCAGCTCCTGCTCGACCTGCGCGACCGCTTCGGGATCACGCTCGCACCCGGCCAGGGCCCGCTCAAGGGCAAGGTCTTCCGCGTCGGGCACCTCGGCTACTACGACGTGTTCGACATCACGACCGCGCTCGCCGGGATCGAGCTCGCACTCGCCGAGGCCGGTGCGGACATCGAGCGCGGGGTCGCGGTCACGCGCGCGCTCGAGACGTACGAGCACCAACCCGCTTGAGAGTCCTCGTTCGCGAGCCGATCGCCGAGGCCGGGCTCGAGCTGCTTCGCGAGCGCTTCGACGTCGACGTGGACGCGAACGGCGACCTCGCCGAGACGATCGGCGGCTACGACGCGATCGTCATCCGCTCCGCGACGCAGCTCGATGCGGCGTTGATCGAGAAGGCCGACCGGCTGAAGGTGATCGGCCGCGCGGGGGTCGGCGTCGACAACGTCGACGTCGAGGCCGCAACGCGCCGCGGGATCGTCGTCGCGAACGCGCCCGAGTCGACGGTCATCTCCGCCGCGGAGCACACCGTCGGGCTCCTGCTCGCGCTCTCGCGGAACATCCCGCAGGCCCACGCGGCGCTCAAGGACGGCCGCTGGGAGCGCGTCCCGCTACGGCGGGCTCGAGCTCGAGGGCAAGACGCTCGGCGTCCTCGGCTTCGGGCGCATCGGCCAGCAGGTCGCGCGCCGCGCGCGCGGGCTCGAGCTGACCGTCGTCGCGTACGACCCGTTCGTCGCGAAGGAGCGGTTTCGCGAGCTCGGCGTCGACCGGGCGGAGACGGTGGACGACGTCCTCGCCGCCGCCGACTTCCTCACGCTGCACCTGCCGCTCACGGCGGAGACCCGCGGCTCGATCGACGCCGCCGCCTTCGCGAAGATGCGCGACGGCGTCCGGCTCGTGAACGCCGCCCGCGGCGAGCTGCTCGACGAAGATGCCCTGCTCGACGCGCTCCGCTCGGGCAAGGTCGCCGCCGCCGCGCTCGACGTCTTCTCCGCGGAGCCGTACTCGGGGCCGCTGCTCGAGCTCGACAACGTCGTCGTCACTCCGCACCTCGCCGCCTCGACCGAGGAGGCCCAGGACCGCGCGGGCGTGATCGTCGCCGAGCAGGTCGCGGCCGCGCTCGAGGGAGCGCTCGTCACGAACGCGGTCAACATCCCGTCGATCGGCGCGGAGGACCTCGAGGTGCTCGGCCCGTTCATCCCGCTCGCCGCGGGCCTCGCGCGGCTGGCGATGGAGCTCGCGAATGGGCGAGCCGAGCGGTTCGAGCTGGCCTACTACGGCGCGTTGTCCGCATACGACACGCGGCTGCTCACCGTCGCCGCGCTGAACGGAGCGTTCCAGGGTCGGGCCGACCAGCCCGTGAACTACGTCAACGCGCCGGTGATCGCTGCCGAGCGCGGGGTCGAGGTCGTCGAGGAGCGGCGGCGCACTTCCAGGGACTTCACGAACCTCGTCCGGGTCACGGTCCGCTCCGAGGGACACGAGCTGCGCGTCGCCGGGACGACGATCGGCCGCGACGACCGCCGCTGGCTCGTCAGCGCACTCGGCTACGAGCTCGAGATGGAGCTCTCGCCGCTGATGGCGATCTTCCGCTACGACGACGTGCCGGGCGTGATCGGCCGCATCGGGACGCTCTTCGGCGAGGCCGGGATCAACATCGCGAACATGGCCGTCTCGAGGACGAACCGCGGGGGCAAGGCGCTGATGGCCGTCTCGCTCGACACCCCGGCGCCGCCGGAGCTCGTCGCGTCGCTGCGCGAGGCGGGCATGGACGACGTCTACGTCATTCAGCTGGGCGCGGATGAGCAACCCGTGGCCTGAGCCGGTCGAGCGCGTCTCCGCGTTCCTGCGCCAGATGGGCGTCGAGGCGCGGGTCGAGGAGTTCTCGGAGGGAACGCCGACCGCAGCGGACGCGGCGCGCGCCGTCGGCTGCAAGCTCGGACAGATCGTCAAGTCGCTCGTCTTCGACTGCGACGGCCGCTGGGTCGTCGCGCTGATTCCGGGCGACCGCCGGGCCGACGCGGCGAAGATCGCGCGGGCGGCAGGTGCGACCAGGGCGAAGATCGCGTCGCCGGCCCAGGTCGAGAAGGCGACGGGCTTCGTCGCAGGGGCAGTCGCGCCGTTCCCGCTGCCTCACGTCGAGCGCGTCTTCGTCGACCGGAACCTCCTGTCGCACAAGCACGTGTGGGTCGGAGCCGGCTCCCCGAACCACATGGCGGAGCTCTCGTCCGCTGACCTCGTTCGCCTCGCGCGGGCACAAGTGATGGACGCCGTCGAAGCCGCCACGTAACCTTTGAGCACCAACAGTGACAGTCACAGTGACAGTCACTGGGACCTGGCCCGAGGAGGCGAGCGGTGCGCGAGACCGACAAGATCTGGATGAACGGCGAGCTCGTCGACTGGGCCGATGCGACGGTCCACGTCGGGACGCACGGCCTGCACTACGGCACGGGCGTCTTCGAGGGCATCCGGTGCTACGAGACCGACAAGGGGCCGGCCGTCTTCCGGCTGACCGACCACCTGAACCGGCTCCAGAACTCGGCGAAGCTCCTGTACATGGAGCTGCCCTACTCCGCCGACGATCTCCATGCCGCGTGCATGGAGCTGATCGGCGCGAACGGCCTGCCCGAGTGCTACCTGCGCCCGATCGCGTTCTCCGGGTATGGAGAGCTCGGCGTCTCGACCGCCGGCAACCCGGTCGAGGTCGTGATCATGAGCTGGCCGTGGGGCGCGTACCTCGGCGACGAGGGCCTGAAGAACGGGATCCGCGTGAAGATCTCGTCCTGGCAGCGCGTCGGGCCGAACACGATCCCGCACGCGTCGAAGGCGACGGGCATCTACCTGAACTCGATGCTCGCGGTGACCGAGGCCAACCGCGCCGGCTACGACGAGGCGATTCTGCTCACAGCCGAGGGGTTCATCGCAGACGGCTCCGGCGAGAACGTGTTCGTCGTCAAGGACGGCACGATCACGACTCCGCCGCTGTCGACGTCGATCCTGCCCGGAATCACGCGCGACTCGCTGATCCAGATCGCGCAGGACATCGGCTACACCGTCGAGGAGAAGAACCTGATCCGCTCCGACCTCGTGACCGCCGACGAGATCTTCATGACCGGAACGGCCGCCGAGGTGACGCCGATCCGCGAGGTGGACGACCGGCTCATCGGGCCGCCTGGGCCGGTGACGAAGGAGCTCCAGACCGCGTACCTCGACACGTGTCGCGGCAAGAGCGAGCGCTGGGCGCAGTGGCTCGAGTACGCGAAGGTCGGGAACGCGACGCCCGCGGAGGCGTGAGCACCACCGTCGAGCCGATTCGGTCTCTCGGCGCCGTACGTCGACGAAGCCGAGGAAGAAGCTCTTCTCGAGGTTCTCCGGTCCGGGCCGCCTTGCGCTCGGGCCGAACATCGACCGCTTCGAGGAGGCGCTGGCCGAGCGCGTCGGTGCGCCGTACGTCGCAGCGGTCTCGAGTGGAACTACGGGCTTGCACCTCTGCGTCAGGATGGCCGGCGTCGAGCCTGGAGATGAGGTCGTCACGACGCCGCTCTCGTTCATCGCCTCGGCCAATTGCATCCTCTACGAGGGCGGAACCCCGGTGTTCGTCGACGTCGACGAACGAACGCTGAACCTCGATCCCGCGGCCGTGGAAGCCGCCATCACCCCACGGACGAAGGCGCTCGTGCTCGTCGACCTGTTCGGCTACCCCCTGGACATGGATGCGTTCAAAGAGGTTGCCGAGCGCCACGACGTAGCGATCATCGAGGACGCCTGCGAGGCGCTCGGAGCGACATACCGCGGCCGGCCCGTCGGCTCGTTCGGCCCGCCGGCGGTCTTCGCCTTCTATCCGAACAAGCAGATGACGACGGGAGAGGGCGGTGCCGTTGCCGTCCACAGCGAGGGGGAGTGGGAGCTCTTGAAGAGCCTCGCCAACCACGGCCGGACAGACCGAGGTGAGACGTTCTCCCACGAGCGCCTCGGCTACAACTATCGCCTGGATGAGCTCTCGGCGGCGCTCGGCGTCGCGCAGCTCCACAAGCTCGACGAGATCCTCCCGCTCCGCGACCAGGTGGCGGCGCGCTACAACGAGCTGCTCGCGGACGTGGAGGACGTTCGACTGCTCTGCGCGGATGACGACCACCATCGGCGCTCGTGGTTCGTCTACGTCGTGCTGCTCCAACCCCCGGCGGACCGCTCTGCTGTGATGGCGAGCCTGGCCGCCGAGGGGATCGCCTCGAAGCCGTACCTACCAGCGATCCACCTCCAGCCGGCCTACAGCCGTCGGTTCGGCTTCACCGAGGGCATGTTCCCGGTCACCGAAGCGGCTGGAGAGCAAGGGCTCGCGCTGCCGTTCCACACTGGTCTTTCAGCGAGCGACCAGGAACGGGTCGTCGAGGCCCTGGGCCGGGCGCTGCAAGCCGCTTGACACGTCGCTCCGAAAGGAGTTTCGTAGCGCCGAGATCACAGACGAGCCGCACCCGGAAGCGCTCCTCGGCCGCTTGGTCGACCGCCTGCGAGCCGAGGAATTCGCTCAGTACCTCGAGGGCGCCACTGTCCTGATCACGGGCGCCGCTGGTTTCCTCGGCTCTCGACTCGCCGAGCGCGTGGCGGAGTCGGGGGCCACGAGGCTCGTGCTCGTGGACAGTGCGGAGGGCCCCCTCGTCGACCTGGTGGCGAGAGGCCGGAGCGGATGGGGTTCTACGGACGCCGTCCCAGTTCTCGCCGACATTCGAAGCCCGGCTCGCAGCATCGACGTCGTCGCCCGATATCGCCCGCACATCGTGTTTCACGCGGCCGCGTACAAGCACGTGCCGCTCGTCCAGGCCAATCCCATAGAGGGTGTCGCGACGAATGTCCTCGGCACCAAGAACATGGTCGAGGCCTCGCGCGCTATCGGCGTCGAGCGGTTCGTGTTGTTCTCCAGCGACAAAGCCGTTCGCCCGAGGAATGTCCTCGGCCAGACCAAGGCCGCCGCCGAGTGGATCGTCGCGGATGCAGGCGATCACGTGCCGGGCTCCCGCTATTCGTCGATTCGACTCGCGAACGTCCTCGACGCGACAGGGGGCATCCTGGGTTGCTTCCGGCGGCAGATTCAGCACGGCGGTCCTTTGACGGTGACCGACCCGCGCGCGACGAGGCTGTTGATGACCTCCACCGAAGCCGTCGCTCTGGCCCTGGTCGGCGCCGCGATCGGTGATTCGAGCAGTGCCTTCTGGCTCGACGTCGATCCACCGGTCCGGATCGTCGACATAGCGCGCAAGCTGGCGGCCGGGCGTGAGATCGACACCCAGTTCATCGGCCTGCGCCAGGGCGAGAATCTGGAGGAGGGGTCCTTCTCGGACGGCAACGAAACTTCGGCCACCCGGTGTGAGGGAGTCTTGAAGACGGCTCTTCCCCGCGTCGATTCGGTCTGGCTCGATGCCTGGACAGCCGAGGTGACAGAGTTCGTGGAACGGGCTTCCGACGAGGAAGTCCGCCGTGCGCTCGACGCCGTCTACGCGCTGGCAGAACGTGAGCCGGTGGCCTTTGCCGGAGCGATCGGATGACCAGCTCCGCCGCACGGATGACGCCGACGCGGCGCTATTTCGAACGCCGGGCCGAGGCTTTCGACCGGCTCTACACGCGGCAAAGCGCGGGCACCCGGCTCTTGCGTGTCGGGCCTCGGCGCAGCCGGGACCTTGCGGTGAGCGTCGTGGCACGCCACAAAGCCCCCAGCGTGCTCGATGTCGGGTGCGGGCCCGGGCGAGTGGGTGAGGCGGTCGTGGAGGCAGGCGCTGCGAGCTACGTGGGCGTTGATTTCTCACCGCACATGCTGAGACTCGCTCGAGCACGTCTCGCGGGGCTCGAGTCGGTGCGGCTCATCGACAGCGACTTCTTCGACCTCGAGCTTCCCGAGAAGTTCGACGTCGTGCTCGCGCTCGGACTCTTCGACTATCTCGACGACCCGGCGCGAGCTGCGGCCTGGATGCGGGCCCACTGCGCCGAGACGCTCGTCGCCACCTTCAGCCGGCGGGACCGGATCAAGACTCCGATTCGACGGCTCCACTACGAGGTGGTCCACCGCTGCCCGATCTACTTCTATGTCGAGGCCGATGCCGAGGCGCTGCTTCGGGGCGTGGGCTTTGCGCGCGTCGAGTTCGTCTCGCGAGGGCCGCGAGGCTTCTTCGTCACTGCGAGCCCATCGCCGTGAAGGTCGCGCTCGTCCAGCCGCCGCCGCGCAGCGAGTTCGACAAGCACTGGGCGCGGTTCGCGGGTCTCGGGATTGCCTACGTCGCGAGTTCGTTGCGTGCGGCCGGCCACGAGATCGACATGCTGGACGGCAAGCTGGCCCACCTGACGGTCGACGACATCGTGCAGCGGGTGCGCGAGGGAAAGCCGGACCTCGTCGGAATCACATGTATGACAGTCGAATATCCGCGCGCGGTCCAGATCGCGACCCGGATCAAGCACGACCGGCCGGACCTGCCGATCGTGGTCGGTGGCGCACACGTCAACGCCGTCGGGCGCCAAGCGCTCGAGGAAGGCCCGTTCGACTACGCCTGCGTCGGCGAGGGGGAGTTCCTCGTCCGCGAGCTTGCTGAGGCGCTCGAGCGGTCGATCGATACGTCGCCGATTCTCGGCCTCGTCTCACGGAAGAGCGGCGAGATCGTCACGTCTCCGCTTCGGCCGCCTCCGGAGGACTACGACGCGCTTCCGTTCCCGGCGTGGGACCTGTTCCGCCCAGTCTCGACGATCCCCCTCATCACGCACCGCGGCTGTCCGTTCCGGTGTGTGTTCTGCTCCCACAACTCGGGCTTCAAGCCCCGGTATCGCACGCCTCGCAACGTGCTCGACGAGGTCGAGGAGATCCTCGAGCGCTACAGGCCGAGCCGGATCCGGATCGAAGACGAGACGTTCGGGCTGCACATGGGGAGGACGAAGAAGATCCTCGAGGAGATCATCGCCCGCGGATTGCACCGCCAGATCACGTTCTCGGCGCAAACGCGGGTCGATCGGGTCGACGAGGAGTTCATGCAGCTCCTCAAGACTGCAAACTTCGAGACACTCGAGCTCGGAGTCGAGTCCGGCAATCCGGATGTGCTTCGTGAGACCCAGAAGGGGATCACGCTCGAGCAGGTCGAGAGGGCGGTCGCGCTGGCGAAGGCCAACGACCTCCGCGTCTGGTGCAAGTTCATCCTCGGCCACCCGAATGAAACGCCGAAGACCATTCGGGACACGATCGACTTCATCGCGAGGATCGATCCGCACAAGCTCTCGGTCTCGATCATGACCCCGTTTCCGGGCACACCAATTCACGATATGGCCCTGCGTGGCGAGGGCGGGTACCGGCTTCTCTCCGGTGGCTGGGAGGACTTCGACAAGTACTCGAGTGGCGTGCTCGAGCTGGAGACGGTAAGCCTGGGCAGGCTGAAGCGCTACCAGATCGAGTGCTACGTGAACATGTACCTTCGAAACCGCCGATTCCAGGAGCTCGGTCGGCTAGCCGTTGCCAACCGTGCAGTCGGCTGGGAGATGCTGACCTCCGCAATCGGGCGGACCGCGCTCGAGGCTCGCCGACGCCTGCGACCGCGTCCGACACGCGTCACCGCGACCCCTCCGCCTTCTCCCAGACAGGCGATACGCCCGCGCGGAAGTAGTTGAGCAACGCGGGCACGGTCGCCCACGTCACAACCACGTAGTAGCGCGCGACCCCCGGTCGCAGCGCAGCCAGGAGAAGTGCGACTTGCGCCGCGAGAGCGCCCCGGTAGACCGGGCCGCCTCGGACGAGCCGCGCCGATGTGGCGAGCAGGACGAGGTGTAACGGGCCGCTCGCATAGCGCAGGTGCCGGTGCGAGACAAGCGCGACCAGGTGCAGTGGGCGTTGCCGCCGGAGCATGCTTCCGCGAAACAGGATGAGCCAGGAGTGCTCGAACATGCGGAGCTTCCGTCCGTACTCGTCGGCGACGTCTCGGGCAGGCTTCTCCCAGGCGACCGCCTCGGGGTCGACGATCGAGCGACGGCCTCGTTGAGCGAGGAGATACGGGAATACGACGTCGTGCCCGAGCCGGGGATCGAGCTCCAGGTAGTCGGCGCGGCGCACGGCATAGATAGGCCCGACCCCTCCGGTGATCGACCCGATCCGCGACTCATTGCGCCGCAGCCAGCCTTCGAAGCGCGCATAGAGCCATTCTCGGTTGGTGCCCTCGGCCTGCTCGTAGAAATGCCTGCCGCAGACGTACGCAACGTCCTGGTCGGCGAAATTGCGGACGAGCATGCGCAACGCATCTGACCGCCAGTGCGTGTTCGCATCCGAGAATGCGAGGACTTCGCTGCTCGAGGCTCGGACGGCGTGATCCTGCGCAGCGGTCTTGCCCCCGCGTGGGACCCTGAACAGACGCACGCGCGTGTCGTCGGCTGCGAACGCCTCGACCAGGTCGTCGGTCCGATCCGTCGATCCGTCCGAGACGATCACGATCTCGAGCTTGTGGGGCGGATAGTCGAGGGCGAGCAGGTTCTCGAGGCGGCGCTCGATCACGAGCGCTTCATCGTGGGCGGCGACCACGAACGTCACGGTCGGCTCGATGTCACCCAGACGGATGGGTCGAGGCCGAAAGCGAGCCAGCCCTGCGACCGCCAGCGGGTAGCCCACATGCGTCCAGCCGAGCGCTCCGATGGATCCCCAGAAGAGCGCTCGCGTGATCACGGCCGAATCGTAAGTCCACCCGAACGGCGATAATCACTGTATGGCGGACGCTGGGCGGATGATCTTCCTCGGCTTCGGCAAGTACGCGCGCGCGGACAAGATCTACGCGGTCGAGCCGATCGTCGGCAACGAGCGTGGGGGAGGCCACCGGACGCGCGTCTGGATCGAAGGCGTCCCCGACCCGATCATCGCCGGCCGCACCGAGCGCACGATCCTCCACGACATGGGCCAGGACGCCGCGATCGGCGCGCCGATCATCGATGAGGCGCTGAAGCTGGCGGAACGCATCGTCGAGGACGCCGACAAGGGCCGAGTCGACCTGAACGACCTCAGCCGCCGCGCGCGCCGCCTGCTCGAGAAGACCTCGAGCCCGGGCGACGAAGAGAAACTCTTCTAGCTTGTCCGATCCGTTTGGCCCGCCGGTCGACGATCTCGCCGGCGAAACCGAACGTCCCGGCCGGCTCGCCGTCCTGCGCGGCCTCACGATCGACCTGACGCCCCTTCGGCGCTCGCAAGCATTTCGCCGGCTCTGGTTCGGCAACGCCGTTTCGCTCCTCGGAAGCATGCTGACGACGGTCGCGATCCCGTACCAGGTCTACCAGTTGACCGGCTCGACCCTCGCGGTCGGGCTCCTCGGCATCGCCGCGCTCGTCCCGCTGCTGACGATCTCCTTCCTCGGCGGCGCGATCGCCGACGCCGTCGATCGTCGGCTGCTCCTGATCGTCTCCGACCTGGGCCTCGCCGCGGTCTCCGGCCTGCTGGTCGCGAATGCCGCGCTCGCCGATCCTCGGCTCTGGGCCCTGTACGCGGCGGAAGCGATCGGCACCGCTCTCTACGCGATCCAGCGCCCCGCGATGGACGCGCTCGTCCCGCGCCTCGTCGGCGAGGACCAGATCGCTCCAGCAGCGGCCGTCCAGGGGATCTACTCGTCCTTCGGCCATGTCGGAGGACCGGCGGTGGGCGGGATCCTGATCGCGTCGGTCGGACTGACGGCGACGTACGCGGTCGACGTCGTCACCTTCTCGGCATCGCTCCTGGCGGCGGCGCTGCTCCCGAAGATGCCCCCGATCGGGGCGATCGCGCGGCCGGGACTGCGGGCGATCGCCGAGGGTTTCCGCCTCGTCCGCCAAAAGCCGGAGCTCAAGGGCATCTTCGTCGTCGACACGATCGCGATGGTGTTCGGGATGCCGAGCGCGCTCTTCCCGGCGTTCGGCGACCACTTCGGCGGCGGAGCGACGACCGTCGGCTTTCTGTACGCCGCCCCGTACGCAGGCGCGCTCGTCGCCACGCTCCTGTCCGGCTGGGTGACACGCGCCCGCCGGCAGGGCCTCGGCGTGTGCATCGCGGCGACGGCCTGGGGGGCCGCGATCGTCGGCTTCGGCTTCGCGCCCAGCCTCTGGCTCGCGCTCCTCTTCCTCGCGATCGCCGGCGGCGCGGACGACTGGAGCGCGATCCTCCGCTCGACGATCCTGCTCACCGTGACCCCGGACTCGATGCGCGGGACGCCTGTCCGGGATCGAGCTCGCCCAGGTCGCGAGCGCCCCGGCGGTCGGGAACCTCGAGGCGGGCGCGCTCGCGTCGCTGACGAGCCTGCGCTTCTCGGTCGTCTCCGGAGGGATCCTCTGCATGGCCGGCTGCTGGCTCTTCATCGCCGCGGCGCCTGCACTTCTCCGCTACGACGCGGCGAAGGCCCGGGCAGCATGAAGCTCCGCCGCTCGTTCTTCGCCCGCAGCGTGCACGACGTCGCTCCCGAGATCGTCGGCGCGACGCTGCTCGTCGACGGAGTCGGCGGCAAGATCGTCGAGGTCGAGGCCTACGACCACGAGGACCCCGCCGCGCACAGCTACGGCGGACCGACCGCACGGAACGCCTCGATGTTCGGCCCGCCCGGCCACGCGTACGTCTACCGCTCGTACGGCGTCCACTGGTGCCTGAACTTCGTGTGCGAAGCCGCGAGCGCCGTCCTGATCCGCGCCCTCGAGCCGACAAAGGGGCTCGAGACGATGGCCGCGCGCCGAGGGACGGCCGAGCCGAGGCTCCTCGCCGCAGGCCCGGGCCGCCTCACGCAGGCGCTAGCCCTCACCGGCGAGCACGACGGGCTCCCGCTCGACAAACCGCCGTTCGCGCTCTACGCGGCCGGTGACGTCGAGATCGCCGTCGGCCCTCGCATCGGACATCACGAAGGCCGCCGAGGTCCCGTGGCGCTACGGCGAAGCCGGCTCCCCGTACCTCAGCCGACCGATCAGGCCGCGACCGCGATCCTGACGTGCATCCCGGGCGCAGCGGCGACGCCCGCCCGGGGCAGCTGGAAGACCACATGCCCCGGCGGGCCCTTGTCCGCCTGCTCGACGTCGACCTTCAGCCCGCGCCGCTCGCACTTCTTCTGCGCCCGACCCACGGGCAGCCCGATCAGCTGCGGCACGACCCCGTGCGTCGGCTTCGCAACGACGAGCGTCACGTGGTCGTACGCCGACAGTCGCCCCTTGCTCGGCTTCTGCCCGAGCACGACGTCGAGCTTCTGTCCGGCCCTTGCGGACTTGTAGACGATCGACGGCGTCAGCGGCTGCCCGGCGAGCCGCGCGCGAGCGGCCTGCACCGGTTGCCCGATCAGATCCGGAACGTCGACCTCGTTCGGCTTGCAGTTCGCGGTCTTGCTCGGCTCCTGCCTGTCGAAGAAGAGCAGGTTCCGCGCAAAGTTGCAGTGCCCGTTGTCGAGCTGGAGCAGACCGTCGCGGAAGACCGCCTCGTGCGGAGAGCCGTACGGGATGTAGGTGGACGGGAACGACTCCGGCTGGTCCTTGAGATACGGCAGCGCCTTCTCCATGAACGTGTGCCAGATCTCGGCCGGGAACGTGCCGCCGGCGACCGGATCGCCGTGGTACTCGGTCTCCATCGGCTTCAGCTCGCGCGGGTAGCCGACCCAGACGGCGACGGTCAGTTGCGGCACGTACCCGACGAACCACGCGTCGCCGTAGTTCTCGGTCGTCCCGGTCTTGCCGGCGACGGGGCGGTCGCCGAGCTCGGCGCGATGGCCGGTGCCCTCGGTGACGACCTTCTGCAGGATCGAGTTCAGGATCGCCGTCTTCGTCGGGCTGAGGACGCGATGCGTGACGACCGCGTTCTTGTTCTTCCCGATCTGGGTGATCGCCCGCGGCTCGTTGCCGAGGATCGAGCCGTCGATCCGGTTCCCGTTGTTCGCGAACGTCGAGTAGGCACGCGCCATCTCGAGCGGGTTCGCGGCCTCGGCGCCGAGCCCGATCGCGAAGTAGCTGTTCAGCTTGCTCCGGATGCCGGCGTTGCGCGCCATCTTCGCGACGTTCTCCGGCCCGACGATCGAGGTCAGCTGGGCGTAGACGGAGTTGTCGGAGTGGACCGTCGCCGAGGTGAGATCGATCGAGCCGAGATACTCGCCCTCGTAGTTGTTCACCTGCCAGAGCTTGTCGCCGAGCGGGATCACGACCGGGTGCGAGGTGAAGTGCGTCGCCGGCGAGATGCCTTCGTTGAGCGCGGTCGCGAGCACGAATGGCTTGAACGCCGAGCCCGGCTGGCGCTCGCCCTGCACGGCGAGGTTGAACTGGCTCTCGCGGTAGCTCGCTCCGCCGACCATCGCCAGGACCTTCCCGTCCCGCGGATCGATCGCGACGAGTGCAGCCTGCGGGCCGTTGGGGTCGGTCAGGACCTTCGAGATCGACTTGCGGGCCATCTTCTGGAGGCCGAGGTCGAGCGTTGTGTGGATGCGGAGCCCGCCGCCGAAGACCGCGCCGGCCCCGTAGTCCGGATTCGAGATCAGCTGCTGCTTGACGTAGTTGACGAAGTACTGGCCCTGGGTCTCGTGCGTCCCGGGCAGCCGGACCTTGTCGGGCGCCGGCAGCGCGGCGGTGCGAGCCGCGTGGTACTGGTCGGGCGCGATGATCCCCTGCTGGAGCATCTGGTCGAGGACGACCCGGCGCCGCTCCTTCGACGCCTTCGGGTTCGTGACCGGGTCGAAGAGCGACGGGTCCCGCGGGATCCCCGCGAGGAGCGCCGCCTCGGGGAGCGTCAGCTTGCTCGCGGGCTTCTGGAAGTACGTCAGCGCCGCCTGCCCGATCCCGTACGCGCCGTTCCCGAAGTAGATCGTGTTCAGGTACGCGGTCAGGATCCAGTCCTTGTCGTCGCGGTGCCGCTGCTCGAGCTGCCACGCGAGCGCCGCCTCCTTCAGCTTGCGCGCGATCGAGCGGTTGTCGGCCACGTAGGAGTTCTTGATGAACTGCTGCGTGATCGTCGAGCCGCCCTGGACGACGGACTTGTGCTCGATGTCCGCGAGCAGCGCGCGCCCGATGGCGTGCAGGTCGACGCCGTTGTGCTCGTAGAAGCGCTTGTCCTCGATCGAGACGATCGCCTGCTTCATGATCGGCGCGATCTGGTCCGAGTTGAGGATGACGCGGCTTTCCTTGCCGCGGAGCACCGCGAGCAGTTGTCCGTTGCGGTCGTAGATGTAGCCGTCGTGCGCGATCTTCTGCTGGTGCGCGGGGTCGTACTGCGGGAGCTGGCTGGCGATCGCGGTCATCAGTCCGAACATGAACGAGGCGAGCGCGAAGATGCCCAGCACCAGGACGAGTGCCAGGAGACGGAGCTTGCGGATGCGGCGCCCGTTCGTCTTGGGCGCCTGCTTGGTGCTGCGGCGAAAGCGCAAGGGGCGGAGTCTAGACTCGCTGCGTGGATATCGCGGAGCTCACCCGCAACGCAACCGCCGTGCTTCCCGAGGGCGCGCTCGAGCAGAAGCTGAAGCTGGGACGACCGCTGCGCGTGAAGCTCGGGATCGACGTCACCGCCCCTGACGTGACGCTCGGGAACGGCGTGCCGCTGCGCCGCATGCGGGCCTTCCAGGACGAGGGGCACATCGGCGTTCTGATCGTCGGCGACTACACGACGCGGATCGGCGACCCGTCCGGGCGCAAGACCGAGCGGCCGATGATCGACCCCGAGGTGATCGATGCAAACGCGCAGCGCTACTTCGAGGCCGCGTCGACGATCATCGACCCGGAGCGCACGGAGCTCCGCTTCAACAGCGAGTGGCTGAGCAAGCTCGACTTCGCCGAGATCCTGCGCCTGACGAGGACGACGACCGTCGCGCGGATCCTCGAGCGCGACGACTTCCACAAGCGGTTCGGCGCGAACGAGCCGATCTCGATCTCCGAGCTGCTGTACCCGATGATGCAGGCCTACGACTCGGTCGCCGTCGAGGCCGACGTCGAGCTGGGCGGCACCGACCAGACGTACAACCTGCTCATGGGCCGCGAGGTCATGGCCGCGTACGGGCTCGAGCCCCAGGTCGCGCTGACCGTCGCGTATCTCGACAGCTGGGACGGCACCGGCATGAGCGCCTCGCGCGGGAACTACATCGGGCTGCGGGAGGCGCCCGAGGAGCAGTTCGGCAAGACGATGCGGATCCCGGACTCGCTGCTCGAGCAGTGGTACACGCTCGTGATGGAAGCGGAGCCGCCGGCCGGCGACCCGATGCAGGCGAAGCTCGAGCTCGCGCGCTTCATCGTGCGCCGCTCGCACGGGGAGGAGGCCGCGCAGGCCGCCGAGGAGCACTTCACGCGCGTGGTCCGTGAAGGCGCGGCGCCGGACGAGGTGCCCGAGGCGGTGCTGTCGGGCGACGGCGAGGTCCATTTGCCGGCGCTCCTCGTCGAGCACCTCGGGATCGGCTCGACGAGCGAGGCGCGCCGTCTGATCTCCCAGGGCGCGGTCAAGGTGAACGGCGAGCCGGTCAGTGATCTCGACCTGCCGCTGGAGTCGCTCGACGGGGCGCTCGTACAGGCCGGAAAGCGGCGTTTCATGCGCTTTCGCGCTGCTTGACACCCCCCTTCGTGCTGCTACCATTCATCGGCTGCTCGACGAGCGGCGTAAGACGGTCCCTGTAACTCGACACTGGAGCGCCTTCGGACGCACTCGGATACGACGCAAGTACCCGACACCTCTGGAGGCCTCTGGCGCGAGTCGGAGGCTTTTTTACGCCCCTCGCACAGCAACGGTCTTTGAAAACTCAACAGCGTGAAACGTCGAGACCTCGAGTCGTCACACCGACTCGGGGCTTATTAACTCGTCATGCCCTCGATCCTGAGGGTGATGACCTTTGAGCTCCAAGCTCATCGCGAACAAAGCTGTCTAGCCGGCTCTTTCGGGAGTCGCGTGACAACCAACTTCACGGAGAGTTTGATCCTGGCTCAGGACGAACGCTGGCGGCGCGCTTAACACATGCAAGTCGAGCGATAACCATGGCTTCGGCCATGGGGAGAGCGGCGAACGGGTGAGTAACACGTGAGTGATCTGCCCTTGACACCGGGATAGCCCGGGGAAACCCGGATTAATACCGGATGGCCTGTCGAGCCCACGGGCTCGTTAGAAAAGATGGCTTCGGCTTTCGGTCGAGGAGGAGCTTGCGGCGGATTAGCTTGTTGGTGAGGTAACGGCTCACCAAGGCGACGATCCGTAGCTGGTCTGAGAGGACGATCAGCCACACTGGGACTGAGACACGGCCCAGACTCCTACGGGAGGCAGCAGTGGGGAATCTTGCGCAATGGGCGAAAGCCTGACGCAGCGACGCCGCGTGAGGGAAGAAGGCCTTCGGGTTGTAAACCTCTTTCAGGAGGGACGAAGCTACTCGGGTTAATACCCCAGAGGGTGACGGTACCTCCAGAAGAAGCCCCGGCTAACTACGTGCCAGCAGCCGCGGTAATACGTAGGGGGCAAGCGTTGTCCGGAATTATTGGGCGTAAAGAGCGTGTAGGCGGCCAGATAAGTCCGCTGTGAAATCTCGAGGCTCAACTTCGAGCTGTCGGTGGAAACTATCTGGCTAGAGTCCGGAAGAGGAGAATGGAATTCCTGGTGTAGCGGTGAAATGCGCAGATATCAGGAAGAACACCCGTGGCGAAGGCGGTTCTCTGGGACGGTACTGACGCTGAGACGCGAAAGCGTGGGGAGCGAACAGGATTAGATACCCTGGTAGTCCACGCCGTAAACGATGGGTGCTAGGTGTGGGCGGTGTCGACTCCGTCCGTGCCGAAGCTAACGCATTAAGCACCCCGCCTGGGGAGTACGGCCGCAAGGCTAAAACTCAAAGGAATTGACGGGGGCCCGCACAAGCAGCGGAGCATGTGGTTCAATTCGACGCAACGCGAAGAACCTTACCTAGGCTTGACATGCACTGGAATTGCATAGAAATATGTAAGCCCTTCGGGGCTAGTGCACAGGTGGTGCATGGCTGTCGTCAGCTCGTGTCGTGAGATGTTGGGTTAAGTCCCGCAACGAGCGCAACCCCTGTCCTATGTTGCCAGCGAGTAATGTCGGGGACTCATAGGAGACTGCCGGTGACAAATCGGAGGAAGGTGGGGATGATGTCAAGTCATCATGCCCCTTATGCCTAGGGCTACACACGTGCTACATTGGCCGGTACAAAGGGCTGCAAACCCGCGAGGGGGAGCGAATCCCAAAAAGCCGGTCCCGGTTCGGATTGGAGGCTGAAACTCGCCTCCATGAAGGCGGAGTTGCTAGTAATCGCGGATCAGCAATGCCGCGGTGAATACGTTCCCGGGCCTTGTACACACCGCCCGTCACACCATGGAAGCCGGTAACACCCGAAGCCGGTGGCCTAACCCGCAAGGGAGGGAGCCGTCGAAGGTGGGATTGGTGACTGGGGTGAAGTCGTAACAAGGTAGCCGTAGCGGAAGCTGCGGCTGGATCACCTCCTTTCTAGGGAATCCGGAGCCATTACTCCGGAGGCTCCTGGCCCGTTGATGGAAGTTCTTTTCCGTCCGGAATACCAGGTCGCCTAGAAGTACGTCGACCTCGACGTGGATCGCTGTTGAGTTTTGAGAGACCGCTGCTGAGGCGGTCTACGCGCACCTTGAAAACTCCATAGCGGCAACACACGTGTTCTTTTCGATCAAGAGAACAAGGGCACACGGTGGATGCCTTGGCGCTGAGAGCCGATGAAGGACGTGGGCGGCTGCGATAAGCCCGGTGGAGATGCTGACCAATCGATGATGCCGGGATGTCCGAATGGGGAAACCTACGTGCGGTAATGCGCGCGTGGCTCGGCCTGAATACATAGGGCCGAGCTCGGTAAGCGGGCGAACTGAAACATCTTAGTAGCCCGAGGAAAGGAAAGAAATCTCGACTCCCTGAGTAGTGGCGAGCGAAAGGGGATCAGCCCAAACTCGAGTGATGTGACAGGCGGCAGCCGTTGTCACTCGAGGGTTGTAGGGCCTGCCTTGATCCGTCTGCCGGCGGGTCGGGAAGTTACAAAGTCACGCGTTAGTCGAAGCGAATGGAAAGTCGCACCACAGCGGGTAACAGTCCCGTAGACGAAAACGCGAGGCCTTCCTTGGTAGGCACCTGAGTACGGCCGGGCACGGGAAACCCGGTCGGAATTTGCGGGGACCACTCCGTAAGGCTAAGTACTCCTCAGCGACCGATAGTGAACAAGTACCGTGAGGGAAAGGTGAAAAGTACCCCTGAAGGGGAGTGAAATAGTACCTGAAACCGTGTGCTTACAAGCGGTCGGAGCGGATTTATTCCGTGACGGCGTGCCTTTTGCATAATGAGCCAGCGAGTTACTCTTCAACGGCAAGGTTAAGGAAACGGAGCCGAAGCGAAAGCGAGTCTGAATAGGGCGATTTAGTCGTTGGAGGTAGACCCGAAACTGAGTGATCTACCCATGGGCAGGTTGAAGCGGGGGTAAGACCCCGTGGAGGACCGAACCGACTTAGGTTGAAAACTGAGCGGATGACCTGTGGGTCGGAGTGAAAGGCTAAACAAACTCAGAGATATCTGGTTCTCCCCGAAATATATTTAGGTATAGCGTCACGCGTTCAATACCGGCTGTAGAGCACTGTTTGGGCTAGGGGGCCTACCAGCTTACCGACCTCAGGCAAACTCCGAATACCGGTATTCCAGAGCGTGGCAGTCAGAGTGCGGGGGATAAGCTTCGTGCTCGAAAGGGAAACAGCCCAGACCGTCGGCTAAGGCCCCTAATTCCTGACTAAGTGGCAAACGATGTCCGATTGCCGAGACAACCAGGATGTTGGCTTAGAAGCAGCCACCATTGAAAGAGTGCGTAACAGCTCACTGGTCAAGTGATCGGGCGCGGATAATGTAACGGGGCTCAAGTCAGGAGCCGAAGCCACGGACTTCGCTTTGCGGAGTGGTAGGGGAGCGTTCCCAGGTTTGCGAAGCGGTCGCGTAAGCGGCCGTGGAGAGCTGGGAAGTGAGAATGCTGGCATGAGTAACGAAAGACGAGTGAGAAACTCGTCCGCCGAATGCCTAAGGGTTCCTGAGTAAAGCTAATCTGCTCAGGGTTAGTCGGGACCTAAGCCGAGGCCGAAAGGCGTAGGCGATGGCCAACTGGTTGATATTCCAGTACCACGTACCCACCGTTATCACCGATGGGGGGACGGGATAGGATAAGGAGACCCAGGCGATGGTCGTCCTGGGGCAACCGCGTAGGACGGTCGGTAGGCAAATCCGCCGGCCATTAAGTCTGAGACGGGATACCGAGCCCTTCACCGGGCGAAGCTCCTGAAGCCATGTCCCCAAGAAAATCCTCTAGGGAGGTGGGGCGTGCCCGTACCAAAACCGACACAGGTAGGCAGGTAGAGAATACCAAGGCGATCGGAAGAACCCTCGTTAAGGAACTCGGCAAAATGGCCCCGTAACTTCGGGAGAAGGGGCGCCCCGGTAGAGTGAAAGCCCTTTACGGGCTCGAGCTCGAGGGGGCCGCAGTGAAACGGCCCAAGCGACTGTTTATCAAAAACACAGGTCTCTGCGAAGTCGAAAGACGACGTATAGGGGCTGACGCCTGCCCGGTGCCGGAAGGTCAAGTGGAGAGGTTAGTCCTTCGGGGCGAAGCTTTGAAACCAAGCCCCGGTAAACGGCGGCGGTAACTATAACCGTCCTAAGGTAGCGAAATTCCTTGTCGGGTAAGTTCCGACCTGCACGAATGGCGCAACGACTTGGGCGCTGTCTCAACGAGGGATCCGGTGAAATTGCAGTCTCGGTGAAGATGCCGAGTACCCGTGGTTGGACGGAAAGACCCCGTGCACCTTTACTACAGCTTGACGTTGGAGTCTGGGATGCGTTGTCCAGGATAGGTGGGAGGCTTTGAAGCGGCGACGCCAGTCGTCGTGGAGCCAATCTTGGGATACCACCCCTCGTGTTCTGGGCTTCTAACCCGGCGCCGTGATCCGGGCCGGGAACAGCGTCAGGTGGGTAGTTTGACTGGGGCGGTCGCCTCCTAAAATGTAACGGAGGCGCGCAAAGGTTCCCTCAGCACGGTTGGAAATCGTGCGCAGAGTGTAAAGGCACAAGGGAGCTTGACTGCGAGACTGACAAGTCGAGCAGGTGCGAAAGCAGGCCTTAGTGACCCGACTGTAGAGAGTGGAATTGCAGTCGCTCAACGGATAAAAGGTACGCCGGGGATAACAGGCTTATCCTTCCCAAGAGTCCACATCGACGGAAGGGTTTGGCACCTCGATGTCGGCTCGTCGCATCCTGGGGCTGGAGTAGGTCCCAAGGGTTGGGCTGTTCGCCCATTAAAGCGGTACGCGAGCTGGGTTCAGAACGTCGTGAGACAGTTCGGTCCCTATCCACCATGGGCGCTGGAAGCTTGAGAGGAGTCGTCTCTAGTACGAGAGGACCGAGACGAACAGACCGCTGGTGTATCAGTCGTCGTGCCAACGGCGCCGCTGATTAGCTACGTCTGGATGGGATAACCGCTGAAAGCATCTAAGCGGGAAGCCCACCTCGAGATGAGGCTTCCCATCCCCTTGAGGGAGTAAGAGCCGTGGGAGACCACCACGTTGATAGGCGGGACGTGCAAGCGGAGCAATCCGTTCAGCGGACCCGTACTAATTGCTCGAGGTCTTGATTTTGAACACGTGTCAGCTGCTATGGAGTTTTGAGGGTGCGCAATGAGCGCAAGGCCCTGACAATTTTCGGCGGTCATAGCGGCGGGGGTACACCTCTTCCCATTCCGAACAGAGAAGTTAAGCCCGCCAGCGCCGATGGTACTCGGAGGGCAACCTCCCGGGAGAGTAGGTCGCCGCCGAATTACTTTCGAAAGGCCCCGTGCGAGAGCGGGGCTCTTTTTATTTCTAGACTCGCTCGCAAGGATGATCCGGCCGACGCAAACGTTCTGCGCCCGTGTCGCGATGATGCCCTCGCAGGCGCATCCACGGAGTGCCTGCCAGGACCCCGAGATCCAGCACTGTAGACCGTGCTGCCGCGACCGTACACAGAGGCCGAAGCCCGTCAGCGGCGTGACGGCAGAGGATCTCGGCCGTTCAATCTCGCCGACCCTCGAGCCCTATAGGCGGCCTAGCTGCCTCGAACGGTATGCGCGTGATCAAGTTCGGGACGGGCCACATCGGCTACTGGCGCCGCCACAGCTGTTCGCGGACGCGGATGACCTCGGCCTGCGCAGGCGGCTCGTCGCGCGGTGCGGCTCTGGAGGAAGCTCGGCCTCGGCCGGCTCGAGCTGCTCACCGACGCGGACGACTTCGCCTCGCAACGGGTCGCGCGAGAAGTAGGGCTATCGCGCGAGCGGCCGTACCTTTGCTCGAAGCTGCGCTATGCCGACGGCCGCCGCCGTCGAGTCGGTCGTGTTGTCGTTTCTGCCCGACGAGTCTCCGCTTTGCAACGGCACACCCTGCGTCTCAAGCGAGACGAACCAGACGTACTTTCCCGGGCTCAGCAGCATTCGTCGTCCGTGGTGCGTCCACGCGTCGTGCAGTTGGAGCCGCGGCCGGCTCGGCCAGGCGCTCAGGATCTGGTGACCGCCGCGGAAGAGCTGGACGTTGTAGTACGTCGCCTTCGGCGCGCGTCGCCAGGCCAGCCGAGGAGCGGTCGAGACGACCTCGCCGGCGGCGGGTGAGAAGAGCGCGACCTGCCGCGCTTTCCGCACCAGCTTGACGCTGACGGTGAACGAGGCACGGGCGACGTTCTGCCCGCGATCCGTCGCCGTGCAGTCGACTCTGGTCACGCCGACCCGGAACAGCGTCGACGATGCCGGCGAGCAGACCGGAACGATCGCGGCGTCGACAAGATCGGTCGCCGATACACGGAACCTCACGACCGCGCCCTTCTTGTTCGCCGTCCGCGCCTTCACCGATGCGGGAACGACCAGTCGTGGCGCACGTGCGGTCGAGGACCGTGATCCGGAAGCTCTTCGGGTCACGATCTCGTCCGGACGATCCTGCGCCGTGCACGTAACGGTCGTCTGCCCGAGCGGGAAGTTCGAGCCCGGCGTCGGGCTGCAGGTGACCGGGAGCGACTGGTTCTCGCGGCCGGTCGCCGAGGCCGTGAACGAGACGCCCGCGCCGCTGGGCCTGCGCCTCCACGGTCATGTCGGCCGGCACGACGAGGTCGGGCTCTCGCGTGGGCGCGGCAGACGATGTGCCGGCGGCTCCCGTTAGGGCCAGCAGTGCGAGCTGGAACGGCTGACCGCGGCGCGACTCATTTCCCCCACTGTTCTGTACGCGGCTTCGCGTGGATTCGGATTAGCACGCTCGTACAATCGCCGGATGGAGCTGCGAGGCGAAGGAGTCGTGCTGCGCGGCTGGCGGATGGAAGACGCGCCGGCCGTCGCCGAGGCGTGTCAGGACGACGAGATCGCGCGCTGGCTCGCGTTCGTTCCTCAGCCGTACACGTCGGACGATGCACGCCGCTACATCGAGGAGTGCATCGAGGCTGCCGACGACAGGCGGCCGTTTGCGATCACGGATGCGGAGACCGGCGCGGTGATCGGGTCGATCGACATGCGCATCACCCGCCTGGGACCGGACACGTCGGCTACTGGATGGCTGCGCAGGCCCGTGGCCGCGGGCGTGACGACCGCGAGCGCTCCGCGCACTGAGCCGGTGGGCTATCGAGGAGCCTCGGTCTCGGCCGCATCGAGCTCGCACCGATCCGGAGAACATCGCCTCGCAGCGCGTGGCCGAGAAGGCGGGCTTCCAGCGGGAGGGAGTCCTCCGCTCGATGCTCCTCGACCCGGGACGGCAGCGAGACGAGACGGCGTGATGTTCTCGCTGCTGCCCGGCGAGCTCGACTAGGCGGCGCGTAGCCGGTCGCGCCACTCGGGGTCGAGCTCACGCAGGCGCAGCACGCGCTTGCCGAGCGGCGGGTGCGTGACGAACATCGCCGCCAGCCCCTGCTCGGCGAACGGGTTCACCGTGTAGAGCGGCTCCGTCGCCGGGCTCGCGCGGAACTCGACGAACGAGCCGGCCGCCTCGAGCCTGAGCAGCGCGTCCGCCAGGCCGTGGGGCGACTCGCAGATCACGGCCGCAGCGCGGTCGGCTGCGTACTCGCGGCCCGGGAGAGAGCAAGAGGTGCGTGAACGAGGCCGCGACCGGGCCGAGCACGAACAGGAAAGCGCGCTGGAACCAGCCTGCGAGTCGCGTGACCTCGATCAGGAAGCCCGACAGGACGACGACCGTCGTCTGCACGAGCACGTCGCGGTTCGCGATGTGCACGAGCTCGTGCGCGAGGATCCCGTCCAGCTCGGCGGGCGACGCAGCGGACAAGAGGCCCGCGCTGACCGTGAGCGACGAGCCGCTCGGCCCGCGACCGGCCGCGAACGCCCTCGGGTGCCCGTCGTCGAGGAAGTAGAGCCGAGGCTTGGCGACACCGACCCGTGCAGCCAGGCGCTCGACGGTCGAGCGGAGCAGCGGAGCCTCGGCGGCCGCCAGCTCTCTCGCGCCGACCATCCCGGGCGCCACGCGGTCGAGGTACCAGTAGAGCGCGGCCCCGGCGAGCAGGACGCAGAAGATGGCGATCGACGCGGTCCGGTACCCGCTCGCCCACCAGAAGAGCCCGCCGACGGCGGCACAGAAGCCGATCAGGAGGAGCCAGGCCTTCAGCAGGTTCCTCGCCGTCGGGAGGAAGCCCACTTAGCTGTCGCGCTCGTCCTCGGCGAAGCCGCGCGGAGGCCAGTCCGGCTCAGGTGCGTCGCAGCGGCTGGTGCAGTGCAGCGAGGCGATGTTCTGAAGGGGAATCAGGATGTGGCCGTTGAGCTCGATGTGGGCGACTTCGTCGACGGCGCAGTAGGCGGTCAGGACGCCCTCGTGGTAATCGCCGCCGAACAGCGCGACCTCGACCTGCTCGCCCTTGTACTTGCTCGTGTAGTCCTCCACGAACGGAGCGTACCGGCTGAGGGCTCGGCCCTAGATCCGGAAATCGCGTCGCCAGCGGTGTCGCCGCTCGATCGCCGCGCGCAGGCCGCTTCCGACGCCTGCTTCCTCGTCGAGGTCGACCTCCGGACTGTCTCGCGATCGCGCGATCGAACTCCGGCCGGCAGATCACGCCCCGGTCGACCAGGATCTCGCCGAGTTTCGTCCGCGGCGAAATCCTCGATTCAGGGGTTCGTCAGCAGCTCGCCGTTCTCGAGGTAGCACGTCCAGACGGTGCAGTGCTCGACGACCGGGAGAGGCTCGCCCAGCACGGCATCCTGAACGCGCCTGAGAGAGCCACCGTGGCTGACGACGAGCACTCGTCCGTCGGGATGGCGCGCTGCGATTTCGCGGAGGGCGCGCGTGACTCGCTCGGAGTGGTGCTCGTACGTCTCGCCGTCCCACGGGCGCCCGTCGATCTGCGCTTTCGTCAGCCCCTGCCACGAGCCGACGTCGATCTCGCGCAGCCCGGCCTCTCGCTCGACGGGGAGGCCGAGGCGCGCGCCCACGATCTCGGCTGTCTCCGAGGCGCGGCGCAGATCGCTCGAGTAGACGGCGTCGATCGGCTCTCCGGCGAGCTGCTTCCGCAAGCTGCTCGGCCTGCGCGCGGCCCGTCTCGTTCAGCGGCGGATCGGCGTGGCCCTGGTACCGCTCCTCGCGGTTCCACTCGGTCTCGCCGTGGCGTGCGAGGAGGAGCGTCGTCACGGGCTGTACGCTAGCCGCCCGTGGATCTCGGGCTCCGCGATCGCGTCTGCGTCGTCACCGGCTCGACGGGCGGGATCGGCCGCGCCGTCGCGAGGATGCTCGCCGAGGAGGGCGCGCAGGTCGTCACGAGCGGCCGCAGCGGCGCGCCGAGCGTGGGGGAGGCGCTGCACGTCGCGGGCGACCTCGCCGATGCCGATGCGCCCGCGGAGCTCATCCGTCAGGCCGGTGAGCTCGGCCCGATCGATTGCCTGGTGAACAACGTCGGGCTCGCGTACCAGACCGACTTCGATGCGGTCACGGACGCGCAGTGGGACGAGATGTGGCAGCTGAACGTGATGAGCTACGTCCGCACGATCCGCGCAGCGCTGCCGGAGATGCGGGGACGAGGCGGCTCGATCGTCAACGTCTCCTCGACGGCCGGGAAGCGGCCCTCGACCTCGATGCCGAACTACACGGTGACGAAGGCGGCGGTGCTGTCTCTCTCGCGACTCGTCGCCGACCTCTACGCGAAGGACGGCATCCGCTGCAACGCGGTCACTCCGGGGCCGACCGCGACCGACGCCTGGCTCGCTCCAGGCGGGCTCGCAGACCAGCAGGCGGAGCGGACCGGGAAGTCGCGCGACGAGGTGCTGGACGCCGTCGCCGGCGGCAGGCCGCTCGGGCGCTTGGCGGAGGCGGACGAGATCGCCGCGGTGATCGTCTTCCTGTGCTCGGACCGTGCCAGTTATGTGACAGGTTCGGCCTGGAGCGCGGACGGCGGGACGGTTCCGATCATCGTGTAGCCTCACCGCCTTGCTCCTGGGGTCGATCCTCGACAACGGCGCGGTGTACTACCCGCTCCTGTTCGGAATTCCGGTGGTCGCCGGGATCGTCGTCGCGTGGAAGCGCCTACCGCGGCGGCGTGCGCTCTGGATTCTCGCGAGCCGTCTGCGCCGCCGAGATGCTCGTCGACTTCGCGTTCGACGAGGAGCGCTGGTCCGACCTGCCGTTCTTCGTCGTCGTCGGGCTCATCCTCTTCGGCCTGGCGGCGTTCGTCCGCTGGCTCGTTCTGCGCCTACGCCGTCCCGGCCGCGCCGGGGAGTAGCCTTCGACGGTGGCTCAGCGCACCGTCGCCAACGAGTTCGAAGCCCGGATCCGGGAGCACGAAGAGTCGTGGCTCTCCCCGCTGGCCGTCCGCTCCTACGAGTCACGCGGGCGCGCGCGCGAGGAGGACGAATGCCGCCTGCGCACGCCGTTCCAGCGCGACCGCGACCGGATCCTGCACTCGAAGCCGTTCCGGCGGCTGAAGGGCAAGACGCAGGTCTTCATCGACCCGGCCGGCGACCACTTCCGGACGCGCATGACGCACACGCTCGAGACGACCGGGATCGCCCGCGGCGTGGCCCGGGCGCTGCGCCTGAACGAGGATCTGACCGAGGCGATCGGGCTCGGGCACGACATGGGCCACACGCCGTTCGGGCACGCCGGCGAGGAGGCGCTCGACGAGTGCCTGCGCGAGCGGTTCGGCACCGGCTTCCGCCACAACGAGCAGTCGCTGCGGATCGCGGAGCAGCTCAATCTCACGTGGGAGGTCCGCGACGGCATCCTCAAGCACACGGGCGAGGTCGAGCCCGAGACGCACGAGGGGAAGATCGTCCGGATCGTCGACCGCGTCGCGTACATCAACCACGACATCGACGACGCGATCCGCCACGGGATCCTCGACGCCGACGACCTGCCGCAAGACGAGGTCGCGCTGCTCGGCCCGAGCGGGCTCGAAGCGGATCGACACGCTCGTCCACGACCTCGTCGAGTCCTCGGACGCGGCCGGCGACATCGTCCAGGGCGACGAGGTCGGCGCCGCGATGCTCTCGCTCCGCAGCTTCATGTTCGAGCGCGTCTACCTCGGGCCGCAGACGAGGCAGGAGCACGAGCGCGCGGGCGGCACGGTGCGGCGAATCTTCGACAGCCTCGCCGAGCGGGGTGACTCGCCGGTCGAGATCGTGGACTATCTGTCGGGCATGACCGACCGCTTCGCGCTGGAGTACGCGGCCGCTCTCTAGTGGCCCGCATCAAGGACACCTCGGTCGACGCGGTCAAGGCCACGGCCAACATCGTCGACCTCGTCGAGGCCCGCACGCGGCTGCGCAAGGTCGGCGCGCGCTACACGGGGCTCTGCCCGTTCCACCAGGAGAAGACGCCGTCGTTCTCGGTCTCGCCGGACCGCGGGACGTACTACTGCTTCGGCTGCCAGGCCGGCGGAGACGCGATCTCGTTCGTGCGCGAGACGGAGAGCCTCGACTTCGTGGGCGCGATCGAGTGGCTCGCCGACCGCTTCAACGTCGAGCTCGAGTACGAAGAGTCGTCGCCGCAGGCCGATGCGCAGCGCAAGCACAAGGAGCGGCTCTACGCGCTTCTCGACCAGGCGGCCACGTTCTACGAGAAGACCCTGTGGGCCGAGTCCGGCAAGCCCGTTCAGGAGTACCTCGTGTCGCGGGGACTGGGCGAGGAAGTCTGTCGCGAGTTCCGGCTCGGGCTCTCACCCGCGGGCGCGACGCTCGCGAAGAAGGCGCGCGAGAAGGGGTTCACGGCCGAGGAGCTCGCCGGCGCGGGCCTCGTGACCAAGCGCGGCTCGGACTACTTCCAGCGGCGGCTGATGTTTCCGCTCACCGATGCGCGCGGCCGGATCGTCGGCTTCCAGGCGCGCAAGCTGCGCGAGGACGATCCGCTGCGCGGCAAGTACGTCAACTCGCCCGAGGGCGAGCTCTTCCACAAGTCGCACGTCCTGTACGGGCTCAATCTCGCGCGCGGAGCGGTGACGAAGGAGGACCGGGCGCTCGTCGTCGAGGGCAACACGGACGTGATCGCCTTGCGGCAGGCGGGCGTGATGCCGGTCGTCGCCTCGATGGGGACGGCGCTCACGGAGCACCAGCTGCGCGAGCTCAAGCGGTTGACGCAGCGGCTCTTCCTCTGCTTCGACTCGGACGCGGCCGGCGAGGAGGCGACGCTGCGCGGGATGGAGCTGGCCGTCTCGCAGGGATTCGAGGTGCGCGTGGTCGCGCTTCCGCGGGGCAAGGATCCGGCCGACGACCCGGCCGGCTTCGAGGAGCGACTCGGAGCGGCCGAGCCGTACGCCGTGCATCGCGTCCGTCTCGAGCTCGATCACGCACGGGACAAGCAGCACGCCTACCTGCGCGTCCAGGACATCCTGAACGGGATCCCGGAGTCGCCCGAGCGGCACGACGCGTGGCGGCTCGCGAACGACCGGCTCGGGTTGACGGTGCAGCTGCGCAGCGGCCGGGAGTGCCGCGACCGGCGCCGCCGCGTCGCCCAGGCTGATCGACGCGGGGGACAGGCTCGAGCGCGAGGCGCTCGCGGGGTGCGTCGCGCATGCGGATCTCATCCCCGTGCTCGCCGAGATGAGCGCCGACCACTTCGACAACGAGCTGCACCGCCGACTGCGCACCCATCTCGTCGACGGCGGCGAGGAGGAGGCCGACCTCGTTCCGCTGATCGCCGAGCTCGACGCGCGAGCTGCCGCGGAGGCAATCGACGAGGCGACCGGCAAGGAACTGCTGCTCCGGCTGCGAGAACGTCACCTCCGCCGGGAGCTGGCCGACGCCGATCTGGAGCAAACGAAAGAGATCCAGGAGCAGTTGGCGAAGGTCCGCGAGGCGGTCCAGGCCCTCGCCTGACCGACGCTACAATTCGCGACCGCTGAGCACCGATCCCCGGTAGCTCAATTGGCAGAGCATCCGGCTGTTAACCGGAGGGTTGTTGGTTCGAGTCCAACCCGGGGAGTTTTCGCCCCTTCTAGCCATGCGGGAACCGCATGGTTACGCGGGCGAGTGTGCGAAGAAGGGGCGAAATATGCGAGTCGGTGCTGTCCCGGTGCTGTCTCAGGAATTCGCCAGTACAGGCAACAGGGGCTGGGTCGAAGGCCGGGGCGCCGGAGCGGGGCCGCTAACAGCCGCCGAGCGCGATCCCGCCGCCGGGCCCGGTCACGCTCGCCGTCTGGCCCTCGACCGTGCTCTCCAGGCAGTAGCGGCCCGTCTCTACCCACCCGAGCTTCACGGACGGGTCTATCCCAGGGTCGTAGTCGCGCCGCAGCGCAGAGACGTCCGCCCCGCCATATGTGCCGTGGTCGGCGTAGAACGCCTCCAGCGACGGGATCGCCGACCGCACGTTCGCGGCCGCAGCCTGCTTCGCAACCTCCGCGGGCATGGTCGTCGCCACACTCGCGACCGTCTTCGTCTCGTTCGTCGCGCCCCGTCCTATATGCACGAACGCGGCCACCGCCGAGATGGCGAGCGCACCAACGACCAGCAGGTGCAAGAACTTCATAGCCGCAACCGTAGAGCGAGAGTCGAACACCCGCTATGACCCCAACGGGGCAACTCGGGCCACCTTAGTGACGCCAACGCCGGCGCTTCTAGATGGCGGTTGGGCCATGGATCTGCCGCGCTCGCGAAACTGATCGAGTGGGGTGTTGTTCCTGGTTGGCCCGGCTGCACTATCGTTGGTTCAGCCGGATGGAGAGGCGATGATGATTGGGATATTGGCTGTCGTTTTGTGGCTGGCAGTTGCGCTGCTGGTAGGTACTGTGCGCGCTCGCGCCGGCGAGTTGTCAAGCATGTGGACCCCGGCGTTGCTCAAGCGGCGGAATCGGTCGCGACCGAGCGTGAACGATCCTGTTCCCCCAATCGAGGGAGGTCGAGCCGCCTTCGAGGCCGAGCAGAAGCGGCTGGCCGACCTGAAGGCGGAGCTGGCCGCGGCCGAAACGAGAACCGCCGAACGCGAGCGTCAGATCGAGGTGAAGCTCCGCGAGCTGACGGCGGCGCAGCGTGAGCGCACCGAGTCGGCCGGGGAGCTCGCCCAGCAGGAGGCGGTCCTGGCGCAGCGCCAGCGCATCCTTGAACGGTCGCTGGCCGAGGCGGAGAAGAGCGCAGCAGAGGCTACGGCGCGGATCGAGGCGCGAGAGGCGGTCCTCGCGACCCAGGAGGCCGAGCTACAGCTGCAGCAGAGCGAGCTGGCGGACCGACACCGGTCGGTCGCCGAGCGCGAGTTGATCAGGACGAGAGCCGTCGTCAGGGCGCCTGAGGAAGGCCTCACCGCGATCGACTCCGACTGGTGGGAGAAGCAACTCGGCCGCCCGCTCTCGGCGACCGAGTAAGCCGGCCTCGTTGAACAGCTGTGTCTTCGCGCGGGGCTTCGCCTGTTCGCCGGTTCCGGTGCCGACGCGCTTAGGACGTCGATCGCGAAGGCGTGTCGGGCGGCGGCGATCCCCCTTTGGTCGCCGCACGACCTCCGGCACCGCCGGATCAGCCTCCTGCACTTGAGCGGCGTCCCGTGGGCGCGGATCGGCGAGTTCGTCGGGCAGCGCGACCTGAACGTGACCGCAAACACCTACACGCACGTCCTGATGGACGAGAACGAGCTGGACTACGCGGAGATGCTCGCCGCTTAGGACGGTGGTGGCCGGGCACCGTCCGTAGCGAACCGTACTCTCCGCCCCGTGGAGGCGATCGAGCGCCGCGCCGCCTGGGTAGCCATCAGCATCGCGATCACGCTCGCGTTCAATGCTTCCGGCGGCCTCGCGTACGGCTTCGGGCAACTCGGAATATGGGAACTGATCTTCTACGTCGCAGGTCTTCTCTGCCTCGGGACGGCGGGCGTCCTACTCGTCGCCGCCCTCGCTCCTGACGCTGTCCGTCCGTTCTCGCTTGAAGATCGGACCCGGTTCGTCTTCTTCGCCTTCGCGCTCCTAGTCGTCGCCATGATCGTGATCGTCGGACTCTCCACGCACGCCGCCATCGAAGCGCACCGGCATCCGCAGGGCTTCGGCGGGTAGGCCAGCGGCCGTGCGATTCGCGCGAGGCGGTGTTGTGCCGGTGCTGGGTCGGGCACCCAAAAACCCGCGATTTGCAGCATGGTCCTAGACCAACCCGGGGAGCTCTTCAATAGCCAGCTATGGATCCCATTCCGACGAATCCGCGCAGCGCGACGTCAGGCCGGGGTGGCGTCGCGGTCGCGCTTGCGGCGCGAGGCAATCGACTGGCGTTTCGTCGCTGAGAGCTCGACCTTCCGCAGGCGGATGCTCTTCGGCGTCACCTCGACGCACTCATCGGCCCGGATGAACTCGAGCGCCTGCTCGAGAGAGAGCGGGCGTGGCGGAATGAGCCGGACGAGCTCGTCCGCAGTCGAGGAGCGCATGTTCGTGAGCTTTTTCTCCTTGGTGGCGTTGACGTCGAGATCCTCGCCCCGGGCGTTCTCGCCGACGACCATGCCCTCGTAGACCTCCACGCGCGGGCCGATGAACAGCGACCCACGCTCCTGGAGCGCAGCTATCGCGAACCCGGTCGCGTCGCCTCTGCGATCGGCGACGAGGCTGCCGGTTGGACGGGTTCGCAGCTCGCCGTGCCACGGTTCCCAGCGCTCGAAGACGTGGTGCATGATCCCGGCCCCGCGCGTCTCCGTGAGGAACTCCGTACGGAAGCCGATCAGCCCACGGGCCGGCACGAGGTACTCCATGCGGGCCCAGCCCGTGCCGTGGTTCACCATCTGCTGCATCCGGCCCTTCCGGAGCGCGAGCAACTGCGTGACGACGCCGATGTACTCCTCCGGGACGTCGATGGCGACCCGTTCGACAGGCTCGTGCTTCTTCCCGTCGATCACGCGCGTCAGCACCTCAGGCTTGCCCACGGTGAGCTCGAATCCCTCGCGCCGCATGATCTCGACGAGGACCGCGAGCTGGAGCTCTCCGCGCCCCTGTACCTCCCAGACATCGGGGCTCGTCGTCGGTTGCACGCGCAGAGAGACGTTCCCGACGAGCTCGCGCTCGAGGCGGGCGATCAGCGCGCTGGCCGTCACCTTGTCGCCCTCGGTGCCTGCGAGCGGCGAGGTATTTATCCCGAGCGTCATCGCCAGGGACGGCTCGTCCACGGTGCTGACCGGAAGGGGGCGTGGGTCGTCGGCGTCCGCGATCGTCTCGCCGATCGTGACCTCGGCGAGGCCGGCGAGCGCGACGATCTCGCCGGGGCCGGCTTCCTCGGCGGGGACCCGGTCCAGCGCCTCGGTCACGTAGAGCTCGGTCACCTGCGCCTTCTCGATCGTCCCGTCGGCGCGGCACCACGCGACCTGCTCGCCTTTGCGGATCGTCCCGTGCAGAACGCGCAGCAAGGCCAGCCTCCCGACGTACGGCGACGCATCGAGGTTCGTGACGAGCGCTTGCAGCGGGTGATCCGGGTCGTACGAGGGGGGCGGAACGGTTGCGAGCAGGGTCTCGCGGAGCGGCTCGAGGTCGGAGGCGAGCTCATCTGGTTTGAGGCCGGCCTGGCCGGTACGCGCGTTCGCGTACACGATCGGGAAGTCGATCTGCGTCTCGTCCGCGTCGAGGTCCAGGAAGAGCTCGTAGACCTCGTTCACAACTGCTTCGGGACGGGCGTCCGGACGGTCGACCTTGTTCACGACGAGGACGACGGGAAGCCGCGCCTCGAGCGCCTTGCGGAGGACGAACCGGGTCTGGGGCAGGGGTCCCTCGCTCGCATCGACTAGGAGGAGCACACCGTCGACCATCGTCAGACCACGCTCGACCTCGCCCCCGAAGTCGGCGTGGCCGGGCGTGTCGACGATGTTCACCTTCGTGTCGCCGATCTGGACCGCCGTGTTCTTGGCGAGGATCGTGATGCCCTTCTCGCGCTCGAGGTCCATCGAGTCCATGACCCGCTCCGCCACTTCCTGATTGGCGCGGAACGAGCCGGATTGCCAGAGCAGGGCGTCGACGAGTGTCGTTTTGCCGTGGTCGACATGCGCGACGATCGCGACGTTTCTCAGGTCGTCGCGGCGCGCGAGGGATGGAGCGCGGGCAGGCACGCGACTCACGGTAACGGCTGTACCCTTCCGCGGCATGTCTCGCGACAAGCCGGAGCCGATGACGCCTGACCAGAAACAACGGCTCGAGTCGGAGCTCGCTGAGCTGGAGGGACCGCGCCGCAAAGAGGTCGTTCAGGCGATCGCGACGGCCAGGGGGTTCGGCGACCTGTCCGAGAACTTCGAGTACCACGCGGCGAAGAACGACCAGGGTCTGCTGGAGGCCAGGATCAGGACGATTCGCGATCGCTTGGACCGGGCGGTCGTCGTCGACCAGGCGTCGTCCGCGAGCGGCGAGGTCGGGATCGGGTCGACGGTCGACGTCGAGGACGAGAACGGCGACCGGATGACCGTCGAGATCTCAAGCGTCGGAGGCGTCTCGCCCGACTCCCCGCTCGGCGGCGCCCTTCTCGGGGCAAGCCCCGGGGACCTCGTCGAGGTCGACGCGCCGCGAGGCTCCTGGCGGGCGCGCGTCATTGCGGTATCGCACCCAGGTGGTCGCCGGTTCGAGTCCGGCTAGCGGGCGCTTTACTCAGGTCGCGGCCGCCATAGCGTCCGCGCGCCTCCTCGCCATCACAGCGTCGAGGACTGCGTACTTGGCCTCCTCGTTTGCGGATTCCGCGAACGTGACGGCGTCGTAAGCGTCGGCCTCGGCCCACTGGGCGTCGTCTTCGGCCATCCCGGCATCGATCTCGGCCTTCCTCGCGTCGACGCGCTCTCGAATGCGCTTGACGTGCTTGTCCCAGTCGGTCTGGACCTGGCTCCATTGGTGTTGGGCCTCGTCGGCAGCCTCAGTCGTCTTGGCGCGCAGTTGCGCGGCCCGATCGTCGGCGTTTTTCCGTGCGTCGTCGACCACGGTCTTCAACTCGGCATCTTTCTGTGCTACTGCCGCCTTGATGCTGCGGTCGGCCTCCTCAACCTGCTCCTTGAGCTTCGTGAAGTCGTCTGACGCCGCCATCGTGCTACCTCCTCTTGCGTTGTGACGGACGGTGGAACAACGCTGTCGTCTTATCGCGATTCGGGGGAAGGGCATCACCCTCACGGGATGAAACGCCGGGAACACCGCCGCGACCTGGCCGGGGAACAGCGCCGTCGACGCGATTCATTCCTTCGACCGTATAGCGTCGGGCCGTGAGTCAGCGATCCGTCGAGGACGAGCATCCGGTAGCGCCGCTCGAGCTCCTGTTCGACCTCGTATTCGTCTTCGCGTTCACGCAGGTGACGACCCTGCTGACGAACCACTCGACCTGGGAGGGCCTCGGGCAGGCGCTCTTGATCATGACGGCGCTCTGGTGGGCCTGGGCAGCGTACGCGTGGTTGACGAACACGATCGACGCAGAGGTCGGGCCGGCGCTCGCCGCCATGTTCGTCGCGATGGGCGCGATGTTCATGGCCGCGCTTGCGGTGCCCGGCGCGTTCGGGGCGGACGGCGTCGTGTTCGGCGTCGCATTCCTGATCGCAAATCTCATGCAGACGGTGCTGTACGCGCTCGGCGCCGGCGGCGACCGGCAGCTCCTGAGCGCGATTTGGCGAGTCGTTCCCTGGGTGCTCGGAGGTTCGGCCCTGATCCTCCTCGCCGGATTCTTCGACGGCGGGCTTCAGGCTGCGCTCTGGGTCGCCGCGCTTGCGGTTGGCTTCGTCGGCCCGGCGTTCGTCAGCCTGGAGGGTTGGCGGGTTCAACCGCGGCACTTTGCCGAGCGGCACGGGTTGATCGTGATCATCGCGATCGGAGAGTCGCTCGTTGCGGTCGGGCTCGGAGCGCGGGATGAGCGTCTCCACGGCGACGTGATCATCGGCGCCCTCCTCGGGCTCCTCGTCGCGATGTCGTTCTGGCTGGCCTACTTCGACTTCTTCACGATCCGGGGACGGCAATTGCTGGACGAACGCAGCGGCGAGGAGCGCATTGCGATCGCCCGCGACATCTACACCTTCCTGCACCTGCCGATGGTCGCGGGCATCGTGCTCTTCGCGTTCGCGGTGAAGAGCGCGCTGAAGCATCTCGGAGACGAGCTCGGCACGATCGAGGCGCTCGCGCTCTGCGGCGGCTCGGCCCTCTACCTGTTCGCGTACGTAGCGCTTCGCTTCCGCGTGGCGCGCAGCGTCAGAGGCGGTCGGCTCGTAGCGGCCATTGTCTGTGTGCTGCTGATCCCTGTCGCCACGGTGGTGCCTGCGCTCGTCGCGCTCGCCCTGGTCGCGGGCGTCTGGGTTGCGCTCCACGCTTACGAGCTCATCTGGTGGCGAGAGGCGCGCGCAGAGCTGCGGGCACAGCGACTCCCTAGCTCGTCCTGAAACGCCCAGTCGAGGTGTCCGCAAAGACCGCTGGCCGGGTATAACCGCTTGTCGTGCGTGCGACCGTGATGTACGGAGCAGGCGAGGTCCGGGTCGAGACCGTTCCCGACCCTGGCTTGCTCGAGCCGACCGACGCCGTCGTCCGCGTCACCCGCTCCGCGATCTGTGGGAGCGACCTCTGGCCCTACAACCAGATGGAGCACACCGACACAGGCCGCCGCATGGGCCACGAGTTCATCGGGCTCGTCGAGGACGTGGGCGCCGAGGTCAGCACGGTGAAGGCCGGCGACCTCGTCGTCACACCGTTCGTGTGGTCTGACGGCACCTGCGTGTTCTGCCGCGAGGGGCTTCACACATCGTGTCTCCACGGCGGCCGGTACGGGATGGACGGCGTCGACGGCGGCCAGGGCGAGGCCGTTCGCGTTCCCCAGGCAGACGGAACGTTGGTCGTGCTGCCGGTGGGACCGGACGACGAGCTGATGCCGTCGCTCCTCGCGTTGTCGGACGTCATGGCAACGGGCCACTACGCTGCGCTCTCCGCCCAGGTCGGCCCCGGGAAGACGGTCGCCGTCGTCGGCGACGGCGCCGTTGGGCTGTGCGGAGTGATTGCCGCACGGCGCCTCGGCGCTGAGCGAATCATCATCCTCGGCCGGCATGCCGGCCGGACCGCGCTGGCGGAAGAGTTCGGGGCGACAGACGTCGTGAGCGAGCGAGGCGACGAGGCGGTCGAGGGTGTCCACGAGCTCACCGACGGCCTGGGGGCGCATTCGGTTCTCGAGTGCGTCGGGCTCGAACAGTCGACGATCACCGCTCTCGAGATCGCGCGTCCGGGTGGCGCCGTCGGGCGCGTCGGCGTCCCGCAGGAGGATTCGATTCCGCTGGGCGTCAAGACCTTCTTCAAGAACGTGACCATCGCCGGCGGCCCCTCTCCGGCACGCGCGTACATCGAGGAGCTCCTGCCCGACGTCCTCGAAGGACGGATCGAGCCCGGCCGCGTCTTCGACCGCGTGGCGAGCCTCGACGAGGTGCCCGACGGCTACCGGGCGATGAACGAACGCGAGGCGCTCAAGGTCCTGATCGATCTCTGAGCGCCGCCAGCAAGCTCTCGGTCTCGTACGAGCCGTCGTACCGGCTGCCGTTGAGGTAGAAGGTCGGCGTCCCGTTCACTCCACTGTGGACGCCGCTCATGAAGTCCTCGCGGACCCGCGCAGCGTAGGCGTGGCCGGCAAGCTCGCGATCGAAGGTCTCGAGGTCCAGGCCCAGGCGCTCCGCATACGCGTGGAGGTCCTCGCCGCCGAGGCGGTCCTGGTTCTCGTAGAGAAGGTCGTGCATTTCCCAGAACTTGCCCTGAACCGCCGCAGCCTCGGCCGCCTCAGCCGCCAGCTCGGCGTTGGGATGCGATGTGGAGATCGGAAAGTTGCGAAAGACGAAGCGGAGCCCGTCACCCATGCGAGCCTGGACGTCCTTGATGATCGGGTACGCGGCTCCACAGAACGGGCACTGGTAGTCGCCGTACTCGACGAGCGTGACCGGCGCAGCGGCAGGTCCTTGGATGTGATCCCGATCCTCGGAGACCGGCATCGTGAGCGTCGGTGCCCACTCGGTCCTCGTCACGAGTCGCGCTCCTTGGTCAAGCTCTCGAGAGCCTGAAGGATCCCGTCCGCCCCGGGGTTGATGCCGACCGGGGACACGTAACTCCACACGACGACGCCGTCGGGCCCGATCACGTAGAGCGCCCGCTCACTGGTGCCGTCCTGCGTCCGGTACACGCCGTACGTCCGAGCGACCTCGCCCTTGGGCTCGAAGTCGGCCAGCAGCGGGAAGTGCAGGTTCCGGTCCTTCGCGAATGCCAGATGGGACCAGATCCCGTCGACCGAGATCCCCAGTAGCTCCGCGTTGTACCGCTGAAACTCCTGTAACAACTCCTGGTACAGGGCCAGCTGATCGGAGCAGACCGGGCTCCAGTCCTCCGGGTAGAAGGCGAGGATCACGGGTTGGCCGCGGAAGTCCTCGAGCGAGACTTTCTGGTCGGGCGTTGACGGCAGCTCGAAGTTGGGCGCGGGCGACCCAGGAGCGAGGGGTGCGGCGTCAGACGTCATCGTCGGAAGTTCATCACGTTGGGCTACCGCTGCGCCGCCGCTATCGATACGCACGGCTCACGACATGGAGCATGTACTCCTCTCGGTTGAGCGCGTTCACCGTCTTTCGCCGGCGGGTCGGAGGGTCGCCGCTGACCGGCTCGTAGCCGAGGAAGGTCGTTTCGAGCACGCCCTCGCCGCTCGTCAGGCTCGACAGCTGTCGCTGGAGGTCCTGCGCGGCGAGGATCGACAGGACCGTGTCGACCGTGGCCAGGTCGCCTCGCAGCGACTCCATCTCGGCCGGTGCGCCTAGCTGGCCTACGGCCGCGAGGACGGCGCCGACCGACTCCGCGGGAACCTCGAGCCTCACGCGGACGACCGGCTCGCACACGCTCGTCCGCGCCTGCTCGAGCGCCTGCATGAGCACGATCGGCGTCAGCTTGCGGTAGTCGCTGCTCGTGCTGAGCGGGCCTCGCTTCGACGGAGGGCCGTCCGGCACGCTGTACGCGCAGCTGGTCATCGTCACGACGCAGTCCGTGACCTGCCAGCCGTGGAGACCCTCCAGCAGCGTCTCGCGGACGTACCGCGCCATGTGCTCCGAGAAGCTGTTGAGGGTCTTGTAGAGGTACAGCGGCGCCGTCAGCGGGTCGATGTCCAGGCGGAACTCGAAGCCCGAGTCGGGTGGTGCCGGGATCGATTCGGAGGCCGACCGTGGCGCGGAACGGGTTCGTCTCCGAGTGCAGCACCTCGATCGACTCGCCGCTTCGCAGCGGCCGCTCGATGTGGATCGGCGTGGGCTCCTGGAAGTCGACCTCCAAGCCGAAGTCGGTCTCGAGCGTCGACTCGATCACCTCTTTCTGGACCTCGCCGTAGAGCGAGACCGAGTCCTCGTTCAGCACCTCGTTCTGCTGGACGTTGATCAGCGGGTCCTGCTCGGCGAGCTGCGTCAGGGCGGCGCGGAGCCGCGCTCGATCGTCCGGGTTGCTCGCGACGACGACCGATTCGAGCGTCGGCGGCGGGAACTGCGGGCGCGCGGCCGTGGCGCCCGATTCGCCGATGCGGTCGCCGATCTGGACGTCGGCGAGGCCCCACAGCTTCGCGACCCCGCCCGCGGCGACCGACTGACGCTGCACGGCCGGCCCTTGCTCGAAGACGGCGATCGCCGTCACCTTGCCCTCGAGACCCGAGCCGAAGCTCACGCGGTCGCGCGTGCGAATCGTCCCCGAGAACATCCGGACGTAGGCGACCTTCTCTCCGTTCGGGGCTCGCTCGATCTTGAACACAGAGGCCGAGGGTGCCGCGTCCGGGTCGCCTGTCGAGGACGGAAGCAGCTCCGCGATTCCGGTCATCACCGCGTCGACGCCGGCGCCCGTCAGCGCCGAGCCGAAGAACACCGGATGCACGAGGACACGCCGCGTCTGGGAGGCGAGCTCCAGGAGCAGGCGGCCCTGCGAGACGTCCGACTCGTCGTCGACGAACGACTCCAGGAGCGCCTCGTCGTTCTCCGCGAGCAGCTCGTGGAGCGCCGGGTCGTCGACGAGGGGCTTGACGAACGCGTCTCGCGTGCCCAGCCCGTCCGGTGCCGACATCGGGACGACCGCGGCCCCGAGGCGTTCCGCGATGGCCCGGAGCACGCGGTCCTCACCGGCTCCGGCGCGGTCGATCTTGTTCACGAACAGCAGCGTCGGGATGCGAAGCCGCTGGAGCGCGCGCATCAGGATGCGTGTCTGGGGCTGGACGCCTTCGACCGCGGAGATCACGAGCACCGCGCCGTCGAGGACGCTGAGCACGCGCTCGACCTCCGCGATGAAGTCCGGGTGGCCCGGAGTGTCGATCAGGTTGACGTGGACGTCGCCGAGCGCGAACGAGGTGACGGCGGACTTGATCGTGATTCCACGCTGGCGCTCGAGGTCCAGGGTGTCGGTCTGGGTCGTTCCGGCATCGACGCTTCCGATCTCGTCGATGACGCCGGCTTCGTACAGAAGCCGCTCGGTGAGGGTGGTCTTACCGGCGTCTACATGCGCCACGATTCCAAGGTTGAGCTCTCTTTGCGACACGCGTCATTTCCTCCAATTGGATCCCAGGGGACTTATGGATGGATATGAACGCGTTGCGCATCGCCCCTCCTTGGCCGGTGAGCGCTGGACTTACCCGGCGGGAATCATACGCGGCGAACTCTGGCATTTCCAGATGTCGTAGGCCGTACATCCGCGGAATATAGGTCCAGAGACCTATTGCCGTGGTTCTGAACCACTGACAGTCTTCCGGAGAACCATCCTGCGGCGGCTTTGGGGAAAGAGAGGGTCCTTTTTTGACTGCGGCACTAGCGCGCTTAGCGCACCGATTTCGCGTACGGCGCGTCCTGCTGGTCACCGGCCTCTCGGCGCTCGCCCTCGGGCTCCTCGCGAGCGCGCACGCGAGCACAGGACCACCCAGGCCTCAGGCCGCCGACGGCGACGAAAGCCCGCGGATCTCGATCGGAGACGCCAGCGTCCTCGAGGGCGACTCTGGCACGACCGCGATGACCTTCACCGTCTCGCGCAGCGGCGACACCCACGGGACGAGCAGCGTTCACTACGAGACCCAGGGAGTCACGGCGACCTCGGGTGTCGACTTCACGCCTGCGTCGGGGCAGCTGAGCTTTCCGACCGGAGTCACGACCCGGACGATCAACGTCGCCGTCACCGGAGATCTGCTCGACGAGTCCGACGAGGTTCTGGTCGTCAACCTCTCGAATCCGAACGGTGGTCACATCGTCGACGGACAAGGCGTGGGGACGATCACCGACGACGACAGCACGCCCGTCGCCCCATCACAAAGCCTGACCACGGACGAGGACAGCGCTCTCCCCGTGACCCTGGCTGCGACCGATCCTGACGGAGACCCGCTCACGTACTCCATCGTCACCCCGCCCGGCCACGGAACGCTTGCCGGCTCCGGTCCGAGTCAGACCTACAGCCCGGCGCCGAACTACAACGGGCCCGACAACTTCAGCTTCCGCGCGAGCGACGGCGCCAACGAATCGAACGTTGCGACGGTCTCGATCACCGTCAACCCGGTCAACGATCCGCCGGTCGCGAGCCCGAACACAGCCATGCTCGCCGAGGACAGCTTCGCGCTCGTGCCTCTACCGGCGACCGACGTCGACGGCGACTCGCTCACCTATTCGATCGTCGACCAGCCGGCCCACGGCGCGCTCTCGGGGTCCGGCGCGAGCCGAACCTACACGCCGGACCCGAACTTCAACGGCCCGGACTCGTTCACGTTCAAGGCGAACGACGGCACCGCCGACTCGAACACGGCGACGGTCTCCCTCACGGTCCTGCCGGTCAACGACGCGCCGGTCGCGCTCAACGACGCGGCGACCGTGGTCGAGGACGGCGCCGTCTCGGTTGCAGTGCTGGCGAACGACTCGGACGTCGACGGCGATGCTCTTTCGGTGACGTCGGTCGGCGCGCCCGCGCACGGCACCGCGGTGCTCCAGAGCGACGGGACCGTCCTCTACACGCCGGTTGCGAACTACAACGGCGGCGACAGCTTCGTCTACTCGATCTCGGATGGGAACGGCGGGACCGACTCTGCCTTTGTTGCGCTGACGGTCACCCCCGTCAACGACCCGCCGGTGGCGACTGACAGCTCGGCCCTGGTGGCGGAGGACACGCCCGAGGACGTCCCGCTCAACGCGACCGACATCGACGGTGACCCGCTCACGTACGCGATCGTCACGCCGCCTGCGCACGGGACGCTCTCCGGCTCGGGCTCGACGCGCACGTACACCCCCGACCGTCACTACTTCGGCCCCGACTCGTTCACCTTCAAGGCGAACGACGGCGCCGCCGACTCGAATGTGGCCACGGTCAGCATCACCGTTACGAGGCGCGACCCCGCGACGGTCAACATCAACGACGTCTCGACGCAGGAGGGCAATGCGGGCGAGACCGACGCCGTATTCACGGTCTCGATCTCGCAGCCTCCGACCGACGCCGTGGTGATCGACGCGGCGAGCACCGACGGGACGGCGCACGAGCCGGGCGACTACGGCGCGATGAGCACCCGGCTGACGTTCGACCCCGGGCAGAGCAGCAAGACCGTCGTCGTCAAGGTGCACGGCGACACGCTCGACGAGCCGGACGAGAACTACGTCGTCAACCTGACCGTCGTCTCGGGCGACGTCGTCCTCGGCGACGGCCAGGGCGAGGGCACGATCATCGACGACGACCCGCTGGCCGGGCTCGCTGTCGGCGACACGAGCGTCACCGAGGGCAATTCGGGCACGACCACGGCGACGCTCCCGGTCACGCTCTCGACCGTCAGCGGAAAGACGGTCACCGTCGACTGGCACACCGCCGACGGGACCGCGAATGCTCCGGCCGACTACTCGGCCACGGGCGGAACGCTCACGTTCGCACCGGGCGAGACGACCAAGAACGTCTCCGTCTCGGTCAACGGGGACACCCAGATCGAGCCCGATGAGACGTTCCTCGTGCAGTTGACGAACGAGGTGAACGCGACCGTGGAAGACGGCACTGGAGTGGGGCTGATCGTCAACGACGACTCGGCAGGCCCGCCGCCTCCACCTCCGCCACCTCCGCCGCCACCGCCTCCGCCGCCTCCGCCACCTCTACCGCCGCCGCCTCCGCCACCGCCGCCCGCTCCGCCGGTGTCGCGGGAGCCGCGGACGATCCTCGGCTACCGCTGCACGATCATGGGCACGCCCAGGCGCGACGTCCTCATGGGGACGAAGCACCGCGACGTGATCTGCGGGCTGGGCGGGAACGACACGCTGCGCGGGCTCGGCGGAAACGACGTGCTGATCGGAGGCGCCGGCAGTGACCGGCTCGTGGGCGGCCCCGGCCTGGACGTCCTCATCGGCGAGCGCGGCGCGGACCTGATGCTCGGCCGCAAGGGCGCCGATCGCATGCTCGGCGGAGTGGGCGCAGATCGTATGGACGGCGGCAACGGCCCCGACCGCCTCGCCGGCGGTCCAGGCGACGACTACCTGAACGGCGGGCCCGGGACCGACGTGCTCATGGGCGATCGCGGCAACGACTACATCGTCGGCCTGACCCCACCGGATCGCCTCCGCGGCGGAGCCGGAACCGATCTCTGCCGCACGAAGGGCGTGGCGATTTGCCCCTAGGCCGCGTCCGTCCCGGCCTGCTTGCGGCGCTCGCGATCGCGGGTGCGCTCGTCGCCGCCTCGACGTCCTTCGGGAGCGCGGCCCCAACCGGCTCGGGATGCACGCCTATCGTCCGCACGCTCGAAAACGGCGACCCTGCGATCGCCGACGGCGCAGTCCGGGTTCGGGTCGACGGGCTTGGCGCCTTCGGGCGCGGCTTGGTCGCCGGCGCCGACGCGATCTTCAACCCGCCCGGCGGCTTCGCGCCGCTCGGCACGACGTACACGTCGAACCTCTATGCGAGCACCGCTGGGCGGATGCTCGCGGACGACTGCGTCGACGGGCAGGTCCAGCTGCTCTCCGAGAACCCGCTCACGACGCGGCTTCAGCTCGGAGCGCTCCAGATCGACGTCCGACAGGAGCTCGGGCCGGTGGCGCTCGGAAGCTCGACGCTCCGGCAGACGTACACGCTCACGAACACGGGCGGCTCCGCCATCTCCACGCATCTCGTCCGCCACCTCGACGGCGATCTGCGCTTCGACGGGAGCACGGACGACGGAGCAGCGGCGAGCGGTCCCGACGGCCAGACGCTGACGGAGTTCGACTCGTCCTCGACCGGCGTCCCGCGTGTTCTGGTCCAGATCACGGGCGCGCTTGGAAGCGACCAGTCGCCCGACGAGTGGACGATCCAGCCCTTCGACTACCGACCGAGGATCCAGGGCGCGAACGGCATCCCGCCCGCAGACAACGGCGTCGTCTTCAACGACACGAACGGCGATCTCGTCGCGGACAGCCCCTACGACGTCACGCTCAGCCAGCAGTGGAACGCGACGGTTGCGCCGAACGAGAGCGTCGTGCTCGAGAGCTCGACTCGGTTCGACGCGGAGGACCGGAGCCCGACGCCGGTCGACGATTCCACACGCACGGGCCGTGACCAGTCCGTCGACATCGACGTTCGCGCCAACGACAGCGATCCCGACGGCGACGCGCTCACGGTCGACAGCGTGACCCAGCCGCCGCACGGCTCCGCGGCGATTCAGGCGGACGGGACGGTCCGCTATACGCCGGCGAGCGGCTTCGAGGGCAGAGACAGCTTCACGTACACGGTCGGCGACGGCCGCGGCGGTTCCGCGACCGCTGAGGTCTCGGTCAATGTCGCGACCTACACGTTGAGCGTCACGAAGACCGGCAACGGCAGCGTCACGAGCACGCCGTCCGGAATCGACTGCGGCACGAAGTGCAGCGCAGACTTCGTCAACGGCTCGACCGTGACGCTCGTCGCGCATCCGGACCCGGGCTGGACGCTCGGCGGCTGGAGCGGAGCGTGCACCGGTACGGGGCCCTGCACGGTGAGCATGGACGCGGCCAAGTCCGTCAACGCCGACTTCCTGCCTCCGCCTCCGACCCCCGGGTCGACAGCCAACCTGTCTCTCGCCAGCGGCACGGTCCTCTTCAAGGAGCCAAGCTCCGAGGACACCGTTCATCTCAAGGGCGCCGCGCAGGTGCCGATCGGAACCGAGGTCGACACGACCGACGGCGTCGCGAAAGTGACGGTCGCGCGCAGCGTCACGCTCGACACGAGCGAGTTCTACGACGGGACGTTCACGGTTCTCCAGCCCAGCCCGAAGGCGCTCGGCGAGCTGCGCCTCAAGGGCGGCAACTTCCTCGACTGCGTGTCGTCGTTCCGCGCTCTGGCGAAGAAGCGCCCGCAGCGCCGCCTCTGGGGGAGCGGCAAGGGCCACTTCAGGACTCGCGGCCGCTACTCGTCGGCGACCGTGCGCGGGACGAAGTGGCTGACCGAGGATCTCTGCGGCGCGACGCGGATCACGGTCGTCCAGGGCACCGTGCTCGTGCACGACTTCGTCCGCAACGTCGATGTCAGCGTCCCGGCGGGCCACAGCTACCGCGCCAACGCGCTGCCGCGCAGCGTCCGCAACGCCGGTTGCACGATCGTCGGCACGGAACAGCGCGACTTCTTGCGGGGGACTCCCGGGAAGGACGTGATCTGCGGGCTGGGCGGCGACGACGTCATCTTCGGCATGGGCGGGAACGACCGGCTCATCGGCGGGCCGGGCAACGACCGCATCCTCGCCGGCCCCGGGGACGACGTTCTGATCGGCAACGCGGGCAAGGACTTCCTGAAGGGAGGCCCCGGCCACGACGTCCTCGAGGGCGGCGACGGGAACGACTTCATGGCCGCCCACGACGGCGGCCGCGGGAACGACCGCCTGACGGGTGAAGGCGGGCGAGACCTCTGCTACACGGACTACGTCCGGGTCTGCCCGTAGGCGCTACAGGCGCCGACCGCGCGCGACGACACAGCCGGTAAACGGCGCGACGACTCCCATCCTCCACCGACGAGCGAGGGCGTCGATCCTTCGTCTCGTGCCCTTGACCGTTAGCGTGCGGATCCGCCAGAAGCCGGCTCCGGCGAGGCGATACTCGCTCTTCTGCGCCGACCAACGCCTGCCGCTGGTGTCTCTAGGCCCGATCCCCATCACGATCAGCGGGCCGCCACGAACGCAGCGAGCGTACGTGCCTCCCGTTCCGACCGTCCCAAACAGAGACAGTTGGTCGTCGGGGGTACGTGGATGAAAGCGGAGCTGCGCGAGCCTGCCTCCGGCCAGTCCGTACAGGCTGACGTTCGCGATAGAAGCTCCGTGCGAACGCGCGACAACGATCTGGGAGCCACGCGCACCGAGTTCGACGGCGGCGGCGAGATACGGCTCCGGGAACGACCAATCGCGGATGCGCAGATCCTGCGGCGGCTTGTACGACTCCGGGACGCGCACCGCGAACACTCTCGAGGCTGTCTTGACGACGAGGACGAACCCACAGCTCGCTCTGGCGCGCGGCGCGTAGTGAAGCGTGACGCGGTCGCGCCGGCCGTCGCCATCCACGTCGGCCTGCAGAGGGCTTCCGCCAGGACGTAGCGGCAAGCGCACGGCTTCTCCGAGGCGGGGACAGGTGGTCGTCGAATGCGACGACTCGAACGCTCCTGCGCCGCCAGCGAGCAGCGACGCGAGCGCCGCTCCGAGAACGATTGCGGAAGAGCGCGCCATCCCAACTGCCACGCCTGGAGCATTACACGATGGCGACTAGCCTTCGGGCATGAAACCCGGAGCCCGGAACCGCTTCGTCGAAGGCCTGCAGGAGCGCCGGGCGCGGCACAAGGAACGGCACCACCTGATCCGCGTCGCAGCGGCGATCGGCGGCTTCCTGGTCGTGCTCCTCGGGATCGTCCTGATCCCTCTCCCGGGGCCGGGCCTGCTCGTCGTCGCGGTGGGACTGGCCGTGCTCGCGCTCGAGTTCGCCTGGGCCGAGCAGCTGCTGGAAAAGGCCGTGGACCGGCTTGGCGAGGCGGGGGAGAGGGTGAAGCGCGCGAGCCCCGTCGGGCAGGCCGCGGTCGCACTGCTCGGAGTGATCGCCGCGGTGGCCTCGCTGATCGTCGCGTACACATGGGACATCCCGCTCCTGCCTGTCTGAGGGGCTAGGAGGCGTCGGTACAATTGGATCGTGGGCTGGCTCTGGATCGCTCTGCTCACTTGTGCCGTGGCAGTTCTCGTCGCTGCCGAGTGGCCTCGTCTGACCACCCGGTTCGGGTGGGAAGGGCCCCGCACGCGCTCCCGCCGCCGGAGGAAGGCCCAGCTGAAGCTGCTGCGCACCGAGGACGACCCTGACGAGTTCGCGGCCAGCGTCGAGCGCGACCTAGCGCAGCTGCCGACGACGAACGAGCGCGACCGCGACCTGAGCTAGTGGATCCGGAACGCGGCGTGTAGGCGCGCCGTGTTCGGCAGGATCTTCGGCACGTTCTCCATGTTCTTCGGCTCCTGGTAGTCCGAGACACGGAGCGTGAACCTATGGCGGCCGCGCCGGAGCCCCTTCAGGGACGCCGTAACCTGGTTTCGACTCGCGTCGTAGCGCAGCGAGTGCGCGTTGCCGTCGACCGAGAGCCGCACGAATCGTGGATCGATTCCCGCGCCGTTGTCGACCGCGCCGCACCCGCAGCAGGCGGCCGCGCGTCGAGATCAATCTCAGCCGCGGCGGCGTCGCGTCCCCGATCCAGAAGCGGAACGTGAACGGGCCGGCGCCCGCGGCCGTGCCGCTGTCGAAGACGACGTCGTAGTCGCCCGGAGCGGGGAGGACCGCTCCGGCGACGGGCATTGGAGTCCCGTACGCGGGCAGGTACGGATTTGCGTTGTACGGGAGCCCGATCTCGCCGAGCAGCTGGTTCTCGTCGCCTGCGCGGACGACTCGCGGCTCGATGCCGTGCCCCCCGCCGAGGACCGCGACGCCGAAGTTCGCCACCGGTCGCGTCACCGAGACCCGGAAGACCTGCTCCGGCCCGAGCAGGGTCCGCGAGACGCCGAGGACCCGCGCGTCGTCCGGATAGCGATACGAGTCGACGAGCGCTGGGTGCCCGCGCGTGTCGCCCTGATACGTGCCGGTGCGCGTGAGCGGTGTCGTCTGCGCCAGGCCGAGCTTCGGCGCCGCGACGCGGAACCAGAACGGGATGCGCCTGCGGTCAGCGCCTCGCTGGAGGACGACGAAACCTGTGTGCGTCGCCTCGGCCGCTCCCGGCGACGCTGTTGCCGTGATGACGAGCGGGCCGGGAACCGTCGCTGCCGGGGGCACGGACACCGTCACACCGTTCGCCGGCTGCTGGAGCGTCGTGCTCACGGTCCAGACGCCTGCGCCACTGCCTGCGTCCGAGAGCGCGACCTGCCGGACCGAGGAGGCGCCGGGCCTCACGAAGCCGAACGCAAGGCTCGTGGGCGACGCGAACACGAGCGGCCGATCCGCCCGCACGAGGTCGATCGTCCCGCCCCCTTCGCGCGTCGTGTCCGCCTCGACGCCGCCGGGCGCGAGGACCGGCTTCCCGGTCAACACGAGCGCGGACTTGATCTGCTCGACCGTCCAGCCGCGGTGGCGCTGGCGCAGCAGCGCGGCGGCTCCGGCGACATGCGGCGACGCCATGCTCGTCCCGCTGAACCGTGCCCAGAGGCCCGCGCGGCGCGGCACCGACGAGAGCACATCCTCGCCGGGCGCAGTCACGTCCGGCTTCATGCGCAGCGACAACGGCGTCGGCCCGCCCGACGAGAAGGACGAGATGAACGGCCCGCTCTGGCTCTCGGCGGCGGCCGTGATCGCACTCGCTGCGCTGCCCGGCGAGGACACCGAACCTGCGCCAAGCTCCTCGTAGCTGTTCCCGGCTGCGACGACCGGCACGACTCCGGCCGCAGCCGCGCCGTCGAGGGCGCGGGCGACGATGTCGCGGCTCGGGTCGATCTCCGCCTCGCCGAGCGAGAGGTTGATCACGTCCATGCCGTCGCGGACTGCCGCCTCGATGCCCGCCACGATCTCGGCCGAGTTCCCGTTCAGCCCGAAACCGTCGTCGGGGACCGTCAGCACCTTGTAGTTGCCGATGTACGCCCTCGGCGCCACGCCGGAGACGCGTGAGCTTCGCGCGCGGGTGCGGTAGTTGCCGGCCGCGATCCCGGCCACGTGGGTTGCGTGCTCCGAGTTCAACGGGTCGAAGGGACGCCGCCGCGTACTTCCACTTCGGCGAGCGGGGTGCGAAGGCGCGCGCGACGATCACCTTCGCGTCGGTGAAGCGCTTGTTCCCCTTCGGGAACCCGCGCGGCATCCGGTATCCGCGCGCGCTGAAGTACGGATGGACGCGGTCGACGCCGTCGTCGATGATCCCGATCTTCACGCCCTGGCCGGCGCTCGAGAGCCGCGGGCCCCAGAGCGCGGGCGCGCCGATGAAGCTCGGGGTCGCCGTGCGCAGCGCGTGGTAGCTGACGCTCGGATAGACCTTCGTCACGCCGTCGACGCTCTGGAGGCGGTCGACCTCGCTCTGGGGAAGCCGAACCGCGAGCCCGTCGAGGACGGTCGAGTAGCGCCGCTGCACGGTCAGCTCGGGCACGGTCTGCGCGAGACCCGCCTCGACATTGCCCTGGACCGCGCTCAGCGTCCGCACGTGACCGCCGCGCGCGAGTGGCGGTGCATCGAGCGTGAGGATGACCTCGACGAGCGGTCCGCGGGCAGCCGTAGGAGCCTGTGACTGGGCACCCGCCAGGGCGGGCACCGAGACCAGCGCGACGATGGATAGAAGGACGACCCGCTTCAGCTCGGACATGGTAGAGACGGACGATTGTGCCCGCGATTCGTGGGCAAATTGTGAGCGCGGGACCGCGGCTAGACTTTTTCGGCGCGCGGATGTGGCGGAATTGGTAGACGCGCACGGTTCAGGGCCGTGTGGGCGAAAGCTCGTGGAGGTTCAAGTCCTCTCATCCGCATAAGGCCCGAGAAGCGAAGGCGGAAAGCGTGAGAGGCTGATGACGAGGTACGACGCGCGGTGTGGCTTCAGTTAACCCGGGCCGAGGTCGAGCAAGCACCTGAGCATCATGATCCGCCTGCACCGCTCGACTCCTCGATGATCGACGCGTGGAGCAGTGCGACCTCCAGGTTCGGCAACTTGCCGGCCTAGTCTTCGCCTCGTTCCCAGAAGTACGCCTCCGGCGCCCGATGCAGCGGTCCATCGAAGAGCGGCAGCCAGTGGGCGATTTCGGTCGCGCTCGGGTCGTCGAAGATCGCTTTGATCGACTTGTCCGCGTCCGTGCCCTCGACGAAGAACACGACCTCGGTCTCCGTCAGGAAGACCGCCTCTCTCTCAAAGTTTGCCCAGACGCCCTCGTGCATTGGGTGTTCGGCGAGAAGCTCGTGCGCTCGCTCGCGAGTACCGGGTTTCAAGCGGGCCACGAGTACGTAGCGGTCCATCGCGAAGAGCGTACTGCGCCGGACGAGCGAAAGCGGCGTGGCTCGGAATCGGGTGATCCCAAGCCACGCCGCTGGGGTGTTGCTCGAACTTGACTACGTGATGTAGCCGGCGACGCGGGTCATGGCGTTGACGATGTTGCCCGAGAGCAGGGCAAGCGCGCCGAAGACCGCGATCGTGATGACAGCAAGGACGACGCCGTACTCGGCCATCGTCTGCCCGTCTTCACGGGTAAGCCAGTTGTAGAGCTTCTGCATCGGTGCAGACCTCCATGGAGGAATCGACGCCGACGGAAGCGCCGTAGGGATAGTCCTTACGTCATCGGTGAAGTGAGGAGCGGACGCATCCCCCTGTGTGGGGATCCTCCATACGCCAAAAGGGGCTGAGGGGTGAACGAATTCCGTCGATCCGGGTGCGACAAGCCCTCTAAACTCCACGCAATTCCTTGGCCACGCTCGAACGAGAGATCGACCGCCTCTACGCGCTGCCGCTGGACGAGTTCACGGCGCGTCGTAACGAGCTTGCGAAACGGCTGAAGAAGCAGGGCGAGGAGGACGCTGCCGACGAGGTGACCGCGCTCGTCAAGCCGAGCGTGCCCGCGTGGACGATCAACCAGCTCGCGCGACGGCAGAAGAAGGAGGTGCAGGCGCTGCTCACGACGGGCACGCGGCTGCGGAAGGCTCAGGAGCGGGCCCTGGCAGGCGGAGGCCCCGACGCTCTCCAGGCCGCGCAGGCCGAGGAGCGGGAGTCCGTCCGTGACCTCACGCAGCGGGCCGCCGCGATCCTCGAGGAGGCGGGACGGCCGGCGACGCGCGCCGTGCTCGAGCGCGTTCGGGCGACTCTCGGCGCGGCCGTGCTGACGGATCCCGAGCGGGCGGCGCTCAAGGCGGGCCGGCTGACGACCGAGGTGCAGGTCTCCGGCTTCGACGCCCTGGCCGGAATCAGGCCGGCAGCGAAGACCGCACCGACGGACGAGCTCGCGGTGCGCCGGCAACGGAAGGCCGAACTGGAGAAGAAGCGCAAGCGCCTCGAGAAGCGCGCCCGCGACCTGGCCGACAAGGCGGACGAGGCGGAGGACGCCGCCGAGCGGGCCGAGGAAGCCGCCGCGGACGCGCGAGAGCTCGCAGACGATCGCCGACGGGCCGCGGACCTGGCCGCAGACGAGCTCGCCGAGTTCGAGCGCAGCCCCGTCTAGGGCGTCAAGCCGCGGTTCTCGCGTCGCCAGGTGTCCCAGAGCTCCGGGTGGTTGGCGAGCGTCTCGGGATCGCCGCAGCAGTTCCAGGTGTACGTGAAGAAGCCCTGCACGCCGTCCGCCTTCCAGCGGTCGATGATCGCCTGCAGCTCCTCGGGCGTGGGCACGCGGTAGTAGTCGTCCCCGAAGGATTGCGGCGCCCCCCATGGGTGCTTCACGTTCGCGGCGCGCGCCGTGTTCACCGCAGCGTCGATCTTCGAGAGCTCGCAGCCGTTCACGTGCGAGCACGGATAGGTCGAGAGGATCAGCACGTCCGTCGCGTTGGCGAACGCGGTCACGTCCGACAGCCGGTTCTCCGCGATTGCCGTCGACGCGGTCGGGTCGATGCTCTTCACCAACTGGGCGCGGGCGCGGATCTGCTGGACGGCGTCCGGGCAGCTCGCCGTGTGCGGCTCGTCGGCGACGTAGTACATCGTGCTCGCCGGGTGATCCTTGATCGCGGTCACGCGCGCCCGGACCGTCTCGTCGGACCAGCCGAACGTGCACGTCCCGCTGTCATAGCCGCCGAGGTAGAGCATCGCCGTCAGGCCGTAGAGGCGGATCTGCTCGAGCTGCACCTTCGTCGGGTTCACGATCACCGTGCGAAAGCCGAGGTCGGCGATGCGCGCATAGTCGGCTCCGGCGGTCGTGTAGATCCCGCGCCCGAACGTGGTCAATGTGGTCGGGTCGGGTCGGGCTGCGAGACTCGGAGGTCGAGCCTGAGAAGCCGACCGTCAGCGTGACGGCTGCGATGAGGAGCAGCCGGATGCGCATCGCGCTTTGACCCTAGTCCTCGCCGTCCCAGTAGTCCAGCATCGGCCCGGGCCGGCTGAGGAGGATCCGCTCGCCGTCTGCGCTTCTGGCCCCGACCTTCCCGCTGTCCGGGTACTCGACGATGTCCGGCGCGATCAGCGTCGAGATCATCAGGATGCGGATCGGCGAGTCGGTCCGGTTGGTCACCTGGTGGAAGCCGTCCTTGCCTCGCCGGAAGACCGCGACGTCACCTTCCCGCAGCTCCTGCTCGCCGTCCGCGGTGCGCAGCGTGGGCTGCCCGCGCACGACCAGGAGCCACTCCTCGTTCGCGTGGTGCGTGTGGTACGGGAAGAGCTTGTGGCCGGGCTCGAGCTCGTACATGCTCCCGCCGATCAGCTCGGCGTTCAGCCGTTGTCCGACCCAGACGTCCTTCGACCGCCAGCCGTCGCGCTCCTCGGTTCGGTTCCACTCGTCGCCGTGCAGGTTGAAGACGTCCATCAGGGGAGCGCAGCGAGCACCTGGTCCGGGTGGCCGTCCGGCTTCACGTTGTGCATCACCTTGGCCACGTTGCCCTCCGCGTCGATCACGAACGTCGAGCGAAAGACGCCGAAGTACGTCTTGCCGGCGTACTTCTTCTCGCCCCAGACGCCGTACGCGTCGGCCACCTCGTGCTCGGGATCGGCCAGGAGTGTGAACGGAAGCGAGTACTTCTCCTTGAACTTCGTGTGCGCCGCCTCGTCGTCCGGGCTGACGCCGAGCACGACGGCGCCACGTTGCTCGAACTCCGAGTACGCGTCCCGGAAGCCGACCGCCTCGACCGTGCATCCGGGCGTGTCGTCCTTGGGATAGAAGTAGAGGACGACCGGCTTCCCCCGGAGGTCCGACAGCTTGATCGGCTCCCCCGTATCGGTCGCCAGCTTGAAGTCCGGTGCGGGCTTCCCTTCCTCGACCATGCGAACCTCCTGTGCGTTGGAACGAGCGTATCGCGCGGCGGAGCTAACGTACTTCGAGTCTCATCGACGGTAGGAGGATCATGGGCAGCCAAGGCAGCGAGAATGGCGCGTACGCTCATCCGACCGAGGCCGAGCGCGCGTCCCGCGGCAAGGCAGCTCGAAGCGAAGTGCCCCGCCGAGCGCATGGCGACTGGTCCCCGCCTCCTGCCCGAGTCGACCCTGTGGCGGTGCTCGAAGAGCAGGACAAGACGCGGGTGCCAGAGCTCGTGCCGATTCGCTACGGACGAATGCTCGTCTCGCCGCTGACGTTCTTCCGTGGCGCGGCCGCGATCATGGCGGCGGATCTCGCGGACGGTCCGCGCACGGGCCTCCAGGCGCAGCTCTGCGGCGATGCCCATCTCTCCAACTTCGGCATCTTCGCCGCCCCCGATCGACGGCTGACGTTCAACGTGAACGATTTCGACGAGACGCTTCCAGGCCCCTTCGAGTGGGACCTCAAGCGCCTCGTTGCGAGCTTCGCCGTCGCCGGCCGGGAGCGCGGGTTCGGTCGCAAGGCGCGGGCGGGAATCTCGTCCGCAGTGGCCCGTTCCTACCGCGAGGCGATGCGGAACTTTGCGTCCATGCGCACCCTCGACCTCTGGTACGCGCGCGTCGAGGTCGACGAGCTCGCGCGCTCGTTCAGCGAGCAGGCGTCGTCCAAGGACGCGAAACGACTGGAGCGCGACCTGGCAAAGGCGCGGACGAAGGACAGCCTCAAGGCCTTCGCGAAGCTGACCCATGTCGTCGACGGCGAGCCGCGGATCGTGAGCGATCCGCCGCTGATCGTCCCCGTCGACGAGCTTCCCGACGCGGGCCGGCAAGAGATCGCCCGCGAGGCCATCGAGCGCCTGATCCGCGACTACCGCCGTACGCTCTCGGGTGACCGCCGGCGGCTGGTGGAGCGGTTCCGCTACGTCGACGCTGCGCACAAGGTCGTCGGCGTAGGCAGCGTGGGGACTCGTGCCTGGATCGTGTTGATGCTCGGCCGCGACGTCGACGATCCGCTCTTCCTGCAGGCGAAGGAGGCAGGCGCCTCGGTCCTCGAGCCGTACGTCGGCAAGAGCGCCTACTCGAACCACGGCCAGCGTGTCGTCGAAGGCCAGCGCCTGATCCAGTCCGGGAGCGACATCCTGCTCGGCTGGATCCGCGAGAAGAACGCCGACGGTGTCGCCCACGACTTCTACGTCCGGCAACTCTGGGACGCCAAGGGCAGCGCGTCCGTCGAGACGATGACACAGCCCAACCTGGCGGACTATGGGCGTCTGTGTGGCTGGACGCTCGCAAAGGCACATGCCCGCTCGGGCGACCCGATCGCGATCGCCGCCTACCTCGGCAAGAGTGACGTCTTCGACCGGGCGCTCGCCGGGTTCGCGGAGGCCTATGCTGACCAGAACGAGCGCGACCACGCCTTGCTCAACGAGGCGGTCAAGGAGGGCCGTGTCACAGCAGAGACCGGCGTCTGAGCCGGCGACGACCAGGGATTCCATCGAGCAGACGGTCGAGCGAGCGAGGGCCTGGTACGCGCTCGAATTCGGGTCGCGCGCCGAGTTCGACGACCCGCAGCGCCAGTGGCGGCGCCTGTTCGCCGAAGCTCTGGGCACGTTCTTCCTCGTGCTCGCCGCCGCGGGCGCGGCGGTGGTCGACGCGAAGAGCAACGGCGCGATCGGCCGCAGCGCCGCCGTCACCGCACCGGGCCTCATGGTGATGGCGATCATCCTCTTCATGGGCGCCGTGTCCGGAGCCCATCTGAATCCCGCCGTCACGCTCGCTTTCGCCGCGCGCCGCGATTTTCCGTGGCGACGGGTTCCCGGTTATGTGCTCCTCCAGCTCGTCGGAGCGACGCTCGCCTGCCTGTTCCTCTGGGCCGCGCTCGGTAAGGTCGGCGAGCTCGGCGCGACCGAGCCCGGCGCTGGCATCCACTCGTGGCAGGCGATGCTGATCGAGCTCGTCCTCACAGCGGGCCTCGTGAGCGTGATCCTCGGCACTGCGTCCTCGGCCCAGAACGTCGGCGCGTTCTCCGCCATCGCGGTCGGCGGTTACATCGTCCTCGCCGGGCTCTGGTCGAGCCCGATCAGCGGCGCTTCGATGAACCCGGCGCGCTCGTTCGGCCCGGACCTCGCGAACGGCGACTTTGCCAACTACTGGATCTACATCGTGGGCCCGATCGTAGGAGCGATGACCGCGGTCGGGATCGCGTACGTGCTTCGCGGTCGCGGCGGAGACCTCGGCGGGGTCAAAGCCGCTCGCGGCGCCGAGTGACTTCGATCATCTGTGCTCGCCCGTAGAGTTGCACCGATGCTCACTGCGCACCACACGGTCGCGTTCCTCGTGCTCGGGGCCACCCTGGTGTCCGCGGTGTGGGGCTGGATCGCGTACTTCCGCCGCGGGACCGCGGGGAGGACGCTCGCCCATCTCCTGACGCTCTGCCAGACGCTGCTCGTGGCGCAGGTCGGGCTCGGCCTGCTGCTCCTTTCGAGCGACCACAGAGCGCCGGAGCAACTCCACTACGCCTACGGGACGTTCGCGCTCCTGGCGGTGCTCAGCCCGTGGTTCTACGCGCCGAAGGAGCCCCGGAAGCGGCTCGCGTGGTTCTCGGGCGCGACGCTCGTGGCCGCCGCGCTCGCGGTGCGCGCCTACACGACGGCCTGATGTTCTCGCGGATGAACCCGACGCTGCGCGGCTTCCTGATCGTGGCGCTGATCGCGCTCGTCGTTGTCGTGCTCAACCTCTACGTCGCGCTCGCGTCGCTGTTCCTGATCGCGCAGATCGCGTTCTTCCTCGCGATCGCGTTCTTCGTCTATCTGCTCTGGCGCGAGCGGCGTGAGGACATCGAGACGTGGCCGACGCGCGCGAAGTTCGCGTTCTACGGCGGAGCGCTTGCTGATCGTGGTCGCGATCGGCGCCTTCATCCTCGACCGCCCGGCGGGCCTGCCGGCGCTCGCGTTCGTGCTGATCGTCGGCTTCTCAGGCTTCGCCATGTACCGCACCTGGCGCGATCAGCACACGTACAGCTAGGCCTCGACGCGCGCTGACGCCCCGTCGAGGGCGTCCAGGGCGGCGCGGATCGGGACGTGCTGGCCGACGAAGATCGGCGTGTCCCGCTCGGTGTAGCGGCTCGCCTCGCTCTCGCGGAGCGTCAGCATCAGGTGCATGAAGTCGGACGGCTCCTCGCACTCGAAGGCCGTCATGAACTCCTGGTCGTCGATCCCGAACGAGTACGTCGTGTGGTTCACGATCGTCCGGAACTCGTGGCCGACCTGCATGTGCTCGTCCATCGCCCGCTGGCGGTCCTCCTGCGGCAGCGAGTACCACGAGCGGAGCTTCACGAACGGGTAGACGACGAGGTACGGCGAGCCCTTCGGCGTGACCTTCCGCGGCTTGCGCGCGCGCGTGTACTCGGACGCCTTCGTCGTCGCGAGGTACGAGTACGGCGTCTCGAGCCAGCCGGCGAGCGGCGTGCCGTTCAGCGCGGCGCCGAGCTCGCCGAGGTCCTCGTAGCGCTCGGTGATCTTCCAGAGGAAGAAGTCGCAGTCGGGGCGCACGCCGGTGACCGTGTACGCGCGGAGCGCGGTCATCCGCCCGGCCCAGTCCTCGATCACCTCTGCGAAGGCGTCCTTTCCGGCCACGCGCTCCTCGACAGGCAGGCGCCGCCAGGCCGGGTCGACCCGGAAGAACTGATACGCGACGTACTGGCCTTCCACGACTTGAATCTTACGAACAGTCGGCGAGCTTCCCGTCGCGTGCCTTCTTCGCGGCCGAGGCGATCGCGGCGAGGCTCGACTTCGGCTTCGCGTCGGCGTAGTAGGGGCCGGACTGCCAGCGGTTCAGGTCGGCTTCGTCGAAGAGGTGGAAGATGTAGACGGCGATCACGTTCGGTTGGCACGCCGCGAGCTCGAACGCCTGCTCGTAGTACTCGGCCTGCGTCTTCTCGGGAACCGCGTCCTTGCCGAGCGGCGAGTCGACGTTCGTGTACGAGCCCAGCTCGCTCTCCGGGATGACCGACTGGACGCCGAACTCGGTGTACGCGATCGGGAGCTTCGAGCCGGGCTGCGCGGTGCCGTCGAAGGCCGCGCCGAGGAGCGCCACGAGCTTGTCGTAGTCGCCGAACCCGAGCGACGTGCCCGTGTGCGGCTGCCCAGGCGGGATCGCGGAGCGTGTCTGGTACGGGTGGAGCGCGAAGACGTCCATGATCGGCTTCGTGCGGCCGCTGGCGCGGTACGCGGCGCCCATGTCGCGGATGAACTGCGTCGGCGAGTGCGTCGGCCGCGGGGAGTCGGCGTCTTCGAAGCCGCGTGGCGCGAGGTTGCCGCCGTAGACCTTGATCTTGGGCGAGACGGCCTTGAGCGCGTCGTAGGTGCGCGCGAGGAGCGACGTGTAGGCCGGAGCGGCGATGTCCTTGCCCGCCGCGTCGTACTGGTAGAGCCAGAAGGTGTTCAGGTTCGGCTCGTTCCAGATCGCGAAGCCGTCGACCGTCGGCAGGTCGCGGGCGAGCGTGGCCATGAACGCGGCGTAGTGTCCTGCTGCGCGTCGGTCGTCGGCGCATAGCGAGGTCGCGCCGCGTAGACAGTGATCAGGAGTTGCAGGTTGTGGCTCTGAGCTGGCGTTCGCGACATTGCGGAGGATCTGCAGCTCGCCGGGGTCGGGCTGCGTCTGGCCGGGCGCCCACAGGGTCGTGATGTTGAGCGCGTCGAAGCCGGCGCGGCTCGCCAAGGCGACGCGCTCGTCGGCCAGCTTGGGGTCGGGAAGCTTCACGGCGTCCTCGAGCGCTCCGACGGTGATCGGGTGCCCGTGGTCGGCGGAGTGCATGAAGAGCGCCCAGGCACCCGCGGCGAGGGCGAGTGCGAGCACGACGGCGAGGAGCAGCACCCTGATCATCGGCACTACCCTAGATTCCATGGCGGGCCGTGTCCCGAAACTCGAAGACAAGCTGAAGGCGCTCCCGGCCAAGCCGGGCGTTTACCTCTTCCGCGACGCGCGCGGCGAGGTGCTCTACATCGGGAAGGCGAAGTCGCTGCGGCCGCGGGTGCGGAGCTACTTCCAGGCGAGCGCGGACACGCGGACGGCGATGGCGCAGCTTCCCGAGCGGGTGGCCGACCTCGAGGTGATCGTGACCGACACCGAGGTCGAGGCGCTCCACCTGGAGCAGAACCTCGTCAAGCGGCACAGGCCGCCGTTCAACGTTCGGCTGCGCGACGACAAGTCGTTCCCGTACATCGCGGTGACCGTCGAGGACGAGTACCCGCGGGTCATGTTCACGCGCGAGCGGCATCGGCGCGGGGTCGTCTACTTCGGCCCGTATGCGAACGCGAAGAAGGTGCGCGAGACGCTCGACGTCCTGAACCGCGTCTTTCCCTACCGGCCGTGCGAGGGCCCGCAGCCAGGGCGCCACTCGGGGATTCCGTGTCTCGACTACCACATCGAGCGCTGCCTGGCGCCGTGCGTGGGGTACGTGTCCAAGGAGGACTACCGGCGCGTGATCGACGGGGTGATCGAGTTCCTGTCCGGTGAGACGCGCCCGATCCTGCGCGAGCTCGAGGAGAAGATGCGGCAGGCGGCCGAGGAGGAGCGCTTCGAGGAGGCGGCGCGCTACCGGAACCGTCTCTTCTCGGTGCGGCACCTCGCCGAGCGGCAGGCGGCGGACAAGCGGGCGGTCGGGACGATCGACGTGATCGGGATCGCGGCCGAGGACGATCGCGCGGCGGTCCAGGTCTTCCCGCTGCGCGACGGGAAGCTGATCGACCGCTACAGCTTCCACCTCGAGAACGCCGAGGGGCACGACCTGCCGACGATGCTCGAGGCGTTCATCCTCGAGTACTACGGTTCCGCGCCGAGCGTTCCGCCGCAGGTCGTCGTTCCGCGGGGCATCGGGGACACGGCTCCGCTGGCCGAGTTCCTGACTGCGCGGCGCGGGTCTCGGGTCGAGGTGCGCGCGGCGGAGCGCGGGGAGAAGCGGCGGCTCCAGGAGCTGGCGACGCAGAACGCACGCTTGGCGTTGGTCTCGGATGCGGCTGCCGCTGAGCAGACGCGCCTGCGTCGCGTGGAGGCGCTCGAGGAGCTGCGCGAGGCGCTGAACCTCGAGGCGCTGCCGCTGCGGATCGAGTGCTACGACATCTCGAACATCCAGGAGTCCTCGGCGGTCGGCTCGATGGTCGTCTTCCAGGACGCGGTCGCGAAGAAGGCGCACTACCGGAAGTTCGGGATCAAGGGCTCGGCGGGGCAGGACGACTTCGCGGCGCTCGCGGAGGTGATCTCGCGGCGGTTCGCCCGGATGCGCGACGTGGCGGACGAGGAGTACGACGAGTCGTTTTCGGCAACACCGAATCTCGTCGTCGTCGACGGGGGCAAGGGGCAGTTGTCGGCGGTGTTGGCGGCGATGCAGGCGTTCGACCTGCCGCGCGTGGCGGTGATCTCGCTTGCGAAGCGTGAGGAGGAGGTCTTCGTTCCCGACCGTCCGGAGCCGATCGTGCTCGACCGGCACTCGGCCGGGCTGCAGCTCCTGCAGCGGATCCGCGACGAGGCGCATCGCTTCGCGCTCGGGTTCCATCGCCAGCGGCGCGACTCCAAGGCGAAGGAGTCGATCTTCGACACGCTCCAGGGCGTCGGCCCGGCGCGTCGCCGCGCGCTGCTCCAGCACTTCGGCTCGGCCGAGCGCTTCCTCGCCGCGAGCCAGGAAGAGCTCGAAGGCGTGTCCGGGATCCCCGAGAAGACGGCGCGCTCGATCTACGCGCAGCTCCACAAAGCAGGCCGCGCCTAACCGGGGTCAGACCCCTTTACAAGTTGTCCACAGGATTCGCGGCTCGAGCCCGCTTGCAAGCCGCGCACCTGCCTAGCGGTAGCAGTTCTGTGACGGAGACGGCACGCTTTTGGAGCGGGGTCTGACCCCGGGGTCTGGAACGCTCATCGCGTATCTGGGTCGGTCGAGGTCGTTGCCGTGTGCTGGCGCCAGTGCACGGTCCGCAGCGTGATGAAGAGCGCCGCGAAGCCGAGAGCCATGTTGACCGCGATCAGCGTGATCCGCATGCCGACGCTGAATGCGAGCAGAGCCGTCCTAGAAGCCTGGTCGCGAAGCAGGTAGAGCAGGAACGCCTGCTCGGTCCCGATCCCGGACGGGCTGATCGGCAGGAGCGACGCGAGCCCGGCCGACACCTGTACGAGCAGCGCGTTCTCGAAGGTGACCGGAAGCCCGAACGCGCTCAGGAAGAAGAGGACGGCCACGAACCGGAGTGTCCAGTCGACTCCCTGCCAGAGGGCGACGAACCGGAAATACGCGCGCCGGTCCCGCAGGATCGCGAAGCCCTGGGTGAGACGGCGCCGGAAGTCGCCGATCTGCTCCGCGAACCAGAGCACGAGGACCAGCACCACGGCGAACACCACTGCGACCACCTTCAAGAACGTGCCGGGGTTGTGGAATGCCCAGCTGAAATCGAAGGACGGCCCGAGCACCTTCGGCAGCCGCCCGGTCACGGCCGCCCAGATCACGAGACACGTCGCGACGACGAAGTCGAACAGGCTGAGCAGGACGAGGGTGGAGGCAATCGTCGCGTAGCTGCTGCCTTCGACGCTGCGTTTCGCGAGCACGACCCGTACGGCGTCACCGCCGCGCGCGGGGATGATCGCGTTCACGCCGACGCCGGCGAACACGGCCGCGACGATCGAACGCCAGCGGACCGCGGCCCGGGGGTAGGCGCCCTTGATGATGTTCCGCCAAGCGCGGCTCACGGCGAGGAGTCGAAGGACGTGGAAGCCGATCCCCAGCGCGAGCGCGCCCCAGCCGAGCTCTCCGAGCCGATCCCGGAAGACGTCGGTCGCGTTCCAAATCGCGTGGAACAGTTTTTATGGCACCGCCACAGAGGCGGCGTAGGTCGCCTGCCGCAGGCGGCCACGCAGCTTCGATTGCGCGAGCGTGAACACGGCGACCGCGCGCCCGCCCGCGAACGAGGTCGAGATGTAGTCGCCGACCATGACGCCGTTGCTGAACGCGATCCGGCCGAAGGGCATGCGCTCCGGTGACAGGAGGAGCGGCCGCGACCACGTCGCGCCGCCGTCGACCGAGCGCGTGAGGTGGACGTCGAGCTTCCCGCGCGACTCGGTGTAGTACGCGACCGCGACCCGCCCCGGGCGAGCCGGATCCGCGGCCAGGCCGTCGATGATGTGGTCTCCCGCGCCCAGAGGGATCGTCGTCGGCGGCGTCCAGGTCAGCCCGTCCGTCGACTTCGAGAAGAGCAGCTCGTTTCCGGAGCAGTTCGGGCGGCGGGCGCAGTCGGGCCAGGCCATCAGCACGCTGCCGTCGGCTCCGACCTCGACGCTCGGGAACGGAGCCGCCCGGACCGCGGACGAGCTGAAGCGCGACGGCGCGACCATCGTCTCCGGCGAAAAGGTGGCGCCTCCGTCGGTCGAGCGCACGACCGCGATCCCGTTGTCGTAGAGCGGCACGACGACGACCCCGTTCGGGAGCGCGACCGGTTGCGGCGCCGGCGCGAAGGCGCCCTGGATCCCGCGGCGTCCCGCGTTGTCGGGCGAGCCGACCGGCAGCGACCATGTGCGGCCCCCGTCGCTCGAGGTTTGTGTCGCCAGCCGGAGGCCCGCGATGTCGCTGTAGCTGAGGTAGCAGTGCCCACGGAACGGGCTCGAGGCGCCGTTGTCGCAGGCGATCCACTCCTTGTCGAACAGGATCCCCTCGTTGCCGCTCTGCTTTCGCCCCGCGATGAAGGGAGCGCGCCAGTGGAAACCGTCGGCCGAGCTGCTGACGAGCAGGGCCGACTCGTTGTCGGAAAAGCCGAGCGCCGCGATCAGCCAGACGCCGTGCAGCGCGTCGTAGCCGACGCTCGGGTCGCTCGCGCGCGAGAACTGCCCGCGCGGGGTCGAGGAGACAGTCAGGCTGGGAAGCAGGCCGTTTCGCCAGTGCCGGCCCGCGTCGGTCGAGACCGCGAAGCCGATGTTCCGCGCGCCGCCGCTCGAGAAGCGCGCGACCTGGAACGTGGCGACGATCGTCGAGCCCCACGCGAAGCTGTCCGGCTCGGCCTCGGTGGCATGCATCGCGCCGCCGCCGTGGTACGGATCACTCGAGATCAGGCGGGTGACGGTCTCGCAGTCGGAGCTGACCTTGTCGGACGAGTCCGCGGCAGCGAGGTCGGAGCCGCGCCCGCACGAGACGCGGTCACGGCCGCCGCCCGCGACGTCGATCCGGTCGTTTCCGGCGCCTGCGCCGATCCGGTCAGGTTTCGGCGAACCGAGCAGGAGGTCGGCTCGCGGGCTGCCGACGATCAGCGCTGCGCCTGCGGAAACGGCGAGAAAAAGCGCGAGCCCCGCCGCCGCCAGCAGGGCGGCCCGCTTCACCGCGTGCCGCCGCTCCCGTCGCGGTCGGGCGCCATGGACGGGTACCGGTAGTCCGTGGGCGGAACGAACGTCTCCTTGATCGTCCGCGGGCTGACCCAGCGGATCAGGTTCCACATCGAGCCCGCCTTGTCGTTCGTGCCGGACGCGCGCCCGCCGCCGAACGGCTGCTGTCCGACGACGGCTCCGGTCGGCTTGTCGTTCACGTAGAAGTTCCCGGCCGTGTAGCGCAACGCGTCCTGCGCCTCGACGAGGGCCTGACGGTCGTCGGCGAACACAGCACCCGTGAGCCCGTACGGCGCCGTCCGGTCGACGAGCTCGAGCGTCTCGCTCCACTTGCCCTCGGGATAGACGTACGCGGTCACGACCGGCCCGAACAGCTCGTCGCGCAGGAGCCGGAAGTCCGGATCGCGGGTCTCGATCACGGTCGGCTCGACGAAGAAGCCCTCGTCGTCGTGGACGCCGCCGCCGACGAGCACCTCGGTCCTGTCGTGCGACCGAGCCTCGTCGATCGCCTCCTTCTGCGTCTCGAGCGACTTCGCGTCGATCACCGCGCCCATGAAGTTCTCGAAGTCGGCGACGTCGCCCATCTTGATCTGCGCGACCTCCTCGGCGAGCCGCTCGCGGAGCTCCGGCCAGAGATTTGCCGGCGCATAGACCCGCGAGGCAGCCGAGCACTTCTGCCCCTGGTACTCGAACGAGCCGCGCACGATCGCCGTCGCAACCGCGTCGACGTCCGCGGACGGGTGGGCGACGATGAAGTCCTTGCCGCCGGTCTCGCCGACGATCCGCGGGTAGTTGCGGTAGTGGCCGACGTTCGAGCCGATCGTCTTCCACATCGAGTTGAAGACGCCCGTCGAGCCGGTGAAGTGAACGCCTGCGAGGTGTTCGCTCGCGAGGGCGGCGTCTCCGATCGTCGCGCCCGGGCCGTAGACGAGGTTGATCACGCCCGGCGGCAGGCCCGCTTCGACCAGGAGCTGCATCAGGAAGTGCGCGGAGTAGGACGCGGTTCCGGCCGGCTTCCAGACGACCGTGTTCCCCATCAACGCCGCGCTCGCCGGCAGGTTCGCGCCGATCGCGGTGAAGTTGAAGGGCGAGACGGCGAAGACGAAGCCCTCGAGTGGCCGGTACTCCATCCGGTTCCACACGCCCTGGCTCGAGACCGGCTGCTGCTCGTAGATCCGCGTCATGAACTCGACGTTGAAGCGGTAGAAGTCGATCACCTCGCAGGCCGCGTCGATCTCGGCCTGGTGCGCGGTCTTCGACTGGCCGAGCATCGTCGCGGCGTTGAGCGTTGCGCGCCACGGGCCGGACAGGAGCTCGGCTGCGCGGAGGAAGATTGCGGCGCGCTCCTCCCAGGCGAGACGCGACCAGTCCTCCCAGGCCTCGGCGGCGGCGCGGATCGCCTTGTCGACCTCGGCCTGCCCGCCCTGGTGGGCATCGGCGAGGACGTGGCTCTTCTTGTGCGGCATCACGATCTCGGCCGTCGTGCCGGCCGTGACGTCCTCACCGCCGATCACGAGCGGGAGCTCGATGCGCTCGGACTGCATCTGGTCGAGCCGGCGGCGCAGTTGCTCCCGCTCGGGCGAGCCGGGCGCGTACTCCTTGACCGGTTCGTTCGTAGGAGCGGGCGGTCGAAAGATGCCGGGGGCGCTCATCGGTTTGATTCTACGATTCCGGCCGTGTCCGCAACGCACGTCAGCTACGAGGCGCGGGGTTGGGGTGTGGGGGAGATCTGGCTCGAAGGGGACCGGCTGCTGCATCACGAGCTTCCCCGTCCGGCGGTCGAGCAGCGCGGGAAGGGCCACCCGCTCGGTGACCGATTCGTGCGCTACTTCGCCGGCGAGCCCGACGACTTCCTCGACGTGTCGATCGAGCTCGACGGCGCGACGGAGTTCGAGCTCGAGCTGACCCAGGCGCTGCGGCGACTCAGTCGAGGCGAGACGGTGACGTACGGAGAGCTGGCCGCGCTCGCCGGGCGTCCGAACGCACAGCGTGCAGCGGGATCGTTCTGCGCTCGCAACCGCTTCTCGATCGTGGTTCCCTGCCACCGGGTCGTGGCGGCCGACGGGCTCGGCTCCTACGGCTCGCTCGGGGTCGAGTACAAGCGACGGCTGCTGGAGCTCGAAGGTGCCGCTGTCTGAGGAGCTGCGAAACGAGCTGGCCGGGATCAAGCCGGAGCGGGACTGCGACCGGCTCGCGGAGCTCTCCGGGCTCGCGCACACGGCCGGGAGCCTGCACATCCACGGGCGCGGGGAGATCGGGCTGCACCTCGACCTCGCGAGCCCCGCGGCTGCGCGCCGCGCCTTCAGCCTCCTCCGTGAGCTCGGCGTGACGTCGGAGATCCGGACGTACCAGCGGCGCGCGTTCGGACGGGAGACTCGCTACCAGCTGCATGTCGAGGGTGCGGGCCGGGCGCTCGAGGTGCTCCAGGAGGCAGGCGTCGTCGGCGCTCGCCGTGCGCCGCTCGAGCGGCCGCCGAAGCGTGTGGTCGCCCGAGCGTGCTGCCGGGCTGCGTACCTGCGCGGCTCGCTGCTCGGCGGAGGAACGCTCTCGGGCCCGAGGTCGCCCCACCTGGAGGTACGGACGGCGACGGTCGAGGGCGCCGAGTTCGTCGCCGAGATCGCGGAACGGGCGGGGGTGCGGCTACGCGTCCTCGACAAGGGACGGCACGCGGTCGCGTACGCGAAAGGGACTGCGCCGATCGCAGACGCGCTCGCCGCGGCGGGGGCGAGCGACGCCGTGCTCGTGCTGGAGGAGCAGGTCGTGATGGGTGCGACGAAGGCGCGCGCGAACCGGCTCGCGAACGCGGACCACGCCAACCTCGTGCGCACGAGCCGGGCCGCCCAGGAGCAGATCCGCGCGGTGCGCCTGCTCGAGCGCGGCGGGGGGCTCGGCTCGCTGCCTCCGAAGCTGCGCGAGATCGCCCGGCTGCGGCTTCGCTATCCCTCGCTTTCGTTGCGCGAGCTCGCTCTTCGCTGCAGCCCGCCTGCGACGAAATCCGCTGTACAACGGCGCCTTTCGAGTCTCGTCCGGCTCGCCGGGTTGTAGAGCCGTGAATGAGTAGTAATACTCCGATTCGCGGCGGGTCTGTGCTCGTCCGGCGATGGATTCAGACCCCGTCCGTCGCCAAGGTCCGGAGCGCGGTTCAACGGGAGGGGGAGGTCGTCCTCGGAGCTTCCCCTCCGGCCCGCCGCCTTTGTTTCGCCGTTCCGACGTGTTCCTCGTCGCGGCGTCGTCGGTGGTCCGACGCTGCCGCGTAGCAAGGAAGGCGGCGGGCCGGTCGGGCTTAAGACGCGGCGCGGGCAAAGCCCGCATCCGCTCTAGGTCGTCATCGCAAGCGATGACGACGCGGCCCGCCACGCATCAGTTCGCGAAACTGACCGCGATACCGCGGCGCCGATTCGGGCTCGAAACGGGCGGTTAGACTCGCGCTATGGCTACCAAAGTGGGCATCAACGGCTTCGGCCGCATCGGGCGCAACTTCTACCGCGCCTATCTCGAGAAGAAACCGGGTTCGAGATCGTCGCCGTGAACGACCTCGCCGCGCCGGACATCCTGGCGCACATGCTCAAGTACGACTCGACCCTCGGCGTCCTCGACGCACGACGTCGAGCACTCGGAGGACGCGATCTCGGTCGACGGCAACTCCGTCCAGGTGCTCTCGGAGCGCGATCCCTCGGCGCTCCCGTGGAAGGACATGGGCGTCGACGTCGTCGTCGAGTCGACGGGCCTCTTCACCGACCGCGAGGGCGCGTCCCAGCACCTCGACCGCCGGCGCGGAGAAGGTCGTGATCTCCGCTCCGGCCACGGATCCGGACATCACGATCGTGCTCGGCGTCAACGACGACCAGTACGACCCCGAGCAGCACCACATCATCTCGAACGCGTCCTGCACGACGAACTGCGTCGCGCCGATGGCGAAGATCCTCCTCGACTGCGTTCGGGCTCGAGGCGGGCTTCATGACGACGATCCACGCCTACACGACCGAGCAGCAGCTCCAGGACCAGATCCATCTGACGCGGAAGGGCAAGGCCGACCTGCGCCGGATGCGCGCGGCGCCCCAGAGCATCATCCCGGCCTCGACCGGCGCCGCGAAGGCGATCGGCGAGGTGATCCCCGAGCTGAAGGGCAAGGTCGACGGGATGGCGATGCGCGTGCCCGTCCCGGACGGGAGCGTCACCGACCTCGTCAGCCATGCTCGGCCGCGAGGCGAGCGCGACGAGGTGAACGAGGCCTACCGCTCGGCAGCGGACAGCGACGACTGGGCCGGCATCCTCCAGTACACCGAGGACCCGATCGTCTCGTCCGACATCGTCGGCAACTCGTACTCCTGCATCATCGACGGCCTCTCGACGATGGCGCACGGGAACCAGGTGAAGGTGATCGGCTGGTACGACAACGAGTGGGGCTACTCGTGCCGGCTGCGTCGACGTGATCGACCGCCTGCTTTGAGGCGCCCGCGCTCCGTTCGAGACGCCGATGTCTCCGGCCGGCGGGTGCTCGTCCGCTCGGATCTGAACGTCCCGCTCGAGGACGGGCAGGTGGCGGACGACACGCGGATCCGGGCCTCGCTGCCGACGCTCGAGCTTCTGTTGGAGCGCGAGGCTGCCGAAGTCGTCGTCTGCTCGCATCTCGGCCGGCCGAAGGGGGAGGACCCTGCATTCTCGATGAGGCCGGTCGAGGCTCGGCTGCGGGAGCTGCTGCCCGACGATCGCATTCGCGTGCTCGAGAACACGCGTTTCAACCCGGGTGAGACGAAGAACGACCCCGAGTTCGCGCGCGAGCTCGCCGACGACCTCGACCTGTTCGTCAACGACGCGTTCGGCTCGGCGCACCGCGCGCACGCGTCGACGGTCGGCGTTGCGGAGCTGCTCCCGGCCTACGCGGGGCTGCTGCTCGAGCGCGAGCTCGAGGAGCTGGGCAAGCTGCTCGGCGAGGTCGAGCGGCCGTTCGTCCTGATCTCGGGCGGCGCGAAGGTCGAGGACAAGCTCGGCGTGCTGGAGAATCTCGGCGGACGGGCCGACCACGTGCTGATCGGCGGCAAGATGGCCGAGCAGGTGCGCGACGAGAACCCGCTCACGTTCGAGGTCGAGCTGCCGACCGACGTCGTCGCGGCGGCCGAGTTCGCCGAGGACGCGGAGTCGAAGGTCGTTCCCTACGACGAGCTCCCGGACGGCTGGCTCGGGCTCGACATCGGCCCCGAGACGCGCGAGGCGTTCGCGCGCACGATCGCCGGCGCGAGGACGGTGTTCTGGAACGGCCCGATGGGCGTCTTCGAATGGCCGCGCTTCGCCGAGGGCACGAAGGCCGTCGCCGAAGCGGTCGCGAAGGCCGACGCGCACACCGTCGTCGGTGGCGCCGATTCGATCCGCGCGCTGACCGAAATGGGCCTCGTCGACGAGGTCGACTGGGCCTCGACGGGCGGTGGCGCTTCCCTCGAGCTGCTGGAAGGGAAAGAATTGCCGGGCGTGGCAGCGATCCCGGAGGACTAGATGCTTATCGCAGGCAACTGGAAGATGTACAAGGGCGTCGTCGAGACGGCCGAGTTCTGCGTCGAGCTCAGGCGGCGCGAGGCCGACTTCGAAGGCATCGACGTCGCAGTGTGTCCCCCGTTCACCTCGCTCGGCGTGGCCGTGCAGGTCCTGGCCGGGACGGACATCGCCGTCGCGGCGCAGAACGTCCACTGGGAAGCGGAAGGCGCGTTCACCGGCGAGATCTCGGCGCCGATGCTGCGCGAGCTCGGGGTCTACGGCGCGATCGTCGGCCACTCGGAGCGGCGCCAGTACTTCGGCGAGACCGACGAGGACGTTTCGAAGCGCGCACGCGCGGCGCTCGACGCGGGGCTGTCGGTGATCGCGTGCGTCGGCGAGACGGAGGCCGAGCGCGAGGCGGGGGAGACCGAGGACGTCCTGCGCAGACAGGTCTCGGTGCTCGAAGCCGAGGACAACCTCGTCGTCGCCTACGAGCCGGTCTGGGCGATCGGCACCGGCAAGACGGCCACGCCCGAGATCGCCCAGGAGGCGCACGCGTTCATCAAGGGCCTGATCGACGTTCCGGTGCTCTACGGCGGCTCGGTGAAGCCGGACAACGCGGCCGAGCTGCTCGCCCAGCCCGACGTCGACGGCGCTCTCGTCGGCGGCGCCTCGCTGGACGTGGAATCGTTCGCGGCGATTTGCCTGGCAGCTACCCGCTCGTAGCGCTCGTCATCCTCGACGGCTGGGGACTCGCCCCGCCCGGGCCCGGGAACGCGGTCGAGCTCGCCGACACCCCGGTGTTCGACAGGCTCTGGGCCGAGTACCCGCACGCGACGCTGAACGCGTCCGGCGAGGCGGTCGGCCTCCCGCACGGCCAGATGGGCAACTCCGAGGTCGGGCACCTGACGATCGGCTCCGGGCGCGTGCTCTTCCAGGACCTGATGCGCGTCAACGAGTCGATCGAGGACGGCTCGTTCTTCGAGAACCCGGCCCTCGTCGGGGCATTCGAGCGGGGCGAGAACGTGCACCTGCTGGGGCTCGTCTCCTACGGCGGCGTCCACTCGCACATGGATCATGTGCAGGCGCTGCTGCGGTTCGCCCCCGAGAAGACCTGGATCCACGCGTTCACGGACGGCCGGGACGTGTCTCCGACCTCGGCCGTGCGCGACCTGGCCGAGCTGCCGACCGACCGCATCGCCACGGTCGTGGGCCGCTACTACGCGATGGACCGCGACCAGCACTGGGACCGAACGGACAGGGCTCTCGCAGCGATCGTCGACGGCGAAGGCGCCCAGGGGTCAGACCCCGTGCACGAAGTGCAACGCAGCTACGACGAAGGTGTGACGGACGAGTTCATCGAGCCCATCGTCTTTGCGGACAGGCCGCGGCTCGGCAAGGACGACTCGGCGATCTTCTTCAACTTCCGTCCCGACCGGGCGCGACAGTTGACTGAGCGCCTCCTTGCCTCACGATTCGATGTGACGACGATGACGCGTTACCGACACGACTTCGACTGTCCGGTCGCCTTCGAGGAGCAGGAGGTGACGGAGACGATGGCCGAGGTCTGCGCGGAGCACGGCATCCGCCAGCTGCACGTCGCCGAGACCGAGAAGTACGCGCACGTCACGTACTTCTTCAACGGCGGCCGCGAGGACGAGTGGCAGGGCGAGACGCGCATCCTCGTCCCCTCGCCGAGAGACGTCCCGAGCTACGACCACAAGCCCGAGATGTCAGCGGCGCAGGTCGCCGACGAGCTCGACCGGGCGCTCACCGACGACGGCTACGGCTTCGTGGTCGTCAACCTGGCCAATCCGGACATGGTCGGTCACACGGGCTCGATTCCCGCGGCCGTGCAGGCCGTCGAGGCCACCGACACGGCGCTTGGCCACATCCTCGACTCCGTCGAGCGCGCAGGGCGGAATCGCGCTCGTCACCGCCGATCACGGAAATGCGGAGGAGATGCTCGACGCCGAGGGCAATCCGCAAACCGCTCATACCTCGAATCCCGTACCACTGGTCGTGACCGACGCCGACGTTTCCCTTCGGGAGGATGGGGGACTCAAGGACCTGATGCCGACTGCAATCTCCCTGCTTGGCCTTGCAAAACCTTTACAGATGACCGGCCATAATCTGTTGGTAGGAGCCCATTAGCGGGCTATACTCCGCCACCTTCCCGTGCCCCTGACCCAGCCCGACCCTGGCGTACTGCGGAAAGCTCAACGCGGCGACGAAAGAGCTTTCACGCTGATCGTGCGCGCGTATGAGACTCCGGTTTACAACTACGTCGTCAGGCTGATCGGCGGTGACCGGGTCCTTGCGGAGGATCTGACCCAGGAAGTCTTTCTCCGCGTCTTCCAGGGGCTCCCGAAGTTCTCGCTCCGCTCGAAGTTCACGACCTGGCTCTTCCAGGTGACGAAGAACCGCGTGCTCGACGAGCTGCGCGCGAACGAGCGCCGGCCGCGCTTCAGCGTTGCGCTCGACGACATCCCGCCGCTCGAGGTCGTGGACGCGCCGCTCGAGAACGTCGAGGCCATGGACGCCGTCTGGCGCTCCGTCGGGAACCTGACGCCCGACCTGAAGATGGCGCTGCTCCTGCGCGACGTCGTCGGCCTCTCGTACACCGAGATCGCCGACTCGCTCGAGATCACGCTCGCGACGGTCAAGTGGCGCATCTACAAGGCGCGCGAGGAAGTCCAGCTCGCGCTCGCCCGCGAGGGCATCACATTCGGCGAAGAGCTCGCAGTCGCCGAGGCGGCCGCTCCGGCCATGGCTCCGCTCCAGGCGCTCTAGACACCGTGCGCCAACCGCTCGGCGAGGGCCTCGGGCAGGTCTCGCTCGCGTAGCTCCGACTGCGTTCGGGCGATGTCGTACGAAACGCGGTGGAAGCGCCCGGTCCGGGCTTCGAAGTCGAGCTCGAGCCATGCGGCACGCGGGTCGCCGTCGCGCGGCTGCCCGACCGAGCCCGGGTTCAGGAGCCAGCGGGCGTCGTCGAGCGGCGCCTCGGTCCCGTCCGGCGCGACCGCCCCGCTCAGGTCTCCGTTCGCGAGCGAGACCGAGAGCGCGACATGGCTGTGGCCGACGAGCACGAGCGGCGAGACGGTCATCTCGAGCGCGGCCAGGGCCGTCTCCTCGCTGATCACGTACTCCCAGACCGGGTCGCGCGGGCTCGCGTGGAAGAGCTCGGCGCGATCGACCTTCGCCTGCGGTTCGAGGCGCTCGAGGAAGGCCCGGTTCTCGTCGAGCAGCACCGTTCGCGTCCACCGCACGACAGCAGCCGCGTCCGGGCTGAACTCCTCCAGGTCGAGCCGCCCGAGCACGCCCAGGTCGTGGTTGCCGACGAGGCACAGCTGCGCCCGCTCGCGGATGACGTCGACCACCTCGTTCGGGCGCGGCCCGTAGCCGACGAGGTCGCCCAGGCACCAGAGCTCGTCCGGCGGGTCGGCGTCGATCGCCTCGAGGACGGCCTCGAGCGCGTGTAAGTTCGCGTGGATGTCGGAGACGACAGCGACTCGCAAGTGGCCTGCCTGGGGGGTCGCAACGATAACCGTGCTCGCCGTGGCCGTCTGGCTGATCGCCGCGTACCTGCTGCTGAGGACGACTGTCCCCGACGACCTCCACCTGTCGGGGCTCGACCCGCACAGGTTCTTCAGCGCCGCGGAGCTCGCGCGGACGGCCCGCTACGAGCGGTTCGTGCGCACTCGACGTCGTGCTCTCGCTCGTCGCAGAGGTCGTCGCGCTGCTCGTGCTCATGAGACGCGCTCCGCGGTTCGCTCGAAACACCGGGCTGGGGCCGATCGGCGCAGGGTTGATCGTCGCGGCGATCACGCTCGCGGTGCTGTGGGCCGTCGACCTTCCGTTCTCATTGGCGCTTCGCGCGTGGGATCAGCACTACGGGCTGACAGAGGGCTCCTGGTTCGATTGGCTGGTCGCGCCCTGGGCCCAGCTCGCCGGCCGGGTCGTGTTCGTGATGCTCCAGGTCGCGGTCGTCATGGACGTTCGCCCGCCGCTACCCCGCGGAACTGGTGGCTGCCGGTGACGCCGATCTTCCTGGCGCTGGCCGTGGTCTTTCTGGTCGTGACGCCGTACCTGCTCGCCGGGGGCGTCCACCGACCGTCGACTCCCGTGCTTCGCCAGGACGTCGCAGACGCTCGAGCGAGCGGAGGGAATCGACACGCCCGTCGACGTCGAGAAGGTGAGCGACATCACGAAGGAAGCGAATGCGTTCGCAGTCGGGCTCGGTCCGACCGAGCGGGTCGTGGTCTGGGACACGCTCCTGAAGAAGCCGTTCACGAACGGCGAGGTTCGCGTCGTCCTGGCGCACGAGTTCGGGCACATCGCGCACCACCACCTCTGGAAAGGGCTCGCCTGGTCTGCGCTCTTCACGTTCCCGCTCGCCTTCGGGGTCGCTCGCATCACCGCCAGGCGGGGCGGACTGGGCAACCCGGGCCTCCTGCCCTACGGCGCGCTCGTCCTGCTGCTCTTGAACGTCGCGATCACGCCGCTCACGAACGTCGTCTCACGCCGCTACGAGGGCGAGGCGGACTGGTCGGCGCTGAAGGCGGCCAGGAATCCCTCGGCCCAGAAGAAGCTCTTCCAGCAGTTCGCGGAGACGAGCCTCCAGCAGCCCGACCCGCCGACCTGGTCGTACCTCTTCTTCGACACGCACCCGACGCTCATGCAGCGGATCGCGATGGCCGAGGCCTGGAAGCAGCGCGAGCAGCCGGCGCCGCCGCACGGCTGACCGATGGCCGAACACGCGGTGGTGATAGCCGGAGGCGGCCCGACGGGGCTGATGTTGGCGGGCGAGTTGGCGTTGGCGGGGGTCGACGTCGCCATTGTCGAGCGGCGCGCCAGCCAGGAGCTCCCCGGCTCGCGCGCAGGCGGTCTGCACTCACGCACCATCGAGGTGTTCGACCAGCGCGGAATCGCCGATCGGTTCCTGTCCGAGGGGCAGGTGGTGCAGGTCGCGGCGTTCGCCGGGACTCCTTTGGACATCAGCGACTTTCCCACCAGGCACCCCTACGGGCTCGGGCTGTGGCAGAACCACATCGAGCGCATCCTGGCCGGCTGGGTCGACGAGCTGGCGGTGCCGATCTATCGCGAACGCGAAGTGACCGGCTTCGCGCAGGACGACACCGGCGTCGACGTCGCGCTGTCCGACGGCGCAGTCGCTGCGGGCGGAGTATCTCGTCGGGTGCGACGGAGGACGCAGCCTGGTCCGGAAGGCAGCCGGGCATCGAGTTCCCCGGCTGGGATCCGACGACGAGCGCCCTGCTCGCCGAGGTCGAGATGGCCGAGGAGCCGGAACTGGGCATGCGCCGCACTGCCTTTGGCATCCATTCCCTGGGCAAGGTGGAGTACGAGATCCGCGACGGCGAGGTGGTCTACGAGGAGGGCGGGACGGTACGGGTCATGGTGACCGAAGAGCACGTCGGATCCACGAGCGAGCCCACCCTGCGCGATCTCAGCGAGGGCCTCATCGCCGTCTACGGGACCGATTACGGGATCCACAGTCCCACCTGGATCACCAGGTTCACCGACATGACCCGGCAGGCCGCGGCCTACCGCAAGGGACGGGTCCTGCTGGCCGGCGACGCCGCGCACGTGCATTCCCCGGTCGGTGGACAGGGCCTCAACACCGGTGTGCAGGATGCGGTGAATCTGGGCTGGAAGCTGGCCCAGGTGGTCCACGGGACATCGCCGGAAAGCCTCCTGGACACCTACCACGCCGAGCGCCACCCGGTCGCTGCCCGCGTGCTGCGCAACACGATGGCGCAGGTCGCGCTCATGCGCGCCGACGATCGCATCGAGGCGTTGCGCGACACCGTGTCCGAGCTGCTGAGCATGGACGAGCCGCGCAAGCGATTCGCCGCGATGATGTCCGGCCTCGACATTCACTACGACCTCGGTGAGGGACATCCGCTGCTCGGGCGCCGCATGCCCGATCTCGACCTGGTCACCCCCGGTGGAACGGTGCGGGTCTTCACCCTCCTCCACGACGCCCAGCCCGGTCCTTCTGAACCTCGGCGAGCCCTGCGGATTTCGACATCTCCCCATGGGCACCCCGAGTGTCGGCGATCGACGCCGAGCTATGCCGGCGACTGGGAGCTTCCGGCCCTGGGCCGCGTGGCGGCCCCCGCTGCCGTGCTGATCAGACCCGATGGCTACGTCGCCTGGGTGGGGGACGGCACGGAGACCGGATTGCGCGACGCGCTGACTACCTGGTTCGGATCACCATGACGAGCCCTCGCCCTCGGTCTCGTCGCCGCGGTCGGTCGTCTCCGGGAGGTTGCGGATGTTCTCCCGGCTCGACCACTTCGAGTACGCGTCGTTCATCGCGTCGAGCAGCTCGTGCATGAACCGCGTGGACATGTTCACGCGCGCCACGACCACTCCGGGCACGTCGCCTTCCTCGACCTCGTGGTCGATCCGCGCGAACGTCAGCGTGAACTCGTAGTCCGAGAAGCTGATGTTGGCGAAGTTCGAGTAGACGCCGGCCATCACGTCCGGGTCGATGTGGATGTTCAGCTGCCGCTGCTGGCCCTCGTCCTCCACGCTCCTACGATATACCCGTGGACGACGCCTTCTCGACGCGCCGCATTGCCTTCGCGCTCGGCGGCGCCGTGGCCGTCATCGCCGCCGGGACGTTGCTCTTCCACCACTTCACGCACGAAGGGTGGATCCAGGCGTTCTACCGCTCCGTCGTCACGAGCTCGCTGACCGGGCTCGACACCGTCCCGTCCAACGACGCGACGCGCCTGATCTCGATCGTCCTCGTGCTCGCGGGACTGACTATCTTTGCCTTCATCGCGACGATCCTGGTCGAGGGGATCGCGGGTGGCATCTTCACCGGGGCGGTGGCCGAGCGAAGGAGGAAGCGGGCGATCGAGAAGCTCACCGACACTACATCATCTGCGGCTACGGGCGAGTCGGCCGCCGCGTGGGCGAGGAGTTTCGCGAGGCCGGCGTCCGCTACGTCGTGCTCGACCTCAACGCGGAGGCGATCGAGCGCGCGCGCGAGGACGGCGCCCTCTTCATCAAGGGCAACGGCACGAACGACGAGGATCTCGAGGCGACCGGGCTCGCACATGCGAAGGGCCTCGTCGCCTCGTCCGACTCGGACGTCGACAACCTCTACATCACGCTCTCGGCGCGCACGGTCAGTCCCGACCTGCTGATCGTCGCGCGCGCATCCGAGGAGGACGTGGCCGAGAAGCTGCGACGGGCGGGCGCCGACCGCATCGTCCAGCCGTACTCGACGGCCGGCAAGGAGATGGCGGCGCTCGTCCTGCGCCCGCAGGTGGCCGCGTTCCTCGAGGTCGTGTCCGTCACGGGCGGGGCGGACCTCCAGTACGAGGAGATCATCGTCACGGAGGCCTCCGGGCAGTCGGGCAGGACGATCCGCGAGCTGCGCATCCGGCACGAGACGGGCGCCGTGATCGTCGCGCTGCGCAAGGAGGACGGCACGTTCGACACGACGCCCGACCCGGACGCCGTCCTCGAGGCCGGCGACGTGATGATCGCCGCGGGGAGCGCCGACGAGCTGCGGTTGCTCGAAGAGCTCTTCGCCCCGCGCGAGCCAGTTGCCGGCTAGAGCGCTCGAACGGCTCGAGGCCGAGCTCGGGCGTCGAGCTCGAGCGGCCCGCGAGCGCCGAGCACGGCGACTTCGCGACGAACGCTGCGCTCCAGCTCGCGCCGGAGCGGAAGCGCGCGCCGCGCGAGATCGCGGAGGAGCTCGCGGAGCAGGCGACGACGCACGAGCTCGTCGAGCGCGCCGAGGTCGCGGGGCCCGGGTTCGTCAACCTCTGGCTCGCGCCCGCCTGGTACCTGGAGGCGCTCGGCGAGATGCTCGAGGCGGGCGAGCGCTACGGCGGCGGGTTCGCCGACCCGGTCGAGCGGGTGCAGGTGGAGATGGTCTCCGCGAACCCGACCGGGCCGATCACGGTCGCGTCGGCCCGGAACGGCGCGTACGGCGACTCCGTCGCGCGCGTCCTCGCGCACGCCGGGCACACGGTCGAGCGCGAGTACTACTACAACGACGCCGGAGCGCAGATGGAGCGCTTCCGGGCCTCGGTCGAGGCCGTGCGGCGTGGGGAGGAGCCGCCCGAGGACGGGTACCAGGGCGCGTACATCGCCGAGCTGGCCGCGCTCGAGGGCGACCCGTCCCGACGATGCTCGAGCAAGATCGAGGCGTCGCTCGAGCGCTTCCGGATCCACTTCGACTCGTGGGCGCTCCAGAGCGAGCTGGCGCAGCGGCTGCCGGAGCTCATGCCCCGGCTCGACACGTACGAGAAGGACGGCGCCGTCTGGGCCCGCTCGTCGGAGTACGGCGACGAGGACGACCGCGTCCTCATCCGCTCGGAGGCGCAGGGCGGCGAGCCGACCTACCGCGCCGCGGACATCGTCTACCTCGTCGACAAGCTCGAGCGCGGCTTCGACCGCGCGATCTACGTGCTCGGCGCCGACCATCACGGCACGCGCCAGTGGTACGCGGCGATCGCGCGCATGCTCGGCTACGACCCGGAGCGCGTCGAGGTGCTCCTCTACCAGCTCGTCCACCTCATGCAGGGCGGCCGGCAGAAGAAGATCTCGAAGCGGCGCGGCGACGTCGTCTTCCTCGACGACTTCGTGGACGAGATCGGCGTCGACGCGGCGCGCTGGTACCTCGTCAACCGCGGCCCCGACCAGACGATCGACATCGACGTCGACCTGGCGGCCGAGAAGACGCAGAAGAACCCCGTCTACTACGTCCAGTACGCCCACGCGCGGATCGCCGGCATCCTCCGCAACGCCCCGAGCCCACCAAGTAACACTCTGTTACAAGGCCCGGAGGAGCTGGCCCCCGAGGAGAAGGAGCTGATCAAGCGGCTCGTCGAGTTCCCCGGGATCGTCGAGGAGGCGGTCGAGCGGCGCGGGCCGCACGCGCTGCCGAACTACGCGATCCGGGTCGCCGACGACTTCCACCGCTTCTACCACGAGCACCGCGTGCTCGAGAGCGAGGCGCGAGGCGTTCCGGCTCGCGCTCGTCCGCGCGACGCAGATCGTGATCGCGCTCAGCCTGACCTCGTCGGCGTCGAGGCGCCCGAGCGGATGTGAGCTCCCTCGAGGCGTGGTCTTTCGGAGCGCCGCAGCTCTCGTCGCTCTGCACTTCGTGGACGAGGCGTTGCTCGATCCCCGCGCCTGGAACCGGCCCTGGTGATCACTTGTCGGTGCTCGTGCTCGCCGCGGCCGTGGCCGGCGTCGCGGTCGTCTACCCGCGTCTGCCTGCGGTCGTCACGCGGATTGCTCGGGTTCGTCTTCGTGCCGCTGGCGGCAGTGGGCGCGGCGATGCACGTCATGGATGCGCGGTGGAACGGCGCCGGAGGAGCCGATTTCACGGGCTTCCTGCTCATCCCGGCCGCAGTCGCGTTCGTCGCCGCCGCCGTGCTCGCCGTGCTCTCGCGGCCGCGAGCTCGGTCGTGGCCGCGAAGGATCGGCCGCTGGGCGCTGACGGCGGTCGTCGCGATCCTCATGCTCCTCTTCGTCAGCCTTCCGATCGCGGTCGGCGTCGCCCAGACCAGGAAGCCGGGCCAGGCGATTCCGGAGTCCGCGTTCTCGACGCCACATGAGACGGTCACGCTGCACACACGCGACGGCCTCGACCTCGCGGGGTGGTACGTGCCGTCGAAGAACAGAGCCGCCATCGTGGTCGTGCACGGAGGCGGCGGCGACCGCCGCGGCTCCCGAAGGCACGCCGCGATGCTCGCGCGGCACGGCTACGGAGTGCTGCTCTACGACGCTCGAGGTCGCGGGGAGAGCGAGGGCAGCCCGAACGCACAGGGCTGGACCTGGCAGGCCGACGTCAGCGCTGCGCTCGACTTCCTGTCGCAGCGCAAGGACGTCGATCCGGGCCGGATCGGAGGGTTGGGCCTCTCCACCGGCGCCGATGTCCTCCTGGAGGCTTCGGCGAAGGACCGCGGCTGAAGGCTGTCGTGCTCGACGGCTCGACCACTCGTTCGCTCGGCGACGTCCGCCATCTGAAGAGCCTCGGACGCAGATCATCGGGATCCCGTACTGGGCCGTCGCCTACGGGACGATCGCGGCTCCTCGATCAGAGCCTTCCCGGCGAGCCGCTCATGGATCTCGCGCGGAAGCTCGCGCCCAAGCCGGCTCTGTTCATCGCATCGAACGAGCTCGGGGAGCCGGTCGTGGCTCGGAAGTACGCGGCTGCCTACGGAGACCCAGGCGCACTCTGGCGAGTGGACGCGGGCCACACGCGCGGCCTCGCGGAACATCCGCAGGAGTACGAGCGGCGAGTGATTCGCGTTCTTCGACAAAGGTCGCTCTGATGCGTTCCTCCTGGCTCCTGCTCCTCGTGCCGCTCGTCGCTGAGCTGCGGCGGCGGGAGCTCGAAGCAGAGCGTCCCGAAGCAGCCTCCGCCCGCGCTCGCGCAGCCGCTGCGGCGAGGACGCGACAGGGCGTGGACGCGAAACGGGTCTGGTTCCGGGCGAGCGACGGCGCATTCCTCGACGGGGCGGAGGTCGGCGACGGCGACGTCGGCGTCGTGCTCGCGCACGAGTCCCCGTCGGATCTCTGCCCTGGCTCCCGTTCGCGAAGACGCTCGCCGACCACGGCTACCGCGCGTTCGCCTTCGACTTCCGCGGCTCGGGCGCGTCGCCGGCCCAGTTCGCGCGCCAGGGCAACGAGGAACGATCTCGACGTCGTAGCCGCCGCGTGCGGAGCTGAGGCGGCTCGGCGCGGAGAAGGTCTTTCTCGTCGGCGGATCACTCGGCGGCGCGGCCGTGCTGGCTGCCGCACCCGAGGCCGATGACCGGCCCGCCGGCGTGATCAGCCTCTCGGGCGAGCCGCAGCTTCTCAACGCCATGCAGGCCGCGCCGAAGATCGAGGCGCCGCTGCTCGTGCTCATCGCCCGGAACGACGGCTATTCGTCGGTCGCGGACGACCGGAGCCTCGTCGCCGCCGCGGCCTCGGCGGACAAGCGGCTCGTCGTCTACCCCGAGGACTGGCACGGCTGGGACCTGCTGTACGACGCGCCCTACAAGGACCGCGTGAACGCGCTCGTCCTCGACTTCCTGCGCGAGCACTCGCAGTAGGATGCGCGCGTGACCGAGGGCGTGGAAAGCCCCGTCTCGACGGTTCCAGGCAGCGCTCCCGACCGCAACCTCGCGCTCGAGCTCGTCCGCGTGACCGAGTCGGCGGCGATGGCGGCGGGCCGCTGGATCGGGCGCGGCGACAAGATCTCGGCCGACCAGGCGGCGGTCGACGGCATGCGGCTGATGCTCGACACGACCACGATGGCCGGCGTCGTCGTCATCGGCGAGGGCGAGAAGGACGAGGCGCCGATGCTCTTCAACGGCGAGGAGGTCGGCTCGGGCACCGGGCCCGAGGTGGACGTCGCGGTCGACCCGCTCGAGGGGACGAACCTGACCGCGAAGGGCCAGCCGAACGCGATCGCGACGATCGCCTGCGCCGAGCGCGGGACGATGTTCTTCCCGGGCGCGGCCGTCTACATGGACAAGATCGCCTGCGGGCCGGAGTCTGCGGACGCGATCGACATCGAGGCGCCGCCGCGCCGAGAACGTGAAGCGCGTCGCGAAGGCGAAGGGCGTGAGGCCGAGCGACGTCACGGTCGTCGTCCTCGAGCGCGACCGCCACGACGGACCTGATCGCGGCGTTGCGCGCGGTCGAGGCGAAGGTGCTGCTGATCCCGGACGGCGACGTCGCGCCCGCGATCGCGGCGGCCCGCCCGGAGAGCGGCGTCGACCTGCTGATGGGGATCGGCGGCACGCCGGAGGGCGTCCTCTCGGCGCGCGGCGCTCAAGTGCGTCGGCGGCGCGCTCCAGGGCAAGCTCTGGCCGCGCGACGACGAGGAGCGGCAGCAGCTGATCGACGCGGGCTTCGACCTCGACCGGGTGCTGACGACCGACGACCTCGTCGGCGGCGACGACGTGTTCTTCGCCGCGACGGGCGTCACGACGGGCGCGCTGCTGCGCGGCGTGCGCTACACGCCCAGCGGGGCGGTCACCGACTCGATCGTCATGCGCTCGCGCTCGGGGACCGTGCGCCGCGTCGAGGCGCACCACTCCTTCGGGAAGCTCGAAGCGCTCTCCGGCGGCCGCTACGGCCGCTAGCTAGCCGAAGGTGACGAGGAGCCGGTCGATCTCCGCGTCGCGCAGGCGCAGGATCATCGTGCCTGCTCGCGAGGACGGCTCCGCGCGCCACGCGTAGTCGGCGACGACGAGATCGTCCCCCGACTCGCGGGTCCGCAGGATCACGATCTCGTCGTCCGGCGGCTGCTCGACGTACGCCTGCGCGATCGCGGGCTTGCCGCGGAACGGCCCGACCGGGACGCCCTCGAACGCGAGCTCGGCGTCCTCGGTGAACTGCTCGAGCATCGCGAGAATCGCCGGTGCGCACGCCCTCGTTGAACCGCTCGACGTGAGACTGGAGGACTTCCTCGTTAAGCGACTTCGGCCGTCTCCCATTCGGGCGCGTACGAGCCCGACCGCGCGGCGCCGTTGAACTTCGCCCGCCGGTAGAACGCCTTTTGCGCATCTTCCACTTTGCTCGCGTCGCCGCCCCAGGCCTTGAGCGCCGGCGCCTGCAGCGCGCGGCCGTACGAGAACGAGAGCTCCCACGGATGCGGCCCGCGCGGTTCATCGCGTTCAGCCGCGCGGTCGCGTCCTCGTCGGACTGGCCGCCCGAGAGGAAGACGATCCCGGGAACCGCCGCCGGACACGTGTTCTGTCGAGGCACTTGAGCGTCGTCTCGGCGACCGTCGTCGTCGTCCGCCTGCTCGGAGGCGTCGTAGCCGGAGACGACCATGTTCGGCTTCAGCAGCATCCCTCGCAGCTCGACGCGCTGGTCGAGCAGCTCGGTGAAGACGGCTGCAGCGTCGCGATCGGTGACGTCGATACGCTCGCTCGATCGTGTGGTCGCCGTCCATCAGCACCTCGGGCTCGACGATCGGCACGAGGCCGGCCTCCTGCGACAGCGCGGCGTAGCGGGCGAGCGCGTGCGCGTTCGTCCAGAGGCAGTACTCGCTCGGGATGCCGGCGCCGATCGAGATCACCGCGCGCCACTTCGTGAAGCGCGCGCCGAGCTCGCGGTACTCCGCGAGCCGCTCGCGCAGGCCGTCGAGCCCCTCGGTGACGTCTCGCCCCGGCGTCCGGCGAGCGCCTTCGCGCCCTTGTCGACCTTGATCCCCGGGATGATCCCGCGGCTCTCGAGCAGCTTCGGGAACGGCGTCCCGTCCGAGGCGCTCTGGCGGATCGTCTCGTCGAAGAGGATCACGCCGCTGATGTACTCCTCGGCGCCCTCGGTCGTGAAGAGCAGCTCGCGGTACGCGCGCCGGTTGTCCTCGGTCGACTCGACGCCGATCGAGTCGAAGCGCTTCTTGATCGTGCCGTGCTCTCGTCGGCGGCGAGGATGCCCTTGCCCGGCGCGACGAGCGCTTGCGCGGTCTCCTCCAGAGTCTGTGTCTCGGCCATGGTCGCCATGTCGGTCCTCCCTAGGTCTCGTCAGCCGAGATTATGTCCCCTCTCGGAAATCAGTACTTCGCGCGCTCGCGAAAGAGGAGCACGCCGCACGGCAGGCACCACGGCTGGACCTGGGAGACCTCGTTCCTGAGGCTCTTCTTGACCTCGGCGTCCCCGAGGTCGTCGGCGTACTTGCGCGTCAGCCCGATGTACTCCTTCGTGAGCTGCTCCATCGCCGTCTCGTCCGCGGGGCCCGAGCCCATGGTTGGTTGCCGATGCTGATTGCGACCTGCGAGAACTCGCTCTCCATACTTGGCCCGCTCCGCCTCGGTCTGGTGGTGCCGCTTCTCGCCGCAGCCCGCAGCCAGGAGGGCGATCAGAATGAGAAGGGACAGGCGACTCATCGTTTTGGACGACGATAGTAGCTCTCCAGTTCATGCTTCAAGATCCCGACGCATGTCGGGCACCAAGGCCCGAGTTGGTTGGCCTCGGTCGCGAGCCTGCGCTTCACCTCGTTCTCCCCGAGGTCGTTTGCGTACTTCCGGGTCGCTGCGACGTAGCGGCGTGTGAGCTGCTCGAGTCCGTTCTGGTCAGCGTAACCGGGGCCCATCGTCCAGTTCGAGATCTTGAAGTCGATGCGCGTGAACTCGGCGTTCATCGCAGCCCGCTCGGCTTTTGACTGATTGTGCCCGCCACAGCCGGAGACCAGGAGGGCGATCAGCAAGAGGGGGAGCGTGCGTTTCATTCGCATTCGATAACGCTATCGTTGAGACGAACGCGGACGTAGCTCAGTTGGTAGAGCATCAGCTTCCCAGCTGAGGGTCGCGGGTTCGAACCCCGTCGTCCGCGAAACCGAGAACCCGCTGGAAACGGCGGGTTCTCGCCGTTCAGACGCACACTGGCGCAGCGAACCGATCCTCGCGTTGGCAAGTAATTGGCACGATACACGTCCAGGACGGCTACTAGCGAGCTCGTCGGCGCGGTTCTACGCTCACCTTGGCCGGCGAGTGGCGGGGAAGCATCCGAGGCGTCCGGGAGTTCGATTCCGCCGCTGCCCACCCATTCCGCTCTGGCTCCGGCAGTTGCAAACACGCGTCGGCTCGCCGTAGAGTCGTCACGCTTCCGAGGAAAGGATCACTTGTGCCGACCTGGCTTTGGATCGTCCTCATCGTCGTGTTGATAGCCATCCTTGCCTATCGGTTCCGGGGACGGTTCTCTCGGTAGCCGCGACCTATCTGGTTTTCGCGTTCTCGATCTGCTCGATGCGGTCGGCGAGCAGGTGAAACGAACGCTGCGTGGCGATGACCAGTCCCATGAGCAGGTGATTCATCTCGTCCACCGGCGGTGCAACTCCAGAACCACTCGCAGCCTGCGCCTTCTCGTAAGCGGGCAGAGTCTTCACCTCGCGTCGAAAGACGTTGTCGATTTCGTTCCCTAGCGACATAGCGCTCTCCTGTTTGGTTGCCGCAAACACTAGAACAGGGGATCTGGCTCTCAGTTCTTGGCGCGAAACCTCTAGGCGCTCAACCGTTCGAGCTCGTCACGCAGTGAAGTTACCACCTGAGCCCGAAACATTCGTCCTCGACCTGACCTGCGCGGAGTGCCGGGCGGTCGCCCTCGAGTCGGCGGCTTCTGCATGAACCCACGCCCAACCGCCCGCTCGAGACAGCACGGCTCACGCTACGCCGCGAACTCGTCGCCGGCTAGACGCCGTTTCGGCCATCACCCCGCACGTCTGCGCCGCCTCCTCATACGCGCCGCCCGTCAGGGCGACCAGGCAGGCGGCGGCTAGCGCGGCCTCTTCGATCGTGACCGTCGGGGCCGCTGCGCACGCCTCCAGACGACGGGCCGTGCGGCGTAGCACTGTCCCGTCGTCGTGCGGGCACGTAGCGACGCGCCAGGGACCCGAGAGCACAGTGTCTCTGGGGTACAACTCGTCCATGGCGACGCTGCCGGAGAACGCTCGTCCCCTACCGCTGGATCGCGCCGCTGCTCGTGCTCGGCGCGGTCGTGCTCGTCCCCTGGACGCTCGTGCTCGCGTACCGGCTGCCGGCGCGGCACACGAGCCAGCACTGGGACGTCGCCTGGGTCGGTTTCGACATCGCGCTCGCCGCAGCGCTCGCCGCGACGGGCTGGGGCATCGCGCGGCGCTCCGCGTGGGCGCCGTCGGCGGCCGCGGTCGCGGCGACGCTGCTCCTCTGCGACGCGTGGTTCGACAACGTGCTCGCGAACGGCCGCGACGAGCAGCTCGAGGCCGCGCTCGAGGCCGCGTTCGTCGAGATGCCGCTCGCGATCTTCTGCGTCTGGCTCGCGCTGCACTGCGAGCAGACCGTCGACGCGGTGCTGCGGCGCTCCGCCGGCGCCGCTGAGGCGCTCAGACGCGTGCCGGCTGCGCGGCGGCGGAGTCTCGGCTTCGGCAGCTGCCCCTCGAGCCAGAGCGCGGCGATGCCCGCGCGCGGCAGGCCGAAGCGGCGCTCGTACATGAAGTAGCGCGGCTCCCAGCGCGGGAAGAACTTCGCGTTGAAGCGGTAGAGGCGCTCGATCTGGAACCACGTGTCGCCGAGCGCGAGCAGCGCGGCCGAGCGCCCGCTCGAGGAGCCCGCTCGGCTCGCGGATGAGGCGGGCGAACGCGGCGAAGTTGAGCGAGACCTCGGCGATGCCGCGCGCGCGGAGGTGCTCGATCGCCTCGACGATCAGGAACTCGGTCAGGCCGTTCGGCGTGTCGTGCTGGCGGCGCATGAACGACAGCGAGACGGCGTCGCGGCCGTACGTCGGCACGAAGTGGAGGAAGCCGCGGATCGCGCCGCCCTCGTCGGTCGCGTAGACGACGAGCGTCTCCTCGCCGTGCGGGTTGCGCAGCGAGTCCATCGCCATGCTGAAGCCGCGCTCGGGCGCGCCGCGGCGCCAGTCGTCCGCGACTGTCTCGAGCCGGGCGAGGACGTCGGGCTCGAGCGAGCCGAGCTCGGCGATCTCCGTCCGGTAGCCCGCCTTCCGCAGGCGCGACACCGACTGGCGCACCTTGCGGATCGGGCGTCCCTCGAGGCTGAACCGCGTCGGTGTCGACGATCGCCTCGTCGCCGAGGTAGAGCGCGCGCAGCCCTGCCTGCTCGAACAGCGCGCGCGCCTCGGCGCTGACGCCGAGCGCGGCGAGCCGAGCCCGCGCTCCTCCGCGAACGCGACGACGACCGGCAGCAGGCTCTCGACGCCGCTCGGCTCGCCGACCGGGTCGCCGGAGATCATGAGCACGCCGCTCTCGATCCGGTAGCCGACGAACGCCGTCTGCTCCGGATTGAAGAGGTAGTGCTTGTCGGCGCGCAGCTTGAAGAACGAGAGCGTGTCGGCGCCGTGCTCGCGGACGAGCTCGGCGGCCGCGCGCCGCAGCTCCGGGTCCGGGCAGGTCGCGCGGCGCGGCGAGCGGCCGGAAGAGGAGGTACGCCGCGACGAGCAGCGCGAGCAGGCCCGTCAGCTCGACCGCGAGCCCCATCTGCGCGAGCTCGTCGTGGAAGGCGAACGGCGCGCGCTGCCACAGCAGCAGGTCGCCGGTCCCGCGCACGATCGTCGCGAGCGGACGCGGCGCCGGGGCGGCGACCGCGACCGCGGCGAGCGAGGCGAGGAAGACGCCGGCCAGCAGCAGCGGCACCCGCCACAGCGCCGAGCGCAGCGTCGCCGGCTCGTGGCGGACGTAGAACGACGCGCGGCTCGCCCAGAGCAGCGCGGCGGCGGCCGCGGTCAGCGCGGCCTCCTCGACGTCGAGCCCCTTGACGAGGTTGAACGACCGCGAGCGCGGCCATCAGCACGAGCGCGACGCGAAGCGCGCGCGAGCGCCGCCGGTAGAGGTAGTACGCCGTGACGAGCAGCGCGAACGAGACGGGCACGGCGAGCGCGTGCGCGGCGCGCATGACCGCGACCGGCTCGACGTGCACGAGCACGTCGCCGCGCCACGAGACGTTCGGCGTGACGGCCGAGACGAGGTCGACCACCGCGACGACCGCGACGCCGACCGCGGCGATCGCCGGCACGTCGTCCAGGTGCCGCGACGGCCGGAATCGCAGCGGCCGCCGGTGCAGGCCGAGCCGCCAGGCGTCGCGTCGCGCCCGGTCGCGTCAGGTCGGGCCAGTCCTTCGCGACCAGCCAGAGCCCGACGAGCGCGATGACGAGCGACGGCACGAGCCCGAGGGCGCCGATGCACGCGCCGCGGCGGCGACGCGAGCACGGCGAGCCCGAGGTGCCATTCGTGGATCCGCCGCCGGAGCACGTAGACGCGCAGGCCCAGCCGATGGCGGACGAACTTCAGCATCGGTGGCAGCGCTTCCATCGTCCGCACACAGTTGCCTATCGGCCGGAACGCGCGACCGTGAACATCTGACCGAAACCTGATTGGAGGGCTTAGCCGGTGAAGGGCGGGCGCGCCGCCGCCTGGCAGACCCGGAGCACTCGCCTCAAGGTGATCGGCCCGCTGCCTGACCCGAGCTGGAAGATGGCGCGCACCCGCACGTGGTTGCGGCCGCGAGCGAGCTTCAGGCGGGGAAGCACACGCTTCTGAAGCGGGGCCAGCCGCAGTCACGCTCGAGCCGCCGGTTGACGAAGACCCGGACCCGCGCGATCCGTGTGCCCGAGACGAGGATGCGCGTTCGCACACGACGGACGCACGCTCGTGCGGTCTGGAGCACTCGGATGCCCGCGTGGCCCGAATCGTTGGCGTCGGGCGGCTTCGGCCCGGGCGGGACGATCGGTGAAGGCGTGGGCGGTGGCGGAGGCGGTGGTGGCGGCGGAGGAGGCGGTGGTGGAGGTGGGGGTGGCGGCGGTGGAGGTGGTGGTGGCGGCGGCGGGGGAGGAGGCGGCGGTGGCGGCGGCGGTGGGGTGGCGGAGGTGGTGGCGGTGGAGGTGGTGGCGGCGGTGGTGGAGGCGGTGGCGGTGGTGGGGCGGTGGTGGAGGTGGCGGCGGAGGTGGAGGAGGTGGCGGTGGTGGAGGTGGAGGAGGTGGAGGTGGAGGTGGAGGTGGAGGCGGTGGCGGTTCAACCGCCTGGTAGTTGCCGAAGTCGCGGCCGCGAGCGTAGGTCGTATTCGCGATGTTCACCGGCCAGCCGCACTGGAACGTGCCTCCGGGCGCCGAACCGGTTCCGCCCTGCGTGCCGTCGTGCGGGTAGGTGCAGACCACCGGGGCGGCGCGGGCGCGCTGCCGGGCTTTCTTCGTCAGCAGCGTCTCCCGCAACGTGTACGTGCCGTTGGGCGGGCGGATGTCGTTGATCACGTACTGCCCTCGCTGTCGGTGACCGCGAACGGCTCGTTGGCGTCGCGCACGCCGTCGTCGTCGTAGTCGGCCCAGATCTCCCACCGGGGCAGTCCCGGCTCGCCGGCGTCGCGCTGACCGTTGGCGTTCAGATCGTGGAACTTCGTCCCCGACGCCGAGCAGCTCCGCACGGTGAGCGGCACCGGCGCGACGTAGTCCTGCATGTTCGACGACTCGGACGAGAGGAGCGCGAGTGCATCCAGACCGAGCTGAAGGCGAAGCAGGGCTCGTCGAACCCTTGCCCGAGGACCTGGCCGAGGTTCAGCGCCGTCTCGCCGAAGCGCTCGTCGGGGATCGTGTTGACGTACGTGCCCGGCAGGTACGTACGAATCTCCGTCTCGTTGACCGCGCCCTGAGCGTCGACATTCGGCGTGAGGCCCGTGGCGTTCTCGAGTGTCCCGTGGTGGCACACCCGCTCGCCGGATCGGTCTGCGTCGTGACCCAGCGCTGAATCACGACGCTGACGTCGTTGCCCTGCGCCTCGTACGAGACGAGCACGTCTCCTGTGCTCCGGCATGGAATCGTGGCCCGTCCGTTGTTCCACAGCCGCGGGTCGTGGTTGAGCTCGAACGTGATGAACGTCGTCGCGGCGCGAGGTCGCCACGTCCGACGAACAATGAGGCGGCCTCGCGCGCGAACCCCAGGTAAAGGAAGGCGTTGCCTGCCTGTGGATCGAACGCCGACCAGGCATCGAAGATGTTGGACTTGGCCGGGTTGACGCCGCCCGCCTCGGTGGTCAAGTCCCAGAGGCCGGGCTTGTCCTCCTTGCTGCCGCCTGTGAAGGCCGAGTCCTGTCCGTTGGGATCGGGGCTGTGGTGGACGCGCTCGGCGGCCTGCAGGGCCTGCCAGTCGATGGCGGGCAGAGCGTCGTCCTGGTTTCCGTCGGCGCCCTGGAACGAGCTGCCGGGCAGCGGGCTCAACGACGGCGGGAGCGGCGTGGCCCTTGCGGCGGGTGCGATCAGGAAGCCGAAGGCGAAAGCACTCGCGAGCACGACAAGTCCACCCCCCCAAGCGCGCCGCACGTGCTTCGTGCTCGATCGCACTACTGAACAACGGTACATACGGCGTAAGACTTCTGTAAAGGGCGGCTCGGTCCTCGTTTTGACCGAGTTCCGGACTGGCCGCGAGGCTTCTACGCCGGCCAGGCCTCGGCGAGCTGCTGCGCGTCTCCATCAGGTGCTCCGGCAGCACCTTCACGTCGGCGAGCACGGGCATGAAGTTCGTGTCGCCGGCCCAGCGCGGGACGAGGTGCAGGTGAATGTGGTCCATGATGCCTGCGCCGGCGATCCGGCCGAGGTTCCAGCCGAGGTTGTAGCCCTGGGGCTCGTACACCTGCGCCAGCGCGCCCATGCCCTGCGACGCGAGCCGGTGGATCTCGACGACCTCGTCGGCCTCGAGCGCGCCGAAGTCGCCCGTGTGCCGCTTGGGCGCGACCATCAGGTGCCCGGACGCGTACGGGAACCTGTTGAGCAGCACGAACGCCCGCTCGCCGCGGTGAACGACGAGCCCGTCCTCGTCGGCCCCCTCGAGCGCGCGGCAGAAGATGCAGCCGTCCTGCTCGTCGGCGCTTCCGACGTACTCGAGCCGCCAGGGAGCCCAGAGCGGTCGCGTCATCGTGCGCTCAGAGCCAGCGCTTGGAGCGGAAGAAGGCGAGCATGCCCGCGATCAGCGCGACAGAGGCCGCGATCACGATCCAGAAGTCCAGGGTCGAGGCGGTCGCCGGGTTGCCGCCGCCCGGGAGCCCGACGTTCATGCCCCAGAGGCTCGCGATCAGCGTCGCGGGCAGGAACACGATGCTGAAGACGGTCAGGATCCGCAGGACGTCGTTGAACCGGTGCGAGAGCACCTGCTCGTTCGTCGACTCGAGCGCCTCGACGACCTCCTTGTAGTTGTCGAGCAGGTCCCAGATGCGCTCGGACGCGTCGACGAGGTCGTCGAAGTAGAGCTCCAGCTCCTCGGGCAGGAAGCGCTCGACGCGGCGCTCGAGCAGGCGCAGCGCGGGGCGCTGCGGCTTGATGATCTTGCGGTAGGAGATGATCTCCTGCTTCGCGTTCGAGATGTCGCGAACGGCTTCCTCGGAGCGCCCCTCGAGCACGTCGTCCTCGATCGAGTCGAGCTTGAAGCCGATCTTGTCCAGGATCGGGAAGCAGTAGTCGAAGAGATCGTCGAGCACGTGGTAGAGCAGGTAGCCGGAGCCCTTGGAGAAGAGGCTCTCGCGCAGCTCGGGATCGTCGACGCAGCGCTGGAAGAGCCGGCTCACGGGCAGGAGCTCGACCGTCGGCAGCGTGACGAGGTAGTCCTGGCCGAGGAAGAAGTCGAGCTCGGCGGCGTTCAGCCGCTGGACGGCCTTGTCGTAGAACGGGAAGTGGAGGACGCCGAACAGGTAGTCGGGGTACTCGTCGATCTTCGGCCGCTGGCGCTTCGAGAGCACGTCCTCGACGTCGAGCGGGTGCCAGCCGAAGCGCTCGGCGAGCTCGGTGGCGACCTCCTGGTCGGGAGCGTCGAGATGGATCCAGGTGAGGCCGTTGGCGGAGAGCTCAGCCGGCTCGCGGCGAGCGGCGACGACCGGCTCCTCGGCGCGGGTCCGCGAGCGCGGACGCTTGATGCGGGGCAGGCTGGGCATCGGTACTGAGTGGGTCGTCGGCCGTCATCGGTCTATTCGCCATCGTACCCCGGACGCCTCGCGCCTGGACGCGGCGTAGATGCCCGCCCACTGGCACGCGTCGAGGTCGCGTGGCCGCGCGGTCGGTCGAAAGCCGAGGGCCGGCGCCAGCCGTTTCGCCTGGAGCGGCGTGAGCACGCTGCGCCGGACCTCGGTCGTCGCGTGGAACGCATCGGACAGGAAACGCCAGTACCGCTGCGACTCCGTCGTCGGCACGAGTGGATCCGTGCGCCGCGTGAAGCGCAGGACGGCGGCGTCCACGCTCGGCGGCGGCGCGAACGCGGTCCGGTCGAGGCGTCTCGCGAGCTCGACCTCGTAGAACGTGCGCCAGTAGGCGCCCTTCAGCGTCGCCGGCCAGATCGCCGCGTGTTTCTCGGCGAAGCCCCACTCGACGATCACGTCGGCGCGGGTGACCGGCCCGCGGAGCAAGCGGCTCAGGATCGCGCCCGAGCCCGCGAACGGCAGGTTCGCGACGACCGCGAACGGCTCGGTCGGGAAGGCGCCAGTCGAGGACGTCGGCTTCGACGACCGAGATGTCGCCTCCGAACCGAGCTCGCAAGCCCGGCCGCGAGGGACGCGTCCCGCTCGACCGCGACCACACGCGCGCCGGTCTCGAGCAACGCGCGCGTGAGCACGCCCGTGCCGGCCCCGACGTCGACGACGAGGTCGTCCTGCGCGACTCCGGCCTCGCGGACGAGAGCGGCTGCCAGCCTGCTGCTACGAAGGAAGTGCTGGCCGCGAGCGCTCCGGGAGGAGCGTCTTCGGACGGCCACGATAAACCGCCGTGATCATGCGGCTCATTCTAGTGCCGCAGCGTCGGCGATCTCGATCGTGCGCGTGCCGCTCAGGTCGAGCCACGTTCTCGTCTCGGAGCGGACGATGCGGATCATGACCGCGCCGCACGAGCGGCAGCGCCCGACGACTCCGGGCGCGTGCACGTAGACGTCGAGCGTCGCCACGTGGCCTCTCGGCGCCGCACGAGGCGCACACGCCCATGGAGCCGGTCAGATCCGTGCCGAAGAGCTCGATCAGCAGCCCGCCGATCGCGTTGCCGTCGAGCCTCATCTCGTCGACCTTCATCCCGTCGCTCCGAATCGCTCCGTCCGGATCGACTGCGGCGGGTAGCCCATCGCCACGAGCCCGTCCGCGGCGGTGTCCACGAACCGGGTCGAGCCGCAGACGAAGACGCGTGGCTCCTCGGCTGCAGGCCACGCGACCTCGCCGAGCATCTCCGCGTCGATGCGCCGCGCGTACCCGGTCCAGCCGGGAGGCTGCGAGCGCGTCAGCGTCTGGAAGACCTCGAGCCCGTCGGCCGGATCGTCGAGCTCCGCGCGGTAGATGACGTCCTCGTAGGTGCGCGACGAGTAGAGGAGCCGCGTCGGCGTCCGGCTTCCGGTCCGCGCCCGGTGCCGAATCATCGACATCAGCGGCACGACGCCCGAGCCGCCGGCGACGAGCAGGACCGGCGCATCGCCCGAGCCGTCCCAGACGAAGTAGCCGCCGATCGGGCCGCGGATCTCGAAGCGATCACCCTCACGCACCTCGGAGACGAGATACGGCGAGACCTCACCGTCCTCGAGCTCCTCGACGGTGACCGCGAGCGGCTCTCCCGGCGCCGACGCGATCGAGTAGCTGCGCTCGGCCTGGTACCCGCCCTCGGCGGTCAGGCGGACGTCGACGTGCTGGCCCGCCCGGTGACCCGTCCACCCGTCGGCCTCGAGGACGAGCGTCCGCACCCGCGGCGTCTCCTGCACCGCGTCCACGACCTCGGCGGCGAGCCATGTCAGTCGCCCCAGTAGCGCTGCTCCAGCCACGGGTCTCCGCGCATGTGGTAGCCGTTCGACTCCCAGAAGCCGGGCTCGTCCTCGTCCCGCAGGTCGAGGCCGCGCACCCACTTGGCGCTCTTCCAGAAGTAGAGGTGCGGCACGAGCAGCCGCGCGGGGCCGCCGTGCTCGGGATCGAGCGGCTCGCCGTCGTACGTGTACGCGACCCACGCCTTGCCGTCGGTCACGTCCTCGAGCGGCAGGTTCGTCGTGTACCCGCCGTCGCAGAACGCCATGACGAACGCCGCGTCGTGCTCCACCGCGTCGAGCAACGTGTCGACGGAGACGCCCTCCCAGGTGGTGTCGAGCTTCGACCACTTCGTGACGCAGTGGATGTCCTTCGTGACCTCTTCGCTTGGGAGCTCGCGGAACTCGTCCCATGTCCAGCTGACCGGCTCGGCTCCGCCGGTGATCGTGAACGTCCACTCCGCGAGCGGCGTGTGCGGCGTCGGTCCGGCCGAGAGCACCGGGAAGTCGTCGGTCAGGTACTGCCCCGGCGGCACCCGATCGGGCGGGCCTTCGTGTCCCCGCCCGCGGAATCCCCGCGAGATGATGCTCACGCCGCGATTCTCCCAGGTTTGCGGGTCTAGCGAGAGCCTGGAGAGGCGCACCACGGAGTGCCACGGGTCGAGCGTTGGCCGTGCTCGAGGTGGCCGAAGCTCTGGATCGAGCCCCACGCTGCTGCCACGTCCGGGTTGCGGTCGAGAACGGCGGCTAGTCGCTTGAGTCCGCGCGGTGCGATGAGGTCGTCGGCGTCGAGCGGAAAGACGTAGTCCGCCTCGGTCGCCCGCACGCCGGCCATTCGCGCCGGAGCCGGGCCTTCGTTCGCCTGGCGGATGACGCGGATCCCGTCGGCTTCCAGGAGCTCGGTCAAGGCGATCGTCGCGTGGTCGGTCGAGCCGTCGTCGACGACGATGATCTCTGCGGGCACGTCCTGACTCTGCGCTGAGGCGACCGCGTCGACGAGCGTGGCTCCGTCGTTGAAGCACGGGATGACGACTGCGACCGATCCGCGAGCGCGTTTCTCTCCCACCATCGCCGAGGCTAGGAATCGGCCCGCGTCACATGGGAGGCGAAGTGGTGAGGGTCTTGTTACGGAGTTGTCGCCGAGGCGATGCGCTCGAGCGCGTCGACGACCTCGGCGAGCGGGGCGCGCGTGTCGATCTCCGCTGTGGCGCCGCGGCGCAGGAGCGGTTCGACGGCGGCGAGGTCGCTGAGGATCCGATCGCGTTCCGCGTCGGTCTTGCCGAAGTCGTTCGTCGCGCGAACGGCGACGCGCTCGAGGATCACGTCGGCCGGAGCGCTGAGCAGGACGACCGCGTCGAAGCGGTCGTAGAACTCTCCCTGGTTGGCGACGCAGCCGGAGATGAAGAGCGTTTCGTCTCCGTGCTCGTCCAGGAGCTCGTCGATCCGGTCCTCGCGCCAGAGCGGCTCGGGCTCGCCCTCGATCCAGTCGCCGTAGTCCGTGTCCACGACCCGGTGCCCTCGGCGGGCGAGCTCGGCGAGGGCCGACGACTTCCCCGTTCCGGACATTCCGGTGACGAACACCACCGTCACGGCGCTAGCCGGGCGCCTCGGCCAGGGTCGGCGTCAACGCGTCCTCGTGCGGGACGCGCTGCAGGTGGGCCGGGATGTAGCGCTCGATGCGGAGCACGCCGACGACGGCGATCACGCACACCAGCGAGGCGAGCGGCCAGAGCGCGAACGGCGCGCCGGCGAGGATGAAGCCGCCGAGCGCCGGCCCGACGAACCCGGCGAGCCCCCACGAGAGGCTGTGCACGGCGAAGTAGCGCCCGCGCAGGTGCGGCGAGCCGATGTCGGAGACGAGCGCCTGGTGCGCCGGCCCGTGGAAGCACTCGCCGACCCCGAGCATGATCGCGGCGAAGGCGATGACCACGAACGCCGTCCCGGCGGTGAACCAGTAGCCGCCCGCGTCGACGAGCAGCCAGGCGACGGCCCAGAGCGCCGGCATCAGCGCGAGCGCGCGCATCCGGCGCCGTCCCTCGATCCAGCGCGAGATCGGAAGCTGCGCGAGCACGATCGCGAGCGTGTTGACGAAGAAGACCGCGCCGATCTGACGCTCGCTCAGGTCGGCCTGGTCGCGCGCGAACGCGGGGAGGAGGGTGAAGAGCGAGTACCCGGCCGCGACGAACATGAAGTTCAGCGTCCAGAGGCCGAGGAAGGTCTTGTGCCGGAGGACGGCCGCGTAGGTGGCGGGCGTGTCTCCGACCTCGTCCTCCGGCACGCCGGGATCCGGCACGAAGGCGAGCACGCCGACGTACGCGAGGAACGTGAGCGCGTCGAGCACGAACAGGACCGTGAACGTCGTCGGATTGCCGACGACGGCGATCAAGCCCGCCGCGAGCCCGCCGAGCCCGATCCCGAGGTTCATCGTCACGCGCTGCTGCGCGAAGGCTGCGTGCCGGCGGGCCGCCGGAGTCAAGCGCGAGATCAGTGTCGACTGGCTCGGCCAGAACCCGGCGCTGCCCGCTCCCTCGATCGCGATCAGGACGAACGCCTCCCAAGGGACGCGCACGAGCGGCAGGAACCCGTAGCCGATCGCCTGCAGGACGAGCCCGCCCGCGAGCGTCGGCCGTGCTCCGACCCGGTCGATCAGCGGCCCGGCCAGGACTCCCGCGGTCAGCTGCGCGAGCGAGGAGACGGCGACGATCAGCCCGGCCGTCCCGAGCGAGAACCCGCGGACGTTGTGCAGGTAGATGACGAGGAACGGCAGCGCGAGCCCGTTCCCGAAGGAGTTCATGAGCCCGCCGACCTGGAGCAGCCAGACCGGCAGCGGGAGGCGCGGGTTCAGGCTCCGCAGGTACCCCGAAGGCATCGCGACAGCTTCACACAGCGGCCGCCGAGGAAACCGACGCGCCCGTGCCGCGCGCGTCTAGCCGGGCAGCCAGCCCTCGCGGTAGCTCGTCAGTCCGCGCCCAGGGAACCTGGCGTAGGCCTCCTGCGCGTCGCTCGTCTCCCGCTCGACGCCTGCGCCGTGCCGAATCGCGGCCGCATCGACCGTGTACGCGCCCCAGTCCGGCCCGGTCGAGCGGTCGCGCGCGCCGACGGCGAGCACGAGGCAGGGCCCATCGCCGGCGCCGACGAGCACGTGGTTCGTGCCGGCGGGGCAGTGGACGAAGTCCCAGCGCCGCAGTGTGCGCTCCTCGCCCTCGATCACGAGCAGCGCCTCGCCCGCGAGCACGAGGAAGTCCTCCTGGTCGTTCTCGCGGTGGTACATCGCCATCGGTTCGCCGGGCCCGAGCACCGTGAGGTTGATCCCGAGCTGCGTGAAGTCCAACGCATCGTCGATGCCGAAGCCTTCGAACTCGCACAGGAAGCCACGGCCGCCGCGGTCGTGCCACGGCGCCTCGCGCGCATTGAGCACGAACCAACCTTCTCCCCTGGGGACGAGCCCGTGCTCGGTGGCCACGAGCTCCGCCTCACGAACCATCGACCTATCTTGCCTAGGTCGCGGGCGGATAGCCGGCACCCACGGGTCGCAGCGCGCTGACGCATCATCAGCGTTCGCTAGAGAGACAACGCCTGTCCGACGCGTTTAGGCGCAACCCGAATACGGGAAGGATCACCGCGAGGACCGGGGCAATTACTGGGTATGCGGCACTGGGTGAACTTCCTTCGCGGCGAAGGAACCACCGCCCGCTCCAGTAATAAGGGGGACGGCGGCTCCGGTCCTCCACTCTACGTGTGGCCCCCGTTTCTTTACTGGCCGCTCGCAAGTCTCTGAAGAAGAGGCTGCGCGAGCAAGTTCGCCGAAACCGTGAGCGCGACGAGCAACGCCGCGTGGCTTTATCGGGAGCGTCGGCGCGAGGCTCGCCCCGATCCCCGCTGAAGAAATCGCGTTCCACTTTCCGCTAGCGCGGACTTAAACTCCTTTCCAGGAGGCGACTTGCATGAGAGCTCGGTTGGCCGTGCTCATCGGACTAAGCCTTGTCGTTGCCGGAGTGGCAGCGGCCCTCGCCTGCGCGGTGGCTGGAACCGCGCTGGGGGCTTCCCGGAGGCACGAGGCAGCGAAAGCCGACATTCACTGAAGAGTGCTAGGGCTCCGGCTCGCGGCCGCGAAGCGGAAGATCCGACAGAGGCACTGCAGGGTCGGACACATTCGCCGCGTCCACTCCAGGCGAGTCGGCCGCGTGATCGGCCAGAGCCCGAAATCGGGGACTCGGGTCAGGCGCTTCGGCTTCCCCGTGGGGCTCGTTGTCGGACGTCGCTAAGCGCGCTCGACGACAAGCACCGGGCATCGTCCTCAGTCGGGCCGTGAACCCAGGTTGACCTAGTTGTGTCCTAGCCGGCGAGGTCAGGGACAGGCACGGTGCAGGCATACGGCGATCGCATCGGTTGCCTGCAAACAAGGAGCTAAGCGTGAAGAAAATCTTTCTAGCCGCCCTGCCAGTGCTCGCTGTAGCAGCCCTGGCTATTCCCGCGGCGTTTGCCGGAAACGGCCCTGCGAACAAGGCGACAGGCGACATCTGGTACGCCAACCCCTGGACCGGGGTCCCCACACACGTCACGTTCGTCGCCCAGGACCTCGGCAGCAGCGCGAAGGGGAACATGTCTTACGAGGATTCGACCGGTTCGTACCAGGCGCGTGTCATCCAGGCGCACGTGGACAACAACGTGCATGCGTCGTTCACGGCGCAGGTGACGTCGAGCTCAGGCGCATACGCGGATATGCCGGTTGGAACACTCGTCCCGATGCTCGTCGACGACAACGGAGAGTCCGGCGTCAAAGACAACGCCACCTGGCTCAACCCCAACGACAGCAACCATGCCTATCCGCTCGGACCCCTAACCGCGGGCAACATCCAGGTCCACTACAACAGCTAATTCGACCCACAAACGCGGCTCGGGGCACCACGCCCCAAGGCCGCGTAGGCGCACTCACACCTGCGTTCACAGCGCCCCCAGGCTTAATGCAACCGGGGGCGCTAGTCGTTTTCAATCCACTCCGGGGCCGTCTAGCGGCTGAGCTTCATGACCTTCTCTAACACTGTTCCGCTCGCATACGGGCGGTCAGCGACACGCCAGGAAACCGAGGTTTGAGTGCCCAAACCAAAAAAGAAGGCCCAAATATCGGCGTAAGTACGTGGTTTCGCGGACGTGATGCCGGGGACCACTAGAGAAACACCGAAAGGAGCCGAATGGGTGCCAAAGTTAGCGATGTGATGAGTGGTCGGCCTCGCGCTGTGACCCCGCAGACGCCTCTGACAGAGGTCGCCGAGTTGATGGAAGCTGAGGACGTCGGATCGATCCCCGTGGTCGACGAAGATCGGCTTGTGGGGATCGTTACGGATAGAGACATCGTCGTGCGCGCAATCGCGAAGGGCAAGGATCCAAAAGGGATGCCTGCTTCCGCGATTTCTTCGCGCGAGCTCGTGACTGTCCATCCCGACGACGATCTCTCCGACGCGCTCGAGCTCATGGCGCGGCATCAGGTCCGGCGCGTGGCAGTGACCGCCGAGAACGAGCGCCTCGTGGGCGTGGTTTCGCAGGCGGACGTCGCCCGGGAAGCGAAGGAGAAGGACACGGGCGAGGTCGTACAGAGCATCTCTCGACAGCCGCAGGGCCCGCGCACGCCCTGATCTCGCTGGCCAATCGGCCCTAGGACACATCGAGGAGTACCGAGCGAGGCGCCTGACGGCGCCTCGCGGCCGTTGTGACTTGCAGCGAAGCGGAGTATGCGCCTGGCAGGAATCGAACCTGCGGGACGTTCCCCCCAGGGGGAGGGCGTAAGTGCCCAGGCGAGCCCGCACCAAGAAGCGGCCCCCGGCCCCCCGATGCCGTCGATGCCGGCTCCTACGGGAAGCGTGGGAGGACTGGCGGGGCGGACTGTGCCCGAACTGCGCCGACCGGGTCAAGCAAGCACGACGCCGACTGGTCGGAGCGAAGATCCTCGCCCGCGCCACCGAGGCCGGCCAAGTGGAACGCGACGGCGAGTTGTATCGCGTCGTTGTCCTGCCATCGACACGGAGGCGACGCCGCCGCTGAAGGTCGCCCGCAATCTGTAGCCACGATTAGCGGGGGTCTGCCACGTCCCCCAGTGCGTCCAGATCAGACGCACATGCTCCCTAGCGATCTCCACCGCAGCTTCGCCTCACGGCGAGTGGGCGTGGAGGAAACGGCCAGCCCTCAACTGAGAGGGCGGGGAATGGCCTACGTGAGATATCCAGGCTGCCGTCATGGGCACGTCACCGATCCTCCGCGAAACAGGGGTATGCCGACTCGGCCTCAACGAGACCGCAGACATGCTCCTCACCCGTCCCCTTTTCAACGGGGTGGGTGGGGTTTCCGATCTGGCTCTAACGTCCCGCAGTGAGAAACTGCCCGACGTCAACGACCGCGTGGACGAATCAGAACGGAATCGACTAAGCAAGCTACTGACGGCGCTGCTACTCGCAAGCTCGGATATGACGCAGACGGCTGCGGCAGCGCGAGCACTCAAAACCGCGCCGGACGGGCCGCTGCCGTGGGCGCGGATTGGCGAGCTGTCGGCCACGACGACCTCGTCACGACCGCGCGGACGTACACACACGTCGTCGCCGACGAGCGTGAACTCGCCTACGATGATTTCCTATGACTCCAACCGAGCGAAAACGAATTCTCGGCGTTTGGATCGAGGTGCCGGTGGAGGACACGCCGGCGAACCGTGAGAAGGCGAAGAAGAATCCTGGGCATGCCTGACACGCCGATGAATGAGCCGCCGCGGCACGAGACTCTTCGCCGCCCCGGGCCAACGCTTAGGCTTCACGGCGAAAGCGTTTCTGCGCCAAGAAAGGAAAGGTACGAAGAAGCTGGACGACCCGGCGAGTTGCACATCCTCAACGGGCCGGTGTTCAGCGCGTACGTGAACCGCTGGGGAGCGGACTGCTCATGCGGCTGGTGGGCGAGCCACCACAGTCACGGCCTGGTCGACTGGGCGCTCAACGAACACCGAATCGCCACCGATCCGACGACTAACCACTGGCGGCGGATTTCCCGGTCAGAAAGCCGGCGGCGAGCCCGGGCAGGTCCAACCAGGACAGGCGTCCCGTCCCCGTCTGGGTCCACCTACCTGACGTCGACCACTTGTAGCGTCCGCCGGCCGAGCGGGTAGCTCCTGCCGAGCGGCGCAAGTGCCAGGAGTTAGTGAAGCGGCTCAACTCCGAACCCCGCCAACGAAGTGCCGTGCTCCCTGTTCGTCCGGTGCGGTGAGAAGCCAGATGCCCCAGCCAACGGCCAACGCCGCGAAGCCGATCAGGATGGCCGCGAGCGCGAGAAACGCAAGTCGCATCGCTCGGAAATCTTGACAGGCCTCGACCGCTCCGCGCCCCGTAACGCTCGACGAGGCGGTCGGTTTCACGCTACGCCCCGTTCCCGCCGCCGGCTAGACGCTCTTTCCGCCATGGCCCGAAGGGTCTGCGCAGCCTCCTGGTGTGTGGGTCGTCCCGTCGCCCGTAGAACCGGTCGAACCTGCCGCGGCGCTGGCGACGACCTACCGCGGTTGTGGTACGCGGAAACGGGAGTGGAGCGGCAGTTGGCCGTTCGCGTTGAGAAAGCCCATCTCTCCAGCGGTGTCCGCCGACTCGAGCTTTTGGAAGACGAGGCCGTCGGAGCAGGGAACAGTGCGAACGCTTCGGTCGCGGTGGATGAACCGGACGGCGCTAGATCCGCATTGACCAGCGAGACGCCACCCCTCCGAGCCGGTAGACGTTGAACCTGCCGCCCACCCGGTGTTCATAACCCTTCGGCAAACACGGCGTGACCGCGAGCTCCTCGTCTCCGAACTCGATCCACGCGCAGCGGCCCTCGGTCTTGGTAGGTGCGGTCCAGAGGACCGCCGCGCCCTCGTCCGTCGGAATCTCTGCCACTCGATCCTGCTTCGAAAGATCGGCAAAGGGGTGCGGCCCGGGGCCGCATCAGCTGGCGCTGACTCGCGTGCAACGACCTCTCCCTCCTTTAGCGCGGCCACAGCTTCGATCTCCCGGCCCCGGGGGGCGCGGTAGTAGAGAAACCGGCGTCGATCGGCGGCGAAATCCAGACCAATTGCGGATGAACCGTCGAGTGGTCGTCGAGTTCGATCTCGACCTCGTCCACCCAGCTTGCGTGAGCGAAGCCCTCGACGCTCACGATCGATGGCTGGGAAGACGGTGCCGTCAGGCCGGTCGCCCAGGTAACGCCGAGTGGGACTGTCCCGAGAGCGTCGCAGCCGCCCGAGGCCTCGGACGACTCGTAGCAGAGACCGCCGTGTTTGGTGGGCGCGACCCAGAGCGTGTGTCCCTCGATCTTGCCAACGAGGCGCGTCTCGCGTGCAGTCACCCGCGGATCCATCCCTGGCGGCGCTCCCAGCGAAAGCGAGGAAACTCCTTGATGACGGGCTGGGGTGCGTGCGGTGCGCTCGAAAACTGGATCAGCGGATAGCCGAGCGCATAGGCGACGGCGGCCATGAGAACGAAGGTAAGCACGAGGAGGGCGACGAGGACGAGGACACGCCGCGGCCGCCAGGTCGCATGCTTGCGGGAGCGCATCCGCGGCAACTGCAAGCGCGCCCGCCAGGGCTTCGGAGCCGGTGCCGGACGCCATCGCCCAGTTCTTCGACCAGGCGGGAGAGAAGTGTCTCCACGAACTCCGGCCGCGGCTGCACCCGACGGTCGAGACCGCCGAGGATCGCGGCCAGGGGGTCGATCGCGCTCATGCTCTCGCCTCCAGGTAGGCGCGCTTGAAATTCGCGCGACCCCGCGCGAGCAGTGACTCGACCGCCTCGGCGCCCTTGCCGAGGATGCCGGCGGCCTCGCGCATGGAGAAACCGTCGACGTAGCAGAGGACGTGCGCCGCCCGCTGCGAGGCGGAGACGGACGGACGGGCGTCAGCGCGCCCTCGCGCGCCTCCTCCTCATCGGGGACGATGACCTCGTCCTCGATCTCGTCGGCTTCCCCTGTCAGCGCCAGCCCTCGCTCGACCCGCTCCGGCGCGCGGTACTGGCCCAGTAGCTTGCTCGGGCGATCCCGAGATCCAGGCGATCGGCGTCCGGACCCGCTTCCCCTTCTTCAGCTCGGCGACCGCGGCGAGAAACGTCTCCTGCGTGAGGTCTTCCGCGACCTGGACGGAGCCGCCGCAGCGCGGGAGGAAGTAGCCGTAGACCCGCGGAGCGCCTCCTCGTAGACGGATGAAACACATCCGGGTTCGTGTCGAGCCTCCGCTCGGCCGCGGGTGCCAAGACCTCCATGAAGGGAATCGCTAGCATCCGCCTCGGCCTATATGTCGCGTGCCGCCTCCCGACTCCGTCGCA
>CAWGVD010000018.1:0-8178 GCA_963825795.1 uncultured Actinomycetes bacterium | reverse complement strand
AAATGACCGAAGCCGCCGACATCCACACCTGGGACGGGCCGACGATGGACGTCGCCATCAAGATCTGGCGCGTCGACGAGGACGGCGACCGCGACCTCGTGTCCTACGAGCTCGAGGCGCCCGAGTGGGCGTGCCTGCTCGACGTGCTCGACCTCATCAAGGACCGCCACGACGGGACGCTCGCGTACCGCAAGAGCTGCCGGATGATGATCTGCGGCTCCTGCGGGATGCGCATGGACGGCCGCGCGGTCCTCGCCTGCAAGGAGCGGATGAAGCCGATCGTCGAGAGCGGCCACGTCCCGGTGATCTCGCCGATGGGGAACCTGCCGATCATCAAGGACCTCGTCGTCGACATGGGCCCGTTCTGGCAGAAGATCCGCGACGTCAAGCCGTGGCTCGACTCGGGCTACGACGAGGCGTCGGAGCGCGAACGGGTCGTCTCCCAGCAGCAGATGAACGTCATCCAGAAGGAGGCGCTCTGCATCATGTGCGGCTGCTGCGTCTCCGAGTGCAACGCGATGGAGGCGGACCCCGACTTCCGCGGGCCGGCCGCGCTCGCGAAGGGCATGCGCTTCGTCGGCGACCCGCGCGACGAGACGGCCGTGGAACGCCTCAACGAGCTGAACGACGAGCACGGGATCTGGGACTGCACCCGGTGCTACTTCTGCAACGAGCGGTGCCCGAAGGGCGTCGATCCGCGCGACGCGATCGCCAAGCTCGGCGCCGAGTCGGTGAAGGAGGGCATGGACTGGGACATGGGCGTCAAGCACGCGAAGTGGTTCGTCACCTCCACGAAGACGACGGGCTGGCTGCGCGAGACCGACCTCGTTCCCAAGACGCAGGGCATTCTCGGCGCGCTCAGGGAGACGAAGTTCGCGCTCAAGCTCGCGAGGCGCGGCAAGGTGCCGCCGCCCGGGCCGATCCACGTCGCGGCCGACGTCGACGAGGCGCGCAACCTGTACGACCTCGTCAAGGAGCAGGGCCGGGACGGCGCGCTCGGGATCGTCCAGGGCGAGGCGGCGCTCGCGAAGATCGAGCACATCGAGGCCGAGAAGGCCCACGAAGAAGAAGAGGAGGAGACGTCCGCGTGAAGGTCGCCTACTACAAGGGTTGTCTGGCGTCGCTGTCGGCGAAGGAGCTCGACACGTCGACGCAGGCGCTGGCGCCGAAGCTCGGGATCGAGCTGGACGAGCTCGAGTCGGTCACGTGCTGCGGCGCGGGCGACATCCACGAGGCCGAGCCCGACTACTACCTGCACCTGAACGCGCGCATCCTGGCCTACGGCGAGCAGACCGGCGCGGACACGCTGATGACGATCTGCAACGTCTGCACGCTCAACCTGCGCCAGGCGAACTGGCAGCTGAAGAACGACGACGAGCTGCGGGCGCGCGTGAACCAGAACCTGGAGACCGTCGGCGCACCGCCGTACAGCGGCAACGTCGAGGTCAAGCACCTCCTCTGGCTGATCGCCGAGGGCGACGGCTACGACAAGCTGAAGGAGGTCGCGCACAAGGGGCTCAAGGGCCTCAAGGTGGCGCCGTTCTACGGCTGTCAGATCCTGCGCCCGTCGAAGCTCCTGGGCTTCGAGGATCCGGACAAGCCGCATTCGCTCGAGGCGATCATCGACGCGTGCGGGGGAGAGGCGATCGACTATCCCGCCAAGATCAAGTGCTGCGGCTTCCCGATCATCCAGGCCCGCGAGGAGACCGCGCTCGGCGAGCTCCTGCAGCCGATCGAGCAGGCGACCGAGGCCGGCGCCGACGTGATGGTGACGCCGTGCCCGCTCTGCCACCTGTCGCTCGATGCGTGGCAGTCGAAGCTCCGCGAGCGGACCGGCAAGGACTTCCAGATGCCGATCCTCCACCTCTCACAGCTGATCGGAGTGGCCGCGGGCCTCGACGAGTCGGAGCTGAAGTTCAAGCGCCACGTCGTCCCGGTGCAGCCGGCGCTCGACAAGATCGAAGTCTGACCGCCGACCTCGGCGGTTATCTGTTCTCTGGGGGCCGGTGCGGGCCGAGGGCCGCAGCGGTCCAGCGCCGGCCCTCTTCAGATGGTTCCCGTCAGCCCAGGAACTCGAGCATTGCGCTGCGGAACCCTTCTGGCTCCTCGACCCAGGGCATGTGGCCGACCTCGGGCATGACGACGACGCGTGCGTCCGGAATCAGCGACTCGAGCTCGGGTGCGGCCCACGCTCCCCACGGGTCGAGCTCGCCGGTCAGGACGAGCGTCCGCGCCTGGATCCGCGGCAGCAGCGGGCGGAGATCGAGCGTCGGCTCGACTCGTTCGTTGAAGTAGGTCAGCGCAGGAACGTGGTACCCCACATTCGCGGCTGCGGCCCGCTCCATGAACTCCTGCTCCTTCTCGTCGTAGCGGCCGAACAGGAGCGGCAGCCCCCGGAGGGCGAGCAGGCCGAGCTCCTCCTCGTCGTCCGGCGGGCTCTCTTGCCGCAAGCGGCGCGCTGCGACGGCGTCCGCGAACCGCGGATCGCTCTCGCGCTCGGCGAGAAAGCGCCCGAAGGCCTCGGGCCACTCGTCCGAAAACCGGGCGAACGTCCCGCAGAGCACGAGCCGCCGCACGCGCGCCGGATAGGTCGCCGCGTAAACCATCGACATGATGCCGCCGGCGGAGTGCCCGAACAGATCGATCGCATCGAGCCCGAGGTGGGCGCGGAGCTCCTCGAGGTCGGCGGCGTAATCCTCGAGGCCGTACGTCTCCGCAGGATCGGAGCCGTCGACTCCGCGGGGGTTGAGCAGGACCAGCCTGAGCTCCTCGTCGAGGCCCCCGAGATCGTCGAAGATCTCGACCGGGATCCCGGGGCCGCCAGGATGGCAGACGAGGGGCGGGCCGTCGCCGAGCTCCAGGTAGGTGAGTGTGCGACCGTCCGTCGTGGTGAGCGCGGGCACCACAATGGAGTCTGAATGAAGAAACCGCTTGCCACACTGGGAGCGCTCGGGCTCGGCGCCGCGCTCTGGGGGCACTTCGAGGCCGGCTGGGTTCGGCTGCGCTCGATCCCGGTGCCGATCCCGGGGCTGCCCGAGGAGCTGGACGGGCTGCGCGTCGTGCACCTGTCCGACTTCCACCTCGGCTTCCCGTCGCGCGGGGAGGCCGCGGTCGAACGCGCGATCGACTGGACGGCCGCGCGCGATCCCGATCTGGTCGTGATCACCGGCGACCTCCTCTCGCGACCTGCGGCCGAGGGCAGGCTGCGGGAGCTCCTCGCCCGCGTGCCAGGGTCGTTCGCGGTCCTCGGCAACCACGACTTCGCGCTTGTCGCGCGACCCGTTCTCCAAGCCGAGCGCGGTCTCCGACCTCCCCTCGACGACGGTGCTCTTCGACGAGGCGAGGACGGTCGAGCTCCGAGGTCGCAGCGTCCAGATCGTCGGCGTCGACCCGCGCACCTACCGGCTCGGCTCCTCGCGCCCGGTCGAGCTCGCCGACCCGGACGCGGACCTGCGCATCCTGCTCTGCCACTTTCCGAGCGTGATCGACCGCATTCGGCCCGGGACGTTCGACCTCGTCCTCGCCGGGCACCTCCACGCGGGCCAGATCGTCGTGCCGTACGGCCGCGGGAAGGTCCGGTTCGCACACCTGCGGTGGACGTACGCCGAGGGTCTCTACCGGCGGCCGGGCGGCGTGCTCCACGTCTCGCCGGGCCTGGGGACGACGTTCGTCCCGTTCCGCTTCTTCGCGCGGCCCGAGGCGACCGAGCTCGTTCTAGGATCGGTGCCGTGAGCACGAGGGTCGCGGGTTTGACCGGGGTGACGCTCCAGGACGCGCCGCAGGTCTGTCACGAGTGCGTCTGGTGGCAGTCGAGCGCGGGCCGGGGCGTGGACAAGCCGCGCTGGATCGAGCGGGCCGAGCTGGACTGGGGCGCCTGGGGCGCCGTGTACCGCGACGACGACGGGACCGTGATCGGCTCGATGCAGTACGGGCCGGCCGAGCTCTTCCCGCGCGCCTGGGAGCTGCCGGCGGGACCGCCGTCGGACGACGCGGTGCTCGTCACGTGCGCCTACATGCTCGACCGCGCGAGCCCCTGGGTCATGCAGTCGCTCTTCCTGGCCGCGATCGGGGACGCGCGCGACAAGAAGGCGGGCGCGCTCGAGACGTTCGCCTACCGGTACCCGGAGGGCGAGTCCCCGCACGAGCGGTTCTTCGTCCACCGCACGGTGTTCCCGCGCGACTTTCTGTCCGACTTCGGCTTCGAGACCGTTCGCGCCCAGGGGCGGGTCGAGCTGGTGCGGCTCGAGCTCGGCGGCCTGCAGCCGGTCGCCGAGGGCGCGCGGGAGAAGGTGCTCAGGCTCGTGAAGGAGGCGTTCTCGCCCGCGCCTGCGCCGGTTCGGCCGGGCCCCTCCAGGTCCAGGCTGCTCCCAGCCTGCAGGCCGGACCGGCTCGAGCGCCGCGGCGAGCTGCCGCCAGGAGGAGCTCCGCGATCTGGATCGCGTTCAGGGCCGCGCCCTTGCGCAGGTTGTCGCAGACGACCCAGAGCGCGAGGCCCTGCGCCGGCCCGGTCCTCCCGGATGCGGCCGACGAGCACCTGGTCGCCGCCGACCGCCTGGCGCGGGGTCGGCCTCTCGGTCACGGTCACTCCCGGCGCGGCGGCCAGCACCTCGCGAGCCTCGTCCGGCGACAGCGGCCGCTCCGTCTCGATCCACACGGCTTGCGAGTGGCCGACGAGGACGGGCACGCGTGCGCAGGTCGCGCTGACCGGGAGGTCGGGCAGCTCGAGGATCTTCCGCGTCTCGGCGCGCAGCTTCGACTCCTCCTCGGACTCGTCGCCCTCGAAGTCCCAGTCCATGACGATGTCGCCGTCGGCGGATGGCTGCGAGCGGAGCGCCTCCATCCGCTCGGCTCCCGCGCCCGATGCGGACTGGTAGGTCGCGACGCGCACGCTCCTCAGCCCCGCGGCCTCGTGGAGCGGGGCGAGCGCGCAGACGAGCTGGATCGTCGAGCAGTTCGGGTTGGCGACGATGCCCTGGTGCGAGGCCGCGCGGTCGCCGTTCACCTCCGGCACGACGAGCGGGACGCCGTCCGTGAGCCGGAACGCGGACGACTTGTCCACGCAGACGGCGCCGCCGGCGACGGCCGCCGGCACGAGCTCGCTGCTCGGTCCCGTGCCGACGGAGAAGAAGCACAGGTCGAGCTCGCCGGAGGCCAGCGCCTCCTTCGTCGCCTCCTCGACCACGAGCTCCGAGCCGCCGTACGGCAACCGTCGTCCCCGCCGAGCGGCTCGAGGCGAACGCGCGCACCTGCCCGAGCCCGCGCTCGGCGAGCAGCTCGAGCGTGACGCTGCCCACGGCCCCGGTCGCACCGACGACGCCGATCCGCGGCTCAGCCATGCGGGCGCTCCGCTTCCGGGCGCTCGAGCTCGAACGCGGCATGCAGCGCCTGGACGGCCTGCTCGACCTGCTCGCGCGCGACGAAGCAGCCGATCTTGATCGGCGACGTGCTGACGATCGCCGGCTGGATCCCGAGCTCCTCGAGCGCGGAGAACATCTTCGCGGCCACTCCGGGGTGGCTCTTCATCCCGGCGCCGATCACGCTCACCTGGCCGAGATCCTCGCGCGCCGACCACTCGACGCCGAGGCTCCCGAGCGCGTCCACGGCCTCCGGCCCCTCGTCGGCGGAGAAGACGATCTCCGGGCCGGTCTGGATCACCGTGTCGACGTTGACGCCCGCCTCGGCGAGCGCCTCGAAGAGCCGCGCCGCGGACACGCCCTCGACCCGGTACACGGTCTCCGCCGCCTTGTGCGTGACGCCTGAGATGAGCGCCTTCTCGAGCATCCGTTCGTCCTCCTCGCGAATCCAGGTGCCGTCGGCCTCCGAGAAGCTCGACCGGACGTGCAGCTTGACATCGTGGTTGCGCGCGAACTCGACCGACCGCAGCTGGAGCACGCGTGCGCCCGAGGCGGCCATCTCCAGCATCTCGCCGTAGCTGACCGCGTGCAGCTTGCGCGCGCTCGGGACGATCCGCGGGTCGGCGGTGTGGACGCCTTCGACGTCCGTGTAGATCTCGCAGGCGTCGGCGCCGAGCGCTGCGGCGAGTGCAACGGCCGTCGTGTCCGAGCCGCCGCGGCCGAGCGTCGTGATGTCGAGCTCGGTCGAGACGCCCTGGAAGCCGGCGACGAGCACGATCCGCTCCTTGTCGAGCGCCTCGTGGATGCGGTTCGCGCGGATGTCGACGATCTTCGCCTTGCCGTGCGCGGTGTCGGTGACGATCCCGGCCTGCGAGCCGGTGAGCGAGATCGCCTTGTGGCCGAGGTCGTGGATCGCCATCGCGCACAGCGAGCACGAGATGCGCTCGCCGACCGAGATCAGCATGTCCAGCTCGCGGGCCTCCGGGCGCGGCGAGATCTCGTGTGCGAGCCGGACGAGCTCGTCGGTCGTGTCGCCCATCGCCGAGAGCACGGCGACGACTCGGTTCCCCGCCTCGCGGGCGGCCACGAGTCGCTGGGCGACTGCCCGCAGGCGGTCGACGTCCGCGACCGACGTCCCGCCGAACTTCATCACGACGGTGCCGGCGCTCGGAGCCGGCGCCTCCTCTGCGAGGGCCGGAACCGCCTCGTAGTCCGTCGCCGTCACGCCGGGATCCTAGGTCACATCTCGCGGCGGCCCAGAGAGAGCACGCCCGAGGGTGACTTCGTCGGCGTACTCGAGGTCTCCTCCGACGGGCAGGCCGCTGGCAAGCCGTGTCACCCGGACGCGGCCGCGCAGGCGGTCGGCGAGGTACGCGGCCGTCGCCTCGCCGGTCATGTTCGGGTTCGTCGCGAGCACGACCTCCTGGATGCCGTTCCGGTCGACGCGGCCCATCAGCTCGTCGATCCGCAGGTGCTCGGGCTCGACGCCGTCGATCGGCGACAGCGAGCCGCCGAGGACGTGGTACAGGCCGCGATATTCATGCGTGCGTTCCAGGGACACGAGGTCCGCCGGCTGCTCGACGACGCAGACGAGCGTCCGGTCGCGCCGCTCGTCGCGGCAGATCTCGCAGCGCTCCTCCTCGGTCAGGTTCCCGCACTCGCTGCAGAAGCGGACGCGCTCCTTGACCTCGTCGATCGCCGCGGCGAGCGCCTGCGCCTCGTCACGCGGGACGCGGAGCAGGTGGAACGCGAGCCGATGCGCGGTGCGCGTGCCGACTCCGGGCAGGCGCGTGAGCTGCGCGACGAGGTTCTCGACGGCCGGCGAGAGCATGTCCGAATTGTGCCTTGAGGAGTCGGATTGCCCGCTCCACCAGAGAGGATGCGGGCTGTAGTGTCCATCCCGTGAGCCCCGCCGTCGGCCTGCAGAGACCTCGTCCCCGTGCGCGCTTGAGTCATTCCGTGCTGTCCGCGTGAGCACGGGGCGCGTTTCCGTGCCGCCGAAGAGGCCGAGTCGCGCTCGACGGCGGAGGGCCGGATCCTGATCGTCGACGACGAGAGCTCGATCAGGCTCGTCTGCCAGCTCAACCTCGACGCTGTCGGCTTCCAGACGCTCGAGGCGGCGGACGGAGAGACCGCGCTCGCGCTCGCCCGCGCGGAGCAGCCTGACCTGATCCTGCTCGACGTCATGCTCCCGGGCATCGACGGCTGGCGCGTCGCCGAGGAGCTCGCAGCCTCGCCGGAGACGCGCGACATCCCGATCCTGTTCCTGAGCGCCCGCTCGGATCGATCCGACGAGGAGCGCGGCCACGAGGTCGGCGCGCTCGGCTACATCACGAAGCCGTTCGATCCGGAGGAGCTGATCGACCGCATCCGGGACGTGCTCGAGCGGGCGAGCCGAGGCGAGCGCGAGGCGCTACGCCGAGAGTGGCGCGAGCGGCTGCAGGGCCCCTAGAGCCCGGGTAGGCCCATCCCGCCGAGATCGCCGAGGCCGGACATGCCGCCGAGCTTCGACTGGGCGAGCGCCTGGGCCGAGCGCAGCGCCTCGTTGACCGCGGCCAGGACCATGTCCGAGAGCATCTCCGGATCGTCCGGGTCGATCGCCTCGGGCGCGATCTTGATCTCGGTGATCTGCAGGTCGCCGGTCGCCTTGACGGTGACCATCCCGCCGCCGGCCGAGGCCTCGACGGTCTCGTTCTTCAGCTCCTCCTGCGCCTGCGCCATCTGCGCCTGGAGCTGCTGCACCTGCTGCATCATCTTGTTCATGTCCATGGACACGTCGCGCCTCCCCGTCCTCGGCTTTGGTTCCCCGGCCTAGGTTACGACA
>CAWGVD010000017.1:0-7277 GCA_963825795.1 uncultured Actinomycetes bacterium | reverse complement strand
GCGCTCGGGCTCGGCGCCGCGCTCTGGGGGCACTTCGAGGCCGGCTGGGTTCGGCTGCGCTCGATCCCGGTGCCAATCCCGGGGCTGCCCGAGGAGCTGGACGGGCTGCGCGTCGTGCACCTGTCCGACTTCCACCTCGGCTTCCCGTCGCGCGGGGAGGCCGCGGTCGAACGCGCGATCGACTGGACGGCCGCGCGCGATCCCGATCTGGTCGTGATCACCGGCGACCTCCTCTCGCGACCTGCGGCCGAGGGCAGGCTGCGGGAGCTCCTCGCGCGAGTGCCAGGGTCATTTGCGGTCCTCGGCAACCACGACTTCGCCTTGTCGCGCGACCCGTTCTCCAAGCCGAGCGCGGTCTCCGACCTCCCCTCGACGACGGTGCTCTTCGACGAGGCGAGGACGGTCGAGCTCCGAGGTCGCAGCGTCCAGATCGTCGGCGTCGACCCGCGCACCTACCGGCTCGGCTCCTCGCGCCCGGTCGAGCTGGCCGACCCGGACGCGGACCTGCGCATCCTGCTCTGCCACTTTCCGAGCGTGATCGACCGCATTCGGCCCGGGACGTTCGACCTGGTCCTCGCCGGGCACCTCCACGCGGGCCAGATCGTCGTGCCGTACGGCCGCGGGAAGGTTCGGTTCGCACACCTGCGGTGGACATACGCCGAGGGTCTCTACCGGCGGCCGGGCGGCGTGCTCCACGTCTCGCCGGGCCTGGGGACGACGTTCGTCCCGTTTCGATTCTTCGCGCGGCCCGAGGTGACCGAGCTCGTTCTAGGATCGGTGCCGTGAGTACACGGGTCACGGGCTTGACCGGGGTGACGCTGCAGGAGGCGCCGCAGGTCTGTCACGAGTGCATCTGGTGGCAGTCGAGCGCGGGCCGGGGCGTCGACAAGCGGCGCTGGATCGAGCGCGCCGAGCTGGACTGGGGCGCCTGGGGCGCCGTGTACCGCGACGACGACGGGACCGTGATCGGCTCGATGCAGTACGGGCCGGCCGAGCTCTTCCCGCGCGCCTGGGAGCTGCCGGCGGGACCGCCGTCGGACGACGCGGTGCTCGTCACGTGCACCTACATGCTCGACCGCGCGAGCCCGTGGGTCATGCAGTCGCTCTTCCTGGCCGCGATCGGGGACGCGCGCGACAAGAAGGCGGGTGCGCTCGAGACGTTCGCCTACCGGTACTCGGAGGGCGAGTCCGCGCACGAGCGGTTCTTCGTCCACCGCACGGTGTTCCCGCGCGATTTTCTGTCCGACTTCGGCTTCGAGACCGTTCGTACCCAGGGGCGAGTCGAGCTGGTGCGGCTCGAGCTCGGCGGCCTGCAGCCGGTCGCCGAGGGCGTGCGGGAGAAGGTGCTCAGGCTCGTGAAGGAGGCGTTCTCGCCCGCGCCTGCGCCCGTTCGGCCGGGCCCCTAGGCCGCGAGCGCGCGCCGCTCGAGCAGCAGTTCCGCGATCTGGATCGCGTTCAGTGCCGCGCCCTTGCGCAGGTTGTCGCAGACGACCCAGAGGGCGAGGCCCTCTCCGGCCCGGTCCTCCCGGATGCGGCCGACGAGCACCTGGTCGCCGCCGACCGCCTGGAGCGGGGTCGGCCTCTCGGCCACGGTCACTCCCGGCGCGGCGGCCAGCACCTCGCGAGCCTCGTCCGGCGACAGGGGCCGATCTGTCTCGATCCACACGGCTTGCGAGTGGCCGACGAGGACGGGCACGCGTGCGCAGGTCGCGCTGACCGGGAGGTCGGGCAGCTCGAGGATCTTCCGCGTCTCGGCGCGGAGCTTCGACTCCTCATCGGACTCGTCGCCGTCGAAGTCCCAGTCCATGACGATGTCGCCGTCGGCGGCCGGCTGCGAGCGGAGCGCCTCCATCCGCTCGGCTCCCGCGCCCGATGCGGACTGATACGTGGCGACGCGCACGCTCCTCAGTCCCACAGCCTCGTGGAGCGGGGCGAGCGCGCAGACGAGCTGGATCGTCGAGCAGTTCGGGTTGGCGACGATGCCCTGATGCGAGGGCGCGCGGTCGCCGTTCACCTCCGGCACGACGAGCGGAACGCCGTCCGTGAGCCGGAACGCGGACGATTTGTCCACGCAGACCGCACCGCCGGCGACGGCCGCCGGCACGAGCTCGCTGCTCGGCCCGGTGCCGACGGAGAAGAAGCACAGGTCGAGCTCGCCGGAGGACAACGCGTCCCTCGTCGCCTCCTCGACGACGAGCTCCGAGCCGCCGTACGGAACCGTCGTCCCCGCCGAGCGGCTCGAGGCAAACGCACGCACGTGCCCGAGGCCGCGCTCCGCGAGCAGCTCGAGCGTGACGCTGCCCACGGCACCGGTCGCACCGACGACGCCGATCCGCGGCTCAGCCATGCTGGCGCTCCGCTTCCGGGCGCTCGAGCTCGAACGCGGCATGCAGCGCCTGGACGGCCTGCTCGACCTGTCCGCGTGCGACGAAGCAGCCGATCTTGATCGGGGACGTAGTGACGATCGCCGGCTGAATCCCGAGCTCCTCGAGCGCGGAGAACATCTTCGCGGCCACTCCGGGGTGGCTCCTCATCCCGGCGCCGATCACGCTGACCTGGCCGAGATCCTCGCGCGCTGACCACTCGACGCCGAGGCTCCCGAGCGCGTCCTCGGCCTCCGGCCCCTCGTCCGCGGAGAACACGATCTCCGGGCCGGTCTGGATAACGGTGTCGACGTTGACGCCCGCCTCCGCCAGGGCCTCGAAGAGCCGCGCCGCGGACACGCCCTCGACCCGGTAGACCGTCTCCGCCGCCTTGTGCGTGACGCCTGAGATGAGCGCCTTCTCGAGCATCCGTTGATCCTCCTCGCGAATCCAGGTGCCGTCGGCCTCCGAGAAGCTCGACCGGACGTGCAGCTTGACATCGTGGTTGCGCGCGAACTCGACCGACCGCAGCTGGAGCACGCGTGCGCCTGAGGCGGCCATCTCCAGCATCTCGCCGTAGCTGACCGCGTGCAGCTTGCGCGCGCTCGGGACGATCCGCGGGTCGGCGGTGTGGACGCCTTCGACGTCCGTGTAGATCTCGCAGGCGTCGGCGCCGAGCGCTGCCGCGAGTGCGACGGCAGTCGTGTCCGAGCCGCCGCGCCCGAGCGTCGTGATGTCGAGCTCCGTCGAGACGCCCTGGAAGCCGGCGACGAGCACGATCCGCTCCTTGTCGAGCGCCTCGTGGATGCGGTTCGCGCGGATGTCGACGATCTTCGCCTTGCCGTGTGCGGTGTCGGTGACGATCCCGGCCTGCGAGCCCGTGAGCGAGATCGCCTTGTGGCCGAGGTCGTGGATCGCCATCGCGCACAGCGAGCACGAGATGCGCTCGCCGACCGAGATCAGCATGTCCAGCTCGCGGGCCTCGGGGCGCGGAGAGATCTCGTGTGCGAGCCGGACGAGCTCGTCGGTCGTGTCGCCCATCGCGGAGAGCACGGCGACGACTCGGTTCCCTGCCTCGCGGGCGGCGACGAGCCGCTGGGCGACTGCTCGCAGGCGGTCGACGTCCGCAACCGACGTTCCGCCGAACTTCATCACGACGGTGCCCGCGCTCGGGGCCGGCGCCTCCTCCGCGAGGGCCGGGAGAGCCTCGTAGTCCGTCGCCGTCACGCCGGGATCCTAGGTCACATCTCGCGGCGCCCAGAGAGAGCACGCCCGAGTGTGACTTCGTCGGCGTATTCGAGGTCTCCTCCGACTGGAAGGCCGCTGGCGAGCCGTGTGACGCGGACCCGCCCGCGAAGCCGGTCGGCGAGGTACGCGGCCGTCGCCTCGCCGGTCATGTTCGGGTTCGTCGCGAGCACGACCTCCTGGATGCCGTTCCGGTCGACGCGGCCCATCAGCTCGTCGATGCGCAGGTGCTCGGGCTCGACGCCGTCGATCGGCGACAGCGACCCCCCGAGGACGTGGTACAGGCCGCGATATTCATGCGTGCGTTCCAGGGACACGAGGTCCGCCGGCTGCTCGACGACGCACACGAGCGTGCGGTCGCGCCGCTCGTCGCGGCAGATCTCGCAGCGCTCCTCTTCGGTCAGGTTCCCGCACTCGCTGCAGAAGCGGACGCGCTCCTTGACCTCGTCGATCGCCGCCGCGAGGGCCTGCGCCTCGTCACGCGGGACCCGGAGCAGGTGGAACGCGAGCCGATGCGCGGTCCGCGTGCCGACTCCGGGCAGGCGCGTGAGTTGCGCGACGAGGTTCTCGACGGCCGGCGAGAGCATGTCCGAATTGTGCCTTGAGGAGTCGGATTGCCCGCTCCACCAGAGAAGATGCGGCTGTAGTGTCCATCCCGTGAGCCCCGCCGTCGGCCCGCAGAGACCTCGTCCCCGTGCGCGCCTGAGGCGTTCCTGCTGCCCGCGCGAGCACGGGGCGCGTTTCCACGCGGCCGAACAGGCCGAGTCGCGCTCGACGGCGGAGGGCCGGATCCTGATCGTGGACGACGAGAGCTCGATCAGGCTCGTCTGCCAGCTCAACCTCGACGCTGTCGGGTTCCAGACGCTCGAGGCGGCGGACGGAGAGACCGCGCTCGCGCTCGCCCGCGCGGAGCAGCCGGACCTGATCCTGCTCGACGTCATGCTCCCGGGCATCGACGGCTGGCGCGTCGCCGAGGAGCTCGCGGCCTCGCCGGAGACGCGCGAGATCCCGATCCTGTTCTTGAGCGCCCGCTCGGATCGATCGGACGAGGAGCGCGGCCACGAGGTCGGCGGGCTGGGCTACATCACGAAGCCGTTCGACCCGGAGGAGTTGATCGACCGCATCCGGGACGTGCTCGAGCGGACGACTCGAGGCGAGCGCGAGGCGCTACGCCGAGAGTGGCGCGAGCGGTTGCAGAGCCCCTAGAGCCCGGGCAGGCCCATCCCGCCGAGATCGCCGAGGCCGGACATGCCGCCGAGCTTCGACTGGGCGAGCGCCTGGGCCGAGCGCAGCGCCTCGTTGACCGCCGCCAGGACCATGTCCGAGAGCATCTCCGGATCGTCCGGGTCGATCGCCTCGGGCGCGATCTTGATCTCGGTGATCTGCAGGTCGCCGGTCGCCTTGACGGTGACCATCCCGCCGCCGGCCGAGGCCTCGACGGTCTCGTTCTTCAGCTCCTCCTGCGCCTGCTCCATCTGCGCCTGGAGCTGCTGCACCTGCTGCATCATCTTGTTCATGTCCATGGACACTTCGTGCCTCCCCGTCCTCGGCTTTGGTTCCCCGACCTAGGTTACGACACAGAGGCCTTCCCGACCCGGAGGCGTCTCTACGGGTCCTCGACCTCCCGGGCGTCTAGCTTGTCCTTCATGAGCTGGATGATCTGGTCCTCGCCCGCCGGCTCTTCGTCCTCGGCAGGCTCGTCGTCGCCGTTCTCGCCGACCGCGAAATCGAGAGCGAGCTTGCGGCCGGTCACCTCGTAGAGCGCGTCCGCGAGCAGCGTTGCGTTCTTCGGCTCCTCGGCGAGCTGCCGGTGGAACGACGCCGCCGCGGGGAACTCGACGGTCAGCCGGTCCTCGTCGAGCTGCGAGGGATGCGCCTCGCGGAGCATCGAGGCGGTCGGGATCGACTTCTGCTCGACGGCCGGCAAGATCGTCCGCTGCCAGGCCTCCTGAAGCTGCGAGAGCTCGACCGAAGGCGGCTCGGTCGCGGCAGTCGCCGGAACAGGCACCACCTCCTCCTGACCTTGTAACACAGTGTTACTTGGTTCGGTGGGGGCGCTTCCGTGGGTGCGCTGCTCCAGTTGCTCGAGGCGGTACGCGGTCGACTCGCGTTCCAGGTCCGCCGCCGGCCGCGTGACCTTGACGAGCGCGAGCTCGAGCGGAAGGCGCGGATCTCCGCCCTGGCGCATGTCGTCGACGGCGACCGCGAGCAGGTCGCAGAGCCGGAGCACCGTCGCCTCGCCGAGCTGGTTCGCCTGGGCGCGCAACCGCTCGCGCGTCTCGTCGGTGAGCGGCAGCGAGCCCGGCACCTCGCCCATGTGCTGGACGAGGAGGACGTGCCTGAGGTGCTCGAGCAGCTCGGTGACGAGGCGGCCAAGATCCTGGCCCTGCTCGGCGAGCTCCTCGAGGAACGTCAGCGCCCCGGCCGTGTCGCGGTCGACGACGAAGTCGCAGATCCTGAACAGCGCCTCCTCCTCGACCGCGCCGAGGAGCTGGAGCACCGCTTGCACGGTCACCTTGCCCTCGGTCGCCGCGGACAGCTGGTCGAGCGTCGACACCGCGTCGCGGAAGCTTCCGCGCGCCGAGCGGGCGACGAGTGCGAGCGCCGCCTCGGGCGCCTCGATCTGCTCGCCCTCGGCGACCGTCTTCAGGTAGCGGACGATCTCCGGCAGCCGCGGCCGCGAGAGCACGAACGTCTGGCAGCGCGACCGGACGGTGCCCAGCATCTTCTGGAGCTCGGTCGTGCAGAAGACGAAGACGAGGTGGGGCGGAGGCTCCTCGATCAGCTTCAGCAGTGCGTTGAAGGCGGCATCGGTGAGCTGGTGCGCCTCATCGAGGATGTAGACCTTGTAGCGGCCCTCGACCGGCTGCATGACGACGCGCTCGCGGATCTCGCGGATGTCGTCGATGCCGCGCTGGGAGGCCGCGTCCATCTCGACGACGTCGAGCGAGGTTCCGGCCGCGATCGCGACGCACGCGTGGCACGTGCCGTCCGGGTCCGGCGTCGGTCCGTGGACGCAGTTGAGCGCCTTCGCGAGGATGCGCGCGAGGGAGGTCTTGCCGGTTCCGCGCGGTCCGGCGAAGAGGTACGCCTGGCGCACGTTCCCGGCCGAGACCGCGTTCCTCAGGGTGCGGACGACCGGCTCCTGGCCGACCACGTCGTCGAAGCCCTGCGGACGATATTTGCGGTAGAGCGCGGTCAAAGAAGCCTGCGGCGATTATGCCCGGTCGCACACCCTCCGTTGTGGGCTCGGCCGAGCCGGTGCGTTGCGTCACTTGCTCGGGCCAGGCTGACCCGCGGCACCTGGAAGGGATTGCTTAGCGCTGCTTCCTCCCGGATCTGACGCGGTTCGCAGGCTTCCAGTGCGCGGAACCTGGCCGTCGACGCTCACGACGCAGGCCCGTATCTCGAACGATGCCCCCTCGAGAGGGAATTCGGCCCCGCTGAAGCGGATTGCGGGTTCAGGGAACCGCTAGCTCCCCACCTAGCGCGACCGGGCAATCGCAGCGTAGCACCGGCTAATCTGAGCAGCCCGAGGGCGCGTAGCTCAGCGGGAGAGCGCCCGCTTCACACGCGGGAGGTCGCTGGTTCGATCCCAGGCGCGCCCATTGGTGCCGAGTCGGCGCTACGCGGCGAGTGCCTGTTCGACAGTCGGGACGACGTTCAAGA
>CAWGVD010000016.1:0-4386 GCA_963825795.1 uncultured Actinomycetes bacterium | reverse complement strand
GTTCGCGCGCTTCCATACCGAACGATCGTTAGGGTAATCCTACTATCTCCACCCGCAAGTCGCAGCTAATACGGGAAGCGGCGCGGCTCTTCGCCGAGAAGGGCTACCACGGCACCTCGATCGGCGATCTCGCGAAGTCGATGGGCGTGCAGAAGGGGTCGCTCTACGCGCACATCTCGTCGAAGCAGGACCTGCTCTACGCGACGATGCGGGAGGGCGCGGACGCGTTCCACGCCGCGCTCGACGCGATTCCGGACGAGCTGCCGGCGACGGAGAAGATCCGTCTCGCGCTGCGTGGCCACCTGCGCGTCGTCGCGGAGCAGCTCGATGTGGCGACGGTCTTCGTGCGCGAGTGGCGCTACCTCGAAGGCGAGCGCCGCGACGAGATCGTGGCCGAGCGCCGGCGCTACGAGGACCGCGTGCGCGCGCTCTTCCGCGAGGGCCGTGAGCTCGGGGAGCTGCGGACGGATCTCGACGACTCGACTGCCGCGCTACTCAGCCTCTCGGCCGCGAACTGGGCGTACACATGGCTCCAGCCGGGTCGGGACACCGACGAGCTCGCGGACCGCTTCTACAGCCTCCTCGTAGACGGCATGCGCGGTTACGCGACGCCGGGCTAATCCCTGAGGGAACCTGCCGGTTCCTCCCCAAACCACGAATCAATCAGGACAGGTTAACTCAGAATTCATCTGGCGATTGGATTCGTCCGCCATATACGCACAGACAACCATTTCTCAGACTTGGAAACCGAGACGAAAAGCCGATGATTAGTTTTTCCCGCTTAGAGGGTAAGCCCCTCCCGTTTTCTTCTTTATCTCCCAGGGAGGGCAGAGATGAAGGTCTTCACTCGCCTCGCGGGGCTCGTGCTTCTCGGCGGGCTCCTGCTCGATCGGACCCGGGGCACTTCCCGCGGCGACACCGCCGGCGGGGACGATCGGGCCGACGGCTGTGTCCACTGCTTGGTCGGGCGGGCCCTACGCCGTGCCGACGCCGGTCCCGGACGTCTGTCCTCCGGCGGCCGACCCCGGCAACGTCCGCTGCGACCACTTCCAGCTCACCGTGAACGTCGCGTCGAGCTACTGGGCGACGCACTCGGGCGGCGCCGACATCCAGATCACGTGGGGCAGCTCGGACGACGACTTCGACCTCTTCGTCTACGACAACACGGGCAATCTCGTCGGGCAGTCCGCCTCGGGAGGGACGACCTCCGAGCGATTCCTGCTCCAGAACGCGAACAGCGACCAGAGCCCCTACGAGGTGCGGGTCGTGCCTTTCCTGACCGCCGCCGCGACCTACAACGGCTCCGCGACCTTCGTCTCCCAGGCAGGCGGGGCTCCCATTCCGCCGCGTGGTACCGGCGGCCTCGTCTTCTCGCCGTCGGCGACCGTCGTCGACGGGCAGCGAACCGAGGGCGAGCCCGTCAACTGGCTCGATCCGAACGACGGCTCCTACTGGGAGAGCGGGCCGTGGGGGATCACGACGCAGCAATCCTTCATCCACCGCTCGACCGACGGCGGCAACCAGTTCAACATCGACAGCCCGATCGGAACCCGGCCCGACGCAGGCCCGGGCGGCGGTGACACGGACATCATCACCGACGACCAGGGCTACGCCTACTTCACCGACCTCGAGTCCCTGGTCGAGCTCGACTGCGCGGTCAGCAACGACCACGGCAACACCTGGCGCCGAAACAGCTTCTGCGTGCAGACGACGGGCGTCGACCGCCAGTGGTTCACGATCGACAACGGGTCGAACCACTCGATCGGAACTGCCGGCGCGGACGACAACACGGTCTTCTTCGGCTTCCGCCAGGAACTGGGGACGTACATCTACTCGAGCCCCGGATCGAGCGGCAGCTCCGACGTGACGGGCGGCTTCGTCTACCAGAACTCGTCGGCCGATCTCGTCAACCCGTTGTCGGCCCAGCCTCGCTGCGGCCAGCTCCGTTTCGACCCGGTGCGGCGAAACCTCTACTTCCCGTGCTCGGCCGACGACCACGTCGAACTGACGGTCGGGCACGTGAACCCGGGTCAGCGCACCGGCATCGCGTACCACAACGTGGAGCTTCCGGTCTCGCCCGGAGGTGGCGGAGTGGGCGACCTCTTCCCGGTGGTCGCGGCAGACGCGGCCGGAAACGTCTACGCGGCCTGGGTCGACTCGAACGACAACAACGTCTACTACACGGCGTCTACCGACGGCGGCGAGCACTGGCTCGCGCCGCAGCAGGTCAGCGGAGGGGACGCGTACTCCAACGTCATGCCGTGGGTCCAGGGCGGAAGCGCCGGCCGGCTCGTTGTCGCCTGGTACGGCAGTCCGTCCAACCTGGACAGCGATTTCATGCCGTCCTGGTACAACAACCGCCAGGCCGCGACCGCGTTCAAGTGGTACGGCTACGCGTCGCTGATAACGAACGCGACGAGCGCGTCACCGACGTTCGCGCAGACGAAGTTCACGGATCAGCCGATGAACTACGGACAGATCTGCACCGGCGGGATCGGGTGCACGATCTCGAACGGCGACCGGACAATGGCCGACTTCTTCGCGGTCTTCCTCGACCCGGCGGACGGGGCGATGCGGATCGTCTACAACGACGTGACGAGCCAGCACCACGGCGCCCACGTCTTCGAGGCGCGTCAGGTCGCCGGCCCAAGCGCGACCGGCGGCACCGTCAACCGCGCGGTCCCCTCGAATCCCGTCACCGATCCCACGGGCGACGCGCAGTCGCCCCACTACTCGCCGGCGGGCACTGGCGCGAGCTTGCCTGCCTACGACTTCACCAACCTCAGGCTCAGCCAGCCGAACGCCTCGACGCTGCGCGTCGAGATGACGCTGAACGGAAACCCGGCCCTGGCGACCCCGCCGGCCGGGAAGACGAACGGGCTCTGGCTGACCCGCTTCCAGGCGCTCTCGACAGGTGACGAGGGCGAGGAGGCGTACCGGATCTTCTACGTGGGCGCTGAGAAGCCGGCGATCGGCTCGACGACGTTCTTCGCAGGCAGCGGCCGGTCGGCGGAGGACGCAGTTCCCGGCAACGGCTGTCTCGTGACCACCTCCGAGAACTGCAAGGTGCTGCAGTACCCGGCCGAGCAGTCGGCAACCGGCACGATCGTCGGGAACACGATCCGAATCGACGTTCCGATCCAGGGCGGCTTCGGCCCGAACCGTCCGATTTTCGGCGGGACGCTCTTCAACGTGACCGCGCTCTCGGCGGGGAGGAACAGCACGCCGTACGACTTCTACGCCGATCTCGACGCCACGAAGTCGTTCGACTACCCGATCAGCGGCGGCGGCCGCCGCCACCGCCTCCGCCCGACACCGGCTGCACCGTGACCGGCGGCGGCTCGATCGCGACGGGTGCGGGCACGGAAGGGAAGTTCAGCATCAACGCGCACGCAAACCTGCACGGCAAGGTGCAGTACCACGACGGAGCCGCGGCCGACTTCCGCTCGACGCGGCTGACCGAGGTCACCTGCAACCCGAATGCCCACAGCGCGACGATCCGCGGCGAGGGCACGAGCAGCGGGCACATGGTCACGTTCACCGTCGACGTCATCGACAACGGTGAGCCCGGAAGCTCGGACGTCTTCTCGATCTCACTGAGCGACGGCTATTCGCGGAGCGGGACCCTCGTGAGCGGAAACGTGCAGGTCCACTGATGGCTGGGATCGCCCAGACCCTCCTCCTCACCCGGCGCTCGATTGCCGCGGCCGCTTGCACGGCGGTCGCGGCGGTCGCCGTCGGGGTTGCGGCCGGGCAGGGTGGCGGAGCCTCTGACGCTGTGGCCGCCGCCAGAGCACCTGCGTGCGCTCACGCGTCGAAACCGATCGGCCGGCCGAACGAGATTCCAGCCGCACTGCTCCCGCCGCGGACGGTCCTCACCGGCGCTCGACGGCAGCACGGCCTGACGTTCGTGAGCGGGGTGGTCCCGCTGACGTTCCAGGAGGCAGTTCGCTTCTTCTTCACGACGCTGCCTGCGGCCGGCTACGTGAATGGCCTCGGCGACGCGGAGATGGACGAGGCCGAGTCCTTCTTCACCGGTTCGGCGCTGCACGGCAAGTGGAAGGTGAACGGGATCGCGAGCTGCCCGAACGCCGTTGTGCTCACCCTCTACGTCAAGGAGTAGGTCTGCGCGGGTCCGCTCCGCCGTAGATCGCGCGACTCGACGGCGACGTGATCGATCCGTGCCATGCTCGGCTCGATTATGCGGTTGCTGATCGTCAACCCGTACGCGAGCGGCGTCAGCGACGAGCGGGCCGACCAGGTGCGTCGCGCGCTCGGCGACGTCGATGTCGCGCGGACAGAGCACCCGGGCCACGCGACCGAGCTCGCCCGGGCGTCCGGAGAGGCCGAGGCCGTGTACGTCTTCTCGGGCGACGGCACGTTCAA
>CAWGVD010000015.1:0-116993 GCA_963825795.1 uncultured Actinomycetes bacterium | reverse complement strand
CGTAAGTGTACGCTGTAAGTTAGACGTACACAGTAAGCCTTCGAAGAAGAGATGGCTGCCGAACCCGAGACGAGCCCCCAGCCGCGCATCCCGCTGACACGGGACCGCGTCCTGCGCGCCGCGATCCGCATCGCCGACGAGGAGGGCCTCGACGCGCTCACCATGCGCCGGCTCGGCCAGGAGCTCGGACGTCCAGGCGATGTCGCTCTACAACCACGTCGCGAACAAGGATGACCTGTACCAGGGCATCGTCGACCTTGCGATGAGCGAGATCGAGGTCCCGTCGGACGCAAGCGGACTGGAAGTCGGCGCTCCGTCAGAGCGCGATCTCGGCATACCAGGCGTTCGTGCGCCACCCGTGGGCGTGCAACCTGCACATGGCGACGCCGAGGATCAACGACGAGCGCATGCAGTGGATGGAAGGCGTGCTCAAGACGCTGCGCGAGGCAGGCTTCTCGCCGAACATGACGCACCACGCGTACCACGCGCTCGACAGCCACATCACCGGCTTCACGCTGTGGATCGTGAGCATGCCCTTCGATAGCCGCGAGGAGCTGCTCGACATGGCGCAGGAGTTCATTCCCCGGATCCCGGCCGATCGTTTCCCGTACGTGATCGAGCACGCGAAGGAGCACCTGGAGGATCCGGACCCGAACGAGCCGAGCGAGTTCGAGTTCGGGCTCGACCTGATCCTCGAGGGGCTCGAGCGGCGACTCGACGCCGCCTGACGGCAAGACGTCACAGCTTTGTGACGGGGGTCGAACAGTTGTGAAACAACGGCCGGGAGTGGGGTTGGGCCCGTGTCTAGGTTGGCTGCATGGACAACTTCCCCAGGCACGTTCTCATCGTCGCCGCCGTGCTCGCTCTGGTTCTCGGGGCCGGTCTCGCGACGCAAGCGGCGGGCGGTACCGCTCGCGCTCCTGCAGTAACCCACCTCGTCCTCAACGAAGTCGACTACGACAACGTCGGAGCCGACAACCGCGAGTTCGTCGAGGTCTTCAACGGAACCGGCGCGCCGGTCGACCTCGGCGACAAGGCTGTCGTCCTGGTCAACGGCCTGACCGGCACCGAGTACACGCGGGTGGCGCTCGGGCCGAACTGCCTCGCGCCGAACCAGTACCTGGTCGTGATGGATCCGCTCGTCGTTCCGGCTCCCGGTGCGATCTCGATTCCGTTTCCCGGGGCGGACAACCAGATCCAGAACGGCGCTCCGGACGGCGTCGGCGCTGATCGACACGGCGTCCCTGACGCTCGTCGACGCGCTCTCGTACGAGGGCTCGATCACGAGTGCTCAGATCGACGGCTTCCCGCAGCCGGTCAGCCTCGTCGAGGGGTCTCCGACTCCGCTCGAGGACTCGAACGTCAACGAAGGCTCGCTCGACCGCGAGCCGAACGGCGTCGACACGGACAACGCCGTCGCCGACTGGGCGCTCGACGCGACGCCGACCCCCGGTGCGTCGAATGCGGGAGCAGGAATGACCGCTCGACCGGCTGTGTCCGCGGGCTGCGGCCCTCCGCCCCCGCCGCCGCCTCCACCTCCACCGCCGCCTCCGCCACCTCCGCCTCCGCCGCCTCCGCCTCCGCCTCCGCCTCCGCCTCCGCCACCTCCGCCTCCGCCTCCTCCGCCTCCGCCTCCGCCTCCGCCTCCGCCTCCGCCACCTCCGCCTCCGCCGCCTCCGCCGCCGCCACCGCCTCCGCCGCCGCCTCCGCCTCCGCCGCCCCCACCTGAGGCGTGCCGGGTGCCGAATGTCGTCGGTCTGATCCTGGCCCGAGCGAAGTTCCGGATCCGCCGCGCGAACTGCTCGGTCGGCCGGATCTCCTGGAAGCGGTCACGCTGGGTCGGCCGCGTGATCAGGCAGCACCCGAAGGCCGGCGCCGTGCGGCCCGCGGGAGCGAGAGTGCGACTCGTCGTCGGGCGCCTCTGAGCGACAACGCATCCGAATCGAGCGGGCCGCCTGATCAGCGGCCCGCTCGATCGCTCTTGAGGAAGTCGGACGAGTCGGTCGAACCGGACCGGGGCCGCCTGCGAATCAGCTCGGAACCTTTTCCGAGACAAAGGAGCCCCACATGCGGTTCATTCCGACCAAGCTTCACGCGCCGCTCGACTACATCGTCGGCGCCGGGCTGATCGCAGCCCCGTGGATCTTCCAGTTCTCCGAGCACACGACGCCGACCGTGCTCTCGATCGTGCTCGGGATCGGGCTGATCGTCTACAGCCTGTTCACCGACTACGAGCTCGGCGTCTGGCGCATGTTCCCGATGGCCGTCCACAACCTGTTCGACATCGGCGCAGGCGCGCTGCTCGCGGCGTCGCCGTGGATCTTCGGCTTCGCGGACGAGGGCGCGAACGTCTGGGCGCCGTTCGTCGTCGTCGGCATCGCCGCGATCGGCCTCGGCCTGACGACGAAGCAGAAGGGCGGCTACAGCTACCGCCGAACGACCACGGTCACCGGCTAGGTCGTCGCCACTGCGCGGGCGGGCGCTGGTCCGCCCGCGCCACGGCCGTTGCGCTCGAGCATGGCTCTATTGGCGGCGCTGCGCCAGCTGGATCGGGTTGCCGTCCGGGTCCGCGACCCAGGCGAGGCGGAGGTTCGACAGCCAGTCGTGCGGCGGGCTGAGCGACGGCGCGCCCTCGGCCGTCAGGCGTGCGTACTCGCGATCCGCATCGTCCGTCCAGAGCAGGATCTCGACCGGCCGGCCGTCGAGGCTCGGCCGCAGCCCGTGATCGGCTCGCGCAGAGTCGGCGTCCGCGATCCCGATCGTGAAGCCGTCCAGGCTCACCTCGACATGAATCGGCACGCCGTCCTCGGGCGTCCGGAAGGTCTCGCGAAAGCCGAGCCCCTCGTAGAACTCGACGAGTCGCATCACGTCGCGCGAGTAGACGTTGATCGCCGGATTACTGAAGATCGTCGCCCTCCGGCTCGTTCTCGGCGAGCCACGCCTTCGCCACTCGCTTCTGCGCGCGCGTCAGCCACGCCTCGACGACGAGGTCGCGGAGCTCCTCGCGGTCGATCCTCTTCAGCGTGGGGATCCGCATCAGCACCGCCGGATAGCCGTTGAAGTGCGGCGTCGTGAAGAAGAGACCGCGGTCGTCGGCGAGCAGCAGGTCCTTCTCGTCGAGATCGGCGACGCGGAACATCAGCACGTCGGCCATCCGCTCGCCGGTCTCGGGATCGATCGCGTCGGGCCGCTGTCCGCGGTGGAAGCAGAAGAGCTTCCCGTGGACGTGGTACGACGGCCTGCCGTCGTCGGAGACCTCCTTCGTCGCCTGCGGCATCGCGAGCGCGAGCTTGTCGAGATCGGCCATCGTCGCCACGAGCCGTACTTTGCCAATGTTGACGTCGGGCTGGCAGCGCACGGCTAGCCGCTAGGCTCGGCTCATCCTCGAGTTGGAGACTCCTGTCGGCGCCGCACGGGCGCACCTCCATCTGGTCGACGAGGCCTCGGCGGCGCTCGTCCTCGGGCACGGCGCAGGCGGCGGAGTCGAGTCGCCGGACCTCGTCGCGGCGAAGGACGCGGCGCTCGAGGCCGGGGTCAGCGTCGTGCTCGTCGAGCAGCCGTACCGAGTCGCAGGCCGGCGCAGTCCGGCTCCAGCCCATCAGCTCGACACTGCGTGGACGAGCGTCCTCGCGCAGCTCCGCGAGGACGTTCTGGGCGAGCTGCCGGTGATGTGCGGCGGTCGCTCGTCGGGCGCGCGGGTCGCCTGCAGGACGGCTGCCGAGGTCGGTGCCGCCGCGGTGCTCTGCCTCGCCTTCCCGGTGCATCCGCCCGGCCGGGGAGACGACCCGACGAAGAGCCGGTTGTCCGAGCTCGACGCGGTCACCGTGCCGACCCTCGTCGTCCAGGGCGAGCGCGACCCGTTCGGCATCCCGCCGGAAGGCCCGAACCGCACGGTCGTCCTCGTCCCCGGCACGCACTCGCTGCGGAGCACGGCCGCGATCGGCGCGGCGGTCTCCGACTGGCTGGGAAGTGGCGTCCTCGCACTCGACAAGGTGCGTTGACCGCGCACGAGCTCACGAAGCAGCAGGCCCGTCGCATCGCCGTGCGCGCGCAGATGCTCGACTCGTCACGACCGACGGACCTGATCGAGGTCGTCCGGCAGCTGACGATGCTCCAGGTCGACCCGACCGCGGCAATCGCGCCCAGCGCGGACCTCGTCGCCTGGAGCCGCCTGGGGTCGTCCTACGAGCCCGCAGACCTGACGCGTGCCCTCGAGCAGGACCGCAAGCTGTTCGAGCTGGACGCGATGGTCCGGCACATGGACGACCTGGGCCTCTATCTCGCGGGCGCGACCGACTTCCCCGACTACGAGCGGTCGCGGGCCTGGTTCCGGGACAACGACTCGTTCCGGAAGGACATCCTGAAGCTGCTCGAGAAGTCCGGGCCCCTCGTCTCGCGCGAGATCCCGGACACCTGTGCGGTGCCGTGGGCCTCGAGCGGCTGGACGAACAACCGCAACGTCACGCAGATGCTCGAGTTCATGATGATGCGCGGCGAGATCGCGATCTCCGCGCGTGTCGGACGCGAGCGGGTCTGGGACCTGGCCGAGCGCGTCTATCTCGACGTCGACGTGCCGTCGACGGACGAGGCCGAACGCAGAAGGAACGAGCGGCGGCTCGCGTCGCTCGGCATCGCGCGGCCGAAAGGCCCGAAGATGCCGATGGAGCCGGTCCACGTGGGCGACGCGGGCGAGCCGGCCGTGGTCGAAGGGACGAAGGGCGAATGGCGCGTCGATCCCGCAGCGCTCGACCAGGATTTCGAGGGCCGGACCGCGCTGCTGTCTCCGTTCGACCGGCTGATCCACGACCGCCGCCGAACCGAGGACCTGTTCGAGTTCGAGTACGTCCTCGAGATGTACAAGCCGGAGGCGAAGCGCCGCTGGGGCTACTTCGCGCTCCCGATCCTCCACGAGGACCGGCTCGTCGGGAAGCTCGACGCGAAGGCCGATCGCAAGGCGTCCGTGCTCCGGGTGAACGCGATCCACGAGGACGTGAAGTTCACGCGTGCGACGGCCAAGGCGGTGCAGGCAGAGATCGACGACCTCGCGTCCTGGCTCGGCCTGGACGCGGTCGCCCGCTAGTCGGCGTCGGCGAGCTCGAGCAGCTTCGCGACGGTCGTCCAGTTCCGGGCCGTCGCGGTCACTCCGAGGTTCTTCCCGGCGAGCTTCGCCCAGAGCTTCGATCGGGCGACGCCGGCCGGATGCCAGGCGTAGATCTCGCGGCCGATGCTGACGACCTCCTCGCGGTCGGCGGCCACGTCCTCGAGCTCGCGGACGATCTTGGCAGAGGGTTTCGTCTCCAGGAAGCTCACCTGGTAGCGCTTCGGGTCCTTCGCCACCCGTTTAAGGGGATTTCGGTCGACCACCTTGGCGAGCTCGCTGCGCGTCCGCGCGACGACCGCGATCTCGAGCCCGAAGCGATCCGCGATCAGCCGCTCGCACTCCCGCGCCACGTTCTTCGCGCTCGCAGTGCTCGTGAGCACGACGTTGCCGCTCTGGAGATATGTCCGAACGTCGTCGTAGCCGGCGTCTTCGAGCGCCTTGCGAAGCTCGGGCATCGAGATCCGGTTCCGCGAGCCGATGTTGATGCCGCGCAGGAGGACGACCAGCCGCGCCATGGGCTGAGAGCCTACGCGAGGGTCCACGGGTAGGTTCTCGCCCGTGCGGACGACCTCGATTCCCGCGCTTCGTCGACTCGCCGTCACGGCTCAGAGCTATCCGTCGCGTTTCCGGCGCGCCGACGCCGACGACGTCGAGGCCGCGATCCGGCGCGCGACGTGCATCCAGCTCGACACGGTCACGGCAGTCGAACGCAGTCACCGGATCGCGATCGGGAGCCGCGTCGGCCTCTATCCGCGGGACACCGTCTCGGCGCTCATGCGCGAGGGCAGGATCATCGAGGGCTGGGCGCACGCGCTCTGCCTCCTCCCGGCCGAGGACTGGCCGCTCTACGCGTGGTCGCGCGCCAGCATGCAGGACGGCGTCCCGTGGCACGGCGACGTCAAGAAGCGCTACCCCGGGCTGGCCGATCGCATCCTCGGCGAGATCCGCGAGCGCGGGGCGCTCGGGTCGAAGGACTTCGCCGGGCAAGCCGACCCGGCGCCGCACCGGGCCGGGACGTCGTCGGAGGCGATGTGGAGCTGGAAGCCCGCGAAGCAGATGCTCGACGCGCTGTTCGCCTCAGGGGAGCTCGTCATCGCAGGCCGCGTGAACTTCCATCGCCTGTATGACCTGCCCGAACGCGTCCTACCCCGCACGGTTCTCGACGCGCCGGTCCCTTCGCAGGAGAAGGCGATCAAGGCGCTGATCGTGCAGGCCGTCCAGGCCCGGGGCGCCCTCAGCGAGTCCGCGATCGCCGAGCACATTCGGCCGATCTGGTACCTCAAGTTCGGAGGCGCGAAGGTCGCGCGTCCGTATGTCGACTCGCTCGTCGCCGAGGGGAAGCTCGAGCGGCTTGCAGTCGACGACGGCAAGGCGCCGGTCGTCGTCGAGGCCGGAGTCGAGCTCGACCGACCGCGCCCGAACGCCGCCGTTCTCCTGTCGCCGTTCGACAACCTCCTCTGGGGTTACCAGTACGCGACGCGCATCCTCGGGTTACAAGCACGTGATCGAGCTGTACAAGCCGGCGCCGCAGCGGCGCTACGGCTACTACGTCCTGCCGTTCCTGTGGCGCGACAGGATCGTCGGCCGGGCGGACCTGAAGTCGGAGCGGAAGGAAGGCACGCTCGTCGTCAAGGCGTTTCATCTGGAGCCGGGCGTTCGGCGCTCGAAAGCGCTTGACGAGGCGTTCGAGCGGGCTCTCGACCGGGTCCGGCGAATCGCCGGCCTGGAGCGTCGTGACGAGGGCCGACCGCTAGCGTAGAAGCGTGCCGGCCGATCCAGCCGTCGAGACCAGCGGCCTCCACAAGAGCTACGGCGACGTCCAGGCGCTTCGCGGCGTCGATCTGCGCGTCGAGACGGGCAGCGTCTTCGGGCTGCTCGGCCCGAACGGCGCCGGCAAGACGACCGCGGTGCGGATCCTGACCACGCTGCTCGCCCCCGACGAGGGCTCGGCGCGGGTCGCGGGCTTCGACGTCGTCCGCGACGCGCGAAGGTTCGCCAGCACATCGGGCTCGCGGGCCAGTACGCGGCCGTCGACGAGAACCTGACCGGCTTCGAGAACCTGGAGATGGTCGGCCGCCTCTACCACCTCGGGCGCGGGCACTCGCGCGATCGGGCGCGTGAGCTCCTCGCCTCGTTCGACCTGTCCGAGGCCGGCGACCGCCTCGTCCGCACGTACTCCGGCGGGATGCGCCGCCGCCTCGACCTCGCGGCCGCGCTGCGTCGCCCGTCCGCCCGTCCTGTTCCTCGACGAGCCGACGACCGGGCTCGACATCCGCAGCCGGATCGGGCTCTGGGACGCGATCGAGGCGCTCGTCTCGGAGGGGACGACCGTGCTGCTGACGACGCAGTACCTCGACGAGGCCGACCGCCTCGCCGACCGCATCGCGGTCATCGACCAGGGGCTCGTGATCGCGGAAGGCACACCCGACGAGCTGAAGGCCCAGGTCGGCGGCGAGCGGCTCGAGATCCACCTCTGCGACGGCGACCGCGGCGAGGAAGCGGTCGTCGCTCTGGCCTCGATCGCGAGCGACCAGCCGTTCCTCGAGGACGGGACCGTCCGCGTCCCCGTCGCCGAGCGGCGCGGGACGATCGCCGCCGCCGTCCGCCGCCTCGACGAGGCCGGGATCGCGATCGACGACATCGCCGTCAGCACGCCGACGCTCGACGACGTCTTCCTGACCCTGACCGGCCGCGCTGTCGAGCAAGAGACCGAGGAAGCGGAGGTCGCAGTCCAGGTGACCGCGCTTCGCTACGGGGTCTCGGACACGCTCGTGCTCGCGAAGCGCAGCCTGCTGCGGATCCCGCGCCAGCCGGACCTGCTCGTCGGCTTCACGGTGCAGCCGATCCTGTTCGTCCTGCTCTTCGTCTACGTCTTCGGCGGGGCGATCCAGACGCCCGGCTTCGACTACGTCGACTTCCTGATGCCCGGGATCATCGTCCAGTCGATCTGCTTCGGCGGCTTCGTGACCGCGCTCGGGCTCGTCGGACGATCTGAAGAAGGGCCTCATGGACCGCTTCCGCTCGCTGCCGATGACCCGCTCCGCGCTGCTGACCGGGCGCACGCTCGGCGACGTCGTCACGAACGTCTTCCAGCTGATCGTGATGCTCGCGGTCGGACTGCTCGTCGGCTTCAATTTCTCGGGCAGCGTCGGTGAGGCGATCGCGGGAATCGCGCTGTGCCTGCTGATCGGCTATGCCTTCTCGTGGGTGTTCGCGTTCATCGGGCTCACGGCGTCGTCGCCCGAGGCGGCGAACGCATACGGGTTCACGATCCTCTTCCCGCTGACGTTCGTCTCCTCCGCGTTCGTTCCCGTCGCCTCGATGCCGAGTTGGCTGCAACCGATCGCCGAGCACAACCCGTTCACGTACATGGTCAACGCGGTCCGCGCGCTGTTCCTCGGGATTCCGGTCGGGAACGACGTCTGGCTGGCGCTGCTCTGGACGCTCGCGATCATCGTCGTCTTCGCGCCGCTTTCGGCGTGGCGCTACCGACGCGTCGTCGCGCGGTGATTCGCCCGCTCACGGCGGACGACGCGGACGAGCTCGCGGCGCTGCTGGTCGAGAACCGCGCCTTCCTCGCGCCGTTCGAGCCCGACCGCGACGAGCGCTTCTACACCGTCGAGGGCCAGCTGGAACGGCTCGAGCGGGACGACAAGCATGCGTTCGCGATCCTCGACGGCGAGCAGATCGCCGGGACGGTCACGCTGTCGAACGTCGTGCGCGGCCCACTGCAGAGCGCGAACCTCGGCTACTGGGTCGCCGCGAAGCCGCCAACGGCCGCGGGCTCGCGACGAAGGCAGTCGGCGAGCTGATCCCGGTCGCGTTCGGCGAGCTCGGGCTGCACCGGCTCGAGGCCGGGACGCTGGTCGACAACCTCGCGTCGCAGCGCGTGCTGGAGAAGAACGGGTTCGAGCAGGTCGGAATCGCCCGCGGCTACCTGCACATCGGCGGCGAGTGGCGCGACCACGTGCTGTTTCAGCTGCTCGCCGGCTGAGGCGCGATTCCCCGCCAGATCGTCTCCAGCAGCTCCTCGGCGTAGGTCTCGCCTGCGGCTGGGCAGTCCGAGCGGCAGGAGCCGGAGGAGAAGCGCGCCGCCGAGCAGGTCGGCGACGAGCTCGACGTCGGCGTCCGGGCGCAGCTCGCCTCGTCCGCGCGCCTCGGTCAGGCGCGCGAGCAGCGCCTCGCGCCGAGGGCGGACGACCCGATCGGCGTAGACGTCGGCGAACACGGGGTTCCGCTGGAGCTCGCCGAGGACGCCGGCGAGGAGGCGGCCGTGCAGCGGATCCGAGAACGTGCGCGCGAAGTCGCGGAGCCAGTTCAGGAGCAGCGAGTACAGGTCTTCCGCGCCCCAGGCGTCGAAGTCGGTCGTCAGCTCGCGCAGCGCGTCGGCGATCAGCTCCTCCTTCGAGCGCCACCGGCGGTAGATCGTGTTCCGGCCGACCCCGGCCCGCAGCGCGATCGCCTCGATCGTCGCCGCCTGGAAGCCCCGCTCCGCGAGCAGGTCGAGCGCGGCTCGCGTGATCGCGTCGTCGGTCGTGGGGCGGCGCGGCCGGCCGGGGCGCCGCCTGGCCTTCGTTTCAGAGCCCGGCACCGAACTTACGATACATTACGAGAACGGCTGTTCTCGTAACTCGCTGACGCGAAGGAAACCGTGCGGAGCTCGGTGGTGACTCTCTGGCTCGTCGCAGCGCTCCTCGTCGAGCTCGAGCTCGCCTGGTGGATGCTCGACCGAATGTATTCGTGATGACTACCGCGCCCGTGCGCCAGCACTACAACCTGACCCTGGCCATCCTGACCATGGCCGGGACCGCGTACGCCCTGCAGCAGACGATGGTCTTTCCCGCGTTGTCGACGTTCGAGCACGAGTTCAACACGACTGCTGCGTGGGCGACCTGGGTCCTGACGGCGTTCCTGCTCACGGCCTCGGTCGCGACGCCGCTCCTCGGCAAGCTCGGCGACCAGTACGGGAAGGAACGGATTCTCATCGTCGCGCTGACGATCTTTCTCGTCGGCACGATCGGCGGCGCGTTCGCCTGGAACATCGGCTCGCTGATCGGCTTTCGCGCGCTCTCGGGCACCGGCGGCGCGGTCTTCCCGCTCAGCTTCGGGATCATCCGCGACGAGTTCCCGCCGGAGAAGGTCAAGGTCGGGATCGGATTGCTCTCGTCGGTCTTCGGCGTCGGCGGCGGCCTCGGGATCGTGTTCTCGGGCCTGATCGTCGAGTACCTCTCGTGGCGCTGGCTGTTCATCGCGGGCGCGATCCCGGTGGGGGCGGCGATCCTGCTCGTGCACCGGTACGTCCCGGAATCGCCCATCAAGACGCAGTCCCGTCTCGACCTCCCAGGGGCGGTCCTGTTAGCCGGCTCGCTCACGGCGCTGCTCGTTGCGCTGACCGAGGGCGAGGGCTGGGGCTGGACGTCCTTGCCGTTCCTGGGCCTGATGCTCGCGAGCGCAGTCCTGCTCGCGACCTGGATCCTCACGGAGCTGCGCGTCGCAGAGCCGATGGTCGACATGCGGATGATGAGCCAGCGGCCCGTGTTGCTGACGAACACGACCGCGCTCATCGCCGGGTTCGCGATGTTCGGCACCTTCGTGCTCGTGCCGCAGTTCGTGAGCGCGCCCGAGTCGGCAGGCTACGGCTTCGGCGCCTCGCCGATCGTCGCCGGGCTCTACCTCGTTCCCGCCTCGGTGATGATGCTGTTCTCAGGTCCGGTTGCCGGGATGTTCGGTCGGCGCTACGGCTCGAAGTGGCCGCTGGCCGTGGGGATGGGTCTCGTCGCGCTCGCGGCCCTGGGGCTCGCGACCATGCACGACGAGCCGCTGCCCGTGGTCGTGTCCATGGTGCTGCTAGGGGCCGGCGTTGCTGCGGCGTTCGCCGCGATGGCCGCCCTGATCACGGAGAGCGTGCGTCCGACCGAGACCGGCGTTGCGACCGGCATGAACACGGTCATGCGCACGGTCGGCGGCGTCATCGGCGGACAGATCGGCGCGGCGATCCTCACGTCGTACGCGGTCGGCGGCGGTCTGCCCGAGGAGCAGGCGTACACGATCGCGTTCGGCCTGAGCGCCGTCGCCGCGGCTGTCGCGACCTGCGTCGCGGTCTTCATCACGGCGCCGTTCGGCGCCAGGCGTCAGCCGACTCCGGCCGAAGCGCTCGACTGAGTACGATCGCGCCATGGGCGCGTCGACGGGGTCTCCGCTCGACCTCTCGCGGTCGCAGATCCTCGCCTTCCGACGGCAGGTCGGCGCGCTCGACGAGCGGCTCCCGCGCGGCTCGCGCTCGCTCAGGCGAGCGGCGTGGGCGGGCCTGCAGGACAGCATGCCGCGCGCCGCGCTGCTCTCGATCCACGCGCGTGTCGAGGGGGCTCACCCGTCCAGCTGGGAAGACCCGTCGCTCGTCCAGGTCTGGGGCCCGCGGTTCAGCACGTACGTCGTGCCGGCGCGCGACCACGCAGTCTTCACGCTCGGAAGGCTCGCCGACGATGGCCGCGGCCGGCAGAGAGCAGAGGAGATCGCCACCCGTCTGCACGCCTTCCTCGACGGGCGGCGGATGGGCGACGGCGAGGCGGGACGCGCCCTGGGGGTGAACTCGAATCTGTTCCGCTACGCCGCGCCGACGGGCACGGTCCTGATCCGCTGGGACGGCGCACGACAGCCGACCATCTGGACCGTGCCGCGGCCCGAGGTCGACCCGCACGACGCGCGCCGCGAGCTGGCCCGCCGGTACCTGCATGTCTTCGGCCCCACGACGCCCGCGGCGTTCGCCACGTGGGCCGGCATCGGGCCTGCCGAGGCGGCGGCGGCGTTCGACGCGCTGAAGCGATCGCTGACGGCCGTGCGGACACCGATCGGCGACGCGTGGATCCTGAGCCGCGACGAGCCGGCGTTCCGCGCGCCCGCCGGACCTGCGGCGGCGGCGCGGCTCCTGCCGAGCGGCGACGCGTACTACCTCCTCCAGGGAGCCGATCGCGAGCTGCTGGTCCCCGATGCGAAACTTCGCGGCCAGCTCTGGACGTCACGCGTCTGGCCGGGCGCCGTGCTCGTCGCCGGCGAAATCGTCGGGCACGTGGCGGCGAGCGCAGGCGAATCTGACGATCCAGCCCTGGAAGCGACTCTCGCGTGCGCACGCGACGCGGTCGAGGCCGAAGCTGCAGAGCTGCCCCTACCCGGCGTCGAAGGGCGGATCGCTGTCCGCTGGGACAGCTGATTCTTGCTCAACGGCGGACGCTGACGGCAAGACTCACCCTCGTGCCGATCCGGCGTTCCGCACGGGCCTGCGGGCGCTGTGAGACGACGATTCCGCGTGGGCCGCGGGAGGCAGCGAGGCGAATCGCGCCCACCGAGCAGCTCGCTCGCCGGATCCGCTCGCGCGCATCCTCCAGCCTCATCCCGGCCACCTTCGGGACGATGCAAGCCGTGAGCCAGGAGTAGGCCAGTTTCGCTCCGTCCGGCGACCACGACGGCCTCGAGTAGGCATCACCGATCGCGCGGAGATTCGTCTGGGAGCTTCCGTCGGCATCCATGACGAACAGTCGCGCCTGCACATGCCGGTTTCGCTTGCGCATGAAGGCGATCCTCCGACCGTCCGGGACCAGGACGGGTTCGAATCGAGCGGCGCGCTGTCGGTGAGGTTGGTCATCGGGCTCCCGTTTGCGTCGACGAGGTAGATGTCCCCGTCCCACAGGCCCCGCGAGCTGATCGAAGGCGATCTGCGGGCCGACGGGCGACCAGTCGGGGTTGCTGTCGTCGGCGGGACCATCCGTTACCGATGTCCAGTCTTGGCCATCGGCGTTCATGACGAAGATGCCTCCGATGTCCGCGAAGGCGATGCGCCGCCCGTCGGGCGACCACGTCGGATCCTGCTCGCCGGGGCGCTCCCCATGCGTGAGCCGTTCCTCGCCGCCGCCGTCTGCGTTCATGACGTAGATGTCGCAGGAGCCCGCGCTGCAGCGGGTGAAGGCAATTCGACGGCCGTCTGGCGACCACGCCGCGTCGGAGGCAGAGTTGTCGCCGTGGGTGATCTCCACCGGATCCGTACCGTCGGCGTTCATCACGTTGATCTGGTAGCGGCTGCCCGTCGGAGCGTGAGAAGGCGATCTTCGTGCCATCGGGAGACCAGGCCGGGTCGAACTCCTCGGCGGGATCTCGGGTCAGCCGCCTCCTTCCGGTGCCGTCGGCGTTGACGACGTAGATGTCGCCGTTCCAGACGGTTTGGGCACGAGCCCGCAGCTGTGCGGCGCGCGAGTCCCTAGATGGGGCAGCCCAGACGACCAGGCCAAGGGCCACGGGCCATGCCAAGCCGAGCATTCGGTGCATGCCGAAGCACAATGTAGGCGCGATCGTGATCAGAGCCGAGCGGCTGCGCGTGCGACGCGAGACCTGACCGACAGTTCGGCGTGACGGCGGAGCAGGCCGGAGACGGCAGTTCGGTCTCTACTAACCGCGTGTAACGAGTGAGATCCCGTAGGACGGAAAAGGATTGCTCTTATTGGTTCTAAGTTGTACGCTCCCGTAGTGATCCAAAGAATTCTGCGGTTGGGTCCGTGCTCGGTGGAAAGCCCGACATTACAATGCCGGTCAGTGAATCAGCTGTCGGAATCCAGTGCATGAGTTCACCCAGCAAACACCCAACGTTTCGTGCTGGGGACCGAGTAATCGTACGGTCTCCCGAAGAGATACTCGCAACGCTCGATGCCGACGGCACTTTGGATGGCATGCCGTTCATGCCCGAAATGCTGGATTGGTGTGGTAAGTCCTTTCGCGTCCATCGCCGCGCAGAAAAGACCTGCGTAGACGTAGCACGTCCTGAATACCCGAATCGACGTTTCGCCGGAAACGACACGGTGTTCTTAGACGAACTTCGGTGTGACGGTAGCGGCCACGACGGATGCAAGCGGGCTTGCAAAATCTTCTGGAAAGAAGATTGGTTGCGCCCCGAAGATTCCGTCGACGCGTCGACACGGGCGTTTTCGCGAAGCGAAGGCGATGAGTTGCTCGCCCGCCTGAAGACGAAATTGGACGAGAACCGCTATTTCTGCCAGTCCACGGAGCTCTTCGAAGCGACGGAGGCTTTCCCCGGGAACAAGAAACTGTGGAGGTTTCGGATCATGTTGCGGGAGATCCGAAATGGAGATCGGTCCGTGCCGGAGATGCTGAGGTTGGTGGCGCTGTGGTTCTGGCAGAGGTTCCTGGTGCGCGCTGTGCCCCCATGGCGACCAGTGGTTACGCGGGCCCCACGAACGAGCGCCTGTTGTGTCGCTGAATCTCGAGCCGGGCGAAAGTGTCCGTATCAAGAGTCGCTCTGAGATGGAGGCGACTCTCGATCACAAACGAACCAATAGAGGCTTGGGAGTCTGTTACGAGATGACGAGATGCTGTGGCGCACAAGCCGAGGTTCGAGACCGTGTCGACCGGATGATCGATGAGCGGACCGGCCAGATGATGGAGCTCACCAACACCGTGTCACTACGGAACGTTCGCACGAAGAGAACGACAATGCCTGATTCGCAATGTCTTTGCAGGAACGAAACGGGCGACTGTCCGCGAGGCGAGCTGATGTATTGGCGGGAGATCTGGCTCGAGCGAGCGAACGCGGCCGGACGTGAACAGGCGTGAGAGACCTCACTCGGCTTCGTGGGCGTTCGTTCTGTTTCTTCGATCACCCACCCACGCGGTAGCTCATTCGCCCAGCAGGACTGATGCTGCCGGTTGACGTCGGCGAGCAGTGTCAGTCCGTCAGTCAGTGGCGCGATGGATCTTCAATTCAATGGCGGTTCAGGGACTTGAGCTCGAAAAGGCGGGTTGTCTGTCCGAAGAGCAACCCTGCCTGGGCCACGAAACTGAGCACCTTTGATCGCTGTGCGAGGGCTTCGCAATAGTCGCGCCGGAACGGCCCGCCGTTCGCGCGATTTACGCTGTTGATCGAAACGGTCACCGACGGGGTCACGATCCGAGCGGTGTGCCACCAGCCGGAGGGCACGAAGAGGGTCTCCCCCGGATGAAGTGGAAACCGTAAGCCCTCGGCCTGGTCGAATAGCGGGAACGCCGCGAGGTCAGGATTGAGCAGGTCGTCGATTCGGGACTTGTTGGCCTGGATGCCATCCTGCGGGTACATGAACCGGTCTGCTCGGGGCCGAACGCGATGTATTCCTTGTCGCCGTATAGCTGCATCAGGAAGGCATGGGTGTGAAGGCCGTCGTAGTGGAGAATGGGAAACTGCGCGCCTTGGCCCCCGATGTATACCTCGACAGACGAAAGCTTCTCTCCCTTTGGGAAGATGCGGCTCTCGAGCCAATTGGGCTGTGTGCAATCCGGCATCGGGAACACGTCGGCGGAGAGCTCCGGCGGCCATTCGGCCAGGGCCTGATTGCGCAAGTACGGTGCGGGGTTGTCGTCCGTCGACGCCTCAACGCGGTCAATCAGGTCGCCTAGGGCCATCGTCTCGCCGTCGACCTCGACCTGAGGCCACCGTATTCCTCCTTGAAGAACTGGGGGCTCCATCGCTCCAAGGCGCGCCAGTGTGAAATCGCGTCCGTCAGGATCACCGGCCGGGCGGGCGCAGATACTCGCGCTCGAACTGGTCGCGGCTGAGGCCCGCGCGGCGGTCGATCTGATCAGTCAGCTGCATGTCGTCCCTCCTCGTCGTGGAACGCCTGATTCAGAAGCCGGCCAGAACGGGCACGTGCGGCTCACGAAGCATGTTGTCGCCGTCGCCTCCGTCCGGCCCCATGTGTTCGACGACCTGCCCGGCTACGCGCTTCCATTCGTCGGGCCGATCCCGGAGCGGCGCCAGGCCTCGCTGGGGAGAAACACGTCGACCCGCCCGGCGTAGAACCCCGGCTCGTAGCGCTTGACGGCAGCCAGCGTCGCGTCCTCCATCCGGCGCCGGTTCGCGAGAGCCGGATCGAGGCGCTCACCCGCCGTTGCCAAGCGCGCACCGAGCGGCTGCGGATGTACTCGACACCCTCGGCAAGGGAGCCCGCGCGTGGCGGCGGCCACTGTGGCGCCGTACAGCCGGCCGGTGCGGTACACGGTGGGGAAAGGACCGCCGAACAAGAGACCCGCGCCACTTCCTGCGCCCGCCTGGGCGAGTTGCCTCGCCGACTCGAAGGCGATGGTACCGCCGGCGCAGTAGCCCGCGAGGTAGTACGGCCCGTCTGGCTGGAAGCTCGGATCTGCGCGACCTCGTACTCCGCCATTTCCTCCACCGTCTCGGCCGTAGGGCTACCGTCAGACCCTTGGGCTCGACGCCATAGAGAGGCCGGAGCGGGTCGAGGTCTCTGCGAGCGCGCGATAGCAGAAGACGTCGCCGTTATGACCTGGCCGAGCGAACAGAGGCGGATGCTCACCGGTCGGCTTCAGCGGTACCAGCGAGCGGGGTGCGCCGAGCGTCATCTGGGCTTCAGCGATCAGATCCAGCAGTTCCGGCTTTCGGGCCGCGAGCTGTGCTTGCAGCCCGTCGTCGAGGATTCCCGGCGGGGCATCGCACTTGAGTCGGCCATCCTCGACCGAAAGCCGCACACCCCGTTCGCGCTGTCTCGACAGGAACTCCGCAGTCGTCATGGTCAGATCTCGATCTCCTCGCGCGCACTCCCGCTGGCGTGTTCCGCGACGGCGGCCGTACCGGCCAGGAGGTCCACGATCTCGGCCAGGCCTGCGATCGTGGGCTCCGCGAGCAGATGTCTCACCGCGACGTCGACGTGGAAAGTCGAGCGCATTGCCGTGACGATCTGAGCGGCTTTCAGCGAGTGGCCGCCGAGGTCGAAGAAATCGTCGTGGACCCCGGAGAGGCGATCCCGAGCGCGTCGGCCCAGATGGCCGCGATGCGGGACTCGGTCGGCGTCCGTGGAGCGACGTGCTGCGTTCCCGCGTCGGCCGCTTCGGGATCGGGTGCGGGCAGCGCCTTGCGGTCGAGTTTGCCGTTGGCGGTGAGCGGCAGCGTGGGGAGCGAGGACGAAATGGGCCGGCACCATGTAGTCGGGCAGCTGCGCTTGAGCTGCGTGCGGAAGTCGCTCGGTGGTGGCGTTGGTCGGTGACGACATAGGCGACGAGGCGCTTGTCGCCGGGCGATGTCCTCGCGGACGACGACGGCGCACTCGGCGACGGCGGGGTGTCCGGCGAGCACGGCCTCGATCTCGCCCAGCTCGATCCGGAAGCCGCGCATCTTGACCTGGTGGTCGATGCGGCCGAGGTACTCCAGCTCGCCGTTCGCGAGCCGGCGGGCCAGGTCGCCGCGTCCGGTAGAGCCGCCGCCGGTGCGCGCCGAACGGGTCGGGAACGAACCGCTCGCGCGGTCAGCTCGGGCCGGTCGAGGTAGCCGCGGGCGACGCCGGCGCCGCCGACGTAGATCTCGCCGGGCACGCCGACCGGCACCGGCTGCCCGTGCGGGTCGAGCAGCAGCAGCCGCAGGTCGGGGATCGGCACGCCGATCACGCTGCCGGCTGCCGCTGTCGAGGTCGGCGACGGTGATCGGCCGGTAGGTCACGTGCACGGTCGTCTCGGTGATGCCGTACATGTTCACCAGCCGGGGTTGCCGGTCGCCGTGGCGCTCGAACCAGGGCCGCAGGCTCGCGAGCTCCAGCGCCTCGCCGCCGAAGATCACCTAGCGCAGGGCCGTTGTCACGGGCGGCGCCGGCCTCCGCGTCGGCCTGGATCAGCTGCCGGAACGCCGACGGGGTCTGGTTGAGCACGGTCACCCGCTCGCGCAGCAGCAGCTCGCGGAACTCCTCGGGCGAGCGGCTGACCCAGTAGGGCACGACCACCAGCCGGCCGCCGTAGAGCAGCGCGCCCCAGATCTCCCAGACCGAGAAGTCGAAGGCGTAGGAGTGGAACAGCGTCCAGACGTCGTCGGGTCCGAAGCCGAACCAGCCGTCGGTCGCGTCGAACAGCCGCGCCACGTTGCGGTGGCTGATCAGCACGCCCTTGGGCTTGCCCGGTCGAGCCCGACGTGTAGATGACGTAGGCGAGATTCTCGGGCGTCACCCCGGACTCGGGCCGCTTGCGCGGCCTCGTCCCGCTCGCGATCCAGCAAGACCAGGCGTCGCGCCCGTCGCCTCCAGATCCGACGCGAAGCCCGTTTCGGTCACCACCACCTGCACGCCCGAGTCGGCCAGCATGAACTGCACCCGCTCCGTCGGATAGGCCGGATCGAGCGGCACGTAGGCGCCGCCCGCCTTCAAGATCCCCAGGACGCCGACAACGAGATCCAGCGAGCGCTCCATCCGCAACCCGACCAGAACGTCCGGCCCCACCCCCAGCGACCGCAACCGCCACGCCAACCCATTCGCCCGCCGGTCCAACTCAGCGTAAGCTCAACGACTCCCCATCACACACCACCGCCACCCGCTCCGACCCAAGTCGCACCCGCTCCTCGAACCGCTCGTGCAAGCATCCCGCAACTCCGAACACCGACACGCCTTCACCCACCAACGAGGCTTCGCTCGTCCTCCGAAAGGAGTGGCAGACGTCGCGACAGCGTCATCCGGTCGGGCCACGACGCCACGCAGCAAGGTTTCGTAGTGCGAGAGCCAGCGGCGAAGCGTCGACCCATCGAAGAGATCCGCGTTGTAGTCGCACTCGACCACGCAGGTCCGAGCCGCTGTCGACGACGTTCACCTGCAGCTCGAAATTCGAGTACGACTTCGGCGTGGCGAGCGACGCGATGGTCACGTCGCCGAAGTCGAACGGCGCGCCGATCTTGTCGATGCTGAACGTCATCGACACGAGCGGCGTGCGGCTCGGGTCGCGGGGAAGCTGCAGCCGGCGCACGAGGCTGCCGAAGGTGATGTCGCGAGTGGTCCTGGGCTTCGGCGAGCTCGTCGCGGACAGCGCGAAGGTGCTCGGTGAACGGGGCGTGCCGGGTCGAGGCGCGCTCGCAACGGAACGGTGTTGACGCAATGCGCGACGAGCGTCGGAGTTCTCGAGCTGAGGCTGCCCCGCGAAGGGAATGCCGACCACGAAGTCCGACTGGCCGGACAGGCGGTAGACCAGCGCCTCGTACGCGGCGAGCAGCGTCGCGAAGAGCGTGCCGCCGGATCGTGCTCCGGTCTGCTTGATCGCGGCGTACAGCTCGTCGTCGATCCGCAGGTCCTCGCGGCCGCTGCGGTAGGTCTTCGTGGGGGGCCGGGCTCCGGTGAGCGGGCAGGTCGAGGACCGGCGCTCCGTCGGGATACTGCGCGGCCCAGTACTCCTCGTCCGCAGCGGCCGCCGCGACCTGGTCGCGGGCTCGTCTGTTCGGCGACGTACTCCTCGTAGGACGCGGCGGGGCCGAGCTGCGCCGGGATACCGACGCAGTCGGCCGCGTAGAGCCGCCCGAGGTCCGAGAAGAGGACGGCCGACGACCACCCGTCGCACACGATGTGATGCGCGGTGAGGACGAAACGGTGCCGCTCCGCGGACTCGCGCACGACGAACGCGCGGACCAGCGGGCCCTCGGCGAGGTCGAACGGCGTCTCGCACTCGCTGTTCGAGCAGGCGCTCGATCTCACGCTCGCGCGCCGTCGGAATCGAGGTTCGACATGTCGGTGAGCGGCATCTCGACGGAGAACGGCGGCCGCATCGTCTGGCCGGTGCCGTCCGGCGCGATGACGGCGCGCAAGCGCGTCGTGCCGAGCAACGACCTGATCGAGCGCGGCGCGCAAGGACTCGACCCGCAACGGGCCCTGGAACGTGAACGCGAAGCACTGGTTGTACGAGCAGTTGGCCTCGCGGCTCATGGCCGCGGCGGTCCACATCTCGGCCTGCGGCTCGGTGAGCGGCGAGCCGCACCTCGCGGCCGACGCCGGCGCGAACGGGTCGAAGTCGACCGGCCGCAGTCCGGGTCGCCGTCAGCCACGGCTGCTGCAGCCTCCTCGACTTGCAGGTACTTGCCCGGGCGCTCCGGATCGGGCACGAACCAGGCCTCGCGACCTTCGGCGTCGTGGCCGCAGCCGCGCTCCCGGAACCGGCGGCTCGGCGCCGCCGGGCAGGAGATCGCCGGCCTGCATCTCGGCGATCGTGTCCCGGAACGCCGCGAAGACGAGCTCGAGGTCGGCGTCCGTGTGCGCCGTCGTGAGGAACCAGCAGCGCCCCTCCCAGACGTGGACGCCGCGGTCGCGCATCATCGCGTAGAAGAGCCCGGCGTGCGGCACGTCCGTCGGGAAGTTGACGTAGAGCCAGGAGCTGAAGTGGTCGATGCGCACCGGCGCGCCGACGCTTCGCGCGTGGGCACTCGAGCCGGGCGGCGAACGCCGTCGTGCGGAGGTTGAGGTCGCGCTGCAGCTCGGGCCCCTGCTCCTCGAGCTGGTCGAGCACGGCACGCGCGGCCGCGAGCGCGAGCGGATGGCGGACGAACGTGCCGGCGAAGAACGTGACGCCGACCTCCGGGATCGAGTCGTCGCCGTACTGCCAAGCGCCGCCGTCGAGCGCGTCCATGTACTCGCGCCGGCCGGCGACGAGGCCGATCGGGAGCCCGCCGCCGATGACCTTGCCGTAGGTCGCGAGGTCGGCGCGGACGCCGAAGAGCGCCTGGGCGCCGCCCGGGTGCGAGCGGAAGCCGGTGACGACCTCGTCGAAGACGAGCGCCGTGCCCGACGCCTCGGTCATGCGGCGGAGCTCGCTGCAGGAACTCGCGCGGCTGGAGCTCGGGACGGCGGCTCTGCACCGGCTCGACGAGGACGGCCGCGAGCTCGTCGCCGTGCGCCTTCAGGTAGTCGAGCGCTCGGGCTCGCCGTAGTCGAGGACGACCACGTTCTCGAGCATGCTCGTCGGGATGCCCGGCGCGATCGGCATCGACGCGATCGCCCGCCGGACGCGAACGAGGACCTCGTCGAAGATGCCGTGGTAGGCGCCGGCGAACATCGCGATCCGGTCGCGGCCGGTGACCGTGCGGGCGAGCGCGGATCGGCGGCGGTCACCGCCTCGGAGCCGGTGTTGCAGAACGCCACGCGCTCCATTCCGACCATGGCTGCGACGCGGCGCGGCGACCTCGCCGGCGAGCGGCGTCTGCGGGCCGATCTCGATGCCCTGCTCGAGCTGGCCTGCGAACGCCTCGCGGATGAAGGCGGGGTTGTGGCCGAACAGGATCGTCCCGAAGCCGTTGGTGAGGTCGACGTACTCGTTGCCGTCGATGTCCCACAGCCGCGAGCCGGAGGAGCGCACGGTCACGATCGGGTAGACCATCTCCTTCCAGGCGAGGCGGAACCCGGCGACGGAGCGCGGATCGGCGAGATGCGACCGATGGGCCGCCGTCGACCTCTTCGAGCCGGCGGTGCGCCGCGTGTAGCGCTCGACGAAGGCATCGAGCGCCTGCTCCTGCTGGGGCGTGAGCCCGCCGGCCGGTGCCTTCGCCGGCGGTCGGTACGGGCCGAATCCGCGTCACCGGCGCAGCTCGGCGGCTGCGGCTCGGCCGGCGGAGCGGGCATCGTGGCCGCCGGGGGGGCGGCTCGGACGGCGGGCGGGCGTGCGCCACCGGGGCGACGGCTGCGCCGCCGCGGAGCATCTCGAGCTGCTGGCGCATGACCTCGAGCTGCTCGGCGATCAGCCTCTCGACCGCCGCCGGACGCGGCTTCGGCGAGCTGTCCGCCGCCGCGGGCCGGCCCGCATCGCGGTGGCTGCGGTGTGCGCCGCTGGAACCGGTGCCGCTTCGGCGGGGAGGACGGCGTCGAGGTGGGCGGCGAGAGCGTCGATCGTCGAGAGCTCCTCCAGCAGCTCGCGGAACGAGATCTTCACGTCGAACGTCTTCTGCAGCAGCAGCGCGGCCTGGGTGAGGAAGAGCGAGTCGAGGCCGAGCTCGAGAAACGCGGCGTCCGGAGTCGATGCTCGCCGCGTCCATGCCCGGACAGATCGGCGAACAGGCTCGGAGGCGGTCGACAGGGCGTCTCGTCGCCGGTTGCGGGTGCGTCGGTCGGGTCGCGTGTGACTGGCATCGTCGTCCTCGTGACGATCGTGGTCGACGGCGGGGTCGGGACGCTCGCGGCCGGTTCGCCGGCGGCGCGATCGACCCAGTGGCGCTTGCGCTCGAACGGATAGGTCGGCAGCGGCACGCGGCGCCTCCGGCTGCCGATGGAAGCGCTCCCAGTCGAGCGTGCCCCCGCGATCCAGAGCTGCCCCGCGGGGAGCAGCAACGAGGACGGGCCCTCGCCGCGAGCGTGACGACGCCGGGCGGGCGGTCGGGGACGGAGTGCTTCGTCAGGCCCGTCAGCTGCTGCCCGGCCCGACCTCGAGCGTCACCCGCGCCGGATCCTCGAGCAGCCGCGCGACGCCCTTCGCGAAGCGGACCGGGCGGCGCAGCTGATCCACCCAGTAGGCGCTGTCCTGGGCCTGCTCGGGCGTGATCCAGTCGCCGGTCAGGCTCGAGACCCAGGGGAGCGTCGGCGCCGATCGCGGCGTCGAAGCCACGACCTCGCGCGAACGCGTCGAGGATCGGGTCCATCATCGCGGAGTGGAAGGCGTGCGAGGTGGCGAGCCGGCGCGCGGCCACGTCGCGCTCGGCCAAGCGCGCCTCGAAGCGCTCGACGCGGCCGTCTCGCCCGAGACGACGGTCAGCGTCGGGCGCGTTCTCGGCGGCGATCGCGAGGTCGTCGGGCAGGAGCTCGCGCACCTCGTCCGCCGGTCGCCCGGACGGCGAGCATCGCCCCGTCGGCAGCGCCTGCATCAGCCGGCCGCGCGCGGCGACCAGCCGCAGCGCGTCCTCGAGCGTGAACACGCCGGCGAGACACGCGGCGACGTACTCGCCGACGCTGTGGCCGATCATGCCGTCGGGCTCGACTCCCAGCCGGCGCCACGCCATCGCGAGCGCGTACTCGACGACGAACAGCGCCGGCTGGGTGACCGCGGTCTGCGCGAGCCGCTGCTCCGCGCAGCTCTTCGCCGCCCGGCTCGGGATAGAGCACGTCGCGCAGGTCGAGGCCGAGCTGCGGGCGCAAGACCGCCGCAGCACTCGTCGACGTCGGCGCGGAAGCCGGCTCGCGCGTCGTACAGCGCCGCGCGCCATGCCCACGTACTGCGCGCCCTGGCCCGGGAACAGGAAGGCGACCGGGCGCGTCCGCGACGCGTGCTGGACGCCGGTGAGCGTCGCTGGCGGATCCGGCGCGCCGAGCCGCTCGACGGCGTCCTCGGTCCGCGGCGACGACGCGCCCGGCGGTGCGAGAACCGCCGCCGGCCCGCCTGCAGCGTGTAGGCCACGTCGGCGAGCGGGTCCGCCGGGTGCGTCGACGAGGTGGTCGCGCAGGCTCGACGTGGCCGCGTCGAGCGCGGTCGCCGTCCGGGCCGAGAGGACGAGGAGCTGCTCGGCGTCGTCGGCGCCGGACGCGCTGGCGCGGCGGCGCCTCCTCGAGGACGACGTGGGCGTTGGTGCCGCCGACGCCGAACGAGCTGACGCCGGCGCGGCGCGGCGGACCCTCGGGCGACTGCCACGGTCGCGAGGTCGGTGACGACGAGAACGGCGTGGCCTCGAGGTCGAGCTTCGGGTTCGGCGCGGTGAAGTGCAGGCTCGGCGGGAGCGTCTTGTGGTGCGAGCGCCAGCGCGGTCTTGATCAGGCCGGCGACGCCGGCGGCGGCGTCGAGGTGGCCGATGTTGCTCTTGACCGAGCCGATCGCGCAGAAGCCGCGTTCGGCGCTCCGCCGGCGCGGAACGCCTGGGTCAGCCCCGCGATCTCGATCGGGTCGCCGAGCGGCGTGGCGGTGCCGTGCGCCTCGACGTACGAGATGCGTCTGCGGGTCGACGCCGGCGAGCGCCTGGGCCAGCGCGATCACGTCGGCCTGGCCGTCGACGCTCGGCGCCGTGAAGCTCGACCTTCGCGGCGCCGTCGTTGTTGATCGCCGCGCCCTTGATGACCGCGTAGATCGTGTCGCCGTCGGCGAGCGCGTCGGCCAGCCGCTTCAGCACGACGACGCCGACGCCGTTGCCGAAGACGGTGCCCGCGGCGTCGCGCGTCGAAGGTCCGGCAGTGGCCGTCGGGCGAGGTGATCCCGCCCTCCTGGTAGAGGTAGCCGCGCTTCTGCGGCAGCGTGATCGAGACGCCGCCGGCCAGCGCCATGTCGCACTGGTAGTTGAGCAGGCTCTGGCACGGCGGTGCACACGCGACCAGCGAGGTCGAGCAGGCGGTCTGGACGTTGAGCGCCGGGCCCTGCAGGTCGAGCTTGTAGGAGACGCGCGTCGCGAGGTAGTCCTTCTCGTTGCCCATCATCGTGGTCAGCCAGCCGACGATGTCGGTGACGTCCTCGCGCGCCAGGAGGTTCTGGCAGGAAGTAGTAGTTGTTGCTCATGCCCGCGAACACGCCGATCGGCGCCGCGCGAAGGTCCGCGGGTCGTAGCCCGCGCGCTCCAGCGCCTCCCAGGCCGTCTCGAGGAACAGGCGCTGCTGCGGGTCGATGATCTCGGCCTCGCGTCGGCGTTGATGCCGAAGAACTCGGCGTCGAACAGCTCGACGTCGGCCAGGATCCCGCGCGCGCGCACGTAGTTCGGCTGCCGGCGCGCCGCCATCTCGTCGGGCGCTGCGGGCTCGAGCTCGTCGTCGGCGAAGAACGAGATCGTCTCGCGGCCGGCGACGAGGTTGTGCCAGAACTCGTCCACGTTCCGGCGCCGGGGAAGCGGCCGGCCAGGCCGATGATCGCGACGCCGTCGTTGGGGTCGTACGCGTCTGAATAGGACATGGCTACCGCTTCCCCTGGAGGCTTCGCCGTCGGGCGAGCGCCTGGCGCTGCTTGCTCGGCGCGGTCGCGCGACTGCACTCAACGCCGCGGTCGAAGTGTCTCCTTCGCTGAGGTACCGGGCGAGCGAGCGGATCGTCGGGTACTGGAGCAGCGCGACGACGGACAGGTCGTCCCTCGTCCGCTCGCGAAGCCGCGCGTGGGCCTGGAGAAGGAGAATCGAGTGCCCGCCGAGATCGAAGAAGTTGTCCTCCATGCCCACCTGGTCGAGCTGGAACAGCTCCTCCCAGACCTCGGCGACCGTGCGCTCCATCTCGTTGCCGGGAGCCACGTACGTCGCCTGTCCGTCGCGAGGCCGACGCCGGCGGCCGCCGTGCCCTTCGTCGAGGCCGGCAGCGAGGACACGATCTCGGCGAGCAGCGAGTCGGGGTGCCGGGCCAGGCTCGAGAGGACCGTCACGAGGCCGTCGAGCACGGTCTCGAGGGAATCGACTCCGAACATGTTCGCCTGGCCGAGCAGCCTGCAGGGTGATCTCGTCGCCCGGCGTCACGGTGAGCGGTCAAGGGATAGTTGGTCGCCTCCGGCGCCGCCAACGGCTCGACGTCGACCGCCCCCCAGTGCGCACGGCCTCGTCCACGAGGTAGTTCTGGAAGACCACCAGGCTGTCGAACAGGCGCAGCCGCCACGGAACGCCGGCCCACTCCTGGATGTCCGCGAGGCGAGGCGTACTGGTGCTGGGCGATCTCCAGGTTGCGCTCGTGCAGCTCCGCGAGCCAATCGGCGATCGCCCGCTCTCCGTCGAGCCGCACGCGCACCGGCAGGTTGTTCACGCACGGCCCCACCAGCGTCTCGACGCCCGGGAGCTCGGGCGGACGGCCGGAGAACGCTGCGCCGAAGACCACGTCGTCCCGGCCGCTGAGGTGGCTGAGCAGGAGGCCCAAGCCCCCTGGACGACCGTGTTGAGGGTCACGCGCTGAGCACGGGCGAGGCTCTGGAGGGCGGCGGTCGGTCGGGGCGTCCAGCCGCGTGGACGTCCTCGCGGATCGCGCTCCTCGGCATCCGCCGCCGGCGTCGGCTCCCGACGGAAGCGGTGTCGGCGACGTGAATCCCTCGAGCTCTCCTTCCAGAAGTGCGCGCGAATCGGGCGCGGCGTCGGCCAGCCAGCCGATGTAGGCGCCGTACTGACAGGCGTTGGGCGAGCTGACGGCGCCGCGCCGGCGAGACGCGCTGCGTAGGCCGCGCCGACGTCGCGGAAGATCGAGCGGCCACGACCAGCCGTCGACGTAGAGGTGGTGCGTGCTCCAGACGAGCCGGTGCTCGTCATCGCCAGGCGGACGAGCGTCAGGCGGATCAGGGGCGCGACGCCCACGTCGAAGCCGCGCTCGCGGTCGGAGTCGAGGAACGACTGCGAGCCTGTCGCTGCTGCGTCGGCAGCGTCGCCGCCCGTCCAGTCCTCCTCGGGCCAGGGCAGCGTCGACCTTGCCGCTGCACCATCTGCAGCGGCTCGGCCGCCGTCGGTCGAGAACGCGGTGCGCAGGATCGCGTGGCGCGCGACGGTCGCCTCCCAGGCTTCGCGCAGCGCCGCGGAGTCGAGCGGGCCCGCGAGCCGGAACACCCATTGCTCGAACCCGACCGGCCGGCCTCCGGCCTCCATCGAGAGGAACAGCCGCTGCATCGGCGAGAGCGGGATAGACGTCCTCGAGGTCGCGGGTGCCGCGCGACGAGCCGGTCGAGCGCGGCCTGGTCGAGGCCGCGCGAGCGGGAAGTCCGACGGCGTGTAGCCGCGGACGCCGCGGCTCGTGCAGTGCTCGATCAGCGCCGCGCAGCGCGTCGACGAAGTCGTCGGCGAGGCGCTCGACGACCTCCGGCCGGTCGCGCTCGGCGCTGTAGATCCAGCGGGCCTCGAAGTCGGCCGTCGCGCACGAGGGCCACCACCTCGAGGCGATGCGTGCGCGTTCGCCGGCGCTGTGCCAGGCGCCCGGTCGGCTCGGCGGCGAACCGGAACAGCGCCGAGCCCGCCACGACCTGGTCGAACTGGCCGAGATAGTTGAAGAGCAGCTCGGGCGGCGGCTGCGCGGCCGAGCTGGCGCGGACGCCGGCTCCGGCGACGGTAGCGCAGCAGCGCCGTAGCTGAGGCCCGGTCGGGCACCTGCCGGAGCTGCTCCTTGACGCGCTTCAGCGCCGAGCCTGCGTCCGCGGTCGCCCTCGAGTCGAGGCGACACGGGAAGAGCGTCGTGAACCAGCCGACCGTGCGCGACAGGTCGACGTCGTCGAACGATGTCCTCGCGGCCGTGGCCCTCGAGGTCGACGCGGAGCGCCGTCGCGGCCCGTCCAGCGCGCGAGCGCCGGCCGAGCGCGGCGAGCAGCACGTCGTTGATCTGGGTGCGGTAGGCCGCCGGCACGCTCTGCAGCAGCGCGCTCGGGTCTCGTCGCGTCCAGCGACACCGTCGACCGTCGCGCGCCGAGCGCCTCGGTGTTCGTCGCCGGTCCGGCGCCGTCGCGTCGGCAGCGTGCCGTCGACCGCGTCGATCGTCCGCCAGCGTCCAGCGGCAGCTGCCTCGCTCGCGCCGTCGACGCGTACGTGCCGGCAGCGCTCGGCCCAGCGCCGGAAGGAGGTCGTCGCGGCGGCAGCTCGACCGGCTGCGCCGGCGCGCAGCTGCCGGTAGGCCGGTCTCGAGGTCCTCGAGCAGGATCCGCCAGGAGACGCCGTCGACCACCAGGTGGTGGACGACGAGCAGCAGGCGGCCGGGCCGTCGTCGCCGAGGTCGAAGTAGCACGGCCGCGCAGCAGCGGGCCCGCGGTCGAGGTCGAGGCTCGCCTGGGCCGTGCGGCCGCGCGGTCTCGATGCGCGCCGCGCTCGCTCGTGCGGCGCACGCCGACAGGTCGATCGCGCGCGATCGCGGCGCCGGCGCGCTCGGGCCGTAGTCCTGCTGCCAGCTCCGGCGCCGTCCCGCGTGAAGCGCAGCCGCAGCGCGTCGTGGTGGCGACGACGCGGCCGAGCGCCTGCTCGAGCGACGTCGACGTCGACGTCCGCCGGCACCTCGAAGAGGAACGCCTGGTTCCAGTGGTGCGGGTTCGCGAGCCGCTGCTCGAAGAACCAGCGCTGGATCGGCGTCAGCGGGACCGGCCGGCGCCGTCGCCGTGCTCGGGCTCCGCGCGCGTCGCGGCCGCCGCGGCGCGACGACCGCGGCGAGCGCGGCGACGGTCGGGTGCTGGAAGAGGTCGCGCGGCGTGAGCGTGCAAGCCCGGCCTGGCGGCACCGGGCGATCGACCTGGATGCTGAGGATGGAGTCGCCGCCGAGCTCGAAGAAGTTGTCGTCGACGCCGACCGCGCTCGACGCCGCAGCACCTCGCCCAGATCTCGGCCAGCGTCTCCTCGGTCGGCGTTGCGCGGCGCGACGTAGCGGCCTGGCCGCTCCCGGGCGACCGATCCGGCGCCGGCAGCGCGCTGCGGTCGACCTTGCCGTTGGCGGTCAGCGGCAGCGCGTCGAGCGGCACGAAGGCGGCCGGCACCATGTACTCGGGCAGCGTCGGCTGCGAGGAGAGTCGCGCAGCTCGTCGACGGCGGTCGCGCCGGCTCGCCGCGACGACGTAGGCGACCAGGCGCTTGTCGCGCCGGCGCGTCCTCGCGCGACCAGCACGACGCCTCGCGCGACGCCGGGTGCTGGCGCAGCACGGCCTCGATCTCGCCCAGCTCGATGCGGAAGCCGCGGATCTTGACCTGGTCGTCGATGCGGCCGAGGTACTCGAGCTCGCCGTCCGCGAGCCAGCGCGCGCCAGGTCGCCGGTGCGGTACAGCCGCGCGGCCCGTCGCCGCCGAACGGGTCGGCGACGAACCGCTCGGCGGTCAGCTCCGGCCGGTCGAGGTAGCCGCGCGCGACGCCGGCGCCGCCGACGTACATCTCGCCGGGCACGCCGATCGGCACCGGGCTGCCGGTGCGGGTCCAGGAGCGTAGACGCCGCAGGTCGGGGAGCGGCACGCCGATCAGGCTGCCGGCGCCGGCCTCGACGTCCGCCGCGAGATCGGCCGGTAGGTCACGTGCACCGTCGTCTCGGTGATGCCGTACATGTTGACCAGCTGCGGCGCGTCGTCGCCGTGGCGGTCGAACCAGGGGCGCAGGCTCGGCAGCTCGAGCGCCTCGCCGCCGAAGATCGACGTACCGCAGCGCCGATCGACGCAGGCTCGGCGCCGACTCGCGCGTCGGCCTGGATCAGCTGGCGGAACGCCGACGGCGTCTGGTTGAGCACCGTCACGCTGCTCGCGCACCAGCAGGTCGCGGAACGCCTCCGGCGAGCGGCTGACCCAGTACGGGCACGACGACCAGCCGGCCGCCGTAGAGCAGCGCGCCCCAGAGCTCCCAGACCGAGAAGTCGAAGGCGTACGAGTGGAAGAGCGTCCAGACGTCGTCGCGCGCCGAACCCGAACCAGCTCGTCGGTCGCGTCGAACAGGCGGCGACGTTGCGCGTGGCGTGATCAGCACGCCCTTGGGCCGCCCGGTCGAGCCCGAGGTGTAGATGACGTACGCGAGGTTGCTCCGGCGCCGCGCCGGAGCTGCGGGTCCTCGGCGGCCGCCTCGTCCGCGGTCCCGGTCGAGCAGGACGAGCGTCGCGCGCGCTCGCCGGCGAAGTCGGCGGCGGAGCGCGCGCTGCCGTCACGACGACCGCCGACGCCGGCGTCCTCGAGCATGAAGGCGAGCCGCTCGCGCGGGTAGGCCGGATCGAGCGGCAGGTAGGCGCCGCCGGCCTTGAGGATCCCGAGGATCCCGACGACCAGTCGAGCGAGCGCTCGGTCGCAAGCCCAACGAGGACGTCCGGCCCGACCCCGAGCGCCGCAGGCTGCGCCAGCCCGTTGGCCCGCCGGTCGAGCTCGCGGTAGGTCAGCGAGCTCTCCGTCGCAGGACCACCGCCGACACGCTCCGGCGCCGCCGCGCCTGCGCCTCGAACCGCTCGTGCAGGCAACGATCTGGAGGACGACCCGTCGGCACGGCCGCTGCCGACGCAGGGCCTTCCGCTCCTTCTCCGGCGAGCAGCGGCATCTCGCGGAGCCTCGTGTTCCGCATGCTCGGGCAGCCGCTCAGGAGGGTCACGAGGTGGTCGAGCATTCGGGACGCCGGTGCGTCGTCGACCCGCCGGCGGTCGTTCTCGAGCCGCACCAGCATCTCGTCGTCGCCGTAGGCGATCAGCGTCAGCGGGTAGTTCGTCTGGCCCTGATAGGCGAACGCGAGGCGGTCGACCCGCGCGTCGAGCGTCCGCGAGCGTCGTAGTCGAGCGGGCGGTTCTCAAAGACGACCAGCGTTTCGAACAGGGACGGCCCCGCGGGACGTCGCTCCAGGCCTGGACCCGCACGAGCGGGGTGTGCTCGTGCTCGCGCAGCCCGACCTGCAGCGCCCGGACTTCCTTCAGCAGCTCGTCGAGGCGACGCGTCGGGTTCCACCCTCACGCGAAGCGGCAGCGTGTTGATGAACAACCCGATCATTTCGTGCGCGTCGGGAAACGCGGAGCGGCGGCAGGCACGGGTGGCGCCGAAGACCACGTCCGTCTCGCGCTGTAGCGCTGAAGCAGGATCGCCCAGGCCGTCTGCAACAACGTGTTGAGTGTCACGTCGAGTGACGCGGCGAACTCACGGAGCGCCGTCGTCGTCTCCAGGGAGAGCCGGCGTTCGGACACGCCCTGGACGGCGGTCGACGATCCGTCGTCGATCGCGGGTCGGTCGATTACGAGCGACGTCGGCGCGGTGAAGCCAGCCAGGTAGCTGCGCCAGTACGTCTCGGCAGACGTCGAGATCGAGGCCCCGGAGGAATTCGATGTACTCGCGGTATGGCCGCGGCACCGGGAGGTCGAGCACCTCGCCCCGTGGCAGCGGCGTCAGCGAACCCGAACACCTCGCGCAGCACGAGGGGGAATGACCGCCCGTCGAGCAGGGCGTGGTGGAACGTCCAGACGATGCGATGCTCGTTCGACGACCAGTTCACGATCAGCAATCGCATCGCTGGGGCGTGCCCGAGATCGATGCCTCGGGCCCGGTCGACGCGAAGAGCCGTCATCGAATCGCTGTGATCGCTCGGACGAATCGACGTCAGTGAGGTCGAGTCGTTCGACTGGGATCTCTACCGTCTCGACGACCTCCTGGGCGGGACGGCCGCCGTTGTCGTAGGAGAACCGCGTCCGCAGGATGGCGTGCCGCGACGCGACCTCGCCAAAGGCCGCGATCAGCGCCGTCTCGTCGAAGGTCCCGACGACGGTGCAGACGATTTGCTCGAGGTCCACGCCGGTTGCCTCGCCGAGGAGGCCGTGGAACAGCATTCCCTCCTGCGTCGGCGAGAGCTCGTACGAGTCGACGACACGGATCTGGCCCGGTTGCGTCACTCCATGACCCCACCGACTGGGAATGACCGGCTGGAAGAAGTCACGCGCACGCTACCCGCGACCACCCGCGACAACAATGATCGCAGGCGGTCGAAGACGACCTTCCTTTTGACCGGCAGAAGCCGATCTTCCCGCATATAAATTCCCCGTTTCCCCAAGGACTAGTTTTAAACAACTAGAGGAAAGTTTTACTAATTTGTAGACCGCATACGGTCAACCGTCAAATAGGCCGATGTTGGGCCGGCGCGGCTCCGGGCATGGTAGCCGCCCGCGTCAACGACCGAGAGAACCGGAACCTACTCTAGAGCGGGGGTTTTTCGTATTGCGGCGGTGGGGCTCGAACCTGCAACCCCTGGCTCTTTGAGGCCTATGAACACGTCGCTCCGTTCCGCTGAGCCGTCCCCGGTTGGGCTTGCGTGTTCGCGTCGGCTGAGGTCGGCCCAGATGAGCTCGCGTCTTACCGTCTCGTCGTCGCTTCTCCCTGAACCTCGGTCGAGAGCTCCCGCCACTGCATGCGGGCACCCTCATGAGCCGCAACCGCACAGGCGGCCGCGTAGCCGGCCGGCGACGGCAGGTCTCGCAAGGACCATTCCGTCATGCCACGGGATCCGCCGGCCCATCGCATCACCGCCGACGTCGAGCCGGGCGCTCCGTCGACGTCGAAGCTGTCGAGGGCGCGCCCGAGCCCTTCGCCACCTGCCTTGATCACTGCTTCCTTGCGCGCCCAGTAGCGAAAGAACGTTGCTCGCCGATCGGGCGGCGGCAATGATCGAAGTGCCTTCGACTCCGCCGCCGTGAAGTGGGTGTCCGCGATGCTCATCGCGTCCGGTAAGTCGCGCACATGCTCGATGTCGACCCCGACCGATCGATCTCGAGCGACGGCGAGGAGTCCCAATCCCTCCGAGTGGGACAGGTTGAACTCCAGCGGCGGGAGGCCCGGCAGGAGACGTGGCTTGCCGTGAACGCCGGTTTCGTAGCGCACCGTCGCCGGCTCCACCCCGAGACAGAGGGCGAGGAACAACCGCAGGTCCGCGTGGGCGCGGACGAAGCGACGGCGGTCGCGGAGGTGGACGAAGCGCCTCGATCGGCGCCGCTCCTCGTCGTCGAGCAGTGCCTCGTCGAGGGCGGACGGTTCGCCTTCCAGTGACACGAAGGCATACACGACCTCGGAGTGTCCGACGCGGATCCCCTCGAGCGCTCGCAGATCCGCGGCGGACCAGATCATTGCCGCGGTGGTCGTCCGCCTCGCGTCTGTCGTCGTTCTCGCGTCACAGCGACCTCCAGTCAGCGACTTGTACCACCTGGGGCGAATGACTCCGCCCGCGGCGGGCTCTGCCCAGACGAAAGACCGCTGCGGCTGCTCTCGACCATTTTTCAGATCCTGACCGCCGCAGGAGCTGAATTCACGGCGGTGACGCCACGTGATGCGTTCCTGCCCTACTCCTCATTCGAGGCGGGCGGTCGGGAATACGGGAGCGACGGGACTCGAACCCGCGACCTCCGGCGTGACAGGCTTGCGCAAGGCGGGATCAGAGGGAACCGAACAGGATGGATTCGTCTAGAGCAGGGGACTTCTTAGGCCGGTCGTGGTCGCGTGATACCGACTGGCTCGAAGCAGGACTTGCCAAAGGCTTGCCAATCGATGGGAAGCGTGGGACACAAATTCAAGCCGGATGTCCGACCGGTCTCCCTCACTCTGCGAAGTTCCCCTCGATTCTCCATACGGTGGATTCGTGCTCTTGGAAGCTACCCCCGAGGTCTAGGCCTGCCTTTCCGGCTTTGAGCTCCAGGCCAGCGTCGATCCCGTAGTCGTCTTCATACCGCACAGATAGTTGGAACTGCGTGAGGCCGTGTTCAAGGCGTCCCTCCGCAAGTTCCTGCCAGGTGGGCTCGTGCGGAAACCAGACGAGTCCGTCGGGCAGCTTGGGGTTTGCGTTGCCTTTCAGGGTCGCCTTGAAAAGAGCACTCGACCCGCGTGACCGGCTCTGTTCGGCGTGTAGGCCGGCTTCGGCATCTGCCATGGGCAAGGGCACCTCCAAGTTAGCGGCGAGCTCATCCGACCATCCTTTGACATGCTCGACCTCCAGCTGCGTCGCACCGAGTTCCATCACGAGCTCAACCGCCTCGGCGAACTTGTGCTCGAAGGTGTGGCGGTGGAACCCTGCCGCGGCGTAATACGTCGTCGGCACCGCCGGGTGGCCAACGTAGAGAACCCGGTCGCGCGGGTGGCCCGGTGGGAAAGTGAGAGACGCGGCTTCCGTCGAGGCCACGGTTAATACGTCGACACCAGAGTCTCTAAGCGCGAGCAGCTGCCATCGCCGTCTCGCGGACCGCAGAAGCGACCATGTGCCCCGTGACTCCAGCGCTCTTCGCGACTCGGACGCGCGCAGCTCGCCAGCGCGATCCTGGAGCGATCGCGAGGGCTGCTTCGTTCGCAATCTCAACCGAGTTGGCTCCATCGTCGCCCGGCTCGGCCTCGCTCTGCGCCTCGCGCTCAGCCGCGACTAACGCGTCCTCGACAACCACGATCAGTTGCCGCTCGGCATAGGGCAGAGCGGCCAGGACGATCGGAGCCGCTGATTCCGTCATACGAATCGCAATCGTAACCTCGATGGCCAGCCTTCATCCTAGGGCGGCCAAGATGACCTCCGTGGGTAAGGCTGCGTCCAAGAGTGGGTGAGGCACGCAATCCTTCGGCATGGAGCCGCATCAGCAGCCAGCTACCGAGTTTCGCTAGACCCTCCTAGGCGGGGCCTCGGTGTGATCTTCTGCTCCCGCGAGCAACCTCCTAGGCTCGCAAGCGATGAGCGACGCCGCAGAGGTCCGCTGACCACAACCGCGCATGGGAAGAGCGGCCCGAACTTCTTCCTCCGGGCGCTCTGGTACATCTTCATCGGCTGGTGGCTGACCGGATATCGCGTTGGCGATCGGCTATTCTCGCGGGGCTGCACCATCATCGGGCTTCCACTACCGTTCTCGGATCTTCAATCGCACAGGAACGCTCCTGACTCTGCGCCCCCGGTCGCAGACGACGACGATCGTCCAGGGTGACGGGATGGCGGCCGTCTTCCATGAGGGGGCGCAGCAGCGCTCGCTTTGGATCCGCGCGATTTGGTTCGTTCTTATCGGCTGGTAGCAGTCGGAATATGGATGTTCGTCGCCTATTTGATCAGCGACGATCATCGGCATCCCGCTCGGGATCATGATGCTCAACCGGCTTCCCGCGGTATTCACGCTTCACCGAAACTAACGCGGAGAACCGCTAGCGGCCGTAAGGGCCGAGCCGCTTCCAGTGCTTTGTCGACGATTCTGTCCGTGATCGGCTCACGGAGCCGGAAGACAGCGCGGTAGTACGTGGGGCGGGTTCGGACAGGTGTCGTTGTTCCTCAAACTACCGAGCTCCCCGCACTTTCCAACAGGCTCGAACTTTCCTCGCGTCTGGATCGTCGTTAGGTGGCAAAAACCCGCCGATTACCAGCAGGTTTCGAGACGGGAGCGACGGGACTCGAACCCGCGACCTCCGGCGTGACAGGCCGGCGTTCTAACCAACTGAACTACGCCCCCGGGCGCGGGACAGTGTAGCTACGCGATTTCGGTCAAGCCGAGCTGGCGCAGGAGCGTGACCCCGTCCGAATAGACGTCCTTGCGGGCGACCAGTCCGTTCCGGATCGGGATGATGTCCATGCCCCGGTACTCGACGGTGCGGCCGGTCGGCTCGATCGTCATCCCGGAGCGGTTCATCGGCCCTTCGTGCGTGCCGCGCGCCGTCCACTCCTGGACGACGAGGTCGTCGCGGACGTACTGGCTCCGCGCTTCGAAGCTGAGGTCGGGAAAGACGCCGAAGATGCCCGTGATCGCCGTCGCGATCGCGTCCTTGCCGATGTTGACGTCGCCCGTCGTGTGGTTCTCGAAGACCGAGTCCTCGGTGTGCATCGACACGATCGCCTCGACGTCGTGGTCGTTCCACGCTGCGTTGTAGCGGTCGATGAACTCCTGTAGCGCGGCGCCCTCCATGGCGCAAGCCTACGGCAAGGGCCTGCACGCGAACAGCCCGGCGTGCGGCGCTAGGGTTGACACGTGAGCACCCCACCCGGCGACCAGCGCCAGGGCTCGAGCACGCCGCCGGCGCCGCGCGGCACGACGCCGACCCCGCCGCGACCGCGTCGCTTCGGCTTCGGCAGGAACTGGATCCTGTTCCTGATCGGGGCGCTGCTACTGAACATCTACCTCGGCTCTCGGGCGATGAGGGAGCCCTCGCGGGTGCGTGTGCCGTACAGCCCGTTCTTCCTCCAGCAGGTGCGAGAGAGCAAGGTCAAGGACATCACGTCCAAAGGGACCGCGATCCAGGGCACGTTCAAGGAGGCGGAGACGTACAAGGACTCCAAGCCGACGACCCGGTTCCGAACGGAGATTCCCACGTTCGCCGACAACACCTCGCTCTCGAAGCTCCTCCAGAGCAAAGGCGTGATCGTCAACGCGAAGCCACTCGACACGGGATCCCCGTGGTGGCAGAGCCTCCTGCTGTTCTTCGGGCCCACGCTCCTCTTCGTCGGGCTGCTCTTCTTCCTCATGCGCCGAGCCGGGAACGTGCAGAACGTCCTCGGCGCGTTCGGGCGTTCGCGGGCTCGCCGATATCAGCCGTCGGGTGACCGCGTGACCTTCAAGGACGTTGCGGGCGTCGACGAGGCGAAGGAAGAGCTGAGCGAGGTCGTCGACTTCCTCCGCCATCCGGAGAAGTACCAAAAGCTCGGTGGCCGCATTCCGCACGGCGTGCTGCTCTCGGGCCCGCCGGGCACCGGCAAGACGCTCCTGGCACGAGCCGTTGCGGGTGAGGCCGACGCTCCCTTCTTCTCGATTGCCGCCTCCGAGTTCGTCGAGGCGATCGTCGGAGTGGGCGCCTCGCGCGTGCGGGATCTGTTCGCTCAGGCGAAGGAGGCTGCGCCCGCGATCGTCTTCATCGACGAGCTCGACGCGATCGGGCGGTCGCGAACTTCCGGGGTCGCAGGATTCAGCGGCGGGAACGACGAGCGCGAGCAGACGCTGAACCAGATCCTCACCGAGATGGACGGCTTCGACTCGTCGACGAGCGTGATCGTGATCGGCGCGACCAACCGACCGGACGTTCTCGACCAGGCCCTGCTTCGCCCGGGCCGCTTCGACCGCCGGGTCGCCGTGCAGCCGCCCGACCGAGGCGGACGTGAGGCGATCCTGAAGGTGCACACCCGCGGCGTGCCGTTGGGGCCCGACGTCGACCTCGGCCGGATCGCCGCGACGACGCCGGGCATGGTCGGGGCCGATCTGGCGAACCTCGTCAACGAGGCCGCGCTGCTCGCGGCCCGCCGCAACCACGACGCCGTCCTCGAGGCCGACTTCACGGACGCGCTCGAGCGCATCATCCTCGGGGCGGAGCGGCAGGTGATGATGACTGTGGAGGACCGCCGGAGAACCGCGTACCACGAAGGGCGGTCACGCGATCGTCGGGATGCTCACCGAGGGAGCCGATCCCGTTCGCAAGGTGTCGATCATCCCGCGCGGCCTGGCGCTCGGTGTGACGTTCGCCGCACCCGAGACCGATCGCTACAACTACCGCGAGCCGGAGGCGCTCGCGAAGATCAAGGTCGCTCTCGGGGGGCGCGCGGCCGAGGAGGTCGTGTTCGAGGAGATCAGCACGGGCGCCGAGTCGGACATCGAGCAGCTGACGGAGATCGCGCGCCAGATGGTCGGTCGCTGGGGGATGAGCCCTGCGATCGGCCCGATCGCAGTCCTTCCGCGGGACGGGACGGGCCCGTTCTTGCCCGCGGGCACCGAGGCCTCTCCTGAGACCCAGACCCTCGTCGACTCGGAGGTGCGCCGGATCGTCGAGGAGTCGCACAAGGAGGTCCTGGCGCTGCTCGAAGGAGAACCGCGACGAAGCTCGACTCTCTCGCGGCCGCGCTCCTCGAGCACGAGACCCTCGACGAGGAGGACGTCTACGCGGCGGCCGGCGTCGAACGGTGCACCGAGCCCGAGGGCCGACTCCTACGCGGCAGCGGCCAGATCGCGCATCGAGGACTAGGGTCTACGACAGCAGGTCGAGGATCCCGAGCGGGCGGCGGAACGGTGCGACGACGTACACGCCCTGGCCGCGGCTGCGCGAGCCTTCGAGCAGCTCGCGGCCGATCTCCATCCCGACCTCGGCCGCACTCGGCCCGGCGTCGCGGAGCGCGTCGAGCACGGGCTGCGGAACGACGATTCCGGGCACCTCGTTGTGCAGGCGCAGCGCGAGCTGGTGGCTCCAGACGGGGAAGATCCCGACGAGCACGGGGATCGGCCACTCTCCGCCGAGCCGCTCGACGAAGCGGTCCATGTACTCGAGGTCGAACAGGATCTGGGTCATCGCGAAGTGCGCGCCGGCTTCGATCTTGCGGTGGAAACGGTCGAGCTCCGACTCGAGGTCGTCGGCGGCCGGGTTGACCGCGACGCCGATGTGGAAGGACGTGGCCGCGTCGATCGCTCGCCCGTTGTAGTCCTCGCCGCGGTTCAGGCGCGCCATCAGGTGCGTGAGCCCGATCGAGTCGATCTCGTAGACGCCGCGCGAGCCCGGGTAGTCGCCGACTTCGGGCGGATCGCCGGTCACCGAGAGCACGTTGCGGATGCCGCACGCGTGGGCGCCGAGCAGCTGCGACTCGAGGCCCATGATCGTCGCGTCGCGGGTCGTCAGGTGCGGGATCGTCTCGACGGCCGCGTTGCGCTCGATCTCGACCGCGAGCATGAGGGCGCTCGCGGCGGCGCGGGCGGTCGCGTTGTCGTTGATGTCGACGAAGCCTGCGTTTCCGGACTGCTTCAAGGCGTGCGCGACGTCGATCATCCCGGCGTAGCTCCCGCCGAGCGGCGGATCGATCTGCACCGAGACGACCCATTCGTGCTCGCGGAAGGCGCGTGCGAGCTCGGTTTCCTCGCGCTGTTCCGGGACCGCGACCTGGACCTCGCGCTCGGCGAACACGAGTGGGGCGCTCGGTTCCCGCTCCTCCTTGACCGCCGAGGCGATGGCCGCGATCTCGGTCGGCGTCGTTCCGCAGCAGCCGCCGATCACGCGGGCGCCGAGGTTGCGTGCGTGCGCGGCGAACTCGGCGAAGTACTCGGGCGAGGCGTGCGGGTAGATGATGCGGTTGCCGGCCATGCTCGCGAGGCCGATGTTGGGCATGGCGGCGAGTGGGAGGCCGTTGCCGTTCATCTCGCTGAGCGCGGCGAGGGCGGCCTGGATGCCCGCGCCGTGGTTCGCGCCGATCGCGGCGACGCCGAGCTCGCGGAGGCGTTCCGCGGCGCGTGCGGCCGAGACCCCGGAGAGCGTTTCCGCGCCTGCGTCGAACGTGAGCATGGCGAGCACCGGGAGCGAGGAGACACTGCGGACCGCTTCGATCGCCGATTCGAGCTCGTCCAGCTCGAAGAAGGTCTCGACGGCGAAGAGGTCGACGCCGCGGCCTTCGAGGACGGCCGCTTGCTCGGCGAAGATCTCGCGGCGCAGGTCGGGGTCGATGCCGGGCTCGCCGAGCGGGCCGATCGAGCCGGCGATGAACACGTCGCGGCCCGAGATCTCCCGCGCCTCGCGCGCGAGCTTGACGCCCGTGCTGTTGATCGCGTGGAGCTCGTCCTCGAGGTAGTTGGCCGCGAGCTTGCGGCGGTTGGCGCCGAACGTGTTGGTTTCGATCACGTCCGCTCCGGCCTGGATGAAGCCGACGTGGAGCTTGACGACGGTCTCGGGCGCTCGCAGGTTCGCCTCTTCGGGGATGCGGACGCGGGGCACGGCGCTCGAGACGAGAACGCCCATGCCTCCGTCCGCGACGAGCGGCGGGCCGTCGGCGAGGCGTTCGAGGAGGCGGTTGGCCATCGGCGGAGCCTACTTCCGGCGCGGGGCCGGGTCGCGGGGCCTGCGTTGTCGGAGCATCGAGGTCACCTCCATCGCTCTCGGCGGTAGCACCGCACCCGTGGGCCGGTTGCTGCGGCGTCTCAGGGCCGAGTCCCTCAGCCGCTCGTGATGGGCCCGCCGAGCGTAGCAACCGCGAGCGCCGGCTCGGGCCGGATCCCCACGTCCCCACCCTGGGTGGGGATCGAGGCTCCACCCGCCACCCGCTTTCGAGTCTAGTCCGCGAACTTGGACGGATTCGGGACAAATGGGTGCCAAGACGCATCCCCGTTCCGGCGTAGGTGAAGCGGCCGTGTCAACCGCGAAAAGGGGATAGATCAATCAATATCGGAGCGGCACAATGCGGGAGACCGAGTGGCCCCGATGCGGCGGGGGCTCTCGGAAAAACGAGAGGCCCCAATGCGGCAGGGGCAACTCGCCATCACTTCTCTACGGAGACGTCAGAGCGGGCCGGGCGGCGGCCCGCTCCGTCGTTCTCGAGTGAAAGCGGCTCGGGCTAAAGCTTCTCGCCTGCCCTGCCGAAACTACGAACACTCCTTTTTGTGGGCCGGGGACTGACGGCAAGCATTCCTTGCGGCTTGTGGAGTGGCGAAGCGGCGGCGAACCCGCCGCTTCGTGTTATTCGTTCAGGATCCGCCCCTCCATCCCGCCGGCCACCGTCACGACCTGGCCGGTCACGTGCCCGGACAGCTCGTCCGAGGCCAGCACGACCACCTGCCGCGCCACGTCCTCGGGCTGCGCCACCTTCCGCAGCGGCATCGTCCGCGTCACGCGCCTGACGAGCTCGGGATCGGTCAGCGTCGTGCGCGTCATCGGCGACTCGGTCCAACCGGGTGAGACGACGTTCACGCGACCCAGCGGAGCGACCCGCGCGATCTCGTTCTTCAAGCTGAGCAGGAGCCCATGCGTGATCGCCGACTTCGCCGCGGCGTAATCCGCATGCCCGGCCTCCCCGAACAGCCCGGCCGTCGATCCGACCATGACGAGGCTTCCGTGCCCGTTGCGCTCGACCTCGCGCAAGAACGCGCGCGCCGTCAAGTACGTGGCGGTCAGATTGGTGCGCAGCGTCTCCTCCCAGCGCTCGAGCGGCAGCTCCCAGAGCGGCAAATCCTCCTCGGGCCACTTCCCCGCAACGGCCGCGCACACATCCAGCCCGCCCAGCTCGTCCACGCAACGGCGAAACAGCGCGTCCACGGCCGCCTCGTCCCGCAGATCCGCGCCGACGACCGGCGCGCCGCCGAGCTCCTCGCTGAGCGCCTCGGCCCGCTCGCGCCCCTCGTGGTAGTGGACGACGACGCGGCTGCCCTCGCGAGCGAACTCGCGTGCGCACGCACCGCCGATCCCGCCCGATGCGCCCGTCACGAGGACGCGCTTGCCCGCAAGCCCCGTCTCCACGAGAAGAGGCTACGGCCTGGGGATCAAGGCGGCGCGCAGAACGGCCGAAAAGGCGCTTGCCATGACGCTCCCGACCGAGTTCGACGAACGAGAAATCGGCCTCGCCGTCCTCGAAGGGCTGGACCCCAACGAGGAACTGACGCCCGCCGAGCTCGATCACAGAGCGTGGCGCCTCGGGCAGCTCCTCGAGCACGGCTACGAGCTCGAGGACGCGATGGTGATCGCGCGCGCGGATCACGTCGACCTCGAGCTGGCGACGGCGCTCGTGGCTCTGCACGGCTGCTCGTCCCGCCTCGCGGTTCGAATCTTGCTCTGACCGGCGAAATTGCGCTTTCATTCAGGGCGTGCCCGTTGCAGAAACCGATGCACAACTCGTCGCTCGCTGCCGCTCGGGAGACGACGACGCGTGGCGGGAGCTCGTCGATCGCTTCTCCCGCTACGTGTACGCGATCGCCGTCCAGGCGTTTCGCCTGCCCGAGGCCGACGCCGAGGACGTCTTCCAGGAGGTCTTCGCCCGCGCGTACCAGAACCTGTCGAAGCTTCGGGACGACTCGGCGATCCGGCCCTGGCTGGCTCAGCTGACGCGGAGGCTGTGCCTGGACACGATCCGTGCCGGCGCACGTGAGCAGCCGGGCGAGATCCCCGAGGCGTCGGGCGTCGACGACACGATCGCGACCCTCGACGAGTCCCTCTACGTCCACGAAGCCCTCGCGACGCTTTCGAGCAACTGCCGCGAGATCCTCGACCGCTTCTTCGCCCGCGACGAGAGCTATCGCTTGATCGGCGACGCGCTCGACCTTCCGGCGGGCACGATCGCGAGCCGCATCTCGCGCTGCCTCGTCAAGCTCCGCGCGGAGCTCGAGGGAAGAAATCCGGTCCCTGCGGAGTCTGGTGGTTGATCACGAATGCGTAACTACGACGAGGAAACCCTGGCTTTGCTGCTCCGCACTCTTCCCGCCGCCCCCGAGGCGTGGGTCAAGGCTGCGCAGGAGATTCCGCTCGCGCGGAGAGGTCTGGACGACATCGTCGAGCGCGCTCGGGCTGATCAGGCCTTTCGCAAGGCGCTGTTCGCGGACGCCGAGAGCACGCTCGAAGGGGCTGGATACGAGCACGATCCGGCCTTGCTGGACGCCGTTCGCGAGCGCTTCTCCTCGTAAAAGCAGAAGATGGTCCCGGCATGGCCGGCGACCTGCTTGACGTACCCCTCGGAGAGCTGCTCGACACGCTTGCCGGCGACGCGCCGTCTCCCGGCGGAGGCTCTGCCGCAGCGATCGTCGTCGCGATGGCCGCCGGGCTCGTGTCGAAGGTGGCACGCGCCTCGCACGGCTACTGGGAGGAGTCCGGCGGCGTGATCGGCCAGGCCGAGACGTTCCGCGCGCGCGTTGCCCCTCTCGCCCAGGCCGATGCGGAGGCCTACGAGGAGGCGCTCGCCGCGCTGCGCGGCCGCGAGGAGCTGGCCGAGCGCTACCGCGACCAGCAGCTGCGCGCAGCTCTCGAGCGCGCCGCCGAGATCCCGATGCGCATCGCCGAAGCGGGCTGCGACCTCGCGTGCCTCGCCGCAGTGCTCGTCGAGAACGGCAACCCCGAGGTCCGCGCCGACGCGGCAGCCGCGTCGATCCTCGCCGAGAGCGGCGCCCGCGTGGCGGCGACGCTCGTCGAGACGAACCTCGGGGCCACGGCAGACGATCCGAGGGTGCGCCATGTCCGCACGCTCATCGCGACCGCGGCCGAGGCATCGCAGCGGGCGCTCGCCGCGGCCGGGTAAGCGTCGTACGATCCACCCATGGCCCAACCGGACCCGAACCAGCCACAGGACCCACCCCGGGAGCTGCGGCCCGCCTGGAGCCTCCCCGCCGGCGCGAGCGCGGACATCACGCATCCGGTCGAATGGCCCGGCGAGATCACGCGCGAGTGGGCGTGGGGCGACTCGACCGGCAAGGGCGTGCGGGTCTGCATCCTCGACAGCGGTGTCGATGCGGACCATCCGCACGTCGGGGTCGTCCAGCAAGCGGTGGCCGTCTCGCTCGGCCCGGATGGCGAAGCCGTGATCGCGGACGACACCGAGGGCGATCTCTGTGGGCACGGAACGGCCTGCGCCGGGATCGTCCGCGCGCTCGCACCCGACTGCGAGCTGACGAGCGTCCGGGTGCTCGGCGCGGGCTTCACGGGCAGCGGAGAGATCCTCCTGGCCGGTCTGCGCTGGGCTGTCGAGCAGGGCTTCGACGTCGTGAACATGAGCCTGTCGACGACCAAACGGCAGTTCGCAGGGATCCTCCACGAGCTCACCGACCGCGCGTACTTTCAACGCACGGTGCTCGTCGCGTCGGCGCACAACATGCCGGTCGAGAGCTACCCGTGGCGCTTCTCTTCGGTCATCTCCGTCGGCAGCCACGAGGAGCAGGACGCGATGACCTTCTACTCCAACCCCGATCCACCGGTCGAGTTCTTCGCGCGCGGCGTCGACGTCGAGGTCGCCTGGACGGGGGGCGCCCGAATCCGCTGCACGGGGAACAGCTTCGCGACGCCGCACATGACGGGCCTGTGCGCGCTCGTCCTCGGCAAGCACCCGGATTTGACGCCGTTCCAGCTCAAGAGCGTGCTCTATCTGACATCGTCGAACGTAGGAGGAGGTCGATGAGCGACGAGCTCAAGGCCGCGGTCGCCGCGGGCGTGGTCGGATCGCAGGAGACGTTTCGCTCCATGCTCCAGTCCGTCGCCGAGGTTGCGCGGGCGATCTTCGGCGCGAAGGCGTCGTCGATCTTCCTGCTCGACGAGGAGACGGACGAGCTCGTCTTCGAGGCGATCGCCGGCTACGGGGCCGACACGCTCATCGGCCAGCGCTTCCCGTCCAGCTCGGGCATCGCGGGCTGGGTGCTGGTCACGCGGCAGCCGCTCGTGATCGAGGACGTGACCGAGGATCCGCGCTTCGCGAAGGACTTCGCCGAGACGACCGGCTACGTCCCAAAGGGGCTGATGGCCGTCCCGTTGCTCCACGACGAGCGGGCGCTGGGCGTGCTCGAGGTGCTCGACCGGCCGCAGCGCACGCAGTTCTCGCTCGTCGAGATGGATCTGCTCGGGCTGTTCGCGAACCAGGCCGCGATCGCTCTCGACCTCCTGCGCCGTGCCCGCCGCGCGGAGGCCGTCCTCGCGGAGAGCGGCGAAGGCGCCGACGTGCTCGCACGACTGGCGGCGACGCTCGAGGGCATCGAGGACGAGGAGCGCGGGCCCGCGCTGCGGATGATCAGTGCGCTGGAAGAGATCCTGAGAAGCAACGAGGGCGGCTAGGCCGCCCTCGTAAGAACTGCTGCTGCTTCGCGACTACGCGATGTTCGCGTCTGTCGGCTCGCCGGTGTTCGCGCCGATGTGCGCATCGGTCGGCTCGCCCGTGTTGGCGTCGATGTTCTGACCGATGAGGGCGTGCCCCTCGAAGTCCGGCTCGTCCTCGTCGGTCTCACCGGCGTTCTGACCGGCGTTCTGACCGGCGTTCTGACCGACGCTGTGACCGACGCTGTGCGCCGGGGAGGCTGTGCCCCTCGACCTCGTTGATGTTCGCGTCGCGATCCTCGTTCGTGTTCTGCGCGCGATCTTCCGATCACCTGTTTCTCCTCTCGCTGCATGCCGCATTCCAATCGAAATGTCGACTACTAGACGGTCGTCGCTTCCGAAATCTTCCCTCTTTTCACACGAGCAGGTCAATAGGCCGCTAGTCCCTAGTCTCTTCGCCGCGACCCTGCAATGGTTCTGGTGTGTTCGGTTCGTTCCGCGAGCGGTTCGGGGAATCGATGGATGCGTTCCGGGCCGTGGTCACCAATCCCGCGCTGCGCCGCGTCGAGCTCTCCTGGGCGGCGTCGATCACCGCGTACTGGGCGTTCATCATCGCGCTGGCCGTCTACGCCTACGACCAGGGCGGCGCGGCCGGGGTCGGGCTCGTCGGCGTGATCCGCGTCCTCCCGGCCTTCATCGCGGCGCCCTTCGCCGGAGTGCTCGGCGACCGCTACCGCCGCGAGCTCCTGCTCGTCGTCCTCTCGTTCGTCCGGGCCGGCTTCATGGCCGCGACCGCGCTCGTCCTCTTTGCAGGCGGGTCGAACTGGCTCGTCTACGCGCTGAGCGGAGGCGTCGCGCTGATGGCGAGCACGGTGCGCCCGATGCAGTCCGCACTGCTTCCCGCAGCTCGCGAAGACGCCCGAGGAGCTGACCGCGGCGAACCTCGTCCTGACGACCGTCGAGAGCTCCGGGATCTTCCTCGGACCCGCGCTCGGCGGGATCCTGCTCGCGGCGACGAACGCGGAGACCGTCTTCGCCGCGGCGGCAGTCGCCTTCGTCGTCGCGTCGGCCCTGCTCGTCGGGCTGAAGGTCGAGGCCGCGCCGGAGCGAGACGTCGAGGGCAACTTCATGCGCGAGTTCTTCGGCGGCTTCCGGAGCGATCGCGAGCGACCGCAAGTTGTCGCTGATCGTGACCTTGTACGGAATCCAGACGTTCGTCGCCGGATCGCTCAACGTCCTGATCGTCGTCGCCTCGCTCGAGCTGCTCGACCTCGGGCAGTCGGGAGTGGGCTTCCTGAACTCGGCGGTCGGGATCGGCGGCCTGCTCGGCGCGGTCGCGGCGTTCGCTCTCGTCGGCCGGCAGCGACTGGCCTCCGACTTCGCGTTCGGCCTGCTGCTCTGGGGGATCCCGATCGCGCTGATCGGCATCTTCCCGCAGCCGCCGTTCGCGCTGATCCTGCTCGCGATCGTCGGCGTCGGGAACACGGTCGTCGACGTCGCCGCGCTGACGCTCCTGCAGCGGACCGTGCCGGACGAGGTGCTGACGCGCGTGTTCGGGGTGATCCAGAGCGTCTTCATCGGGACCGTCGGGCTCGGCGCGATCTTCGCCCCGCTGATGATCAACGCGGTCGGCATCCGCTGGGCGCTCATCCTCACGGGCGCGCTGTTGCCGCTGAGCGCGGGTCTGACCTGGCGTCGGATCACGGCTCTCGACGCCGACGTCGTCGCCCCGACGAAGGAGATCGCGCTGCTGCGGACGATGCCGCTCTTCAAGCCGCTCCCCGCGACGACGATCGACGAGCTTGCGTTGAGCCTGATCCCCGTCCACGCGGCCGCGGGAACCGAGATCGTCCGCGAGGGAGACCACGGCGACCGCTTCTACGTCATCGAGTCGGGTGAGGTTGACGTTTCCGCGAACCGGGAACACATCGGGACGATGGGCGCGGGCGACCACTTCGGGGAGATCGCGCTCCTCCGCGACGTGCCCCGCACCGCGACGGTCACCGCGAAGACCGAGGTCAGCCTCCGCGCCCTCGAGCGTGACGAGTTCCTGAGCGCGGTCACCGGCCATGCGGCCAGCGCCGAGGCCGCAGATGCGGTCGTCGCCAGCCGTCTCTCCGGGCTTCGTCCCGGAATGGCCTCGGTCTGATGGACGCGACGGGCGTGCTGCTCCTGGGAGGGCTCAGCCGCCGCTTCGGTTCGGTCAAGGCGCTCGCTCCGCTGCGGTCGGAGACGCTCGCCGAGCGGGCCTGGCGTGTGTTGGGAGACGCGTTCCCGCACCGGATCGCGGTCGGCAAGGAAGCGGATCAGCTCGGGTTTCCATTCGAGGTGCTCGACGACGGGATCGACGTGCGCGCGCCGATCGCGGGAGTCGTGGCAGGCCTCCGGGCTGTGCAGACGGAGATCGCGGTCTTCCTGCCCGTGGACTGTCCGCTCGTCACGCCGGAGGCGCTGCGCGAGCTCGCCGAAGCCTGCTCGGACGCCGCGGTGCCGCCAGGCTGGCCCGCTGCCGGGCGCCTATGCGCAGTCGGCGCTGCCGGTGCTCGAGGCCCGGCTCGCAGCCGGCGAGCTCGACTTGCTCGAGGCGCTGCCGGAACTGGACACGCGGACCGTCGAGTTGGACGGCGAACTGCTCGCCAACATCAACACCGAGCGTGAGCTCGACCGCCTACGGGCGATCGCTACGTAGCGGCTCGGCTTCAGGCTGGGCGAACGCGTAGAAGACGAGGTAGCTCATCGCGAGAAACGCGGTGAAGAGCACCATCACGGCCAGGGCCCGCGGGTGGTCCTGCGGATGAGCGATGTGCGGCAACAGCGACTGCGCCAGGTGGCCGGGGCGTGTAAAGACGTCCCAGGAGTTCCAGCGCTCGAATCGGCCGAGGTAGACGCCGAATGAGCCGAGCGCGAGCGTTCCGAGCGCGAACGCCCACGCGCGGGCCGTCCCGATCGCGCCTCGCACCACTTCCTGCATCAGGTAGAGCGAGGCGAAGCCGAGGAGCAGTCCACAACAGGCCGCAGCGGCGACGAGCATGACGTCGTACCAGACCGGTGCGCCCGCGGCCTCGCCGGAGCCACTTGAAGTCGGTGACGATGTAGAGCGCGTTCGGGAAGAACAGGAGCCAGAGCGCGCCGCCTGCCCAGAGCTGGAGGCGGCTCAATCGGCGATAGCCGTCGTAGACGTACACCGCCAGCCCGAACGGGATCCACGCGAGGAACAGGTTCCACAAGAGGTTCGTGTAGTAGTCGTTTCCGGTGTAGACGACGCGCACGGCGACCATCGCCACGACGAGAGCGGAGAGGCCTCCGAGGGAGGCGAGGATGGCGAGGCGCCGGCGGCTCATCGACACCAGATTAGCTGGGTTGCGGCGGAATGCCTTCCGGGTACCGCTCGAGGCCGTCGTCCGGGATCTGCTCCCAGTCGGCGGCGTAGGCCACGAACTGCCGGTAGGAGGGGCGGACGCCGGGGTCGTCGTCGAACGCGCTCATGCGGACGCCTGAGATCTCGTTCGTGTGCGGGTTCACGCTCCAGAGCGCCGAGCCGCACGCGGAGCAGAACGCCTTCGGAAACCCGTCGGGCGGCTCGTAAGCGCGGACGAGGTCTTCGCCGGCCGTGATGCGGAGCGATCCGGGGACGATCCGGGCCTGCGGAGAGGCGGCGGTGCCCGTGCGCTTCTGGCAGCGCGTGCAGTGGCAGTAGCTGGCCGAGACGGGCGGTTCGGTGACCTCGAAGCGCACCTGGCCGCAGAGGCAGCTACCCGTCAGGTCCGTGGCCACGGCGGAAGTCTACGGACGCCGGTCTCAGAGGGCCGTGTTCGAGCGTGGCGAGCCCGGCCGGCCCGAGGAGGACGACCGCTCGGCGCAGCGCCTGGACGACGCCGGTGCCTGCGCCGACGAGGGCTTCCGCCTCCTTGAGCGAGTGCGCCGCGGCGGCGAGATGCTCTCCGACTTCGTATCGATCCGGCTTCTCGGCGGCCGCCTCCTCGGTCGCCGCTTTGAGCGACCGGTCGACCCTCTCGAACTCTGGAGGAGCGAGGGGCAACGCTGCGACTTCCGCGCGGGTACGCGAGATCGTGCGGCGGAGCTCGAGGGTCTCCCAGGTGGGATCGGTGATTGCCGCAGTCGCTCGAGTTCCGATTTCGTAGGTGACTTCGTCCATCGTCACCGCCTCCTCTTTGTTGCGACTGTGTCTATAGGACGGTTGCGGAGACGGCGTTCTTCCAAACTTTTGTTCGAGAGGCCTTCTGTTTGGGTGTCTCGAGTGTCAAGTGACGAGCTCAGGGACGATCTGCAGTCGGGCGAGGTACTTCGCGCTCCGCTTTGCGTTTAGGCGGCCTCTCCGGGCCGACGGCAACCAGTGGGCGTTAGCCGGTCGCGAACGACGGCAGCGAGACGTGTCGGGCACACGCCGAGTTGAGCCGTGTCGCACTGCCGTGCTCGATGAAGCGGGCGACAAGTCCCTGAACGCAGGAGTATTCGATCGTGCCGTGGCCCGCACCCGCGACGACGATCAGGCGTCCATGGGGGAAGAGGCGCCGCCAGCCGCGAAGGTTGACGAGCGGGTCGAGCGGGTCAGCGCTGCCCGCAAGCAGCAGCACGGGCACACGTACGACGCGGAGGCCGCCGGCGGCAGGCGAGACGAGTCCCTTGGGGACTTCTCGGCAGGCGCGACGGAAGAGCCGCGCGCGCGCGAGCGCGGCCCGCGCGAGGTAGCTCCCCCTCCCGACACGCGCCGTCGTCGCCGGGTCGAAGGCCGCCCACGGCTCGGAGCAGAGGATCACCCAGTAAGCGACGAGCCGGGCGGGGGAATCGAGCTTCGAGCCGATCTCGGCGGCGTACGTTGAGGCCAGCGGCGTGTAGTCGCCGTGCACGGCCGCGTTGATGGCGAACGGGATCACCGCGGCGCTCTCGGCCGTCTCGGAGAGCGAGTCCACCGTCCAAGCGATGTCGTTCGGTCGAAGCAGAACCTTCCCGGTGACAAGAGTGACGCGACGAGGTGGACGGGCGAGCAATTCGTCGAGCTGCCGCCTCGGGTGAGGGTAGGCATGCTCGCAAGTGCGCTCGGCGGCACAGCGGGCGAGCTGCGCATCGAGCGCGCGTTCTGCATTGCGGGCGGAGACGTCGTAGATCCGAACATCCGGGAGGGAGCCGCTGTCGAGAACGACACTGCGCACGGACTTCGGGTATTGGCGCATGTACGCCTGCGCGAGGGTCGCGCCGTACGAGCCGCCGTAAAGATCGATCTTCCCGTACCCGAGCGCGCGCCGGACGGTTTCCACGTCGTCCGCGGCGACGCTCGTCGTGTACAGCCGCGGATCCGCGTCGAGATGGGCGAAACAGGCTCGCAGATAGCCGCTGACGGCCCCCGCGTCAGCTCTGCGCACGTACCGGTCGGGGCAGGCGAGACGGCTCGACCCGCCCGTGCCGCGCTGGTCGACCATGACGAGATCGCGCGTTCGCCCCACCTGTGCGAAGAAGGCGTTCACGGACAGCGCGGCGGCGGTCGCCGCCCGACCGGGACCGCCTTCGAGGTAGAACAGCGCGCCGGCTGCCGGCTGTTTCGTCGCCGGCAGTACCGTGACTCGCAGGGAAATCGTCGGCCCTTGCAGCTTGCCCGGATCAAACGCCACGCGCAGGCGCCCACACCAGCCGTCGACGTAGCCGCCGTATGTGCAGGAGACAAACCGCGGAGAGCCGCTCGGCGGCCGCCACCGCTCCGAACTCCGGGAAAGCCAGACGACAACGCCGACAGCCGCCACCGCCGAGATCGCGACCAGCAACCAAATCCAGCGCGGCAGGCCGCGGCGGGGCGGCCGCCGATACTTACCCCAATCGCGCAGAAGAGGACTATCCGAGCCGACACTCATCGCTAACCCGCAAACCAGAGCATCGCACCGTCCCAGCTGCAAGCGAAACCACGAGTGCACGTCGTCGGCTTCCATGAAGACCCGCCCGCGCGGCGGCACGGAGCCCGCTGCGCAGGCCCTCGCGACGCAGTCTCCGCGCTCCACTGTTCCTTCAAGTCGACCCAGACGCTCTTAGGCAGCCCCGGCGTCAGGTCCCAGCCGCATCTTGCTCTCGCAGGGGAGGCCGCCCATCCCCTCCCGAGGCTCTCAGGCAGCGCGCACGAGGATGCCGGCAAACGGTTGCCGCGTACCACTGGGCATCGCCTTGCGCGGTCGATACGCCATCGCGGTTCACGCTCTCTGCGATCGTGCGCAGCGAATCCCCTCGCGCACGCTGCCGCTCGATCGTCGGCTAGCAGGTCATTCTCGATGGGCCGGACAGGGATCGAACCTGTGACCTTGGGATTAAAAGTCCCCTGCTCTACCAACTGAGCTACCGGCCCTCGCGTGCCGAGTGTAGCCCGGAGGTCGCGGCTAGACTCACCGGCAGGCCCCCATCGACTAGCGGTCAAGGTCACAGCCCTTTCAAGGCTGCAGCGCGGGTTCGAATCCCGCTGGGGGCACCAACACGGGCGGTTAGCTCAGCTGGGAGAGCACCTGCCTTACAAGCAGGGGGTCGGCGGTTCGAGCCCGTCACCGCCCATCTCGCGAGCGCGCTTTGCGCGCGCCGCGAGATGTCCACGCCGCCGAAGGCGGCCTGGACCAAACGCGAGGAGAAGTGCCTCGCGTCGTGATCACTGTCCGTCGACCGCCCTACGCTTCTCCTGCGGTGGCGGTGCAGGAACATCGCAGTGCTTTCGGCGCCGACCCGTTCGGCCGTATCGCAGAGCGCATCGCCCGCTTCTTCGGCACGCCGCGGTACATCATCGGCCAGTCGATCGTCGTCATCGTCTGGATCATCCTCAATGCGTTCGCCTTCGCCGGCCGCTGGGATCCCTACCCATTCATTCTCCTCAACCTCGCGTTCTCGCTCCAGGCCGCCTACGCGGCGCCGCTGATCCTGCTCGCGCAGACCCGCCAGGCCGACAGGGACAAGCACATCGAGGAGCGGGCCGAGCAGCACCATGAAGAAGAGGTGCGCCTCGCGGAGGAGCGCGTCGCCTCGATCAAGGCGGAGACCGACAAGCTGACCAACCTCCTCGAGTCCAACACGAAGCTGACGCGTGAGGACAAGGAATTGACCGAGCAGGTCGCCGAGCTCACGCGGGAGATCCGCGGCCTGCTGACCCGCAGCTAGGTCTTCCGCGGGCCGCTACGAAGGTTTCTCGATCCAGACCCGCCCTCCGGACTTGTCCGATCCGACGGCGAGGACGGTTCCGTCGGACAGCGCGGTGACGCCTGACATGCCGGCTTGGCCCTGCCCTGAGAAGGACGAGCTTGACACCGCCCTCCAGTCCTTCCCCGTTGGATCCGATTCCCACACGGCGGCGCTGTCCTTCTTCAGGTCGAGGCCGACCGCGACCAGCCCGCTGCTCGTACGAGCGACGTCGGCCATCTCCTGATCTTCCGGAGTACTGTGGATCTTCGCCCTCGTCCACGTTCGTCCGTCCGGAGAGAGCCAAACGACCGGGCTCCAGGCCTCGCCCTTCGAGACGTGCTCCTTCCCGACTCCGACCCAGCCCGAGGACGTGGCGGCCACGGCCTGGGGCTCGACTCGTCGGCCCTGCGCCTCGAGTCCGTTGTCGGTCTGCTTCGTCCACGTCACGCCCCGGTTGTCCGAGATCCAGGACGCTCCGTCCTGGCCGCTGTTTCCGACAGCGACGATTGTGTCGCCCTTCGCAGCGACTCCGGTGATGTACACGTCCGCGCCCTCGAAGGCGTCACCTCGAGCTCGAATCCAGGTGATCGCGTCGTCGGAGTGCCAGAGCGCCGGATGCCGGACCTTGCCGCGCGTCTCGCGCCCGACCGCCACGAACGTCGCTCCGGTGGCGGCGATGTCGAACACCTGCTGCCGGGCCTGAGGTCGGTCACCCTCCCCGCACGCCTCGTCGGGGCACGTTAGGACCCACTTGCGGCCGGTGCGTCGCCAAAGACCCGCGTCGACGTCACGGGTCTGGCCGTGGACGAGGCCACCGGCCACGGCCGTCCCACCTGAGACGGCGACCGCCCGCATGACCCCCGTGCCGTCCCCGGTCTCCAGCGACCAGCTTCCGCCCATGTAGTGCTGGACGACAGGGCTCCCGTTCCCCACGCCCACGGCGAACGCTCCACCGCTCCCGTCCGTCGCGACTCCAGGAATGCGCTGCATGCTCGGGAACGACGACTCCGTCGACCAGAGATCGCTCGTCGTCGTGCCGCCGCCGCATGCCTTCAGGCCGATCACAACAACCGCCACCAGGAGAGCCGCGAGCACGCTTGCTGCGATCAGCATCGCCGTTCTGGTGCGCCACTTGGGCGGAGGCGGAGGCGGAGGCGGGGGCGGGGGCGGGGGCGGGGGAACCACCCGTGGGTCGGGGACGTCGAAGATCCGCCCGTCCTGCACGCGCATGAACAGCACGGGCGTTCCCCACTCGACTCCGCTTCGTCGGTTGAACATCGCAAGGCGGGCCTGGGACAGCGAGCGGTCGATCGGGAATCCGGCCGCGAGTGATTCGTAGAGCCACTTGGAGAAGACCGAGGCCATGCGGTCGGTGATCTCGAACTGCATCGCGACCACGGCCGGGATCTGCGACTGGACTAGGCTCGTGGCGACGCCTGCGAACGGATCGTCGCTGGCGTTGCGGCCGCCTTCACAGGAGTTCAACGCGGCCAGGCGCAGCGAGGTGTGGTTCGCGAGCGTCGCACCGAGGTTCTCGCCGGTCACTGGGTTCGGGCGGCCCCGCTCGTCCTCGAGGAGCAAGACGCCGTCCTCCAGATCCTCGTCGTACTCGCCGTGTCCGATGTAGTGGAAGACGTGATACGGCCCGCCGCGAAGGCAGCTCTGCAACTCGTCGAGCGTCGCCGTCTCCAGCCAAGTGACCTCGACTGCCCCTTCTGCGGTGGGTCGTGCCGAGAGCGCGGTCGATGTTCTCTATCTCCCGCTCGACGTCGAGCTCAACGACGCCTGCCGGGCTACTGACCATTCCGAGAATCCGCAGCGGGGGCTGAATCGCGAGCGGTTCGCGCACCCTCCTCAGGTCCAGGTAGCGCACGACCGGAGTCAGATCGGAGATGGCGAGGAAGTTCGGCTCGTCGTAGAGGAACTCCCAGGGGACGAGCATCAGCTCGGGCACGTCCTTCAGCGACAGGGTGAGTCGCAGGCCCTTGCCCTGGTCCTCGGCGGCTCGGAGCGATCCGTTGTAGAGGTCACGGATCTCGTTCTCGACCAGCGAGTCGAACAACATGCCACCGAAGTGCCTGACCTGTGCTGTGTCGGGCGACTCGGCGCGGCGCTTCCGCGCTCTGCCGACCTGGTCGGAGATCTCGCCCAGGAACCCGTCGAGCTCGCCTTTCGCGTACGGGGGCGTGAAATGGCCGGATGCGTTTCCGCTCGGCCCCTCGGCATAGGTGTGGTACACCCCGGCGGGGTCTCGAGAGATCCGAATCCTCAGCTCCCGATAACTCGAGCATTGCCCCTTTACTGCTGGACGGGCGAGTGAGGCTCCCGCTTCCATCGCAACGTCACGCTGAAGTTCGCGTCACCGGACGCCTTGGCGACGAAAGCGCCGAGCTCGGCGCTCAGCTGAATCCCGAATTCGACCTGGATCTCGTCCGGGGCGTCGGCCACTCCACGCAGGCGCTCCACGATCGCGAGCGCGGCCGGTTGCACGCGCGCCAGAGCGGCTTCAAACGTCTGGCTCGCCTCGCCTGCCAGCTCACAGGGGTCGCATCCCTCGCGTGACCTCGCCCGCTGAGCGGATCGGCTTCGACATAGACGGAGCCGCCGTCTTCGAGTGGGAATTCGACGAGCCTGCGCAACCAGCCCTCCTCAGTCGCGCCGCAGCGTGTCTGAAAAGCGTACTCCTGCCCGCGCCCGAACCGAAATCGACGGCCGGACGGCTACAGGCAGAGGCTTTTCCATCCGATACCTAGACGGATGCAGCACGCCGCAGCCGCTTCGCCGTTTTTCGGCGCGGATTCAGCTACCCCCGAACGAGAGGCCCTCCTCGAGGCGGGCCGGCTGAGCGCATTCGGAGAGCTCGTTCGCGGGCTCGCGCACGAGATCAACAACCCGCTCTTCGGAATGCTCGGCCTCGTCGACCTCCTGCTCGCCGACCTCGAGCCCGGATCGCCCGAGCACGACCGGCTGCTCCTCGTCCGGCAGAGCGGGCTCGAGATCAAGGAGATCACGCATGCGCTCCTGCGGTTCGCGCGCGCGGAGCCGAACGACATCGGGACGTTCTCACTGCACAGGATCGCCGAGGAGGCCGTCGAGCTCGTCCGCTGCACGAACGCTGACAAGAACTTCGAGCTGCGCGAGGACTATTGCCGGGAGCCGCTCCACGTCCACGGCAGCCCCGGCCGGCTGGGCCAGGTCTTCCTGAGCCTGCTCGTCAACGCGCAGCAGGCGTTGCCGGCGGGAGGAACCGCGACGATTCGGCTCGAGCGCGACGGCGATTGGGCGGTTGCGAGCGTCACGGACACCGGCGACGGGATCGATCCGTCCATCCGCAAGCACCTGTTCGAGCCGTTCACGACCACGAAGGCCGGCACGGGGCTCGGGCTCGCCGCGAGCTTCGAGATCGCCCGCGCACACGGCGGCGACCTGAGCTTCGTCTCCTCGGTCGGCACCGGCGCGACCTTCGTCCTCAAGCTTCCACTCGCCGGAGACGAATCGTGACGAAGGTTCTCGTCATCGACGACGAGGCGGTCGTCCGCGAGGTGATCACCGCCATGCTCGCGGGCTCGGGCTACGAGGTCGTGTGCGCGTCGACGGCGGCCGAGGGCCTGGAGCTCTTCGCCGACGAGAGCATTCGCCTCGTGATCACGGACGTCTTCATGCCCGACGGGTCTGGGCTCGAGCTGCTGGAAACCATGCGGATCCGTCGGCCGAACCTGCCGATCGTGCTCGTCACCGGCGCGACCACCCGCGACGACCTGAGCGAGGCGCTGGCCCGCGGCGCGGACGGCTTCGTCGCAAAGCCGTTCACCCACACGGAGCTCGAGCTGGCGCTGACGAAGGCGCTCGACCGGGCGGGCCGCAGCGAGCGGGATCTCCGTGACCGGCTGCTGGCGCCGACGCTGACGAGCGCGCTCGCCAATGCGATCGAGGCCCGCGAAGAGGGCATGCGCGGCCATGCCGAGCGCCTGACCCGGCTCGCAATGCGCCTCGCGGCTGAGGTCGGTCTCGGGGAGAAGGAGATCGAAACCATCCGCCTCGGCGCGCTGCTGCACGACGTGGGCAAGATCGGCATCCCGGACAGCGTGCTGCTCAAGCCGTCGGCGCTCACGGATGAGGAACGGTTGCTCATGCGCGCGCACACGGAGATCGGGGATCACCTGCTCGAGCCGCTCGAGCTGCTCGCGGCGGTTCGGCCGATCGTCCGCCATCACCACGAGCGCTGGGACGGGCTCGGCTACCCGGACCGGCTGAGCGGCAGCGCGATCCCGCTCGGAGCCCGCATCATGTCCGTGGCCGACGCCGTCGACGCGATGTCCGCCAGCCGGGTCTACCGAGCCGCTCTGCCGAAGGTCGAGATCGTGCACGAGCTCGAGCGTGGACGCGGCACGCAGTGGGATCCTGCCATCGTCGACCACGCCTTGAGGCTCATCGAGTCCGGCGCGGTCAGCTTCGCGCCGGACGGGCTCGAGATCCCCGAGTCGTCCCCGGGCGCCGCCGTCCTGCGCTTCCCGGGGCCGAATGCGCGCCGCAACCGCCGCCGGCACCTCGGGGAGGCCGCCCAGTGAGCCGCGCGTACCGCTGCCTCGTCGCGGACGACCATCCCGCGCTCGTCGCAGCCGTGTCGGACTTCCTCGAGGGCCAGGGTTTCGAGGTCGTCGGCCGCTCCCGCGACGGCGTGGCCGCGGTCGCCGACGTCAAAGAGACGAAGCCCGACATCGCGCTCGTCGACTACCGGATGCCGCACCTCGCAGGCGTGGAGCTCCTGGAGCAGATCCGGGAAGCCGCGCCGGACACGCTGATCGCGGTCTACACGGCAGACACGGACCAGAGCATCGTCGGCGCCGTCTTCGACGCCGGAGCCCACGCGCTGATCCTCAAGGACGCACCGCTCGCCGACCTCGCCCAGGCGCTCCGGACGATCTGCGCCGGACAGCGCTACGTCGATCCGGCGCTCGCGCAGGTCATGCTCAACGGCGCCGCGAGCAAGCCTGCGCTCACGCCGCGCGAGGCCGAAGTGCTCGCCCATGTCGCGGACGGGCTGACGCACGCGGAGATCGGCAACCGGCTTTCGATCAGCCCCGAGACCGTGCGGACCCATGTGCGCAAGGCCTGCGAGCGGCTGAACGCGCGCACCCGCACGCACGCGGTCGCGACGGCGCTCCGGCTCGGCCTCTTCCAGTAAGCCGCGGCGCCGTTAAGGTTCGCCCCTTGGCCTCACTCGAGGACAAGACGGCTGTCGTCACCGGCGCCTCGAGCGGGATCGGGGCAGCCACTGCACATGCGCTTGCCGAGGCCGGCGCGCGTGTTGCCGTCGGCGCGCGCCGCGTCGAGCAGCTCCCGGACCGGGACGGCTTCTACGCGTTCGACCTCGACGTCAGGGACGAGCAGAGCTCCGAGCGCTTCGTCGAGCGCGCTGTCGCCGACCTCGGCGGCATCGACATCCTCGTCAACAACGCTGGCCTCGGCCTCGGGCGCGAACCATTCTGGGACTCGACCGACGAGGACGAGACGACGGTGATCGAGACGAATGTGCTCGGCGTCCTGCGCCTGACGCGCCTCTGCCTGCCGCACATCCGCGACGGAGGCCACATCGTCAACATGGGCTCGATCGCGGGTCGTCAGCCGTACGAGAACGCCGCCGTGTACGTCGCGTCGAAATACGCCGTTCGCGGATTCACCTATGCCCTGCGCGAGGACCTGCTCGGCCGCCCGATCCACCTGACGACGATCGAGCCGGGACTCGTCGAGACTGGAGTTCTCGAAAGTGCGCTTCCGGGGCGATGTGGAGCAGGCCAAGAAGGTCTACGAGGGCGTCGAACCGCTGACGCCGGACGACATCGCCGAGTGCGTCCTCTTCGCCGTGACCAGGCCCGCCCACATGAACATCGACGAGCTCGTCGTCAAGGCGCTCGCGCAGTCGACCCCCGTTCGAATCGTGAGGGACCAGTAGTTGGCGATCACGATCCTCGAGGGATCGAACTTCTGCATCAGTGACGAGAACGGGGACTTCACGTTCACGACGAGCGGGCTGTACGCGTTCGACACGCGTTTCCTCTCCAGGCTCGAGCTGACGATCAACGGCGCCCGGCCGCTGCTGCTCTCCGCGGGGAAGGCCGAGTACTACTCGGCGGCCTACTTCCTGCGGAACCCGCCCGCCGAGGGCCTGCGGCAGGACTCGGTGTCGATCGCGCGGCACCGCTTCGTCGGCGAGGGCATGCAGGACCGGATCACCGTCCAGAACCAGACGCGGAAGCCGGTCTCGCTCGAGCTCGCGCTTGGCGTTCGGCAACGACTTCGCGGACATCTTCGCGGTCAAGAACTACGACTTCGCGCTCGGCGACCCGGACAAGGCCAGGGCGCTGCCGCCCGAGGTCGAGGCCGTCTACGACGAAAGCGAGAACCAGTTCGTGCTCATCGACGACGGCGGCTTCGCGCGCACCCAGATCATCTTCACGCAGCGCGGGCTCGTCGAGCCGGACCGGGTGCGCTTCTGGATCGAGCTCGAGCCGCGCGCGTCGTGGGAGCTCGGCTTCGACGTCGTGCCGTCGCTCGACGGCGGCGAGGTGGGCCCGCACGTGGCGCAGCAGCGGTTCGGAGAGGAGCGCGACCGGATCGAGGCCTCGCTCGCGGCCTGGAACCTGCGCGTGCCGAGACTGCGCGCGTCGTGGGACGACCTCGATCACGTGTTCCCGCGGTCCGTCGCCGACCTCGCGTCGCTCCGGCTGCAGGGCGCGGGCGGGTTCGGGAACCTTCCGGCCGCAGGGATGCCGTGGTTCATGACCGTGTTCGGGCGGGACACGATCATCACGTGCCTGCAGACGCTCCTCTTCGGCCCCGAGCTCGCCTGGGGCGCGCTCGAGGTGCTGGCCGACCTGCAGGCGGTCGAGGATGACCCGTCGATCGACGCCGAGCCCGGGAAGATCGTCCACGAGCTGCGCCGCGGGAAGGCGGCGCGCAACTGGTTCGAGCGCTACTACGGCACGATCGACGCGACGCCGCTCTACCTGATCCTGCTCTCCGAGGTCTGGCGCTGGACCGACGATGCGGCCCTCGTGCGTCGCTTCAAGGAGCCCGCGCTGCGAGCGCTCGCCTGGATCGACGAGTACGGCGACCGCGACGGGGACGGGTTCGTCGAGTACGAGCGGCGCAGCGAGACCGGCCTCGCCAATCAGTCGTGGAAGGACTCCTGGGACTCGCAGCGCTACTCGGACGGGTCGCTCGCGGACCCGCCGATCGCGCCGGTCGAGGCGCAGGGCTACGTCTACGACGCGAAGCGCCGGTTGGCGGAGCTCGCACGCGAGGTCTGGCGCGACCGAGACCTCGCCGAGCGGCTCGACCGGGAGGCCGACGAGCTGCGCACGCGCTTCGACGAGGCGTTCTGGAACGAGGATCGCGGCGGCTTCTACGTCCTCGCGCTCGACGGCGACAAGAAGCAGGTCGACTCGCTCTGCTCGAACATCGGCCACCTGCTCTGGAGCGGGATCGTCCCGCCGGCGAAGGTCGACGCCGTGGTCGATCGCCTGATGGGGCCTGACCTCTGGTCTGGCTGGGGCGTGCGGACGATGTCGGCCGCGGACGGGGGCTTCAACCCGCTCTCGTACCACAACGGCACCGTCTGGCCCCACGACAACTCGCTCATCGCGTGGGGCCTCGCCAACTACTCGCGCTGGCCGGAGGCGCAGCGGATCATCCGCCGCATGCTGAACGCGGCGGGCCACTTCGACTACCAGCTGCCGGAGGTCTTCGCGGGCCTCCCGCGCGCGGAGACGCCGTTCCCGATCGCGTATCCGACGGCGGCGCGGCCGCAAGCCTGGGCGGCCGGTGCTCCGGTGCTGCTGCTGCAGATCCTGCTCGGGCTGCGACCCGATCGCAGGAACCACCAGCTGCGCACCGTGCTCCCGCTCGAGCTTCCCTCCTGGGCCGGAGCATTGCGGCTCAGCGGGATCCGCGCGTTCGACAAGAGTTGGGATGTGCGCGTCGAGGATGGCATCGTTCGGGTCGAACCCCATGAGTGACAAGCTGCGCATCGCCGTTCTGTCTCCGGTCTGGTTCGCCGTGCCGCCGACCGGCTACGGGGGCATCGAGCTCATCGTCTCGCTGCTCGCGGACGGGCTCGTCGACGCCGGCCACGACGTGACGCTCTTCGCGTCCGGCGACTCGCTGACGAAGGCGAAACTCTCGTACATCTACGAGGAGGCGCCGAGCGAGCTGATCGGGCGCACGCTGCCGGAGATGCGCCACGCCTTCGCCTGCTACACGCGCGCGGACGAGTTCGACGTGATCAACGACCACTCGGGGATTCCGGCGGCCGCGCTCGGCGGCCTGCTCGAGACTCCAGTCCTGCACACCGTGCACGGGCCGCTCGACACGCACCGAGGCGCAGCACGCGTACGGGTCGATCGCCAAGCTCTCGCCGGGCGTGAAGCTGATCTCGATCTCCGAGAACCAGCGACGCCCGATGCCCGACCTGCCGTGGGCGGCGACGATCCCGAACGCGATCGACCTCGATCTCTACCCGAGCAAGCCGCACCGCGGCGACTACCTGCTCTTCCTGGGCAGGTTCAGCCCGGACAAGGGCGCGCACCGGGCGATCGCGGTCGCGATGGAGCTGGGCCTGCCGCTGAAGATGGCGGGCAAGAACCGGGAGCCGAAGGAGCGGCAGTACTTCGCCGAGTTCGTCGAGCCGCACCTCAGCAGCCGGATCGAGTACTTCGGCGAGGTCACGCACGGCAAGAAGGTCGAGTTGCTCCAGGACGCGCGCGCCACGCTCTTCCCGATCGAATGGGAGGAGCCGTTCGGGCTCGTCATGATCGAGTCGATGGCGTGCGGGACGCCCGTGATCGCGACCCGCCACGGCGCGGTGCCCGAGGTGATCGACGACGGGCGGAGCGGGATCATCGTCGAGAACACGCGAGAGATGGCCGCGGCGCTCGACCGGGCGGACGAGCTCGACCCGAACGAGTGCCGGGCCTATGTCGAGGAGCGCTTCGCCCCGGAGCGGATGGTGCGCGACTACGTGAACGCCTATACGGCGGCCTTGTCCCAGTAGCGCCTGAGCCCGAGGTACGACTGCCAGAACGGCGCGGCCCGCTCGTAGTAGGGCGCATCGCCGATGTCTTCCTCGAGATCGGCGCGGGCCGCCGCGACGAACGCCTCCTCGTCCATTCCCTGCCGAACCCGCTGGCCCCAGAGGCGCAGCTGACGGCGAAGGCGCCGCAGGTGGTCGCGCGGCTGGTCGACGACGCCGAAGTGGATCAGCGCGAGGCGCTCCGGCGCGCGCAGCTCGAGCTCGTCGATCGTCCGCTCCCACGCCTCGAGGTCGATCTCGGGCGGAGGCGCCACGGGCAGGATGTGACGGTCGGGCACGATCCGGACGCCCGCCGCGTCGCCCGCGTAGAGCGTGCCTTCGCCGTCGACGTAGCAGACGTGGTGCGCCGCGTGGCCCGGCGACGGGAAGCACTCGAGCCCGAGCACGGACGAGCCCACGACGTGCACGTTCTCCTGCGGCACCGGCGCGAGCTCGCCCCAGAGCCGGTCGAAATCGTCCCCGTACAGCCGGCGGGCGCTCGACTCGAGCCGCGACGGATCGACGAGGTGCGGCGCCCCGATCTCCGAGACGTGCACCTGGAGGCCGGGATGCTCGCGGACGAGAGTGCCCGCGGCGCCGGCGTGGTCGAGGTGGATGTGCGAGAGCAGGAGGTGGCGCACGTCGCTCAGCACGAGCGCGCGCTCGGCCAGCTGCCCCTTCAGCTTCGTGATGCAGGTCGACGGCCCGCAGTCCTGGAGCGCGAGCCCGTCCTCGGTCTCGAGCAGATAGACGCCGATGACGCGCTCGGCACCTTCGTGGTGCAAGTCAAGAGGATCCGGCGCGACCGTCGTCACGCGCCGGATCCTAGAAGTCGAAGCTAGGTGGCGGTGCCGCGGAGGTGGCGTCTCGTGAGCACTGCCGCTGCTCCGATTCCGAACAAGACGAGCACGAAGGCTCCGATCTTCCCGTTCGAGAAGAACCCGGCGGAGCTGGAGCTCTTCGAGCTCGTTGTCGGCGGAGCCTTGGGCAGGCCGCGAGCGACGAGGATCCCCTTGATCCTCGAGTCGGTGAACCAGCCGCCATGTGTCTCGAAGTCGAAGATCGGCTGGCCTGCGGCCATGTACGTCCAGGCGCCCGGCTTCGCGTAGGGATAGAGATCCTGGTGGATCTTGTCGTTCTCGCCGTCAGGGCCGGGGACGACGTAGTCGATCGAGTACCTCGGACCGAGATCGCCCTTCGGCCGGGCGTATGCCATCGGGTCGGGCGTCTGGCCGAATGCGGCCGGGAAGAAGCCGGCTGCCTCGGCGAGGTTCATCAGCGGTGAGCCCTCGGCCTCGGGCCCGGTGATTCTGATCGCCTTGCCGAGCCCCGGGCCGGTGATCGTTGCTTCGGACGGCCCTTTGGCGGAGGCGGTTGCGGGCAGAGCGAGCGCGGCGACGGCGATCAGGAAGAGGAGGCGTTTCATGAGCGAGCTCCTTTCGAGGTGGCGTCTGCCTCCTCTACACCGCTCACTCCTTCAGGGTTCCGCCCCAGTCCGCGGGATGCGGTTCGGCTTCAGGCCCCGGCGGCCGCGGTCGAGCGGACGAGCGCCGACTCGAGGTCGGCGATCAGGTCGTCGGCCGACTCGATCCCGACGGAGAGCCGGATCAGGCTCCGCGGCGCCGCGAACGGGGAGTCCGCCGTCGACGCGTGCGTCATCTGGGCCGGGTGCTCGATCAGGCTCTCGACGCCGCCGAGCGACTCGGCGAGCGTCCAGACCTTCGTCCGCGCGACGAGCTCGACGGCCTCCTCCTCGGAGCCGGCCAGGAACGAGATCATCCCGCCGAAGTCCGACATCTGGCGCTTCGCGATCTCGTGCCCCGGATGACTCGGAAGCCCCGGGTAGAGCACCTCCTCGACCGCGTCGTGCGAGTCGAGGTACTCGGCGACGCGGTGCGCGTTTTCGCAGTGGCGCTCCATGCGCACGGCGAGCGTCTTCAGGCCGCGCAGCACGAGCCACGCGTCGAACGGGCCGGGAATCCCGCCGAGCGACTTCTGCAGGAAGAAGAGCCGTTCCGCGATCGTCGGGTCGTTCGTCGCGGCGAACCCGCCGATCAGGTCGGAGTGGCCGCCGAGGTACTTCGTCGTCGAGTGCATGACGATGTCCGCGCCGAGCTCGAGCGGCCGCTGGAGGTACGGGCTCGCGAACGTGTTGTCGACGACGACCATCGCGCCGACGGCGTGCGCCGCCTCGACCGCGGCCCTGATGTCGATCACGTTCAGGAGCGGGTTCGTCGGCGTCTCGAGCCAGACGATGCGCGTCCGCTCGTCGATGTGCGCCGAGAGGTCCGTGTTGATCTCGTCCGCCGACAGGAACGTGACGTCGTAGCCCTTCGGCTCGTACACCTGCGACAGGAGGCGGTAGACGCCGCCGTAGACGTCGTTGACCGACACGATCCGCTCGCTCGGGTGGACGAGGTGCATGATCGTGGTCACCGCCGCCATCCCCGATGCGAACGCGACTCCGTGCTCGGCGCTCTCGAGCGAGGCGAGGCAGGTCTGGAGCGCGGTGCGCGTCGGGTTCGCGACGCGTGAGTAGTCGTAGCCCTTGTTGGAGCCGACCGCGTCCTGGGCGTAGGTCGACGTCTGGTAGATCGGGACGATGACGGAGCCGGTGGTCGGATCGGGCTCCTGGCCGTCGTGGATCGCGCGAGTCTCGAAGTCCATGGCGCGATTCTAGGCCCAGAGCGCCGGGTCGAGGACGGCCTTGTCCAGGACGACGCTCTGGAGCTCCGGCCGGCCCTCGCGGACCGAGATCGGAACGTCCGCGTCGCCGACCCACTGAGCGATCAGCTGAGGATCGCCCTGGAGCCGCAGCTCGTCGATCGTCGCCGACTGCGCGAGCGCCTCGCCCGGGTACGGCGTGCCGCGTCCCCACTCGATGAAGAAGGGCAGCGAGGGCTCCTCCGCGGAGCGCTCGAGGCCCGCCATTCGCCAGCGCAGCACGGTTCCGTCAGGGCGAGCACGTGCGCCGTCGGCGATCGTCAGGCCGAGCCGGCCGGCCACGGAGTCGAGGTCGTCGGTTCGCATGCACCACCCGAGCAGGCGCGGAAGGTCGCCGGCGGCCACCCAGCTTCCGAACCCGCTCTGGGCCGCCTCGGCTTCGTCGACGACGGCGACCAGTTCGAGGTAGGTGCCGCCGAGCGGAACGATCGCGTTCGCGGTCCCGAGGCCCTGGTGCCGGCCGCCTTCGACCGACAGCGAGCCCGTGGCGCTGCTCGACCTCTCTCGCGGCGGCCTCGAGGTCGGAGACCGCGATCAGGACGTGGTCGAGCTCCATCACCGAAGGGCCGTCCGCCAGATCGTCGGCACCTTGCGCGAGTAGACGATGTCCGTCGCTCCGAGCCACTTCGCGAGGCGCCTCGTCGCGCTTGCGACTCCGCGGCCCGCGCCCGCGGGCGCACCGGGCTCCGCGAAGACGCCGTGCACGTGCAGCACGCCCGTCTTGCGGTCGAACGCCGGCTCGATGCGGCCGATCAGCCGGTCGCCGCGCAGGATCGGCAGGACGTAGTAGCCGTACTCGCGCTTCGCCTTCGGGACGTACATCTCGAGGCGGTAGAAGAAGTCCCAGAGCGCCTCGGCGCGGTCGCGGTTCTTGACGAGGCCGTCGAAGGGGGAGAGGAACGTGACCCTGGTTCCAGGCACGCGGCCGTCTTCAGCGTCCGGATGGGCGACGAGGCCTGTTCTCGCCAGCGTCACGCCCTGCGCTCGGAACCGCTTCTCCTCGAGGATCCGCCGAGCCTCGGCCAGCGGCACGGTCTCGGTCTGGCGGATAGACGCGCTCCGCGAGGTCCCACAGGCGCTGGCCCTTGAGCCGCCCGGCGACCGCGATCCGTCCGCGTAGTGTGCAGGAGCTCCAGCATCCAGGTCATCTGCGCGCGGGTGCCCCACCAGACCGTCTTCTCATCGAGCCGGGCGGCGTGGTGCTCGAGCTCGCGCGAGGGCAGCGGGCCGTCTCGCTCGAGCTCGCGCAGGATGTAGCGCCGGAGCCCGGACTGCTCCTTCATGAACTCCTTCTGCCACCGCTGCCACTTGGCGTTGCCCCACGGCGCGCGCATCAGCGCCCGGATCAGCGGCAGGTCCTCGATCGGGTAGATGAACGCGTTCCACTCGAAGAGCTTCCGTTCCTCCCAGAGCAGGCGGTCGAGCTCTGCCCGGTCGTACGGGCCGAGCCGGCTCCAGAGGACGAGGTACTGGGGCGGCGCGACGGTCGAGATCGGGTCGATCTGCAGGCGGCCGAGATGGCGCACCGTCGACAGGACGTCCTGGCCGAGCCGTCGAGCAGTTGTGCCCGCACGGCGATGCGGCGGCCTCGGCCGGTGAGACCTCGTCACCGTCGGTGCGCCAGGTACTCCAGGAGGTCGGTGCGGGTCAGGACGCCGATCGGCTTCCCGCCCTCGGCGACGACGACGGCGTTCGCGCGCCCGCCGCTCAGCGTCGAGAAGACCTCGTCCAGCTTCTCGTCCGCGTCGATCGCGGCCAGCGGAGGCTGCATCGCGGCGCCGACGCTCTCGTGCAGCGCGTCCGGGTTCTTGAACACGCGGTCGAGCAGGTCGCGGTCCTGGAGCGATCCGATCACGTCCGCGAGCGAGTCGAGCTCGCCGTCGCGCACGACCGGCAGCTGCGAGATCGAGTAGCGCTGCATGAGGTCGATCGCGTCGCCGACCTTCTGGTGCGACGAGATCGTGATCAGGTCCGGGATGTCCGGCTCCTCGGTCTTCTTCGCGCTCAGCACCTCGGCGACGCTCGGCGACGGCTCGTCGCGCTCGAGGAAGCCGAGCTCGAGCATGTAGTTGTCGTCGTAGAACTTCGAGAGGTAGGGCCGGCCGCTGTCGGGGATCAGCGTGACGACGAGCTTGCCCGTGCCCAGCTGCTTCGCGACCTCGATCGCGGCGTGCACGGCCGTTCCGCCGGAGCCGCCGATCAGGAGGCCCTCCTCGCGGGCCATGCGCCTGGCCGTCAGGAACGAGTCCTTGTCGGTCACGGTCACCCACTGGTCGACGATGTCCTGGTCGAAGGTCTGCGGGTAGAAGTCCTCGCCGACGCCCTCGACGAGGTACGGGTGCATGTGCTCCTCGCCGGCCGTGTAGATCGAGCCCTCGGGGTCTGCGCCGACGACGATCATGTCCGGCTTCTGCTCCTTCAGGTAGCGGCCCGTGCCCGAGATCGTGCCGCCGGTTCCGACCGCGATCACGAGCGCGTCGATCTCGCCGCCCGTCTGCTCCCAGATCTCGGGGCCGGTCGTCTCGTAGTGGGCCTGCGGGTTGCCCTGGTTCGTGTACTGGTCGGGCTTGTAGGCGCCTGGGATCTCCTCGGCGAGCCGGTCGGAGACCGAGTAGTAGCTCTCCGGCGACTCGGGGGCGACCGCGTACGGGCAGATCACGACCTCGGCTCCGTAGGCGCGCAGGAGCGAGATCTTCTCCTGGCTCATCTTGTCGGGCATGACGAAGATGCAGTGGTAGCCCTTGATCGCGGCCGCGATCGCGAGGCCGACGCCGGTGTTCCCGGACGTGGGCTCGATGATCGTCCCGCCGGGCTTCAGCTTCCCTTCGCGCTCGGCCTTCTCGATCAGCTTGATCCCGATGCGGTCCTTGACCGACCCGCCGGGGCTGATGTACTCGAGCTTGGCGAGCACGGTCGCCGCGTCGTCGGGAACGATGCGCTGGAGCCGCGCGAGCGGCGTGTGGCCGACGAGGTCGAGAACGGTCGGGTACTCGCGCGCCATGCGCCGGAAGCTTAGTGCCACCCCACGGGGTCAGACCCCTTTACAAATGGACCGGCTCGTGACGGACAGGTGTCCCGCTTCGTTGAGCCGGCCTGTGGATGAACCGTTCCACTCTTGTGGCGGGGTCTGACCCCGGGGTTAGTGGCGGAAGTGGCGGCGGTTCGTGAAGACCATCGTCGCGCCGGCTTTCTCGACTGCTTCGATCACCTCGGGGTCGCGCTTCGAGCCGCCCGGCTGGATGATCGCCTTCACGCCCGCGTCGAGCGCGATCTGCGGGCCGTCCGGGAACGGGAAGAACGCGTCCGAGGCGAGCACCGCGCCCTCGAGGTCGTGCCCGTGCGCACGCGCCTTGTCGACGGCGATGCGAACCGCGTCCACGCGGCTCGTCTGGCCCGCGCCGATGCCGAGCGTCTGCAGGCCCTTCGCGAGCACGATCGCGTTCGACGTCACGTTCTTGCACACGCGCCACGCGAAGAGCAGGTCGCCCCACTCGTCCTCGGAGACCGAGCCCGTGACGACCTCCATCGTCTCGCGGTCCTGCACGTCCCAGTCGCGATCCTGGACGAGCAGCCCGCCGTAGACGCGCTTGTAGTCCTTCTCGCCGAGGTCGAAGCGGCGCCGCTCGCGGTCGACGAGGATCCTCGTGTCCGGCTTCTGCCGCAGCGCGTCGAGCGCGGCCTCGTCGTAGTCGGGCGCCAGCAGCACGTCGACGAACTGGTTCGCGATCTGCCCGCCGAGCTCGGCGCCGACCGGACGGTTGAGGACGCAGACCATTCCGAACGCCGACATCGGATCGGCCGCGAGCGCCCGGTCGTAGGCCTCTTCGATCGAGGCCGCGACGGCCACCCCGCACGGGTTCGCGTGCTTGACGATCACGCAGGCGGGCAGCTCGAACTCGCGGAGCAGGATGCGGCCCGCGTTCAGGTCGTACAGGTTGATGAACGAGAGCTGGCGTCCGTGCAGCTGCTGCACGCGGGAGAGCAGGTGCCGGCGCGCTCCGAGCTCGGCGTAGTACGCGGCGCGCTGATGCGGGTTCTCGCCGTACGCGAGGTCGGTCACCTTCTCGAAGCTCGGGATGAAGAGCTCCGGGAAGGCGTCGCGGTCGGCGAACCAGCGCGCGATCGCGGCCTCGTACGCGGCCGTCAGCGCGAACGCCTCGGCGGCGAGCGCGCGCCTCGTCTCGAGCGAGATCTCCCCGGTCTCGCGGAGCTCGGCCAGGATCGAGCCGTAGCGCTCCGGTCGGCACACGGGCGCCACGTGCGCGAAGTTCTTCGCCGCGCCGCGCAGCATCGACGGGCCGCCGATGTCGATCATCTCGACCGCGTCCTCCTCCTTCACGCCGTGGCGCGAGACGACCTGCGTGAACGGGTAGAGCGTCACGCAGACGAGGTCGAACGGATGGATGTCGTGCTCGTCGAGCGCGGCCAGGTCGTCCGGGTGGTCGCGCCGCGCGAGGATCGCCGCGTGGATCCGCGGGTGCAGCGTCTTGACGCGTCCGCCGAGCAGCTCCGGGATCTCGGTCAGCTCCTCGACGCGCGTCACCTCGAGCCCGTGCTCCGCGAGATGGTCTGCGGTGCCGCCGCTGGCGACGATCTCGACGCCCAGCTCGGCGAGCCCGGCCGCGAACTCGGCGAGCCCCTCCTTGTCGAACGCTGACAAGAGCGCGCGCTCGATCACGAGATCAGCTCCTTGACCGCCTGCGGGAGCAGCCGGTGCTCGACTTCCTGCACGCGCGCGCGCAGGGTCTCGACGGTGTCGTCGTCGCGCACCGGGACTGGCTCGGCCACGATCACAGGGCCGGTGTCGACGCCCTCGTCGACGTAGTGGACGGTGGCCGCGGTCTCCCCGACGCCCGCCGCGAGCACGTCCTCGATCGGGTGCGCGCCCGGGAACTCAGGGAGCGGCGCCGAGTGCGTGTTCACGACCCGTTCGAAGCGCTCGAGGAACGCGGGCCTGAGCAGATGCATGTACCCCGCGCAGACGACCAGCGTCACGCCGTGTCCGACGAGCCAGTCGGCCATGGCCGCGTCTCGCTGCTCGCGGCTCTTCGTAATCGTCCAGCTCGAAGACGGCCGCCGGGATCCCGGCCGCCAGCGGCCCGCTCGAGCGCCCGCGCTCCGGCTCTGTTCGACGCGACCGCCGACACGGGCAGCCCCGCGTCGATCAGCGCCTGCAGGTTCGTGCCCTCGCCCGAGACGAGCACGCCGATCACGTCACGCGTCCGATCACGAGCCCGGCTCCCGCGTCCGCGGCCGGAACGACCGCGCACATCCCGATCCCGACGTTGAACACGCGCCGCTGCTCCTCCTCGCTCACGCCCTGCTCGCTCAGCCACGCGTAGACGGGCGGCCGCTCCCAGGAATCCCAGTCGAGCTCGACGTCGCGCCCCTCGGGGAGCACGCGCGTGAGGTTGCCGAGGATCCCGCCGCCGGTGACGTGCGCGAGCGCCTTCACGTCGGCGCGACGGCGCAGCTCGCGCACCTCGTCGACGTACAGCTTGTGCGGCGCGAGCAGGAGGTCGGCGTCGAAGTCGCCGTCGCCGATCAGCCCCCGGACGAGCGAGAAGCCGTTCGTGTGCAGGCCGACCGAGGGCAGTCCGAGGACGACGTCGCCGGCCTCGATGCGCGATCCGTCGATCACGTCCGCGCGCGCGACGAGCCCAACGCAGGTACCGGCGAAGTCGAGCTCCTCCTCGCGGTAGACGCCCGGCATCTCGGCCGTCTCGCCGCCGAGGAGCGCGCAGCCCGCCGCGCGGCACGTCTCGGCGGCGCCCTCGACGAGCTCGGCCACCTGTTCCATCACGAGCGAGTGCCCGACGACGTAGTCGAGGAAGAACAGCGGTTCCGCGCCGGTCGTGATCACGTCGTTCACGCAATGCGCGGCGAGATCGGCGCCGATCCCGCGCAGCCGCCCCGCCTTGCGCGCGAGCACGAGCTTCGTGCCCGCGCTGTCCATCGAGGCCGCGAGCAGGCGCTCCTCGTCGAGCGGGTACAGGCCGGCGAACGCGCCGAAACCCGTCGTGCCCGTGGACTCGACAGCCGCCCGGAGCCGCTCGACGACCGACTCGGCGAACGCGAGCGAGACCCCTGCGTCCTCGTACGTCTTTCCCTCCACGGCAACGAGTCTATTTCGCGTAGCGGAGGCCTACACTCGACGAGTGCTCCTCGCGCATTCCGCCCAGACCACGTGGTCGTTCGAGCCGCTCCAGCTCGTCCCGATCGCGGTCGGAGCGGCGCTCTACTGGAAGCGGGCCAGGACGCTCGCGCGCAAGGGCACGCCGGTCGCCGAGTGGCGCTACTTCCTCTTCTCGCTCGGCATCGGCCTCCTCGTCGTCGCGCTCGTCTCGCCGATCGCGACGCTCGGCGAGGAGGAGTCGTTCGCGTTCCACATGGTGCAGCACCTGCTGCTCGGCGACCTCGCGCCGCTCTGCATCGTCGCGGGGCTCACCGGCCCGATCCTCCGGCCGCTCCTCTCGCTGCGCGCGGTCCGCACGCTCCGCTTCCTGACGCACCCGTTCGTCTCGCTCCCGCTCTGGGCGATCAACCTCTACCTCTGGCACCTGCCGTTCTTCTGGGAGGCCGCGCTCCGCCACCAGACCGTGCACGCCCTCGAGCACGTCTCGTTCTTCACGGCCGGGGCGCTGATGTGGGCGACCGTGATCGAGGTGCTGCCCGGGCCGGAGTGGTTCGGCACCGGCGCGAAGATGGGCTACATCGTCGCCGTCCGGATCGCGACGACGATCATCGGCAACGTCTTCGTCTGGGCGGGGTCGCCGTTCTACAGCATCTACGAGCACGCCCAGCGCCCGTGGGGCCTGACCGCGGCCGCCGACCAGGGGATCGCCGGCGGCGTGATGATGATCGAGGGCTCGATCGTCACGATCGGCGCGCTCGCGTGGCTCTTCCTGCGCCTCGCCCAGGAGGGGGAGCTGCGCCAGGAGCTCCTCGAGCGGGGCTCGACCCGCGCTCGGTCCGGCGCGCAGTCCGCTATGGCCGTGCGAACGAGCTCTCAGAGTCGACCTGACTCCCTTACGATCCCGCCGGTTCCCACACGCGGCCTGAAAGGAGAACGCATGTCGACACCGCCCGAGCAGCCGTCCCGCACCGGCACGTACGGGTACCAGCCGGGGACGACGCTCGACATCGCACGGTTGCCGATTCCGGGCAACGCCGAATTGTTCATCTACGTGGTCGTGCTCCTCATCTTCGCGCTGATCGCGATCTTCGACGACCAGGTGAGCGCCGACAGGTTCGTCTGGGGCGCGACCTGGGTGACGGTCGGCTACTTCGTCAGCCGCGGGCTCGCAAAAGCGACGCGCGTGCTCGAGCAGTAACGCGTCGATGGCGTTCCTGGCGGGCCCACCGGCCCGTCAGGGCGCCGCGGTGGCGGCGGCTGAGCAGCCGTGACAGGACCGGCGTCGCGGAGCAGCGACGGCAGCAGCTCTTCCTGCGTCTGCGCGTTCAGGTGCGTGAAGGTGGCGCCGTACACGTTCGCCGGAAGGACGAAGTCGAAGACGTCCTGGCCGCGCGCGATGTCGTTCGTGTAGATCTTGCCGTTGTACCAGTACGACGACCACGCGTCACTGGCCGTGGGGCTTCCCTCCGCGTCGTAGTAGGCGATCTCGTGCGGGCTCGACGGGTTGGTGAAGTCGATCACGCTCGTCCCGCCGTCGTACCAGGCGGTGACGAGCAGGTAGCGCCCGGCGACCGGGATCAGGTTCCCGTTGTGCACCGAGCAGTAGAGGGATCCCTGCGGGCGCGGGATCATGAACTGGCTCATGAGCTGCCCGTCGCTCACCCTGTAGATGCGGATCTGCCCCGGCTGGCCCGGCGGCACGTGAAGTTCCCTTGCGCTCTCGTCGTCGAAGACGACGTACTGGCCGTCCCAGGTGAACTCGGCCGAGTGCCAGAAGTTCACGTCCGGGTCGTCGACGCGAACCAGCGGGTGGAGCGTGTCGGGATTGGCCGGGTCGCGTGATGTCCCAGATCTGTCCCTCGCGACTGGCACGAGGCCGCCGCCTTGTGGATCGGCGAGGAAGACGGTGATGTCGTGGCAGCCGATGCCGATGTACGGCGGCGCGTCGATCTGCGGCGTCGCGATCACGCTCGCCGTCTCCGGGGCATCGAGCGGCACTGCGACGATCGAGATCTTCGCGTGCGGGCTGACTGGCAGTTCGGGCCCGTGCTCGACGGATACGACGAGACGTAGAGCAGCACGCGGTTGTTCGCGAGGTCCGGGACGAGCGTGTGCGTGTGCGAGCCGCAGTCGCGTGTAGACGCCCTTGATGTAGCTGCGGCTGCGGACGGGTCCGTGAGGTCGAAGATGCGGATCCCCTCGAAGCACGCCGGGCCGCAGGCGGTCGTGTCGCTGAGCCGGTTCTGGCTGCAGACCGTGGCGCCGTTCGTCTGCGGCGTGTCGTTCGACAGGAACAGCAGCAGCCGCCCGTTGTGCTGCCGAGAGCGAGACGTCGTTCTGCGGGCCGCGGCACAGGTAGCTGACGAGCAGCTGGTGCGTGTCCGTGTTGAAGACACGGAAGCCGTCGTAGTTGCCGGCGACGGCGATGTTGCCCCAGAACGCGATGTCCGAGTGCGTGCGCCCGGACGTCGTGTCGTTGAGGCTGTAGTCGATCCGCATGTTCGGGCTGTTCGATGCGGACGCGGACTGGACCGCAAGGACGCTGGCGGCGAGCGCGAGCAGGACGAGGAGCCGGCGGGCGGTGGTCACGCCAGCGTGGATGCTAATAGGTTCCGTTACGCGCGTACTAGGCTCGAAACGGAACTTCGCGAGCGTCTTGTCGGCGGGCACGCGCGTCGGGTACGTCCGCGTGAAGCAGGCGCGGCAGAACTCGTTCTCGGGCCTCATCGTCGCCGCCTGGACGCCCTCGAGCGAGATGTACGCGAGCGACGTCGCGCCGATCTGCTCCTGCACCTCCGCCACGGTGCGCGACGAGGCGACGAGCTGTTCCTCGTCGGCGAAGTCGATCCCGTAGAAGCAGGGCGAGACGATCGGCGGCGACGAGATTCGGACGTGCACCTCCTGGGCGCCCGCGTCGAAGAGGAGCTCGACGATCTTCCGCATCGTGCTGCCGCGGACGATCGAGTCGTCGACGAGGACGACGCGCTTGCCGGCCACCTCCGAGAGCGGGTTGAACTTCAGGCGGATGCCCTGCTCGCGCAGGCCGTGATCGGGCTCGATGAACGTGCGGCCCACGTAGCGGTTCTTGATCAGGCCCTCGGAGAACGGGATCCCGCTCGCCCGCGAGAACCCGATCGCGGCCGGGGTGCCCGAGTCGGGGGCGGGCATGACGAGGTCGGCCTCGACAGGCGCCTCTTCCGCAAGCCGCTCGCCCATCTTCACGCGCGCGGCGTGCACCTCGATTCCGGACAGCATCGAGTCGGGGCGGGCGAGGTAGATGAACTCGAACAGGCAGAGCGCGCCCGCACCGGCCTGCGGAACGGCCTGTGTGGCCTCGACGCCGGTCTCGTCCACGAGGACGAGCTCGCCGGGCGCCACCTCGCGCTCGTGCGTCGCGCCGACGAGGTCGAGCGCGCACGTCTCCGACGCGAGCACGGGATCGCCGTCGATCCTGCCCAGGTTGAGCGGGCGGAAGCCGTGCGGGTCGCGGAAGCCGATCAGCTTGCCCTCGGCGAGCGCGACGATCGTGTACGCGCCCTCGAGCCGGCGTCATCGCGTTCGCGACGGCTTCCTCGAGCGGCGCCGTGTCGTTCGCGATCAGCGCGGCGATGACCTCGGTGTCGGAGGTCGTCGAGAGCTTCACGCCGTCCGCGGCCAGCTCCTCGCGGAGCTCCTGGGCGTTCGTGAGGTTCCCGTTGTGCCCGAGCGTCACGACGCGCTCGCGGCCGTGCTGGACGATCGGCTGCGCGTTCGTCCAGTGCGTCGAGCCGGTCGTCGAGTAGCGCGTGTGGCCGATCGCGACCTCGCCCTGGAGGCCGCTCAGGTTCTGCTCGTCGAAGACCTGGGCGACGAGGCCCATGTCGCGCAGGACGGTCAGGCGGCCGCGATCGGAGACCGCGATGCCCGCAGACTCCTGACCGCGGTGCTGGAGCGCGAACAGGCCGAAGAACGTGACGCGCGCGACGTCACGCTCGGGGGCGCGAATGCCGAAGACCCCGCACATCTAGGTGGTGACTCCTTCCTCCCAGGCCAGCCGCAGGTGCTCGATGGGAACACCGAGGAGAGTACTCCCACCGACGGACCCGATGCGCGGGAACGGGAGCTCCTCGCTCGAGGCGAGGATCGCGCGGCCGCCGCCTTCGCCGAAGAGCGTCAGCGCGTCGTCGGGCAGGTCGAGCTCGGCGCCGATGCCTGCGGCGAGCGCGGCCTCCGCGAGCGCGATCGCGAGGCCTCCCTCGGAGACGTCGTGGACGAACGAGCAGCGCGGCGCGATCGTGTGGAGCGTCCCGATCAGCTCGGCCTCTCGCGCGAGGTCGAGCCGGGCTGGGCGGCCTGCGAGCTCGCCGTACGCCGCCTGGTACTCGGAGCCGTCGAACGAGAGCTCCGGCTCGCCGGCGAGGTAGATCGCGTCGCCCTCACGCCAGGTGCCCGGCACGGCGCGGACATCGGCGACGAGGCCGACGCAGCCGACGACCGGCGTGGGGTGGATCGAGCGGCCGTCCGTGTCGTTGTAGAGCGAGACATTGCCCGAGACGACGGGGATCCCGAGCGCCTCGCACGCGGCCGACATGCCCTCGATCGCCTCGGCCAGCTCCCAGGCGATCTCCGGTTTCTCGGGGTTGCCGAAGTTGAGGCAGTCCGTGATCGCGAGCGGCTCGCCGCCGGCGCAGGCGACGTTGCGCGCCGCCTCGAGCACGGCCATCGCGCCGCCGGTGTGCGGATCGAGCCGGGCGATCCGGCCCGACCCGTCGAGGCTGATCGCGAGCCCTCGGTACGAGGGACGGAGGCGGAGAACGGCGGCGTCCAGCCCCGGCCGGCGAACCGTCCGCGAGCCGACGAGGTGGTCGTAGCGGCGGAAGACCCAGGCGCGGCTGCGGAGGTTCGGCGAGGCGAGGAGCTCGAGCAGGGCGTCCTTCGTCGGCGGCCCTTGCGGAGCCGGGGCGGGCTCGGCCGGAGCGCGCGGCTGCCTCGGCACGTCGTAGCGGGGCGCCTCGTCCGTCAGGTACGCGGCGGGGATCGCCCCGACGAGATCGCCGTCGAAGTAGGCGCGCAGCTCCGCGGTCTCGGTCACCTCGCCGATGCGCGCGTGGGCCAGCTCCCAGCGGTCGCAGACCTCCTCGACCGCGGCCAGCTGCTCGGGGCTGACGACCGCGACCATCCGCTCCTGGCTCTCGGAGATCATGATCTCCCAGGGCTCCATCTCCTCCTCGCGCAACGGGACGCGGTCGAGGTGGACGTCGATGCCGCCACCGCCGCCCGCCATCTCCGCGAGCGACGACGCCAGCCCGGCCGCGCCGCAGTCCTGCAGCGAGACGACGAGGTCGCGCTCGACGAGCTCGAGGCTCGACTCGATCAGCTTCTTGCCCGTGAACGGGTCGCCGATCTGGACCGACGGCCGCTTGTCCGCGTCTTCCTCCCCGAGCTCCTGGCTCGCGAGCACGCTCGCGCCGCCGATGCCGTCGCGGCCGGTCGTCGCGCCGTAGAGGAGGACGACGTTCCCGGTTCCGCGCGCCTGCGCCTTGAGCACGCGCTCGGTGGGCAGGAGCCCGACGCACATCGCGTTGACGAGGCAGTTGTCCGCGTAGGACGGGTCGAAGACCGCCTCGCCGCCGACCGTCGGCACGCCGACGCAGTTCCCGTAGTGGCCGATTCCCGCCACGGCGCGCTCGAACATCCAGCCCGGCTCGCCGAAGCGGAGCCCGTCGAGCAGCGCGACGGGCCGGGCGCCCATGGCGATGATGTCGCGCAGGATGCCGCCGATCCCGGTCGCGGCGCCCTGGAACGGCTCGACCGCGGACGGGTGGTTGTGGCTCTCGACCTTGAAGGCGACCGCCTCGCCGTCGCCGAGGTCGACGACGCCCGCGTTCTCGCCCGGGCCCTGGAGGACGCGCGGCGACTCCGTCGGGAAGCGCCTCAGGAGCAGCGCCGAGTGCTTGTAGCCGCAGTGCTCCGACCAGAGGAGCGAGAAGACGGCGAGCTCGAAGTGGTTCGGCTCGCGCTCGAGCAGCTCCTGGATACGGTCGAATTCCCCGTCGGTCAGTCCGAGGGCGCGGTGGAGCGGCTGTTCGGCGACCCGCGTCAGAGAGTCGAGTCTAGCCCCAGGACTTGACGTGGAGAGGCGCTCCGGTGGACGCTTTCGTCGTGCAACCCGAGACTCGCTACGCGAAGGCCGGCGAAATCCACATCGCGTACCAGGTCTTCGGAGACGGGCCAATCGACATGGTGCTTGCCACCGAGTTCTGGCACTCCATCGAGGTGCAGTGGGATCAGCCGGACCTGGCCGCGTTCCTCGAGCGCCTCGGCTCGTTCGCACGGGTGATCTCGTTCGACCAGCGCGGAAGCGGCGTCTCCGACCCAGTCGCACTCGGCGAGCTGACGTCGCTCGACCTCTGGATGGACGACATCCATGCCGTGATGGACGAGGCAGGGTCGGAGAGCGCGGTCTTCTACGGAATCGGCGGTGGCGGAACGATGGCCATGCTGTACGCGGCGACCCATCCCGACCGTGTGTCCGGGCTCGTCCTCGTCAACAGCTTTGCCCGTCTCGTCCGGGCTGACGACTATCCGTGGGGACGCGCGCCCGAGCTCGAGGAAGAGGTCATGGACGTCATGCGCACCGGGTGGGGGAAAGGAGTTTTCCTCGACCTGATGGCGCCTAGCCGTGTCAGCGACGAGCAATTCCGGCAGTGGTGGGCGCGCTACCAGCGTGTCGGGGCGAGCCCGGGGACCGTGCTCTCGATGCGCAAGATGTTCGGCCAGATCGACGTCCGCGACGTGCTCTCGAGCATTCGCGCCCCGACGCTCGTCTTGCATCGGGCCGAGACGCCCTTCTACCGCGTCGAGCATGGCCGGTATCTCGCCGAGCACATAGCAGGGGCAAGGCTGGTCGAAGTCCCGGGAACTGACCACTTCTCGTTCACGGAGCAACCCGAGCCGATCCTCGCCGAGACCGAAAGGTTCGTCGCGGGAATCGCCGGCCCGCCGAAGTCGGACCGTCAGTTGTCGACGGTGCTCTTCACCGACATCGTCGACTCAACCGGGGTGATCGCAAAGATCGGCGACGCTCGTTGGCGCGACCTGCTCGAGCGGCAGCGGGTAATCGTCCGACGCGAGTTGGATCGTCACCAGGGGTTGGAGGTCGACACGGCGGGAGACGGCTTCCTGGCGACCTTCGACGGTCCCACACGGGCAGTGCGCTGTGCGTGTCTGGCGCGCGACGCGGTCCGCGACCTCGGGATCGAGATTCGGGCTGGGCTGCACACCGGCGAGGTGGAGGTGCTTGGCGACGGGCTCGCCGGAGTTGCGGTGCACATCGGGCAGCGGGTTCTCGCAACGGCCGGGCCGAGTGAAGTGCTCGTCTCGAGCACGGTGCGGGATTTGACCGCCGGGTCCGGGCTCGAGTTCGAGGATCGTGGGCTGCATGCGCTCAAGGGCGTCCCGGATGAGTGGCGCCTGTTCGCGGTGCGCTAGTGCGGAGAATCCGCGCCGCGTCCGAGGCCTCGGGGCAGACGAGCAAATGGGTTCGGTTCTGACGCGCAGGCTGCCTGTTTAAGGCGCACCCAGCCTCCTCCCGAACGCAATCGTATTCGGGAAGGACGCGCGTGTCTGTGCCGGTTTCGTGCCGGATGTGTGAACTGGCACTCGATCGATAGCCTGCCTGGAATGCGCGGCTACGTCGCCCTCCTGCTCCTGCTCGCGGCGATCTGGGGCGCCTCGTTCATGTTCATCAAGATCGCCGTCGACGAGCTCGCGCCGACGACGACGATGGCCCTCAGGCTCGTCTTCTCGGCGTTCCCGCTGCTGGCGATCGTCTTCGTCAAGCGCGGCATCCGCCCCGCGACCATCGAGATGCGCTCGATCGTCGTCCCGGCGATGGTGCTCGGAGTGTTCAGCACCGCATTGCCGTTCACGCTCATCGCCTGGGGCGAGACGAGGATCGACTCCGGCGTCGCGGCGATCGGGAACGCCTCGATGCCGATCTTCGTGGCATTGCTCGCGCTGCGCTTCCGCCGAACCGAGCGCGCGACGGGTGCGCGCCTGTTCGGGGTCGTGCTGGGGCTGATCGGAGTCGCCGTCCTCGCCGGCGTCGACCCGAAGGGCGGCTGGGCGGGCTTCGTCGGCACGCTCGCCGTCGTCGCGGCCTCGATCTCGTACGCGATTGCCACGCTCTATACGCAGACCCTGCTCGACACGGTGCACAACGACGTGCTCGCCGCCTTCTCGGTGACGTGGGGGATGGTGTGGCTGCTGCCGCTCGGCGCGATCCAGGCACCGTCGCACTGGCCGGGCTGGGAGGTGATCGCGGCTGTCCTCGCGCTCGCGCTCCTCGGAACCGTCGCCGGTCAGCTCATCTACTTCCGGATGATCTACAGCTACGGCTCCGCGCGGGCGAGCCTGGTCGTCTACCTGCTTCCGGTGACCGCGCTCATCTACGGCGCGGTGCTGCTCGGCGAGACCGTCACGACCTCGGCGCTTGCCGGCCTCGTCCTCATCCTGACCGGCACGGCGCTCGGTTCCGGCCTGCTCAGGCTCCGGCGGCGGGCGCCGGTCCCGGCCTCGCCGTGAACGACGTCGTTCTCGGAGACGGCTTTCGCCTCCGTCGCGCCGACATCGACGACGTCGACTTCCTCGCCGAGCTCGCGGGCCACGACGACGTCGAGCCGTTCCTCAGCGTCAGGCGCGCACGCGATCCCGACGGCGTGCGCGAGGAGATCCAGCGCTCACTCGCCGAGCCGCGGGAGACCGGACGGTTCGTGATCGAGGTCGAGGAGAACGGAGCGTGGCGCCGCGCCGGCTCGATGGCCTTCGACCTCGCGAACAAGCGCAACCGGATCGCGAACCTCGGCGGGCTCGCCGTCCACCCCGACTATCGCGGCCGCAAGCTCTCGGACGAAGCGGCGCGCCTCTTCCAGCGCCACCTGCTCGTCGACCTCGACTTCCACCGGCTCCAGCTCGAGATCTACGGCTTCAACGAGCGGGCGATCCAGCATGCCGAGCGCTCCGGCTTCGTCCGCGAGGGCGTCAAACGCAAGGCCTACTGGCGCCACGGCGAGTGGGCCGACGGCGTGCAGTTCGGGCTCGTTCGCGAAGACCTGGAGGACTAGGCCGGAGCTCCGCCCCACAGCGTGGGGTCGAAGCCGAACGTCTGGGTGAGGCCCCGTCGCGACACGGCGGCAGCGGCGGCACGGGTGTCGCTGTACGTCCAGACCGTCTCGCGGGTCCCGCCGTTCGTGCGCTGGATCTCGAGCCCGTCCGGGTCCGCGTCCTCGATGTGCTCGGCGGCGAACTCCACGGCCTCGAGGAAGCTGGCGCTCTCGTAGAGCACCTCGTGCGCCTTGTAGTGCGGCTCGTAGGAGATCTCGAACACCTGATAGATGGACTGCTCGGACACGACCGGTCGCACGACCGTCTCGACGTCTTCGCTCTGGTCGAGCACCACGCCGTTCTGCTTCGTAAGCGCGCGTGCGAGGTCGATGCCCGAGAGGAAGCCTTCCGCGACGAGGATCTCGCCGAGCTTGCGACGACCGTGGCTCTCCTGCTGCCGAGCAAGGGCCTGATGCAGCTGCTCCCTCGTCAGGAACCCTTCCTCGACCAGGAGCTTCCCGAGCGGGCGCCACACCGCGGGCGGAGGCGCCGCGGGCGTTTCCGGCTCCGGCTTCGTCGCAGACTGGATCTCCACGCCGTGCTGCTCGGTGAGGGCGCGCGCGAGCGTGAACGCGGAGATGCGTTCCGGACTCGACGAGGATCTCGCCGACGAGCCGGCCGCTCCGCTGCTGCTCGGACAGCGCCCACTGGAGCTGGTTCTCGGTCAGCAGGCCTTTCGCCACGAGGAGTGCTCCAAGCGGCTGCCAGGAATACGGTGCATTCATCTCAGCCCTTATCGGCGGCAGCGCGGCGAAACTAGAGTGCTAAACGACCTACTCGCCGTTGAGCGTGGCGACCGCCGCTGTTCGGCTGTGGACGCCGAGCTTCTCGTAGACGTTCTCGAGGTGCTTGCGGACGGTGCCCGGCGCGATCCAGATCGCCTCGGCGATCTCGGCGTTCGTCTTCCCGGCTGCGACGAGCTCGAGGATCTCGCGCTCGCGGTCGGTGAGCGGAGGCGTGACCCGCTCCTCCTCGAGAAGCAGCGCGCCGCCGACCAAGTTGACGACGTAGCGACTGCTCCTCGCCCTCGACCCGGAGCGGCGCCGGGCTCGAGGCCTGCCGCTGCTCGACGAGCCATGCCACGATCTCCATCCGGCAGGCCAGCTTCGGTAGTCACGGAAGTAGGCTGACAAGAGCCGCAGCGCCTCCGGCGTGGCGTGCTCGATTCGCCCGGCGCGGTCGAGGATCACGAGCCCAGCATCCGTCTCCTCGAGCAGCGAGAGGGCCTGGGCAGCACGACGACGCGCCTGAGCCGCCTCGTAGAGATTCGCGAGGTGCGGCCGCAAGAAGTCCAGAATCGCTCGGTCGCGCTCGTTGTAGTCGCGCCCTCCAGTCGCGGCTGAAGAGGAACACCTTCGTGTGCGAGAGCGGAGCGTCGAGCCCGACGCTCATCTGGTACTCGACGCCCCAGGGTGAAACCAGTCCCAGTAGATCTCCGTGCGGCGGAGCTCGGACCTGGTCAGGAAATCGGAGAGCTTCAGGGCGTGGAAGTCACCCGCTCACCTCGTGGTGGCGGCACACAGGATGCTGGTCCCGGACGTCCCAGTACGTCGGCTCGCTCCGGCCCATCGGTCCCGCCTGGGAAGATCTCCTCCCAGAGATCGAGTCTCCCTGACGCGGTCGAGCTCGTCATAGACGACCTCATCGCTGGGGACGAGCCGTCGGAGCGACTCGAGCAGCGGCCGCGGGAACGGGTCTGGCCCGTCGATCGAGCTCGCCTCGCCGAGGAAATCGACCACGGCCTGCGAGATCCGAGTTGCGGAGCCTAGTCACGGTGCTCCTTGAAAATACGACAAACGTCGTATGGACTCAATCACGGGTGCCGTTCGGATCCTGATCTCTCAGTCAACGAGAGGAAGGAAACCCCATGAAACGCATACTCTTCGTCGTGGTCGCGCTCGCGCTCGTTTCCGCGGGTGCGGCTTCGAGTACGCGTGGCCGGGCGCAGCCGGTTCGGCCCTCTTCGGATCCGAATGCTGTTCTGTACTGGAGCCAGGTCGCCGAGAGCACGATCTCGGTCGGCCGGCCGCCGGCGAGCTCCGAGGTGTTGAACGGGCTCGTCCATGCGGCGATCTACGACGCGGTCGTTGTCGGTCGAGGGCGGGTATGAGCCGTTTGCGGTCTCCATCCGACGCTCCGGGCCGACCTCGGTCGACGCGGCGGTGGCCGCTGCGGCGCGCGGTGTGCTCGTCTCGCGTGTGCCCGGGCAGGCCTCGGTCGTCGAGGCCGCCTATGCGACCTTCCTTGGCGGCATCCCGGACGGTCGAGGCGAAGACGAACGGGATCCGTCTCGGCCAGGCTGTCGCCGGCCGCGTATATCGCTCTGCGTGCGGACGATGGCTTCGACAACGTCGTTCCGTGGGTGCAGCCGACGCCGGGGCCGGGTGTGTTCGAGCCGATCCCGTTCAACAGCACCCCGGTCGATATCAAGTTGAAGCAGGTGCGGCCGCTCGCGTTCGACGACAACTCGCGCTTCCGCCCGGACGGCCCCAACGCGCTGACGAGCCGGGCCTATACGCGTGACTTCAACGAGGTCAAGCGCCTCGGCCGGGTCGACAGCGCCGAGCGGACGCCCGAGCAGACGGAGACCGCCCGCTTCTGGACGGAGCAAGCGATGGTCTTCTTCAACCGCAACCTGCGCAACCTCGCGACTGAGCACGGGCTGGACACGGTCGAGACGGCACGCATGCTCGCGATGGTGCACGTCTCCGCCGCCGACTCGCTCGTCGGATGCTGGGAGGCGAAGTTCCACTACCTCTTCTGGCGGCCGCAGACCGCGATCCAGCGCGCCGACACGGACGGGAACCCGGACACGATCCAGGACACGACCTGGACGCATCTGTTCCTCGGCAACCACCCGGAGTACCCGTCCGGCCACGCCTGCTTCACGCGGCGCCGTGACCCGGGCGCTCACGGCCTACTTCGGCACCGACCGCGTTCCCTGGTCGCTGACCAGCACGGTGACTGGCACGACCCACTCCTTCGACCGGCTCAGCGAGATCAGGGCCGAGGTCGCCAACGCCCGCGTCTGGGGCGGGCTCCACTTCCGCAAATCAACCGACGACGGCGACCTGCTCGGGAAGCAGACGACCCACTTCGTCCTCGCCCACAACTTCCACGAAGCACACAACCACTGAGTCGACAGCGCATCGAGGCCCCGCGAGCTCTGTCCCGCGGGGCCTCGGGCGCATGTCAAGATCCGGGACGTGGAGCTCATCCACACCTGCTACCGGATCACCGACATCGACCGCTCCGTGGCGTTCTACGAGGCGCTCGGATTCGAGGAGCGCGGCCGGCTGCCGATCGGCGACGAGGCGGTCAACGTCTTCATGGGCCTGCCCGGCGACGCCGACCGGCTCGAGCTGACCTACAACTTCGGGGTCGACTCGTACGAGATCGGGACGGGCTACGGCCACATCGCGGTCACGGTCGACGATCTCGACGCGACTCTCGAGCGCCTCGCCGGCCAGGGCATCGAGCCCGAGCGGCCGCCGTACTCGGTCCGCGAGGGCGGCTCGCGACTGTGCTTCGTCAGAGATCCCGACGAGTACAGGATCGAGCTCATCGAGCGCGCCGGGGCTTAGCCCGGCTCACGCGCGGTCGACGATCTGCCGTTGCCACGACGCGCGGACTTCGCGCGCCCGCGTCTCCAGAGCGGCGACCAGCGTGCGCAGCTCCTCGACGTGCGCCCGGAACTCGTTCACACGGCGGAATGCGTCGGTGAGCGCGCTGAACGAGGTGTTCGGATCGCCGTCGAGCTGGGCCAGCCGCTGCTCGAGCCGGTCGAGCTCCCCGCTCAGGATGAGCAGGCACGCTCGACCTTCTTCGAGCAGGCTCCGGAGCTCCGACTCGGTCACCGGACGCGGCGGTTCCTGGAGCACGTCGCGCAGTCGCTCCCTCAGTACGGCGTCGAGCTCCAGCCAGGGCTCGGCCATGACGGTCTCGGAGCGTAATCGATCAGCTACGGTCGAGGCCGTGCGACCTGAGTTCGTCAGCCCGCCGAGCCTGCACGCCGGAGCGCCGTACGAGTACGCGGCGCTCGCGCCACCCGGGGCGCGGCTCGTGTTCGCCGCCGGCGCCTGCCCGCTGAACGACGCGGGCGAGGTCATCGGCCCGGGCGACTACGAGCTCCAGGCGCGCGCGGCCGTCGAGAATCTGCGAATCGCGCTCGAAGCGGCGCGGTCGGGTTTCGAGCAGGTGCTGAAGACGACGGTCTACGTTGCCTCGTCCGATCGCGCCCAGCTCGTGCGGGTCTGGCGCGTCGTCGAGGAAGAGCTTCGCGCCGGCGAGACCTCCGAGCACGCTCCTCGGCGTCGCCGTGCTCGGCTATCCGGGCCAGCTCGTCGAGATCGAGGCGGTCGCGCTGGCTAGCGAGTGAGGTAGGCGACGCGGCCGTTCGGCGCCCGACGGCCCAGCAGGCGTTCGGATTCGCGCAGTCGACGGTGTCGAGGCTGCCGTCGTCGAAGCGCGTCCAGGTGCGGCCGCCGTTCCTGCTGAAGTCGCTGCCGGACAGGCCGACGGCGAGCGCCGTGTTGCCGTTGAGCCACGTCGCGCCGGAGCGGTACTCGGCCGGGGCGCCGGTGAGCAGGTCCCAGGTCGCGCCGCCGTTGCGAGTCTTGGCGAAGTTGTTCGGCGACGCGGTCGGCGCGTGCGAAGTCGCCGCCGACGGCGAGGCCGTGCCGCTGGCTCTTGAACGCCAGCGCGTTGATGCCCGACGGTCGGGCCGCTGTTCAGCGGCGTCGCGCTCACGGTCCAGGTGCGGCCCCGGTTCCGGGACGTGAAGACGCGTGCCTGAGCGGACCCGCCGGAGCCGAACCAGGCCGTGTGCCCGTGGTTCGACGTCAGGCACTGGCCGCTGGCTGCGAAGGCGAACTCGCCCGGCAGCGCGTCAGGCATCCCGGCCGGGTCGACGACGTTCCACGTCCGCCCACCGTCCGTCGTCTTGATGATCCGGAACTTCAGTCCGTCCGGCGGATCGGAGACGGCGAGGCCGACCTTGCGGTTGAAGAACGTCATGCAGTCGTAGAACGCGTTCGGCTCGGTGTTCTGGAAGACGAGCGTCCAGGTCTGGCCTCCGTCGGCGGTGCGGTAGATCTGCGAGTCCGGGCCGGTTCCCGACGACATGACGACCGCGTGGTTGGCGTCGAACGCCTCGATGTCGCGGAACTGGAGCGTCGGAGGAGTGCCCGCCGGGCTGACGTCCTGCCAGGTCGCGCCGCGGTCGAGCGTGCGGAAGACGACGCCGCCGGTCGGGGTGTAGCCGGCTCACCCAGGCCTTGTTGGCGCTGAGCGCAGCCAGACCGCGGAAGTGCGCGGTCGTGCCGGTCGCGACGTCGTGCCACGCGTACATGTGGTGGTGTCCCGTGCCCGTGTTGCCGTGCTTCGGCGGCTTCGGCGGCGGCTTGGAGGCGAAGGCCACGCTCACGAGGGCGAGCGCACCGACCAGCGAAACCACGAGCAGAATCGTTCGTCTCCGCATCGGATCGAAGTATTACCGATCTCTGCGCGTTGTAAACATCACCCAGCCCACGGAGGCCGTTCGAGCGCCTGCTCGAAGGCCGCGCGGTCGTGCACCGGCTCCCCGTGCGAGACGATCACGTGCTCGAACGGAAGGTCGAGCAGCTCGCGCAGCGCGGGCAGGGCCCGCTTCTCGTGCCAGGGCGTGCCCCAGACGCGGAGCTCGCCTCCGGGAGCCGTCAGCGCGTCGGCGAAGACGAGGGCGCGCTGCTCGGGAAGCCAGAGCGGCGTCTCGTTGCGCCCGCGGCCGTCGTAGAGCGTGACGAGCCCGCCGGGCAGCTCGCGCTCGGGCTCGAGCCCTTCGAGCTCGGTCCTCGGCGCGTCGCCGCCCCAGAAGAGGTACGGGCCGTAGGCGCCGCGGAGGTCGTAGCGATGCGCGAACAGGTCGACGTCGCGCACGTGGTCCGGCTTGAGGATCACGGCCATCGTCGGCGGCTTCGCGTCGAGCCGCTCCCAGATCTCGGCCTCGTCCTCGGGCGGAGCGAGCGGATCGATGAGCGCCACCTCGCCGCCGGACTCGACGACCGTCGAGGTGACGAGCGGCTCCCAGTCGTAACCCTCGTGCCAGGCCGGGTGCTCGAGCCGCCAGACCCAGAGCCCGGATGCGACGTCGATGAGCTCGGCGCCGGCCACGGTCAGGAGCGGCGGACGCCCATCCGGATCGACCCGACATACCCGGCAGCGTTGCGGCGAAGGCTCAGGAGCGAGCGCTTGCCGCCGTTGCGGAAGACCATGTCGTCGGCGTTTCGCACGTCCCGGTTCGGGCGGTTCGTGTACGGAGCTTTCCCGTACGCGGCGTCGGTCACGCGATCCGGGAAGTAGAGCTGGCCCGTGTGGACGACGTTGCCGCGGACGTGCACCTTGACGTGGATGTGCACCGTGCGGCCCTGGTACCAGCCCGGATAGACGGTCTTGAACGTCGCGACGCCGTTCGCGTTCGTCCGCTGGATCCCGCGCATGAACGTCCGGCTGGCCCGACCGGCGCCGAAGCCCGAGTAGATCCCGGACGCGTCGCAGTGCCAGATGTCGACCGCGGCGCCCTTGATCGGCCTGCAGGTCTTCGCGTCGACGACCGCGAGGCGCAGCGTCAGCGGCGTGCCGGGCCGGCCATCGGTGATGTTGCGCCGGAGCTTCTCCTTCGCGATGTAGTACGGGCCTTCGGTCTGTTCGGGCGTGAGGACACAGGAGACCGACTCGCCGGCGAACGCGTCGTGACCGCCGAGCCTCCCGAGGCCGAGCGCCGCGGCTGCGGCTCCTGCGGCCCTCAGGAGCGAAGCTCGAGTCAGGCGACCGTCCATCGCCGACACGCTACTACCGGTGCGTGAGCGGCGGTTAAGAGTGATCGATCTCGACGACGAGCGCCGAGTCGGATGCGTTCGTCGTGAACGAGCGCTTCGAATCGAGCCCGATCACCCAGGTGACGACGCCTTCGAAGTCGCCGGTCTTGACCACTTCCGTGATCGGATCGGTCCCTGGGAGCCGCCGCGGCCCGGTGTACGTCTTGGTCACCTGCTCGCCGTCGATCTTGGCCGTCATCGCCGGATTCAGCTTGACGACGAGGAATGCGTCTCCGTCGATGTCGATCGGGTTGCCCGACCCGTCTTCGATCTTCGCCGTGTCCGCCGGCTGATAGGAGACCTCGAATCCGGGGCCGGGGGCCTGCTCTTCGAATCCGAACACGACCTTGGCCGTGCATTTGTCAGCGCCGGGTCGTGACGTTCGTGAGGTACATCGTCTCGCGGTTCTCGTTCGAGCTCTTCTGCGGAGACGTCGAGGCGCTGGGAGACGGCATGCAGTCGGGGACCGTCTGCATCGACGGCGGTGAAGTCGCCGTCGTCGGTCGGCGAGGTCGACGTGGTCGTCGGCGACGCGGCCTCGTTGTCGCTCGAGCTGCTGCCACAACCGGCCAGGGCGAAGGCGAGGACGACGATTACGGCGAGTCGAGTCATGCGTCGAGCTTACTTTCGCTCGAGCCGGCGCTCTACCTCCCCGAGCTCGAGCGAGTCGACCTCGACCACCTTCGCGCGGCCGCGCTGCCCGCCCACGACCCGGATCGATCCGGCCGGCACGTCGAGCACGGACGCCAGCAAGCCGACGAGCGCCTCGTTCGCACGCCCGCGCTCCGGCGGAGCCGCCACGCGCACCTTCCAGCCCTCTCCGTGCCGCCCGACGAGCTCGGTCCGCGACGCGCCCGGCGAGACGGTGACGCTAATCCGAGCCGGTGAGATCCCGCGCGAGCTCTTCGAAGACGGCGATGTAGTCGTCCGCGGCCTCCTCGGTGTGCGTGACCGACAGCGTCCACTCCTCCTCGCGGCCGGGCGTCGCGAAGATCCCGCGGTTCATGTTGTAGAGCCAGGCCAGGTCGGTGACCTCGACGTTCTGCTTCGTCATGAAGGTCTCGTAGTCGACGACCTTCGTGTCGGAGAACGTCACGCAGCCCTTCGAGCTGATCCCGACCGTGTACGCCGGGAGCCGGTAGCGGTCGACGACATCCTGGCAGCCGGCCACGAGCCGGTCGTTGATCTTGTCGAGGTGCTCGTATGCCTCCGGGGTCAGCACCTCGAGCAGCCCGGCGCGCGCGGCCGCCATCGTCAGCGGGTTTCCGTTGAAGGTTCCGACCTGGAACACGGTCTCGCTCTCGATGATCGACATCACCTCGTCCGTGGCGCCGATCGCTCCGGACGGAAGCCCGGCGCCGAGCGTCTTGGCGAGCGTGACCATGTCCGGCTGGACGCCGAAGCGCTCGGTCGCGCCGCCCGCGGCGATCGCGAGCCCCGTCTTCACCTCGTCGAAGATGAGCACGACGTCGTGCTGCTTCGTGATCTCGCGCACGGCCTCGAGGTAGCCCGGCTCGGGGAGCACGACCCCGAGGTTCATCATCGCCGCCTCCATGATCAGGCAGGCGGGCTTGCGGCCCTCCTGCTCGAGCCGGACGAGCCGCCGCTCGAGCGCGTCGGCGTCGTTGAACGGCACCGCGACCGTCAGGTCGGCGACCTGCTGCGGAACGCCGCCGCCGTACGGGAACGACGGGATGTCGTCGGGTCGACCTCGTTCCAGTCGATCCCGACCCCGACCCCGACGGCGACCATCACGCCGTCGTGGTGCCCGTGGTACGAGCCGAAGATCTTCATGATCGTGTCGCGCCCCTTGAGGCCGCGCGCGATCCGGATCGCGTCCATCGTCGCCTCGGAGCCCGAGTTCGTGAAGCGCCACTTGGGCAGGCCGAAGCGCCGCGCCAGCTCCTCCGCGACGACGATCCCGTCCTCGGTCGGCGCCGCGAAGTGCGTCCCCAGCCGGGCGCGCTCGGAGATCGCTTCGACGATCGCCGGATGCGCGTGGCCCATGACCATCGAGCCGAAGCCGTTGTGGAAGTCCCAGAGCTCGCGGCCGTCGACGTCCCAGACGCGCGCGCCCTGCGCCGCGCTCGAGGTAGATCGGCCACGGGTCGCGCGCGTGGTACGAGGACGGGACGCCGAGCGGCATCACCTCGCGCGCGCGCTCGAACATGCGCTTCGACTCCTGCGTCGTCTCCTCGAGGCGCTTCGTCTCGCGCTCGGTCAGCTCGCGGACTCGCTCGCTGTCGATCTGTGCGTGGACGTCGGTGCTCATGCGGGGACTCCCTCCCGTCGCCGCTGAACCAGCACGTTGATCAGCATCAGGCCGAGGGCGACGACGAAGATAACGGTACCCATGACGTTAACCTGCGGCGGCACCCCGCGCTGCGCGGCGCCCCAGACGAAGAGCGGGAACGTCACCTCCGAGCCCGCGTTGAAGTACGTCACCACGAAGTCGTCGACCGAGAGCGCGAACGAGAGCAGCAGGCCCGCGAGGATCGCGGGGGCGATCAGCGGGAGCGTCACCTTGCGGAAGGTCGTGAACTCGTTGGCGCCGAGATCCATCGCCGCCTCCTCGAGGCTGCGGTCGAAGCTGATCAGCCGGGCCTTCACGGTCACGACGACGTAGCTGATGCAGAACATGATGTGCGCGATCAGGATCGTCCCGAACCCGAGCGTGAGGAAGCTGCTCAGGTTGAGGAACAGGATCAGCAGCGACGCGCCGAGCACGACCTCCGGCGTCGCCATCGGCACGAAGATGAGGACGTTCGTCGCCGCCGCGGCCGCGGAACCCGTAGCGGACGAGCGCGAGCGCGATCAGCGTCCCGAGCGCCGTGGCGACGATCGCGGCCAGGAACGCGATCTCGAGCGAGAGCACCATCGCGTCCTTCAGCCCCGGCACCGCGTCCCAGTTCTGCCACTGGCGGAGCGTGAACCCCTGCCACGTGTAGTTGTAACGGCCCTCCGGGTTGTTGAACGAGAACGCGATCACGATCGCGATCGGGACGAGCAGGTACGCGAACGCCGCGATCGCGTACGCCGTGAGCAGGTGCCGGCGGATGAACTTCATCCGGTCAGCTTCTCCGTCCCGATCACCTTCGCGTAGACCGCGATCAGGATCAGCACCGCGGCCATCAGCGTGAACGAGAGCGCAGCCGCTCCCGGATAGTCGAGCAGGTTGAAGAACTTCGACTGGATGACGTTCCCGATCATCGCCTGCTGCGGCGTGCCGAGCAGCTGGGCGTTGATGAAGTCGCCCGTGGCGGGGATGAACGTCAGGAGCGTCCCGGCGACGACGCCGGGCAGCGAGAGCGGGAGCGTCACCCGGAGGAACGCCTGCACGCTGCTCGCGTACAGATCCTCGGCCGCCTCGATCAGCCGCTTGTCGATCGACTCGAGCGACACGTAGAGCGGCAGCGCCATGAAGGGCAGGAAGTTGTAGGTGATGCCGGCGATGACGGCCGTCGAGGTGGCGAGCAGGCGGCCGTTGGCGCCGAGGATCCCGACGTCACGGAGGACTCGGACGACCGGGCCCTGGTCGGCGAGGATCGTCTGCCACGCGAGCGTCCGGATCAGGTACGTGACGAAGAACGGCGCGATGATCATCACGAGCAGCAGGTTCTTCCAGCGCCCGCCCCGGAACGCGATCCAGTACGCGAGCGGGTAGCTGATCACGAGCGCGAGCAGCGTCGCGAGGCCCGCGTAGACGAGCGACCTGAACAGCCACGCGTGGTACTGGCGGAGCGCGTCCCAGTAGTTGCCCCAGGCCCAGCTGAACGCGTAGCCGACGGCGAAGTTGCCCGACTCGAGGGACTGGTGCGCGAGGAACCCGAGCGGCACGAGGAAGAAGACCGCCAGCCAGACGATGCCAGGGGCCAGCAGCAGGTACGGCGTCAGCCCCCGGTGCCGGTGGAAGAAGCCCATCTCAGCGGCGCCTCACGCTCCGAGCACGGCCTGCCACTGCTCGTTGTAGCTCTGGTTCTTGAGCGCTGCCGGGTCGATCAGGTGAACGCGCGACAGCGTCGTCTCGGTCGGGAAGATCAGCTGGTTGCTCGCCAGCTTCGGGTCGGTCTTCGTCGAGGACCTGCTGCGCCCCCTTGACCGGCGTCACGTACTGGATCCCGGCCGCCATCTTGGCCGCGACGGCCGGGATGTACACGTAGTTCATGTACGCCGAGGCCGTGTAGGCGTCGCCGCCCTTCGGGATCAGCATGTTGTCCGTCCAGATCATCCCGCCGGCCGTTGGGATGTTCCACTTGAGGTTCGGGTTGTCGGCCTGGAGCTGGACGATGTCCCCCGACCAGGCGACGCACGCGATCAGGTCGCCCTTGCTCAGCGGGCCCGCGTAGTCGTTGCCGGTGAACTGGCGGATCTGCCCGGAGTCGGACGCGGCCTTGACGCGGTCGAGAGCACTCTTGAACGAGGCGTCGGTGACCTTGCTCGGGTCGTCGCCGTTCGCGAGCATGACGAGGCCGAGCGTGTCCGAGAAGTTGTTGAGGACCGTGATCTTGCCCTTCAGGCTCTTGTCCTCGAGCAGCTGGTCGATCGAGAGGATCGGCTTCGTCAGCTTCGCGTTGTAGGCGATGCCGGTCATCCCCGACTGCCACGGGAGGGTGTACTTGCGGTCGGGATCGAAGCCCGGGTGCTTCTGGACGTCGACGAGGTTGGTGATGTTCGTGATCACGTCCTTGTCGAGCGGCTCAGCCCAGCCCTTGTCGATCATCAGCGAGAGGTACTGCTCGTTGTCGGTGAGGACGATGATGTCCCGGTTGATCGACTGGCCGCGCGAGAGCGGGCCCTGGATCTTCCCGAAGTACTCGGAGTTCGAGTTGATGTCCTCGGTGTAGTCGACCTTGACGCCCGTCTTCTTCGTGAACGCGGCGAGCGTCCCAGGCTGCTTCGTCTTCGGGTCGACGTCGATGTAGAGCGGCCAGTTCGAGAAGCGGAGCGTGTCGGCGAGCTTCTGCGTCGTTCCGCTCGAACTGCCGCTGCTGCTACTGCTCCCGCCGCATGCGGCTGCGAAGCCCGGGATCGAGGCGAGTGCCGCTCCGAACGCGGCACGCCGCAGGAGCTCTTCTCGGGTCAAACGGTGTTTCACGCCACTTCCTCCTCTGCAAGGTCGACGACAAACGTGGCTTCGGGATCGAAGCCGATGGAAATTGGGTCGCCCGGGGCCGCCAGACCGGCTACGGGCTCGGTGTTCTGCACGTAGACCATGACCCGCCCCGCGGGCGTGTCGACGACGTACTGGGTCGCGACGCCGACGTATGCGCGCTCGAAGACCTTCCCGTGGAGCGCGTTCGGGGCTTCGGTGCCGACGCGGATCTTCTCCGGGCGGATGCCGACCGCAACGCGGCCGGTGCGGCCGTTGAGCGCCTCGGGGGAGACGTTGACGGTCGTGCCGCCGTCGAGCGTGATCGCGCCCGGGCCGGACGCGGTTCCTGACGAGCAGGTTCGAGACTCCGAGGAAGCCGGCGACGAAGGCCGTCTTCGGCTGCTCGTAGAGCTCGTCGGGCGGGCCGAGCTGCTCGATCCGGCCCTTGTTCATGACCGCGATCGTGTCCGCCATCGTCATCGCCTCCTCCTGGTCGTGCGTGACGTGGACGAACGTGATCCCGACGTCGTGCTGGATCGCCTTCAGCTCGAGCTGCATCTGCTTGCGAAGCTTGAGGTCGAGCGCTCCGAGCGGCTCGTCGAGGAGCAGCACGTCGGGCTTGTTCACGAGAGCGCGCGCGAGGGCGATGCGCTGCTGCTGGCCGCCCGAGAGCTGCCTCGGCTTGCGCTTCTCCATCCCTTCGAGGTCGACGAGCCCGAGGATCCCGCGCACGCGCCCGGCCAGCTGCTCGCCGCGCACGCCCTGGCGCCTCATCCCGAACGCGACGTTCTCGAAGATCGAGAGGTGCGGGAAGAGGGCGTAGCTCTGGAAGACGGTGTTCACGTTCCGCTTGTAGGGCGGCAGGCCGACGACGTCGTGGTCGCCGAGGAAGATCGAGCCCGAGGTCGGGTCCTCGAAGCCGCCGATCATGCGGAGCGTCGTCGTCTTCCCGCAGCCCGATGGGCCGAGAAGCGCGAAGAACTGGCCGCTCTCGATCGTCAGCGAGATCCCGTCGACCGCGACGACGTCGTCGAACTCCTTCGTGATGTTCTCGAGGCGGATGTCGGCCGGCCGCTGGGTGGCCTCCGGCTCGGTCGTCGGCTGCACCGTGCTAGCCAAGGAGCTCCTTCACCGCCTCTCGAAAGACCTCGCTGTGCACTCTCGACGTCGGCCTCGGTCGTCGCCGGCGAGATCAGCGCCATGTTGTGGAACGGCGTCAGGAGCACGCCGCGGTTGAGCGCGTGGATGTGCATGTAGCGGTCGAGCTCGGCGTCGATCGCGTCCGCGGCTTCGGCGCCCGTGCGAGGAGGCGTGGGCCTGAAGCGGTACTCGGCGCGGCACCCGAGCTGCGTCACGTGCCACGGGAGGGCTGCGTCCTCGATCGTCTCGGACACGTCCGCCGTGAAGCGCTCGGCGAGCGGGATCGTCTGCGCGAACGCCTCTTCGGTGAGCACGTGCTCGAGCGTCGCGCGGACGGCCGCGAGCGAGAGGGCGTTCCCGGCCAGCGTCCCGCCGATCCCGCCCGTGTCCTCGTAGTCGGCCTCGGTTCGCTCCGTGATCCGCTCGGCGAGCTCGGCCGAGACGCCGAACGCCGCAGCGGGCATCCCGCCGCCGATCGCCTTGCCGACCGTGACGATGTCCGGCTCGAGGTCCCACGCTCGGGTGCAGCCGCCGGGGCCGGCGCTCAGCGTGTGCGTCTCGTCGATCGCGAGCAGCGTGCCGGTGCTGCGGGTCAGCTCGCGGAGCGCGTCGTGGAACCCGTCCTCGGGGAGGACGATCCCGATGTTCGTCAGCGCGGGCTCGGCGAGGACGCAGGCGACGTCCTTGGCTCGAAGCGCTTCCTCGAGCCCGTCGAGGTCGTTGAACTGGACGACCTTCGTCGTCAGCGCCGGGTGAACGGGCGGCCCGACGTTCCCGGCGCGCGGCCCGACGACGCCGTACTGGGTCGCCGCGAGCGCCTCGTCGACCGACCCGTGGTAGCACCAGTCGAAGACGAGCACCTTCCCGCGGCCGGTCACCTCACGGGCGAGCCGCAGTGCGAAGCGGTTCGCGTCGGTCGCCGTCAGCGCGAACTGCCAGAACGGGAGCCCGAAGCGCCGCGCCAGCTCCTCGCCGACCCAGGCCGCGTCCTCGGTCGGAAGCATCGCCGTCGAGCCGCGCGCCGCCTGAGCGGCCAGCGCCTGGACGACCGGCTCCGGAGAGTGCCCGGCCATCGCGCCCGTGTCGCCGAGGCAGAGGTCGACGTACTCGTGGCCGTCGACGTCGACGACCCGTGCGCCCTTCGCCTCCTGGACGAAGACCGGGAATCCGCCCGCCCAGCGAGCCATCCAGCTCATCGGGACGCCGAACAGGAGCGAGGAGCGCGAGCGCTCGCTGAGCTCGAGCGAACGCGGATGGCTCTTGCGGAAGGCCGCGACCTCGTGCTCGAGCCGCGCGGACAGCCGATCGCGGTCGACCGTGACCACCCGCCGCCCCGCAGCCTCGACGGCCATCAGCTCAGTCCAGCTTCGCCATCACGTGCTTGATCTGCGTGTAGTCCTCGAGCGAGTACGCGGACAGGTCCTTGCCGTAGCCCGACTGCTTGTAGCCGCCGTGCGGCATCTCGGAGACGAGCGGGATGTGGTCGTTGATCCAGACCGTCCCGAACTGGAGCTTGCGCGCCGCGTTCAGCGCCCGGCCGATGTCGCGAGTCCAGACGGAAGCGGACAGGCCGTAGGGGACGTCGTTCGCCCACGCGAGCGCCTGGTCGTCGTCGGCGAAGCGCTGGACGGTGACGACCGGCCCGAACACCTCCTTCTGGACGATCTCGTCCTCCTGGCCGACCTCCGCGATCACCGTCGGCTGCACGAAGAACCCGCGATCGCCGTTCGATCCCCCGCCCGTGAGCACCTTCGCGCTCGACGCCCGCTCGAGGAAGCCGAAGACGCGCTCCTGCTGGGACTTCGAGATCACGGGGCCCATCTCGACGTCATCGCTCGTCGCCGGGTCGCCGACCTGCAGCGACTCGACCGCGGGCACGAGCTCGTCGAGGAGCTTGTCGTAGATGGCTGGGCCGGCCATCACCCGCGAGGCCGCGGTGCAGTCCTGGCCCGAGTTCCAGTACCCGGCGATCTTGATCCCCTCGGCGACCGCGGCCGGGTCCGCGTCGTCGAACACGACGACCGGCGCCTTGCCGCCGAGCTCGAGGTGGACGCGCTTCAGGTTGTCCGCTGCGGCGCGGGCGACCTCCTTGCCGGTCGCCACGTCGCCGGTCAGCGAGACCATCCGTACATCCGGGTGGCGGACGATCCCTGCGCCGACGGGCTCGCCGTCGCCGGTGATCACGTTCAGGACGCCCGCGGGGAAGATCTCTCCGGCCAGCTGGGCCATGCGGAGCGTCGTCAGCGGCGTCTGCTCGGACGGCTTGAGCACGACGACGTTGCCGGCCGCGAGCGCGGGCGCGATCTTCCAGACGGCCATCATCAGCGGGTAGTTCCACGGCGCGATCTGGCCGACGATCCCGACGGGCTCGCGGCGGATCATCGACGTGTACCCGCGCATGTACTCGCCGGCCGCGCGGCCCTCGAGCAGCCGCGCCGCGCCCGCGAAGAAGCGGATGTTGTCGGACGCGACCGGAATCTCATCGCGCGCCGCAGGCACGGGCTTGCCAACGTTCTGGGACTCGAGCAGTGCGAGCTCCTCGGTGTTCGCGTCGAGCGCGTCCGCCAGCTTGAGCAGCGCCTCGGCGCGTTCGCCGGGTGTCGTCTCGAGCCACTCGGGCAGCGCCGCTTTCGCAGCGTCGACCGCGCGGTCGACGTCGGCCTGGGTTCCGTTCGGCACTTCGCCGATCGTGTCGCCCGTGGACGGGTTGATGATCTCGGCCGTCCCGCCCTCGGCCGCGTCGACCCATGTGCCGCCGACGAAGTTCTGGAACGTGGAAGTCGTGACGCTCATCTCAGCCCTCCGCTTGGTCGCGAGCTAGGAACCGTACTCCTCCCGCGGCCGGCCGGACAACTACTTCATTCGCCGACCGGGACGCCCGTGGCAACGCCCCGGCTCAGCTTCTGGGCGAGGTAGACCGGGACGATCGACGCCACGAGCACGAACAGCGCGACGACGTTGACGACAGGCAGCTCCCGCGGCCGCTGGAGGTTGGCGAAGATCCAGATCGGAAGCGTCTGCTGCGCACCCGAGGTGAACAGCGTGACGATGACCTCGTCGAACGACAGTGCGAACGCGAGCAGCGCGCCCGCGAGAAGCGGCGTCCGCAGCTCCGGGAAGGTCACGTAGCGAAAGGTTTGCCAGGAGTCGGCGCCGAGGTCGGCCGAGGCTTCTTCGAACGAGGCCGACAGGCGCCGTAGTCGTGCAAGCGCGTTGTTGTAGACAACGACGATGCAGAAGGTCGCGTGGCCGACGATGATCGTCAGCAGCCCGAACGCGATGCCAAAGTTCTGGAAGGTCGTCTGGAGCGCGAGCCCGGTGATGATCCCCGGCAGTGCGATCGGCAGGATGACGATGAACGAGACCGTCTCGCGCCCGAAGAAGCTGTACCGCGAGACCCCGAGCGAGAGCAGCGTCCCAAGGACCATCGCGACGAGCGTCGCGAGAAACGCAGCCTGCACCGAGAGCCAGAGCGCCTGCCGGACCGCCTCGTCCTCGTACGCGACCCGGAACCACTTCGTGCTCCAGTCCTGGATCGGCCAGCCCTGCGTGACCTGCGCGTTGAACGCGTAGAGCCCGATCACGACGAGCGGCGCGTAGAGGAAGGCGAGCGTCGCAGCTGCGCCGAGCCGCAGGAGGATTCTCGTGGTCAGCGATTCGACCATCAGAGATTCTCGAAGGCGCCGAGCTTCCGCGCCACGGAGAGGTAGAGGATCATGATCGCGATCGGCACGAACGTGTACGCGGCCGCGAGCGGCAGCGCCTGGCCGCGGATCGAGTAGATCACCGTTCCGATGAACTGCTCGCTCGTGATCAGCCCGGGGGCGATGTAGTCGCCGAGCGTGAGCGAGAACGTGAAGATCGAGCCGGCGACGACGGCCGGGAACGCGAGCGGCAGGATGACGCGGAAGAACGTGTGCAGCGACCGCGCGCCGAGGTCCGCCGACGCCTCCAGGAGCGAATTCGGGATCCGCTCGAGCCCCGCGTAGACCGGGAGGATCATGAACGGCAGCCAGAGGTAGGTGAACACGAGCCAGAGCCCGGTTTCGGTGAGCCCGGGGCCGGCCAGCCCGAGCGGGGCGAGTGCCCAGTTCAATGCGCCCTCGTGCGCGAGCATCGTCCGCCAGGCGTACGCCTTCACGAGGTAGCTGGCCCAGAGCGGCATCACGACCGCGACGATCAGGATCCCGCGCGTCCGGGGCGAGGCGACGCGCGCCATGTAGTACGCGATCGGAAAGGCGAGCACCGCGTCGGCGACGGTGACCATCGCCGCCATCCGGACAGTGCGCCAGGCGACGTTCCGGTAGACGTCGCGCTCCCACAGGGTGCGGAAGTTGTCGAGCGTGAACGTGTGCACGACCTCCGACGTGAACGGGTCGGTCTGCCAGAACGACGCGACGAGCAGGACGACCAGCGACCCGAGGTAGACCCCGACCAGCCAGGCGACGGGCAGGGCGAGGAGCGCCGCGAGCCGCACCCGCGGGTGGCGATGGAAGAAGGCGGAGACCCGCCGCCCCAGCCGAGGCCGGGGCGGCGGGTCGCGGTAGGCGACCGAGGTCACCTACCTATCCGCGTATCTCGGTCCAGGCGGCCTTCCAGTCCTCCTGGGTCTTGCAGACGTCACCGCGGTCGTCACCGCAGTCCGCGGTCGGCGTCGTCCAGTAGTAGACGTCCTTCCACCACGCTTCGTCCTGGGCGTGGAACTTGGCGCAGTGCTGCTTGTCGACCGTCAGCGCGCAGGCCTTCGGGTTGACCGGCGCCTCGCCGAACGACTCGGCGACCTTCGCCTGCGCCTCCGGCGAGATGATGTAGTTCATCCAGAGGTACATGCAGTTCGGGTGCTGGGCCTTGGCGTCGATCATCCAGGTGTCCGACCACCCGGTCGTGCCCTCCTTCGGCTTGACGGCCTTGACCGGCACCTTCGCCTGCTCGAGCAGGTTCACCTGGTACGGCCAGGTCGTGCCGACGACCGCGTCCTTGTTCGTGAACGCCTGCACCTGCTTCGCGACGTCGCCGGGCCAGTAGTCGCTGACCTGCGGAGCCTGCTTCTTGAGCAGGTCGACCGCCGCGGTGAACTGCTTGTCGTCGAGCTCGTACGGGTTGTCGATCTTCAGGTCGGGGCGCGTCGCCTTGAGGTAGACGGCAGCGTCCGCGATGAAGATCGAGTCGTCGTAGATGGAGAGCTTGCCGTTGTACGGGCGCCGACTTGTCCCAGATCACGGCCCAGCTGTTCGTGTCCTTCGGGACGGCGTCCGTCCGGAACATGAGCAGGTTCGGGCCGCGGCCGTGCGGGACGCCGTACGGCTTGCCGTCCAGGCTGTTGTACGACTGGTTCTTGATCCCCGCCTGGACGTCCGCGAAGTTCGGGATGTAGTCCGTGTTGATCGGCGCGACGTCACCGCGCGACATGAGCCGCACGCTCGCGTTGCCGGACGCCGACACGCCGTCGTACTGTCCGGTCGAGAGCAGGTCGATCATGTCGTCCGAGCTCGCGCCGTCCTTCGTGTTTACCTTGCAGCCCGTCTGCTGCGTGAACGGCTTCGCCCACGACGGGTCCGCGTATCCGGACCAGATGACGAGGTTGACCTGCCCCTCGTCGCGGGCCTTCTGCTTGATGTCGTCGAGGCTCGTGCCGAGCCCCGAGATCTGCTCCGCGCTGCTCCCGCTGCCGCCGCCCCCGCCGCCGCAGCCGGCAGCCGCGAAGGCGAGGAAGACGAGCAGCCCCGAGAGGCCGACTCCGCCGAGCCGGCGCTTCCAGGCTCTACTCATTGATGCTCCTCCTCTTTCCCCTGTTGGATTGCGTACGTGTGCTCTGGGCGCCACGCGAGGCGGACTCGCCGGCCACGGGCCTCGAGCGCCTCGCCTGATGTCGTTTCGAGGTTCTGCTTGACCACCATCAGCGTTCCGCCCTCGTCGAGGGCCACGGCATATCGCGTGACCATGCCGACGTAGACGACCTCGGAGATCTCACCGGCTTCGGTGTGCGCGCCGTCTTCCGGGGTCTCGTGCTCCGCAAGGATGCGGATCTTCTCAGGGCGAACCGTGAAGCGGCTCGTCCGTCCGTTCAGCATGCGCTCGAGGACGTTCGAGACGCCGACGAACCCGGCCACGAACTCGGTCTGCGGGTGCTCGTACACGTCCGCGGGCGATCCGACCTGCTCGATCCGGCCCGCGTTGAACACCGCGAGCCGGTCGCTCATCGTCAACGCCTCTTCCTGGTCGTGCGTGACGTAGACGAAGGTGATCCCGACCTCCTGCTGGATCCGCTTCAGCTCGATCTGCATGTCCTGGCGGAGCTTGAGGTCGAGCGCCCCGAGCGGCTCGTCGAGCAGCAGCACCTGCGGGTGGTTGACGATCGCGCGGGCGAGCGCGACCCGCTGGCGCTGGCCGCCGGAGAGCTGCGAGGGCTTGCGCTTCATCAGGCCGCCGAGGCGCACGAGCTCGAGCACTTCGGCCGTTCGCTTGATGCGCGTGGTCTTCTTCACGCGCTTGATCTTGAGGCCGTACTCCACGTTCTCGCCCACGGTCATGTGCGGGAAGAGCGCGTAGTCCTGGAAGACGGTGTTCACGTCGCGCGAGTAGGGCGGCTGCGCGGTCACGTCCGTCCCTCGGAGCAGGACACGCCCTTCGTCGGGCGACTCGAAGCCGGCGATCAGCCGCAGCATCGTCGTCTTGCCCGAGCCGGACGGGCCGAGCATCGTGAAGAACTCGCCGGCCGGGATCTCGAGGTCGATCCCGTCCACCGCGACGACGTCGCCGTACGACTTGCGGACGTCTTCGAGCCGGACGTCAGCCGGCTGCGGCGTCGACAAGCGACTCCTCCAGGATCTCGAGACCCCGGGCGAGATCGTCGTCGTCGATGACCAGCGGGACGAGGATGCGGATCACGTTGCCGTAGGTGCCGCACGAGAGGAGGATCAGCCCTCGCTCCCGGGCGCCTGCAGTCGTCTTCTTGGCGAGCTCCGCAGCGGGCTCCTTGCTCTCGCGGTCGGTCACGAGCTCGAGGGCGAGCATCGGGCCGAGGCCGCGCACCTCGCCGACGTTCTCGACGCGCGTCGCGATCTCGTCCAGGCGCGTCCGCAGGTGGTTCCCGAGCTCCTCGGAGCGCTGGCGGAAGTCGTCGTGCGCGATCTCGTCGAGCACCGCCATGGCCGCCGCGCAGGCGACCGGGTTCCCGCCGAACGTGCCGCCGAGCCCGCCGGCCTCGGGGGCGTCCATCAGCTCGGCGCGGCCGGTGACCGCGGCCAGCGGCAGCCCGCCGCCGAGCGACTTGCCGGACACGAGCAGGTCCGGCTCGACGCCGTAGTGCTCGATCGCCCAGACCGGCCCGGTGCGGCCGACGCCGGACTGCACCTCGTCGTCGACGTAGACGGCTCCGTGCTCGCGGCAGAGCTCGAGCAGCCGCGCGGGGAAGTCTTCGGGCAGCGGGATGAACCCGCCTTCGCCCTGCACGGGCTCGACGACGACGCACGCGATCTCGTGCTGCGGCGAGGAGCGACGAGACGTCCTCGAGCGCGTCGTCCGAGGTCACGCCGCGGTACGGATACGGCCCGCGGGCGCGGTACACCTCGGGCGCGAACGGCCCGAAGCCCTTCTTGTAGCTCTCCTTGTGCGTCATCGTCATCGTCAGCAGCGTCCGGCCGTGGAACGCGTTCTCGAAGACGACGACGCCCGGCTTCTCCGGTGGCGGCGCGGGCGATCTTGACCGCGTTCTCGACCGCCTCGGCGCCGCTGTTCAGGAGCAGGCTCTTCTGGCCCTCGCCCGAGCACGGCGACAGCTCCGCGAGCCGGCGGCAGACCTCCACGTACGGTTCGTAGATCCCGACCATGAAGCACTGATGGAGGTACGTGTCGATCTGCTCGTGCATGGCCGCGACGGCGGCGGGCAGGCCGTGGCCGGTGTTCTGGCAGCCGAGCCCGCCGGCGAAATCGACGTAGGTCTTGCCGTCGACGTCCTCGACGCGGGCGCCCTCGGCGCGGGCGACGACGATCGGCGTGGTCGCGATCCCGCGCGGCACGAACTGCTCGCGGGCGGCCAGAATGCGCTCACTCTCGGTCCGCTGCTCCACCGCCATGAGACGATTCTGACGTGATCACCGTCATCGGGGCAACGGGCACGATCGGACGGAACGTCACGGCGTTCCTCGAGAGCTGGGGCGCGGACGTGGCTCCGAGGGACTTCCGGCTCGAGGGAGCGGAGCACGTGGACGCCCGCGATCCCGCTTCGTTGAGCGCGGCGTTGGAGGGTGCAGACGTGGTCGTCAACGCCGCCGACTACCGGCTCAACCTCGACGTCATGCGGGGCGCGCTGGGCGCCGGAGCGCACTACGTCGACCTTGGCGGGCTCTTTCACGTCACGCGGCAGCAGCTGGAGCTGGACGAGGAGTTTCGCGCTGCCGGGCTGACGGCGATCCTCGGGCTCGGCTCCGCGCCCGGGCAAGACGAACCTGCTCGCCGCTGCTGCGGCGCGGCGGCTCGGGAGCGACCCGGTCTCGATGGAGATCTGGGCGGCGACCCGCGATCCGGCGGCCGCGGGGCATCCGTTTCCGGCGCCGTACTCGGTGCAGACGCTGCGCGACGAGCTCCAGATGCGGCCGGTCGTCCTGCGCGACGGCGAGCTCGAGGAGGTCGACCCGCTGTCCGGGGCCGCCACGCGCGACTTCCCCGAGCCGGTCGGGCGCGCGGAGGGGATCTTCACGCTGCACTCCGAGCTGGCCACGCTTCCCGGTGAGCCTTCCGACCCTGCGCGAGGCGAGCTTTCGCCTGTGCCTGTCGCCGGGGCTGCTGGAGAAGCTGCTCGCGCTCGAGGACGGCGAGCTGCCGGAGCCGTACACGCAGTCTCCGGAGTCGGTCGCGGTGCACGAGGTCGAGCTTCGCGCCGGCGATGCGCGGGTCGTGGGGAGGACGGTTACGCGGGGCGGGAGCGCCAGGTCGACGTCGGAGCCGGCCGCGCGGGGCGCCGTCGAGCTTGCGGAGGGACGGCTCGCGAAACCAGGTGTGCACCCACCGGAGATCGCGGTCGATGATCCCGAGGCGTTCCTCGCGCTGCTCGACACGGAGGTGGCCTGGCTCGGTCCGTGATCTGTCGCGAAGCTGCGACAGACACGTCACAGGTTCCCCGCTAGGTTGCCGTTCGTGGCAACGAAAACTGCAACGCCGTGGGGACCGGCGACGCTCGTCGAGGAGCTGAGCGTCCAGCAGCGCTCGGGCGACAAGCGGTTCGCCTCGGTCGTGCAGTTGCTCGAGAGCGCGAAGGGCGAGCGGCTCGTGCGCTTCGCCTACTCGACCGGCGGAACGGCGCGCCGCGGGCCGGTCACGCTGCGCGCGCGTGACGTCCAGAGGCTCGTCGAGGGCCTCGCCCGTTGCCCGCAGCTCGCCGAGACGCTCGGGTTCGCAGGCATGAAGGAGGGCGCCAACGGGAAGACGTAGCGGACATTGGGATTCCTTCTCCTACCCGTGCTGGTCGTGGGCGTCGTCGTGGTGTGGCTCTCCGGGCTCGTGTGGCCCAGCAGGTCGCGCCGCGTTCAGTCGCTGATCGACGACGTGTTCTCAGGCCGCGGCGAATAGTCGCTCGCGGGCGCGTTCGACGAGCGCTTGCAGGATCAGTGCGCCGTCGGCCGAGCCGAGCAGCGGATCGACGGCGTGCTCCGGATGCGGCATCAGGCCCATGACGTTGCCATCGGCGTTGACGACGCCCGCGATGTCGTCGATCGAGCCGTTCGGGTTCTCGCGGTCGTAGCGAAGGACGATCTGCCCGTTGGCCTCGAGCTGCCGGAGCAGCTCGTCGTCGGCGAAGTAGCAGCCCTCGCCGTGCTTGACGGGGATCGTCAGCCGCTGGCCGGTCTCGCACGTGGAGAGAAACGGGACGTCGTTGCGCTCCACCCGCACGGCGACGTCCCGGCACACGAACGAGAGCGACTCGTTGGCGCGCAGCACACCCGGGAGCAGGCCGGCCTCGCACAGCACCTGGAAGCCGTTGCAGATCCCGAGGACGAAACCGCCGTCGGCGGCGAAGTCGGCCACGGCGCGCATCGCTGGAGAGAACCGGGCGATCGCCCCTGCGCGCAGGTAGTCGCCGTACGAGAAGCCTCCAGGCAGGACGACTGCGCCGACCTCGGGCAGCTCCGGCTCTGCGTGCCAGTGCAGGACCGGTTCGGCGCCGAGACCCTCGAGCGCGAGCGCCGCGTCACGGTCGTCGTTCGAGCCGGGAAAGACGACGACGGCGATGCGGGGCGTGGCCTCGGTCATGGCTTCTCCGCGAGCTCGATCTCGTAGCTCTCGATCAGCGGGTTGGCGAGCAGCTCGGCGCACATGCGCTCGACCTCGGCGCGAGCCTGGTCGGGGTCCGAAGCGTCGACCTCGAGGTCGAGCAGCCGCCCGACCCGCGCTTCGTCGACCTTGAAGCCGAGGTGCCGGAGCGAGTCCTCGACCGCCTTGCCCTGTGGGTCGAGAATCCCGGGCTTCGGCCTGACGAGCACGGTCGCCTTCATACGAGAACCTCCGTCGGCTCGGCCGCGTACTCGTCGAACGGCATGCGTGTGATCTGCTCGAACGCCTCGACGTAGCGGGCGCGCGTGCCGGCGACCACGTCGTCGGGGAGCCCGGGTCCTGGCGGAGTCTTGTCCCAGCCGAGCGACTCCGTGTAGTCGCGGACGAACTGCTTGTCGAACGAGGGCTGCGGGCCACCGGGGCTGGTACTCGTCGGCCGGCCAGAAGCGCGAGGAGTCCGGCGTGAAGATCTCGTCTCCGAGGACGACGGTCCCGTCGTCGGCGAGCCCGAGCTCGAACTTCGTGTCGGCGATGACGATCCCCTTCTCGAGCAGCGCCTCCGCGGCGGTCGTATAGAGCTCGATCGAGATCCGCTCCAGCTCGGCGAAGCGCTCGTCGCCGACGAGCGCGCCCGCCTGCTCCGCGGTCAGCGGCGCGTCGTGGCCCTCGGCGGCCTTCGTCGTCGGCGTGAAGATCGGCTCCGGAAGCCGGTCCGACTCGCGTGAGACCCTCGGGCAGCGCGATTCCGCAGACCTCGCCGCTCTCGCGGTAGCTCTTCCAGCCCGAGCCGGACAGGTAGCCGCGGACGACGCACTCGATCGGCAGCATCAGGAGCTTCCGGCACTCCATCGAGCGGCCGTCCTCGCGAATCGTGAGCAGATGGTTCGGGACGATCGACTTCGTACGCGAGAACCAGTAGCCGGAGAGCCCGGTCAGCACGCGGCCCTTGTCCGGGATCTCGGTCGGCAGGACGACGTCGAACACCGAGATGCGGTCGCTCGCGGTCAGGAGCAGCCGCTCGCTGTCCAGCTCGTAGAGCTCGCGGACCTTGCCGCTGGCGACGTGTACGGCTTCGGCTTCAGGCATGAACCGGTTCCTCCTTGTTCGTGATGGCGGCCAGGCGCTCGAAGACGGTGTCGACGTGGCGCGTGTAGTGGCCCAGATCGAAGATCGCGTCGAGCGCTGCCGGGTCGAGTCGCTTGCCGATCTCACCGTCGGCGCGAACGAGCTCGGGGAAGTCGAGCTCCTCCTCCCAGGCGCGCATCGCGTGTCCCTGCACGAGCCGGTACGCCTCGTCGCGCGACAGCCCCGTCTCGACGAGCGCGAGCAGGAGGCGCTGGCTGAAGTAGAGGCCGCGGCTGAGCTCGAGGTTGCGCCGCATCTGCTCCGTGCGCACGACCATTCCCTCGACGAGCCAGGCGAAGCGGTCGAGCATGTAGTCGAGCGCGAGGAACGCATCCGGGATCGTCACGCGCTCGGCCGACGAGTGCGAGATGTCGCGCTCGTGCCAGAGCGCCACGTTCTCGAGCCCGACGACGGCACTCGCGCGCACGACACGTGCGAGACCGCAGATCCGCTCGGCGACGACCGGGTTCCGCTTGTGCGGCATCGACGACGAGCCTTTCTGGCCCTGGCCGAACGGCTCCTGCACCTCGGCCACCTCGGTTCGAGCCAGGTGCCGGATCTCGAGCGCGAACCGCTCGAGTGACGCCGCGGTCAACGCCAGCGTCGACAGCAAGGCCGCATGCCGGTCGCGCTGCACGACCTGCGTCGCGGCCGGCTCCGGCTCGAGCCCGAGCTGCTCGCACGCGATGCGCTCGACCTCGGGATCGATCGCCGCGTAGTTCCCGACCGCGCCGGAGAGCTTCCCGACCCGAACGCCCGCAAGCGCGGCCGCGAGCCGCTCACGGTCGCGCTCGAGCTCGAACGCCCACACGGCGAGCTTGAGGCCGAACGTCGTCGGCTCGGCGTGAACGCCATGCGTGCGGCCGATCGTCAGCGTCAACCGGTGTTCCTCGGCGCGCTTCGCAACCGCCCCGAACGCGCGGTCGATCCCGGCCAGGACGAGCTCGCCGGCCGCGCCGATCTGGAGCGCGAGCGCCGTGTCGACGATGTCCGACGACGTCAGCCCGTAGTGGAACCAGCGCCCGGCGGGCCCGAGGTCGCCGGCGACGGCGTCGACGAACGCGGCCAGGTCGTGGTGGGTCCTCTGCTCGATCTCCGCAACGCGCTCCGGCGTCGGCACCGTCGCCTTCGAGCGAATCTCGGTCGCCGCATCGGCGGGCACGACGCCGGTCTCCGCCCATCCGTCGAGTGCCGCGAGCTCGACCTCGAGCCAGCGCTCGAGCTTGCCCTCGTCCGACCAGATCCTGGCCATCTCCGGTCGCGAGTAACGCGAGATCACTCGTTCGATTCTAGAGAGGGCAGCTGCGGGTACCCGCCGCCCTGGGCGAGGATCCGCGCCGCGAGGATCGCCGCGTTCCGCGATCCGTCGACCGAGACGCACGCGACCGGGACGCCCGGCGGCATCTGGGCGATCGCGAGCAGCGCGTCGAGACCGCCGCCCACGCTCTTCGACGAGCGCAACGGCACGCCGATCACGGGCAGGTCGCTGTAGGCGGCCACGACGCCTGGAAGCGCGGCAGCCATGCCGGCGCCGGCGATGATCACGCGCACTCCGCGGAGCTGCGCGGTCGACGCGTACTCGGCGACGCCGCGCGGATTGCGGTGCGCCGACAGGACCTTCAGCTCGTGCGAGATCCCGCGTTCGCGCAGCTCGGCGAGCGCCGGGTCCATCGCCTCGAGGTCGGACTCGGAGCCGACGAGGATCCCGACCAGCGGGCCCGGCTCGTCGAGCTCCTCGAGCAAGCCCGATCGGCGACGTCTGCGTCTCGTGCTCAGCCGGCAACGTTCACCGCCTTCGCCGCGATGTCGCGCCTGAAGCGCGCGCCCTCGAACGAGACGACCTCGCACGCCTCGTACGCGCGCGCCCTTGCCTGCTCGAGCGTGTCGCCCAGTCCGGTCACGTTGAGGATCCTGCCACCACTCGTCACGAGCTGCCCGTCGCGCATCGCCGTCCCGGCGTGGAAGACGACCGCGCCGAGCGCTTCGGCCTCCGCGATCCCGGTGATCGACGAGCCTATGTCGCGACCCTCCGGATACGTCCCGGCGGCAAGCGCGACCGTCACGGCGCACGCGCTCGAGACGGACAGCTCGACCTCGCCGAGATCGCCTTGAGCCGCACCGAGCAGCGCCTCGCCGAGATCGCCTTCGACCCGCGGCAGGATCGCCTGCGTTTCGGGATCGCCGAAGCGACAGTTGAACTCGAGCACGCGCGGCCCGTCGGCGGTGAGCATCAGGCCCGCGTAGAGGCAGCCGATGAACGGTGTGCTCGCGCTCGGCCAGTGCCTCGACGACCGGCCGGTGAATCGTCTCCACGAGCTCGGCGACGCGACCGTCGTCCAGCTCGGGCACGGGCGAGTACGAGCCCATGCCGCCCGTGTTGGGCCCGGTGTCGCCGTCGCCCACGCGGCTGTAGTCGCGCGACTCCGGCAGCGCGAGCACGTTGCGCCCGTCGACGATCGCGAACACGGACAGCTCCTCGCCCTCGAGCAGCTCCTCGATCACGAACTGGTCGCCGAGCGTCGCGACCGCGCGCAGGGCGGCGTCGAGCTCCGCCTGGGTGTGGCACATGAAGACGCCCTTGCCGGCCGCGAGCCCGTCCGCCTTGACGACGCACGGCACCCTCGCGACCGACATCGTCTCGGCGATCGGCACCCCCGCCGCGCGCATCACGTCCTTGGCGAAGCTCTTCGAGCCCTCGATCTGAGCCGCCGCCGCGCTCGGGCCGAAGACCGCGACTCCGCCGCGACGCAGCTGATCCGCGACGCCCGCCACGAGTGGCGCCTCGGGCCCGACCACGACGAGGTCGGCGCCGATCGTCCGGGCGAGCTCGAGCAGGCTGTCGCCGTCCTCCGCGCGGATCGGATGGCACTGCCCCAGCTGTGCGATGCCCGGATTCCCGGGTGCGGCGTGAACCGCGTCGACCGACGGGCTCTGCGCGAGCTTCCAGGCCAGCGCATGCTCCCGCCCACCGGAGCCGACGACGAGGACTCTCACGGGGGCAAGCCTAGTCCCGGCCACCTGCGTTTGAAAGACCTCCCTTGTACGATCGGCTCGTGACCGAAGCGGAGGGCGCCGCCACCTTTCGGAGTGCGACCGACATGTACGGGCGCTTCGTCGGACGTTACGCGCCGTCGCTCGCAGCAGCGCTGATCGGGACGGTCGACCTCGAACCGGAGAGCCGCGTGCTCGACGTCGGTTGCGGCCCGGGCGGGCTTGCCGGTGCGCTCGCCGAGGTCGTCGGCCAGGAGAACGTCACGGCCGTTGATCCGTCCCAGCCGTTCGTCTCGGTCTGCAGAGCGCGGCTGCCGGGCGCCGACGTTCGAGTCGCGGCCGCGGAGGAGCTCCCGTTCGAGGACGACTCGTTCGACGCCGCCTTTGCGCAGCTCGTCGTCAACTTCATGACCGACGCGGAGCGCGGCGTGGGGGAGATGAAGCGCGTCGTCAAGCCCGGCGGGTCGGTCGCGGCCTGCACGTGGGACTACCGGGACGGCATGACGATGCTGCGCGCGTACTGGGAGGCGGCCCACGAGGTCGCGCCCGACGAGAGCGCGGAGTTCGACGAGGGGAAGAACATGCGCTTTGCCACGCTCGAGGAGCTGACCGGGCTCTGGCGGGCGGTCGGCCTGGACGAGGTGGAGGGCGGCGAGCTCTCGGTCACCGTCGAGTACGAGGACTTCGACGACCTGTGGGCGCCGTTCCCGAGCGGCATCGGCCCCGCGGGCGCGTTCTGCGCGTCGCTCGACCCCGAGCGCCAAACGGCTCTTCGCGCGGCTCTCTCGCGACGGCTCGGCGACCCCGACGGCCCGTTCGAGCTCACGGCGCGAGCCTGGTACGCCGTCGGCCGCGCGTAGCCACCGAACCGACTTAGTAACACTGTGTTACTTGGTCAGCTGAGGACTGCCTCGACGCCGCGGCGCGAGAGCACGCGCTCGCGGGACGCGCCGGTCCCGATCAGGCAGACCTCGACGCCGAGCTTCTGCTCGACGAAGTCCACGTAGTCGCGGGCGGCCTGCGGCAACGTGGCCACGTCGTCGATCGCGTCCAGCGGCTCGTTCCAGCCGGGCAGCGTCTCGTAGACCGGCTCGCAGTGGTGGAAGTCGCTCTGGTGCGCCGGGAACTCGTCGGTCTCGGTCCCGTCGCGCAGCCGGTAGCGCACGCAGACCGGGAGCTCGGCGAACGACGAGAGGACGTCGAGCTTCGTCAGCGCGAGGGACGTCATCCCGTTCAGCCGCACCGCGTAGCGCAAGCCGACGAGGTCGAGCCAGCCGCAGCGCCGCTGGCGCCCGGTCACGGTCCCGTACTCGCCGCCGAGCTCGCGCAGCCGCTCCTGGTCTGGCCCCACGATCTCGGTCGGGAACGGCCCCTCGCCGACCCTCGTCACGTACGCCTTCGCAACCCCCATCACGCGGTCGATCCGGGTCGGCCCGATCCCGATGCCCGTGGCGGCGGCGCCGGCGATCGGGTTCGACGACGTGACGAACGGATACGTGCCGTGGTCGAGGTCGAGCAGCGTCGCCTGGGCGCCCTCGAAGAGCACGGCCTTGCCGTCCTTGAGCGCGTTCTCGACCAGGAGTGACGTGTCCGCGATGTACGGGCGAAGCCGCTGCGCGTAGCCCTCGACCTCCTCGGCGACCTCCTCCAGGTCGAGCGGCGCGGCGCCGTAGACCCGCTCGAGCCAGACGTTCTTCTCGGCGAGCGCGACCTCGATCTTCTGGCGCAGGATCTTCGCGTCGAACAGATCCTGGACGCGGATCCCGAGCCGGGTCGACTTGTCCGCGTACGCGGGCCCGATCCCGCGGCGGGTCGTGCCGATCTGCAGCTTCCCGAGCCGCCGCTCGCTCGCGCCGTCGAGCGCGACGTGCCACGGCATGATCAGGTGCGCGTTGCCGGAGAGGCGGACGGTCTCGGTCGAGATGCCGCGCGCCTCGAGGTCGTCGAGCTCCTCGACGAAGACGCCGGGGTCGACGACCAGGCCGGCGCCGAGGACGCACTCCTTGCCCCACAGGATCCCCGAGGGCATGTGCTTGAACTTGTACGTCTCGCCGTCGGCGATGATCGTGTGGCCCGCGTTGGGGCCGCCCTGGTAGCGGCAGACGAGGTCTGAATGCTGGGCGAGCAGATCGACGATCTTGCCCTTGCCCTCGTCACCCCACTGCGCGCCGACGATGACTGTCGCAGGCACGACGAATCAGTGTGACAGAAGCCCCAGCCGTCGCCGTGGTCATTTCGAGGGTCATGAATCCGCCGCGGCTGCCGATAAGGATCGTGAGCCTCGGTTGGGTTGGCCGCAGACCCTCCTCCGGGGCTCTTCCTATGTCTGGCAGGAGTGCGCGATCTCCTAGGCCGAAATGAGCGACGGCCCCGCCGGAGCGGGGCCGTCGTCTTATCGTCGATTGCTCTGTCTTAGTGGTTCTGCCCGACCCGAATCGCGTTGAGGATCGGCTCGCCTTGCGACTGTCGCTTGGCAAGCTGGACGGTGATCTCGCCGTCCACGGGGCTGACGAGAGTCGTCCGGTCGAGCGCGTTGTCCCGGCCGGCCAGCGCGACGATGTCGAACGCGATCAGGTACGGCGAGCCGTTCACGATCACGTCGAACTGTCGCTGGCCCGGACTCTTGTTCTGGATCTCGGCGAACTTGAGCTCCAGCTTGTATACGGCCGGCGGTAGGCCCGTGATGCGGTACGTCATCGGGCTGATCCGCGCGTCCTGGTAGAGCGGATCATCCAGCGTCCCTCCGATCGCCGAGCGCGTGCTCGCCGTCTTCTTGGGCTGCTGGATGTACCCCGCCTGGTTGGCAGCCGTGTACGCCCGATCGGCCAACCACGGCTCTCCGCCGACGCTCGTATAGGCGCCGCCGCCGGAGTTGAGCCCCAACGCCGGCACGGTCAGCCGCACCGGAACCACCAAGTTCGGGTGCCGGCCGCTGTTCGTGCGGAACGTCAGTTTGGCCTGGTAGACGTTGCCCGGAATGAGCCCGTGCGTGTCGACCGTGACCTGGACGGTCGTATGGCCGCCCGGATTGATCGTTCCACTTGTCGGGCTCTCAGAGAGCCATGGCACGTCCGTGAACTCGGTGCAATCGTCGAGTTCCGACAGCTTCTCGGAGTCCGCCGATGGGCTGAACCCGCCCGACGAGCCGCCGACCTTGTAGAAGCCGCACCGAACCGCCCGCGCGGTAGCGCGGGAACTGCGCGTTCGGCAGCGCCGTCCAGCTGTCGGTGGACGGGTCGTAGCTGAAGCCCTCGTTCGTGACCGTGTTGAACCCGTTCGGTGACGCCGCTCGAGACGACGAGCAGTCCCGTTCGGCCGCGCCAGAGACCGATGCCCCACAGGTCGATCGGCATGTTCGCGATCGGGCTCCACGAATCCGAGCCCGGGTCGTAAACGTTACCGCTGGTGAGCGTCGTTCCACCGTTGACGCCGCCCGCGCAGTAGACCTTGCCGCTTATCCCGCCGCACGCCTCCCACGAATCTGTGGTCGGGTACGAGGCGGCACTCGTCCCAGCTGTCGGACGCGGGGTCGTAGACCGCGACACGTGAGCAGACGGCGTGCAGCCACCGTCCGCGCAGCCGCCGACGAGGTAGATCTTGCCGTCGGCGACGGCGACGCCCGGTGCTGCCGTCGGGCTCGGGTTGGGAGCCACCGTGCTCCACGTGTTCGTGCTCGGGTCGTACACGTCCGTCTGCGGCAATCGGAGTCCCGAACGTGTCCCAACCACCAGTCACGTACAGCAGGCCGTTGACCGCTGCTACACCAGGCTTCTCACGGGCCATCGGCATGTCTGCGATCGCCGACCACGTGTTGGTGCCCGGGTCGTAGACGTTGCCGTGGTTCGAGAGGTTGAAGCTGGAGTCGAACCCGCCGACGGAGTACTCCTTGCCCGTCGATGATGGCGTTGGAGTTGTCCATGATCCCGACGGGGTAGTTCGCGATCGTCGACCACGTTGGAGCCAGTCGGGTTACCGGCATCGACGCGCGGCGCGTGGCCGTGCGGCTGATTGCCGGCCCAGCCCGGATTCGCCCGCTCGTCCTTGCTCAGCTCGATCCTCATGAGCTTCGAGCCTTGGCGAGACCTCGACGGCGACGCGGCTGCTCCGCCTCCCGACTCCTTGACGTCCCATGTCATCGGGAGACCGCCCGTGTTCGACAAGTCGAGCGTCTTCGTCTGGGTCTCGTTGCGCTGCAGAGTGAACTCGAGCGACGTCGGGTTCACCACGCCTCGCGCTGTGGCCAGCGAGAAGTCCTGCGTCGTCGTCTGGTCCACGTTGATCACGATGTTCGCGGTACCGGTCGCGTAGTTCGTCTTGCTGGCTTCGAGCGTGTAGTTGCCGACCGGCAACTGCATCCGATAGAAGCCGTCCGCGTCGGTTGAGCGCCTGGCGCACCGTGGTGCCGTTCTGCTTCGCCTTCACCAGCGCCCCGGCGACCGCGAGGCCGTCGTTGGCATCCGTCACGTGCCCCTGGCGAAGCCGCTTGGCGGCAGGCGGTAGAGCACAGCGAAGGTCGGGCTCTCGATCGTCGCCTCGTTGAACGAATACTGCAAGGCGTCGTCACCGGCCGCGTTCTCGATCCCGAGCGTGGCGGAGTTGCCCTGCTCCATGCTGTCTTGTGCGATGTTCCGGTACTGCGTCAGGATGCGACCGTTCTCGTTGAGCACGACCTCGAAGTCGATTCGAGGAGTGCGGTTGCTGAAGAAGGTCACGTTCCGCCACTCGATCACGAACTGGCGGTTCGGGCGCAGTGCCGACGACCTTCGTCCAAGCAGTCGACGAACCGTCCATGAACAAGTCGTCCCAGAACGGGTAGATCGCTCCGTTCGGTTGGCTTGCACTCGGGATCGCGCTGTTGGTGAAGACGAGCTCGGGGTCAGGAAGTTGATGTAGCCGTTCGTCGCCACGTAGGCCGTCTTGTAGTTCTCGCCCGTAGAACGTGAACGCGAACGGCAAATCCACCGAGATGACGCTGTCGTCGCCGCTGAGCGGGAGTGTCGTGTCACCCTCGATGTAGTTCGGTGCGACGATCTGGCAGAAGTAGCCGAAGTTGTCGTGACGCTGCGGCAGAGAGAAGTCGAGCGTCTCGTCACCGTTGACGACGACGATGCTGCGTCTGCGGTGTGTTGCAGCGCCCCGCCGCGGCTCGGACGTCGTACTCGCCTTCGGGCACGTTCGGATGCTGTATGCACCCGTGGCGTCCGTCGTCGCGCTTGGGATCGGCGTGCCGAGCGACGGTCACCGTCGCGTTCGCGAGCGGGTTGCCGTCCGCGTCGCGCAACGTGGCCGGAGCCGTGTGTGACGCGGCCGCGACGAGGGCGAAGTCCTGCACCGTCGTCGTGGCCGTCGGTGATCAGCGACGTCGTTCTCCGTATGCGCTGGCGTAGCCGAACGCAGTTCAGTCGACGTCGTACGTGCCGACCGGCAATCTCAGCGAGTAATTCCCGTCCGGCCTCTGTCGTCGTCACGCTCCCAGCGACGTCTCCTACCTTCGCCCCGCCGATCGGGTTGTTGTTGCTCGCGTTCGTGACCTTGCCCGCGAGCGTCCCGTGCGGCGCCGCGACGCAGTTCGGGAACTTGAAGCTCCCGATCCGGGTCTTCCAGTTGAACGAGCTCGTCGTCGCGTAGTACTCCTGTCGTGTACCAGAACGTGCAGTCGTCGCTCGGGTCGACCGTGATGTCGGAGTAGTCGCCCCAGCGGCTGACCGTGTCCGGTCTGGCTGCCGGTGCCGGCGAAGAGGGTCGCCTCGCCCTGCGCCAGCGTGTTCGGCGGATCGCCGGCCAGCCGTCCCGCGTAGCGGATCTGCGGGTTGATGCTGGAGGACGAGGCGCTGAAGCCGACGGCGATGTCACCGAGCGCGTCCATCGCCGCGCTTCCCATCCAGCGCCACGTGTTGTCGGGCTGGTAGGTGCTCTGCTGGACGAAGCCCGGCGAGCCCGAGGTCGCGTTGTTGATCTCGTACCAGCGGACGCCGGCCACGCCGTTCGACTCGACCGTCATGTTTCCCGACCAGCGCCTCGTGGCCGTCCGAAGCGGCGGTAGGCATTTCGGAACATGCTGCCGGTCGCCCAGGCGTGTCGAGCGTGTCGCCCGTGCCCGCCTGCGGCACGCAGCTGCCGCGCGACAGATCGACGTGAACGGCGCCGGGATCGAGGTACCCGGCCAGGGTGAACGTCGAGTTGGCCGGGTTGCCGAAGTCGACGTGGAAGCGCCAGCAGCTTCCAGGTCGGGTTCGTGCCGATTCTCGCGTGAACGGGTTCGGCGCGCCCGAAGGCGGCTGGTTCGATCCCGTCGAGGTCGGCCGGCATGAGCTGGTCGTCCGACGGCGCCGCAGCATGCCCGTGCTGATGATCGTCGCCGGGGTGCCGTTGAGCATCGCCGAGCGATCGAGCGCGAACGGCTGCGGGCCGAGGAACGCGGTGCCGGACGGCGTTGAACACGTTCATGCTCATGTAGTACGCATCCGGCCACACGCCGAGCTTCGGGTAGTCGTAGAAGTTGTCCCGAACGTCCGAGGTCGAAGTCGTACCGGTTGTACGAGCCCGTCGCGTCGCTCGTGGTCGAGACGGCGACGCACTCGTCGGTCGGCTGACCGCCGTTGCCGGCGAACTGGCTGACGATCCAGCGGTTCGCGAGCTGGTCGTACAGCACGACCGGGTCGCCTTCACCGTTGATCTCGCAGACGCCGCCGAAGCCACTCCACACCGACTCGATGCTGACTCGGCCCGAGGACCGAGTTGCCGGTGGTCTTGTCGAAGACCTGGAGCCCTCGTTCACGATCTGGACGTACTGCGTCGCGCCGACCTCGCCGTTCGTGTCGGGCGGAGCGCAGTTGCAGTTGACGCCCGGGAATCGGATCCCGTCGAAGTTGAGGATCGGCGCGGGCATCTTTGGCGTCGGCATCGTGTCCTGCACAACAGGATCGTTGGCCTGGCGCAGAGGCTCACCGGTGAAGAGCGCCGGGAGCTCGCCGAGCTTGTAGTTGCACTGTGCCGTGCCCGGCCCAGGCTGCGGCCGGCGGCGAGATGGCGTTCTTGTATGACGTGCCGACGGTCATGCCCTGGGGGTTCGACCCCTTCGCGGGGACAGCCGGCGTTCCCTTGGTCGATCCTGTCGAACTGGCGAATTGTGATGCCGGCCCGGACATGTGGCTCACGTTTAGAGCAGCCGATTGCGTTGACGTCCGGGAGAGGTTGTTTCCAGCGAAGGCGATCGCGGCGAGGAACAGCGCGGCGAACAGCGCGCCGGCAATCGTCTTTCGTCTTGGTGCCCGCATCACGGACTTCCCCTTCCATTTGTCGGGCCGGATTCGCTTCGTTCTGTTGCCATCAATCCTCCTTGGCCGTCGGAAGGGAACCGTGGCTCGCTGCTCGATCAGGCATGTTGCCGACGGCGGGCAACCCTGGAGCTGTCGGGCCAGAAGGTCGGCCGGGCACGTCCGCGCGCCGGCGTAGGGCACGGCAAGGAGACGCAAGCCCCAGCCTCGATAGCGGTGTCTCACGTTCTCCCCAATGTCTCCCCCCTTGACGTCAGGCACTCACTGCCCCAACACCAAGGCCGCCCGATTACTCGGATACCGCGGCGCAAGGCGACAATGGACCCGCCGATTCGTTTTTAGTCCAGAGGAAGAACTAGATCTCTGGGTCGGAAGGAACTAGTTCCCCACAGCCTCGACAGGAGAAAAGACCGGAGACTCGTGCAGTCCGAAGCAGTGCGGCGGCCTCGTGTCGGCTGTGAACCTCGAGCTTCTCGAGGAGATTGTGGACGGGTTCTTCACGGTCAGTACTTGGATGCAGAGGACTTGACCGATCTGCTTGTTCGACAGCCCTTCGGCGATGAGGTCGAGGATCTCCCGCTCACGGCTCGTCAGCGTCGCAGCCGGTTCGTCCGACCGCGCTGCAGCCAGCGTCGCGACGCGCCGAGCAGGACCGCCGCCACCTGCGGCGAGCAGAGGCTCTCACCAGATCCGACGCGCTCGATCGTCGCGACCAGTTCGTCGATCGACGCTTCGCGCGTGACGCAGGCTGCGACACCGGCCTCCGCACAAGCGATGATGTCGTCCTCGGTCTCGGGCACGGCGAACGCGACGACTCTCACATCGGGGACAGCAGCTACCAGAGCCCCGATCGCCGGGACGCGCTCCTCTGCGGCGACGTCGAGCAGGACGAGATCCGGACCGAGGTTCCAGTATTCTGCGATGCCCCGATCAATATCCGACGTCGCGCCGACAACCAGGATGCCCGGCTCACGATCGAGCTGCTCCATGAGACTGTCACGGTGAACGCTCACGTCCGAGACGAGGAAAACTCGGCGCGTGTGCTTTCCGTTCGCGCGTTCGCTCGAATACGAGATCGGCCTCTCAGGCCCCTCGGCCGAGGCGGGTGTGCCACAGCGATCAGAAGGCTGCACTCTCCTCGGCCCCCTTCCTTCTCGCGGTACACCAACTGCCGCGCGAGCGAGAATTCCATCCCGCCGGGACGCTGTCAAGTTCCAGTGAAGTCAGCCGCGCCGTGCACTGGTACAGTCTCTAGCCGACGGGCCCGCCCGACTCAGCTCGATCCAGTCTCCGAAGCAGCACGTAACTCGCTCGGGAATCCAGGTCTGCCGCTCTACCAGCATCACGCTGCGAGGTCGGCGAACTTCGCGTAGCGCTTCAGGAACGACAGCTTCTCGGAGCCGGTCGGCCCGTTGCGGTGCTTCGCGCAGATGACCTCGGCCAGGCCCTGCTGGTCGGACTCCTCGTTGTAGTACTCGTCGCGGTAGATGAAGAAGACGAGGTCGGCGTCCTGCTCGATCGCGCCCGACTCGCGGAGGTCGGACAGGATCGGCCGCTTGTCGTGGCGCTGCTCGACCGCGCGTGAGAGCTGCGACATGGCGAGCACCGGCGTGTCGAGGTCGCGCGCGAGCACCTTCAGCTGGCGCGAGATCTGCGACACCTCCTGGACGCGGTTCTCGACCGAGGCGCCCGAGGTCATCAGCTGCAGGTAGTCGACGATGATCAGGCCGAGGTTCGGCTCCTGGGTCTTGAGCCGCCGCGCCTTGGCGCGGATCTCCATCATCGTGATCGAGCCGGTGTCGTCGACGTAGATCGGCGCCTTCGCGAGCTTGTCGCACGCCGCGGTCAGGCGCGGCCAGTCGTCGACGGCGAGCTTGCCCGTGCGGAGGCGGTTCGACTCGACCTTCGCCTCGCTGCACATCAGCCGCTGCGTGACCTCGGACTTCGACATCTCGAGCGTGAAGAGGGCGACCGGGGTCTTCGTGCGCACGCCGAGGTTCGCGGCCATGCCGAGCCCGAGCGCGGACTTGCCCATGCTCGGCCGCGCGGCGACGATGATCAGGTTGCCCGGCTGGAAGCCGCCCGTGATGCGGTCGATGTCGCGGAAGCCGGACGGCACACCGGTCAGGTCCTCGCCGGCTTCGTAGAGCTGCGTGATCCGCTCGAAGCTCTCCTTCAGCAGCTCCTCGATGTGGCTGAACTCGGACGCGACCCGGCTCTGTGAGAGCTCGAAGATGACCTGCTCCGCCTGGTCGACGAGCTCCTGCGCGTCGCCGGGCCGCTCCCAGCCGAGCCGCGCGACCTCGCCGCCGACGCGGATCAGGCCGCGCAGGGTCGCCATCTCGCGGACGATCCGCGCGTAGTGCGCCGCGTTCGCCGTCGCCGGGACGAGCGCCGCCAGCTCGTGGATCCGCTCGCGACCGCCCGCTCCCTCGAGGTCGCCGCGCTCCTCGAGCTCGTCGACGAGCGTGATCGCGTCGACCGGCTCGCCGCGCGCGTACAGCGAGAGCGTCGAGCGGTAGATCTTCGCGTGGCTCTCGCGGTAGAAGTCGCTGGCGTCGAGGACCTCGCTGACGGCCCCGATCGCGCCCGGCGAGAGCATCATCGCGCCGAGGACCGACTCCTCGGCGTCGAGGTTCTGCGGCGGAACGGGGGCGTTCTGCGTTGACGAAGCGAGTACGGCCACGTCGGAATTAGTGGTGGCTGGAAGCGCCGATTTCAACGGGTGGACAACCGCTTTTCGCACAGGCTCGGCCAGAGCCGAAACACCGCTGCTTGCAGGGTCAGGGAACGCACGTTCGCCCGATTCTCCCCAGCCTGTCGGATGTCGTCCCCAGCTCGCCGAACACGATCGGCGCGCGAATTTCGCGCTGCGAGCGGATTCTTCGTCAGATTCGTCCACAGGCTGGGCAGAAGCCTGTGGAGAACTAGTTCGCCTCTTGTGACTCCTCCGGCGCGGGCTCGGCTTCGGCAGCGGCCTCGGCCGCCTCGGCTCGGCCTCGGCCACGGGCTCGGCTTCGGCAGCGACCTCGGCCTCCGGCTCCTCGACCGCCTCCTCCTCCGCGATCTCCTCCTCGATCGCGGCTTCGGCGGCGGCGCGCTCCTCCTCGCCAGGCGCCTCGGCCGCGGCAGCCTCGGCCGCCTCGGCCTCCTCGATCGCCTGCAGCTCCTCCTCGGGCGGCAGCTCGCCGCCCTCGGGCACGACGAGCACGCGCGTCTCCACCGTCACCTCGGCGAAGAGCTCGATCGGAACCTGGTAGCGGCCGATCCGCTTCAGCGGCTCGTCGAGAGCGATCTTCCGGCGGTCGACCCTGACCTTGAGCTTGTCCCAGATCGCGTCCGCGAGGTTCGTCTGCGTGACCGACCCGAAGAGGACGCCCTTCTCCCCGGCCTTGACGTCGAAGCGGAGCTCCGCCTGGCCGAGCCGCTGCGCGATCTCCTGCGCCTGCTCGACGCTCTGCGCCTCGTTCAGCGCGCGGCGCGCGTTCACCTTCTCGAGCTCCTTGACGCGGGCGGGCGTCGCCGGCTCCGCGAGCTTGCGCGGCAAGAGGAAGTTTCGTGCGTACCCGCGCGCGACGTCGACGACCTCGCCGCGCAGGCCGAGCTTGTCCACGTCTTCCCGGAGAACGACCTTCATCTAAGTTCGAGACGTAGGGGAGCAGTGCCATCTCGCGCGCGCGCTTCACGGCGACGGCCACCTGCCGCTGGTGGCGGCGGCACGTGCCGGTGATGCGGCGCGAGCGGATCTTGCCCTTCTCGGAGACGTAGCGGCGGAGCTGGTTGAAGTTCTTCCAGTCCACCTCGTCGATCTTCTCCTTGCAGAAGTAGCAGGGCCGGCGCCTGCCGGGCCGCTCCATCGGCTGGCGACGGCGGCCGCCCTGGCGTTCCTTCTGGTCCCGGTCGCTGCGCGCCATCAGAAGGGAATGTCGTCGTCGTTCGCGTTGCCGAAGTCGGCGTTCGCGTTCTCGTCGTCGCGCCGGCGGGCACGAACTGGCGCTCGCCGCCCCTCGCGCGTCGCCGCGGCTGCCGAGGAACTGGACGCTGTCGGCGATGATCTCGACCGCCTGACGCTTGGTGCCGTCCTGCGCCTCCCACTCACGCCAGTCGAGCCGGCCGTCGACGCCGACGGGGCGGCCCTTCGAGAGGTACTGAGCGCAGCTCTCGCCCTGGTTGCCCCAGACGGTGACGTCGAAGTAGTTCGGCTTGTCGCCCCACTCGCCGGTCTGGCCGTCCTTCTGGCGCGTGTTCACGGCCAGGCGAAGCTTGCAGACGGCCGTACCGCTCGGGGTGTGGCGCAGCTCCGGGTCCTTGGTCAGGTTTCCCACGAGGACGACTCGGTTGATGTTCGCCAT
>CAWGVD010000014.1:0-168421 GCA_963825795.1 uncultured Actinomycetes bacterium | reverse complement strand
GCCAGGAGCGCCTCCGCTCGGACCTCCGCCTGAAGAAGGCCCTGGACCGTATCGTCGAGGACGTGAAACCGATTCCCGTCGACCTGGCGCGGGCGCGCGAGAGCATCTGGACGCCCGAGAAGGAAAAACCCGAGACCGCTGCGAAGTTGTGGACCCCCGGCAGCAGCAAGGAGCCTGTATGACCTATGACCCCCGCATGAGCCCACTCGTTCCGATGGTCGTCGAGCAGACCTCCCGCGGCGAGCGCGCGTTCGACATCTACTCCCGGCTGCTCAACGAGCGGATCATCTTCCTGGGGACGCCAGTCGACGATCAGATCGCGAACCTGATCATCGCCCAGCTCCTCCACCTCGAGTCGGAGGACCCGGACAAGGACATCGCCCTCTACATCAACTCGCCGGGCGGATCCGTCTACCACGGCCTCGCGGTCTACGACACGATGCAGTTCATCAAGCCCGACGTTCAGACGATCTGCGTCGGGATCGCGATGTCGATGGGAGCACTGCTTCTTTCCGGCGGCGCGAAAGGGAAGCGCATGGCGCTGCCGAACGCCAAGATCCTGATCCACCAGGTCTGGGGTGGATTCCAGGGTCAGGCGACCGACATCGAGATCCACGCCAGGGAGACGATTGCGTTGAAGCGAAAGCTCGAGGAAATCATGGGAACGCACACCGGGCAGGATCTCGAGAAGGTCTCGAAGGACATGGAGCGCGACTTCTTCATGACGGCTGCAGAAGCGAAGGAGTACGGAATCATCGACACTGTCATCGAGCATCGCTGATTCGAGGGCTAGGCAGAAAGGCCTTTTCGATGTACAAGGTGAACGGGGATGGCTAGGGCAAGCGAAGGAAACGAGCAGCTGCTTTGCAGCTTCTGCGGCAAGTCGCAGCGCCAGGTCAAGAAGCTGATCGCAGGGCCGGGCGTCTACATCTGCGACGAGTGCATCGATCTCTGCAACGAGATCATCGACGAGGAGCTGACGACCCCGGCGACGCTCGACCTCGAGAACCTGCCGCGCCCGAAGGACATCTACGCCGTCCTCAACGACTACGTCGTCTCGCAGGAAGAGGCGAAGCGCACGCTCGCGGTGGCGGTCTACAACCACTACAAGCGCGTGCAGATGGGCGCCGAGGACGGCGACGTCGAGCTCCAGAAGTCGAACATCCTCCTGCTCGGCCCGACCGGGTGCGGGAAGACGCTGCTGGCGCAGACGCTGGCGCGGATCCTGAACGTTCCGTTTGCGATCGCGGACGCGACGGCGCTGACCGAGGCCGGCTACGTCGGCGAGGACGTCGAGAACATCCTCCTCAAGCTGATCCAGGCCGCGGACTTCGACATCAAGAAGGCCGAGACCGGGATCATCTACATCGACGAGGTCGACAAGATCGCGCGCAAGGCGGACAACCCGTCGATCACGCGCGACGTGTCCGGCGAGGGCGTCCAGCAGGCGCTGCTGAAGATTTTGGAAGGGACCGTTGCCTCGGTGCCTCCGCAGGGCGGCCGCAAGCACCCGCACCAGGAGTTCCTCTCGATCGACACGACGAACGTCCTCTTCATCTGCGGCGGCGCGTTCGCGGGGCTCGAGAAGATCATCGGCAAGCGGATCGGCAAGAACGCGGTCGGCTTCGGCGCGGACATCCGCTCGCGGCACGACACGGACAAGTCGGAGCTGCTCTCGGACGTCATGCCCGAGGATCTGCTCTCGTACGGGCTGATCCCCGAGTTCATCGGCCGGCTCCCGGTCGTCTCGGCGGTGCACCAGCTGAAGCGCGAGGACCTCGTTCAGATCCTGGTGGAGCCGAAGAACGCGCTCGTCAAGCAGTACCAGCGCTTCTTCGCCTACGACGACATCGAGCTCGTCTTCACCGAGGACGCGCTCTGGGAGATCGCGGACAAGGCGCTCGAGCGTGAGACCGGCGCCCGCGGGCTGCGGTCGATCATCGAGCACGCGCTCCTCGACGTGATGTTCGAGCTCCCGTCGCGCAAGGACGTCTCCAAGTGCGCGATCACGAAGGAGACGATCGCGCAGGATCTGAAGCCGACGCTCGTCACCTCGGGCGGCGCGCCCGAAGAGTCGGACGAGCTCGTCGAAGAGTCCGCTTAAGCCGGGGCGGCAGCCTCGCTTGGCTCCGTGGGCTCCTCCTCGCGGGCGCGGATGGCATGCACGCTCGGCTGCGCGTAGACGATCGCCTGGGTGACCGCGATCACGAACGCGGCGGCGAGGAGCGTCTCCTGGACGCCGAAAACCGCCGCGACCGGCCCGGCGAGCGCCGCTCCGAGCGGGAGCAGGACGAACGAGCCGAACGAGTCGTAGGAGCTGACGCGCGACAGCGACTCCTCGGGCACGTTCTGCTGGAAGACCGTGGACCAGAGCGCGATGTGGATCGCGAGGCCGCAGCCGCAGAGCACCGAGAACGACGATCAGGGTCCACAGCGGGAGGCCGAGGCCCATGCCGAGCGGCTGCAGGAGGAAGACCCAGGCCGCCATGCACGAAGCCGCGAGGGGTTTCTTCGGGCGGATCCGCAGCGCGAGCAGGCCGCCGATGAGGGCGCCGACGCTGAAGGCGGCGGTCAGGGCGGCCCACGCCGGCGCGCCGCCGAGGTCTCGCTTGGCGACGATCGGGCCGAGCACCCAGTAGGACGCGAACGCGAAGTTGCCGATCCCGAAGAAGACGATCGTCGTCCAGATCCAGGTCTGGCGGCGGAACTCGTCCCAGCCCTGGCGCAGCTCGGTGAAGAAGGACTTCGTCTCCACTGTTTCGGTGCGGGCCGGCAACCTCAGCGGGACCAGGAGCAGCGCCCCGAGCGCAAAGGACGCAGCATCGATCAGAAGCGCTGACCCCGGGCTGCCGGCCGCGACGATGACGCCCCCGATGGCCGGGCCGACGATTCTCGTCGCGTTCCGCGCGAGCCCGAGCAGCGCGTTCGCCTGCTGGAGCCGGCCGGGGCTGATCGTCGCGGGGATCAGCCCGGTCGAGGCGGGCAGGTAGAAGCCTTCGGCGAGCCCGTAGATCGCCTGGAGACCGATGAGCATCGGGATCGTCGCCGAGTCGGTCAGGACGAGCGTTCCGGTGATCGCCTGCACGACGCCCTGGACGATCGCGACGGCGATCAGCACGAGGTGGCGCGGGAGCCGGTCGGCCCAGACGCCTGCGGCGAGCACGATCGCCGCATCCGCGATCTGCCGCGCAGCCAGCACGAGCCCGAGCGCGATCGCCGAGTCGGAGACCTGCAACACGGCGAAGACGAGCGCGATGATCGGAGATGCCGTCGCCGAGCCCGGAGATCGTCGAGCTTGCGAAGAGAAGGCGGAAGTTGCGTTCGGCGAGCGCGCCGACGGCACGGCGTAGTCGCATTGCCTGCTTTTACCGCATTTGCCGGATAACCGAACAACAGCGATACTGAGTCCATAGTCGCTGCCTGACCGCATCCGTTCTGAACGCCCGGACTCTGCGAGTCCGCAACCGTACGATGCGCGCATGGAGCCGCTCTACCAACCGCAGGGGATCGAGGAGCGCTGGCAGCGCACCTGGGAGGAGGAAGGCCTCTACAACGCGGAGGCCGACGATCCGCGCACGCCGTATGTGATTTGCCTGCCGCCGCCGAACGTGACCGACCGGCTGCACATGGGCCATGCGCTGAACGCCTCGGCCCAGGACGTGCTCATCCGCTGGCACCGGATGCGCGAGTTCAACACGCTCTGGCAGCCGGGCTACGACCACGCGGGGATCGCGCTCCAGGCCGTGATGACGCGGCGCTTGGCCGCCGAGGGCAAGACGCTCCAGGACGTCGGCCGAGAGAAGTTCGTCGAGCTCTGCTGGGACTTCATCCGCGACTACGGCGGTCAGATCATGCTGCAGCTCCGAACGCTCGGCGCGTCACTCGACTACCGACGCCACCGCTTCACGATGGACGACGCGTACTCGGCGGCGGTGATGCGGTTCTTCGCCCATCTCTGGGACAAGGGCTACATCTATCGCGGGTCCCGCATCGTGAACTGGTGCCCGGGGTGCGGGAGCACGGTCTCCGACCTCGAGGTCAAGCACCGCGAGGTGGACGACACGCTGACGTGGATCCGCTACCCGCTGGCCGACGGCGACGGCCACGTGACGATCGCGACCGTGCGGCCGCCGACGATGCTCGCCGACGTGGCAGTGGCCGTTCACCCCGGCGACGAGCGCTATCGCGACCTTGTCGGGAAGGAGGCGATCGTCCCGATCGCCGAGCGGCGCGTGCCGATCATCGCGGACGAGCGCGTCGATCCGGAGTTCGGGACCGGTGCTCTCAAGATCACGCCGGGCCACGACCCAATGGATTGGGAAATCGGGCGCGACCACGACCTTCCCGAGCCGATGGTCATCGGGCTCGACGGTCTGATGAACGAGAACGCAGGTGACCTCGCAGGCCTGACGCAGGCCGAAGCCGAGAAGCGGATCGTCGCGGAACTGTCCGAGCGCGGGCTGCTCGAGAAGCGCGAATCGTTCCGTCATTCGGTCGGGCATTGCGACCGCTCTGGCGACCGAATCGAGCCGCTCGTGCTCCTCCAGTGGTGGGTGGAGATGGAGGAGTTGGCCAAGCCTGCGATCGCGGCGCTCAAGGACGGCCGTGTCCGCTCGCATCCGGAGCAGCAGACCAGTGTGATGCTCTCGTTCCTCGAGAACATTCGCCCGTGGTGCATCTCGCGGCAGCTCTGGTGGGGCCACCGGATTCCCGTCTGGTATTGCGCCGACGGGCACACGACGGTGGCCGAGAGCGCGCCGGCGGCGTGCGCCGAGTGCGGGAAGGGCGAGCTCACGCAGGAAGAAGACGTGCTCGACACCTGGTTCTCGTCCGCGCTGTGGCCGTTCGCGACACTCGGCTGGCCCGAGCAGACGCCGGAGCTCGAGACGTTCTATCCGGGCGACGTGTGCTCGACCGGCCGGGACATCAACTTCCTTTGGGTTTCGCGGATGATCTGGGCGGGGCTCGAGCTGATGGGCGAGGTCCCGTTCCACGACGTCAACTACCACGCGATGATCCTGGCCCCGGACGGCCGCCGGATGTCGAAGAGCCTGGGCACCGGGATCGACCCCACCGAGCTGATCGCCGAGCACGGCGCCGACGCGACCCGCTACGGACTGCTCAAGATGGCGTCCACGCAGGACGTGCGTTTCTCGGCCGGCGCCATCGAAGAGGGTCGCAAGCTCTCGAACAAGCTCTGGAACGTGTCGCGGCTCTTGCTCGGGGAGGCGAGCGACGTCGATCCTGACCTCCGGCCCCGCGACGTCGAGGAGCGGTGGATCCTCGGCCGACTCGACGCCGCCCGCGCGGAGCTCGAGACGCTGATCCCCGAGTTCGAATTCTCGGCTGCGACGAGCCTGCTCTACCACCTGACGTTCGACGAGTTCTGCGACTGGTACGCGGAGGCGATCAAGGCACGGCTCTACGCGGGCGACGACGATGCGCGCGCGACGGCCCTCGCCGCGCTCGAGCGGCTCCTGAAGCTCCTCCATCCTGTGATGCCGCACGTGAGCGAGGAGATCTGGTCGCACCTTCCGAGTCGAACGACACGCCTCATCGTCGCTCCCTGGCCCGAGCCCGACGACAGCTTCGCCGCCGACCTGCATGCGCTCGACCGGGCCCAGGAGGCAGCGGCCATCTTCCGGCGGAGCGGCGTGCGCGCTGAGCTGAGAGGCGACGATCTGCGGATCTTCGAGGCCGTTGTCAGGCCCGATCGTGTCAAGACGGACGGCAACGTCGATGCCGAGCGGGAGCGCCTCCGCAAGGAGATCGCGCGCGCCGAGGGCATGCTCGCCAACGAGCGGTTCACCTCGAAGGCGCCCGCCGAGGTCGTCGAGGCCGAGCGACGAGAAGCTCGAGCGCTATCGCCGTGAGCTCGATGCGATCAGCAACTAGTCCGGGCGCGGCGACAGCCTGGGTCGCCTCGCTCAGCCCGTGGCCCGAGGAGTTCGGGCTCGACGGGATGCGGTCGCTCCTCGCCCGCCTCGGCGATCCGCAGAAGGCGTACCCCGCGGTTCACGTCGTCGGCACGAACGGGAAGTCGACCGCCACCCGCACGATCGCCGAACTACTTCGGAGCGAGGGTCTCCGCGTGGGCGCGTACACCTCGCCGCACGTCGCAGGCTGGCACGAGCGGTTGAATTGTGACGAGGCCGGCTTCGAGCGGGCCGTCGCGCGGGTCCGCGGTCCCGCGGAGGAGCTCGGGTCGACGCAATTCGAAGTCCTGACCGCCGCGGCGCTGCTCGAGTTCGCGGAACAGGGCGTGGACGCGGCGGTCGTCGAGGCAGGGCTCGGCGGACGGCTCGACGCGACCAACGTCGTCGACGCCGAGGTCGTCCTGCTCACCAACGTCGCGCTGGAACACACCGAGGTGCTCGGCGAGACGCGCGAGGAGATCGCGCAGGAGAAACTCGCAGTTGCTCATGCGGCAAGAGTAGTTGTCATGTCGGACAACACATTCGAACGCCTCGTTCCCGGCGACGCGGCGATCGTGTTGGGCGGCGCACGCGAAGCGGCCGAGGCGTTCCTCGGCCGGAAGATCGAGCACGACGCGGATGTCTCGCTGGCCGGCCGCCTCGAGCGCCGCGACGGCGAGATCCGCGACGGGGCGCACACCCCGGAAGCCGTCGAGTGGCTGCTGGCGCGGATCCCGGCCCGCGACTACGTCCTCTGCGTCTCGATCCTGCGCGAGAAACGGGTCGACGAGCTGCTCGAACGCCTCGGCCGCGCAGGCAGCACCTTCGTCGCGACGACCTCCAGCAACCCGCGCGCGCTGCCCGCGAAGGATCTCGCCGCGCAAGCCGAGGCGCACTTCTCGGAAGTCCTCTCGGTCGCAGATCCGGCCAAGGCACTCGCGCGCGCGCGTACCTTTGGGCGCCCCGTCCTCGTCACCGGCTCCCTCTATTTGCTCGCGGACCTCCACGCGCGAGAGGAAGACGGTGCAGGTTGACGAAAGCTGGCGAACGGATCACCGTCTTCGCGTTCGCGGCCGTCGTCGTGCTGTCGATCGTGGGGATCGCGTTCGCTCTCGGTTACATCATCGGTCAACTTCTCCTATAACGGGGGAACGGAAGTGAAGACAGTCCTCGCAGCCAGTGGAGATTCCGGGTTCTTCGGGACGCTTCACGACTTCTTCGACTCGGGCTCCTGGCCGCTCCTTCGCAACCTCGCGATCTTCATGGTCGTCGTCTTCTGGCTGGCGGTCGGCTACTGGGTGTTCAAGGACGCGCGGCGCCGGATCGCGGATCCGTGGCTCGTCGGGGCGGCGACGATTCTCGGGCTCGTGCCTCCGTTCGTGGGCGCCTTCATCTACATGCTCTTCCGGCCGCCCGAGTACCTCGAGGACGTGCGCGAGCGGGAGCTCGAGATCAAGGCGATGGAGGAGAGCCTTGGCCGCGGGCGACACCAGAACTGCCCGGTCTGCCGCGCGGACATCGACGAGAGCTTCCTCGTCTGCCCCGTGTGCACGACGCGCCTGCGCCAGGCGTGCGTCAACTGCAAGGCGCCGCTGGAGCCGCTCTGGCAGGTTTGTCCCTACTGCGAGACGCCGATCGAGTCGACGGCGCCGATTCACTTCCCGCCGCTCGAAGCCCCGCGGCAGGAAACCGGGTCCGAGTAGAGTCGCCGCCGATGGCGGCCGAGCGCACACTCGTCCTGATCAAGCCTGACGCGGTGCGGCGCGGCCTGGCCGGCGAGATCCTGCGGCGCTTCGAGCTTCGAGGGCTCGAGATCCGCGAGGCGCGGCTGCTCACGGTCGACCGCGAGTTGGCCGGAGAGCATTACGCGGAGCACGCGGAGAAGCCGTTCTTCGGCGAGCTCGTCGAGTTCATCACTTCGGGGCCGACCCTGGCGCTCGTGCTGGAGGGGGAGGGGGCGATCGCGACCGTTCGCACCACGATGGGCGCGACGAATCCGGCTGACGCCGGCCCCGGAACGATCCGCGGCGACCTCGCGCTCTCGATGCCGGACAACCTCGTGCACGGCTCGGACTCGCCGGAGTCGGCGGCGCGTGAGATCTCGCTCTGGTTTGACTGACTACCTCCGAACGGAATCGCGAGGTCTGGACGAAGTCGAACGCGGAGTACACGGACGCGCGCGCGGCTCGAGGCCTGGGCGGCCGAGGAGATCACCTGGGGGATGTTCGGGCCGAGCGACTCGGAGCTCGGCGTGCTCGGAGACGTGTCCGGGAAGGACGTGATCGAGCTCGGCTGCGGGACGGCGTACTTCGGCGCCTGGCTCGCAAAGCGCGGTGCTCGTGTGACGGGCGTCGACATCACTCCGGCTCAGCTCGAGACCGCTCGCCGGATGAGCGAGGAGACCGGAATTCGCCATGGAGCTGATCGAGGCGAACGCGGAGGAGGTGCCGCTTCCGGACGCGTCGTTCGACCTGGCGCTCTCGGAGTACGGCGCGTCGATCTGGTGCGACCCGTACAAGTGGATTCCTGAGGCGGCCCGGCTGTTGCGCCCGGGTGGCGAGCTCGTCTTCCTGCGTAACTCGACGCTGATGATCCTCTGCGCTCCCGACGATGGGGAAGGTCGGCGAGCAGCTCCTTCGGCCGCAGTTCGGAATGCACCGGCTCGAGTGGTCCGGACGAGGGCGAAGGCGTCGAGTTCCAGCTGCCGCACGGCGAGTGGATTCGGCTGCTTCGTGAGAGCGGGTTCGACGTCGAAGGCCTGTGGGAGATTCAGGCTTCCGAGATCGGCGAAGGATCATCAGTACTACGACTTCGTGTCGGCCGAGTGGGCGCGCAAGTGGCCGGCCGAGGAGATCTGGAAGGCCCGCAAGCGCGGGTGAGCGTTCCGCCGGCTCCGCCGCTCATCCTCGCGTCCGTTTCGCCGCAGCGGCGGGCGATTCTCGAGCAGTTGGGGGTTCCGTTCCAGGTCGTTCCGCCTCGGTTCGAGGAGTCCGGCGGCGATCCGGTGGAGCTCGCGGCGGGGAAGGCGCGCTCGGTTGACGGTGGCGAGTGCCCGGTGCTCGGCGTTGACACCGAGGTCGTCGTCGACGGTGAGGCGCTCGGGAAGCCCGTGGATGCGGCGGCGGCCGAGGCGATGCTCGAGCGGCTGTCGGGCCGGACGCACGAGGTCGTCTCCGGTCTGTGTCTGCGGACGGCTGCGTGGGAGGAGCTGCACAGCGAGACGACGCTGGTCACGTTCCGGTCGCTGGACGCACGCGATTTGGCCCACTACGTGAGCAGCGGCGAGTGGGAGGGCCGCGCTGGCGGATATGCGATCCAGGGCCTCGGCGCGTCGCTCGTCGAGCGGATCGAGGGCGACTACCTGAACGTCGTCGGCCTCCCAGCCGCGCTGCTCGTCCGTCTCCTGTCGCAACGCTTCCCAGGAACGTACGGCTTCGGCTAATCCAGCCCTGTCCGGTGTCAGACGCCAGACATGGCCCGGCGGACACGGTCACCGATCGAAAGCGAAGTCCTCGGACGTTGAAGAAGTTGCTCCACGGCCACTCGGCCGGGTGTCCGCAAAGGCCTGCACGCACTGGGTTGAACGCGATGTAGCGCATCGCCTCCGCGAAGTACTCGTCCGTCTCGATGACGCGCGAGGCGAATCGCTGTTCGAAAGAGGTGCCCGACGAGCCCGAACCGTTCGTTGAAGTACCCGGCGTACCCGCTGTTCAGTCGCTGCATGCCTTGCGAGCAGATTCGGCTGCGGAGTCTGGACGAGCAGGTGAAAGTGGTTCGTCATCAGGCAGAAGGCGTGCTGCCGCCAGCCGTAGCGACGAACGACCCGATCGCGCAGCGCGAGGAACCGCCGACGGTCGTCATCGTCCTGGAAGATCGGCTTGCCGCCGGTTCCCACGAGACGTGACGTGGTAGATGCCGCCGGCGAGTCAGAACTCGTGGCGGGCGGGGCATGAGACGAGGGTACGGACGAGACGGAGCGCCACGCGCGGGCGCGCGTAAGCCGTTGCGAAAGTTGTGTCGGTTAGCGGGACATGTCCGGCGTCTGACACTGGGACATGGTGGTGTTGGGCCTGTCCTTCGCGGTTTTCCACAGAATCACTACACTCGGGCGCGGGACGATGGGCTTTTTGGGGTACTTCAATGGCTTCGGCGGCCGCGACATGGCCGTGGACTTGGGCACCGCAAACACGCTCGTCTACGTGCGCGGGCGCGGCATCGTCCTCTCCGAGCCGTCGGTCGTCGCGATCGACCAGCGCTCGGGCGAAGTCCACGCCGTCGGCGTCGAGGCGAAGCGCATGCTCGGCCGGACGCCCGGCACGATCTCCGCGATCCGCCCGCTCAAGGACGGCGTCATCGCCGACTTCGACGTCACGGAGCAGATGCTCCGCCACTTCATCCAGAAGGTCCACCAGCACCGCTTCGCCCACCCGAGAGTCGTCGTCTGCGTCCCGTCGGGCGTCACCGGCGTCGAGAAGCGCGCCGTCGAAGAAGCAACGCTCTCGGCCGGGGCCAGAGAGGCCCACCTGATCGAAGAGCCGATGGCCGCCGCAATCGGCGCCGGCCTCCCCGTGCTCGAACCAACCGGGAACATGATCGTCGACGTCGGCGGCGGCACCACCGAGGTCGCGGTCATCTCCCTCGGCGGCATCGTCGTCTCGCAGAGCCTCAGAGTCGGCGGCGACGAGATGGACGAGGCGATCACCAGCCACATCAAGAAGGAGTACAAGCTCCTGATCGGCCAGCAGACGGCCGAGGAGATCAAGCTCGAGGTCGGCTCCGCGTTCCAGCTCAAGGACGAGGTGCAAGCCGAAGTCCGCGGCCGCGACATGCTGACCGGCCTCCCGAAGACGGTCGTCATCAGCAGCGACGAAGTCCGCCACGCGCTCGAGGAGCCGGTCGGCCAGATCCTGGACGCCATCCGCTCGACGCTCGACAAGACGCCGCCCGAGCTCGCAGCCGACATCATGGACCGCGGCATCGTCCTCGCCGGCGGAGGCGCGCTCCTCTCCGGCCTCGACGAACGGCTCCGCCACGAGACGCAGATGCCGGCGCAGCTCGCCGAGTCGCCGCTCACGTGCGTCGCGGTCGGCTCCGGCCGCAGCCTCGAGGTGCTCGAGGTCATGCAGCGGGCCGCGAAGAACCGGTCGAAGAGCCGGAACGGCTACCGGCGCTAGATCTTCGATCTCGCCGCACACTTCGCTACCCTCCAAAGCCGTGCCTAGGACTCGCAGCGCGCGGGTGGCGGCGCTGGGCTCTCCCGTCCGACGCGCGGTTGCCCCCCGTTATTCCTCCAGGTCGTCAGGCCCCCTGCGCAGGCGGCTCGTCGTCGGCCTGCTCGTGCTCGCCTCGCTCGTGATGATCACCGTCTATTTCCGCGAGTCGCCGAACGGGAGCCTGCACGGCTTCCAGAGCGCCGGCTCGACCGCGCTCCGCCCGTTCGAGATCGCCGCCAACCGCATCGCGCGCCCGTTCCACGACGCCTACAACTGGACGGCCGACGTCTTCCACGCGAAGGCCGAGAACAAGCAGCTCCGGGAAGACAACAAGCGGCTCCAGCAGCAGGCGATCCAGGCCGCGACCGCAGGCGCAGGAGGCCGCAGCCCTCCAGAAGCTCCTGAAGCTCAAGCGCTGCTCCCGCCTACCAGGACTACGCGAAGACCGCCGTCACCGCCGAGGTTCTCTCCAACCCGGTCGGCCAGTTCGACCAGACGATCGTCATCGCCGCCGGCAGCTCGAGCGGAATCCGCGTCTACGACGCCGTCGTCACCGACCGCGGCCTCGTCGGCCAGGTGACGAAGGTGCTGCACGACACCGCCCTCGTCACGCTCCTCAACGACAAGGAGAGCGCCGTCACGGCGAAGGACCACCAGACGAGCGCGATCGGCGTCGTCCGCCACAGCCAGGGCCCCGAGGACCTGCTCTTCCTCGACCGCGTCCTCAAGAACAAGCGCGTGAACCGGGGCGACCTCGTGATCACCGCCGGCCAGATGTCCGGCCACCGGCTCTCGTCCTTCTACCCGAAGAACATCCCGATCGGCCGCGTGACGCGGGTCGGCCAGACCGACGTCGACCCGTTCCAGGACGTCCAGGTGATGCCGTTCGTCGACTTCTCGTCGCTCCAGTACGTGCTCGTCCTGGCGAGCCACAAGCCGCGTCCGCAGATGCCGTGATCGTCCCCGCCGCGAAAGCAGCCGTCCTCTTCTTCTTCGTGACGATCGTCCAGGTGACGATCGTCTCCGAGATCGGGATCCTCGGCGGCTCGCCCGACCTCGTGCTCGTCACGCTCGTCGCGGTCGCGCTCACGCAGGGCTCGATCTTCGGCGCGGTCACCGGCTTCTGGGCCGGCCTGCTGATCGACATCGCGCGGCTCGGCACGCTCGGCTTCACGTCGCTCCTGCTCACGCTCGCCGGCTTCTGGATCGGCCGCTACGGAGAGACCACGGGACGCGACCGCGCGCACGCGCCGCTCCTGTCCGTCGCCGTCGTGACGGTGCTCTACGCGGTCGGCTCGCTCGTCATGCACTTCCTGCTCCGCGAGCCCGCTCCGGCGCAGGTCGTCCTCGTCGAGGAGCTGCCCGGGACGATCGCGCTCAACCTCCTGCTCACGCTGCCCGTCTTCGCGCTCGTCCGGCGACTGTTCGCGGCGCCGGAGCGGCGCGCCGGAGGTCGAGTTCGTTGGCTAGCCGCCCGACCCCGATCCGACCAGGGCGCTTCCTGCCGCGCGACCCGCGCCTCGACGCTCCGTATCGGCTGACCCCGCAGCTCGTCTTCCGGATCGGGATCCTCGGCTTCCTCACGCTCGCCGCGTTCGCGGTCCTCTTCTTCCGGCTCTGGGCGCTCCAGGTGCTGTCCGGGAACCAGTACCTCGTCGCCGCCGAGAACAACCAGCTGCGCGTCATGCGCACCGATGCGCCGCGCGGGCCCGTCGAGGATCGCTACGGCCGCGTGCTCGTCGACAACACGAGCGCCACGGCGGTCAAGGTCTGGCCCGCCGACCTGCCCAAGCACGGCGCCGTACGCCGAGCTGCGCCGCCTGGCGCGGATCCTCGAGGTCCCGCTGGCGGACGTCACGAGCGAGATCAAGAAGAACCGCGGCGACCCGGTGACGCCGGTCACCGTCCGCGACGCCGTCAACGAGAACGAGGTCCACTACCTGCTCGAGCACCAGTCGGAGTTCCCGGGCATGACGATCACGAACACGTTCGTCCGGAACTACCCGTTCGGCGACTCTCGCGTGCGCACATCCTCGGCTACGTCGGCGAGATCTCGCAAGGACCAGCTGAAGTCGAGCAAGGGCTACGTGCTCGGAGACAAGGTCGGCCAGGCCGGGATCGAGTCCTCGTTCGACAAGGAGCTACGCGGGCAGCCGGGCCTGGAGCAGCTGCGGGTCGACTCGCTCGGGCGGCCGATCAGCCCGATCGAGCATGCGGACGCCGGTCACTCCCGGCTACGCGGTCCGGCTCACGCTCGACGCGAAGCTCCAGCGCGCCGCGCAGCAGGCGATCGTCAGCGGGATCAACCTCGCTCAGGCCGACCACCAGTGGTACGCGAAGGCGGGCGCGATCGTCGCCCTCGACCCGCAGGACGGAGCGATCCGGGCGCTCGCCTCGTACCCGACCTTCGACCCGAAGGTGTGCACGAGCCGCAAGAAGGGCGCCCTCGCGCCGCTGACGAACCCGAACGTGGCCAAGGCGGACGACTATCCGGCGCTCGACCGCGCGATCGCGGGCGCGTATCCACCGGGCTCGACGTTCAAGCCGGTGACCGCGCTGGCCGCGATGCAGGAGCACATCCTCTCGCCGTACAACGCGCTGCCCTGCACGGGCACGTACAAGGTCGCGGGCCAGCTCTTCAAGAACTGGGACCCGTTCGTGAACACCTCGATGACGCTGCCGACCGCGATCGCCCAGTCGTGCGACACGTACTTCTACCAGGTGGGCAAGGCGTTCTACGACCTGCCGCCCGACCGCGGCCAGCCGCTCCAGCGCTGGGCCAAGACGTTCGGCTTCGGCCAGCAGCCGGGCCTCGACGTCGGCCCTGCGACCGCCGGGCCTGCTGCCGACGATCGCCTGGAAGCACGCGACCTTCACGAAGAAGACCGACCCGTACAACTGGCAGGTCGACCGCCTCTGGAAGCCGGGCGACTCGATCCAGCTCGCGATCGGCCAGAAGGACATGCTCGCCTCGCCGCTGCAGATGGCGCGCTTCTACGCGCTGCTCGCGAACGGCGGCAAGCTCGTCACGCCGCACCTCGTCTCGGCGATCGAGCAGCCGGGCCCGCGCAACGGCCTCTCGCAGGGCGCGCAGGTGCTCCGCCGCTACCAGGCGCCGACGAAGGAGCTCAACCTCGACCCGGGCGCGATCACGGCGATCCGCGACGGGCTGTACGAGGCGACGCACTCGGGGCTCGGCACCTCGGCGAGCACCTTCGGCCAGCTATCCGGTCGCGATCGCCGGCAAGACGGGAACCGCCGAGACGCACGCGGACATCCGGCGCGTACGTCCGTCAAGACGAACACCTCGTGGTGGTGCGGCTTCGGCCCGTTCGACGCGCCCGCGGCTCGTCGTCTGCGCGGTGATCGAGAACGGCGGCTTCGGCGGCGCGGTCGCGGCGCCCTCGGCCCTCCAGGTGTTCGAGCAGTTCTTCGGGAAGAAGGCCACCAACGTGAGCACGGCGCCGACGGACTGATGGCCGACTACGCAGCCGACAGACGCCTCGCGGTCCGCCAGCGCGCCCGCGCGCGCGAGAGCACGTACCTGCGCAACCTCGACTGGGTGCTCCTGGCAGCGGTCGGCGGGATCGTCGCCTACGGCCTCTGGGTGATCTCCGGGATCACGAAGGACGACATCCCCGGCAACCCGAACTACTACGTCGTCCGCCAGGCCGCCTACGCGCTGGTCGGCTGCGCGGGGCTGGCCGGGATGACGCTGATCGATCCCGGTTTCTGGCGCAAGTACTCGCGGATCGTCTACGGCGTCCTGATCGCGATGCTCGTGCTGACGCCGGTGCTCGGCTCGAGCGTCCGCAACACGCGGCGCTGGATCGACTTCGGGCCGTTCCGCTTCCAGCCGTCCGAGTTCGGGAAGCTCCTGCTCGTCCTGTTCCTGGCCGCGTTCCTCGCCGACCGCGGGAAGCGGATCTACGAGCGGCGGACGACTCTGACGGCGGTCGGCCTCGCAGCCGTGCCGATGATGCTCGTCTTCCTGCAGCCCGACTTCGGGACGGCGATCGTCTACGCGGGGATCCTCGGCGCGACGCTGTTCATCGCGGGCACTCGCTGGTCGCAGGTCTCGCTCCTGCTCGCGGTCGGCCTCGCCGGCGCGACGTTCGTCCTGTGGGCCGGGCCTGCGATCGGCGTCGACATCCTCAAGCCGTACCAGCGCGAGCGGATCACCGGCTTCGCGAACCCGTCGCGAGGATCCGGGCGGCTCGACGTACAACATCAACGCAGTCGATCACGGCGGTCGGCGCGGGTGGGGTGGACGGGCGCGGTCCGAACGGCGCGACGCAGACGAACTACAACTACCTGCCCGAGCACGCGACCGACTTCGTGTTCGCCTCGACCGCCGAGCAGCGCGGCTTCCTCGGCGCGACGATCCTGCTCCTGCTCTACCTGCTCGTGATCTGGCGGGCGATCAAGGTGATCACGCTCGCGCGCGACGCGTTCGCGGCCATCGCGGCGGCGGGGATCGCGTTCGCGCTGCTGGCGCAGATCTTCATCAACGTCGGGATGACGATCGGGATGGCGCCGATCACGGGCATTCCGCTTCCGTTCGTGAGCGTGGGCGGGAGCTCGATGGTCGCGAACCTGCTCGCGATCGGCGTCCTGCAGTCGATCTGCGTCCGCCGCCGCTAAGCCCAAGCAGCCCTGTCCAGGGACCTGGTCCCGAGACATGTCCCGGGACCAGGTCCGGAGACGTGTCTGCTACATCCCCTTTGCGAGGCCGACGACGTGGCCCTCGGGGTCGGCGAACATCGCGATCGTGACCTCCGGGAGCTCGGTCACCGGCAGGATCGTCCTGCCGCCGAGCTGCTCGGCCTTGTCGAGCGTCGCCTGCGGGTCGTCGGTGCCGACGTAGAACGTCACGTGGCCGGTCCCGTCGGGCGACTCGCCGATCCCGCCTGCGATCCCGCCGTCCTCCTTCTCGACCATCGCGTACGGCATCTCGCCCTCGATCTTCTGCGTCTTCCAGCCGAAGAGGTCGCCGTAGAACTGCTGCAGCTTGCCGAGGTCCTTGCCCGCGACCTCGAAGTGGACTACCGGATGTGCCATTGCGCTCTCCCTCCTAGCTCGTCGATTCCATGTCCTGCGTGAGCCACGGGTCCTCGCCCGGGTCCCCGCCCGCCGCCGCGACCTCGAGCCGCGGCAGGTAGTGATCCCAGCCGACCGCATGCGACTCGGCCGCCGCCTCGCTCGGCAGGTCGCGATGCACGAAATGCAGCCGCGTGCCGTCACCCTCGGGCGTCAGCTCGACCTCGATCGTCGACGTCCCGGGCTTGATCGCGGTCGGCGAGTCGCTCTTCTCCCAGCCCCACGTGAAGACGAGCCGGTGCGGCGGGTCGAGCTCGACGTACTCGCCGGCCGCGATGTGCCCCGGGATCACCTCGCACCTGAACATCCCGCCCGGCTGCGGCTCGAGCTTCGCGTCGATGCCCTTCCAGCGCTTGAGCTTCTCCGGGTCGACGAAGAACTCCCAGACGGTCTCCGGGCTGGCGTCGATCGAGATCGTGCGCTCGACGATGGCTGTCTCAGTCGTTGCGTCCATGCTTCCGTCGCTCCTCCTTCTCTGCTTCGCGTTTGAGGGCTTCCAGGCGCGGATCCCAGAAGCGCTCGAAGAACTCCCTGAGCTCCTCGAGGCCCTCGGGCCGCACGCTGTACAGGCGTCTCGTGCCGTTCCGTCGCTCGCTCACGAGCCCCGCCTCCTTGAGGACGTTCAGATGCTGGGAGACCGCCGGGCGCGACACGTCGAAGTGCGACGCGATCTCGCCCGCGCTCAACTCGCCGTCGCCGACGAGAGAAAGAATCTGCCGCCGCCGCGGAGCGGCGATCGCCTTCAGCGCAGCCTCCACGGCTCTTATGTAAGCAGAGACTTACGTAAGAAGCAACTTACGCTTGCAGCCCGGCTTGGTTTCGCGGGTCCGGTCCGTCCGGCGGGGATCCTAGCCTTTTCGCGCATGAGCGAGGAAAGGGTGGTTCCCGGTGGCGACGACAAGACGAGAAGCGCACGAGCTGCTGCTGATCGAGGAGGCCGACGCCTGGTTCGAGTACCTCGCCGCGACGAGGGGCCAGTCAGCCGTTCGCTACAAGGAAGTCGAGCCGTGGGCGTGGGCCCGACTCAGCCAGCGCCTGCGCGCGATCCGTACGAAGCGTCAAAAGCTTCGCCCGGCCAGAGCCGCGTAAAGCAGACGGGGGGACGTCGGTCCCCCCGTGCTATCCGCCATGGCCGCAGAGCTGGGCCCTACACCTTTAGGTGGTCGACTTCGAGAGCTGCGACACGCACTTGCCGAAGGCGTTGCGGTCGTTCGCGTTCTTGCCGTACTTCGCGCGGAAGGCGGGGCCTTCCATCGAGCTGCGCTCGGCCTTGCACGACTTGGCCGCATTCAGCGTGTTGCTCTTCTGCTGGTCCGAAGCAGTCTTGGCCTTCGAGGACACGCACTTGCCGAAAGCATTCCGATGCTTCGGGCCCGTGCCGTAGAACTCGGCGAAGCTCTTGTTGTCGTGGTTGGCCGCGAAGTTCGGGTCGGCCTGCTCGGCGCTGCACGCGGCGCGGGCGCTGACCCGGTTCTGGTGCTCGGCGTGCGCCCACTGCGAGACACAGCGGCCCATCGCGTTCCGGCGATGGCTCTGAACCGTGCCGTACGACTGCCGGAAAAGGTCCTCACCGAGAGAAGCACGCAGAGCACGGCACGCGCGGGCGCCGTTCTCGCGATCCTGCCCCGTCGGGCCGCTGCCGAACGAGGCGGCCGGCACGACCAGGGCGGCGAGGGACGCTGCGATCAGGATCTTCGTCTTCATGTTGAGTAGAGCCTCCGTTGTAGATACCTCTCTCAGGAGACGAGACGAATGTAATGAAATGCAGGTCGACTTGTAAGCATCCTGCAAAGAGCTACGGCGCGGCGATCACCTTGTAGCCCAGATGCACGAGCGCGAGCGTCAGCTCGCCGTCCGGATCCACCGAGTCGTTGTTGTAGACGTACGACCCCCCGCCGGGCAGCAGCCCCGCTGCACGAGCCATGACGACGTTCCAGAGCGTCTGCACCGAGAAGAGCGTCGCGGCGCCGGTGAGGACGAGCGGCTCGTCGTGCTGCCGGGCCAGGTCGCGGGCGTAACCGCTCGTACTGCGTGTTGTGCAGCAGGCCGACGAAGCCGCCGCCCTGCAGCCCCATGAAGACGCCTCCGACCCCGCCGACGTCTTCCGTGAGACGTCGGCGGGCCTCGCTCACGAACGTTGGGGCGAGGAACGAATCCGCGTTCATGATCAGAATCGGCGTCATCGTCTCGGAGCTGTGGGAGGAGGAGGTCGAGGACCTGATTCAGGGCCCCCGCCCTCTTGTGCTCGTTGCCGACCGTGACGAAGACGTCCGCGCCGGCTGACTGAGCCGCGAGGGCAGTGCGGTCAGTGCAGTTGTCGGCGATGACGATCGTCAGGTCGGGGTTCGAGCTCTGCTCGTTGAGCGAGCGAATCGCCTTTCCTATCCGATCCTGCTCGTCTGTGAGCCGGGATCAAGGCGACGACCAGTCCGCGGTCTGAGGGCCGCGGTGCTCTACGAACCAGGCGGGCCAGACCCGCCGCGAGCGGGCCGATCCGTGGTTGTTCCGGGAACTCGACGAGCATGCCCAGCAGCCTCGCGGGCGCGCGTGCCTCGCCGCCTGACGCAGATGCGTCAACGATCGTAAGGAGTCTGTTAGTGGCGAGGCCCGTCTCTGGAGAGAGACGGGGTTCGAGACGGGCCGTCGCCGGCTGGGCCGTAACTCGCGCTCGATGATTGCGCGCTGCGCTGTAGGAATCCTGAAGCTACGGGCTGAGGCGGAACGGCGGGTACTCGTCGGTGACGAGGGCGAACGCGTACCCGAGGACGCGGTTGTACCAGCGAGTCACCCCCACCACGAAGTCGAAAGCGCCGCGCGGATAGCGGCCGGTGAAGATGATCGCGAACCACGCGAAGACGACGACGAAGAAGGCCGCGATGCCGAGGAACACGAGCACGACGTAGTGCGGGATCGCGAGGATCCACTTGACGAGCGGCAGCCAGCGGTTCAGGCCGTTCTTCGCGTCCGGATAGGGCATGTCGAACATGACGCTCTGGCGCTCGTCCGTCGACGGGTAGCGGTCGTCGAGCAGCGAGAGGTACACGCCGATGCGGTTCAGAAACCGCATCAGCTCGAGGTTCCAGTCGAACCACCAGCGCGGATACTTCTGGCGGAAGACGATCATCAGCACGACCGGCAGCGTCAGGAGCCCGGCGGTGGTGATCGGTGGCGTCCGTCGTATGTCCGCCCCAGTTCGCGTAGCCGGTGCCGCCGATCGTCGCGGCGAGGATCAGGATCGGGATCGCCGCGAAGATCCGGAAGGCCGTGCTCCACCGGTTGAGCTCGCGATCCGGGTAGTCGACGTCGAACTGCACCGGGTAGGACGGCTGAGACGAGGTGTCGGGTTCCATGGCTCCTCCTCGGACGGGGTCGGGTGGATCCTTTCAACGCAAGTCGCGCTGCGCACCCTTCTGAGATCTTCGATCCGACGTGCATGCGTTCACAGTCGGCTTCGGCCTCGGCTTCTTCGTCGCGCTCCAGCTCGGGCCTCTGTCGCTGTACCTGATCCGCTCGACGCTGCGGAACGGCTGGGAGGTCGGGCTCGCGATCGCCGCTGGAATCGCGGTCATCGACCTGGCGTACGCGACTCTCGGCGCTGCGGGCGCGGCGCCGCTGCTCGCGATCGGGCCGCTCGACGTGATCCTCGGGCTCCTGGGCGCGGCCGTGCTCGTCCTGCTCGGGGCGAGGACGCTCTGGAGCGCGTTCCGGATCCGGCTCGGTGAGGCGTCGGAGCCGGTGAGCCCGAGACGCGGGTTCCTGACGGCGCTCTCGGCGACGGCGTCGAACCCGCTGACGATCGCCTCCTGGGCGGCGATCTTCTCGGCGGCGAGCGCTGCGGGCGCGGCGGACTCGGTCCCGAGCGCGGTGCTCTTGATCGTCGGAGTCGGTCTCGGGAGCCTGACCTGGGACGTGACGCTCGCGTCTGGCACCGCGCTCGTCGGACGGGCCGCGGGCGAGCGCCTGCTTCGGGTCGTCGACCTCGTCGCGGGGATCGGACTGATCTGCTTCGGCGCCGCGCTCGCGTACAGCGTGCTGAGCAACTAGGTTCCGCGTGGTGCTGATCGCGCAGCTCTCGGACGTCCACGTCGGCGGCGCGCGCTACAGCCACGAGCTGCTGCAGACGGCGATCGCCGAGATCAACGCGGCCGAGCCGGACATCGTCGTCGTGGCAGGCGACCTGACGGACGACGGCTATCCCGACCAGTACCCGCTCGCGAAGCAGGAGCTCGAGGCGATCGCCTGCGAGCACGTGATCCTCGTCCCGGGAAACCACGATGCGCGGAACGTCGGCTACGTGCTCTTCGAGGACACGTTCGGCGCGCGCGACCGGCGCGTCCGGCTCGAGTGCGCGGGCCACGACGTCGCGCTCGTCGCGGTCGACTCGTCGAAGCCCGACCTGGACGAGGGCGAGATCGGGCGCGAGCACTACGGCTGGATCGAGGAGGGCTTCGCCGGCGAGGCCGACCTGCGGATCTTCGTCTGCCACCACCACCTGATGCCGGTCCCGGGCACCGGCCGCGAGCGGAACCAGGTGCTCGACGCAGGCGACGTGATCTCGCTCCTGCGCCAGCTGAGCGTCGACCTCGTCCTGTCGGGCCATCGCCATGTCCCGTACGTGTGGCCCGTGGCCGGGATGTACATCGTCCACTCGGGCACGGTCTCGACGCGCCGCACGCGCGGGTTCCCGCACCCGGCGTACAACCTGATCAGGATCGAGAACGGCCGGATCGCGGTCGACCTGAAGATCCCGGGCGGCGAGCAGCGAGGCCTGGGCGACTATCCGCGCGACTGGCCGGAGGAGCTGTCAGCGCGGCACCACGACCCGTTCGTGAGAGCCCAACGCGGCGAATCGCTCGCCAATGACTGATGCCTTAGAACTGGGCGCCGGCAAGCCCGACGGCCGCAAGCGTGAGTGCCAGGCCGAGGGCGAGGAGCATCAGGCGCAGAGCTGTGGCCGGAGTCACCGGAAGGAAGCGGTCCGGCCCCGCCGCATGGGGGCCGCGTCCGCCTGCCTCTGAGTACTCGTCGAGCATGGAGCCAGAGTGCCTGGAGACGGCTTGAGCCGCGTGACTCGTTCGGGTCAACTTGTCGAGCAATCGGCCGAGGTGCCACGCAGGCCCTCGGAGTGTCGACTTGGACGGCTGCTAGCCTAAGACCGAGGTTTCGATGACCTGTACCAACTACACACGCTGCGCGCGCACCGCCCTTCGGGTGTCGTCTGCGCGCGCGCCACACAAGGAGATTTCGTTTGCTGAAGTTGTTTCGGCGCAAACCGCGCCAGGAGAAGGCACCCAGTGAAACTGCACCACCACCCGCACCACCTGAAGTAACCCAGCCGCCCGCCGAGGCGGGCGCACAACCCACATCGACCAGACCAAGGCGGCGACGCGGATCTCGCGGCGGCCGCAACCGGCGCAAGCCTGCCGGCTCGGCCACGGCTACCGAGACCGCCAAGGAAGAGCCCAAGGCCGCCGAGAAGAAGCCCGCCGAGAAGAAGCCCGACCGCAAGCCGGCGCAGCGGACCCAGAGCCAGCGCTCCCAGCGCCAGCAGCAACAGCGGCGCCGTCAGCCGCAGCGCCGCCCACCGCTGCCGAAGGCGAAGCGCGAGCTCCTCGTCTCGGTCGACGTCGGCGAACAGCGAGTCGCCGTGATCGAGGACGGCCGTCCCGCCGAGGTCTACCTCGAGCGCCCGGAGCGCCGCTCGATCGCGGGCAACGTCTACAAAGGCACCGTCGACAACGTCCTCCCGGGCATGGAGGCCGCGTTCGTCGAGATCGGCCTCGAGAAGAACGGCTTCCTGTACGTCGACGAGATCGTCACGCCCGAGCTCGAGGGCCGCGGCGGCCGCAAGATCCAGGACCTCCTCAAGCGCAACCAGGAGATCCTCGTCCAGGCCGTCAAGGACCCGATGAAGTCGAAGGGCGCGCGGCTGACCACCGAGATCTCGCTCCCGGGCCGCTTCGTCGTCTTCGTCCCGAGCGGCGAAGGCCTGGGCGTCTCCAGACGCCTCGAGGACGACGAGCGCATCCGCCTGCGCGACATCCTCAAGGCGATCGCCCCGAAGAAGGGCGGCGTCATCGTCCGCACGGCGGCCGAGGGCGCGTCCGCGGAGGACATCGAGCGCGACCTCACGTTCCTCCAGAAGCTGTGGAAGTCGATCGAGGCGAATGCGGCCAAGTCGAAGGCGCCTGCGCTCGTCTACCAGGAGGCCGAGCTGCCGCTCCGAGTCACCCGCGACCTCTTCACGGACGACTTCGAGAAGGCGCTCGTCGACCACGACCGCACGTACAAGCGCATCGTCGGCTACCTGAAGAAGACCTCGCCGCACATGGTCGACCGCGTCATCCGCTACCGCGAGAAGACGCCGCTCTTCGAGGCCGAGGGCGTCGAGGACGCGATCAAGTCCACGCTCTCGCGCCGCGTCGACCTGCCCTCCGGCGGCTACCTCGTCTTCGACTACGCCGAGGCGTTCACGGTTATCGACGTGAACACGGGCCGCTTCGTGGGCTCGCGCTCGAAGTCGTCCGGCGGGCGGCTCGAGGACACGATCACCGCGAACAACCTCGAGGCGGTCAAGGAGGTCGTGCACCAGCTCCGGTTGCGCGACATCGGCGGGATCATCGTCATCGACTTCATCGACATGGCGAACCCGAAGAACCGGGCGACCGTCGAGGAGGCGCTGAAGACCGAGCTCGAGCGCGACCGGACGAAGACCTACGTCGTCGAGATCTCGCCGCTCGGCCTCGTCGAGATGACGCGCCAGAACGTGACCGACGGGCCGCGCGAGATCCTCACGCAGAAGTGCCCGACCTGCGGCGGGGACGGCATCGTCATCTCCGCGCACTCGGCCGCGATCGACGCCGAGCGCAGGCTCCGCGACCTCGCGAAGAACGCCAAGCGCGGGGTGGAGGCGTTCCGCGTCGAGCTGGAGCAGAACGTGGCCTCGCACCTCATCGGCCCCGGCGCCTCGCGGCTGACCGAGATCGAGGCGCTCGCCAAGCGGCGCTTCTTCCTCGAAGGCAAGGCGGGCGTGCCGGTCGACCACTTCAAGGTCAAGGCCGAGGGCAAGCTCGCGGACATCGCGCCGAAGGCTCCGGTCGAGGAGGGCGCCGAGATCCGGCTCGAGCTGGTCGAGGTCGGTCAGCACGACATCGCGGCCGGCGTCGGCAAGCTCGACGGGCTGACGATTTCCGTGGCCGACGGCTCGAAGCTCGTCGGCAAGAAGGTCAAGGTGCGCATCGAGCGCGTCCTGAACGGCGCGGCCTATGCGACGCTCGTCCAGACCGCGGCTCAGACCGCCAAGATGGACGCGCCGATCACCGCCGAGTCGGAGGCCGAGAAGCCGACCCGCGCGCCGCGCAAGAAGAAGGTCGAGGAGGCGGCCAAGCCGGCGGCGGAGCGGCCTGTCCGCGACAGCGAACCAGTGGAGGAGATGCCTCCGACGGATGCGGAGATGCCGGCCGTCGACGCGGAGGCCGAGGAGCCTGAGGCGGAGACTCCCGCAAGCGGCGAGGAGGCTCCAAAGCCGAAGAAGAAGACCCGGCGCGGCTCACGCGGCGGGCGCAACCGCCGGAAGAAGCCGGCTGCCGCGGCGGCCGCCGAGAACGGGCAGACCGACGAGGCGCCCACTCCCGCCGACGATCCATGTTCCGTCCCCCGAGCTCGGCCAGACGACCGACGGCGCCAACGCGGACGGCGAACAGCCGCCCAAGAAGAAGCGAACGCGCCGAGGCTCGCGCGGCGGCCGCAACCGGCGCAAGAAGCCCGCAGCCGCTTCGACAGAGGCCAAAACAGAGTCGTAAAAAACAGGGGCCCCGTTCTGGTAGCCGTAGAAGCCGGTCAGCGAAGTCGGGTTCTCGAGCGGCGTCGCGCCCTGCGCGACCACCTGGCCCGCAAGCTCGACCGAGAACTTCGACGACGGTGCGTAGCCGGCCGACCGCGTGTTCGCGGCCGCGACGTTCGTCAGGTCCGGCTCGTGTGGCGGCGAAGCCGTCACGCCCGTCACGAAGGCGGCCACGGCCAGCACGGCCGCGGCCATGACCCAGCGCAAACGCAGCTTTGTGATCCTTCTCACTCCTTGCTCCTCTCCCTGGGGTCGATGTGCGTCTTCGACGCTAGGGCGACGAGCTCGCAGCGTGGGTTGCCGCGTGGTCACGGCGCGGTTTCAAAGCGGTGAAGAAGATCGCGGCCCTGCAACGATCACGAGGCCCCACATCCACGTGAGGCTGGGCCGCATCACGCTCGGGATGCGCCAATCGAGCCAGCCCCGCTTCACGAGCTGCTCGTACCAGGCGTCGTTGGCCATGTTCCCGAGCCCGTAGGCGATCATGAGCGAGAGATAGACGGCCAGCGGGGTAGGACGGCGCATTCGCGGGAGCTGCCGTGAGAGCAGCAATGCGCTCACGACGAGCAAGAGGCCCTCGAGCCCGTGGTGCTCGCCGAGATGGACGACCGCGGCGCCGTGGTACTGCTGATGCGCGAGGAAGATTCCTCCGGGGATGTAGAAGCCGAGCAGGGCAAAGATCCAGGGCAGGGCGAGGATCGTGAGCGGGACGGCGACGGCTACCCGGATCCAGTCGCCGCGCGGATCGCCCCAGCCGTCTCGTCCGGCGCGCACCGTGAGGACGAACGCGATCAGGACGCCGAGCGCCGGAACCACGTTGATCCACTTCGCGTCGAGGTCGGATTGGTCGACCACCCCAGGCACGACGATCACGGCGCAGAGCGCGACGGCGAGGATCGCTGGCCAGGTCCACCGAGTCCGGTCGGCGACGAGGATCACGATCGCGATCGCGATGATCGCGGTCGGGTAGTTCAGGAAGACCAGCGCGCGTCCGAGGCCGCCTGCGAGCCCGCCGCGGCTCGTGTTGTAGAGGTCTTCCGGGCGGATTCGCGAGTAGGTGATCACATCGAGAAGGGCAGCCGCGGCGAAGAGCGCCCAGACGACGTACGTCTCGGCGAGACCCGGCCTTGCCGATCCTTGGCTAAACTGACCGTCTCGCGGGCCCGAGCCCGCGTTTTCCGCGCCTATGTCCAACTACGCAATCATCTCACTCGGTGGCAAGCAGTACCGGGTCCGCGAGGGCGAGAAACTGCTCGTGGACCGGCTCAAGACCGACGAGGGCAAGACCTTCCACCCGGACATCCTGTTTGCCGGCGGCGACGGAAAGGCCGATCTCGAGCCGAAGATCCAGGTCACGGCGAAAGTGCTCGGCCACGTGAAGGGCGAGAAGATCCGGATCGGCAAGTACCGCAGGCGCACGGGCTACCGTCGCCACAACGGCTACCGGAGCTCGCTCTCGCAGATCGAGATCACGGCGATCGGCGCGAAGCGGAGCACCCCGGCGAAGAAGCCGGCCGCCGCTGCTAAGGAGCCGGCCGCTGCTGCGAAGAAGCCGGCCAGCACGACGACGAAGGAAGAGAGCTAGATGGCACACAAAAAAGGACTCGGTTCCTCCAGGAACGGCCGCGACTCGCAGGCGAAGCGCCTCGGCGTGAAGATCTACGACGGCCAGACGGTGAAGACGGGGATGATCCTCGTCCGCCAGCGCGGCACGAAATTCCGCCCGGGAGTGGGCGCCGGGATCGGCCGCGACGACACGATCTTCGCCAAGCGCGACGGCACGGTCGAGTTCCAGGCGAGCGGCGAGCGCCGCGTCGTCGCTGTCACCGCGCCCGAGTAAAGCGATGTTCCACGACCGTGCGCGCATCCGGGCCAAGGCCGGACGCGGCGGCGACGGCGCGCTCAGCTTCCGGCGGGAGAAGTACGTCCCCAAGGGCGGCCCCGACGGCGGCGACGGCGGCCCGGGTGGGGACGTCTCGGCGATCGCCGACGCGGATCTCCGGGACCTGTCGAGCCTTCAGCGGCGCCGCTGGATCGAGGCGAAGCGCGGCGGGCCCGGCGGAGGTTCGGGCAAGCACGGCGCCTCGGGAGAGAGCGTCGAGCTGCGTGTGCCCGCGGGGACGCAGCTCTTCGAGAACGACCGGCTCGTGGCCGACCTCGCGAGCCCGGGTGCCCGCGTGATGCTCGTTCGGGGCGGGGCGGGGGGTAGAGGCAACCGCCGCTTCGCGACCCCGACGCGTCAGGCGCCGCGGTTCGCGGAAGTCGGGCCTGCCGGGCGAGGAGCGCGACCTCGAGCTGCGGCTGAAGCTGCTCGCGGACGCGGCGCTCGTCGGCCTCCCGAACGCGGGCAAGTCGTCGCTCCTGCGCCGGATCTCGAACGCGAAGCCGAAGGTCGCGGAGTATCCGTTCACGACGATCGCCCCGGTGCTCGGCACCGTCGACGCGCCGGACGGGCGGCAGCTGACGGTCGCCGACGTCCCGGGCCTGATCGAGGGCGCGAGCGAGGGCGCGGGGCTCGGCCACGAGTTCCTCGCGCACCTGGAGCGGGCGCGGATGCTCGTGCACGTGATCGACGCCGCCGACGGCGAGCCTGCTGAGCGGTGGGCCTCGATCGACCGCGAGCTGTCCGCGTACGGCGCCGGACTGGACGAGCTCCCGCAGGTGGTCGTGCTGAACAAGATCGACCTGCTGCCCGAGCCGCCGGAGCTCGGTGTCGAGGACGAGCGGATCATCGCGGTCTACCCCGTCTCGGCGGTGACCGGCGCGGGCGTCGAGGAGTTCAAGCGCGCTCTCTTCAGCCATGTCCCGGAAGCCGAGGCGCTGCCGGAGGAGAAGCCCGAGGGCCTCGCGGACTACCTCGTCTATCGCCCGGGCTCACGGAGGCGCCGCTATCGCATCTTCCGAACGGACACGGGCTTCCGTGTCGTGGGCCGCCCGCCCGGCGACGAGGAGCTGGCCGAGGCGCTCAAGGCCGCGGGCGCAAAGGAAGGCGACGAGGTCGCGATCGGCGACGAGGTCGTCGAGCTCTCATGATCGGCCTCCTAGGCGGCACGTTCGACCCGCCGCACAACGGTCATGTCGAGCTGGCCCAGGCCGCGCTGAAAGCGGTGCCTCTCGACCGGCTCGTGGTCCTGGTCGCCGAGCAGCCCGGGCATCGGAGCGTCGTCGCCGACGCAGAAACGCGTCTGAGGCTCGCGAAAGCCGCGTTTCCCGACGCGGAGGTCCAGCTCGACCCGCACCCGTTCACCGTCGATTCGGTGCGCGACGGTCGCTTCGGAGACGCCGCCTTCGTGGTCGGGGCGGATCAAGGAGCCCTCTTCGAGAAGTGGAAGGAGCCGAAGGAGATCCTGCAGCACGTCAAGCTTGCGATCGGAACGCGCTTCGGCTTTCCGGATCATGACCTCGGGCGCTACGGCGACCGGGTGATTCCGTTCCAGCTCGAGTCGCCGCCGATCTCGTCGAGCGAGGTGCGCAGGCGCGTCGCCGCCGGCGAGACGATCGACGACCTCGTCCCGCCGGCGGTTGCGCGCCTGATCGAAGAGCTGGGCCTGTACCGCTAGCGGCGGAGCTTCGTCACCCAGTACTCGACGTTCGGACCGGGCGGAGTCGAGAAGCGGGCGTTGACGGCGTAGAGCCGCGAGCCGTGCTCGTCGATCGTCGTTGGCTCATCGAGGTCCGCATCCGTGATCGTGCGCAAGACCGTCCCGGACCGGAGGTTCGGGCTGAGCCGGAGCACGATGACTCCGTCCTGCGGGCTGCGGACGACGGCGTAGAGCGTCCGGCCGTGCAGCAGGATCCCGTCCCCGGGCACCGTCGCGCCGCCGAGCGAGATCTCATGCGCAACGCCGCGCCGGTTGACCTTGAACAGCTTCGCCGTGTTCGTCTGGACGATGATCAGCGTCTTGCCGTTCGGCGTCGCGTCGATGCCGTTCACGTTGAACCCGGTCTGGTAGACGATGTCGCCGGTGAGCGGGATCGACTGGGCCGGGCCGAGCCGGCCATGCCTGCCGATCGGCACCTTGTAGAGGAACTGGCGCACCGAGTCGGTGAACCAGGCTGCCCGCTTCGTGACGACGACGTCGTTCACGAACGAGCTGTCGTCGGTGAAGTTGAACTGCGCGATGTCGGCCCCGGTCCGTGCGTCGTAGACGTAGCCGTCACCGGTCGGCCCGCCGGCGACGAACAGGCGGTTGCGCTGGTCGACCGCGACGCCGATCGCCTGCCGTCCGCGGTCCGGAACGAGCACCGAGCCTTGGCCGTTGCGGAGATTGCCCATCCAGACACGGCCCGTCGGGATCGACCCGACGTAGAACGTGTTTCCGTTCCCGATCGCGATGCCCTCGGGCTGCCAGCCGTTCGGCAGGTTGATGTGACCGGGGCGATTCGAGCCCGTGGCGACAAGCGGCAGAGCCAGGACGAGACCCGCGAGCGCCACGAGCAGGTGAGTGCGTTTCATCACATGCTCCTTTCCTCGGAGTCCTGGGCTTACCCGCTGTACGGAGAAGGCATGCTTTCGGTTCACTTCCGCTCTAGCTCGGGTCGACCGCTATTCGCCGGCTGCCCGAGCGTCATGTAGCTGTTCGAGTCGATGACCGCGCGGGCGGCAGCGCCCGGATCGCCGTCGCTCAACTCGCGGTGGCGTGCTCGACGGACGGCACGTCGTCCCAGAGCTCCTCGAGCCCGTAGTAGTCGCGGGTCTCGGGCGTGAAGACGTGCAGGACGACGTCGAGGTAGTCGGCGACGATCCAGTCGCCCTCGCGCTCGCCGTCGACCGCGTGGGGGAGGATCCGCTCGTCGCCGTGCTTGAGCCCGTGCCGGACCTCGTCGACGATCGCCCTCGTCTGACGGGAGTTCTGGCCGGAGCAGACGACGAAGTAGTCGGTGTACGCGCACACCGGCCGCATGTCGAGGATGACGATCTCCTGGGCCAGCTTCTCCTCGGCGAGGCCGGCGATTCGGCGTGCTTGTTCGAGTGAAGTCAGTGGTTCGTTGGTCCTTTGTGCGTCGCCCCAGAGTGTAGCCCGCGGCCTGGGTGTCTCAAACGGACACGGCCCAGCCGATGCGATAGCTAGGTTGTCCAATATGACAACGGATCAGAAAGGAGCGATCGCAGAGACCGGCGATCGCAGCTGGCCGCGATGAAGCTCGGCGTCGACGTCTACCGACCGCTGGCGGAGGGCGGCCGCTACGACCTGATCCTCGATGTCGGGGTCGAGCTCTGTCGCGTCCAGTGCAAATGGGCTGCTCGCTGAACGAGGTGTCTCGTGGTTCGCTGCTACTCGATTCGGCGCACGCGAGACGGGTTGGAAGACGACGACCTACACGCGCAGACGAGATCGATGTGTTCGCTGCCTACTGCATGGAGCTCGATCGCTGCTTCCTCATTCCGATCGAGATGCGCCGAGACGACGCCGACAATCCAGCTCCGGATCGCTCCAGCGCGGAACAACCAGAAACGGAGGATTAATTGGGCTGACGATTTCGACTTCGCGGCTAAACTGATGCGGCACCAAGGGGCCGTAGCTCAGCTGGGAGAGCGCCAGAGTGGCACTCTGGAGGTCAGGGGTTCGATCCCCCTCGGCTCCATTCAGCCTTATGAAGCCCGCGCGATCTCGCCGTCGAGCGCGGCTGCGGGCGCATGCGGTCGAGGCCCCGGTTCGAGCTCCTTCTTCTTGTCGAGCCGAGACGATGTCCGTCGCTGATCCAGCCCCGGAGAACCGGGCGACGCGCATCTCGCGGACGAACTGTCTCACGGCGCATTTCTTTGGCTCTAGGCATCGGTGAGGTCGTCCAGGAGCTGATCGCGCTCGGCCGGCTGGTCCCGGTGGGCGTCCCAACGCGTGAACAGCTCCGCGGCCCCGCGACCCATGCCATCGGGCAGCCCGAGCTCGCGGCACGTGTCCGCGACCTCGTCCATCTCAGGCGCCCAGCGCCAGGCCTTTCGTGCCGACCGAACGAATCGCGCGCTGTCGACGCCTTCGCCGGCGAGCGCGTCCTCGACGCCGTACGCGCGCGCGATCGCGTACGCCTGCGCCGTGAGCGCGCTCCCGATCTTGTTCCAGCCGCCGAACGCCATCTTCAGCGCAGAGGCCGAACCGACACCGCCCTCGAGCGGAATCGGCTTCACCTCCCCGTCCGGGAAAAGGGCCGCGACCGCGGCGACGTCCTGCGAATCGCCCGACAGGTACAGATTCACGTCCCCGGCCGAGATGACCGCGCCGTCGACGCAGCGCAGGTAGCCGGCGATCCGCTTCACACGCTCGGGCGAGATCGCATTCCCGTCGACGTAGATCCCGTCGAAGCCCTCGGCCGCGACCTCGCCGGCCACGTCCTCGGCGATCGCCGGCGGGCAGAGGCTGATCACGAGCTCGCTCTCGGCGACGAGCTCACGAACGGTCCCGACGTCGCGAAACGCCGCGGCGCGCTCCCGAGTCGCCGCGCTCCGTCCTTCGCTCGCCCAGAGCACGTCGCCTGCCACCGCCGATCCGACGAGCGCGCCCATCTCGCCTGGAAAGAGAAGTCCGATGCGGGCCACAACGCGATTCTCCCGGACCTCTGATCGCCCGACGTCGCGTAGAAGAGGATATGAAGCGGCTAGCACTGTTGGCGTTCCTGGTTCTCGCTCCGTCAGCAGCAGGCCGAGCCGAGACGTCGACAGTCGCCATCGTGACGGCCGAGCAGCAGAACGAGGTTCTCGCGGTGAGCCTTCCGTCCGGAACGGTCCGACGACGGGTGAAGCTCCCGGCCGATCCGGAGAACGTCGCCGTTGGGCTGCACAAGGTGGTCGTTGCTAGCCCGGACGCAGGAGCGGTGACCTTGCTCGACCTGCACCTGCGGAGGCTGAAGGTACTTCGCGGTTTCGGCTCGCCGCACATCGTGACCGTCGACCCGTTCCGGTCGATTGTCTATGTCACCGACGACGCGCGTGGTGAGTTCGACGTGATCGATCTCATACGGAAACGGACGATCGCCCGCGTCTTCGTGGGAATCGGAGCACACCACATGGCGCTGAGCCCCGGCTCGGGCCACAGGGTGTGGGTCGCGTTGGGAGAGCATGCGCGACGGCTCGTCCTCGTCGACGTGACGAACCTGCAACATCCTTGGGTGGTTCGTCGCGTCTCTCCGAGCTTTGTCGCCCACGATCTCGCATATGCGCACGACGGTCGTCGGCTCTGGGTCACGTCGAGCCGCGGTGACTTCGTCCACGTCCTCGACGCGCGCACGGGGAGGGAGCTGTCCGCGATCCGGGTCGGCGCGGCGCCTCAGCACGTGGCGTTCACGGACCGAGGCGAGTTCGCCTACGTCACGTCCGGCTACAGCAGCCGTCTGTACAAGGTCAACGCGCGTACGGGGCGGGTCGTCGCCTCCGCGCGGACGCCGTACGGCTCGTTCAATCTGGTCGCGTTTGGGAGCCTCGTCGTGACCACTTCGCTTCTCAACGGGCGGCTTACGGAGTTCGACCTCGACCTGAATCGAAGGTCTTCGTCACGGCCCGCGTCGGCCGCGCGCGCTGTTGCGATGACCGTCTGGTAGCCGAGCAACCCCCCAACCGAGGGATATGACAAACGTGCCGGAGGCGCGATGAGGAATTCGAGTCGCCAAGTGGGCTCACCTCTGACCCGATGCGCGCCGATCGCCGCCATTTCCGTCTCGTCATCGCCGCCCTCGCCGCGGGAGCGCTCATGCTCGCCGCACCGGCGCAGGGCGCGATGACCGCTCCGGTCCCTCTCGACCCGGGCAACGGCGCGTCGTTCCAGGCGATCCCGCCGTTCGCGTGGAGCCCGGTGCCCGGCGCCGACCAGTACCAGTTCCAGGTCGCCGCCGACCAGAACTTCAACTCGCCGGTCCTCGGCCAGGGCGAAGGCAACTTCGTCACGAAGAACACCCGCGCGACGCTGAAGAAGACGCTGCCGAACGGCCGCTACTGGTGGCGCGTCCGCGCGACGACCAAGAAGGGCGACACGTCGCCGTGGTCGACGCCGCGCTCGTTCATCAAGGCCTGGACGTCGGTCCCGAGCTCGCAGACGCCTGGGCCCGGCTATCCCTTCACGTTCCCGTCGACGCCGATGACGCTCGGCTGGTCGCCCGTCCAGTACGCCGCCAGCTACATGTTCTCCCTGGCCAGCGACCCCGCGCTCGCCAACATCGTCGTCAACAACGGCCAGCCGGTCGAGACCTGGGCGACGAACTACGTACCCGTCTTCAACCTGCTTCCCTCCGGCACGTACTACTGGAACGTCGTCCCGGTCGACTCCGAGGGCAACAAGGGAACGCCGTCGCCGGTCTCCTCGTTCACGTGGTCCTGGCCGTCGACCACGACCCTGCACGTGAGCGACCTGATGTCCGCCGACGAGATGTTCGACCCGCAGTTCTCGTGGGACGCGGTCCCCGGCGCGACGAAGTACGAGGTCGAGGTCAACTCGTCGGTCGACTTCGCGCCCGGCTCGAAGGTCTGCTGCGCGCAGCTGACGACGTCGACCTCGCTGGCGCCGAACGTCGTGTTCCGCGACAACACGTACTACTGGCGCGTCCGCGCGCTCGACGCAGCCGGCAACGCAGGCGTCTGGAACCGCGGGCCCGACTTCGTGAAGACATTCGACAAGGTGCCGCCGGTGACGGCCCCGAGCATCAAGAACATGCACATGCGCGACAACCTGGCCGACCCGGGCACCGACGTCGACCTGGGCTCGCCGGGCTACCAGACGAAGGTGCCGATCGTGAAGTGGGACTCGGTCCCGGGCGCTTCGGCCTACCTCATCGACGTCGCACCGAACAACGGCGGCGTCTGCGCCTGGGGAACCGGCTGGCGCGTGTCGACGGCGATCCCGTCGTGGTCGCCGCTCGGCAGCGGCTGGAACAACATCAAGCCGTACCCGGACGCGATGCCCGTTTCGTACGACGGCACGGCCCTCGTGCTCAACCAGCACTACTGCGTTCGTGTGCGCGCCCGGGGAGAGCGCGACACCGGCAACCAGGACGTCTACGGCGACTTCACGTACCTCGACGACGGCACCGGCTCGGCGTTCCAGTGGGTCGGCTATCCGACCGGCGGCGCGTGCACCCCGACCTGCAACACCGGCTACCTCGGCGCCGACGACTACCTCCTTCCCGCCCGCGGCACGCTCACGCGCCTGACGCCGCTGATCACGTGGAAGCCGATCGCCGGGAAACAGAGCTACTTCGTGATCGTCAGCAAGGATCCGAACTTCTCGAACCTCGCCGACTACGCGTTCACCCAGGTTCCCGCCTACTCGCCGCGCAGCCAGATCAGGCCGACGACGTACTCGGACGAGACGACGCTCTACTACTGGGCCGTCCTGCCTGCGACGGGCCTCAACGGGAGCGGCGCGGTCGGCGATCCGCTGTCCGCGGCCGCGTCGACCTTCCAGAAGCAGTCGCTGCCGCCCTCGCAGACGTTGCCCGCAGACGGAGCGCTGCTTGACCGACCAGCCCGTCTTCCGTTGGTCGTCCGTGGAGGGCGCGCGCCGCTACCGCTTCCAGGTTGCGCAGGAGCCGACGTTCGCGAACCCGATCGAGGACGTCCTCACGCCGGCGACCTCGTACACGCCGCTCACGACCTACCCGGCGGACACGACGCTCTACTGGCGTGTTCGCGCCGACGACGAGAACCTGATCGGGCTCACCTGGTCGAGCGTCCGCACCTTCCAGCGCAGGCTGCCCGCGCCGACGACCGACCCCGGGAACCCGACGATCGGCGACTTCACGCCGGCGTGGCTCTGGTCGAACGTGACCGGCGCCTCCGGCTACACGTTCGCGATCGACGGACCGGACGGGAGCCACAACGAGTACACCGGGCTCCGGATGCGCGCAGCCGCGTTCATCTACCTCTTCGGGCCGGGCATCTGGCGCTGGCGCGTGCGCGCCGAGTTCCCGAAGCTCCCGACGGGCGTCGTCACCGGGCCCGTGGTCGCCGTACGTCCCCTTCACGCGGACGCTGAGCGAGCCGAGCGGCTCGACGACGAGCGTCTCCGGGAACCACGTCCTGCTCTCCTGGAACTGGAAGCTCGGTGCGACGAACTACCGCGTCCAGATCTCCCAGACGCCCGACTTCTCGACCACGCTCGAGGACGTGATCACCGACAACACGAGCTACGCGCCGCTGCTCACGCATCCGTTCTACGCGAACGGCGGCACGTTCTACTGGCGCGTCGCGGCTCGCGACAAGAACTTCAACGTCGGCGACTTCACGCAGGCCCAGCGGATCGACATCGCGCAGCGGCTCAAGGTCGCGGTCAACCGCTCGGCGATGCGCAAGCGGTGGACGAAGGTCACGGTCACGGTCTCGGATCCGATGAACCACGCGGTCGCCGGTGCGACGGTGAAGGTCACGGGTGCGGGCATCCGCGCGAAGAAGGGCCGCACGAAGAGGACGGGCAAGATCACCTTCCGGCTCAAGCCGCGGAAGAAGGGTCGCCTGACCTACACCGCTACGAAGCCGGGGTACGCGGCCGGCGGTCTCTCCCAGCGCGTCTCGTAGTCACCCGTACAATCGAGACATGGAGCGGGCGGTGCACGACCGCGGCGTCTGGCCGACGGACACGCCGATCGATCGCAGCGAGCACGAGCTCGCGGACTGGGAGCTGCTGACGGACGCACTCGTCGGCGTGCTCGGTCACGAGGGCCTGATGAACGTCGACGAGATGCGGCGCGGGATCGAGAGCATGCCGCCGGACGACTACGAGCAGGCGTCCTACTACGAGCGCTGGCTCTTCTCGGCGGAGACGATTCTCGTCGAGAAGGGCGTGTTGGCGCCCGGCGAGCTCGATTCGAGGCTGGGGTGACGTTCCAGGCCGGAGATCGGGTGCGGGTCGCGGCGCGGGCGCACGAGGGGCACCATCGGACTCCCGGCTACGTCAAGGGCAAGCAGGGGCGCGTCGAGCGTGTGTTCGGAAGCTTCACGAACCCGGAGACGCGCGCGTACGGGACCGACGGGCTGCCGGAGCAGGTGCTCTACCAGGTCTGCTTCGCGCAGGGCGAGCTCTGGCCGTCGGCGCGCCGAAACGCTCGCGACACGACCTGCGTCGACATCTTCGAGCACTGGCTGGAGGCGGAATGAGCGATCACGATCACGATCACGATCACGACCACGACCCGATCACGAGCGACGGCGAGCCGCCGGCCGCTGCGCGCGCGTGGGCGCTCGAGGCGCTGCTCGTCGAGAAGGGCGTGGTGCAACGCGAGGACGTGCGCCGCAACATCGATCGGCTCGTCTCGCGCTCTCCGGCCGACGGGGCCCGGCTCGTCGCCCGCGCGTGGGTCGATCCGGAGTTCAAGCAGCGCCTGCTCGCCGACGCGCGCGCGGCTGCGAACGAGCTCGATCTCGACTCGGGCCCGTCGCCCGTCGTCATCGCCGTCGAGAACACCGATGAGGTGCACCACATGGTCGTCTGCACGCTCTGCTCGTGCTACCCGCGTGCGCTGCTCGGCCCGCCGCCGGACTGGTACAAGAGCCTTCCGTACCGTTCGCGGGCGGTCTCGGATCCGCACGGCGTGCTCGAGGAGTTCGGGGTCGAGCTGGACGACGACGTCGAGCTTCGGGTGCTCGACTCGACGGCCGACGTGCGGTATCTCGTGTTGCCGCGCCGCCCGGCCGGGAGCGAGGAGCTGACCGAGGACGAGCTCGCGGCGCTGGTGACGCGCGATTCGATGATCGGCGTGGCTCAACCGGCCGCGCCGGCGCCTGCCTGAGCCGGACGCGCGTCTTTCGGCACAGAGGTGTGACAGACGTGTGATTCTTCGCCCGCTACGTTGTCAATAAAGACAACGAGGAGGCGGGGCATGAAGAAGAGATGGAGATGGCCGCTTGCCGGCTTCGCCCTGGGGGCGTTGGCCGGAGCAACCGTGCTGACCGTGAACGTCGTGGGGGCGAGCAGCCCTGCGCCTGTCGCCGTCCGCGCGGCGGGGTTCGGTGAGATCCTCCACACGCCTGTGTTGCTCGCGCGCGCGGGCACGTCGGTCGAGCTTTCCTACGACGTCGTGTGCGGAGCGCTGAAGGACGAGCCGGGGTCGCATTGCTCGCCGTCGGGCTCGGTTTTCGTGCGCCCCGTCGGTGGTTCGACGTTCGCCAAGCTGCCGCTCGAACGAGAGGCTGACGGCTTGCTGTCGGCCGTCGTTCCGGCGGCCGATGCGGGGAAGGGGTTCGACTACTACGTCGTGATGGGCAACGGACGGGGTCGCACCGCGACGCTGCCCGAGGCCGGGGCCGAGGCGCCTCAGCACGTGTGGGCGCTGACCGACTGGACGACGATCGACGTCGGCGCAGCGCACTTCGGGCGCTCACGGGCGCCGTCCGCGGTCCTGCGGGAGCTCTCATGGGGACGGGGAGACGCCGCGATCGGGCTCGACAGCGGCCGGGAGCAGTCGCGCATCGGGCCATCGGCGTTCGACGTCGCGCCCGACGGCTCCGTCGTCCTGCTCGACCAGGTGAACCACCGGCTCGCAGTGCTGCGACGCGGGGCTCGAGCCGGCTCACGTGCCGATCGAGTTCTCGGGCGGAGAGGGCGACGTTGCCGTGGACCGCGACGGAGCGATCTACGTCCTCGACTCGGCGAGCAAGCCGATGGTTCGCGCCTTCACGGCCGCGGGTGCCTCGATCGCGGCGACGCCGCTCGCGGAGCCGACGGCGGACATGATCCGCGTCGGCCCGAGCGGCCCGCTCGTGCATTCGTATCCGTCGGAGATGTGGCTCCGAACGGGGCCGGGTCGGCCGCCGCTCGGGCCCGAGCAACAGCTGGCGTCGGCGCAGGCCGCTCGGAGCACCGCGTGGCGGCCTCGGAGTCGTCGTGCATGCGTCGCCGGCCGACGTGAAGCTCGCTCTCGTGCGCGGGGATCGCGTCGTGCACGCGTGGCTCCTACGTGGCGAGTCGAGCTTCGGCGAGGTGCAGCTCGCGGAGCCCTACGGCGACGGAATGGTGGTCGTCGTCCGGCTCTGGAACGAGAAGCACGCCGAGTTTCGCGTTCTCAGGCTCGCGCCCGAAGGGCTCGTGCAGAGCTTCGACGTCGCACCGGCCGAGTGGGCCGAGTCGGCATCGCTCAGCCGGTTCCGGCTCCACGGAAGCACGCTCTATCAGCTGCGGTCCGATCCGTCCGGGATCGAGATCGCGACGTTCGAGATCGGAGGGACGACATGAGAAGGGGTCTTGCGACAGGTCTGCTCGCGGGTCTCGTGCTCGGTCTGCTCGTGATCGGCACGCCGGCCGGCGCGTACCACACCCACTTCCAGTACGGATGCAACGACACGTGGTTCAACCACGACCCGGTCACCCGGGCCGATGCTCGCGACTATGCGTACGTCGCCGCCGCGGAGGGGTACCAGTGGGGCGGAGGGTGCTGGAACGGCAACAACGTCGACGATTCGCCGGGCGATCCTCCCGCGGACCCGAACACGCTCGGCGAGGGCGGCGGACTGCTCGGGATTCACGTTCAAGTCGTGGTGGGAGCGAGCCGAGACCGGCGACCCCTGGTTCCGCTACCACGCGTGGATGCAGAACGTCCACGGCCCCTACACCGCGGCGGACTTCAAGGCCGGAGCAGGCGCTGCCAACACGACGGTCGCCAAGGCGAACACGACGTACATGGACGCGTTCGCGGCCAGCGATCACATCGGGATGATCTACTGGGCGAACACCGCCTATAACCAGGACCGGATCATCGAAGCCAAGTGCGAAGCCTGCGGCACGGGAACCTGGCCGAGGACGTATCGCGGGAACCCCGACTACAGCGGAGTCAGGCGGCTCTACTGGGCAGGTTGACAGTGGACGGCATGACTCGCTTACACTCTCAGAGTGGTCGAGCTGCTCTTCATGATGGTGATCCTGAAGCTGCCGATCCTTTACCTCGCGGGGGTCTGCTACTGGGCGATCAAGTCCGAGCCGAACCGCTCGAGGGAGCCCGGGTCACCGTCCCGCGCGAGCCGGGCCCGCGGAGGCCGCCACGGCGGCGTCCGCGCGTGCCTAGGTCGCACGGCGGGCCAGATCGGCGCGACGCTCGGGTCGCACGCGCGGCTCGCTCGAGGCGGCACGCGTGAGCACGACGCCTATCGAGGAGCGCCGTTCGAGCGGGGCGGAGACGGCGGCCGGGTTCCTGGCGGCGATCTCGCTGACCGCGAGTGCGATCGCGATCTTCTATCGCCCGGTGCGGCTCGCCCCGTTCGCGATCCTGATCGCCCTGATCGCGTCGGCGCTCGCGAAGGAGCGTCACAGGAGGCTGGCTGCGGCCGCGGTCATCGCCGCGAGCGCTGCGTGGCTGATCGGGATGGCGTTCGCGGTTCTGACGAGCAACCCGATCTTCTGACCGAAGCCGCTCCCGGAGGGAGTGGGGGTGGTAGAACGAACGTGAGATGAGCGTGCGTGACGTCGACGGGTTGAACGTGGGCTATGCCCAGGCGCTCCTCGAGCAGTACCTCGAGAATCCCGAGGCGGTGCCCGAGGAGTGGCGGTCGCTGTTCGAGAGCGGCGACCCGGCGATCGTGGACGGCGCTGCCCGGCCTCGCCCGGCTGGTCGAGAACCTGAAGGAGAACGGTGCTCCCGCTCAGGCGGAAGCGCCTCCGGAACCGGCTCCCGACGCAGGAGCCGGTGCAGGTCACGGCGAGCTCCGCCGGCGCCCGCCGGAACCCGTTGCTGACGACCTGCTGATCGGAGGCGTCGCCGCGGCGATGGCGCTGATCAAGGCGATCCGCACGCACGGGCATCTGGCCGCGAACCTCGATCCACTCGGCTCGGATCCCGTCGGCGACCCGGCGCTCGAGGCGGAGCTGCTCGAGCCGCCGCTGACGCCGGAGCTCCAGGCCCGCATTCCAGCATCGGTGCTGCGCGTCGGGGTCGAGGGCGAGACGCTCGCCGACGTCCTGCCGAAGCTCCGCGAGATCTACTGCGGGACGATCGCGTACGAGATCGAGCACATCTCGGACCACCAGGAGCGCGTCTGGCTCCGCCATGCGATCGAGTCCGGCCGCTACCGGCAGCCGTTGAGCGCGAAGAGCGCCGCAGGCCTCCTCGAGCGGCTGACGCAGGTCGAGGGCTTCGAGCACTACCTCAAGCGCGCGTTCCTCGGGCAGAAGCAGTTCTCGATCGAGGGGCTCGACGTGATGGTTCCGATGCTCGACGAGGCGGTCGGGCTCGGGGTCGAGGCCGGCGCGCACGAGGTCGTGATCGGAATGGCGCATCGCGGTCGGCTCAACGTCCTCGCACACATCATCGGGCGGCCGTACGCGGAGGTTCTGCGCGAGTTCGAGGGCGAGCGAACGATCGAGGCGATCGCAGCGACGCGCGGAAGGCGCAAGCGGCGACGTCAAGTACCACCTGGGCGCCGTCGGCCGCCGCAAGCACGGAGGCCGGAGACGCGACGGTCCTCCTCGCCTCGAACCCGAGCCATCTCGAGGCTGTCGACCCGGTCGTCGAAGGCGTCGCGCGCGCCGAGCAGACCGACCGCTCGTCCCGGTCGGGCGTCCATGACCCGGCCGTCGCGTTGCCGATCCTGATCCACGGCGACGCGTCGTTCCCCGGCCAGGGCGTCGTCGCCGAGACGCTGAATCTGCAGCGGCTCGTCGGCTACACGACGGGCGGCACGCTGCACGTGATCGCGAACAACCAGGTCGGGTTCACGACCGAGCCCGCGGACGGGCGCTCGACCCGCTACTCGAGCGACCTCGCGAAAGGCTTCGACACGCCGATCATCCACGTCAACGCGGACGATCCCGAAGCAGCGCTCTCGGCGATCAGGCTCGGGCTCGCCTTCCGGCGGCGGTTCGGGAGCGACGTCGTGGTCGACCTCGTCGGCTACCGCCGCCACGGGCACAACGAGGGCGACGAGGCGTCGTTCACCCAGCCGCTGATGGCCGAGCGCATCGCGAACCAGCCGAGCGTGCGCGCGCTCTACGCGCAACGTCTGGCCGACGCGGGCGAGGTCTCGGCCGAGGAGGCGGAGCGCCTGGCCAAGGAGACGCAGGAGCAGATGCGCGCGGCCCACGACGAGCTCAAGACGGAGCTGACGAGAGCGCAGCCCTCGAGCGGCGAGAGCACTCCCGTCTCGGCCGAGGCATCGGTCGAAACGAGCGTCCCGGCCGAGCGGCTCCGCGAGCTCCAGGACGAGCTCGTCCGCGTCCCGGAAGGCTTCACCGTCAATCCGAAGCTCGTGAAGATGCTCGAACGGCGAGTCGAAGCGCTCGACCGAGGACGGCATCGACTGGGGCCAGGCGGAGTCGCTCGCGTTCGCGAGCCTGCTCGTCGAGGGCATCCCGATCCGCCTGACCGGACAGGACACCGAGCGGGGCACGTTCTCGCACCGGCACCTCGTCCTGCACGACGCGCACACCGGCGCCCAGCACGCGCCGATCAAGCACCTCGCGGACGCGTCGGCCTCGATCGAGGCGTACAACTCGCCGCTCTCGGAATACGCGGCCCTCGGCTTCGAGTACGGCTACTCGGTGACCGCGCCCGAGGCGCTCGTGCTCTGGGAGGCGCAGTTCGGCGATTTCATCAACGGCGCGCAGATCATCGTCGACCAGTTCCTCGTCTCCGGCCTCGCGAAGTGGCGCCAGACCTCGCGGCTGACCCTGCTGCTCCCTCACGGCTACGAGGGCAACGGGCCCGAGCACTCGAGCGCCCGGCTCGAGCGCTTCCTCCAGCTGGCCGCGCAGGAGAACATCCGCGTCGTCAACGCGACCACGGCGGCGCAGTACTTCCACCTCCTGCGCCGGCAGGCGCTCGACCCGAACGCGAGGCCGCTGATCGTCATGACCCCGAAGGGGCTGCTCCGGCTCAAGGAGGCATCGTCCGCGCTGGACGACCTTGCCCACGGACGCTTCGAGCCGGTGCTCGACGACCCGTCGGTCGTCGGATCGCGCGGCGGTGACGAGGCTCGTGCTCACGTCCGGCAAGCTCTACTACGACATCGTCGGAAGCGAGCTCAGGGGCCAGGCGCAGAACGTCGCGCGTCGCCCGCATCGAGCAGCTGTATCCGTTCCCGGTCGATCCGGCGGCGAGGCTCGTTGCGTCGTACCCCTCGCTCCAGGAAGTCGTCTGGGCCCAGGAGGAGCCGCAGAACATGGGCGCCTGGCGGGCGATCCGCCACCGGCTCGAGGAAGCGGTCGCCGGCCGCCCGCTGCGGTACGTCGGCCGGCCGTGGCGTGCCAGCCCGAGCGAGGGCTACCCGACGTCGCACCTGCGCGCGCAGCAACGGATCGTCGGCGAAGTGCTGGAGACGAACGCCTAGTGGCGTCCGCGCCGGCGCCGTTCGACGGCGGCCTTCGCGACCCGCGTCCCGTGCCTGCGAGCCTCGGCGACGAGCATCCTGCGGTGCTGAGGAGGGATCCGGCGCCAGATGTCGTAGGCCGTCAACGCGACCCCGAGCGGGCCGATCTTGCGCGGAAACAAGCGGTTGGCGCGCGCCACGGAGAGGATCCTACTCGTCCGCCCGGGCGGGTAGCCTCGCTTACTTCGGCCGACCCCGCTATCATCCCCCGCCGTCCCGTAAACATGCGACCTACCGACCAGGGAGGATCAATGCCGGTAGAGACGCCTTCCGTCTTTGCGCACGTCATCCAAGAACATCTCGAGCTGAAACGCCGCAACTCGGATCTCGACGAGAACATGCCGATCGAGCGGTACTCGACTGACGATCCGTTCGAGAACCACCCCCTGTTCAAGACCGAAGAGCAAGCGAGGATCGAGGAAACCATGGACGGAACAGAGTCCATCCCGCCCGAGCATCTGGCGAGCCTCGCTCCTCAGCCCGAGCAGACCGCAGACGAAGACACGCTCTGGGGTCGTTCGCGCGACTTCGACTGGGGCGACTGAGCCTCACGTCACCCGGTTTCACGTTGGCCCAGTAGGGTAGTCGGACCCTGCCAACGAGTCCAGAGGAGACGAATGATTCGCAAGCTCAGATACATGGCCTTCGGGGCCTTGCTCACCTACTTCTTCGACCCGCAGAACGGCCGCCGCCGCCGCGCTCTGGCACGAGACCGGATTCCGGCGTTCTTCCGCAGCGCTTCACGCAAGGCCGGGGACGCGGGCAGCGCCGTAACCTCCGAGGCGTCCGCAGCCAAGCAGAAGGCGACGCATCTCAAGGAAGAGGAGAAGCCTCAGCCCGACGACGTCACCCTCGCGCGCAAGGTCGAGACCGAGATCTTCCGCGACGCCGACATTCCGAAGGGGCGGATCAACGTCAATGCCGAGAACGGGAAGGTCGTCCTCCGGGGCGAGGTCGAGCAGCCCGAGCTGATCAAGGACCTCGAGCAGCGGACGAAGAAGGTCCAGGGCGTGCAGGAGGTCGAGAACCTCCTCCACGTGCCCGGGGCAGCGGCGCCGACGAAGTAGCTAGTCGCGCAGCCTCCGGAGCAGAGGCAGTCCGTACCAGAACCAGCCGAAGAAGGCTGCAGTCACGGCTGCGACGACGGCTGCGCTCGTTGGGTCGAAGAGGATGTCGGTGACGACGAACACCGCGCCTGAGATCGCGAGGGCGAGGAACGCGGTGCCAGAGATCGCGAGCCGGTTCGAGACGACGAGCAGGTGCTCCTTGTCGCCGCGCCGCCAGTCGAGCCGGTGGTACGCGGACGGAGCGATCAGCAGGGCCGTTGCGATCGCTGTGCAGAGGAACGTCAGGAAGTACACGTCCTTCTGGATGTCCGTCACCTCGCCGAAGCGCTGCGTGAACGGCACGCCGAGCAGGAAGGCGAACAACACCTGGACGCCGGGCAGAGCGACGCGCAGCTCGTTCAGGAGCTCGATCAGCTCCCGATCGAGCTGTTCCTCCTTGCTCTCATCGCTCGACATGTGCTGATGTTTCCCACGAGTTCGCTTTCCGACGCAACGAGAGGAGCACCGTGCGCATCGAGTCGTCCGTCACCGCAATCTCCTGGATCCCTTCCGAAGCCGTCAAGGGGCTGCCGAAGATCCCGTTCACGATGGGCGTCGCCCACTACGACGAGCCGCCGCCGGACGTGATCGAGGACCTCGATGCGATGCGCGAAGCCGACGCGTTCCGCGAGGCCAACGAGCTGCGCGCGTACATCGAGGTGGCAGACGACGGCTCGATCACGGATGCCGGCCATCTCGGGAGCGGGTCACCTCGGCGTGACGCGGATCAAGGTCGGCCCGAAGGAGCTGAGTGTGGCCGCCGTCGCGCTGCCCACGATCCAGGGCGAGCCCGAGATCGGCGACGGCTGGGTGCGCTTCAAGCAGACGGCGGGCGGACGCACGGGTGCCCCGGCGCCACGACGCGTGCGCGGCAAGCCGTTCATGCGGATCAGCTCGGCGATCGCCTGGACGACGCTCGCGCTGACGATCAAGGCCGACGGCTCGTCCGAGCACGAGCTGGCCGGAGCAAGCCCGTTCCCGCGCCACTGGGTCTACGACAAGGACGGGAAGCTCGTCCAGAAATCGGGGACGATCGACTTCGAGCAGTGGTACCGCGAGTCGCACGGTGACAACACTCCGTGGGGCAGCGAGGAGACCGAGGCGTTCGTGACCGAGGCCGAGTCGGCACTCGAGCGCGAGCTGTCGCGGACGATCATGCGCAGCGGCGCGACGTCGAAGCCGAGGCAGCTCGAGCTCGACGAGACGCTCACCGAACAGGGCGACAAGGGCGACGGCATCTACCTCTTGCTCGATGGCGTCCTCGGCGTCGAGGTCGACGGTGAGACCGTGGCCCAGGTCGGCCCAGGCGCGGTCCTCGGCGCCCGTGCGCTCATCGAGGGCGGCCAGCGGACGGCGACGCTCCGGGCCGTCACGCCCGCGAAGGTCGTGGTCGCGAGCGCCGACGACATCGAGCCTTCGGCGCTCGAGGAGCTGGCCGGAGCACATCGGCGCGAGGAGGGCTAGAGACGGGCGGAGCGGATCGCGTCGAGCACGTGGTCGACTCGACCCTCGCGGAGCGAGTCGGCGAGCCGCTTGTCGCCGCCGAGGCCGGCGCGCGCCGACAGGACCTCGTACAGCCGATTGTCGGACAGTCCGCGTTCACGCGCTTCGACGACGAGGCGCCTCACGATCGGCAGCGGGTTGCCTTCCTCGTCGAACTGCCAGAGCGGGTAGTAGTGCTCGCGGGCACCGGCGGGGCGGAAGGCGATCACCTCGCCGTCGCGGCGCATCGCCTCGAGCTTGAGCGGCTCGATCGCGAACCGCGAGGCGAGCCACGAGGCGGACAGCGTGTCGTCGGCGAGTCGCGTGGCCACGAGCGGGAGCCTACCCCGACATGAGCGACGTACGCGATCTGCTCCGTCGCCGGGTCGACGCCTCCGAGTACGAGGCCGTTCGCGAGCTCTGGAAGCAGCATTCGCAGGCCGAGGACCGGCGCGACCTGCCCGGGCTCCTCGCCACGCTGACCGAGGACTGCGTCTACGAGATCGTCGGAACCGAGCATGTCTGGCACGGCCACGAAGGGGCGTCGCGCTTCTATCTCGGCCTGCTCGGCGCGTTCCCGGACGTCGACTTCCGGCTGACGGACATCGTGATCGGCCCGCAGGGCGTCTGCGAGGCGGCTGACGTCACCGGCACGCACGAGCAGGACTGGCTCGACTACGAGGCGTCCGGCGAGCGCGTCGAGTTCCGGGTCGTCATCTTCTTTCCCTGGGATCCGGTGCAGAGGCTGTTCGGCGGCGAGCGCGTGCACGTCGATCTCCCCGAGCGATGAGCGAGCTCGGCATCGGTCGGCAACGCCAGGCGGACATCTATCTCGGAGCGTTGAGCGGCGCGCGGCGCGGCGTCCCCGTCGATCCAGCGAGGCTCGAGGAAGCGGCAAGCAAGCGAATGTCCCCTGAAGCGTTCGCCTACATCGCCGGCGGCGCCGGTCTCGAGGAGACGATGCGCGTCAACCGAGACGCATTCGATCGCCTGCGGATCGTCCCGCGCGTCCTGCGCGACGTCTCCACGCGCGACACGTCGGTCGAGCTCTTCGGCCGGCGCCTTCCCGGACCGTTCCTGTTGGCGCCGATCGGAGTGCTGGAGATGGCCCATCGGGAGGCCGATCTCGCGGTCGCGAGAGCAGCCGCCGCGAAGGGCGTCCCGATGATCTTCTCCAACCAGGCTTCGGTGCCGATGGAGCGCTGCGCAGAAGCGATGGGCGCGGGCCCTCGCTGGTTCCAGCTCTACTGGTCGACGTCGAACGAGCTCGTCGAGAGCCTCGTCGGTCGTGCTGAGGCGTGCGGTTGTGCGGCGATCGTGGTCACGCTCGACACGACGCTACTCGGCTGGCGGACGCGCGACCTCGACCTCGCGTACCTGCCCTTCCTGCGCGGCAAGGGGATCGCGCAGTACACGAGCGACCCTGTCTTTCGGCGCTTGGTCGACCAGGCCGACGAGGGACCGACCAACCGACCCCGCCCGACACTCGCCGGTCTCAGCGCGCTGTTCCAGCTGACGAGGGCATATCCCGGCTCGTTCCTCGCGAACATCCGCTCTCCGCGGCCGCGCGCAGCCGTTCGGCAGTTCCTGGAGATCTACTCACGGCCCTCGCTCACCTGGGAGGATCTGCCCTTCCTGCGCGAACGAACGAAGCTCCCGATCCTGCTGAAAGGCGTGCTCCATCCCGAGGACGCGCGCAGGGCCGTGGACGGAGGCGTCGACGGGCTGGTCGTCTCGAATCACGGTGGGAGGCAGATCGACGGCGAGATCGCAACGGTCGACGCCCTCCCTGCGATTGTGGAAGCTGTCGACCGGCAGGTCCCGATCCTGCTCGACAGCGGGGTGCGAGGTGGTGCGGACGCGTTCAAGGCGGTTGCGCTCGGCGCGAGGGCGGTCCTGATCGGCCGGCCGTACGCGTATGGGCTGGCCATCGCCGGTGAGCTCGGGGTCCGTGACGTGCTCGAGAATTTCCTCGCCGACTTCGACCTCACGATGGGTCTCGCCGGCTGCGCCTCGATCGACGAGATTTCAGCCGAGTCGCTCGCTTCGGGCGGCTAGCCGGGACTCGCGCCGGCGAGGATCGCGGAGAGCTTCGCCGAGTCGATGTTCCCGCCCGAGACGACGCAGACGACCTTGCCGTTGCCGGCCGCTCCGGTGCGGGCGACTGCCAGCGCCGTCGCGCCGGCGCCCTCGGCGACGATCCGCGCGCGCTCGGCGAGGAGCCGAACGGCTTCGGTCACCTCGTCGAGGCTTGCGACGAGCGAGCCGGCCAGGAGCTCCTGCGCCAGCTCGAACATCTCCGGGAACACCTCCGGCGACGCCGATCCCGTCGACGAAGCTCGGCGTGTACTCGACCTTCACCGGCTGCCCCGCCTCGAGCGACGGAGCGAGCGGAGCGGCCGTCGCGACCTCGGCCGCGAAGACCTTGCAGGACGGGGCGACCGCGCGCAGTGCCGAGGCGATCCCGCACGAGAGCCCGCCGCCTCCGTAGGGCGCGATGACCGCGTCGACGTCGGGCAGGTCCTCGACGATCTCGAGCCCGATCGTGCCGTTCCCGGCCATGACCGCGTCGTCGCTGAAAGCGTGCACGTGCAGGCCGTCGAGGCCCTCGAACGTGCGCGTGCGGAAGACCTCGTGCCACTCGTCGAAGGTGACCGGGATCATGTCCGCGCCGAGCCGCCTGATCGCTGCGATCTTGGTCTCCGGAGCCGTGTCCGGAAGGACGACCGTGCAGCGCACGCCGAGCTTGCGGGCCCACCAGGCGACGCCCTGCGCCATGTTCCCCGCGCTCGCCGTCCAGACGCCGTGCTCGAGCTCCTCGGGCGAGGCGAGCAGGAGCGCGTTCCCCGCGCCGCGCAGCTTGAACGAGCCGATCGGCTGGAGGTTCTCGAGCTTGAGGTAGATCTCCGCCGGCGCGTCCTCGAGCTCGAGCCGGACGAGCGGCGTGCGGACGATCGACCCGGCGAGGCGCTCGCGGGCGGCTTCGATCTCGGCCAGAGCGATCACAGCTCGACCTCGGTGCCGGCGCCATCCTCGAGCGCTCGCCGGTAGACGAGCCCGGCCGCCGCCGCATCTTCGACCGCATGCCCCATCGACTTGTAGATCGTGATCTGCTCCGGAGAGGTGCGGCCCTCGCGCGTGCCGGCGAGGATCTCGCCCAGCTCGACGGCGTCGTTCGGGTCGAGCCCCTGCAGCTCGTGCGCGCCCGCCGGGTAGGGCTCGAAGGCGACGCGCGACTCGACGGCGAGGAGGCCGCGGCCCATGACGGCCGGATCGAGCTCCGGACCGTCGCGGGAGGCTCCGACCGAGGTCACGTGCATCCCGGGCTCGAGCGACTCCGCCGCGAAGATCGGCTGCCCCGCATCGGTGCAGGCACAGACGACGTCCGCTCCGGCGACGGCCTCTTCGAACGAGGCCCATGCGGTCCCGCCGACCTCGTCGGCGAGCGCCCGGGCATGCTCAGCGCTGCGGCTCGCGACGCGCACCTCGGCGAACTCTCGCACGCGCGTTGCCGCGTCGATGTGCGAGCGCGCCTGCACACCGGCGCCGAGGACGGCCAGCACGCGCGCGTCCGGCCGGGCGAGCGCGCGCGTGGCGACAGCCGACGCAGCACCGGTCCGCACGGCCGTGATCTCGGTCCCGTCCATGAGCGCGAGCGGCTTCCCGGTCTTGTCGTCGAAGAGCGCGATCGTCGCCTGGTGGCTGGGCAGACCGACCTCGTGGTTTCCGGCGAAGACCGAGACGAGCTTCGTCTCGAGGATCCCGTCCGCGTAACCGGGCATCGCCGCCAGCAGGCCCCGCTCCGTCTCGGCAGCGATGCGGGGCGGAACGGACGCGCGGCCGGCGCTGAGCTCGACGAACACACGCTCGAGCGCGTCGAGGAGCTGGTCGAGATCGAGCAGCCGTCGAACATCGGCGCGCGAGAGGACGAGCACGGTCAGGGCAGCATGCCGAGCGCCTGGAGGCCGTCGATCGGCTCCTGCGCGCTGCAGCTCCCGAAGCTGACGAAGAGCTCCCGCGCCTGAGCGACCTCGTACGCTCCGGCCGTCCGCTCGCGCCAGCGAAAGGACTCGGCGGAGACGGCGAACGACTCGGGATCCTCGTCCGCGAGCGCCTCCTCCTCGTCGCCGAAGACGGCCGCGGCGAGCAAGTTCAGAAAGCCGTGCTCGTCGCCGTGGCGGAGCGGTTGGTGGAGCCCCGCCGTCGCCTTGAACGGAACCTCGAGCCGGCGGCACGCCTGGATGAGCTCGGCGAGCGCTCGGCACGCTCGGCAGGACCGAGCCGCCGCAGCGAACCTTCGCCCGGAGCCCAAGCTCGCCGAGCTGGAGGATCCGGAACGAGACGTCGTCGCGGAGCGGCAGCTCGCAGTAGACCTCCGGCGCGGCGTCGAAGAGCACCTCGGGGTCGAGCCCGGCCGCCTCGACGGCCTCGATCCTCGAATCGGCCGGAGGAAGCTCGCCCGTGTCGAGCACGACCGAGAGCCGCAGCGGCTCGTCACCGAGCTCCGCGAGCTTCGACGCGGGGCAGACGAAGCGATTCACGATCCAGCCGGTGTCGCTCGCCCGCACGCGCCGGTGCTCGGCCAGCCCCTCGTCGAGCGGCAGCTCCTCCGGCGGAAAGGTCGGCGCGTGGTCGATCAGCCCGCCGAAGAGGGCGCGCCGCGCATCTGTCAGCGTCTCGGTCAGCCCGCGGTGATGTAGTCGGTCAGGTACCGGATCTCGAAGCTCTGCTGCTTCGACTTGAACTTGACGACGTCGCCGATCGAGACGATCCCGACCACGTCGCCGCCTTCGACGACCGGAACGTGGCGGATGCGCCGGTCGGTCATCAGCGCCATGCACTCGTCGATCGACGTCTCCGGGCTGACGACGATCAGCGGCGACGACATGATCTCGCCGACCGTCACCTCGTCGCCGGTCGGCCCGTCGCGCGCGACCCGGCGCAGGTAGTCCCGCTCGGAGACGATGCCTGCGACCGCGCCGTCCTGCTTCACGAGCAGCGACCCGACGTTTGCGTCGACCATCCGCTTTACGGCCTCGAGGACGGGAGCGTCCGCGTCGATCTCGAGCACGTCCTGGCCCTTGTCGCCGAGGATCTCCGATACGCGATTCAATCGCCTCCTTCCGCTGGCTGAGAAGACACCGGCAGCTTACGAGACAATGGGTACCCTGGCGTCCGAAATGCTCGACGGGAAGTGTGAATGCGGGGCGGTCCGCTACCAGGTGGCGGACGAGTTCCTGTACGCGTCGAACTGCCACTGCTCGCGTTGTCGCGCCGCTACCGGGTCGGCGTTCAAGCCGTTCGCCGGGATCGAGCGCGAGAAGCTCGAGCTGCTCTCCGGTGACGACGCGCTGCTGATCAACGGCGAGGAGGAGCTGAACGACACGCGCTGCGCGAGGTGCGGCTCGCTCCTCTACTCGGTCGTCCGGGACGGCGAGTACGTCCACGTCGCGCTCGGCTCTCTCGTCGACGAGCCCAGCATGCGGCCGACGAAGCACATCTTCGTCGGCTCCAAGGCGCCGTGGTTCGAGATCACCGACGACCTGCCCCAGTTCGAGGAGCACGCGACGGCCTAGCCCGCCGATGAGTTCCCGGCGCGGCGGCGGTCTGATCAGGGACTAGTCACGCGAGCGAGAGGAGTGCGAAGTGAGCGAGTCGCTGAAGAGCGTCGGCGCGATCACTCTGTTCGTCGAGGATCCGCAGCGGTCGAAGGCGTTCTACGAGAAGGTCTTCGAGGTGCCCATGATCTTCGAGGACGAGAACTCGGCCGTGTTCCAGTTCGAGAACACGATCATCAACCTGCTCGCGACGCCCGCGGCGCACGAGCTGATCGCGCCCGGAGCCGTCGGCGGGCCCGACGCGGGCGCGCGCTTCCAGTTCACGATCTGGGTCGAGGACGCGAACGCCGTGTGCCAGGAGCTGGCGAACCGCGGCGTCGAGCTGCTCAACGGCCCGATCGACCGGGAGTGGGGGATGCGCACCGCCGCGTTCACCGACCCCGACGGCCATGTCTGGGAGGTCGCGCAGAACCTCTCCGAGGGCTAGTGAAATGCCGCTGAGCCTCGCACAGGCCCACGTCCTGATCGCAGCCGCGCACGACCACGCAGTCGCCAACGGCTGGAAGATCGCCGTCGCCGTCGTCGACGAAGGCGGACTCCTCGTCGCGCTCGGGCGCATGGACGGCGCGTTCCCGCTCTCGTCGCAGATCGCCGAAGCAAAAGCAGCCGGCACAGCGCTGTGGCACCGCGACGGAGAGCAGCTTGCCGCCAGCCGCGCGTCCCACGAGGGATTCTTCGACGCGGTCAGCAGGCTCGTCCGGCTGCCACTCATTCCAGGCCCGGGCTCTGTGTTGATCCGGAGCGGCGAGGGCGTGCTGGGCGCAGCCGGGGCGAGTGGCGCGAGCGGCGACGACGACCGCGCCTGTGTCGAGGCAGGCCTGCGGGCTGTCTTTCCGGGCTGACACCACCGGAGGCTCGCGACCTCTGGGAACGGCGCGGCGGGGGCGGCTCCGCGCCCGACCGCAGGGCGGGCGCAAACCGTTTCAGCACCCACAAAGTGCCCGCGCCCGCGTCCAGCCGCGTGACGCATCCGGGTCATCTTGCGCCGCACCCTCCTCTCGCGCCGCCCTCGAGCGGTGACTACTCTCGCGTAAACCCTGGGAGGTTGAGATGGACTACGTGAACCTGGGCAACACCGGACTACGCGTCTCGCGCGTGTGCCTCGGGATGATGAGCTTCGGCAAGCACGAGAGCCGGGAGTGGGCGCTCGACGAAGCGGCCGCCGAACCGATCGTGAAGCGCGCGGTCGAGGGCGGGATCATCTTCTTCGACACGGCCGACGTCTACAACGGCGGCCAGAGCGAGGTCGTGACCGGGAACCTGCTGCGCAAGCTCTTCGGGATGCGCGAGGAGTACGTCGTCGCGACGAAGGTCAACGGGCGGACGATGCCCGGCGAGAACGGCCGCGGCCTCTCCCGGAAGCACATCATGGCGTCGATCGACGGCTCACTGGAGCGGCTCGGGCTCGACTACGTCGACCTCTACCAGATCCACCGCTGGGACGACTCGACGCCGATCGAGGAGACGATGGAGGCGCTGCACGACGTCGTCAAGGCCGGCAAGACGCGTTACATCGGCGCGAGCAGCATGCGTGCGTGGCAGTTCGCGAAGGCGCAGCGCGTCGCCGCGACGCCGTTCGTCTCGATGCAGAACCACTACAACCTGATCTACCGCGAGGAGGAGCGGGAGATGATCCCGCAGTGCCTCGACCAGGGGATCGGCATCGTCCCGTGGAGCCCGCTGGCGCGCGGACTGCTGGCACGCAGCGCCGACGTCATCGGAAGAGCGGGCGACGACGCGCGGGCGGAGCGACCCATTCCGCGACTCGCTCTACAAGCCCGAGCTCGACGTCCCGATCATCGAGCGCCTCGGCGAGGTGGCGGACGAGGCAGCGTCTCGCCCGCGCAGATGGCGCTCGCGTGGCTCCTGCACAAGCCGGGCGTGACGGCGCCGATCGTGGGCGCGACGAAGCTCGAGCATCTCGAGGACGCGCTGGCCGCCGCGGAGCTTTCGCTGAGCGAGGATCAGATCGCGCGGCTCGAGGAGCCGTACGCCCCGCACCTGGTCTCGGGCATCGACCTCTAGCAGGCCGGGTTCGGAGCCACGCTTGTCAAGGCGAGATGACCAGTTGTAAGCTGGCTGTGCCTACCTGCGGTGGACAAATGGGCACACCACCTAAGGAGGTCTTCGATGAAGACGCTCGCTGTGGGCGCACTGCTCTTGGTGCTGCTCATTCCATCCGCTTTCGCCGGCTCGCAGAGAACCCATGCGGGGAAGGTCCTCTGTGTCGAACTTCGAGGCAACAAAGAGACGATCCGCGACGTCAAGTTCCGAAACACGAGCAAGTGCAAACGCGGTGAGCAAAAAATCGCGCTTCCGCGTGGCCTGCGAGGGCCGGCATGGTCCGCAAGGCCCAGCCGGGGCTCAAGGAACAGCCGGCGCACCGGGGCCAGCTGGGCCTGCCGGCGCCAAGGGCGACAAAGGCGACCCCGGGCCTCCTGGACTTAGCGCTCCTGGCGTGGTCGTAACGCACTCCTCCGGCCCCGACTCCAGCCACTGCGGCGGCGACTGGGCGAATGACGACTACACCCGGACGCTTCAGTTCATCCCGCAAGACAACGGGACGATCCAAGTCGTTCGTACCTACAACGGAACGTTCACGACTATCGCGGGATCCTCACAACCCAATCCTACCTTCGTGCCCTGGCCCACTGCAGACGGGCGGCCTAACGGGAACTATCAAAGGCTTCGATGTCTTGGTCGTGACGGGCGGCGTGTTCACCCCGAACGCCACCTGTCCCGATCCCTGCACCACACCCCTGATGTTCGCGACGTTCTTCCCGGCTCGCGGTGGCGCTCAGGGGACCGGGTCGGTCACCAACGGGTGGGAATACCAGTACGACGCGGGTGCTAACGGCCTCTGGGTCAACCGCTCAACGCCGCGCGGCGGAGACATCGGCAACATAACCGGCGGTTAGGTGGACAGCTGTGAGCGGGCTTGACCCGCCCCCAGCTCGTCCGGTGGCGTGCCGACGTACTAGCGCGTGAGCGTTGTGATGATTCCGCGGCGACTTACACGCCGCAGCGCGGGGACGGGTCGATCCTGGGCGACGAGGAGCGATCCGTTGCCCGCGAGCGCGATAGCGGTGGGCCGGATCCCGACGCGCGTTGCGCGAACGTTGTTTCGCTGACGCGAGATCCCTCCGGTGCCGACGATCGTGCGCCGGGTTCCGTCCGGGCGAATCAGGAGCACCCGGCCACCGCTGGGGCCTCCGACGCCTGACGTAGACCCCCCGCGCGGTTGGGAGCACCGTCGCCGTGTCGATCCGCGCGAACTCGTTCAGCTCGCCGCTCGGGAGTACGACTGGGCTTGATACCGGTTGCAGACATTCACCGCTCGGGTTAGATAGGCCCGTGAGCTCGAGCAAGAGCGGCGGCGACACGGCCCGGCGCTTCACCGGGCGAACCGCATGGGCGAGGAGCATCCAGACGCCGCTGCGGGAGTTCCTGCGCACGGAGACCGGCGGCGCCGCAGTCCTGCTCGCGGCGGCGCTCGGCGCGCTCCTCTGGGTGAACTTCGACTCTGGCTCGTACGACTCCGTCTGGTCGACGAGGCTCTCGATCGACCTCGGCGGCCACGGAGTCTCGCTCGACCTCCGCGGTTGGGTGAACAGCGGGCTGATGGCGTTCTTCTTCTTCGTCGTCGGGCTCGAGGCGCGGAGGGAATTCGACCTCGGCGAGCTGCGAGAGCGGCGGCGATTCGCGCTACCGCTGCTGGCCGGGCTCGGCGGGGCGGCGGCCGCGGTCGGCATCTTCCTCGTCTTCAACGCAGGTCGGCCCTCGGCGCACGGGTGGGGGGCGGCGATGTCGACCGACACCGCGTTCGCGCTCGGCCTGCTCGCGATAGTGGGGCCGCGCTTTCCTGACCGCCTGCGCGCGTTCATGCTCACGGTCGTCGTCGTGGACGACATCGTCGCGCTCATCGTCATCGCGACGGTCTACTCGGAGTCGATCAGCTGGGTTCCGCTCCTCGTTGCCGCGATCTTCTACGGCGGGGTTCTCGTCCTGCGCAGCATCCGCTTCCGGGTCGGGTTCGTCTACTTCGTCCTCGGCGCGGGCGCCTGGGTGGCGTTGCTCGAGTCGGGCGTCGAACCAGTGGTCATCGGCCTCGCGATGGGAATCCTCCCGTACGCCTATTCCGCGGAGCGTTCGACTCTCGAACGGGCGACGGAGCGGTTCCGCGAGTTCCGCGAGCAGCCCACGGCGGAGCTCGCGCGCTCCGCGGCGGCGCAGCTACGGGCCGCAACACCGCCGAACGAGCGGCTGCAGCAGCTCTACCACCCGTGGACGAGCTACGGGGTCGTGCCGCTCTTCGCCCTGGCGAACGCCGGGATCGTGATCAACGGAGACGTCGTGGCGCGTGCGTTCAGCTCTCCGATCACGCTCGGGATCCTGTTTGGCTACACGCTGGGCAAGCCGCTCGGGGTCCTCGGCAGCACGTGGCTGGGGACGCGGCTCAGCCGCGGCCGGCTGAAGCCTCCGGTCGGTTGGGCGACCGTCGCAGGCGGTGGCACGATTGCCGGCGTCGGATTCACCGTGTCACTCCTGATCGCGACGCTCGCCTTCGACGGCCGCGAACTTGATGAAGCCAAGATCGGCATCCTGAGCGCAGCCCTCGGCGCGTCGCTCCTGACATGGCTCCTCTTCCGCGCTACCGAGCTTCTCCCGAGACGGCTTCGCCTGCGCGCGCTGCTCGGCACCTCGGAGCAGCTCACCGACCTCTATCTCGACGTCGATCCCGAGCGCGACCACATCCGCGGGCCTACCGAAGCCCCCGTCACGGTCGTCGAGTACGGCGACTTCGAGTGTCCGTACTGTGGGATGGCCGAGCCGGTCCTTCGCCAGCTCCGGCGCGATTTCGGCGACATCCGCTACGTCTGGCGGCACCTGCCGCTGAACGACGTCCATCCGCGCGCCCAGCTCGCCGCGGAGGCCTCCGAGGCGGCCGGCGAGCAAGACGCCTTCTGGGCGATGCACGACCTTCTCCTCGATCATCAGAACGCGCTTCAGCCGAAGGACTTGATGGGCTACGCCGAGCAGCTCGACCTCGACCTCGATCGGTTCTCGGACGACATGAGGGAGCGCCTCGGCGCAGCCCGCGTCGCCGACGACGTCGACAGCGCCGACCTCAGCGGTGTCTCGGGCACACCGACCTTCTTCATCAACGGCCGCCGCCACTACGGCGCGTACGACATCGCCACGCTCTCCGCAGCCGTGCGGGCAGCAGGCGCCCGCGCGGTGCTCGCGACATCGTGAACCGCGACTACCGCGGTGAGAACGCGAAGGCGACCTCGTCGATGTAGCACCAGCTCCAGTCCTCGCCGGGCTCGGCCGAGCGAATGATCGGGTGGCCGCTCTCGCCTGCATGCGCGGTCGCGTGGCGGTTCGGCGACGAGTCGCAGCAGCCGATCTTGCCGCAGGTCATGCACATGCGCAGGTGAACCCAGCCGCTGCCGATCTTCAGGCACTCCTCGCACCCTTCGATCGTCTCGGGCAGCTCGGTCACCTCGATCTGGTCGAGGTGGCTGCAGATGGGATTCGTGGACATGTCCTCTCCTTTCTCAGCTTGCGAGCGACGACCGCGAAGTCGCCCGCCGGTCGGTCCACCACGAGCGAACGCTCAACGCCGCGCGCTCGAGCTCCGTTTCGAACGCTCTCGCCGGAACTTCGAGCTGATCTCGACGCGAAGCCGCTCGCCCTCTCGAACGCGATCTCCAGCTCCAGCTCGCCGCACCGCGACGACGTGCGCCTCGCAGCGCTCGAAGCCCGATGTCCATCCACTCGTGCTCGGGATCCCAGCGCGGCTCGTAGACGAACTGGCGCTGGTCGAACGTGGCGCCAAGCTCGCGATTCACGGCGTGAGCGCGTTTCGGACGAACGCCTCCGTCACGCCGGTCCGGTCGTGGTAGGCGGCCTCGAGCCTGGCGACGTCCTTGACGAGGTCGACGCCGAGCAGCAGCGTGTCGTCCTCGCGCAGCTCCGCGCGAGTGCGCGGAGCAGCTCGCGCCCGCTGCTGCGGGTAGAGGTTCCCGATCGTGCTGCCGAGGAACGCGACCAGCCGCGGGCCGTCGCTCGGCAGCGCGCCGAGGTCGCGCTCGAAGTCGCCGACGATCGGCTCGACGGAGATCGCCGGATACGCCGCGGCGATCGCGCCGGCGCTCGTCCGCAGCATCCGCTCGCTGACGTCGAAGGGAACGAAGCGCTCGAGCGTCCGTCAGCGCGTCGAGCAGGAACCGCGTGTTCCTGGCGCTGCCGGAGCCGAGCTCGACGAGCGTTCGCGCCTCCGTCCGCTCGGCGATCGAGCCCGCACGCGCAGCAAGGATCTCCGCCTCGCGCCGCGGCAGGTAGTAGTCGGGGAGGCGGGTGATCTCCTCGTAGAGCAGCGACCCGCGCTCGTCGTAGAGCCAGACGGCGGCAGCTCCTTCGGCTCACGCTGCAGGCTCCGGCGCGTCGCCTCGTAGAGGTCCGGGCGCATTGCGGTGGCGGCCCTAGGCATCGGACGCGCACCGGATGCCGGAGAAGATCTGCCGCCGCTGCGGCAGATCCCAGTTGCGGAAGGTCGGCCGGGCGACGAGCGGATCGGTGACCCACGAGCCGCCGCGCAGCACGCGGTACTCCTCGCCGAAGAAGACCTCGGAGTACTCCGCGTACGGGAAGGCGCGGAAGCCCGGGTACCCGTCGAAGAAGGACGACGTCCACTGCCAGACGGCGCCCTGCGCGTGCTCGAGCTCGTCGCCGACGGTCTTCACCGCCTTCTCCCACTCGGGCTCGGTCGGCAGGCGCTTCCCGGCCCAGCGCGCGTACGCCTCGGCGTCGTGGAACGAGACGTGCTGGACCGGCTCGTCGCTCGCGACCCCAGCAGAGCGGCGCGGCCGCCCCTCGGCTTCGACGAACTCCGCGTACTCCGCGTTCGTCACGAGAGCGCGGTCGATCCGGAACGGCGGCAGGTCGACGACGTGCGCGGGCCGCTCGTTGTCGTACGCCCACGGGTCGTCCGAGCCGAGCGTGAACGGCCCGCCCGGAACGAGGACGTCGCCGCTCGCCTCGACCTCGGGGGGCCGCCGCTGCGGGCCGGTCAAGCCCGGCGAGCGCGAGGGTCTGGGCCATCGTCTCGCCGTGCTGAAGCTCGTGCTGCGCCACCATCCCGACGAGGAAGTCGTCCCGCGCAAGCTCCGGGAGCCGCTCGAGCACCTTCTCGCGCACCTCCGTGACGTAGGCGCGCGCCTCCTGCGGCGAGAGGATCGGCAGCGTGCCCCGCTCGGCTCGCTCGTGCGCGAACGAGTCGTACAGATCGTCGAGCTCGGCGCGGCCGCTGCCGTCCGCCGCGTTCGGAGCAGCCAGAGCTCCTCGAAGTAGCCGATGTGGGCGAGATCCCAGACGAGCGGCGACTGGAGCGGCGAGACCTGGCGCGTCAGCTGCTCGTCGTCGAGCGGCTCGAGCAGGGCCTCGGTTCGCTTGCGCGCGTGCTCGAGAACCGCCGCGAGCTCAGTAGGTGACACCGAGCTCGGCAAGGCGGCTGAAGATGAGCGACGCGACCATCGACCCCTCGCCGACGGCCGCGGCGACGCGTTTCGTCGAGCCGTGCCGGACGTCGCCGGCGGCGAAGAGCCCGACCCGGCTGGTCTCGAGCGGAAGCGGATCGCGCTCGAGCGGCCAGCAGTCGGGCAGGCGGCCGTCCTTCGACATGTCCTGCCCGGTCAGGATGTAGCCGCGGGCGTCGGTGAGCACGTGCTCGCGGGAGCACCACTCGGTGTGCGGCGGGCCGCCGATGCACAGGAAGACGCCGTCGACCGTGCGCGTCTCCGACTTGCCGGCGGAGTCGGCGAAGGTCACTCCGCTGAGCTGGTCGCCGCTCGTGTGCAGCTCGGTCAGCTGCGTCTCGAGGTGGACGTCGATCAGCGGATGCGCCTCGATCCGCTCGATCAGGTACGCGGACATGCTCTTGCTGAGCCGGTCGCCGCGGACGAGCATCGTCACGCGAGCCGTCTGGTTCGCGAAGTTCAGGACGGCCTGGCCGGCCGAGTTGCCCGCCCCGACCACGACGACGTCCTGGCCCGCGCACTGCGCCGCCTCGCTGCGGCCCGCGCCGTAGTAGACGCCGTCGCCGACCAGGTCGTCGATGCCGTCGAGGTCGAGCCGCGTCCAGTCCATCCCGGCGCCGCGAGGACGACAGACGCCGTCACCTCGGAGCCGTCCTCGAGGATCAGCCCGACCGGCTCGTCGTGGCCGTTCATCCGGCTACCGCGTGACGCCTCGCATGAGCATCAGCTCCGCGCCGAAGCCTTCGGCCTGGCGGCCCGCCAGCCGCGCCAGCTCGGCGCCGCCGATCCCGTCGGGAAAGCCGAAGAAGTTCTCGATCATCGTGGCGTACGACGCCTGGCCGCCCGGCACGTCGCGGTCGCAGACGAGCGTCGAGAGGCCGTCCGAGGCGGCGTAGACGGCGGCGGCGAGGCCCGCCGGCCCGGCGCCGATGACGACGAAGTCGTAGTGCTTCTGCTTCGCCGGCCGGTTACCGCCCCACGCTTCCATCACCGACTCGACCGTCGCGCCCGGAAGCTCTCGTCCCCGTCGACGAGCACCGGAAGGGCCGCATCGGCCAGCCCGAGCCGCTTCAGCAAGCGGTCGGCCTCGGCGGAGCCCGCCTCGTACCAGTCGTACGGCTGGGCGGTGCGGGTGAGGAAGTCGCGCAGCCGGTAGTGCTCGGCGTCCATCCGCCGGCCGACGACTTGCACCGTTGGCCGGACCGGGCTCATTCGCCGATGGTACTGACCGTGCGGCGGCTCAAGTCGAGGGCCGAGCTGCAAGCTCGTCGGACTTCCTTAGTCAGCAGCGTCGTCGGCCTCAGGCTGGAGTTGGGCGCCACCCGATCTTCGTTGAGGGCATCGCTTCATCCCACAGCCTGAACGCGCCGACGAAAGCGTTGTCGTTTGCTCCGAGCCGCGCGTTTGGAGGCAAAGTGTCGAGCCTCTTCGCGTTTCCGCCGCCGAGCACTACGTAGTCGGGCTCCAACGCGGCAGTCAATCGCTCGATCGTCTCGCCGACGGCGTTCTCCCATTTCTTCTTGCCGAGTCTCTGGCGGCCTCGCTCGCCGACATAGTCCTCGAAGGTCGCCCTTCTGAACGGCAAGTGGCCCAGCTCCATCGGTACGACCGTACCGTCGACCACCAGCGCCGAGCCGAGGCCGGTCCCAAGCCCGAGGAAGAGCATCTTGCCGCCTTCGTAGCTTCCGAGTGCCTGCATGGCGGCGTCGTTGGCGACCTTCGTCGGGCGCTCGAAAGCAGCCTCGAAGTCGAAGCTGACCCAACCCGGACCGAGATTTACAGGGTCTGAGACGACTCGGTCACCACGGACAGGTGACGGAATGCCGACCGAAACGACCTCGTACGACCAGTCCTGCGTGATGGCTCTGACACCCTCCACCATCTCGTTTGGCCCGAGCTTCGATCCCGAGGCAAACCGACGGCGTTCGTGGCCGGCGCTCGACACCAGTACCTTGACGTGAGATCCACCGACGTCGACTGCGAGCACGGCGCGCCCAGACATCGTTGCAGCATCGATCCTGCCGGCCGCTGAATGCAAGTCGTCACTAGCACCAGCAGAAGTCGCACGCTGCTCCGATCAGTCACGTCACTGCTCGGAGCGGCTCGCCGACCAGTTGCCGCAGCGTCTGGAAGAGCGCTGCGAGATCGTGGTGTTCGTGCCCGTGGGCGCGCGCGAGGGTCAACATCTCGTCCGCCGCCGCTGCGGAGGGCAACGGGACACCCAACTCTCTTGCGGTTTCGAGCGCGAGGACGATGTCTTTCTGCATCAGCCCGACGTCGAACCATGCCTCATCGGGGAGGTCGAGGATGAGCGGTAGGCGCGCTTTCAGCATCGGTGAGCCGATCGGGCTCGCTGCCATCACCTCGCCGGCGGCGCCGGGATCGATGCCGCCGCGTTCTGCGAGGAGCAGGCCTTCGGCGAACGCGAGCATCTGCACGGCGAGGCTGATGTTGATCGCGAGCTTGAGCACCAGTCCCTGCCCGTTCTCGCCGATGTGCGTCGGCGTGCCGAGTTCGCGCAGGAGCGGCTCGACGCGCGCGTAGGCGTCCTTGTTCCCCCCGACCATGATCGTCAGCGTTCCCGCCTGCACCTGGGGAACGCTTCCCGAGACCGGCGCGTCGAGCAGAGACGCTCCGAGCGCATGCACTCGCTCCGCGAGCTCGCGGCTCGCGCGTGGGCTAACCGTGCTCATGTCGACCCAGACCTCGTCGGCGGCGAGGCCGGCGAGGACCCCGTCGGGACCTGAGGCTACGGTCTCGAGGACACGGTCGTTGGGGAGGGATGTGAAGAGGATGTCGGCGGCCTCGGCGGCCTCGCGCGGGGTGTCGCGCCACTGCAGGCCGTCGTGCTCGAGACCTTGCGCGGCTGCGCGGTTTCGCTCCTCGCCGTAGACCGTGTATCCGGCGGCAAGGAAGCGGGCTGCCATGTTGCCGCCCATGTGCCCGAGGCCGACGAAGCCAATCCTCGTTGTCGTCGCAGTGGCCATCTCACGCCCTCCCGTTCGATCGCCGCGATGTGGCCTTCACCGAGAAGCGTCGGTGCGTGCCGGGTGTCGCGGCTCGAACTCTCTACAGCTGTGCGAGCCATGGATCACGCCCCGAACGAACCGGCACCCGCCGAGCGCTAGCGGGGGGAACATGTACTTGCACCGGTCACAGCGCACCTCGGGCGTCGGTGCGGGTCGGTAGTTCGCCTCCTTCTTCGAGAGGCCCCAGATCTTCGTCATCCGACCTCCTTTCCCGGCGATCCTACTGCGACTGAGTGCGTGCCGGGCTAATCCGCTGGAGCCGGTGCGGGGCGGGCGCTCCAGCGCGTAGCCGCGCTTGCGCGCGAGAAGCTACGCGCGGCCTGCTCGTTCAGCGTGAGCACGACCGGGCCATGCACGATCAGTCCGGGGGCAGCCCTCTCCTTCAGCAGATCGGAGAGGAGACCGACCACGAGCCACTCGCGGCCCGGGAAGACGGTCGCACGCAGCCGGAGCCGGACGAGGCCCTCGCCGAGCTCCTCGACCTGCTCGATCCAGGGGCGCAGAACAAACGTCGTCGGCCCATACGGCAACAGCGACTCGACCCCGAAGACGAGCTGCTCGCCGCGCTCGCGATCGCTGACGAAGAGCTCGACCGCCAGCTCCTTCGCGCCCTCCGGCAGCACGCGGACGCCGGGGATCTGTGAGTTGTTGACGTGGATCGTCTCGCCGTCCACAGTCCGTAGCTTCGTCCGCCGCAGGGAGACGTCCTCGACCACGCCCTCGAACTCGACCATCGGGATAGCGATCGTGTCGCCGACGTGGTACCAGCCTTCGATGAACATCATCAGCCCGGCGATCACGTCCATCAGGACGCGCTGGACCGAGAAGCCGACGAGAATCAGCAGGAACGAGACACCCGCGATCGCGCCAAGGTGACCGACGCCGCCTGTCAGCTGCGCGAGGGAGAGGACCGCAGCGACGACAAACGCGCCGTACGCGATCGCGGCGCGGATCATGGCGACGGTCGTCTCCCGCCGCTTGATCTCGTTGATTCTCGCACCGATGGTCGCGGCCGCAGCCTCGTTGCGGCGGTCCTGCCAAACGAGGATCCTGCGCGCGACGAACGCGGCCGCGCGCGACACGACCCACGCGCCGGCGAAGAGGGTGACGATGATCAGGATGGTGAGCATGTCGGGCATCTCTCGTCACGGTACGTGTGCGGCTCCACCCCGCCGCAACGCAGGCGGAATCCTTACGAACCCTTAAAGGATGAGGAGCAAACGAACAGAACCGGGGTCGACCGGTGACGGAGGCACAAGGCTCGAAGCGGCATCCTCGCGGAGCGCGTACATGATCGCCGGACGACCTGTCGTCACGTTCGTCGCGTCGCCGTGCGGACCGTCGCGCTCCTCACGAGCTGCTGCTCCAGAACGCAGCCTCCGCGAGCCGCGGAGCGTGGGAAGAGAAAGCCCCCCGTTTGCAGCGGTTTCGCAGTGGAGCGTACCGGGATCGAACCGGTGACCTCCGGCTTGCAAAGCCGGCGCTCTCCCAGCTGAGCTAACGCCCCGTTGAAGGAAAGTGTAGAGCGGGCCCGCGGAAGTCGCCCGAGCACTCAGCCGACTGCGGCGACCGGTTCCACGCTCTGCTCCAGCTCGACGCAGAGCTCCTGCGCCAGCTCGATGAACGCTTGGGCCGCAGGCAGTCGGTAGCGGTCGCGGTGCCAGGCCAGGGCGATCACGCGCGGCGGCACCTTCGGGCCGAGATGGATGACGGCCACCCGCTCGTCGTTCTCGTCGACCGCCAGCTCCGGAATGAGGGCGAACCCGGCGCCCGCGGCGACCATGCCGTGGACGATGTTGTTCTCGTCCAGGTGGTAGACGTAGTTCGGCTCGAGCCCCCGTGCCCGGAAGTGCGCGTGAATCTGCTCGAGGCTCGCGCACAACCGCGGCGCGATCAGAGGCAGGCCGGCGACTTCCCGCAGCGTGGGAGGGTCGGGCCGGGCCGCGAGCGGCGAATCGTGCGGAACGAGCAGGACCCACGGGTCGCGCATCAGCTCCACCATCTCGAACGGCCCTTCCTGCAGCGGCGGCATCGCGAAGGTGAGGTCGAGGTCGCCGCGCTCGACGGCGCTCAGCAGCACGGGGTCGGAGGCCGATTCCTCGAGCTGAACCTCGACACCGGGCCAAGCGGCGCCGAAGCGCTGGAGCAACGCCGGCAGGATGCGCGCGCCGGCGCTCTGGAAGGTGCCGACCCGAAGCCTCCCGGCTCCGCCGTCGACGATCGCGGCGACGTCGGCCTCCGCGGCCTTGAGTCGCGCGATGATCGCTTCCGCGTGGCGCAGCACGAGCCGGCCGGCTTCCGTCAGCGACACGGCGCGCGGGCCTCCTGGTCGCTCGAGGAGCTTTGCCCCGACCAGCCGCTCGAGGGTCGCGATCTGCTGCGAGATCGCCGACTGCGTGTAGCCGAGACGCGACGCGGCGCCGCGGAAGCTGCCCTCTTCGGCGACGGCCTTGAGAGCGGCCAGATGGCGCAATTCGATGCCGAGCCAGCGATCGAGTTCCATGATCAACATGAACGATAGCTGGAGTTGTGCTTATCAAGCTCGTCGGGCACTCTGTGTCCATGGGAGCCTTTTTGATCATGCGTCTTCGTGCTCGCGGTCGGCCCTCTCGCACTCCTCTACGGCGTCGATTCCCGACGCTGGGACGAGCGCGGCCAGTGGCCCGGCGCGCAGCGCAAGAGCTGAGGGACTGAAACCGGCCTAGCGCGTCAGAATCGCCGGTGCGGCGCGGAAGCCGCCGACCCGGGCGGGCGCAGTGCGACGACCGTCGCAGTGTGGTCTCGCCGGTCGAGTGCTCGGAGGAGGGCGGCGACGCAGTCGGCGTCGAATTGACCGCCCGCACCTCGCTCGAGCTCGTCCCGCGCATCGTCTTCGGAAAGCGCGCTGCGGTACGGCCGGTCCTCGCTCATCGCCCGGTATGCGTCGCAGACGGCCACGATCCTGGCGCCGAGCGGGATCGCCCTGCCGGCGAGCCCGTCGGGATAGCCGGTGCCGTCCCAGCGCTCGTGGTGGTGTCGCACGATGGGGAGGATCGCCTGCAGCGACTGGATCGGCCGGAGGATGTGCTCGCCGACCTCCGGGTGCGTCTTCATGATCGCCCACTCGCTCTTGGTCAGCGGCCCCGGCTTGTTGAGGATCGACTCCGGCACCCGCACCTTGCCGATGTCGTGGAGGACGGCGCCGAGCTCCACGTTGCGAACCGCGTCGAGCTCGAGCTCGAGCTCGGTCGCAACGGCGACCGCGAGCCGGACGACCTCTTCGGTGTGGCGGCCGGTGCTCGCATCCTTGGCTTCGAGCGCGTTGGAGAGGGACGCCAGAGTCTCGCCGTAGAGGCGTTGAGCGCGCTCCTCGTGCTCGAAGCAGGCGATGAGGGCGCCCACTTGTGTGGCCGCGACCTCGGCCAGGTGCCGCTCCAGACCGGAAAAGACGCGGGGTCTCGCGTCGTAGAGCTCGATCAGGCCCCAACCGCGTCCTTCGACCACGATCGGAACGAGCAGGACCGCCTGCATCTCCATCTCGCGGAGCACGAAGAGCTCGGCCGAATCGGCGCCGGGATCGTCCGCAGAGATGGAGCAGACCTCGCCAGTCGCGAGGACAGATGCGGTGGTCGGGTAGTCGGTGAGGTAGTAGCTGAGCCCGCGCGCCACCTGCCGGTTGGTGCAGGCATAGTCGGCGACCTCGCGCAGGAGGCCGTCCTCGACCTGGGAGACGAGACACGCCTCGCCGTTCAGCATCAGCGTCAGCTCCCGGCTCGCGATGCGGAGCATCCGCTGCGAGACCTGCTCCGCCGCGATCGCGCGCGAGAAGGCGACGAGCCGTGAAAGAGGCTCGGATGCGCCGGCAAGCGCGACATGGAGACCGACCACATCGGCCCTTCCGTGCGACTCGGCACTCATGCCGCCACCTCGATGCCGGTGCCGGTGCGCTTCGCCGCGTACATGGCTTCGTCCGCGACCTGCAGAAGCTCGTGGGCGCTCCGTCCGGCGCTGTTCGTCGCGATGCCGAAGCTCGCGATCAACGACCGGAGCAGCGGGTCGATGTTCCCCTCCAGCGCGACGCGGACGCGGCCGATGAGATCGCGCGCTTCCTGTTCGCCGGCATCGGCGAGCAGCAGCGCGAACTCGTCGCCGCCGACCCGGAACGCAAGTCCACCGCCGGGCACGAGCTCCGCCAGCAGCGAGCTGAAGCGGGCGAGTATGCGGTCGCCGACCGCATGGCCGTGACCGTCGTTGACCTCCTTGAAGTTGTCGAGGTCGAGGAAGACGAGTGCGAGTGGATGTGGGCCAAGGGACTCGCTTGCGGCCAGTCGATGCAGGAGGGCGCGCCGGTTCAGCAGGCGCGTGAGGGGATCGTGATCGGCGAGAAACTTCGTCTCGGCGAGCTGCGTGGCGACGGCAAGTGCCTCCATTGCATGGTTCGCGAAGATCCGGAGCGCCTGCAGGACATCGTCGTTGGGCAGCAGCCGGTTGCGCGGCTCGTCGGCCCAGAGCACGCCGCGGACTTCTTCGTCGGCGCCGTAGAGGGGCACGACGAGCCAATGATGGTTCCAGGCGAGTGGCCCTTTCCCATTCAGGACGGACTCGTAGACGACCTGCTCTCTGCCGACCCGGCGCTCGGCCTCCTCGTGCGGAACGAGATAGCAGCCCGCGATCTCGAATCCAGGGTCGAAGAGCCGTGCGATGAGGGGCAGCTCGAGACCGCCCGTCACCGTGCCGCCCTCGGGCCAGCCGGCCGAGGCCGCCGGTCGCAGGCGCCCGCCCTCGGGCTCGGAGAGCTGGATCAGGACCTTGTCGAAGTCGAGCGCCTCGCGGACCGCTTCGCACACGGACGTCAGCATCGCTTCGGTCGACATCGTCTGCGGCAGCTGGGAGGAGACATGGAGCAGCTGCTCGAGACCGGTCTGATGGCGTTGAAGCCGCTCCCGCTCCTGCGCCGTCTCGAGGGCGAGCGCCGCGTGTGAGGCCAGCGCGACTGCAAGGGCGAGTTGCTCGTCGTCGGGTCGCAGGCCACTGACCGGGTCGCCGAATGACATGACGCCGACGATCTGTCCGTCGGAGCGCTGGAGTGGCACGAAGAGCTCGTCGTTCGGGTGCCAGCCGAGCGGGTCCTATGACGAGCGGCTCCCCGGCCGGGACGAAGCGGGCGCCGTCATCCCGCGACCAGTCGAACGCGTCGTTCGGTATGAAGTAGGCGCCCTCCCGGAGGAACCGCGGGTGCAGGAGGCGGTGCCAGCTCTCCCAGCCGTAGACAGAGCCCAGCAGCGCCTCGCGAACGGCGTCGCTCCCGTGGACGGTTTCGACGTAGAAGTCGTCCCATTCGGGCCGGTACACGTTGAGGACGACGGTCTGGTAGCCGAGGGCCTCCGAGACGGCGCGGGCGATCGTCTTCAGCACCGAGCCGACGTCTGCGCCGCTACGGACGGCGCGCGTGACCTCGAGCAGCCCTTGGAGCGACGAAGCGAACGTGTGCGTGGCGGCATCCGCGTTCGTTGCGCGTGCTTCTGCCCGCTGCGAGTGGGTGTCCGTCATGAGCCGCAGGTCCCGACGACCGTCTCCAAACAATTGTCCAGCTTGCTTCGCGAGGCATCACCCGATCGGGTAACCCTCGTTCAGGGCACTGAACGCAGCTACGCCCCGGAGCCGCTGGGGTCTGATGCGGCTCCGGGGCGTCGGGTAGGAGAAACAGCCTTAAGCGGCTCGTTCGAGGCGCTCTTCGAGCCTTGCGCGCTTGATGATCGCGTCGCGGTCGCCGAAGCGGCCCCGCACCTTCGCCTCTCGGTATTCGTCCCAGAGGCGCGCGATCTCGGCTTCGAGCTCGGCATGCTCGGCCGCGACGGTGTCGTCGTGGCCCTCAGCCAGGACGTGCAGAAGCTCGGCACGCCGCTCGGTGGCGCCCTCGATTTCGAGCCTGATGTCATCCAGGGTTTTCATACGACTATGTAAACGACGAGCTAGTGCTCACTAATCCCGGCCGCCGAGGAAGAACAGAACGAGTACGACTACCCCGACGAGGCCCGCGATAACAGCAACTGCGTTCAGCGCGAAGTCCACTAGCCGTACCCGAGGTCGGCGATCCGGTCCTCGCTGATCCCGAAGTAGTGCGCGACCTCGTGGAGGACCGTGATCCGGATCTGGCGTTGGAGCTCGTCCGGGTCGGGAAAGGCGGCCACAAGCGGTCTGCGATAGACGACGACCTTCGCCGGTAGCCCGCCCGAGGGAATCACGGACCCACGGGGATACCCGATGAAGCTGCCCAGGATCGCCGGGCTCTCCGGGCTTTCCTCCTCGACCACGACGGCGACGTTCTCGAGCCCCTCGGCGATGTCGTCGGGCAGCGAGTCGAGCGCGGCGCGAACGTGCTCTTCGAATTCCTCGTCGGTCATCAGTACCTCGGTTGCAGTGGCGGCCGGACCATGAACAAGCGGACGGTCAACACGCCGAAGGCGAAGCCGCCGATGTGCGCGAAGAACGCCACGCCTCCGCCTGCCTGCGGCTGGACGATCGAGAACCCGCCCTCCCAGAGCTGGAAGCCGAACCAGAAGCCGAGGAACAGGAACGCGGGCACCTCGAGCAGCAGGACGAAGACGAGGGTCAGCACGCGCGCGAACGGGAGCAGCACGAGGTAGGCGCCGAGCACACCCGAGACGGCGCCGCTCGCGCCGAGGGTCGGAACCGCAGCCGCGGCATTCGTCCCGAGGGCGAGCGTGACGGTGGTCTGGGCGCCGATCGCGATCAGGCCCGACAGGAGGTAGAAGACGAGGAAGCGCACCCGCCCCATCGCGTCCTCGACGTTGTTCCCGAAGATCCAGAGGAACAGCATGTTCCCGATGATGTGCAGCCAGCTGCCGTGCATGAACATCGAGGTGAACGCGGTCACCGGCCAGCTGTGACCGACGGCCGCGCCGGGTGGGCAGGACGAGACGACCTCGCACGGCTGGTACGCGTACTCGACGACCGAGCGATTGAGATGCGGTAGCTGGTAGAAGATCCAGACCGCGAAGTTCGTCGCGATCAGCGCGACCGTGACGATCGGAAACGACCGCGTCGGGACGTTGTCCTTGAGCGGGAACAACCGCTAGGGAACGATCAGCGCCAGCAGAGCCTTCTGGGCGTGCAGGCGGTTCTCGGCCTGGTCCCAGACGGCCGACTGCGGCCCGTACAGGACGTCCTCGGTGATCTCCTCCCCGTAGTGCGCCGGCAGGCAGTGGAGCACGATCGCGTCGGGGCTCGCGTGCGAGAGCAGCTCGTCGTCGATCTGGAAGCCGGCGAGGTCCTTGCGGCGCCGCTCGGACTCTTTCTCCTGGCCCATGCTCGTCCAGACGTCCGTGTAGAGGACGTCCGCCTCGCGCGCGGCCTCACGCGGGTCGCGAACGAGCTCGACCGTTCCGCCCATCTGCACCGCCGCCCGACGAGCCGCGTTGACCGCGTTCGCGTCCGGCTCGTAGCCCTTGGGCGTGGCGGCGACGAACCGCATTCCGAACCGGGCCGCGCCGACCATCAGCGAGACGCAGACGTTGTTCCCGTCGCCGAGATACGCGAGTCGTGCGCCGGAGAGCCGGCCGAGCCGCTCGCGGATCGTCATCAGGTCGGCGAGCGCCTGGCACGGATGCGCGTAGTCGGTCAGCCCGTTGATGACCGGGATGTCGGCGTGCTCGGCGAGTTGCTCGACGTCCTCCTGCGCGAACGTGCGGATCATGATCGCGTCCAGGTAGCGCTCGAGCACGTGTCCCGTGTCCTTGATCGTCTCGCCGCGGCCGAGCTGGAGATCGTTCGCCGAGAGATAGAGCCCGTAGCCGCCGAGCTCGACGATGCCGACCTCGAACGAGACGCGGGTGCGAGTCGACGGCTTCTGGAAGATCATCCCGAGCATGCGGCCAGGGAGGAGCTCGTGCGGCTCGCGCTGCTTGCGGAGCTCTTTGAGCTCGTCCGCGAGATCGAGCGCAGTCTTCAGCTCCTCGGAGTTCCAGGTGCCGATGCGGACGAAGTCCCGTCCTTTGAGGTGCTGAGCGACCTCGACCATGCGAGGTCGAAATGCTACGCGCTCTCGTAGCCCGCTTCAGCGAGCAGCACGCGTAAGCGCTGCAAGCCGGCGAACATGCGGCTCTTGATCGTGCCCAGCGGCTGCTCGAGGCGTTCGGCGAGCTCGGACTGGGTGAGGCCCGCGTAGTAGGCGAGCTCGATCGGCTCGCGCTGCTCGGCGGGCAGGCGGCGCAGGGCGTCCTGGACGATCTCGCGGCGCGAGCGCGCGACGACCGCTTCGTCGGCGCCCGGGTCGGAGCCCTGCGGCTCGCCGACGACAGGAGACGTGCGCCGGGTCTGCTCACGACGCACGAGATCGACGGCGCGGCGGTGCACGAACGTGAGGAGCCACGTGCTCGCCTTCGCGCGCTCGGGCCGGTACGAGCCGGCGCCCCGCCAGATCTGGAGGAACGCCTCCTGGACGGCGTCCTCGGCGAGTGCTGCGTCCTGGAGGATCTTGTACGCGAGCCCGTAGGCGACCTTGCCGAAGCGGTCGTAGAGCTCGCCGAGTGCGTCCTCGTCGGCGCGGGCGACGGCTTCGACGAGCTCCTCGTCCGTGCGCTGCGGAGCGGCCCGGCTCATCGGCTTCTCATCCCAGGGGGCGCGGAGCCCCACCACGGAGATGGCGATCGGGCTCTGAACAGCGGCGGACACGTCAGGTCGCTTCCGCCCTGAAGAGGATTGGCAGCGTCGGCGAGGCCGCTCCACCGGCTCGCTCGAGTGTGACCGCGACCGTTGCTTTGTTCGGGACGCGCTGGGTGAGGAAGACCGGGCTGCAGCCGCTTCCGCCTTTGAAGAGGCCGGCCGGCTTGGGCGAGTTCCCCGTGATCACCCAGGCCTCGTAGGTCTTCGCGCTAGGCGCGTCGGCCAGTCCGCAGACGAGGATCGCGGCCCGCCCGTTCCGGTTGACGATCAGCGACCCGTTGGCGCCGATCAGCGGTTTGGCGGTTGCGTTCTCAGCGAGGAGCTCGATCGAGGGCGGACTTGGCGCTCCGCTCGTGGTCGAGCGAGTTCGAGAGCGAGTTCGCCCAGAGGCCGAGGCCGATCGCGAGAGCAGCAGCCGCGGCCGCGACGCCTGCGACGGCGCCGAGGGCCCAGTTCCGCCGCGGCAGCTTGATGACCGCTGCGCGCGGTTCCGCCCGGGCGCTCTCGATGATGCGGTCGCGCAGCTCTTTACGAGGGACAGGCCCTTCGGCAGCGTAGGCCAGGGCCGCGACGGGCTCGCGAAGCAGCGCAAGCTGCTCGGAGCAGTCCTCGCAGTCCGCGAGGTGCCGCTCGAAACGCTCGCGCTCGTCGTCGTCGAGGGCGTCGAGCGCGTAGGCGGCTAGGAGATCGTGTGGGTCGCTGCTCATCTGGGCTTCGTCTTATTCGCCCTGGGCGCCGATCCGGTTCGCCTAGAAATAGTACGGCAGGAGATTCTGGGCTCCCAAGGCATACCAAAGGCCGAACGCGAGGCTGGCCACGCCGAGCGCCGGTGCGAGGCGGCCGAGCGAGCGCCTGCCGAGCGTCAGCCCGAAGCCCGTCGTCAGCAGCGTCATCGAGACCGCAGTGAACGCGGCGAGGATCCCGAGCGCACCGATTGCGAGCGCCGTCCGGTCGATCGTGCTGACGAGGAGGATCCCGACGCCTGCGCTGCCGCCGATCCCGTGCAGGAGCCCGACGGCGAAGGCGCCGAGCGGCGTTCGGCTTCGGGCGTGCTCGTGCGGCGAGGTCGAGTGCGAGTGCAGGTGGGCGTGCGAGCGGTCGCCGTGGTCGTGCGGATGCGCGTGGAAGGCTCCGCGGCGCCAGCGAACGAGCAGCCAGACGGCGAGGCCCGGCGATGAGGAACCCGATCGCGGTTTCGGCGGCGCGCTGCACGGTCTCGGGCAGATACGCGCGGTAGAGGACGATCGGCACGCCGAGCGCGAAGAGCGTCAGCGCGTGCCCGGCGCCCCACGCGAGCCCGAGCTTGGCAGCGTCGCGGGCCCGCCGCTCGGTCGAGGCGAGGAGCGTCGTCACAGCGGCGAGGTGGTCGGGGTCGGTGGCGTGGCGGAGGCCGAGCAGGATCGCGACGGCGATCACGAGAACGAGCGTCGTGCCGTCCGAGAACGAAGCGAGGTAATCGTCGAGGCCGAACATGTCAGCTCACTTTCGGGATGGCCCGCACGGTCATGGCCGCGCCGGCGATGACGATAACGAGAGCGCTGATCGCCGGGAGCAGGCCGATCACGCGGCCCTGGAGCTCGAAGCGGCGGAACGTGCGCTTGGCGAGGATCGCGGCCAGCCCGATCCCGGTGATCGAGAGTGCGAGCCCCGCGCTGAAGGCGACGATCAGCCCGAGCCCGAGGGCGATCCGGTGCAAGGAGATGGCCGCGAGGAGCACGACGAGCGCGGACGGGCAGGGGAGGAGCCCGCCTGAGATGCCGACGGCGGTCAGCGAGCGCCAGCCGAGCTCCCCGTGGTCATGGCTGTGGTGGTGATGGTGGTGCCCGTGGCTGTGCGCGCGGCGGTGCCGGACTCGCGCGAGCAGCACCGACGCGCCGACGCCGATCACGAGCAGCCCGGAGACGAGCCCGATCCACGGGTACAGCTGCTCGGGGACGATGAACTGCGAGAGCCCGAGTGTCACGAAGCCGAGCGTGAAGACGCCGATCGTGTGCGTCGCGGTCACGATCAGCCCGAGCGCGGCCGCGTGGCGAGGCTTGCCGCGCTGGCCGACGAGGTACGCGGTGACGATCGCCTTCCCGTGTCCCGGCGAGAGCGCGTGCGCGGAGCCCCAGAAGAACGCGAGCGCGAGCGAGATGAGGATCACGCCGACGCCGAGGTGGTCGCGGGCGATCAGGCTCGCGAAGCCGCCGTCGCCGGTCGCTCGCACGGCAGCGCGCGCCGAGAGCTGCGCACGAGACTCCAGCCTGGGCGGATCGCCGGCGCCGTCGCCGGGCCGAACGGTCGCCGTCGCGGTCGTGACCTCGAGCGGGCTGCTCAGCAGATCCTTCGGGTAGGCGGCGAGCTCGTGGCTGACGCTCGTCGACGGCACCGAGGACGCCGTCGCGCTCGCACCGTCGCGGGCCGTGAGCACGACCTCCTTCCAGCCGATCCGGTTCGCGAAGTTCGTGTCGCGGAGCTCGAGCCTCCCGGAGCTCGCGGCGGCCGAGTAGACGGCCTCGAAGCGGAGCGTGCGCAGGCCGGCCGCCCCGGGTGGGAACGCGAGCGCGTGGTCGAGCGGAGTGAGCGCGACCCTCCGGCCGTCGAGCCGTAGATCGAGCCCGCGGCCGATTCCAGCGGCCAGATCCCGCTCGTACACACGCTCGTCCGTGATCTTCTGCCGCTCCTGGAAGGCCGGGATCTCGGCCATGTCCAGGACGTACTTGACGTAGACGCGGTCGCCGGAGAGCTCGATCCCGCTGAAGCGGTTGACCGTGAAGTTCCCGAGCGGGTGCGCGTTCGCGGCCGCCGGCGCGGCGAGGGCGGCGACGAGCCCGAGCAGAAGCGCGAGCCGCTTCACGACGCATACCTCGCGGCGAGCGGGCTCCAGAGCAGCGAGAAATGCGGATTCAGCCGCACTGCCTTGACGAACCACGAGCGCGACTCGTGTCCGAGGCAGCGCTCGATCATCCCGCGGTGGAAGTACTTGAGCGCGTCGTGCGTGCCGAGTCGGAGCGCGCGCCGGGAGTAGGGGAGCGCCTCGGCGCAGCGTCCGTTCCGCTCGAGCGCCCACGCGAGGACGTCGTCGCCGTCGATGCTCGGGCGCGCGCGTCGCGCCTGCCGCGCGGCCGCAAGCGCGCGCCCAAGCCTGACGCCGTGGTCGGCGTCGAACTGTGCAATCTCGAGGTCGGTGCGCACGCCGTTCGCGGCGAGCAGCCGCCGGATCACGTCGACGAGCGCGTACTGCCGCTCGTGCGGCGCGACGATGACCGTGCCGCGCGTACAGGTCGCCGAGCGTCGCGACTGTCTGCGGAAGCGGAAGCGCATCGGCCGCGCGTCGCGCGAGCGAGAGCGCGGCGCGGTGGCGGCCCTTCGCCTCCTGGACGAGCGCGAGCGGCTCGAGCGCGTAGACGTAGCCGGGAAAGATCGAGAGCGCGGTGCGGTAGTGCGACTCCGCCTCTCCGATCCGGCCGTGCGACCAGGCGAGCTTGCCGAGCTGCGTCTCCACCCAGGCGGTCGGCTCCGGCTGGCCGCCGGCCGCGTCGAGCGCGAGCGTCATCGCCTGCTTCGCCGCATCCGGCCGGCCGAGCAGCTCACGCGCGTACGAGATCCGCGAATACGACGAGAGGTCGGGCCGCAGCGAGCTCATGTGGTCGAACGTCCGGAACGCCTCGTCGTAGCGGCCGAGCTCGATCAGCGCGTCGCCGACGACGCCGTAGTTGCGGGCCGTGTACGGAGCGAGCCGCACCGACTCGCGTCCGAAGACCAGCGCCTCGCGGAACCTGTGCCGGGCCAGGGCGAGCGATCCGAGGGCGCTCGCCGTCGCCGAATCGCTGTGGGTCGAGCTTGCGCGCGCGGTCGAGCGCCTGCTCGGACTTCGTGTAGTACGCGGGGTTCCCCGTCTCGCGGGCGCGCTGCTGGTAGGCGAGCCCGAGCAGCGTGTAGCCCTTCGCCTCGCCGGGGTGAGAGCGCAACTCGTCGACGAGCCGCCTGACGAACGACGCCGTGTCACCGCCGGAGAACCCTGCCGCGAAGCTCTCGCCCGCGGCCGGGGCCTTCACGGGCAGCGCGCCGGGCGCTGCCACCCGAGTCCCGGAGCGCCCCGCCGACGAGCGAGACGGCGGCGACGAGTGCCGCCGCCGTCCCTGCGAGAACGAGTCTCGTCTGCTTCGTCACGTTCCTACGGGTTGCCGTGCTGTCGGTTTCGCCCGTCGAACGGCGTGGCGAGGAACGGGAAGCTGCCGGAGAGCGCAGCGTCGTCCGTGTTCACCCCGTCGGATGCGCGGGCCGCGATGTAGTTGGGACCGCCGACGACGCGGATCGCGATGTCGGTGACGTCGTCCTTCGGGCGTCGTCCGTTCGGCCAGCCGGCCGGATCGGGCGTGTCCGCGAGGACCGTCATCCGCTTCTGATCCGCGAACGGCGTGGGCGGGACCAGCAGGTTCAGCCGCAGGAGCTCCGAGAGCCGCCGGTCGCTCGGCTGGTACTTGAGCAACAGGTCGCGGAGATCCGTGCGGTTCGTCTTCGCCGCGGGAACGCCGAACACGAGCTCCAGCGCCAGCGCCAGGCGCGGGTTGAGGTAGTAGTCCTCGAACCTGCTCTCCTGGTCGGGCTCGAGCGAGTTCCAGCGGTCCTTGTCGACCGTGCCGATGATCGCCTCGTTGACGAGCGGGTTCGCGAGTCGCTGGACCTGCCTGAACCCGCCGTGGCCGTCGCCGTCGACCTCGACGTGCGGCCGGCTCGTGCTGGCATATCCGCCGATCGTCGTCGCGCCCGTGTCGCCGGTCAGCATCGACGCGGGCAGCTCGATCGCGATCGAGTGGACGTTGAAGCCCGACAGCATGTCCGTGCCGAACGGGTTCACGTTGTCGTTCGCATCCTCGGCCGGAGTCTCGATCGGAGGCACGCGCCTCAGGTTGAGCGTGTCGAAGACGCCTCCGAGGTCGATGTAGAACGGGTCTTCCCGCTGGCCGGCGAAGACCTTGATCCCGTTGCCCAGGTCATACGTGCCCTGAGCCGCGAGCGCTGCGTAGTTCGGCATCGTCCGCGGGCCGACGTTCGACGGGACGGCGATCAGTCCGTCGGCGACCTGCGTGCGGTGATGGCCGCGAACGAGCGTGACCGTGTAGCGCTGGCGCAGGCCGAGGCCCTCTGAGCCTGGGCCGTCGAGCGCGGTGATCGGCGGCAACCCGCCCGCTCCGCCCACGTACGAGAACGGAAGCGTGAACTGGCGCGCGATGCCGCGGATCGGCTCGGTCCTGAAACGGAACTCGAGCTCGACGTCGTCCGCCTTGCCGTCCCCGTTGTTGTCGACCGAGAACTTGTAGAGGACGTTCGGGTCGAAGTTCCAGTAGTTCGGCCCCGAGCTCGGCTCCTCGCCCGGGATCACGTCCATGATCAGCGCGACCTTGTCCTGCTGGCCGGGCTCGTAGTCGCGGAACATGAAGAAGTCCGTGATGTCCGCGGTCGGATCGAGTGCGATGAGCGGTGCTTCTCTGTGGCTCGCCGCCTGAGCTGCCTGCGGGCCCATTCCGCGCGCGAAGAGCGCGAGGAAGAGGGCGCCGAAGGCGAGCCCCAGTGCGATGACGATCTTTCTCCTCTCGACGGCTGTGGTCACTGCCGCCTCACCTCCCTGACCCCGTTCGTTTTGCGTTGTTCGCATGAGTGCCTCCACCGGTTCGATGGAGAGCCCGCCCCTGAGGACGGGCTCTCCGGAGGGACGGCTACTTGCCCTTCTCGTTCGCGTAGCCCGAGGCGGGATCCGCCTCGTACGGGAAGACGGCCAGCCGCGGGCGGTCCGGGCCGTCGACGCCGTCGCCGAGCGGCACCTTCTTGCCGACGAGCGCGCCGGCCACCGCCTGCTCTGCGATGTCGACGACGTCGTCGCCGAGCCGCCGGCCGTTCGGCCAACCCTGCAGGTCGCCGCCGAGCACGCCGAGCCTGCTGAAGTCACTCGGCGGCGTGACGGGAACCGAGAGGTTCACTCGCAGCATGTCCGCGAGCGTCGGGCCCGTGTAGTTGAGCTTCGGGTCGTTGACGCCCGTGAGCAGGACCGAGACGAGGTCCTTGCGGTTCTTCTCGGGGACGCCGAGGTGGTAGAGCTGGTTCATCACCTTGGCGAGGATCGGAGCGCGGTAGTAGCGCTGGAAGTACTTGTCGCGCGAGGGCGTCCAGTGGTTCCAGAGGTCCTTGAGCGCCGTCGGGATCACGACCTCGTTCACGAGCGGGTTGCCGAGGCGCGAGACCTGCGACCAGCGCATGCGCGCGTGCCCGTTGTGGACCTTCACCTGCTGGCGGTCCGTCGTCGCCCAGACGCCGATCACGTGGCTCTTCGTGTCGAGCTGCGAGATCGGGATCTGGAGCGCGATCGCATGCACGGCGTAGCCGGCGAAGAAGTCCTTGCCGCCGCCCTGGTTGCCCGTGCCCTTGCGGATCGCGAGCAGGTCGAAGATCGCCCCGATGTCCGCGTAGAACGCGTCGTCGCGCTGACCGGCGAAGACCTTGCCTCCGCCCGGCAGGCTCGTCACGCGCGAGGCGGCGAGCTGGCGGTAGTCCTTGCCCTTCAGCGTCCGCGGGCCGATGTTGTTCGGCGGTGTCTTGCCGCGGGCGACGATCTGGGAGCTCGTCCCGACGATCTTCTCGACCGTGTACGGCTGCACCGTGTTGCCGAGGAAGAGGTCGCCGGTCTTGCGGCCGAAGTGGAAGCGGTAGATGATCTCCGGCTTCCCGTCGCCGGTCCGGTCGATCTTGATGTTGTACCGGGCGCGCGGCGAGAACGTGTAGTAGTTCGGCCCCGCGGCCGGGTCCTCACCGGGAATCCAGTTGGAGACGATGGTGAGGGTGTTCGGCTTGTCCGGGCTGCGGAACGCGTAGAGGTCCGTGTTGTCCGCGGCCGGATCCTCCGAGATCAGCGGCGCCTCCCGGTGGCTTGACGCCTGGCTCGCCTGCGGTCCCGCGTCTCGCGTTGCTGCTGCGAGAACGGCGGCGCCGGCGATCGCCAGGACGATGAGTGCGAGCTTGCGCATTGGAATTGCGGCTCCTTTCGGGTTGGGTCGCCGCTTGTTCGCGCGAGCCTCGCGGGCGGTTCAGGAATCACGCAGTGACGCGTAACGCAGGGGTGCGTCAGACCTGGCCGCGGAGCCAGTCGGCCAGGAACGGCTCTGCGATCCGGTACTCGTTGCCGGACCGGGTGACGAGCTCGTTGCGCGTCAGCGCCTGGAGTGCCCGCTGGACGGTCGATGCTCCCGGCAGCTTGTGACGGCGGCGGTAGTCGCCGCTCAGCGGGCGTCCGCGCTGTTGCGCGAGCGCCTGCAGCGTGAGCCGCTGGGCGGTCGACGCCTGGTCCCAGATCAGCTCGAAGTGGGCGTGCTCCGCGCGGAGGACGTCCGCGAGCGCGCGCTCGTAGTCAGCGAGCCTGGCGACGCGAGCCTTCGAAGTCTCCTCCCAGAGGAAGTAGCAGAGCTCCTGGGTCGCGTACGGATGGCCGCCGGTCGTCTCGAGCACCGCCGCGATCGTCTCCGGGTCGATCTTCTTGCCCGTGCGCTCGAAGCTGGCCGCGAGATAGCCCTCGAAGCGGGGCGGGTCGATGACGCCGAGCTCCATCTGCCTCGCGCTCCGCCAGAACGGCTCGTTCTCGTCGTTGAAGATCCGCTCCATCATGTGGCGCTTGCTGCCGAGGTAGACGTGCGCCACTTCGGGCTGCTCCTGGAAGACGGAGCGCATCAGCTTCGGGAGGTCGGGATCGATCGTCGACGACCTCCTGGAACTCGTCGAAGACGAGCGCGACCTTGCGCTTGCGCTCCGCGGCGAGCTGCCCGGGGAGCTCGAGCAGGCGCTCGATCGTCGCGTCGACGTCCTGCCGCGGGTAGCCCGCGTCGAAGCTGAAGCTCGGAGTGCCCGTGTCGGGGTCGATCGTGACGATCGGGCGGATGCGCAGGTCGGCGAAGATCCGCAGCCGCTCGCGCGCGCGGAAGAGGGCGGAGGCGATGTGCTCGTAGATCGTGTCCGCGAGCTTTTCGGCGAGCCGCTCCTTGGTCGGCGTCGTCATCAGGTTGACCTGGGCGACGAGGACCTTCTTCTTGACGACCTCCTGCATGACGCGCCAGACGAGCGACGTCTTGCCGTAGCGGCGCGGTGCGAGGACGACGACGTCCTGGCCGTTCAGGATGTCTCGCGTCAGCTCGCGGATCTCGTCCTCGCGGTTCGTGAACGCCTCGTCGAGGGCGAGGGCTCCGTACCGGAACGGGTTCATGGCCGAAGCGTAACAGTGATTACGCTAAGTTGCGTTACGCGTTGATGCGTTATCGGTGGATCGTGGTACCGGCCCGGCCCTCGAGCGCTTCTGCCAAGGCTGTCGGAAGACGTGATCAACGTCTCGCCGCCGGCGCGGGCGAAGGCGACCGCAGCCTCGAGCTTCGGCCGCATCGAGCCCTCCGGGAGCTCGGGAAGCAGCTCCTCGGCCTCGGCCGCCGAGAGCTCGCGGACGGCCTCCTGGTTCGACTTGCGGTAGCGGCGGTAGACGCACGGGACCTCGGTCAGGATCACGAGCCGCTCCGCGCCCAGTCGCTCGCGAGCAGCGCCGACGCTCGGTCCTTGTCGATCACCGCGTCGACGCCCTTCAGGTAGCCGTTGCCGGCTGACGACCGGGATCCCGCCGCCTCCGCACGCGACCGCGATCGCGCCCGGCGCCGAGCAGCGCTCGGATCGGCGCGAGCTCCACGATCTCGAGCGGCGCGGGCGAGGGGACGACGCGCCGGTAGCCTCGGCCTGCGTCCTCGACCGAGCTGCCACCCGCGCTCCCGCTCGAGCGCTCGCGCCTGCTCCTCCGAGTAGAACGGGCCGATCGGCTTCGTCGGCCGCCCGAACGCCTCGTCGTCTGGCGTCGACGTGCACGTGCGTGATCAGGCACGCGACCGCGCCGCCTCGACCGCTCCGGCAGCTCCGTCTCGATCATCGCGCCGATCTCCGCCTGCGTCTGCGCGACCGCGAGGTAGAGCGGGAGCGGAGGCACCTCGTCGGCCGCGCGCTCCTGGCGCAGCAGCTCGTTCCCGACCTGCGGCCCGTTTCCGTGCGTCACCACGAGCTGCCCCTCGCGAACAGCGGCGCGATCGCGGCACCGCAGGTTCTCGCAGCTGCCAGCGGCTGCTCCTCGCTCGCCGTCCCGCCTCCGAGCGCGTTGCCGCCGAGCGCGACGACCGTGCGTCACACGAGTGCTGCGTGCTCGCCGATCAGGCCGTAGCTGGCGAGCACGTCGGCGAGCGTCGGCTCGCCGACCTCCTGCAGGCGGTACGTGATCCGCAGCGCCGGCCGGCCGAAGTCGATCAGGCTGCGGAGGTCGATCGGCGTCCCGATCAGGACGAGGTCGGGATCGCAGCGCTCGATCGTCTCGCGGAGGTCTTCCCGCTGCTTCTGGCCGTAGCCCATCGCGGGCAGGAGCGCGCCGACGTGCGGGTACTCCTCGAAGGTCGCGGCGATCGAGCCGACGGCGCACTCCCGCGGGTCGATCAGCTCGGCGGCGCCGTTCGCCTTCGCGGCGAGCACCGCCGCGCCGTAGGTCATCTCGCCGTGCGTCAGCGTCGGGCCGTCCTCGATCGCGAGCACGCGCTTGCCGCGCGATCTGCGAGGCGTCGCCCTCGACGTGGAACGGCGAGTCGGCGAGGACGACCTGCGCGTCCGGATTGTGCGTCCGGATCGAGCCGAGCACCGCGTCGATGCCTTCCTGCGTCGCGCTGTCCACCTTGTTCACGACGCAGACGTTCGCCATGCGCAGATTCGTCTCGCCCGGGTGGTAGCGCAGCTCGTGCCCGGGCCGGTGCGGGTCGACGACGACGATGTGGACGTCGGGCCGGATGAACGGCGTGTCGTTGTTGCCGCCGTCCCAGACGATCACGTCCGCCTCGCGCTCGGCGGCCTCGAGGATCGCGCGCGTAGTCGATGCCGGCGAAGACGAGGTTGCCCTCGGCGAGATGCGGCTCGTACTCCTCGCGCTCCTCGATCGTGCAGTCGGCGGCCTCGAGATCCTCGTAGCGCTCGAAGCGCTGGACGACCTGTTTCGTCAGGTCGCCGTACGGCATCGGGTGCCGGAGCACGGCCACGCGCTTGCCGTCCTCGCGGAGCAGCTGTGCGACCCGGCGCGTCGTCTGGCTCTTGCCCGAGCCCGTGCGCACGGCGCAGATCGCGACGACCGGCTTCGAGGACGCGATCATCGTGTCGTGCGGCGACAGGAGCCGGAAGCTCGCGCCGGCTGCGAGCGCGCGCGACGCGATGTGCATGACGTGCTCGTGCGTCACGTCCGAGTAGGCGAACACGACCTCGTCGACCTCGTGCTCGCGGATCAGCTCCTCGAGCTCGGCCTCGGGCCGGATCGGGATGCCGTCGGGATAGAGCTCGCCGGCGAGCAGCGCGGGGTAGACGCGCCCGGCGATGTCCGGGATCTGCGTCGCCGTGAAGCCGACGACGTCGTACTCGTCGCGGCCGCGGTAGACGACGTTGAAGTTGTGGAAGTCGCGCCCGGCCGCGCCCGCGATCAGAACTTTCGTCCGCATGTATACGAAGTATGCATCTACACACCGGATAGAGTCGTCCCTTGATGGCGAGCTTCCCCGAGAAGCTGAACGAACAGGTCGCGCACGAGTTCGCTGCGTCGCAGCAGTACGTCGCGATCGCGGTCTGGTTCGACGCCGAGACGCTGCCGCTCCTGGCCGCGCACTTCTACCGGCAGGCGGTCGAGGAGCGGAACCACGCGATGATGATCGTCCAGTTCCTGCTCGACTCCGACCACGAGGTCGCGATCCCGGCCGTCGAAGCGCCGAAGACGACGTTCGGGGATGCCCGGGAGCCGGTGGCGCTCGCGCTCGACCAGGAGAAGCGGGTCACGGAGCAGATCGCCGCGCTCGCCGCGCTCGCCCGCGAGGAGAACGACCTCGTCGGCGAGCAGTTCCTGCACTGGTTCCTCCAGGAGCAGCGCGAAGAGGTGTCGAGCATGTCGGCGCTTCTGAGCGTCGTCGAGCGCGCGTCGGAGTCGAACATCCTGCTCGCGGAGGACTACCTGTCGCGGAACCCGGTCGGCGACCAGGGCGAGGCTGCGAACGCCCCACCCGCGGCCGGCGGCGCGCTGTAGCCGGTCTTTACCGCCGTCAATTCGTCGGGCATAGTTGGAACCGGTGACGACGTGCGTCTCGTGGACGTCCGGCCAATCGACGGGTGAGTCGTCGAGCCATTGTCGTCTCGGCGGTTCTCCTCGCTGCGATCGGAGGCGGCCTGGCTCTTCTCGTGTGGCCGCCGAGCAGCGTTCCCTTCAAGACGACACATTCGCCGCTCGGGCCGGGCAGCGGCTTCGGCCCGGACGCCGACTCGCCGCTCTTCTATCGGAGCGTGAGCCTGCCGTTCGGTGATGCGAAGACGAACTTCGTCTTCGGTTCCGTCCTGGACTCGCGCTTCCGCTTCGACTTCGACATTCAGAATCGGGGGCGATCGCCGCTCCGCATCGAAGGTCTCGTTCCGCCGAGTGCGGACTCGGTGCAGATGGTTCGCTTCACACGTCTGCTCGATGCAGCACAAGCCGCAGACCGTCAGCTACGTCGGTGCCACGGCGGAGCCGCTGACGATCGAGCCCGGCGGATTCGGGGTCGTGGTCCCGGTCCTCGAGACGGGTGGGCCATGCCGGACGCACTACTCGCCGGGGTCCGGTCGAGGGGACCGACGCGATTCACTTGAGGTACTCGTGCCGGGTCTCGAGCGAACGGAGTGGTTCACGATGCCGGTCGTGATCGGAGTGGTCTGCGGCGACCCGAAGCCGTGGGTCGACAACGCCGTGACGCCGTGAGCCTTCGACGCCTCGATCTGGGCTTCTGGCTCTGGGCGCTCGTCGGGGTCGGCTTCGGCTTCGGGATCAGCGTGATCGGCCTCGTCACGATCCCGGCGAGTGTCCTGGCCGCGATCGTTCTCCTCTCCCGGCCGAGGCTGCGCGCCTCCGCCTACGGGGCACTCGTCGGAATCGGCATTCCGCTTCTCGCCGTGGCGTACATGAACCGCGAAGGTTGCCGGGAACCGTCTGTCACTCGTTCGACGCAGGTCGCGGTGTCCAGTGCGACGATCTCTACGACCCGCGCAAGTGGGCCGCCGTCGGCCTCGCGTTCGTCGTGGCCGGCCTGCTCGCTCAGATGTTCGCGTCCGGCCCCCGGGCGTCTCGCGCGTGACTAGCGCGCGGTGACGATCGCGATCACCGCGAGCACTCCGCAGACGACGATCACGCCCGCGAGGCCGGTGAAGATCGCAGCCAGGGCGAAGAGCGGGATCGAGAGCGCCATCGCGCCGAGCACCATCTCCTTCTGGTGCTCGCGCTTGCGCCGGAGCGACTGCTCGCTCTCGCGCTGCCGCTTCGGAGAGCTCCTTCTCGATCCGGTCGACGAACGCCTCGATCAGCGCCGGCTCCACGTCCTCGCCGAGCTCCTTGCGCGCCTCGATCGTCGCCCGCAGCTCGTCGCGTGGAACGAGCTCTTCGCTCATGGCTCGATTGTCGCGATCCGGCGGCGCTCTGTCGACCTAACCGACGAGCCCGAAGAGCCCGTGGATGCGCCGAGGCGCGGCAGCTCACGCTCGCCGAGGTCGCGGAGCTCGAGTGGGTCGAGCCGTTCACCTTCGAGCAGCGCCTCGGTCGAGTGCGAGACGAGGATCTGCCAGGGCTCGCTCTCTTTCAGGAGCAAGACGAGATGGAGGACGGATAGTCCCGCCGTGCTCTTTTGACACGAGGCGACCGGTGTGGACGGCGAACGCGTGATCAAGGCCTCACCCGTTGGCCACGTGCGCTGCCTGAGGAGGGCTCGCGTCGATGCGGCGCACTCGATTGCATCTCGAGCGCGTTCGAAGACCGCGAAGACGTTATCGGCCACGGCCTCGATCGTCGTTCCGCCGTGAGCTTCGACGGACTCCCGAACGAGTTTGCGGTAGTCCGCCGCGACCTCGCGGTCACATCGTCGCCAAGCTCCCGAAGCCTTCGCGAGAAGTCGAGCATGTCGCTGCCGAGCAACGTTCCGATACGTCCGTAGGGATCGCGCGCCGTCCCGTCGTCATGGGCCTTCGGCGGAGCGAACTCGCGCTCGAGCCCTTGCACCCTCAACTCGAAGAGGCGCTGCGGGCGCACGATGTCCTTCAGGCGGTACTCGCCCAGGTCGCGGAGCTCGAACTCGATGCTCTCGAGATCCTCGACGATCCCGGCTGTCGCATTCGAGACGAGAATCTGGCCGCCGTGCGCCGCGGCGCAGATTCGCGCCGCTCGGTGCACGCCCAGGCCGAAGTAGCCGGTCCCGTCCAGGAACGGCTCGGCTGTGTGGAGACCCATCCGAACTCTGAGCTGGAGGCCTCTGCGGCCAATCGGCAGCTTCAAGCGTCCGCTGCACGACCACGGCTGTCGCAACCGCATCCGCGGCACGGTCGAAGGCGGCGAAGTACGCGTCGCCCTGCGTGTCGATGACGTGTCCTGCGTTCGCAGCGCAGGCGTCCTCGATCGAGCCGCCGTGCGCCGTCCGAACCTCTCCGTACCCGGTCCCCAGCGAGCGCAGGAGCTCGGTCGACCCCTCGATGTCCGTGAACAGAAAGGTGACTGTGCCGCGCGGGAGCCCTGTCGTGCTTCGCCGTCGCCGAGCGTCAGGCGAGGACGCCGCGCGTGAGCTGGGCGACCGCGTCCATCTCGAGCTCCTGGCCGGCCACCTCGGCCAGCACCTCGTCGGCGGTCATGCTCATCCCGGTCTCCCAGAGCTCGCGGACGAGCGAGCCGGCCTCGCGCTTCGTGAACCAGTCGTTGCCGAAGCGCTCGCGCAGGTGCGTCCGGAACTGCGCCTCGAACGCCCACGAGCGCAGGTAGCCGGTGACGTAGAAGCTCGAGTCGATGTCGGCGAGGTAGTCGGCGGCCGCGGGCTCGATCTTCAGCGCGTCGCCGAGCAGCTCGACGTAGCGGTTCGAGAGCTTCGTCGGGTCGTCCGCCGAGTGGAACTCGATCTCGTACAGGAGCTTCGCCGAGTAGCGGCGCACCATGTACAGGAGCTGCGTCGACGCCCTCGCGCTCGAACTCGTCGGGCCGCGGGAAGTCGAGGCGCCGCGTGAGCCAGGCCGGGTCGTCCGTCAGGTGCTGCATCAGCATCGCCCAGCCCTCGGTGACCGCGACGTCGCCGAGCCGCTTCTCCTCCATCGAGAGGTCGGCGGAGGTGTTCGCGTAGTGCTCCGTGTGCCCGGCCTCGTGGAAGAGCGCGCGCCAGTCGTCGGCGCCGCCCATCGGCTGGATGACGAGCACGACGCGGCCCGGGATCTCGATCGGCGCGCAGAACGCACGCGGGCTCTTCTTGGGCCGCTGCTCGACGTCGAGCTCGACGTTCTCCTGGGACTTGAGGTCGACCCCCATGTCGGCGAGCGTCGCCTCGAGCGCCGGCAGCATCTTCTCGGCCGGGAACTGCGGATCCCACTCGGGCGCGCGGAACGTGCGGATCACGTCCCAGCGGCGGGCCTCGTCGAGCCCGATCCCGACGCGGGCGCGGAAGAGCCTGTCCGCCGACTCCTCGAACACCTTCTCGGTCGAGTCGAGGAGGTCGCGGCACTGAGCCGCCAGGTCGTCGAGGCGGAAGCCGAAGCGGCGATAGAGCTCCGTGTAGTTCGGCGCCTCGAGGCGCTCGACGCCGTCCCGGACGATGCGGACGCCCTCGGCGTGGAGCGGGTTCAGATGCTCCTCGGTGAGCTCGACCCGCGCCTTGTCGATCCGTTCCCGCTTGTCGCGGTCCGCCTCGTTCGCCATCGCGGGCCGGAGCATCCGGAACGGGATCGTCTCGCCGTCGATCTCGGCCTCGAGGGTCGCTTCGAGCTCGGCCACCTTCTCGGCCTGGTCGCGCGTCAGCTCGCCGAGGTAGCCCTCCGAGGCGAAGCGCCAGAGCTCGGTCACGCGGCGGTCGCCGTTCGCGGTCTGGCCGAGTGCGAGCGCCTGGTCGAGCTGCGTCAGGTCGGTGAAGCGCTCGAAGATCGGGGCGAGCTCGAGCTTGTCCTTGTGGCCCGCGTAGTGGAGGTAGTACTCCTCGTCCAGCTCCGCGATGAAGCGGTCGGCTCGGTCGCGGAAGCGGTCGAGGTCGCCGATGTCAAAGGAGGGGCCGCGCTGGACAAGGGTTCCGCTCGGCGCCGGTTTCAGGATGCGCGGGCTTTGCCGTCGTCCGTCGGGACTGACCGGTCGATTCGTTCGACGTCAATCACAGCCGCCGTAGGATAACGACGTGCGCGAGATCGAGATCAGCACCGAGCGGAAGACGCAGCTCGTCGAGATCACCCGCGAGGTCGAGTCCGCGCTGAACGGAGTCGAAGGCGCCACGGCCGCGCTCGTCTTCGTGCCGCACACGACCGCGGGCGTGACGATCAACGAGCACGCCGATCCTGCGGTCGCACGCGACCTCGAGGCCGCGATGGAGCGGGTCGTGGGCGAGGACTGGGGCTGGCAGCACATCGAGGACGGCGAGGAGAACGCGCCGTCGCACGTGCGCGCCTCGCTGGCCGGGCCCCAGGTGCTCGTCCCGATCGACAGGACGGCCGGCTCGCGCTCGGCACCTGGCAGGGGATCTTCTTCTGCGAGTTCGACGGTCCGCGGAAGCGCAAGGTCTACGTCACGCCTCTGACTTGATCGAGGTCGAGAACCTCACGAAGCGGTTCCGGAAGACCGTCGCCGTCGACGACCTGAGCTTCAAGATTCGCGAGGGCGCGATCACCGGATTCTTGGGGCCGAACGGCGCGGGGAAGACGACGACGCTGCGCGTGATCCTCGGCCTCGTTCACCCGACCGCCGGCAGGGCGACCGTCATGGGGCGGCTCTACCGTCAGCTCGAGTCGCCGACGCAGCAGGTCGGGGCGGTGCTCGAGGCGTCCGACTTCCATCCCGGCCGCTCCGGGCGAAATCATCTGCGGGTTCTGGCTGCGGCAACCGGAATCCCGCGCTCGCGGGTCGAGGAGGTTCTCGAGGTCGTCGACCTTCAGGGTGCTGCGGGGCGCCGCGCCGGGGGTTACTCGCTCGGAATGCGCCAGCGCCTCAGCCTCGCGGGGGCGCTGCTCGGCGATCCCCGCATCCTCGTGCTCGACGAGCCGGCGAACGGGCTCGACCCACAGGGAATCCGTTGGCTTCGCGAGTTTCTGCGCTCGCTTGCGGCGGAGGGGCGGACGATCTTCATCTCGAGTCACGTCCTCGCGGAGGTGGAGCAGATCGTCGACGAGGTCGTGATCATCCATCGCGGCAAGTTCGTCGTGCAGGCGAGCACGGCCGAGCTCGTGGCGCGGGCCGCCGGTGGCATCCGTGCGCGGAGCCCGCAGGCCGATCAGCTACGCGCCGCGCTCGAGCAGGCGGGCGTCAAGGTCGCCTCGTCCGAAGGGGACTTGCTGACGATCGCCGATGCGACCACCGCTCAGGTGGGCGAGATCGCCGCCGCCAAGGGAATCGTCCTGCACGAGCTCGTCGCCGAGAGCTCGTCGCTCGAGGAGGCGTTCCTCGATTTGACGTCCCAGGAGGAAGCCCCGTAATGCGCCTGGTCGCAGCGGAGCTCCTGAAGGTCTGGACGGCTCCTCGGGTCTTGCTCGGAATCCTGCTCTCAGAGCTCGCCATCGTCTTGATCGGGACGATCGCGACTCTCCACTCAGCGGTGAACGATCCCGTGCTTCCTCCGCATCTCAGCCGAGACATCGCGACGATGGGCGGGATCGCGCTCCTCTTCACGACCCTGGTCGGCGTCCTCATCGCGACGACCGAGTACCGGCACGGGACGATCACGCTCACGTTCCTCGCGGCTCCGGTGCGGGAGAAGGTGCTCGCCGCCAAGAGCGGTGCGGCTGTGATCGCGAGCGTCCTGCTCACCCTGCCGGCCGCGCTGCTGCCGATTCGTGATCGCGGAGATCTGGGTCGGCGGGCGGGCGGACTACCACTTCGGCGGGCACGAGTGGCAGCTCGTGGCGCGCCTGTTCCTGGGAGCCGCGCTCGTTGCCATGATCGGCTTCTTCATCGGGGCGAGCCTGAAGCGGCAGCTCGGCGCGGTCATTCTCGTCCTGGCCTGGATCATCTTCCTCGAGCCCGCGCTCGGCGGTCTCTTCCCCGGGACGAAGGACTACCTGATCGGCCCCAACCTCGGCGGCGTGCTCGGGGACAGCGGAAACGACGTTCCGTCCTTCGGCCACTCGTTTGCGGTGCTCGTCGCCTATCTGGTCGGGCTCGGCGCTGTCGCGGTCGTTCTCACGCGGCGGCGCGACGTCACGTAGCGAGCGGGCCGGTCACGACGATGTGCGTCGGGGCGGGCCGGTAGCCGAGGCGCGCGTTCACGCCTCGCATGCCCGCGTTCGTCTCGTCGTTCGTCGTGAAGATCTGCTCGATGCCCGGCGGCGCGGGCGCGCGCGACCTGCTCGCGCTTGAGGGCGGTGGCGATTCCGCGCCGGCGCCAGTCGCGGCGCACCGCGGTGAGCATGTTCTCCGCGACCGGCGAGGACGCGCCGCGCCGCCGGAGGCCCGTGTAGCCGACGACCTCGTCCCCGGCCAGCGCCGCGATCATCGCGTCGGGGACCGCTCCAGGGCCCTCGAGGTACTGCTCGCGCCAGCGGGCGAAAGGCTGGCCTTCGAAGTCGTCGCCTTCGGGCCTCGGGACGTCCGCGCCGACCTCGCAGTCCACCTCGTAGACGGCCCGCTCGAGGTCGGGCCGCTCGGCGAGCGAGACGAGCTCGATTCCGTCGAGCGGCTCGGTATCGGCGTGTCGGCGTGCGCCGTGTCGAGCACGACCTCGTACTCGCGGCCGGCCTCGCGGAAGCCGCGGTTGCGGACGAAGTCGCGCGATCCCGTCGTCGTCCTCGCGCACGCGGCCCCAGAGCGACTCGCGCCCGAGCGAGTGGGCGTGCTCCGACAACGCCTCGTAGATCCGCGTCCCGACTCCCTGCCCGCGGTGCTCCGGCAGGACGCGCACCATCGCGTACAGGCTGCTCTGGATCGACGACGGCCGTCCGACACCGCAGCCGAGCGCCTCGTCGCCGGCGAGCGCGAGCAGGCACGCGCTTTCCGTCGTCCGACTCGATGAAGTGCGCGATCTCGTCGACGTCGAAGACGTCGCCGGAAACCTGCTCGAGGATCGCCGCCCACTGCTCGTACTGCTGCGGCGTCGAAGGCGTTTCGAACCTCAGGTCCACGTCCGAACCCTATGCTGGTCGCATGGCCGCGCCCGTTCGACCGGACGACGAGCTCGACCTCAGGATCGAGTCGCTCGCGTACGGCGGGAACGGCGTTGCGCGGCTGAACGGCTTCGTCGTCTTCGTCCGCCGCGGGCTGCCCGGCGACGTCGTCCGCGCGCGCGTGACCCGGGTGAAGCGCAACCACGCGGAAGCGCTCGCGCTCGAGGTCGTCGAGGCGGGAGCGCCGCGGGTCGACGCGCCCGTGCGAGCACTACCCGGCCTGCGGAGGCTGCCGGTTCCAGGACCTCGCGTACGAGGCGCAGCTCGAGGCGAAGGCGGCGCAGGTCGACGAGGCGCTGCGCCGGATCGGTCGAGTCGACGACCCGCCGCTCGAGCCGATCGTCCCGGCCGAGTCCGCCTTCCACTACCGGAACAAGATGGAGTACTCGTTCACGGCGACGCCGGACGGCCCCGCGCTCGGCTTGCACCGGGCCGGCCGCTGGGACGAGGTGCTGGACATCCGCAAGTGCTGGCTCACGACCGACCTCGGGAACGCGATCCGAGAGGCGGTGCGCGACTGGGCGCGCGCGCAGCGCCTCGAGGCGTACGACCAGGCCGAGCACACCGGCTTCCTGCGCCACCTCGTCGTCCGCGAGGGGCGAAACACCGGGTCAGGCGCTCGTCCAGCTCGTGACCGCTCCCGGGCATGCTCGACGCGGACAGCTTCGTCGCCGCGCTCGAGCGCTTCCCCGAGGTGCGGTCGATCCACTGGTCGGTCAACGAACGGCCCGCCGAGGTGACGAACCTCCCGACGCAGCTCCTGCACGGCGTCGACGCGATCGAGGAGGAGCTCTGCGGGCTGCGGTTCCGGGTGCGCCCGAACGCGTTTCTCCAGACGAACACGGCGATGGCCGAGCGCATCTACGAGCTCGCCCGCGAGTTCGCGGGCCTGACGGGCGAGGAGAGCGTCTACGACCTCTACTGCGGGATCGGGACGATCGGGCTCACTGCTGGCCCGCGACGCGCTGACCGTCTGGGGCGTCGAGGTGTCCGAGGAGTCGGTTGCGTGCGCGCTCGAGAACGCGGACCTGAACGGGATCGCGAACGCGGCGTTCTACGCAGGCGAGGTGGGGGAGGCGCTGGACGACCTCAGGGAACGCGCCGGTGCGCCGGACGTCGCGGTCGTCGATCCGCCGCGGGCGGGCCTCTCGGGCAAGGCGCTCCGCCGGCTCGCGCGCCTGGAGCCGAAGCGCATCGTCTACGTCTCGTGCAACCCGACGACGCTGGCCGGAAACGTCAAGGAGCTCGAGGCGGAGTGGGGCTACCGGCTCGTGCGGGCGCGGCCCGTGGACATGTTCCCGCACACGCCGCACATCGAGACGGTCGCCCTGCTCGAGCGCGGCTAGCCGGCCTCGCTCGCGCTCGGAGCGCAATGAGCCCCACGCGTCCTCCGAGCGCAGCTTGCGCCAGAGCAGGTCCGCGTTCGGCGCGAGGAAGCCGAGGGCGAGGAGCGGCAGGGCGGGCAGTCCGCGATCCGTGGATGATCGCGGAGCGCGGCCGTGAGCGCGAGCGTCGCGCCGAAGGAGAGCGCCATCGCGGCCCACGTGAGCCGCGTGCGCAGGCCCCAGCGGTCGGCGGCGCCGAGGAAGAGCGCGAAGAAGAGGAGATCCGGCAGGCCGAGCTGCGCCGTGTTCGCCTCACCGGGGACCGGGAACGCGAACGAGAAGGTCGTGAACAGCTCCCGCTGGTGCGTGACGATGTGCTTCGTCGGCCCGCGCCAGACCGAGACCGCGTCCACCCAGGGCACGATCAGCGCGACGACCACCACCCACGCCGCCGTCTCGAAGAAGCCGAGGAACCACCACGCGAGCAGCGTGACCGCGGCCAGCTTCGCGAAGTTCGCGAGCACGTCGAGCCCGACGATCTGGAGGAGCGCGGCCAGCACGGCGACGCCGATCCCGGCCGGAAGCAGCCAGCGTGCGGTCCGCAGCGGCAGCGCGAAGTAGACGAGCGCGAACACCGGCGGGATGACGAGCAGCGAGATGATCGCGATGTCCCACCAGAGGCTGAAGCTCGGCAGCGACTCCGCCAAGGCGTAGTACGCCCCGAGGTAGATCGCAAGGAGTAGTAGGGCGGCGGCTCGGCGTGCGCTCAGTAGGGCGGTAGCTCTGCCCACCACGGACCCAAAGCCTTGAAGGCGTTCCAGAACTCCGTCTTCGCCGGCTGCTCGTCGAGCGACGCGTCGATGTCCGGCACGTAGAGCGCCTGCATCGTCGGCGTCCAGTCCTGGAGCACGCCCAGCTCCGGCTCGAGCTCGGCCGCGAGCGGGAACTCGAGCGCGTTCAGGAACCCGAGCGCGTCCTCGCCCATGACGACGACGAGCTTCGGCTGGACGATGTGCAGCTCGCGCACGAGGAACGGGCGGGCCTCGTCTGCCGGCTCGTCGGCGAACTTCAGGCAGTTCGTCCCGTAGACCGAGAGCGGGTCGACGTTCAGCCGCTGGAGCGACTTGAGGATCGCCTGGCCCGTCCGCCCGAAGAACGCGACGCCCTCCTGGACCTCCGCCGCCTGCGGGCGGTGCTTGAGCAGCATCACGTCCGCGCGCGGATGCCCGGATCCGAGCACGGGCACTCGCTCGCCGTTTCCGGCGGCGGCGATCTCGTGCCCGAGGTCGTTGATCTCGGCGATCGCCTTCTTGAGGTACTTCTCGTAGATCTCGTCGGTCGACACAGAGGTCACAGCGGCACGTTTCCAGTTCTCGCCTAGCGAACTCTTTCCTTGACCTGCGCCATCCACTTCAGCGACTGCAGGTACGCGAGCGACTTCGGGCGCCGCAGGATCTCGGCCGTCCGCAGGCTGAGCAGGAACTCGTCCGGGCCGTCGAAGGCGCGCATCCGCAGGCCTCCCGTCGCCAGCCCTTGCGGGACGTGCGCGTCGGAGCCCGCGCCCATCAGTCAGGTTGTACTTGCGGGCGAACCTGAGCGCCTCGTCGTTGTAGGCCTCGAAGAGCAGGCGCGCGTTGTAGACCTCGAACACGTCGACGTCGCCGAGGTTGCGATGCAGCGTCGCCGGGTCCGGGATCGAGTGCATGCGGTCGAACGGATGCGGGAGGTAGACGAGACCGCCCTGGGCCTTGATCGCGGCGATCGTGTCCGCGAAGGACATGCCACGCGGGATCTCCTCGGACAGGAAGAGCCCGATCACCTCGCCCTGGCCGTCGGTCTTGACCTCCTCGCCGGGGATCACGATCAGGTTCGCGCCCCCGGGCGAGCTCCACGGCTTCGAGCGCGCCGCCGAAGACGTTGTGGTCGGTGACGGCGATCGCGCCGAGGCCTGCGCTCTCCGCGTGGTCGAGCAGGTCTTCGACCTCGACCGAGCAGTCGGCCGACCACGAGGTGTGCAGGTGGAGGTCGGCGAGGATCCAGTCCCGGTCCGCGAGCGGGTCCGGCGGCCTGGGTGTTCGCCGCCGCTTGCCGAGGCTCTCGTACAGCTCCTCGAGCTCGGCGCCGACGTCGTCGAACGTCTTGCCCTCGACTCCGCGCCTCGCTTCCTCGGAGAGCTGCGTGCGGAGCGGCTCGTTCTCGGCGAACCGGGCCAGCGCCGCCGCGGCGAGCTCGGGCTGCTCCTGCACGCCCGGCGGAGAGGCGATCGCCGCTCCGGCCGCGGCCGCCTCGAGCGAGACGCGCGGCAGGCCTTCGAGCGCCGGCACGAAGATCGCGGCCTCGGCGAGGATCGGCGCCCTGCTCTTCCCGTCCCGGGCCGTTCGTACGCGCGCCCTGCCGCGGAGCTTCGCCGGAACCGCCGGCCGTCCGGCCAGCTTCTTCGTCCGCAGGTAGACGAGCTCCCAGTCCGTCAGCTCGCGGAGGGCGCGCTGGACGGCTCGGGCCAGGGGACGCTCGATGGGTCGCCACTCGAGCACGACGAGCTGCCGCTTCTTCCCGGGCTTGAAGAGCTCCGCGTCGACTCCTTCGGAGACGATCCGGTACTCGCCCGGGAAGCGCTGCGGCCGCGGCATGCGCCGCCTCCGGCGACGAGGCGACGAGGGCGTCGATCCGTCCGAGCAGCTTCTCGCGCTGCGCCTTCGAGGGCGGGTACCCGAGCCGCTCCGGCGAGAAGAAGCTCGCGACGCTCAGTGCGCGCGCATCCCGGAGAGCGAGGTACGAGAGGCTCGGCAGGCCGGGCTCGAAGCCGTGGACGACGTCGAACTCTCCGCGGGAGAGCGCTGTGGTCAGGTTCGCGCGGACTCCGACCGGCAGGCCGATCCTGCTTCGCCGCGAGATCGGCACGGCCGGGCCGAGTGCGATCAGCGGCGCCTCGAGACCGTCATGCAGGGCGCGCCGGCCCGCTGCGAGGTCGGCCGCGCGGTTCGAAGGCGCGAGGACGCTGACCGAGTGGCCGCGCGCCCGGAGCGCGTCGGCGATCCCCGCGACGTGTTCGTTCACGTCGTGCGGCTGCGACCACGAGAAAGGCGTCACCAGGCAGATTCGCAGGGACACGACCACCGAGTGTAGTGCGGTCGCGAGGGCCGGCTCGCACCGGCCCCCGCGCGCTTCGGGAACTAGTCCTGAGCGGCCGCTTTGGCCTTGGCCGTCTTGTGGCCGTACTTCTTGATGAAGCTCTCGACGGCGTCACGCGCCTCGTCGTCCGGCATCTGCTTCGGCGGCGACTTCATCAGGTACGCGCTCGGCCCTTCGAGCGCCCCGCCGACGCCGTTGTCGAGCGCGAGCTTCGCGAGCCGCACCGCGTCGATCACGATCCCGGCCGAGTTCGGCGAGTCCCAGACCTCGAGCTTGAGCTCGACGTTGAGCGGCACGTCGCCGAAGGACGTGCCCTCCATGCGGATGTACGCCCACTTGCGGTCGGTCAGCCACGGCACGTAGTCGGACGGGCCGACGTGGACGTTCTCCGCGCCGAGGTCGTAGTCGAGCATCGACGTGACCGCGTTCGTCTTCGAGATCTTCTTCGACTCGAGGCGCTCACGCTCGAGCATGTTCAGGAAGTCCGAGTTGCCGCCGACGTTGAGCTGCATCGTCTTGTCGAGCTTGACGCCGCGCTCGCGGAAGAGCGTGGTCAGGACGCGGTGCGTGATCGTCGCGCCGACCTGCGACTTGATGTCGTCGCCGACGATCGGAAGCCCGCGCTCCTCGAACTGGCGCCCGAAGTAGCCGCCCTTGGCGATGAAGACGGGCATGCAGTTCACCATCGCGCAGCCCGCGTTCAGGATCTGCTCCGTGTACCACTTGGTCGCCTCCTCGGAGCCGACCGGGAGGTAGTTGACGACGACGTCCGTGCCCGTCTCCTGAAGGATGTTCACGACGTCGTCGGTGTCGCCGGGCGCCTTCTCGACGATCTCGGACAGGTACTTGCCGAGCCCGTCGTGGGTCATCCCGCGCGAGACGGTGATGCCCGTCTTCGGGACGTCGGCGAACTTGATCGTGTTGTTCGGCTTGGCCCAGATCGCGTCGGCGAGGTCCTTCCCGACCTTCGTCGTCGTGACGTCGAACGCGGCCGTGAACTCCACGTCGCGGACGTGGTAGCCGCCGAGGTCGACGTGCATGAGCCCGGGGACGAACTCGTCCGGCGAGGCGTCCTTGTAGTACTCGACTCCCTGGAGGAGCGAGTTGGCGCAGTTGCCGACGCCGATGATCGCGACGCGGACCTTGCCGTTCCCGCGCGCCTTGCCGTTCTGGCTGCCGTTCTTTCGAGGCATTGGTTCCTTTCTGGGGGTGACTGCGTCGAGCCGCTCGGTGAGCGAATCGACGACGACGGTGTTCGTGCTGCTGCTGCGCTCGCGCGCGGCGTCGTCGAGCCTGCGCTTGAGGGCGGGCGGGACGCGCAGGAGCACGTCGCCGCTCTCGCCGGGCGCAGGGCCGCGCCGGCCGCTCGGCGTGAACTCGACGTCGAACTCGTCGGCGAGGATCGCGACGGCGACGTCGTTGAGAGTGCTGTCCCGGCGCGAGACCTCGCGGCCGAGTCGGCGCTTCAGGGACTTGGGCATCCGGACGAGGATGCTGGTCTGCTCTCTCTTCGCCATTCTGCTAGCAGCGAGCTGCTGCTAGCAGAGTATCACTGTTGTCGGAGCTGCGACCGAACTGCTAGCACGCGTTGGACGACGGTGATCCACGCCGTCGCGGTCAGCAGGTAGATCGCCCAGGGCAGCACGCCCCACGGAGCGAGCACGAGGCCGGTCACGATCACGACCACCCGCTCGGCCCGGCTTCCGATCCCCACGTCGCCCTTCAGTCCGAGCGCCTCCGCGCGCGCGCGCGTGTAACTGACGAGGAACGAGCCCGCGACCGCGGCGAAGGCGAACGCGAGCGCGACGTCGTTCCCGTCGCGTGAGAAGACGAGCGCGATCGCCCCGAGCATGAACGCCTCGCCGATGCGGTCGGTCGTCGAGTCGAGGAACGCGCCGAACGTCGTCCCCTTGCCGCTCGAGCGCGCGAGCGCCCCGTCGAGGATGTCGAGCACCGAGCCGATGACGAAGAGCGCGGCCCCGACCCAGAAGCAGAGGATCTCGTTGCGGTACTCGAAGTAGACGACGACGCTCGCGATCGCGCAGATCGTGACGCCGGCGAACGTGAGCGCGTCCGGCGAGATCGGCGTGCGCGCGAGGTGCCCCATCCAGCGCGCGGCAGCACGGCGCACACCCGCCGTGTACGCCTCCTTCAGGCCTCCGGCGGTCAGGCGGGTGCCGGCCGCACCCGCGCGACGAAGCGCCGCAGGTGCTTGTGGTTGACGACCGCGGCCGCGACGGTCGCGACGAGGATCCCGGCCACGATGTCGAGCCAGAAGTGGTTGCCGGTCGCCATCACGCAGAACCAGACCCAGAGCGGCCAGAGCAGCCAGAGCGCCTTCGCCCACTTCGAGCGGACGATGAAGAAGAGCCCGACGCCGATGATCAGCGAGTCCGCAGCGTGGAGGCTGGGCATCGCCGCGTACGGGTTCGCGTCGGCCCGGACGATCGCGCTGTTGTGGTTGATGCCGAAGTTGGCGAGCGTGTCGACGAAGCCGAGCTCCGGGAACATGCGCGGCGGCGCCGTCGGCATCAGCACGAAGCCGATCGAGCCCGATCACGTTCGCGAGCAGGATCGTGTTGCGCAGCGGGACGAAGTGATCGTTGCGCCGGAGGTACACCCAGAGCAGGACGAGCCCGAGGACGGTGAACTGCGAGTGCCAGTACGTCAGCGAGGTCGCCTCGCGCAGCACGTTGGACGATGCGACGAAGCTCTGGAGTGACAGCTCCCAGAGCCCCGTGATGCGGTGCTCGAAGTCGGCCACGCGCAAACCGTTCTGGAACGCCTGGAACGCGTCGCGATCCGCGACCCCGCGCGTGTAGCGATACGCGAACAGGAAACCGAACCAGATCGCCAGCTGGCGGATCAGGTCGAGGGGCCCGTGCGGAAGGATTCGGGCCCGAGCAGCCGTGGCAGCACTGGACACGAGGGTTCATTTTAGACTCCGGCACGGGTGTGACGGAGTTTTCGCGTCAATTGATCGATCAGTGGAGCGAGAAGCTCCTGCGCACGTCGGGGTACGAACGAAGCGGTTTTGCGGCGGGTTTCGACGCGAATCGGCCCGCGCCGCCGGACGTTCTCGTCGACATCTTGTGCCTGGAAGCGCAAGTTGACAGACCGCGGCTCGTCGTCGATCTCGGGAGCGGGACCGGCCTCTCGACGAGGGTCTGGGCCGGTCGTGCGGACGAGATCGTCGGGGTCGAGGCGAGCCCCGAGATGCGCGAGCAGGCCGAGGCTGCGACCGCGGCGGACAACGTGCGCTTCGTTCAGGCGTACGCCCAGGCGACGGGGCTCCCGGACGGCGAGGCGGACATCGTCACCTGCTCTCAGGCGCTCCACTGGATGGAGCCGGAGCCGACGCTCGCCGAGGCGGCGCGGATTCTCCGGCCGGGCGGCGTCTTCGCCGCGTACGACTACGACTGGCCGCCGATCGTGGGCTGGGAGGTCGAGGCCGCGTTCGAGGAGCTCTTGCGGCGCGTCCGGGCCGGCCGCGCGCCGGACGGCAGAGGGATGCGCTACGCGAAGGAGGGGCACCTGGAGCGGATCAAGGCGAGCGGGCACTTCCGGTACGCGCGCGAGATCGTGTTCCACTCCCGCGACCGGGCCGACGCGGAGCGGATCGTCGGGATGGCGCTCAGCCTCGGCCCGCTGACCGTGCTCCTGAAGGACGGCAAGAGCGAGGAAGAGCTCGGGCTCACCGCGCTGCGCGAAGCCGCGGAGCGGACGCTCGGGGACCGCGAAGCCGAGATCTTCCTCGGCTACCGCATCAGATTGGGCGTCCGCTAGCCGCCGATCTGCGACATCGATCGCGACGCCCGCACGAAGCCGGGCTCGTTGATCTTGTGCTTCAGCTCCTTGTGGCGGACCGCGAAGCGGAGCAGGTCGCGCAGCTCGTCGTCGCTCGCGCCGTCGCGGAGCGGGGCCTTCAGGTCCCACTCGCGGCGCGAGAAGAGGCAGGTGCGGAGCTGGCCGTCGGCGGTCAGGCGGATCCGGTCGCAGCTCGAGCAGAACGGCTCCGAGACCGGGTTGACGAACCCGATCTCGCCCGCGCCGTCGGCGAAGCGGAAGCGGCGGGCGGTCGACGACGCCTTCGCCGGGATCTCGACGAGCGGCCAGTGCTCCTCGATCAGCGCGCGGATCTCGCCGCCGGTCAGCACCTCGTCCTCGCGCCACGCCTCGTCCGCGTCGAGCGGCATGAACTCGATGAAGCGGACGACGTACGGCTTGCGCCTGGCGAGCTCGGCCAGGGCCGGCACCTCCTGCTCGGTGAAGCCGCTGATCGCGACGCAGTTGACCTTGATCGGGCGCAGCTCCGGGTAGCGCTCGGCCTCGGCCAGGCCCGCGAGCACCTTGTCGAGCGCGTCCCGGCGCGTGATCTCCGCGAAGCGGACGTGCGACAGCGAGTCGAGGGAGACGTTGAGGCGCGTCAGCCCCGCCTCGACGAGCGGGCCGGCGAGGCGGTCGAGCAGCACGCCGTTCGTCGTCAGCGAGAGGTCGCGCACGCCGTCGGTGTTCGCGAGCAGCTCGACGAGCACGGGCAGGTCACGCCTGACGAGCGGCTCGCCGCCGGTCAGCCGGACCTCGTCCACGCCCATCGAGGCGAGCACGCCGACCAGCCGCTGGATCTCCTCGAAGCTGAGGATCTCGTCGCGCGGGAGCCACTCGAGCCCCTCGGCGGGCATGCAGTAGCGGCACCTGAAGTTGCACTTGTCGGTGACCGAGACCCGCAGGCTGCGGATCTCCCGTCCCCAGGAGTCGGTGAGAGGCTCCACGCTCCGGAGGTTACCGGGGGACTCGTTAGGCTCGCCCGGTGTCGCTGATCGACGACTGGCTGCCCGAGTTCGAGGTCGGGAAGCGGTACGACGCCGCGGTCGCCGCGGCTCCGGAGCGCGCGCTCGACCTCGTCCTGGCCGCGCCCGTGGCGCCCGACCGGGCGGTCGGCATCGCTCCTCGCGCTGCGCGGGTTGCCCGCCCACGGCCGGACGGTCGAGGAGTATCTGCGCGCGCTCGACTTCGAGCACCTCGGACGCACGACGAACGAGTGGGCGGCCGCGCACGACGGCAGGCGGCTGAAGATCGCGATCGCGTTCGAGGCCGAGCCGATCCCGGGCGGCTCGCGGCTCGCGACCGAGACGCGCGTCCGAGCCGCTCGACGAGCGCACGCGACGCCGATTTCGCCTCTACTGGCTCGCGATCGGCCCGTTCTCGGCGCTGATCCGCCGCCGTTGGCTCGCGGCCGCGACGGCGTCGGCGAAGCGTTCGGCAGCGCCTTCCGCGTAGCCGAGGTAGAGCGACGGCTCGGTGAGCTCGACCTCGAGTAGCAGGGGGCCCGGGAGCAGGTCGACTCGTGCATACAAGAGCTGGCCGCGCTCGAAAGGGACGGTGTTCAGCGCCCGCTCGGCGAGCGCGAGCTCATCAGCGGAAGGCTCGGCCGCGCTGATCCGCTCTTCGACATACAGCCCTTCGCCCGGATCGCCCCCGCGGGGCAGTAACGCAGCCTTCCGGACGGCGTGCGAGAACTCCCCGCCCAGAAACATGAGCGCGATCTCGCCTCTGTGGTCGACCGCCTCGAGGTACGGCTGCACCATCACCGTCTTTCCGGCGGCGTGCAGCCGATCGACGTGTTCCCGGGCTCGCTCGTCGCCGGCGTCGTAGCGCGCGGCTCCGATCGAGCCTGCGCCGACGGATGGCTTGACGACGAACGCAGCAGCGGGTGGCGCGAACGGCTCACCCGGCGCCACGAACGACGTCGGAACGGCGTCCCGCCCGAGCGTGGCGAGATAGCGCTTGTCCGTGTTCCAGCGCAGCACTTCCGGCGCGTTGAGTACCCGCGGGACCGATCCCGCCCACGTGAGGAACGCGTTCCGCCGATCCGGGTAGTCCCAGGTCGACCGGACGACCACGAGGTCGAAGTCGGCCCAGCGGACGCGTTCGTCGTCCCACACGGTGGGGGTGGCCTCCACGCCGCGCGAGGCGAGCGCCTCGATCAGCGGCAGGGCGTCCTCGTCGCCGCGCGGGACCTCTGCGCAGGTCGCGAGAGCTACCCGCAGGGCGCTAGAACGTCCATTCGCCGTTCTCCTGGACGACCTCGCCGTCGAGCTCGATCCGGCCGCCGTCGCGCAGGTCCTTGACCATGTCCCAGTGCGTGGCCGACTGGTTCGTGCCGCCCGCGATCGGGATGCCCGCGCCGATCGCGAGATGGATCGTCCCGTACATCTTCTCGTCGAAGAGCGTGTTCCGCATGTGCCGCTGGATGCCCGGGTTGCAGCCGATCCCGAACTCGCCGAGCACGCGCGCGCCCTCGTCGATGTCGAGCGCGCGCATGAGCACGTCCTCGTTCGACGTCGCCGAGGCCTCGACGACGCGCCCGCCCTCGTAGCGCATGCGGACGCCGTCGACGACGTCCGGCTCCTGGACGGCCGGGAACTCCGAGAAGCTGACGACGCCCTCGGTCGAGTCCTCGACCGGGCAGTAGAAGACCTCGCCGCCGGGCATGTTCATGTGCCCGTCGTCGACCTCGCCCTCGCGGCCGGCGATGCTGAACCGCAGGTCGGTCTCGTGGCCGACGATCCGCACCTCCTCGGCGGGATCGAAGCGTTCCTTGATCCGCTTCATCTTCTCGCCCTCGGCGTCCCAGTCGAGGAGCACCGCGCCGAAGAGGAAGTCCTCGAAGTCGCGGAGGCCCATTCCGGCCTCCTGCGCCAGCGCGGGCGTGGGGTAGCGGCACGTGACCCAGGGGATGTCGAGCGCGAGCCGGCGTGCGATCAGCGGGCGCGCGCCCTTCATGATCGCCTCGTGCTGCTCCTGCGGGCAGGCCGACGCCGTCGCGGGTGTTCTCGGGCGCGCCGACGCGGATCCAGGCGTCGCACTCGTCCTCGATCTTGACGCGGAGCGCGGAGCGCTCGGCGACGAGCTCCGGCGGCGCGGTCTCGGCCCAGACCGTCTCGAACGGCCAGAAGTCCATGCCCGAGAAGCTGAGCTGGACGACGGGGACCGCCTTGCGCCGCCCGATCGCGCGCATGATCTCCTCGATCAGCGGCCGTGCGTGGGTGCTGCCGACGACGACGACCTCCCAGCCCGGCTGGACGTCGACGCAGCGCTCGACGAGAAGGCGTGCGTACTGCTCGATGCGTGGATCAGCCACTGATTCCCCCTTGCTATAGTCAGACTTAGATTTTTTCAAACCATGGACTAAAGGAGCACACGCACATGGCGAAGACCATTGGAATCGACCTCGGAACGACCAACAGCTGCATGGCCGTGCTCGAGGGCGGTGAGCCTACCGTCATTCCGAACGCCGAGGGCGGCCGCACGACGCCGTCCGTCGTCGCGTTCACGAAGGACGGCCAGCGGCTCGTCGGCCCGCCGGCCAAGCGCCAGCAGGTGACGAACCCGCAGAACACGATCTTCTCGATCAAGCGCTTCATGGGCCGCAAGTTCGGCGAGGTCTCCGAGGAGATGAAGATCGTCCCGTACGAGGTCGTCCAGGGCGAGAACGGCGACGTGCGCGTCAAGGCCGAGGGCAAGGAGTACGCGCCGCCGGAGATCTCGGCGATGATCCTCCAGAAGCTGAAGACGGACGCCGAGGCGTACCTCGGCGAGACGGTCACCGACGCGGTGGTCACCGTCCCGGCCTACTTCAACAACGCACAGCGCGAGGCGACGAAGGACGCCGGCAAGATCGCCGGCCTCAACGTCGTCCGCATCATCAACGAGCCGACCGCCGCAGCACTGGCCTACGGCCTCGACAAGGAGAGCACCGACCAGACGATCCTCGTCTTCGACCTCGGCGGCGGGACGTTCGACGTCTCGATCCTCGAGCTCGGCGACGGCGTCTTCGAGGTGAAGGCCACGAACGGCGACAACCACCTCGGCGGCGACAACTTCGACAAGGCGATCGTCGACTGGATGGTCGCCGAGTTCAAGAAGGACCAGGGCATCGACCTGGCCGCCGACAAGATGGCGCTCCAGCGGCTCTACGAGGCGGCCGAGAAGGCGAAGATCGAGCTCTCGTCGACGATGACGACGCAGATCAACCTGCCGTTCATCACCGCGACGCAGGAAGGCCCGAAGCACCTCGACCTCCAGCTCACGCGCGCGAAGCTGAACGAGCTGACGGCCGACCTCCTCAAGCGGACGGTCGAGCCCACGAAGCAGGCGCTCGCCGACGCGGGCCTCGACCCGAGCGCGATCGACCACGTCGTCCTGGTCGGCGGCATGACCCGCATGCCGGCCGTCGTCGACGAGGTCAAGGAGCTGATCGGCAAGGATCCGCACAAGGGCGTCAACCCGGACGAGGTCGTCGCCGTCGGCGCGGCCATCCAGGGCGGCGTCCTCAGGGGCGAGGTCAAGGACGTGCTCCTGCTCGACGTGACCCCGCTCTCGCTCGGCATCGAGACGAAGGGCGGCGTCTTCACGAAGCTGATCGACCGCAACACGACGATCCCGACGAAGAAGTCGGAGGTCTTCTCGACGGCCGAGGACAACCAGCCGTCGGTCGAGATCCACGTCGCGCAGGGCGAGTCCGAGATGGTCGCCTTCAACAAGACGCTCGGCAAGTTCCAGCTCGTCGGCATCCCGCCGGCGCCGCGGGGCATGCCGCAGGTCGAGGTCACGTTCGACATCGACGCGAACGGGATCATCAACGTCTCGGCCAAGGATCTCGGGACCGGGAACGAGCAGCAGATCAAGATCGAGGGCGGCTCGGGCCTGAACGAGGACGAGGTGCAGCGGATGATGAAGGACGCCGACGCGCACCGCGACGAGGCCCACAAGCTGCGCGAGCTCGCCGACGCCCGGAACATGGCCGAGCAGCTCGCGTACCAGACCGAGCGCACGCTCTCCGAGCACCGCGACAAGCTCGACGAGTCCGAGGCCTCGACGATCGAGGGCCGGATCATGGAGCTGAAGGGCGTGCTCGAGAGCTCGGACGTGAACGAGATCCGCGAGAAGACGCAGGCGCTCCAGGACGCGTCGCAGAAGCTCGCCGAGGCCGTCTACGCCCAGGCGACCGCGCAGCAGCAGGCGCAGTCGGCTCCGGGCGGAAACGGCGCCGAGTCGTCGGATGACGAGGTCGTCGAAGAGGGCGACTACGAGGTGATCGACGAAGAGGAAGAGGCGAAGAAGGCCTGATGCCGGAGGAACTCGAGAACAGCCGAAGAGATCGACGAGACCTCTGTCCGAGGACCGACAGAGCTGGAGGCGCTTCGGAACGAGAACGAGGAGCTGATCGACACGCTCCAGCGCCTCCAGGCCGACTTCGACAACTACCGCAAGCGGGCCGCGCGCGATCAGGAGAGCCTGGTCGCGCGGGCCGGCGAGCGGATCGTCAAGGAGCTCCTGCCGATCCTCGACGACTTGGAACGCGCGCTCGAGGCCGCCGAGCAGCACGAGGAGGCGAAGCTCGAGGACGGCGTCCAGCTCGTCCACCGCCAGCTCGAGCAGCTGCTCGAGAAAGAGGGGCTCGCCCTCGTCGAGACCGACGGCAAGTTCGACCCGCACGTCCACGAAGCGCTGCTGACCCAGCCCTCGGATGCAGACGAGGGCTCCGTGATCGAGGTGCTCCAGAAGGGCTACCGCCTCGGCGACCGCGTCCTGCGCCCGGCGAGGGTGGTGGTCGCGGGGCCGAAGGAAGGAGGGCGCCGCAGGTGCGCGACTCAGCGCTCTGATGAGGACCTCTACGACGCGCTCGGCGTCTCGCGGGGCGCGTCGCAGGACGAGATCAAGAAGGCGTACCGCAAGCTCGTCCGCCAGTACCACCCGGACAAGAACCCGGGCGACGAGGAGGCCGAGGAGCGCTTCAAGGAGATCCAGGGCGCGTACGACGTCCTCTCCGACCCCGAGAAGCGCAAGCAGTACGACGCATTCGGCTCGGCCGACGGCCGTCCGGGCGGATTTCCCGGTGGGGGCGGCGGCGGCGCCGGCGGGTTCAACTTCGACTTCGGCGACATCTCCGACCTCTTCGGAGGCTTCGGCGACAGGTTCGGAGGCGGCCGCGCGCGTCAGCCGTCCGGCCGCGGCGCCGACGTCCAGGCGCGCGTCACCCTCTCGTTCGAGGACTCGCTCCAGGGCGTCGAGACGCAGATCCCGGTCGAGCTCGACACCACCTGCCGCGAGTGCGGCGGCTCCGGCGCGCAGCCGGGCACCGCGCCGATCGTCTGTCCCGAGTGCCGCGGCCGCGGTGTGGTCACCGAGAGCCAGGGCCTCTTCGGCCTCTCGCACACGTGCCCGCGCTGCCACGGGAGCGGCACCGTGATCGAGAAGCCGTGCCCGCGCTGCCACGGCTCGGGTCGCGAGCGGCGAACGAAGCGGTACAAGGTCAAGATCCCGGCCGGGGTCAAGAACGGGACGCAGATCCGGCTCAAGGGCAAGGGCGAGCCCGGCTACGGCGGCGGACCAGCGGGCGATTTGATCGTCGTAACTCGTGTGGCGGATTCGCCGCTCTACAAGCGGCGCGGCTCGGACCTCGAGGTCGAGGTCCCGGTGACGTTCGCCGACGCCGCGCTCGGGGCGAAGGTCGAGGTGCCGACGCCCGAGGGCCCGGTGTCGCTGAAGGTTCCGGCCGGCTCGGAGAGCGGGAAGCTGCTGCGGATCAAGGGCCGCGGCGCGCCGAAGCTCAGGGCAAGGGCAAGGGCGACGTCCTCGCGCGCCTGAAGATCGCGGTCCCGAAGAAGCCGAACAAGAAGGAGCGCGAGCTGCTCGAGGAGCTCCAGAAGGTGCAGAAGGCCTGATGGACTTCTGGAGCGTCCTTGCGATCTGGGTGATCGTCCTCGCGATCGCGCTGGGCATCACGGCGATCGTCAACCTCCGCGCTGACGACCCCCGATCGACGGGCATGAAGTTCGTCTCGGTCGTCGTCGTTCTCGCGCTGATGACTGCGGCGTTCGCGGTCTCCGGTTACTGGGGCGCCGCGGCCATCCTCGTCCTGGCGATTGCGGCCGAGGCTGTCCATCTCGTGCGCCGCAAGAGGAGAGCGACGTGAGCGACAACACGCCCCGCTACATGATCAGCGTCGCCGCCGACCTCGTCGGGATGCACCCGCAGACGCTGCGCATCTACGAGACGAAGGGCCTCGTCACTCCACAACGCACCGCAGGCAACACGCGTCTCTACTCCGACGACGACCTCGAGCGGCTGCGCCTCATCCAGCAGCTGACGACCGAGCTCGGGCTCAACCTCGCCGGCGTCGAGCACGTGATCCGGCTCGAGGAGCAGATCCGCCGGATGCAGAGGACGATGGAGCGCCTCGAGCGCGACATGCGCGAGACGATCACGCAGGTGCACAAGCAGTACCGCCGCGACCTCGTTCCCTACGACCCCACGGGCGTCGAGCTCGTGCCCAAGAGATGGACTTCCAGAGGCTGACGGTCAAATCGCAGGAGGCGATCGCCGCCGCGCAGGAGCTCGCGCGCCGCCGCGGCAACCCGGAGATCGTTCCCACGCACTTGCTGCTCGCGCTCCTCGACCAGGAGCTGCCGCAGACGCTGCTCGGGGAACAGGCGGCCGAAGTGCGAGCCGGGGCGGAGGCCGATCTCGCGCGCCTGCCCTCGCTGCAGGGCGCGGCGCAGCAGCCGGGCGCGTCGACGGCGTTCTCCCGCGTCCTCGACCGCGCCGAGGAGGAGATGCGCAAGCTCGAGGACGAGTTCGTCTCGACCGAGCACCTCCTGCTCGCGCTCGACGTCGTGCCGCGCGACGAGTTGCTCGCGAAGCTGAAGGAGGTGCGCGGCGGCCAACGCGTCACGTCCCAGGATCCGGAGGGCACGTACCAGGCGCTGGAGAAGTTCGGCCGTGACCTGACCGAGCTCGCCGAGCAGGGCAAGCTCGACCCGGTCATCGGCCGTGACGAGGAGATCCGGCGGGTGATCCAGGTCCTGTCTCGCCGAACGAAGAACAACCCGGTGCTGATCGGCGACCCCGGAGTGGGGAAGACCGCGATCGTCGAGGGCCTGGCGCAGCGGATCGTCGCCGGCGACGTGCCCGAGGGGCTCAAGGGCAAGCGCGTCTGGGCGCTCGACATCGGCGCGCTCCTCGCCGGCTCGAAGTACCGCGGCGAGTTCGAGGAGCGGATCAAGGCCGTGCTCGCCGAGATCAAGAACGCCGAGGGCGAGATCGTCCTCTTCATCGACGAGCTGCACACGATCGTCGGCGCGGGCGCGGCCGAGGGCGCCGTCGACGCGGCGAACCTGCTCAAGCCGATGCTCGCCCGCGGCGAGCTGCGCGCGATCGGCGCGACGACGCTCGACGAGTACCGCAAGCACATCGAGAAGGACGCGGCGCTCGAGCGGCGCTTCCAGCCGGTCTTCGTCGGCGAGCCGTCCGTCTCGGACACGATCGCGATCCTGCGCGGGCTCAAGGAGCGCTACGAGGCGCACCACGGCGTGCGCATCCGCGACGCGGCGCTCGTCGCGGCCGCGGTTCTCTCCGACCGCTACATCTCCGACCGCCAGCTGCCGGACAAGGCGATCGACCTCATCGACGAGGCCGGGTCGCGCCTGCGGATGGAGATCGACTCCGCTCCGCTCGAGCTCGACGAGGCCGAGCGGCGCGTGCGCCAGCTCGAGATCGAGCTCGCGGCGATGGGCAAGGAGTCGAAGGAGCGCCGCGAGCCGGTCGAGCGCGAGCTGTCCGAGGCCAAGAGCCTGCGCGACGAGCTCGCCGCGCGCTGGTCGCGCGAGAAGGAGGCGCTCGACCGGGTCAGCGAGATCAAGCGCAGCATCGACGAGCTGCGCATGGAGGCCGAGCGTGCAGAACGGCACGGCGAGCTCCAGCGCGTGGCCGAGATCCGCTACGGCGAGCTGCCCGAGCTCGAGCGCGAGCTCGAGGAGCGCGCCGAGCCCGACGGCGAGCCGATGGTCAAGGAGGAGGTCGACGAGGACGACGTCGCCGAGGTCGTGGCGCGCTGGACGGGGATTCCGGTCTCACGGCTGCTCGAGGGCGAGACGGAGAAGCTGATCCACATGGAGGAGCGGCTGCACCAGCGCGTGGTCGGCCAGGACCAGGCCGTCGAGGCCGTGGCAAATGCGCTGCGCCGCGCGCGCTCCGGTCTCCAGGATCCGAACCGGCCGATCGGCTCGTTCGTCTTCCTCGGCCCGACGGGAGTGGGGAAGACCGAGCTGGCGCGCGCCCTCGCCGAGTTCATGTTCGACGACGACCGCGCCATGGTCCGGCTGGACATGTCCGAGTACCAGGAGAAGCACACGGTCTCGCGGCTCGTCGGCGCGCCGCCGGGCTATATCGGCTTCGAGGAGGGCGGGCAGCTGACCGAGGCCGTTCGGCGCCGCCCGTACTCGGTCGTCCTGCTCGACGAGATCGAGAAGGCGCATCCCGAGGTGTTCAACATCCTGCTCCAGGTGCTCGACGACGGGCGCCTGACCGACGGCCAGGGCCGCACCGTCGACTTCCGGAACACGGTGCTGATCATGACCTCGAACGTGCCGAACGAGGCCGCGATGCGCGAGACGTTCCGGCCCGAGTTCCTCAACCGGATCGACGAGATCGTCGAGTTCGAGCCGCTGACCCGCGACCAGATCGGCGAGATCGTCGAGCTCCAGCTCGCGCGGCTGCGCGCGCGCCTCGCCGAGCGGGGCCTGTCCCTCGAGCTGACCGACGCTGCGAAGGAGCACCTCGCCGAGGCGGGCTGGGATCCGACCTACGGCGCGCGGCCGCTGAAGCGCGCGATCCAGCGCCTCGTCGAGAACCCGCTCGCGCTGCGGCTCCTCGAAGGCGAGTTCGAGGAGGGCGACACCGTGCGGGTCGACCTCGCACAAGGCGAGCTCACGTTCGAGAAAGCTCCGGCCGCAGAACCCGCTGCAGCCTAGGCTCTATCGGCCATCTTGCGCGTCATTGTCGCGGCAATCACCATCGTTCGAGATGTGGCGGCGAGAAGAGCCGGTTCTCGATCGCGAGACTCTCGATGGCATCATTCGGATGTTGATGGACATCAACGCGAAGCTCGAGCGGCTGGTCGAGGAGGAGGACGGCGATGGCGAAGATGAGTCCTGAAGAGCGGCGCGCTCAACGAGAGGAATGGGACCGCAACGCCCGCGAGTTCGCGGCTATGTATGAGCGCCTGAAGGCACGCTGGCAGGCCGAGGACGAGCGCCGAGAGCGTCGGCGGCGTCGTCTTCGACGTGTCCTTCCTTTCCGCCGCGCCGCATAGCCACTACGTTTGCCCTTTCGCCGGCAGTCCTCCGCGCGGAGCCTGTCGCGGCGTAGTTCGGATTCTGTAAACAACCCTAGTAGCAGGGCTTTCGTGGAGTTACCGTTGTCCCGTGAAGCTCGCGGGCATCACCGCTCTCGCCGTCGCACTGGTCGTCGCGGTCTCGGGAGGAGCCGCGCGAGGGAGCGACGGGCTCACGGTTCGCGGATATGGGACTGCTGTCGTCGACGGCGTGCTCTCGCCGAACGAGTGGGATCGCGCGGGCCACTTCGACTTCCAGGCGAACCTCTCCCCTGCGGAAGGCGGTGGAACGGTTCCCGCGACGCTGTTCGTCATGAACGACTCGACGAACCTCTATCTCGCGCTCCGTGTTGCTGTGTCCGACCTCGGCGACAGCGCCTTCGACACGGTGTTCATGCCTTCCGACCTGGATCCGTTCGGGCCGGGCAACGACATCCTGCGCGCGACGCCCTCGGTCTTCGAGGACGACCACTACCAGCAGACCGCGCCGAATTCGTGGGACTGGGTCCCCGACGTCGCGGATGGAGGGACTAGTGACGGGACTGCGGTGGTGAGGCAGTACAGCGACGCCGGCGTGTTCGAAGTCTCACACCCGCTCGACAGCGCGGACAACGGGCACGACTTCAGCCTGTCGGTCCCGAGCCACATCTCGTTCATCGCTTCGCTCCAGCTCTGTGTCGCCTACTCGTGCGGGTACACGATCGTTCCGGGTTGGTAGCGGCAAGCTCGTCGTCGTTTCCGGGACGCCCGTGCCTCCAGACACGAGGATCACTGCTGGGCCCGCCGAGGGAGCCGAGGTGCCCGACTACTATGGAAACTTCGAGTTCCAAGGCATCGACGACGTCGCTCCGCCGAGCGAGATCACCTTCGAATGCAAAGTCGACGCGGGCGAATGGAGCGAGTGTTCCACGCCGTACGGGCCTGCTACGACCGTCGACGGCTGGCACACGCTCAGCGTGCGCGCGCTCGACGACATGGCGAACGTCGACCCCACGCCTGCCGTCCGTCATTGGCGCATCGACACCCTGGCCCCGTCGAAGCCGAAGGTGGTGCGGAGAGGAGCGACGATCCGTTTTTCGGCAAAGGATCGCGGCACCCCGGGCAGGCGCCTGCGTTTCCGGTGCGCGATCGACGCAAGACTGCTCCATCCCTGCGGCTCGCTCCTGCGCGTGCGACTTCCCGCTCGTCGGCACGTACTCCACGTCCGTGCGGTGGATCCCGCCGGGAACCAGAGCGCCGTGAACACCGTTCGGTTCGTCGTCCGGCGTTCTGGCGCCTGACGTTCGCAACAATCCGTCCATGAGCACGATCGTCGCGCCGGCCGAGGTCGAGGTCCAGCGAGCCCGTAGTCCGACGAGGACTGTCAGTACGACCGGCCGTGGGTCGTGATCGTCTGGAACGACCCGATCAACCTCATGTCGTACGTCACGCTCGTCTTCCAGAAGCTCTTCGGCTTCAGCCTCCAGAAGGCGACGCAGCTGATGCTCCAGGTGCACAACGAGGGCAAGGCGGTCGTCTCCAGCGGAAACCGCGAGAAGTCCGAGCTCGACGTCGCGCGGCTGCACGCGCACGGGCTCTGGGCGACGATGCAGCAGGACTGAGTGTTCTCGCGGCCGCAGTTCCAGCGCAAGGGAGACCGCGTGCGGCTGCAACCTCGACGTGCACGAGCGGCTTCTCCTCGGCGAGATCCTCGACGAGCTCGAAGGCCTGCTCGACGACCCGGACGATCCCGAGCTGCGGCGGCTGTTCCCGCCCGCGTACTCCGATCGTGCCGACGACGAGCAGTACCGCTCGCTCGTCCGCGACCAGCTCGTCTCCGGGCGCTCGAAGGCTCTGGCGACCGTCCGCGAGACGCTCGCCGGCGAGACGCTCGACCTCGAGCAGGCCGACCAGTGGCTGCGAGCGCTGAACGACATGCGGCTCGTGCTCGGGACGCGCTGGGACGTGACCGAGCAGCTGGACTACGGGAAGCTCGACCTGAACGAGCCGCGCGGCCGCGAGCTGGCGGTCTACGGCTACCTGTCGTGGCTCCAGGAACAGCTGGTCGAGGCGCTGCAGCCCTCCTAGATACGGTCCCGCGCGTGTCTCAGCCAATGACCGAGGTTTCTCCGGCCGAGCGGACCGTCGGCCAGTTGATCGCCGACGCGATCAAGCTCTACGGGCACCGCTTCTGGCGCGGGCTCGGGCTCGGGATCCCGGCGGCCGCCTTCACGATCGGGGCCTCGTTCCTCGACGGCGGCGCGCGCGTCGGGTACGGGGTCGTCGTCGGGCCGTTCGCGCTCGCGCTCAGCTACGTCTGGGCGGTGACGCTCGCGACCGATGCGAGAGACGCTAGAGGGCGAGCGCTCCTTGTGGGCGCGGTCGCCTTCCTGCCGCTCGCCGCCTCGCGCGTGCTCGTCTTCACCGGGCGTCTACTTCGTCGCGCTCGCCTGGTTCGCGCTCGTCGGCCTCGCAGTGCCGAGCGTGCTCGTCGAGGGTCGGGGCCTGCGGGACGCCCTCCAGCACGGGTTCCGGCTCGCGCGCGCCGACTTCGTCCACGCGTTCGGCACCGTGGCCGCGCTCGCGATCGTCGTCATCGTCTCGATCTTCTCGCTCTCGCTCCTGCTCGCGGGCTTCGGCGCGCAGAGCGTCACGGTGTCCGCGGTCATGGCCGTCATCGTCATGTCGCCGCTCTTCTTCGTCGGGTGCGCACTTCTCTATGTCGACCAGAAGGCGCGGTTAGAGTCGGGCTCACCACGACGAAGGAGGCGCGATGCCCGTCTACATCATGCTGTCGAGCCTGACCGTGCAGGGCGTGCAGACGCTGAAGTCGAACCCGGACCGGCTGCGCGAGGTGAACCGTGACGTCGAGGAGCTCGGCGCCAAGGTGCTGCACCAGTGGGCCACGCTCGGGCCGTTCGACTTCGTGAACGTCGTCGAAGCGCCGGACGCCGCGACGATCGCCCGCGTGTCGATCGCCCTAGGCGCGCGCGGGAGCGCGAAACTCCAGACGCTGACGGCGCTCGAGATCGAGGAATTCCTCGGTGCCGTGAGCTAGGACTCGGCGGCCCGGTAGGCGACCGCGACCTCGGCTGCGAGCCGCGCGTTCGCGATCACGAGCTCGCGGTTGACGCGGAGCGTTCGGCCGCCGCTTCGCTCGTGCAGGCGGCCGAGGACGAACGGCGTCACCGCAGGCCCCGTGACGCCCTGCTCGTCGGCTGCTGCGAGCGCTTCCTCGATCAGCGGCTCGACGTCGTCGATGCTCTCCGGCGGCGGCTGGACGAGCAGGAGCGCCGAGTGGCGCTTGAGGCGCCAGTGCGTGCGCGCGAGCTCGGCCGCCTCGCCGGCGCTCTCGACTCGTGCCGGCAGCGGCGGGCCTCCGTGGGCGGTGTAGAAGAGCGGCAGGTCGTCCGTCTGCAGCCCCACGACCGGGATGCCGAGCGACTCGAGGAGCTCCATCGTCGCCGGGACGTCGAGCAGCGACTTGATGCCCGACGAGACGACGAGCGCCTCGGTCCGCGCGAGCTCGCCGAGGTCGGCGGAGATGTCCATGCGGTTGCCGCGGTGCACGCCGCCGATTCCGCCGGTGCCGAGGAAGCCGATTCCGGCTGCGCGGCAGGCGGCGAGCGTGCCGCCGACGGTCGTCGCGCCGACAGCGCCCTGGACGACCGCGGCCGCGAGGTCCCGCGGCCCGACCTTGCGCGCATCGGCCGTGAACCGCTCGAGCTCGGAGTCCGAGAGTCCGATTCGGAGCGCGCCGTCGAGCACGCCGACCGTCGCCGGCAGAGCGCCCGCGTCGCGGACGGCCCGCGCGGACTCGAGCCCCACGGCCAATCCTTCGCCTGCCGGGAAGCCGTGCGCGACGAGCGTCGTCTCGAGCGCGACGACCGGCGCGCGGCTTCGAAGTGCGTCCGTGATCTCGGGCGCGACCCGGATCACGGCATCGCTCCCAGCTGGGCGACGCAGCGAGCAGCGGCCCGGGCGGCGAGCTCCGGGCCGCCGACGAGGTAGCCGGCCGCGAGTGCGTCGCCCGCTCCGGTCGTGTCCACGACGTCGGCCGGCAGCGCGGGGTAGTCGGCACCGTCCACGCGGAACCCGTCCGCGCCCAGCTTGAGCACGAGCGTCCCCGGCACTTCGCCTCCGATCGCGTCCAGCTCGCTCTCGTTCGCGAACACGAGCTCGGGCCCGAGGAGCTCGAGCCGGCCGAGGAGCTTCTCCGGCCCGTACTCGGCGATCCCCGACGCCGACGCGAGGTCGACGCTGACCCGTCCTCCCTGAGCCTGCACCGCGCCGGCGGCCTTCGCCGCGGCCTCCTCGATCGGGCGCCGCAGCAGCGAGTAGCCGGACAGGTGGAGCCGGTCGCAGCCGCCGAACCAGCGCACGTCGAGCTCCTCGGCCCGCAGGCCCGGAGCGACCCCGCGGTCGGTCAGCATCGTCCGGCTCCCGTCCGGCGAGACGAGCGAGACGACGACGCCGTTCCGGCCCTCCTCGACGGGGCCGAGCAGCTCGACGCCGCGCTCCCGGAGCTCGCTCCCGGCCAGCTCTCCCGCAGCGTCCGACCCGCGTTTCCCGACGAACCGCGCTTCGGCTCCGAGCTCGGCCGCCCACGCCGCCACGTTCGCCGCCTGGCCGCCCGCGCCCACCCGCGTCTCGGCGGAGCCTTCCGCATCGGGCCCGCTCGAGCCGCTCGTGCGGACGACGACGTCGAGCAGGAGATCGCCTAGGGCGCAGAGGCGCATCGCCAGGATCGTTTCACGCGCCGCGTAGAATCGCGTCCATGGACGGCGCCGATCGCCGGTCCGAGCGCTTCCGCTCGTTTGTCGTCGGCGGCCTGATCGGGGCGTCGGCCGTGATCGCGACCGCGCGTCGACGGCGCCGAGCCCGAGCGCGACGCGCCGCGCCGCACGCCGCGGGCCTGGCCGCGTTCGAGGACGCCCCCTGCTACGAGGAGACGATCGAGCGCGAAGCCGCTACTTCTCGAGCGTCCAGAGAGCCTGGTCGGCGGTGAGCAGGTTCACGTCCGCGTCGCCGGCGCCGAGCGATCTCCCGAGGATCTGGGCCTGCCGCGTCTCGAGCAGGAACTCCTTCGGCGTCCGCGTCGGCTGCTTGCTGCGGATGACGAGGAACGGCCCGAAGACGCGCGCCTCGAAGTCCGACTTGGGATTCGGGTAGCGCAGCGGAATCGTCAGCTTCTGCGTGAAGTTGTTGGTGTCGCTCGCGTCGAAGACCCAGACTCCGCGGCCGAGCGTGCCGGCCTCCCGGAGTGACCTCAGCGCGAGCTTCGCGTCCGCCCGGGGGATCACGGTGTCCGAGAAGCCGTTGCGGTGCGCGCTCCCAGGCGCCGAGGTAGAGCGGCTCGTACCCGAAGAGGACGTCGTCGGGCCGCGCGGTACGGGCGAGCCACGCGGACGCGGCCTCGCGCGCATCGACCCGCGCTTCGGGCTCGCCCTGGTAGAGCGGAGCCGTCTTGTCCCAGCCCCACGCGACCTCCGCGCTCATCAGCAGCACGAGCGCGGCGACGAGCACCGGCGTGCGCTTGCGCGAGAGGTCGATCAGCCCGAGCGCGACGAGGAGCGCGAAGAACGGCAGCACGAAGATCAGGTGGCGCGACTCGGGCGACGTCGACTGGCCGAACCGCGCGAGGACGAACGCGGCCGTGGGCACCAGCACGACGCAGGCCGTCAGGAGCGCCGCGTCGCGATTCCTGAGCCACAGGGCACGTGCGCCGACGACCGCGACCACGAGCACGGCGATCACCACCGGCGTGAACCCGGCGGTGAAGTCGCCCGCGACCCGGTACAGGTACTCGAGCACCGCGCCCGGCCCGTCGAGCTTCTGCCCGCCGGCGCCGACACCGACGTCGAACCGCCCGGCGAGGACGTGGTCGCTGTACCAGAAGGGCGACCCGAGCACGGCGACGGTGGCGATCGCGACGAACGCCGCTCGCGTGCGCGCGCGCGCGAGGACATACACGACCTGCGTGGCGAGGACGAGGGCTCCGTACGGGTGCGTCGCGACCGTCGCCAGGATCGCGACCGCCCAGAGCGCCCAGCGTCGCCGGCCGCCCTCCGCGACCGCGGCCAGGAAGGCGACGTACGAGAGCGCGCTCGTGAGCAGGAAGAGGCTGTACATCCGCCCGTAGATCCCGTGGAAGAGGAGCATCCAGCTCGCCGAGACGAGCGCCGTGGCCGCGAGTGCGGCAGTCCGCCCCGCGAGTCGTGCGCAGAGGAGCGCCATGACCGGAACCGAGGCGACCGCGAACAGCGCCGAGAAGAGCCGCAGGCCGACGAGGCCGCCGCCCAGGTGGGCGACTAGCCACGCGAAGAGAAAGTGGAGCGGCGCGCCGCCGCGCTCGGTCTGCACCGTCTTGAACAGCTCGCCCAGCGACTTGCGGCCGACGAAGAGCGCGAGCGTCTCGTCCTCGTGCGGCGGCCAGGCGGTCAGCCGCGCGAGCAGGAAGACGGCGACCGCCGTGGTGCAGCCGGTGACCCCGAGCCAGAACGTCCTGAGGCCGAGCTCGGCCGCTGCGGGCTCCGCGAGAGCGCGGGCGTAGGGCTCTGGCCGGCCCGGCGACACCTCACGCGTGCGCGTCGCCAAGCCGCGAAGCTAGCACGGGAGCCGACTCGAGGAGTGTCGCCTGGGCTCGGAGCTAAGCTCCGTCTAGTGCCGATCTACGAGTACAAATGCCCGAATGGCCATCTCTTCGAGATCTTCCAGAAGATGGCCGACGACCCGCCGGAGGTCTGCGAGGTCTGCGGCGAGGGCCCCCTCCAGCGAGTCCTGTACCCGGTCGCAGTCCATTTCAAGGGCTCCGGCTTCTACTCGACCGACTACGGCAAGGGCTCGCGCAAGCCGTCACGTGACGGCGACAAGCCGAGCGAATCGTCCTCCGACAAGGGCGAGAAGACGGACAAGGACGTCAAGAAGGTCGCCGAGAGACTAGGTACAGCCCGAGCCGTACGTGGACCCCGGTAGGGGCGGCTGCGGCGCCGAGCGACCGAGGAACGCCGCAATCGTGCGCCGTGCCTCCTCATCCGGCTGGAGGTAGCCGCCGCCGAAGCCCGTGGGCGTCCCGCCCAGGTGGCAGTGGAGCTGGTTGCCGCTCCGCTTCTTGACGAGCGCGAGCTGCATCATCTGACCGGCCGTGAGGTCGGTCGTGAGCGGCTTCATCACGTCGTCGCCGATGAACGGGAGCTTCGCGAGCACGCCGACGCTCGTCAGCTTCGCGAGCAGCGCCTGGATCACTGCCTGTTGGCGCTCGGTGCGGGTCACGTCGCTCTCGCGCGGGTTCAGCTTGTTCTCGCGGATCCGTGAGTAGACGCGCGCGCGCTGGCCGTTCATGTGCTGCATGCCCTTCGCGAAGCGCCAGCCCTGCCAGCGGTCACAGCGCGCCTGGGTCGCGTAGGGGCAGTCGAACTTGTTCGAGAGGATCGGCCCCGGGACGTTGATGTCGACGCCGCCGACCTTGTCGATCACCTTCGTGAAGGCGTCGAAGTCGACGATCACGACGTGGTTGACCTCGACGTCCGTGAAGCCGCGCACGGTCTTGATCGCGAGCGCCGGCCCGCCGATCTGGAACGCCGAGTTGATCTTGTCGTAGCCGTGGCCGGGGACGTTGACCCGTAGGTCGCGCGGGATCGAGAGGTAGTTCAGGCGCCCCTTGCCCGGATCGGTGCGGAGCAGCATCATCGAGTCCGACCGCTCGAAGCTGTTCCGGTCCCGGATCTTCGAGGAGTGGTCCGTGCCGAGCAGCAGAATCACGCTCGGGTTCGAGAGCATCAGCCCGCTCTGCGGAACGAGTGCCGCCTTCGCCGATGCGGGAAGCCGCTTGTTCGCGGCCTTCGCGCCGCTCCGCATGGAGAGGTAGCTGGCGACGCCCCACACGAGCACGAGGACGAAGAACGCGGCCACGCCGATCCCGATCCAGCGACCCCAGTTCCGCTCGCGCTTCGGTCCCGGCTGCTTCGGCCCGGGCCCCTTGAACCGGCGCGGCGGCCGCTCCGTTCGCGCCGGTGCGCGCTCGGGTTGGCCGAGGGTCGGCACACGCCCCTTGACGCGACCTCCTCGGTAGACGCGATAGGGCTTCTCTCCTTGCGCCATTCGGCGGCGTATCGTAGCCGCGTGACCGAACGGGCCATCGGTATCGACGTCGGCGGGACGAAGATCGCGGCCGGGGTGATCGACCGCGAGGGGCAGATCCACCATCGGGTCGAGCGACCGACTCCGACCGAGTCCCGGGAGGAGTTCCTCGAGATGCTCGACGAGATCGTCGACGAGCTCCGGGGCGACGGCGTGGCCGCGATCGGCTTCGGGCTCCCGTCGACGATCGACCAGCGCACGGGCCGCGTCGTCGGCTCGGTGCACGTTCCGCTCGCCGACTTCGACTTTCGCGACCACGCTGCGGAGCGGTTCTCCATCCCGGTCGCCCTCGACAACGACGGCAACGCAGCCGCGATCGCCGAGTGGAGGATCGGGGCCGGGAAGGGCTCGGACCACATGATCATGCTCACCCTCGGGACCGGCGTCGGCGGCGGGCTGATCCTCGACGGCAAGCCGTATCGCGGCTTCGTCGGAGCCGGCGCCGAGATCGGGCACATGGTGCTCGAGTACGGCGGCGCGCCGTGCAGCGGCAGCTGCACGGGCCATGGGCACTTCGAACAGGTCTCGTCCGGCGGTGCCGCGGACCGGAAAGCCGTGGAGCTGCTCGGCCCCGATGCGACCGGCCGCGAGCTCGTCGGCGCCGCGCGCGAGGGGAACCAGGAGGCGCTGGAGGCCGTCCGCGAGATCGGGCGGAAGCTCGGCGCGGCTCTCGGCTCGCTGGTCAACATCTTCAACCCCGAGGTGATCGTGATCGGAGGCGGGTTCAGCCAGGCGCGCGACCTCTTCCTCGAGCCCGCGCTGGAGACGATGAAGGTCGAAGCGCTCGCTCCGGGCCGGGATCTCGTCCGGGTCGTTCCGGCACTGCTCGGCCCCGATGCAGGCCTCGTCGGAGCGGGGTTCGTCGGGTTCGAGGCCCTCTAGGTCATTGCTGGCGGTCTGCGCGACGCCGATCGGGAACCTCGAAGACGTGACGCTGCGCGTCCTCCGCGAGCTGGCGGAGGCGGATCTCGTCCTCTGCGAGGACACGCGGCGGACGAAGGTCCTGCTCGAGCGGCACGGGATCGAGGCGAAGCTCCTCAGCTACCACGAGCACAACGAGGCGGAGCGGACCGCTCAGATGCTCCCCAGGCTCGAGGCCGGTGAGCGGATCGCGCTGACGAGCGACGCGGGCCTGCCCGGGAGTGAACGATCCGGGCGTCGCGTCTGATCGATGCCGCGCGGGAGAAGGGTGTGCCGGTGACGGTGCTGCCCGGCCCGTCCGCCGTGGAGACGGCGCTCGTCGCGAGCGGGCTCGTCGGGGAGCGGTACCAGTTCGTCGGGTACCTCCCGCGCACCGAGAGCGCGCGGGCTGCCCTCTGGAGCAGAGCTCTCCGGATGGCCCGACGCGCTGGTCGCCTTCGAGTCCCCGCGCCGGCTGCCCGCGAGTCTCCGCTCGCTCGCCGAGGCTCTGCCGGAGCGTCCGGTCGCGGTCTGCCGCGAGCTGACCAAGCGCTTCGAGGAGGTCGTGCGCGGGAGCGCCGACGAGCTCGCCAGGCGCTTCTCCGAGCCTCCTCGCGGCGAGATCACCGTCGTCATCGGCCCGGCCGAGGTGGAGCGCGGGGCCGAGTCGGATGCGCTCGCGGCGGTCGCCGAGCTCGTCGAGGCGGGCGTCGGCCGGCGGACGGCCGCGAACCTCGTCGCGCGCCTCACCGGGCACTCGCGCAACCGCCTCTATCGCGCCTCGCTGTAATCAGATTTGACAACAGCCGAGCGCCACTGTACTCTGACCACATGGTTTGCAGATCAGGCAACACGCTCCTCGTCGTGCTGCTCGCCGCACTCGTGCTCTCGCCGGGAGCGGCGGCGTGGGCCTGGCCGGTCGACGGGCCGGTGCTGAGGCCGTTCGTCTCCGACGGCGATCCGTATGCGGGTGGCCAGCACCGAGGGATCGACATCGGAGCTCCGACGGGCTCCGACGTCCGTTCCGCCGCGCGCGGAGTGGTCGCGTTCGCCGGACGATTGCCTCGACAGGGCCTCTGCCTGACGGTCCGAACCGAGGACGGCTGGTCGGTCACGCTCGTCCACTTGGGCTCGATCGGAGTGCCCGTCGGGACTCAGGTCAGCGAGGGCGACGTCGTCGGCACGATCGGCCCGAGCGGCGAGCCCGAGGGGACGGAGCCGTATGTCTATCTGGGCATCCGCCTCACCGCGGACCCGAACGGCTACGTCGACCCGCTGACGCTTCTGCCTCCCAGGCAGGCGCCGGAGCAGGTGCCACCGGTCCAGCAGACGTCACCGGTGCAGGCTCCGGCTCCGCCGGTGGCGGCGCGTCAGGCCGGTCCGTCGCGCTCCGCCCCGCGGCGCCGGCATGCGGCCGCGGCGAAAGCGCGTGTTCCGCAACGATCCGCGGGACGCCGCGGCGCGCGACAGCGCATGGGCCTGCGAGTTCGACGCCGAAGCTGCGGTTCCACTCAGCGCGGGCTCAGCATGCTCGGCGCTCGCCGTCCCGAGCGCGAGCCGTTCGTGCGCGGAGCTCGCGCGCTCGACCTTCCGCGGCGCACCGGACACTTGCGCGGGAGCCGCAGAAGCGTCCTGCTGACGCGGACGCGAACGGCGTCGCGACGCCACCCGCGACGCCGGTCGTGGAAGCGCGGCCGGGTCGCTCGAGGCGGATGCTGCTGATCCCGCTCGGCGTGGTCGGCTTCGCACTCGTGGGGCTCGGCGTCGCCGGTCGGCATCGCCGGCAGCCGGTCGTCCCGCGTCGGTTCGTCCAACCGCCCCTCCGTAAGATGTCCGAGACCGAGCCCGCCCCGGAGGAACGCCTTCCCGAACCGTCGACAACAGCGCATTCTCATCGCCGTCGCGTGGCCCTACGCGAGTGGCCCGCGGCATCTGGGGCATGTCGCCGGCTTCGGCGTTCCGTCGGACATCACGGCCCGGTATCACCGGCTGCGGGGCGACGACGTCCTGATGGTCAGCGGCACCGACGAGCACGGCACGCCGGTCATGGTCGCGGCCGATCGCGAGGGTCTGTCCCCGCGTGAGACCGCCGATCGGTACAGCAGCCTCATCCGCAAGGACCTGCACGACCTCGGTCTGTCGTACGACCTGTTCACGAGGACGACGACGCAGAACCACTACCGCGTGGTCCAGGACCTGTTCCGGACCGTCTACGAGCACGGCTACATCGTCGAGCAGACGACGATGGGCGCGTTCTCGGCCACCACCGGTCACACGCTCCCCGACCGCTACATCGAAGGGACGTGCCCGATCTGCGGGTTCGAGCACGCCCGCGGTGACCAGTGCGACAACTGCGGGAACCAGCTCGATCCGATCGACCTGATCAACCCGCGCTCGAAGATCGACGGGACGCCTCCGGTCTTCAGGGAGACGAGCCACCTCTTCCTCGACCTTCCGGCGTTCGCGGAGCAGCTGACCGAGTGGGTCGAGCGGCAGGGTCACTGGCGCCCGAACGTCCGGAACTTCTCGCTCGGGCTGCTCAAGGATCTGAAGCCGAGGCCGATCACCCGCGACCTCGATTGGGGCGTGCCGATCCCGGTGCCTCCCGAATACGCGGAGCGCGACGACAAGCGGATCTATGTCTGGTTCGACGCGGTCATCGGCTACCTGTCGGCGGCCGTCGAGTGGGCCGTGAACCGCGGGACGCCCGAGGCCTGGCGCGACTGGTGGCAGGACCCCGACGCGCGCCACCTGTACTTCATGGGCAAGGACAACATCGTGTTCCACACGGTGATCTGGCCGAGCATCCTGCTCGGGTACGGGTCGGGCGGCGAGCTCGGCGCGGGCAAGGGGCCGCTGACCCTCCCGTACGACATCGTCGCGAGCGAGTTCCTGACGATGGAGGGCAAGCAGTTCAGCGTCAGCCGAGGCGTCTCGATCGACGTCGGCGACTTCCTGAGCCGCTACGACCCCGACCCGCTCCGCTACTTCCTGACCGCGGCTGGGCCGGAGACGCAGGACACCGACTTCACATGGTCGGAGTTCGTGCGTCGGAACAACGACGAGCTCGTCGCCAACTGGGGCAACCTCGTCAACAGGACGCTGAGCTCGGCGCACAAGAACTTCGGCTCGGTGCCCGAGCCGGGCGAGCTGACGGCCGATGACCGCGAGCTCCTCGATGCGATCGCGGCCGGCTTCGAGACCGTGGGCGATTTGATCGAGTCCGCGCACTACCGGGCTGCGCTCGGTGAGGCGATGAGGCTGGCGACGCTCGTCAACCGCTACACGGATCACCAGGCGCCGTGGGCGCTGATCGAGAGCGACCGCGAGCGGGCCGGAACCGTCCTCTATGTCGCGCTGCGCGCGATCGACAGCCTGAAGACGATCTTCCTGCCGTTCCTGCCGTTCTCGTCGCAGGCGGTGCACGAGCTGCTCGGCAACGAGGGAACGATCTCCGGGCCGCTCGAGCTCCGCGAGGTCGGCGGCGACGACGATCCGCACGAGGTGCTGACGGGCGACTACGAATCGTGGACGGGGAGCTGGGCGCCGAGCGAGCTCTCGCCGGGGCAGGCGCTTCAGAAGCCGCAGGCCGCTGTTCAAGAAGCTCGATCCGGACGTCGTCGTGCCCGACGAGCTCGCCCGGATGGAAGCCCGCGCCGCAGCGTCGGAGTGATCGACACCCACGCACACCTCGACGCGTGTGCGGACCGGCCGTCTGCGCTGATCAGGCGAGCACGCGCGGTCGGCGTCGAGCAAATCGTGACCGTGGGCACCGGCATCGACTCGTGCCGAGCGGCGCTCGAGCTGGCCGACCGCCACGAGGAGGTGTTCGCCGCGCTCGGCATCGACCCGCATCAGGCCGGCGACGCGGAGGCGAACCGCGTCGACGAGCTGCGAGACCTCGCCGAGCACGATCGAGCGGTCGCAGTGGGGGAGACGGGCCTCGATTACTTCCGCGACCGCGCGCCGCGCGACCGGCAGCGCCGCCTATTCGAGGCGCAGCTCGAGCTCGCGGCCGAGCTCGGCAAGCCCGTCGTCATCCATACACGCGACGCGGACGCCGACACAGCCGACGTCCTCGCCGGCTTCGACGGCACGGTCGTCATGCACTGCTTCTCGTCGCCGGGCCTGCTGGAGACGGTGCTCGAACGCGGCTACTACGTCTCGTTCGCCGGCAACGTCACGTACCCGAAAGCGTCCGATCTGCGAGCCGCCGTGGCGCAGATCCCGAACGAGCGGATCCTCGTCGAGACGGACAGTCCCTACCTGGCGCCGCAGGCCCGCCGCGGGCGGCCGAACGAGCCCGCGAACATCGTGCTCACCCTCGAGGCGCTCGCCAGGGCCCGCGGCGTCGACGCGGCCGACCTCGGTGCGCAGATCGCCGGGAACGCCGCGGCTGCGTTCTCGCTCCCGTGAAGCTTCCGGTCGCACCCAACCGTCGAGCTCGGCCAGCACTTCCTGGTCGACGACAACATCCTCGGCGTCATCGGGCGGCTCGCGGAGCTCGACGCGGAAGACGTCGTGCTCGAAGTCGGGCCGGGCCTGGGGGTTCTGACCGAATACCTCGCCGAGCGAGTCGCGCGCGTGCACGCCGTCGAGCTCGACCGCGGGCTCGAGCCACATCTCGCCGAGCGCCTTCGCGGTCGTGAGAACGTCGATCTCACATTCGGCGACGCGCTCCGCCTCGACCTCGCTGCGCTCGAGCCCGCCCCGACGAAGTTCGTCGCGAACCTGCCGTACAACGTCGCGACGCCGCTGATCGTCGAGAGCCTGGACGGACTGCCGAGCGTCAGCCACTGGACGGTCATGGTCCAGCGCGAGGTCGCCGACCGCCTGTTCGCGCGGCCCAGCACGAAGGCCTACGGCGCGGTCTCGGTGCTCGTGCAGCTCGCAACCGAGCGCACAGGCTTCCATCCCGTCTCCCGGACGGTCTTCCGGCCGCCGCCGAACGTCGACTCCGCGCTGGTCGCGTTCCGCCGGATCCCGCTGCCCGAGGACTTCGCGGCCATCAAGAACGTCGTCGAGGCGGCGTTCGCGCACCGGCGCAAGACGCTGCCGAACTCGATCGAGCTCGCCGGCCTGGCATCCGCGCGCGCGGGCCGCAGAGGCGCTGGCCGCAATCGACCGCGACCCCGCTGTCCGGGCAGAAGCGCTCGAGCCGCACGAGTTCGTCGCGCTCACCGCCGCGATGCGATGAAGTCGCTCGACGCCCCGGCGAAGATCAACCTGGCGCTGGTCGTCGGCCCGGTACGGCCAGACGGGAAGCACGAGGTCGCGACCGTGCTCCAATGGGTCGACCTCGCAGACCGGATCTCGCTCGGGCGGGGCTCGACCCTCGCGATCGACGGATTCCCGGAGGACACGCTCGTCCGGAACGCGCTGCTCGCACTCGCGAAGGCTGCGGCCGTCGAGCCAAACTGGTCGGTGCGGATCGAGAAGAGAATCCCGGTCGCGGCCGGCCTCGGCGGAGGAAGCTCGGATGCCGCGGCCGCGCTCCGGCTCGCGAACGACTCGCTGTCGTCTCCGTTGCGCTGCCGAACGTCTGCACGAAGTTGCCGCGGAACAGGGCGCCGACGTCCCGTTCTTCCTGACAGGCGGCACGCTGCTCGGCACCGGTGACGGCACGGAGCTGGTGCCCGTCGAGCTGCCTGCCGACTACGCGGCCCTCCTACTGCTCCCCGAGGACGCAGTGAAGTCGTCGACGGCGGACGTCTACGCCGCGTTCACCGGCGAACGCGACTTCGACGAGCGGCGCGCTCAGCTGATCGCGGCCGTCGAGGCCCGCGACCTCGCCGCGCTGCCGCCGAACGACCTCGCCTCCTCGCCGCTCGCACAGGAGCTTCGGGCCGCCGGCGCTTTCCGCGCGGACGTCTCGGGAGCCGGCCCGACGGTCTACGGGCTCTTCGCCGATGAAGAGCAAGCCGCCGCCGCTCGAGAGCTTTTCGCCGACCGCTGCACGACCTGGCTGACGGCGCCTGCTTGGTAGCTTTGCTGCGTGATCGAACCAGGCGTCATCGAGCACCGACAGGGCCGCTTCGGCCGGTGGCTCCGCGAGCGTCGGGTGGCGATCGCGGTCTGGATCGCGGTCATCGAGGGGCTGCTCCTGATCGTCCATGCGATCCCGCGGCTGCTCACGCTCGCGATCGCCGTCCTGATCGTGCGTCGTCTTCTTCTGGCTCGGGCATCGCCTGCGCCCGGGAGCGCTCAGAGACGTCGCGTGGATCGCCGCTGTCTCGCAGGCGTTCGTGATGCTGATCCCGATCCTCGCGATCGTCGTCGGCACGCTCGCCTTCGTCGCCGTCGGCATCCTCGCGGTCCTCGCACTGGTGCTCCTCTTCACGAGCCGAAGCTAGACTTCGAGCAGCCGAATTGGGGCGTAGCCAAGTGGTAAGGCAACGGGTTTTGGTCCCGTGATCCCAGGTTCGAATCCTGGCGCCCCAGAACATGCTGTCGAGCGCCGCTCGGCGGCATAGACAGCGCTCCGGATCCGTCGCCATGACCCAGCCAGCAGCAGTCGTGCTCGCCGGCGGCCTCGGCACGCGGATGAAGTCCGACACGCCGAAGCACTTCCACCGGCTCCTCGGCCGGCGGATGGTCGACTGGGTGGTCGAGGCCGCGCGCGCGGTCGACGCCGAACCGCTCGTCGTCGTCACTTCGCCGCAGGGCGTGAGCGAGTTCGACGGGATCCAGACCGCAGTGCAGGCCGAGCCGCGCGGAACCGGCGACGCGCTGGCCGCGGCCCGGCAGGCGCTCGACGGCGTGGCCGGCGACCTGTTCGTGCTCAGCGGCGACGCACCCGTGGTCAGCCCGAAGCTCCTGCGCGACCTCCTCGAGAGCCCACCGCCGAGAAGGCGCCGCGGCCACGATCCTCTCGTTCCGCCCGCCCGATCCGCGCGAGTACGGACGCGTGATTCGAGGCGGCGACGGCTCGGTCCAGGCGATCGTCGAGGCCGGCGACGCGTCACCGGACGAGCTCGCCGTCGACGAGGTCAACTCCTCGATCTACGTCTTCGCCGCCGATCGCGTCTGGCCCGCGCTCGATCGGCTCGACACCGCGAACGAGCAGGGCGAGCTGTACCTCACCGACGCGGTCCGCGCGCTGGTTGAGAATGGCGAGCATGTCGCCGCGTACGTCGCACCCGATCCGGTCGAGGCCGAGGGCGTGAACACGCGCGCCGAGCTCGCTGCCGCGGCCTCCGCCTTGCGAGACCGCATCAACGAGGAGCACATGCTCGCCGGGGTCACGATCGTCGACCCACAGACGACCTGGATCGAGCCCGACGTCGAGATCGAGCCCGACGCCGAGATCCATCCGTTCACCGTCATTCAGGGCACGTCGAAGATCGCGGCAGGCGCCGTCGTCGGCCCGCACGCAGTCGTCGTCGACGCGGAGATCGGCCCCGGTGCGACCGTCGGCCCATTCTGTTACCTTCGCCCCGGAACCCACCTCGAAGCCGGAGCGAAGGCGGGCACATTCGTGGAGATCAAGAACTCGCGCATCGGCGTAGGCGCGAAGGTCCCTCACCTGTCGTACATCGGCGACGCCGACGTGGGCGAGGGGACGAACATCGGCGCGGGCGCGATCACGGCCAACTACCGGCCCGAGCTCGGCCCCGGCAAGTTCCGCACGGAGATCGGCCGCAACGTCCACACGGGCGTCCACAATGTGTTCGTTGCTCCGGTCACGCTTGGCGACAATGCTTGGGTTGCCGCGGGCTCGGTCGTCACGAAGAACGTCCCGCCTGGGGCGCTCGCTATCGCCCGAAGCCGCCAGGTCCAACAAGGAGGGATATGACGATCGAACAGCGTTGAGCTCACGGCGGCGCTCCCCGGCTTCGAGTCCGCGGAACCGCGTGCCGAGCCCGTGCCGGGGCACTTCATCGAGCGCGGTCCGCTCAAGCGCCTCATGGTCTTCGCGGGGCGGTCGCACCCCGAGCTCGCGCAGCGCATGGCGGAGCAGCTGGGCGTGGAGCTCGGCGACGTCGAGCTCAAGTCGTTCGCGAACGACGAGACGTACGTGCGCTACACGGAATCGATCCGCGGCGCCGACGTCTTCATCGTGCAGACGGGCTCCGAGCCGGTCGACCGCAACCTGATGGAGCTCCTGCTGATGATCCAGGCGGCGAAGCTCGCGTCCGCGAAGCGCATCACCGCGGTCATCCCGTGGTTCCCCTACTCCCGCCAGGATCGCAAGGCGAAGCCGCGTGAGCCGATCTCCGGCCGGCTCGTCGCCGACATGCTCCAGCTGGCCGGCGCCGACCGCGTTCTGACGATGGACCTCCACGCAGGGCAGATCCAGGGTTTCTTCACGATCCCCGTCGACCACATGACGGCGCTGCCGTTGTTCGCGAAGCACTTCCGCGACCTGGGGCTCACCGGCGATGGCGTCGTCTCCGTCGCGCCGGACGCCGGGCGTGCGAAGCACGCGCTCAAGTTCTCCGAGATGATCTCGGCCGACTTCGCGATCATGCACAAGACGCGGCCCGCTCACGAGCAGGTCGGGATCGTCGAGGTGACAGGGCGTGTGCGCGACAAGATCGCCGTGGTCGGCGACGACGTGACGACGACGGGCGGGACGCAGATCGCCGGCGCGAAGGTGCTCCTCGAGCACGGCGCGAAGGAGGTCTGGATGTTCGTGACCCATTCCCTGCTCGATGCCGACACGCTGGGCCGCGTGGCTGCGGCCGGGATCACCGGGCTCGTCATCACCGACACGGTTCCGGTCGATCCGACCCGGAAGCCCGACAACGTCACGGTGCTGACCGTTTCGCGCCTCCTTGCCGAGACGATCATGAACGTCTTCTCCGACGACTCCGTGTCGGCGATCTTCGGCGGCGAGAACCAGCTCTTCTAGCGAGAACGGCTCTGCTTAGCGCGTAAGCGACTGTGCGCCGGACCTAGAGCGGTCTCAAAAGCGGCGACAGTCGACGTCGGGCGGTCGGCCCGCGCCGACCATCGGGCCGGGCCGGAGCGTTAAAGTCGGCACACCGGGCAGAGTCTCTCGTGCTTCCTTCCCACAAGGGATCGTTTTTGGGACGCCTGCGAATGAGCGCTTTCGGTGCGCAGCGGTCGAGGCGAATCGCGATCGTCATCCTTCTGGCCGCGTGCACGCTGGCCGCACGCGCGCCCGGAGCGCTCCACGATCCGCTGTGGCAGGACGAGGTCGGCACCGTGCGCGTGATCTCGCAACCGAGTCCGAGAAGCGCGCTCCGACAACTCGTGCGCCAGGAGTCGACTCCGCCGGTCTTCTTTCTCACCGAATGGGGCGTCGATCACGGAGCCGCTGCGCTCGAATCCGGAGTCAAGCCCGGTCCCTGGTTGCGTGCCACTCCGCTCGCGTTCTCCATCGCCACGACTGTCCTGACGTTCCTGTTCGCGTGCGAGTTGCTTCCGCTCTGGGCTGCGACTCTCGCCGGCTTGCTCGTCGCCTTTTCGGGCGAGCTCGTCGTACATGGCGCCGAGCTGCGGGCGTACGCGCTGCTCGCGCTGGCATACGTCGCTTTCGCGTTCGTGCTCGAGCGGGCGGTGGCGCACCCCCGACGCCTCACGTTGGCTCTGCTCGGAGGCGTGGTCGCCGTAGGCTCGCTCACGCATTACTTCTTCGTCTTTGCGCTCGCGGCCGGTGTGGTTTGGCTGCTGACCTCTGTTCGTGAACGTCCCATTCTGCTTCGGGTCGGGGCGGCGATCGCTCTCGGCCTCGTGCCGTTGCTGCTCAGGTCGCCCTACTGGCACCGCCAGTACACTACCCTCACTGGGGAGCGCACTTCGGCTGGTCGCGGCTCATCAGCTTTCTGCCGGTGCTCTTCGCTCCCGACGTCATCGTCCACGAGACCGGCCGCATCGTCCAAGTGGCCGTCTCCGCGGCTGTGATCGGTTCGGCTGCGCTCTCTTGCTCCGGAGGCCGGAGGGCCGCCTCTGCGCGCTCCTCGTGCTCGTGCCGGTTCTAGGCACGTGGACCGTCTGGGCGGCCGGACAGAGCGGCGTGGGCAATCCGCGCAATCTCATCGGCGTCGTCCCGTTCGCGGCAATCGCCCTCTCTTCGGCCTGCGCGTCGCTGCCTTCGCGGGGCTCTCTTTCGCGGCGGCCGGGCTCGTCGGGGCACTCGTTCTCGCGGGATTCGTGGCCGGCCAGTGGACCCTCGCGCGCACGCCGTACGATCGCATCGCGGACGAGGTGGTCGCCCAGGGATTCAGGCCGGAAGAGCCTCTTGTCTGGTTCGGAAGCTACGGCGGAATCATCCCGGTAGCGTGGTACCTGACGCCCGACGTCACTCCGGAGACGTGGCCCAGAGTCGTCGCCGGGACGCCGAGCGGCGGTCGGTGCGACGCAGTGGAAGTAGTGGCACGCACCGGGCCCGGGCGGCCGTGGCTCTATGAACATCGCGCCGCCCTCCTCGAGCAGACGTCCGTCCCTTTCCATAGCGATGCCCCACGAGGGAAGCGGGGTCACAACGTCCTGCTCGTTGCCCGACTCCGCTGGAAGCACGGCCTCCTCGAGAGCGCAGCAGCTGCCGGAGCCTTCCTGCTTCATCGAGCCGACACGTCCTCGGACTGCCTGAGTCCCTGACTTCCGCACCTGTCGCCGGCTCGATCGTGTTTCAAAAAGCAGACGTTCGGTAGAAACCGCGAGCACGGGAAGTCGGAGCGCGCCTTGGACGACCTTGTTTGCGGCAAAAGGGGTCGATTCTCCGCCAGGGGACGCGGATGGCGCGCCCCGGCTCTCGTGCCTTTCGCTGTACCCGGCGCGCCGCATCACGGGTCGGTGGTTTCCGCGCCGCCGGATCCGGGTAGCCCCCACGGTATGTTCAGACCGAGCCTCCTGGGCATCGTCTATCTGGTCGTGGGCGTCGCGGTCGCGGCCTCGCACCACTACTTCAAGAACCTGGACACGATCCGGCTGATCGCCTCCGCCGTGCTCGCGGTCGTTCTTTGGCCGCTGCTCCTGCTCGGAATCGACCTGCACATCACGAAGTAGCTGCAACTCGTCGCTACACTTCGCCGCCGACATGGCGGGCGAACGCATGAAGCTGGAGGTCAACGAGCGCGAAGGGCGCGGCTCCGCCGACTCGCGGCGCCTGCGCGCAGAGGGTCTCGTGCCCGGCGTTCTCTACGGGCGCGGCAAGAAGCCGCACGCGTTCTTCGTGCCCGAGCGCGATCTCCGGCGCGCGCTGTCCGGCGACTCGGGTCTGCACGCGATCCTCGACGTCGTCCTGGCCGGCCAGAAGACGACGCACCCGGCCGTGCTCAAGGACTACCAGCAGGACGTGCCGAGCGGCCGGCTGGCGCACATCGACCTGCACGAGGTTCGGCTCGACGAGCCGATCCAGGCGCAGGTTTCGGTCGATCTGGTCGGTGAGTCGGTCGGCGTCAAGGAAGGCGGCGTGCTCTCGCAGGTGCAGCGCGAGATCAGGGTCGAGGCGCTGCCGCTCGAGATCCCCGATCACCTCGAGCTCGACGTGAGCGGGATGGCGATCGGCGACACGCTACGGCTCGTCGACCTGCCTGCTCAGGAGGGCGTGACCTTCCTCGACGACCCCGAGGAGACGGTGCTGGCGACGGTGACCGCTCCGACGGTGATCGTCGAGCCCGAGGTCGAGGAAGAGGAGCTGGAAGAGGGCGAGCTGCCCGAGGGCGAGGTGCCGGAGGGCGAGGAGGCTCCCGAGGGCGAGGCTCCGGCCGAGGGCGAGGCTTCGGCCGAGTCCGGCGGCGAAGAGCAGCCCGAGGAGTAGCCCATGCGGTTGTTCCGTCGGGGCGAGCGGGCCTCGACGCTGGACCTGCTCGTCGCAGGGCTCGGCAACCCGGGTCGCGAGTACGAGAAGACGCGGCACAACGTCGGCTGGATGGTCGTCGACGAGCTCGCTCGCCGGCACGAGGGCTCGTTCCGATCGAAGTTCGACGGTCAGCTGTCGGAGATCCGGCTCGGCGACCTGCGGCTCGCGCTGTTGAAGCCGGAGACGTACATGAACGTCTCGGGCAAGTCGATCGCGGCCGCGCGGCGGTTCTTCAAGGTGGAGCCCGATGCGCTCCTGATCGTGCACGACGACGTCGACCTCGAGCCCGGGCGCCTGCAGGCACGGAGCGGAGGCGGGCTCGCCGGCCACAACGGCCTGCGCTCGATCGCGGGCGCGCTCGGGACGCAGGACTTCCTGCGGCTCCGCATCGGCGTCGGCCGGCCCGGCCGGGGAGACCGCCGGCCGGTCGCCGACTACGTGCTGTCCGCGTTCGAGCCGGAGTTGGACGTCGACGCGCTGATCGCCCGAGCCGCGGACGCCGTCGAGACGATCGCGCTCGAAGGCCTCGAGCCGGCGCAGCAGCGCTTCAATTGACCCGAAGCCGGCACGCTCCGGTCACACCGATCCACGTACCCTGAGAACCCCGGGGTGGGTGGGGGCTAGGGATGGGACCGCCCGGGTTCTGCTTCGGCCTCCGCGGATAGCATTCAAGGCCGCGGAACCCCGGTTCCGTCGCTCGTCATGGACCTACCCGTGCTCCACCCGTTCGTCCGCGAGCTCGCCGAGAGCGAGCGCTTCCGCCCGTTCCTCGAGGAGCTGCCCGAGACCCGCGCGCGCGTCTCCGAGCCCGCACTGCCGCTCGTCGTTTCCGCCCTCCACGAGGAGCTCGGCCGCCCTCTCGTCGTGCTCGCGCCCGAGGACGCCGACGCGCACGACATCGCCGAGGCCGCCGCCTGGTTCCTCGGCGACGACCGGGTCGCGCTCCTCCCGAGCCGCGGCGTGAGCTGGAGCTCGGGCCTCGAGCCGCCGCCGCACCTCGTCGGCGAGCGGGCACGTGCCCTCGACGTCCTCGCCGCCGGCGGGCTCGTCAGCGCCTCGGCAGCCGCGCTCGCCGAGGCCCTGCCCCCGCCCGAGGCGCGCCCCGAGCCGATTCGCGTTCGACCGGGCGACGACCAGGGGATCGACGCGCTGGCCGAGCGCCTCGCGCTCGCGGGCTACGAGCGCGTCGACCAGGCGCAGGAGCGAGGCCAGTTCGCGCTCCGCGGAGGCATCGTCGACGTCTATCCGACAACCGGGCGCGAGCCGCTCCGCATCGAGCTCTTCGGCGACGAGGTCGAGAGCATCCGCGCCTTCTCGCCGTTCACGCAGCGCACGCTGCATCCGGTCGACGAGATCACGATCTACCCCGCGGCCGAACGGCGGCTCGACCTCGACGACGTCCGGCTTCCTGACGACGAGCCGGCGAGGCTCCGAGACCGGTTCCGACCGACCTCGTGTCCGCCGGTCCCGTCAGGCCCGGACTTCGTCTGGCAACCGGTCGACGTCCGCGAGGTCTGGGAGCAGGAAGAGCTCACGTCCGTCGACCTGACGAATGCGGTCGAGCTGGACCCGCTCCCGTCCGGCCAGCCGTTCTCGTTCGAGGCGCAGCGTCCCGCGATCGCCGCGCGCGGCCTCGCCGAAGCCGAGAACGAGCTCCGCGCGTTCGTCCGCGGCGGCCTGCGAACCGTCGTCGCGTTCCCGCACCAGGGCGAAGCGCTGCGCACGCAGAACCTGCTGCGCCGCGTCGAGGCCCGTCTGGTCGACGAGGGCGAGGAGCTGCCCGACGAGGCGGAGCTCCTGTTCGCCGTCACCCACGCGCGCCGCGGCTTCGTCTGGCGCGAGCTCGGGCTCGCACTGCTCCCCGACACGCAGGTCTTCCGCCGCCGCACCCGCGGCCGCGCCGCACCCGCGGGCCGCGCGCTCCAGTCCTTCGCCGAGCTCCGCACCGGAGACCATGTCGTCCACGAGGACCACGGCATCGGCAAGCTGCTCGGCTTCGAGACGCGCGAGGTCGCCGGAATCACGCGCGACTACCTCCAGCTCGCGTTCCGCGGCGAAGACCGCCTCTACGTTCCGCACGAGCAGATCGGCAAGGTCTCGCGCTACATCGGCGTCGACGCGAAGTCGCCGACCCTGTCCAAGCTCGGAGGCAAGGCGTGGAACCAGCTCAAGAGCCGGGCGCGCGCTGCGATTCGCGAGCTGGCCGGCGAGCTCCTGCAGCTGTACGCGCGCCGCCAGAACGCGCCGGGCATCTCGTACGACCTCTCGCAGGACTGGCTGGACCGGCTCGAGGCGTCGTTCCCGTACCGCGAGACCCCGGACCAGGCGGCTGCGATCGAGGCCGTCAAGGAGGACCTCGAGGCGCCGCGGCCCGATGGACCGCCTCGTCTGCGGAGACGTCGGCTTCGGCAAGACGGAGGTTGCGGTCCGCGCTGCGTTCGCGGCCGCACTGAACGGCAAGCAGACGCTGATGCTCGTGCCGACGACCGTGCTCGCGCAGCAGCACTGGAACACCTTCCGCGAGCGCTACCGCGACTTCCCGGTCACGGTCGAGATGGTCTCGCGCTTCCGCAGGCCGGCCGACGTCAAGCGAATCCTGGCCGACTTCCAGGCCGGCAAGGTCGACGTCCTGATCGGAACGCACCGCGTCCTCTCGCGCGACGTGATCCCGAAGGAGCTCGGCCTCGTGATCGTCGACGAGGAGCAGCGGTTCGGCGTCGCACAGAAGGAGCTGCTCCGCTCGCTCCGGCTCGAGGTCGACGTCCTCGCCCTGACCGCGACTCCGATCCCCCGCACGCTGCACATGTCGCTCTCCGGCCTGCGCGACATCTCGATCATCGAGACTCCACCCGAGGGCCGGCGCCCGATCCGCACGCACGTCGGCGAGTACGACGAGGAGCTCGTCAAGACCTCGCTCGAACGCGAGGTCGCGCGCGGCGGCCAGGCGTTCTACCTGCACAACCGGGTGGAGACGATCGACATGGCCGCCGACCGGATCCGGCAGCTCGTCCCGAGCCTGCGCGTCACTGTCGGGCACGGGCAGATGCGCGAGCGCGAGCTGGAGGAGCGGATGCTCGCTTTCCTGCGCGGAGACGCCGACGTCCTCGTCTCGACGACGATCATCGAGTCCGGCCTCGACATCCCGCAGGCGAACACGCTGATCGTCGAGCGCGCCGACGCGCTGGGCCTCGCGCAGCTGTACCAGATCCGAGGACGGGTCGGCCGCTCCGATCTGCTCGCCCACGCGTACCTGTTCTATCCGGACGCCACGGAGCTGACGCCGGAGGCGCGCGCCCGCCTGGCGACGCTCGCCGACCACACCGAGCTCGGGGCCGGATTCGCGATCGCGATGCGCGACCTCGAGATCCGCGGTGCGGGCGAGCTGCTCGGCGCCGAGCAGCACGGCCACCTGGCCGCGCTCGGCTTCGAGCTCTACGTCGAGCTCCTCGGTGAAGCGGTCGCCGAGCTCGCGGGAGAGCGGCGGACCGTCGGGCGGCCGGTCCGCGTCGACGCGCGAATCGACGCCTACGTCCCGGCCGAGTACATCCCGGCCGAGGCGCAGAAGATCGACCTCCACAGGCGGCTCGCGCTGACCGAGACCGAGGACGAGCTGACGGAGCTCGAGGCCGCGACCGTCGACCGCTACGGCCCCTGCCCGAGCCCGTGCAGAACCTGTTCGCGATCCAGGCCGCGAAGCTCAAGCTCGCGCAGCTCGGCGCCGACTACCTCGTGTTCCGCGGCGGCCAGTCGACGGTCGGTCCGCTCGTGCTCGGGTCCGAGGAGCTACGCGCGCTCCGCGACCGGGTCGACACAGCGGTCTATCGCACGGCTCGAAATGAAGTTTCGGTTAAGCACGAAGAGTTCCCGGAAGCGCTGCGATTGGTCGATGCTATACTCGAAACGCGCCGCGCAGCGTGAAGAAATTCGCTGCAAATGGCGCTCTTTTTTCATGAAGACGTCTCGCCTGATCGCTGCTTTCGCCGTCGCAATCGCGGCCGGCGCGCTCGCGGCCGGCTGCGGGAGCCAGCGCAAGAGCGTCGGCGCGAACGATGTCGCGGTCGTCGGCGACTAGACGATCTCGAAGGATCAATTCGATCGTCTGATGAGCCAGGCGAAGAAGAACTACGAGGCGAACAAGCAGGCGTGGCCCGCCACGGGCACGGCGCAGTACGTCGCTCTCCGCAAGCAGGCGATGCAGTTCCTCGTCCAGCGCTGCGAGTTCGAGCAGAAGGCCTCCGACCTCGGGATCAAGGTGACCGACTCCGACGTCGACAAGCAGCTCGCGACGATCAAGTCGCAGTACTTCGGCAAGGCGCGGCAAGTGCGACTCGACGTGCGAGCAGAAGTTCCAGGCCGAGCTGAAGAAGCAGAACCTCGACGCTCGGCCAGGTGCGCGACGACGTCCGCGCGAGCGTCATCCAGAACAAGATCTACGAGAAGGTCACGGCCGGCGTCCAGGTCTCCGACAAGGACGTCACGGACTACTACAAGAAGAACAAGGCTCAGTACGTCCAGCCCGAGAGCCGAGACGTCCGCCACATCCTCGTCAAGAAGAAGGCGCTCGCCGACCAGATCTACCAGCAGCTCCTGAACGGCGCGAGCTTCGCGGCGCTGGCGAAGAAGTACTCGACCGACCCGAGCTCGAAGGACTCGGGCGGGAAGCTCACGATCTCGAAGGGCCGCCAGGTGCCCGAGTTCGACAAGGTCGCCTTCGCGCTCAAGGCGCACGAGCTCGGGAAGCCGGTCAAGACGACCTACGGCTGGCACGTGATCCAGGCGCTGACGCCGATCAAGCCGAAGAGCGTGACGAAGCTGTCCGAGGTGAAGACGGCGATCAAGCAGCAGCTCCTCGGGCAGAAGAAGCAAGAGGAGATGCGGAAGTGGGTCGACGACACGTCGAAGGACTTCGAGTCGAAGACGAACTACCAGGTCGGCTACGCGCCGCCTGCGACCACGACCGGCGCCTCCGCCACCACGCCGCCCTAGCCGCTTGTCGCTCGCGGACTCGCTCCTCGAGCTGCAAGAGCTGACGAAACGCCTGCGCCGCGACTGTCCCTGGGACCGCGAGCAGACGGCCAGGACGATCGTGCCGCACACGGTCGAGGAGGCGTACGAGGTCGCGGACGCGGCGAACGCGGACCGGCCCGACAAGCTGCTCGACGAGCTCGGCGACCTCCTGTACCAGGTCTACTTCCTCGCGTTGCTGCTCGAGGAGCAGGGCCAGGGCGACCTCGAGCAGGCGGCGCGCGCGGTCCACGCGAAGCTCGTGCGCCGGCACCCGCACGTGTTCGGTGACGTCGAGGCGCGCACTGCCGGTCGCGTCCGCGAGAACTGGGAGCGACATCAAGCGGAGCGACGAAGGCCGCGAAGGCATCTTCCACGACGTCCCCGAGTCGCTGCCGGCGCTGCTCTACGCGCGCAAGCTCCAGCGCCGGGCGGCGGCGATCGACTTCGAGTACCCGGACACGGACGGCGCGCTCGCCGATCTCGACGACGAGCTTCGCGAGCTGAAGGAGGCGCTGGCCGACGCAGGCGAGCCGGACCCCGAGGTCGAGCCGGATGCGCACGTCTTCGAGGAGGTCGGCGACGTCCTGTTCGCGGCGGTCAACGTCGCGCGGCGGCTGAACGTCGACCCCGAGCTCGCGCTGCGATCGACGTCGAGGCGCTTCGCCGATCGGGTCGAGCGCGCCGAGGTCCTGGCGCACGACGACGGCCGCGTCTTCGCCGAGCTCCCGCTCGACGAGCAGGACCGGTACTTCGACGCCGCGAAGGAGATGCTCCGATGAGCTCTCGGATCGCAGCCGTCCGCGCGCGTCAGATCCTCGATTCGCGCGGCAACCCCACGGTCGAGGTCGACGTCGAGGTCGAATCCGGCGAGGTTGGGCGGGCGGCCGTGCCCGTCGGGCGCCTCGACCGGGCAGTTCGAAGCCGTCGAGCTCCGTGACGGCGATCCCAACGCCTGGCTCGGGAAGGGCGTCGGGAAGGCGGTCGAGAACGTGCGCACCGAGATCGCGCAGGCGCTGGTCGGCCTCGACGCCGCGGAGCAGAGAGCGGTCGACGCCACGCTGATCGAGCTCGACGGGACGCCGAACAAGGCTCGTCTCGGCGCGAACGCGATCCTCGGCGCTTCGCTTGCGACGGCGAAGGCGGCCGCCGCGCGGGCGGGTCTGCCGCTCTACCGCTGGGTCGGCGGCGCGGAGGCGCACGTCCTGCCCGTGCCGATGCTGAACGTCGTCAACGGCGGCGCGCACGCCCACAACTCGCTCGACCTGCAGGAGTTCATGATCGTGCCGGGCGGCGCCGACACGTTCTCGGAAGGGCTGCGCCTCGCCGTCGAGGTCTTCCACACGCTGAAGAAGCAGCTCGAGGCCGAGGGAATCTCGACGGCGGTCGGCGACGAGGGCGGGTTCGCGCCCGACTTTCCGTCGAGCGAGAACGCGATCGAGCGCATCGTCGAGGCGATCGACCGGGCCGGGCACGGCGACCGGGTGAAGATCGCGCTCGACCCCGCGATGAGCGAGGTGTTCCGCGACGGCCGGTACTCGTTCGAGGGGCGCGAGGAAACGTCCGGCGACCTCCCGGAGTTCTGGGCGGGCATCGTCGAGCGGTATCCGATCGTCTCGATCGAGGACGGCGCGGCCGAGGACGACTGGGAGGCCTGGAAGGCGCTCACCTCTCGGCTCGGAGACCGCGTGCAGCTCGTCGGCGACGACATCTTCGTCACCAACGTCGAACGGCTCGGCCGCGGGATCGAGGAGGGCGCGGCGAACGCGATCCTCGTCAAGGTGAACCAGATCGGGACGCTGACCGAGACGCTCGACGCGATCGAGCTCGCGCGCGCGAACGGCTACGGCGTCGTCATGTCGCACCGCTCCGGCGAGACCGAGGACACGACGATCGCCGACCTCGCGGTCGCGACGAACGTCGGCCAGATCAAGACCGGCGCGCCGTCGAGAAGCGACCGCGTGGCCAAGTACAACCAGCTCCTGCGGATCGAAGAGCAGCTCGGCGACGACGCGGTCTATCCCGGCTGGTCCGCGTTTGCCCGCGCGAGCTAGTCTGCGTCACATGTCCGCCGAGCTGCCTCGCCGGACGAAGATCGTCGCGACGCTCGGTCCCGCATCGTCGTCGGGCGACGCCGTCCTTGAGCTCGCGCGCGCCGGGATGGACGCCGCGCGGCTGAACTTCTCCCACGGGACGCACGAGGACCACGCGGAGCGGATGCAGGTCGTGCGCGAGATCTCGAAGGAAGTCGAGCGGCCGATCGCGATCATCGCCGACCTGCAGGGACCGAAGGTGCGGATCGGCGATCTCCCCGAGCCGGTCACGCTCGACCGCGGCGACGAGGTGATCGTGGCCGCGGAGGAAGCCGCGCGTGACGGCGAGCTTCCGGTGAGCCCGACCGCGGTCGGCGAGGTGCTCCAACGCGGCCACGACATCCTCATCGACGACGGGCTCATCCACCTGCGTGTGGAATCGGTGGAGCGCGGCCGTGCCCGTTGCACGGTCGTCACAGGCGGGGTCGTCGCGTCGCACAAGGGCGTGAACGTCCCCGGCGTCCCGGTCCCGATCCCGTCGATCACTCGCAAGGACATGGACGACCTCGACTTCGCGCTCGACCTGGGCGTCGACTTCGTCGCGCTCTCGTTCGTCCGCTCCGCCGCCGACGTGCGCGACCTCAAGGACCTGATCGAAGGCGTGGGCTCGCCGGCCCACGTGATCGCGAAGATCGAGAAGTCGGAGGCGGTCGACGCGCTCGACCAGATCCTTCGCGAGACGGATGCGGTCATGGTCGCCCGCGGGGATCTCGGCGTCGAGATCGGGCCCGCCCTCGTCCCGCTGGTCCAGAAGCGGATCATCCTGGCCGCTCTCGAGCGCGCACGGCCGGTGATCACGGCGACCCAGATGCTCGAGTCGATGATCCACCACGCGGATCCGACCCGGGCCGAGGCGAGCGACGTCGCGAATGCGATCCTCGACGGCAGCTCGGCGCTCATGCTCTCCGGCGAGACCGCGCTCGGCGAGTTTGCGGTCGAGGCGGTCTCGTACATGGACCGCATCGCGCGTGCGGTCGAGCCGAGCCTCGACTACCGGCACGAGCTGCCCCAGGCGAGCGACGAGCCGACCGTCGGCCAGGCGATGTCGAACGCCGCCTGCGACATCGCGGAATCGCTGGGCGCCAAGGCGATCCTCGTTCCGACCTTCACGGGCCGGACCGCCTCGGCCGTGGCGCGACTGCGGCCCCGCAGGCTCGTCCTCGCGCTCTCGCACCACGACTACGCGCTCCGGCAGACGGCGATCGAGTGGGGCGTGACGCCGACGCTCATCGAGGAGGCATCCGACGTCGAGGATCTGTGGGCGAAGTCGCTCGAGGCCGCGCGGGCCGGCGGCTACGTGGCCGAAGGAGACCTCGTCGTGATCACCGCGGGCACGGCGGTGAACCTGCCCGGGACGACCGACGTGATCAAGGTCGAGCAGGCGTAAGGCGCAGGACCTCGAGCCGCTCCGGCGAACGAGAGAGGCCGGATGGCCCGTCGCTCGAAGAAACGTGTCCCGCGCGGACGGTTCCTGCTCCGCTGGCTCGGAGTGGGGACGCTCGCGTTCATCGCGTTCCTCTACTGGCAGCCGCTGCGGAGCTACCTGTCGACGCGCGACGCGGTCAAGGAGCAGTCGGCCCAGGTGCGCACGCTGCGCGAGCAGAAGCTGCGGCTCGAGCGCCGGCTCGCGGAGTCGGACACGGCTCAAGCGGTGACGCGCGAGGCGCGGCGGCTCGGGTACGTCGAGCCCGGCGAGCGCCTGTACATCGTCAAGGGCATCAAAGCCTGGCGTCGCTCTCACGAGAGCAACGACAACCGTTAGGACCCTCGCCTCTAAACGCTTCTCGGAGACCGGAGGCATCGGCCGCCGGAGCCGGGCTTTGCCCGGCGGGAGGCTCAGGTCGAGGAGGAGACGGATCGAATCGGCTGGCCACTGGCCGGCTCCTGAAACGTTTGAACACGGCCGACGCTCGCAAGGAGGGGGCACACGGGGGAACCAGGGGTTTCCCCGTGAAGCGAAGAGGCGAAGCCTCGATCGCGCCACTAACCTCGTTCGGATGGAGCAGGACCGCGAGCTCGTCGCGAAGCAGCTCGGCCGGCCGCCGCGCGCGTTCGCCCGCGTCGTGGTGCGCTGCCCGTTCGGTCGCCCGGCGGTCACGGAGCAGTCGCCCTACGACGATTCCGGCGAGCCGTTTCCGACGACGTACTACGTCACGTGCCGCCACCTGGTCGCGGCGATCTCCAGGCTCGAGGCGGCCGGAGGCGTTGAGCGCTGGTCCGAGCGGGCGCAGCACGAGCCCGACCTGGCAGCCAGCCTCGTCCGCGCCACGGAGGAGCAGCGCCGCGTTCGCACCGAGCTCGCCGGGGGCCGAACCGGCAGTGACCGCGGAGCATCGCTCGAGCTCGGGATCGGCGGCTCGCGGAATCCCGAGCAGCTCAAGTGCCTGCACGCGCACGTCGCCTTCGCGATGGCGCGTCCCGGCTACGAGCTCGGCGAGCGGATCGCGGACGAGGTCGTCCCGCTCTGGCCCGAGAGATGTTGCATGGAAGGCACAGACGCGTCCCTATGATCGGACCGCCATGAGCGCCGTAGCAGTCGAGAACGCCCGCCTCCAGTGGGAGGACGGTTACCGCCGGCTGAACGAGTATGCGTCGGACCGGCCGACCTACGAGCGTCTCCTCGCCGAGGTGGGCGTGTTGATCGACGAGCTCAACCGCCGGGTCGGGCAGACCTTCACGCTCGCCGAGCTGGCCGCTGCGTATGACGACGCCGACCGGTGGCTGCTCGAAGTGCTCCCACCCGGAGCAGGTGCGGTCCAGCTCGGCCTCGTCGAAGACGCGGCCTTCCATGTGTACGCCCGCGGCGCCGTCGACTACGCGCCATGAGTCGGCATCCGCGGAAGCGTCGCCGGCGCGTCGGCCCCTGGGTGCTGCGCGCCGTGGCGCTCGCGATCGTTCTCGCGATCGGCATCGCGCTCGGTCAGGCGTTCGACGACAGCTCCCCGCCGTCGGGCACGGAGACCTCGGTGCGCACGCTCGAGCCGGGCACCCAGAGCGTCCAGACAGTGACCGTGACGACGGCTCCGTAGTTTGGGAATGGGCTAGAGAGGAAAAGGTAGATTTACTAAGATTCCCCGATATGGCTGAACCCCGCGATACCGCCGCCCGGACGCCCGTTCCCGCCGATGAGCCCGACTGGCTCACGCTTGGCCAGGCCGCGAAGTACCTCGGGATGGCGCAGAGCACGATTCGCAAGTGGTCGGACACCGGCCGGCTGCCCGCCTTCTACACGCCGGGTGGACACCGCCGCTATCGGCGGGCGGACCTCGACCAGTTCCTCGAGCGCGGCGGCTCGACTGCGCCGAGGCGTGGTGAAGGGCGGCGCGTGATCCTGATCGTCGACGACGACGAACGCCTTCGCGAGTTCGTCCGCGTGAACCTCGAGATGGAGGGCTACGCGGTGCGCGAGGCCGCGAGCGCCGAGGAGGGCCTCGCCGCCCTCGAGGCCGAACCGCCCGACCTGATCCTGCTCGACGTGATGATGCCCCAGGTCGACGGCTGGGAGATGCTGCGCCGCGTCCACGAGCGACACGGCGTCGGCTCGATCCCGGTGATCATGTTCAGCGGCAAGGTCGAAGAGGATTCGCTGCGGGCGGCCGCGTCCCGCGGGGCCCAGGGCTTCATCGGCAAGCCGTTCAACCCGCAGCAGCTGATCGAGTCGACGAAGCAGCTCGTCCCGGCCTAGCCTAGAGCCGTGTTGGCGGGATTCGGACGTGTCGACCGGTCAGTTCCGACGGACACCGGGCTAAGCCCGGGGTCCTGAAGCGGCACCGCAAGCGGCGCCTTGCTCGACACACGACTCGAGCGCTGGGTCGTCCACCACCGCGTCGGTGTGCTCGACCACGTGTTCGTGGGGCTCTCGCGAGTCGGGTCACAGGGGGCGATCTGGATCCTGATCGCTGTGCTCGCGGCGTTCTACTGGAGGCGGCCTGCGATCTTCCTCTACGTCACGCTCGCCGATCTGATCGCCGGCGTGTCCTCGGCCTTGCTGAGACACGCGATTGGCCGCGAGCGCCCGCCGCTTCGCTTCCCCGAGCCGCACCCGCTCGTTCACGTGCCGGCCAACCCGAGCTTCCCGTCCGGCCATGCGGCGACGAGCTTCGCGTGCGCGGCCACTCTCGCGTGGCTGACGCCGCTGTCGCCGCTCGCGCTCTACGCCCTCGCCGCGCTGATCGCGTTCTCTCGCGTCTACGTCGGCGTGCACTACCCGCTGGACGTGATCGGCGGAGCCGCGCTCGGCCTGGGCGTCGCTACAGCTCTTCGCCTGCTCGTAGAAGCCCGCCGACGATCAGCCCCACGGCCGCGATGAGCGCGATCCAGATCCCGATCCCGCGCCCGTCGTAGGGGAAGAATGTGTCGGGGACCGAGATCACGCGGATCAGCACCAGGATCGTGGCGAGGGAGCCGAGGACGATGATCACGAGGCTCTCCGGAATCGTCGCCGGCAGCTCGATCCCGAGCTCGCGCAGCACGACGAGCACGACCACCGCGAGGCCGAGCAGGAAGACGAGCTTGCCGATCACGCCCGTGTGCCAGCCGATGACCGCGATCGTCGGCCCCTCGCCGGAGCCCGCGTACCAGCCCATGAACGTCGACAGCATCAGCACGAACCCGGCGAGTGCGGTGACGCGCTCGCCCATCGCCCAGATCCCTCCGGGCAGGAGCAGCAGCGGGTCGCGCCCGCGCTCGGTGCGAGCCGGCGGCTCGGGCGGATAGGGCTCGGAAGGCTCCACAGGCGAAGTATCTACAGTCCGAACGTCCGCTGGATCTGGTGCCAGATGACGAGGCTCAGGTAGACGCTCGCTATTACGAGCGCAAGGAGCACGAGCCAGAACCGGAGCTTCGCGCGCTTCGTCTCGCGGCGACGATTGCGATGAACGCGGCGCCGGGCTCGATGTAGCTGATACGCGCGCTGCACAGCAGCCGGATCGAGCTCCAGCGCTTCGTCCACCTGTTCCGGGCGGCGAGCCGGCTGGGCCATGCGGGAGAGCATAAACGTGCGAGCGGGCCGACCGAGGCGATCAGGAATACTTTTCGGGGGCGAATGGACGAGATCTCCGACCACGCCCTCGACACGCTCGCGGCGGCGGGCCTGCGCGCTGCGGGCGAGCACGGGCTCGCCGAAGCGCTTCAGGCCGTTGCCGATGCGGTAGTCGAGGTCACGGACGCCGACGCGGCAGCGGTACGCGTTGTCGACGCCTCGGGGCGCTTGCCGGTGCGGACCGTCGCGTCACATTCGCAGGCGCTCGCGGCCGAGCTCGCGGGCTCGACGTTCTCCCTGGAGGACCTCCCCGCACAGGAAGCGTCTTTGGACGAGCTTCCCGAGGCCGTGCAGAGAGTCGCCCGCCGAGCTCGCTCCGCCGACGTGCTCCTGATCCCGATCCGGACCGGCGACGTCCCGCTCGGGAGCCTCGAGCTGCTGCGAGCGGGTCGGGGCTTCGATCCGAGCGAGCGGGGGGCCGCGCGCCTCGCAGCCGCACAGCTCGGCCTCGTCCTGCGAGCGTTCGACGCGGCGAACGGCATGGCGGGCATTGACCCGACCGAGAGGTTGGCGCTCGCCGGAGACGCGCTGGGCGCGGGGCTCGACGAGACACGCGGCCCCGACGAGGTGGTGCGGATCGCCGCGCGAGCCTCCGGCGCGGAGGCGGCGCAGCTCTTGGAGGTCGACGACGAAGGCGGGCTCGAGCGGCTGGCGTCCACGGGCCGGCTCGAGACGTTCGAAGCCGCTGTGTCCGCGCTGCCGATCGAGCACGAGCCGGTCCGCCTCGAGGCGGTCAATGGCCGAATGGTCGCGACGCTCACGCTGGGCCAGCCTCCGCTCGGCGTCCTTCAGCTCGCGTTCCGGCCCGGAAGCTCGCCCTCGCGGCGCGACATCGACCGGCTGGGCACCTTCGCCGTTCGCGCGGCGCAGGCGCTGCGTGCCGGGGAGCGCGCGCGGGAAACGTCGCTCGAGCTCGAACGGTCCGACGCGCTGCTCACGGTTCTCGGTCAGGCGGTTGCCGAGCTCTCCCTGGCGCACACGCTCGAGACCGCCGTCGTGGGCGTCTCCAAGTTGCTGCGTGCGGACCGTGTCGCGATCTACCTCGGCGACGCCAACCGGCTGCGGCCGGAGGCCGGCTCCGGCGCCGATGCCGAGCTTGCCGTCGCCGAACGCCTCCTCGAGCTCGCGTTCGGGCCGCTGCGCGCCCAGGGCGTGCTCCACGTTCCGGACGCGCAGGCCGACGTCCGGCTCGCTCCCGTTCGTGCGGCCGTGGCCGAAGCGCAGATCGACGCTGCGCTCGCCGTCCCACTCGTCGCAGGTGAGGAGCTCGTGGGACTGCTCGCTGTCTACCTGCCGCGCGGGCGGGAGGTGGAAGCGAGCGAGGGGACGCTCCTGTCGGCGCTTGCCGCCCAGCTGGCCGTGGCCGCGCAGAACGCGGAGCTCCACGAGCGGACCGAGCGCCAGGCGACCGAGCTCCAGGAGACGATCGCCTCCGAGCGCAAGTCCGCGAAGCGGCTCCGGGCGCAGTACGAGATCTCGCGCTCGTTCGCCCAGAGCCTGTCGCTCGACGCGACACTCGACTCGGTGACGACCTCGGCTGTCGAGTTGCTCGACGCCGACGCGGCGGTGATCCGCGTGCTCGACGGGCGCGGCGCCCTCCTCGTCCCTCGCGCGCCGCACGTGGCCGACCCGCGGCTCGAGCCGCTGCGTCCCGTGCTCGAGCGCGAGCAGGCGGTCGACGAGCTCCCGAACGAGCCGCTCATGGTCGACTCGCAGACAGCCCGCCGGCTCGGTGAGCCGTACGAGCTCCTCGTCCCGTTCCTCGAGCAGGGCGCGACCGCGCTCGTCGTCCCGATTGCAACCTCGGCGGAGCTGCTGGCCACGCTCACGGTCGTCTCGCTCGATCCGGCTCGGCGGCTCGGCGACGAGCAGGTCGAGACCGCCGTGTTCGTCGCCGGGCAGGCCGCGCTCGCGATCGACAACGCGCGCCTGACCCAGGAGCGGAAGGACTTCGCCGACACGATGCAGCGCTCGCTGCTCCCGCGTGGGCTGCCCGAGGTCGAAGGGCTCGAGGTCGGCGCCGTCTACGAGTCGTCGGCCCGGGTCGAGGTCGGAGGCGACGTCTACGACTTCCTGAGGCTGCCCGACGGCGAGCTTGCCGTGGTGCTCGGCGACGCGAGCGGGCACGGCATCGCAGCGACTGCGGACATGGCGCTTGCGAAGTTCGCATTCCGGTCGCTCGTCCGGCTGTATCCCGACCCGGCCGCGCTCCTCGCGCAGGCGAACGAAGTCGCGTTCGGCGAGCTGGCAGGCGGAAACTTCGTGACGATGGCCTGTGTGACCGTCGATCCTGCAACGGGCGCCGTCTTCGCCGCGAGCGCCGGGCATCCGCCGATCCGCGTCCTGGCCGCCGACGGCTCGATCAACCTCCTCGCGCCGCGCGGCCTCGCACTCGGCATCGAGGCGGACCAGACGTACGAGACGGCTCGCGCGACGCTCGAGCCCGGAGCCGCGCTCTGCATCTTCACGGACGGCCTCGTCGAGGCGCGCCGCGACGGCGACCAGTACGGCGAAGAGCGGCTCCACCAGGCTCTGGTGGACGGGCGCGAGCTCTCGGCGCAGGCGCTCGCGGAGCACGTGGTGTCGGATTCACGCGCATTCGCAGGCGAGCCCGACGACGATTACGCCGTGGTCGTCATCCGCAGGACGTAATCGTGGCCGAGGCCGTAGGCGCGAAAGAGCACGGGGCGGAGGCCGTCCAGGGGCGGGCGCTCGCCTTCACGCTCTACGCGCTCGTCTTCTGCACCGGGGCCGCGGCGCTCGCGACCGAGATCGGCGCGGCGCGACTTCTCGCCCCGTACTACGGGAGCTCGACGATCGTGTGGGCGAACGTCATCGGCCTCGTGCTCGCGTCGCTCTCGGTCGGCTACTGGGTCGGCGGGAAGATCGCGGACCGGAGCCCGAGCCCCCGCGTGCTGGGGCGGATCGTCGTGTTCGCGGCGGTGCTGATCGCGATCATCCCGTTCGCGGCCGGCCCCTTCCTGGACGTCTCCGTGAGAGGGCTCGACCAGGTCTCCGCCGGTGCGGCGATCGGGTCGTTCTTCGCCGTGCTCGCGCTCTTCGCGCCTGCGCTGACGCTGCTCGGGATGGTCGCTCCGTTCGCGATCCGGCTCGCGATCGACGACGTGCGCGACGCGGGCTCGGTCGCCGGGCGACTCTACGCGCTGTCGACCGTCGGCAGCCTGCTCGGCACCTTCCTGGCCGCGCTCGTCCTCATTCCGACGATCGGGACGAGGAGGACCCTGCTCGCGGCCGCGCTGCTCGTCGCTCTCTCCGGCGCGGCGCTGCTCGGCCGGCGGTGGCTCCTGGTCGCTGCGGGAGTCGGCGCGCTGATCGTGATCCCGGCCGGCGCCGTGCGCGCGGAGCCGGGGCTGATCTACGAGCACGAGTCGCGCTACCAGTTCATCCACGTCACCGATCTGAACGGCGTGCGGCGCCTGTACCTGAACGAGGGCCTCGCGGTGCACTCGCTCTGGCGGCCGAACACCGTTCTCACCGGCGGTGAGTGGGACACGTACCTCGCGGTCCCACCGCTTCTCGGGCGACCGCTGCGCCGGGTGGCGATCCTCGGCAATGCGGGCGGCACGACGGCTCGTGCGATGGGCGTCTTCTACCCGCAGGCGCGGATCGACGGAGTCGAGCTCGACCCGGACGTGACCGCGGTCGGCCGCCGCTACTTCGGCCTCGACGACAACCCCAGGCTGCATGTGATCACCGCCGACGCGCGGCCGTTCCTGCGCCGGACTCACAACACGTACGACCTGATCATCGTCGACGCCTACCGGCCGCCGTACGTGCCGTTCTACCTCGCGACGCAGGAGTTCTTCCGCCTCGCGCGCTCGCGGCTCGCACCCGGCGGCGCGATCGTCCTCAACGTCGGGTCGACGCCCGACGACCACCGCCTCGCCGAGGGCGTCTCCGGAACCCTCGCGACGGAGTTCCCGCTCGTCCTCACCTGGCAGGCGCTGCACTTCAACCAGTTCGTGATCGGGCTCGACCGTCCCGAGCCGCGGGCCGTGCTCGTGCGCCGGCTGAGCCACGGGCCCCGGCGGCTGCGATCGTTGACGAGCCTGCTCGCCGGCCAGATGCGTATCGCGGCTCCGTCATCCGATCCGTGGACGGACGATCGCGCGCCCGTCGAGTGGATCACCGACCGGATGATCCTCGAGTTCGCGGCTCGCGGCGGCCGCTTCGAGGAGTACCCGCTGCCGACTGCTCCCGGATGCTTGCGATGCGATGTCAGGATGCCCGGCTTAGCTGGCATCCGTCTGAAATGACCGGTCGACACGATCGAACCAACCACGGGCCTTTGAAACTCCTCCGCGGCGACGGGCCGCTCCTCAGAATCGGGCACCGTGGAGCGGCGGGCCTCGCTCCCGAGAACACGATCGAGGCCGTCGAGGCAGCACTCGAGCACGGCGTCGACCACGTCGAGCTCGACGTCTTCGCCGGCCGCGACGGGAAGCTCGTCCTCGGCCACTCGCGGCGGGAGCTCGCGGACGAGCCGGTGGCGCTCGACGAGATGCTCGCGTTCCTCGCCGAGCGCGCGCCCGAGACCGGCGTGTTGGCGGACCTGAAGTTCGCAGGCAAGGAGCGGCCGTTCGTCGAGGCGCTCCGAGCCCACGGCTTCGTCGAGCGGGCGCTCGCCTGCACGAGCCAGGTGGGCACGCTCCGGAACCTGAACCGGCTCGAACCGAAGCTCGCCCGCAGCCGGACCTATCCGCGCGGCCGCGTCTATCTCGGGGGACATCGCACCTTCATCCACGTCGCCGGCCCGGTGCACTGGGCGCTGCGCGCTGCGCTCCCGTTTCGCGCGCGCGGCCTCGTCGAGGAGGCCGGAGCCTCGGCGATGACGCTGAACTACCGCGTCCTGACGCGCGCCACTGTCGAGCGCTGCCACGAGCTCGGCGTCGCCGTCTTCGCGTGGACCGTGAACGACGCGGAGATCGCGCGACGCCTCGACGAGGTCGGGGTCGACGGCGTGATCACCGATGACCCGCGGATCCTGACCCGGTAGCGGGCTACACTCCAAGGCGTGAAACGTCTCGGCTACGCCGTTTTGGCGCTCGCCTGCGCTGCGGCGGGTGCGGCCACCTCGGTCGTCCTCGCGGGCGGCGTGGGCGCTGCCGGCTTCCTGACGACCGGCACGACGACCGGCACGACGTCGACCGGCACGACGACGACGACCCCGCTGCCCACCTTGATCGCGCCCGGCGTCACGATCTCCGGCATCCCCGTCGGCGGCATGACCGTCGACGAGGCCGGTGCGCTCGTCCGCCAGCGCTACGAGCTGCCGATCCCGCTCGTCCTCGACCGCCGCCACCGCCTGGCCCCGCCGCCGGAGGCGCTCGGCGCGACCGCGCACGTCGACGAAGCGCTCGCCCGCGCGAGAACGGCTCCGCCCGGCGCCTCGATCACGCTGCCGGTCCTGATCGACGGCAACGTCGTCCGCGCGTACGTGCTGCAGGTCGCGAAGCGCTTCTACCGCAAGCCGGTGGACGCCCAGGTCTTCCTGCGCCGCCTGAAGCCGGTCATCGTCCCGGACCGCCCGGGCCTCGTCGTGAACCGCCTCGCGCTGACGACTGCGATCGTCCAGCGTCTGCGCACCACGAGCCGCGTCCGCGTCAAGATCCGCCACGGCTCACAGCCCGCGGCGACGAAGCGCACCGCGTTTCGCTCCGTGATCGTGATCCGCCGCAGCTCGAACCGGCTCTACCTCTACCGCTACGACCACCTGCGGAGACTGTTCCGCGTCGCGACCGGCCAGTCGATCTACCCGACGCCGCTCGGCCGCTTCGACATCCTCGTCAAGTGGCGGAACCCCTGGTGGTACCCGCCGAACTCCCGCTGGGCGAGAGGCCAGAAGCCGATCCCGCCCGGCCCGAGCAACCCGCTCGGAACGCGCTGGATGGGCCTGTCCTCGCCGGGCGTCGGAATCCACGGGACGCCGAACCCGGCCTCGATCGGCTATTCGGTCTCGCACGGCTGCATCCGGATGTACATCCCGGATGCTGAATGGCTGTTCAACGCCGTCGACATCGGGACGACGGTGTTCATCGTCTCAGCCTGATGATGAGGCTGAAGCTCGCGGGTCAGATCGGGTCGGTCGGGCTCGTCGGGGCGCTGCTCGTCCTGCTCGTCTGGAAGGTCGTGCAGAACGACCGGACGAACGTGGCCAGCTCGTTCACCAAGGGCCACGTCACGAGGCCGGTCGACTTCGACCTCAACCGCCTGAACGGGAACGGAAAGCTGGAGCTGTCGTCGCTCAAGGGCAAGGTCGTGGTCGTCAACTTCTGGGCCTCCTGGTGCGAGCCGTGCAAGAGCGAGGCGCCGCGGTTCCAGCAGGCGTTCGAGCGCTACGGCAAGCGCGTCGCGTTCGTCGGCGTCGACACGGCGGACTACTCGGGGGACGCCGGCCAGTTCCTGAGCCGCTACGGCGTCACGTACCCGAACGTCCGCGATCCCGATCGGAGCGTGCTCGGGAAGTACGGCGGCCTGCCGATCCCTCGCACGTTCGTGATCTCGCCGAACTGGCGGGTGACCGGGTACATCTTCGGCGAGGCGCGCTCCGAGGAGATCGACAGCGCGATTCAGAAGGCGCTCGGCGCATGAGGCGGACGGCGCTCGCGGTCGCGCTGCTCGCGCTGGTCGCGGTGCCGGTCGCGCGGGCGAGCGAGGACCACCCGACATCGCTCGAGGTCCAGGAAGAGCTCTACTGCGACGACTGCCAGACGACGCTCGCCGACGCGAGCTCGGTCTCGTGGACGCCCGCGGCGATCCAGCAGATCCACCAGATGATCCGCGAGGGCTACAAGAAGAGCCAGATCAAGCAGACGGTCGCGAAGAAGTACTACGGGCACCTGGAGGTGTTGCCTGCGAAGCCCGAGGGCAACCGGCCGACGCTCGCCGACCTCGAGGGCGAGGTCATGTGTCCGGTCTGCAACACGACCCTCGACCAGTCGAGCTCACCAGAGGCGCGCCGAGATCGAGGCGCTCATCTCGGCGCGGATTGCGGCCGGAGACTCGAAGAGCGAGATCAAGGACGTCCTCGTCGCCGAGTACGGGCCGTCGATCCTGGCCGCGCCGCCGAAGAAAGGCTTCAACCTGCTCGCCTGGCTCCTGCCGTTCGTCGCGCTGTTCGGAGGCGGGCTCGTCCTCGGCTTCCTCGCGTGGCGGTGGAGCCACACGCGTGAGCCGGGGCCGCCGGCCGCTCAGCTGAGCCCCGCGCTCGAGCGCCGCGTCGACGAAGAGCTCGCCCGCTACGACGAGGGCTGACCCTCTGGCCGGCCAGATCCCCGCAGCCTTCCTCGCGGGCGTCATCTCGATCATCACGCCCTGCGTCCTCCCGCTCGTGCCGGGCTACCTGTCGGCCGTGTCGGCGATCGAGGCCGACCGGCTCGGAACTCCTGGAGCCGCGCGGCGGGTCGCGCTCGCCAGCCTCCCGTTCATCCTCGGCTTCACGGTCGTCTTCGTCGTCCTCGGGATCGCAGCGCGCCGCGATCGGAGGCGTCCTGCCTTCGGACCGGCAACTCGAGCTCGCCGGCCTCATCCTCGTCGTCATCGGGCTGACGTTCATCGGGATCCTGCCCTGGCCCGAGCGGCTCCTCGCCCCGGGCCTGCTGTCGGGAGCGCGCCGGCGAAACTCGAGCATCCTGCTCGGCGGAGCGTTCGCGATCTGCGCGGCGCCGTGCATCGGCGCAGTGCTTGCGTCGATCCTCGCGCTCGCGAGCACGAGCTCGGTCCTGAAGGGGGCAGTGCTACTGGCGTTCTACTCGGCCGGGCTGGGACTGGCGTTCCTGCTCGCCGCGGTCGGCTTCACGCAGGCGATGGGCGCCTTCCGCTGGCTCCGCGACCACTACGTCGCCATTCGCATCGCCGGCGGCGTGACGCTCGTCGTGCTGGGCCTGCTCCTCTTCTTCCACAAGGACTGGTGGCTGAACGTGTTCCTGAACCGACTGCTCGAAGACGTCGGGCTAGGGAACGTCTAGCGGCGGCGGGTCGAGCGAGCCCGCAGCGCGAGCCGCGGCCACCTGGCGCAGGAAGCCGTCGACGTCGACTCCGCGATGGCTCGGCGCGAAGGGCCCGAGGCGGCGCTCCGCCTTCTCGAGCTGCCGCTCGAACCCGACCCGGTTCCCGCGGCCGGCCTGGTACCACGCGACGACGACGTGCACGAGCCCCTGGAAGAAGTCCTTCTCCTCGGGCTCGGACGCCCGCCACGCGTCCTCGAGCGCCTCGTGTGCGGCGAAGTACTCGCCCCGCCGCGCGAGGTCGAGCCCGCGTTCCAGGTCAGTCGAGACCGACCTTGACCTCTCCGTCCTCGACCTTCACCTCGTAGGTCTGCGCCTGGATCGCGAGGTCGAAGTCGTTCTTGCCCGTCTTCGGGTCGTACTTCCAGCCGTGCCACGGGCACGTGAGGTAGTGGTTCGCGTCGAGCACGCCCTCTCCGAGCGGCCCTTTGAGGTGCAGGCAGTGCCCCTGGAGCGCGTAGAACTCGCCGTCGAGGTTGACCAGCGCGATCTCGACCTCGCCGGCCTTGACCGGGGACACGGTTCCGGGCGCGACGTCGGCGACCTGGGCGACCGTCACGAAATCCATGCTGGTTCCGACGGTAACAGAGTGCTACCCTCGGGCCGCCGTGGCGACGATCCTGTTGGCCGGGGTGGATCTCTTCATCCGGGGCAAGCTCGAAGCCTCGCTCGCCGATCATCACCTCGTGACGACCGACAGCGCGGATCCGCCCGATCTCGTGATCGCGGACGTCGCTCGCCTCGATCCGTACGACGTCGCCGACGAGTATCCGGACGTCCCGCTGCTCGGCTTCACGAACCACAAGGACACGGCCGGGCTGCGCCGCGCGAACGAGGCGGGCTTCGATCAGGTGGTCGCGAAATCGGCCCTCGACGCGCAGGCTCGAGAACTGATCGACCGACTTCTCACCTCGGTAGACTGACCCGCCCCGATGACCTACATCATCGCCGAGCCCTGCATCGACATCAAAGACCTGTCCTGCGTGGACGTCTGCCCGGTCGACTGCATCCACGTGTTCGAGCGGATCCTGATCATCGACCCCGAGGAGTGCATCGACTGCGGCGCCTGCGAACCGGAGTGCCCGGTCGAGGCGATCTTCCCCGAGGACGCGCTGCCCGAGAAGTGGGAGCCGTTCGTCAAGATCAACTACGCGTACGGCGACGGCGCGGACGTCGTGAACAAGCTCACGACCGAGTACGCGACCGAGCACAACGTGCAGAACCCACCCCTGGAATAGAAACCGCGCGTTCGGGCAAACCTCCTGGGCAAACGAAACGAGGGGGTCTGTAGTGCCTCAGCAAGCCTGGAGCAACAAGCGCGAACGACAGTACGAGCACATCAAGGAAGGCGAGAAGAAGCGCGGCGCCTCGACCAAGCGCGCGAAGGAGATCGCCGCGCGGACCGTCAACAAGGAGCGCGCGCGGGCCGGCGAGTCCCGCACGAGCTCGCGCTCGTCGACGCGCGACATGTCGTCGAGCCGCCGGGGCGGGCTGCGCTCGCATTCCGGCGCCAAGGGCCAGACGAAGGAGCAGCTCTACAACCAGGCGAAGCGCCTGAACATCAAGGGCCGCTCGAAGATGAACAAGCGGCAGCTGCTCGCCGCCGTCAATCGGAAGAAATAAACCGGGTCTGGGCCTCGTTCCGTATTCGGTAGGTAGGGTGAAATCGGGATGAGGCCCAAGATCCTCGACCACGTCGCGCTCTGGGTCGCCGACCGCGATCCGATCACGGACTTCGTGACCGAGCGGCTCACGATGCACGTGATCGAGAAGACGGACAAGTTCACGCTCGTCGGCACGAACGCGCGCCGCGGGAAGCTGACGCTGTTCGATGCCGAGGGCCCGCGCGAGCGTGGGGCGTTGAAGCACATCGCGCTGCGCGTGAACGACCTGGACGAGGCGCTCGGCGGCCTCGACGGCGTCGACGTGGCGCGTGAGAACGGCGGCGCCTACTTCGACGTCCACGAGGGGTTGCGGCTCGGGCTCGTCGAGGCGGACACCGATGTCGACTACGACCTCGATCACGTCGCGCTCTTCTCCGCGAGCCCCGAGGAGACGGCCCAGAAGTACAAGGAGTTCGGCTTCGCGCCCGAGGCGGAGACGCGTGTGGAGGTCGGCGGCGCCTTCGTCGAGTTCCACCCCGGCGAGCCGGGCGATCCCGAGCGGCCGCTGCTCAACCATCTCGCCGTCCTCGTCGACTCCGCGGACGAGACCCTCGAGGAGGCGAAGCAGGCCGGGATGGACGTCGCGGACGTCGTCGACGCCGCGAACACGCTCGCGGTCTTCGTCTGGGGGCCCGAGCGCGTGAAGATCGAGTACGTCGAGCAGAAGCCGACGTTCGCGCTCAAATAGCCGACCTGGTTCATTGCCGGAGCCGGCATGGCCGGCCTGGCCGCGGCGGCGCGCGCGCGTGAGCTCGGCGCGGAGCCGCTCGTGCTCGAGAAGGGCGACCGCGCCGGCGGCTCGATGCTGCTCTCGAGCGGCGTCATCTGGCGACACCGGACGTTCGACGGGTTCCGGGCCGATTGTCCAGGCGGGGATCCTGAGCTTCAGCAGGTGATCGTGGAGCAACTCGACGAGGCGATCGAGTGGCTGGAGTCGCTCGGCGCCCCGGTGCTCGAGCACGAGACGGGCAACCCGCGCACGATCGGCAAGCGCTTCGACACGCGCGGCCTGACCGACGCCCTCCTGCGCGTGATCGGTGACGATTCCGTTCGCCTTTTGGAGCGGGGTCTGACCCCGTCACAAGAGCCGCTCGTTCTGTGCACAGGCGGCTTCCACGTGCGGCTCGCGCGCGAGCTCGGGCTGCCTATCCGCGGGAACCCGTGGAGCGAGGGCGACGGCCTCGATCTTGCGCTCGAACGTGGCGGCGAGACCGCCGGCGCGCTCGACGAGTTCTACGGCCGCGCCATGCCCGCCGGGATTGCGATCGACGAGGCGGAGTTCGTCCCGCTGTCGCAGCTCTACGGGCAGTTCGCGGAGGTCGTCTCGGAAGACGGCACGCAGCGGTTCGAGGGCGAGGTCTCGTGGTCGGAGACGAACCTCGTCCAGGCGATCGCGCGCTGGCCGGGCGGACGCGCGTGGTACCGCGTGCACGAGAGCCGCCTCGGTGAGCGCGTGCGCGAGCGAACGGTCGCGGACATGATCGAGCAGGCGCGCGCGGCCGGCGCGGTCGTGCGCGAGGAGCCGCCGTTCACCTCGGTGCTCGTCCAGGCGAGCGTCACACAGACGCTCGGCGGCATCCTCGTCGACTCGCGCAGCCGCGTCGTCGGCGCCGAGAACCTGTTCGCGGCGGGCGCAGACGCAGGCGGGATCGCGACGGGCGGCTACTCGAGCGGGCTTGCCGCGGCGCTCGTCTTCGGCCGGATCGCCGCCGAGGAAGCGCTTAGCCCGTAGCCGGCAGCAGGTACGCGCAGGGCCTGCGGTCCTGCGGGAGCGGCGACTGGGAGATCCGGTTCACGATCCAGCTGCCGTCGTCATCCAGCTCGACGGTCGACCCCACGGGCGGCGGTTCGCCCTCGCGGTTCAGGAGCTCGTAGCCGGTCGGCTTGGAGACGAACAGGCAGTGTCCGGACTGGGCGGCCATGCGGGCCGAGTTTATCGGCGCACTCTGTAGGGCGGGAAGACGACGCGGACGACCGTCCCGCCGTCCTTCCGCGAGTCGACGCTCATGCGTCCGTTGAGCGAACGCGCACGTTCGGCGAGCTCCTCGTAGCTCGCGCGGCGTCGCTCGCCGGGCGCGTCGTCGGAGATCACAGCCTCGATGCTGTCCGAGGCCTCTCCGACACGAACCGAGATGCGTGTCGGCGGCCCGCGCCTGATCGCGTGGTGCAGCGCCTCGCGGATGATCTGGAAGATCGCGACCTGAGCGTGTTCGGTCAGGCGCTCCGCCGCGTCGACGTCGAGGTCGATCTGGATGCTGTTCGACATACCGAGCTGCTGGGCGAGAGCGCTGACGGCCGGCCCGAAGCCCTGGTCGCGCAGCACGACCGGCTCGAGCTCGAACGAGAGGTCGCGCAGGGAACGGATCGTCTGCCGCTGCTTCTCGAGCGCCGACCCGAGCACCTGCTTCGCCTCGTCGATCCGGTCCTCCTCGACCGCGTCGATGACGCCGTCGAGCATGAGCGCGATGCCCGACATCGACTGCACTGGGCCGTCGTGGAGGAAGAGCGCCAGCCGGCGCCGCTCCTCCTGCTCGGCCGTGATCAGCTGGTCGGAGAGCCGTGCATGCTCGGTCTCGAGCCGCTGTACCTCCTCTTCCACCCACTCGTCCTGATGGCGCTCGGTGAAGAGCAGCATGGCCCCCGCGGCCGTGACCGCAAAGGCGAGCCCGAGCAGCGTCAGCCAGTCCTGCTCGACCGCGATGCCGATCACCCCGACGAGCGCGCCGGCGACGACCAGCGCGACGAGTGATCCTGCTCTAGTCGATGATCGCTTCGCGAAGTGCAATAGCCACCGCGTGCGTGCGTGTGTCGGCCTCGAGCTTCGTGAGGATGTGCCGCACGTGGCTCTTGACGGTCTCCTGGCTGATGAAGAGCTTCGCCGCGACGTCGGCGTTCGACATGCCGTCTGCGAGCAGCTGGAGGATCTCGCGCTCGCGCGTGGTGAGCATGTCCTCGCCCTTGCCGGGCAGGAACGCGGGCATCAGCGCCGGGTCGACGTACCCCTCGCCGGCGACGACCTTTTCGATCGCCCGCAGCAAAGTCTGGTGCGGCGCCTCCTTGAGGATGTAGCCCTTCGCGCCCGACTCGAGGCCGCGGCCCAGGAGGCTGCGCTCGCTGAACGCGGTGAAGATGAGGACGGCCGTGTCCGGGACCTTCTCGCTGAGCAGCTTCGTCGCCTCGAGCCCGTCCATGCCGGGCATCCGCACGTCCATGATCACGACGTCGGGCTTGCGCCGCTCCGCGAGGGCGACCGCGCTCGCGCCGTCGGACGCCTCGCCGATCACGCGGATGTGCGGCGCGCGCGAGAGCGACAGCCGTAGGCCTTCGCGCACGACCTCGTGGTCGTCGACGATCAGGCAGGTGATCTCGGATTTTCCGTCGGGGCTGGCGGTTTCGGGCACGGCCAGAGGATTGTATTCCGGCGGTCAGACTTCGAGTGCAAGCTGCTCGGGCTCGCGGGCCGGCTCGGCCGGACGGATCCGGCGGTCGGCGACGCCCAGCTCCCGGGCCAGGGCAGAGACCTGGCGGCGCACGGGCGTCGTCTCGTCGGCCGGGAGATAGGCGCGGTTTCGGTACAGCTCGCGGTAGCGGGGCAGGAGCTCGGGCCAGTCCTGGGCGAGGTGCTCGAGGAAATGCTCGCGCGTGCCGGGGCGCAGGAAGAGCAGGTTCGTCCAGACGCCGGTTGCGCCGGCCTCGCGCGCGGCTTTCACGACCTCGCGCAGCTGCTCGGGGCGATCGGAGATGCCCGGGAGGACGGGCGCCATGCCGACGCCGGTCCTGATTCCCGCTTCGACGAGCTTCGCGACCGCACGGAGGCGCTGGCGCGGATGGGCGGTCGACGGCTCGGTCTTGCGCCAGACTTCCTCGTCGAGCGTCGGGATCGAGAACGTGACCGAGACGCTCGCGCGGCGCGCGGCCTCGACGAGCACGTCGACGTCGCGGACGATCATCGGGCCGCGCGTGATGATGCTGAACGGCGTGCGCGCCTCGCCGAGGGCCTCGATGCAGGCGCGGGTCAGCCGGTAGCGGCCCTCCGCGGGCTGGTAGGGATCGGTGGCGGCGCCGATCGCGACGCACTCGCGCGCCCAGGACGGCCGGGCGAGCTCGCGGCGGAGGACGTCGGCGACGTTGACCTTGACGCGGATCGACGTGCCGTAGCGGTCGTCCGAGGGCCGGTCGGCACGGCGCTCGAAGGCGCGGACGTAGCAAAAGGTGCAGCGGTGGACGCAGCCCATGTACGGGTTGAGCGACCAGTCGAACATCATCCCCTGGACGCGGTTCAGGGCGCTTCGGCACGGCTCTTCGCGGTACTCGGGAGCCACGGCTCCATTATACGAACATACGTTCGTCGCGCGTGAATCGTCACACCTTTGGCCCAGAGACGCCACCACTCTCGCGGATACGCTCACAGCGGGTGGCGGGTGGAACCTCATCCCCACCCAGGGTGGGGGTGTGGGCGCCGATTCCTGGGCTACACTCAGACGAGATCGCCGTTGGACGACGACGACCATCCGCCTAGTACCGCCGCCCCGGTGAGCGGGGCGTGACGGTTCCACTCGAGCTGCTCGCGGTCGCCGCGCTGCTCCTCCTGAACGCGTTCTTCGTCGCCGCCGAATACGGGCTCGTCACCGCTCGCCGCACGCGAATCACCGAGCTGCGCGACCAGGGCAACCGGCGCGCACGAGCGGTCCTGCGCATCACGTCCAACCCGAACCACTTCATCGCCGCCATGCAGCTCGGCGTCACGCTCACGAGCCTGGCCATCGGTGCCCTGGGCGAGCCCCTCTTCGCCCACATCCTCGACCCGATCCCGGCGACGATCGTCTCCGTCCTCCTCGCGTTCCTGCTGATCACCTACCTCCACGTGGTCGTCGGCGAGCTGATCCCGAAGGGCATCGCCCTCGGCCATCCGGAGACGACCGCGCTCACGGTCTCGAGCCCGGTCCGCGCCTTCTTCTTCGTCTTCAAGCCGCTGATCTGGGTGCTCCAGACGTCCTCCGACGGCGCGCTCCGCCTGCTAGGGCTCGAGCCGCCGGGCGACGAACGCGGCGTCCACTCGGAGGCCGAGCTGAAGATGCTCCTCTCGCGCTCGACCCAGGAAGGCGAGATCGAGCAGCAGGAGCAGGAGATGCTCTACAAGGTCTTCGACTTCGCCGACAAGGAGGTCTCGGCCGTGATGGTCCCGCGGCCCGAGGTCGTCGCGCTTTCCGTCGACCTACCGCCCGAGGAGTGCCTCGCTGCCGTCATCGACTCGCCGTACACGCGCTACCCGGTCTACCGCGAGTCGCTCAACACGGTCCTCGGCATGCTCCACGTGCGCGACCTCTTCTCGGCGCTCGTCGACCGCGGGATCGCGAACGTCCAGGTCGCGGATCTCGTCAGGCCTGCGCACTTCGTCCCGGAGACGAAGGACCTCGCCGCGATGCTGAGCGAGTTCCGGCGCACGAACCAGCACATGGCGATCGTCGTCGACGAGTACGGCGCGATGGAGGGGATCGTCACGCTCGAAGACCTGCTCGAGGAGATCGTCGGCGAGATCGAGGACGAGTTCGACCTTCCGGACGAGTCGGTCGAGCGCGTCGACGACGACACGATCCGCATCGACGGCACGTTCCCGATCGACGACTTCAACGAGCAGTTCGCGACGCGCATCCCGATCGAGGACTACCACTCGATGGGCGGCTTCGTCTTCGGGCTCCTCGGGCGTGCGCCTGAGCCCGGCGACTCCGTCGATTACGACGGTCTTCGCTTCGACGTGCTCGAGGTCGAGGGCCAGCGCATCCATCGCCTCACGGTCACGTTCGTCGAGCGCCGGGATTCGCCGAAGGAAGTCGCGGCCGAGGGCTAGCCGGACCCGGTCCTATACTCGGCCGCATCGCACCGACGACGTTCTCCGAGACCTCCGAGCCGCAGGCGTGGCCCCGCCCGCGGGGCTTTCCGCGGCCCGAGCGGCTCGCGCGCAGCGTCGACGTGCTTCCCGGTGTCGGCCCGGCCGTGACGAAGCGGCTGGGCAAGCTCGGCTTGCGGACGATCGCCGATCTGCTCGAGCACCGCCCGCACCGGTACGAAGCCGCCGCCGAGGAGATGCGGATCGCCGACCTCCTCGCCGGCGAGGAGGAGGTGGCGATCTCGGGCGAGGTCGTCCGAACGACGGTCCGCCGCCCGCGGCGACGGCTCGCGATCGTCCAGGCGCGCATCGCCGACGACAGCGGGCAGATCACGGCCGTCTGGTTCAACCAGGCGTGGCTCGCGGAGAAGCTCACGCCGGGCACGCACGTCCGCCTGCGCGGCCATCTGCGGCGCAACGAGTTCAACGTGCGCTCGTACGATCTCAACGGCGCCTCGGCGACCGCCGACTTCGCGCCCGTCTATCCCGCGACCGAGGATCTGACCGTCAAGAAGCTGCGCGAGGTGATCGGGCGCGCGCTGCCCCAGGCGCGCGACTTCCCCGATCCAGTGCCGGCCGGAGTCGCCGACGACATGCCGGTCCGAGCCGATGCCCTTGCCGCGCTCCACGTGCCGCGCGCTCCGGAGGACGCGGAGGTCGGGCGCAGAAGGCTCGCGTTCGAGGAGCTGCTCGTCCTCCAGGTCGGGCTCGCTCGTAGGCGCCGGGGGCGCGAGCGCGAGGAGGCCCCTGCGCTCGGCGAGCCGGGCGGCCTGACCGCGCGGTACCGGGATCTGCTCCCGTTCGAGCTGACCGAGCACCAGGAGCGCGCGATCGAGGAGATCGACGCCGACCTCGCGCGATCGACGCCGATGGAGCGCCTGCTCCAGGGCGAGGTCGGTTCCGGGAAGACCGTCGTTGCGCTCTACGCGCTCCTGCGGGCGGTCGAGTCGGGTCGCAAGGGCGCGCTCATGGCCCCGACCGAGACGCTCGCCGAGCAGCACTTCCTCACGCTCGAGGAGCCGTGCCGCGAGCTCGGCGTCGAGGTCGCGCTGCTCACGCGCACCGTGAAGGACGACCCGGGCGCTGCGCAGATCCTCGTCGGCACGCACGCGCTGATCCAGGAAGGCGTCGACCTGAGCGACGTCGCCGTCGCAGTCGTCGACGAGCAGCACCGGTTCGGCGTCGAGCAGCGCCGCGCGATCACGGGCGGCCGCACGCCGCATGTCCTGCACATGACCGCGACGCCGATCCCGCGCACGCTCGCGCTGACCGTCTACGGCGACCTCCAGGTGAGCGAGATCGCAAAGCCGCCGGCGAACCGGAAGCCGGTCAAGACCGCCTGGGTGACGCAGGACCGGTCGAGCGAGGCGTACAGGCGCCTCCGCAAGCACCTCGACGACGGCCGCCAGGCGTACGTCGTCTGCCCGCTTGATCGAGGAGTCGGAGACGAGCGTCGCCCGCGCGGCCGAACGAGAGGCGGAACGACTGCGCAAGGGCGAGCTGAAGGGCTACCGCGTCGGGCTCATGCACGGGCGGCTGCGTCCCGCGGAGCGGCGCGAGCTGATGGCGCAGTTCAAGGCGAGGGAGCTCGACGTGCTCGTGGCGACGACCGTGATCGAGGTCGGCGTCGACGTCCCGAACGCGACGATCATGATCGTCCAGGAGGCCGACCGCTTCGGGCTCGCGCAGCTGCACCAGCTTCGCGGGCGCGTGGGTCGCGGCGCCGAGCAGTCGTACTGCCTGCTCGTGTCGCGCGCGAAGGAAGAACTGACGGACTCCGCGCTGGCGCGGCTCGAGGCGCTCGTCGCGTCGACCGACGGCTTCGAGCTCGCCGAGAAGGATCTCGAGATCCGCGGCGAGGGCCAGCTGCTGGGCTCGCGGCAGGCGGGCCTGTCGGACCTCCGGTTCACGCGCCTGCGCTCGGACCGGAAACTCCTCGAGCGTGCGCGGGAGGTCGCCGAGACACTCGTCGACTACGAGGGGCCGCTGAACGACGAGGTCGACCGCGTGTTCGCCGGCCAGGACGTGCAGGCCTGATGACCTCGCGTGAGTGGCTGGCGGCGGTCGTCCTCGGCCTGATCGTCACTGCGCTCCTGTTGGTCTACTTCCCGGTCGCAATGGTCGCCTCGATCGCCTCGGGCGTGCTCGCGGCCGTCCGAGAGATGCGCTCGCTCTGGCCGGTCGTGGTCTGCCTCGTAGCGGGCCTGGGAGCGGTCGCGTCCGACCTCGTGGCCAACCGGGAGCTTGTCGGCTTCCACCTCGCCGTCACGTTCACGATGTGCGCGCTCGCGTGGTCGGCGTGGTCGATCACGAGCCGTCTGATTCGTGCGGATCGTCGCGGGTAGCCGGAAGGGGGCGCGCATCTTCGCGCCCAAGGGCGAGACGCGTCCGACCGGAGACCGCGTCCGCGAGGCGGCGTTCAACCTGATCGGGCCCGTCGACGAGATGGCGGTGCTCGACCTGTTCGCCGGCTCCGGGGCGATGGGGCTCGAGGCGCTCTCGCGCGGAGCGGCGACCGCGGTCTTCGTCGAGTCCGACCGCGAGGCTCAACGCACGATCGAGCGCAACCTGGAGAAGCTCGAGCTCACGGGAGCTCGGATCGTCAAGTCCGACGCGCGGCGCGCACTCGCTGCCGAAGCGGCCGCGGGCAGTCGCTACGATCTCGTCCTCGTCGACCCGCCCTACCGGATGTTCGACTCTCTCCAGCCGATACTCGCCACGTACGTCCCCGCGCTCCTCGCCGAGGACGGCCTCGTCGTGGTCGAGACCGACAAGCGCACGGAGCCCGAGCTCCCGCTCACCGAGCGGACGAGCCGCACCTACGGCTCGGCGCGGCTCACACTGTTCGAATGAGCAACGACCTGCGGACGGCGATTTGCCCGGGCAGCTACGACCCGGTCACGCTCGGCCACCTCGACATCATTCGCCGCGCCGCGGTGATCTTCGACCGCATCGTCGTCGGCGTCGTCCGCGAGCCGAGCCACAAGGAGACGATGTTCTCGGTCGAGGAGCGCGTCGCGTTCCTCGAGGAGGCGCTGCGCGACCAGGACAACGTCGAGGTGGACGTGTTCTCCGAGCTGGTCGTCGAATTCGCCAAGCGCTGGGGCGCGCGGACGATGGTCAAGGGCCTGCGCGTGATCTCGGACTTCGAGTGGGAGTTCCAGATGAATCATCTGAACCGCACGCTCGCCCCGGACGTGGAGACTGTGTACCTGATGTCGAATCCGCAGTACAGCTTCGTCTCCTCGAGCGGCGTCAAGGAGGTCGCGTCGTTCGGCGGCAACGTCGACGAGCTCGTGCCCGAGCCGGTCGCGCGCCGCTTCAAGGAGATGTTCCCCGCGGGCAAGCCGGGAGCGCCCGTGTCGCCTCAGGAATGAGCCGACGCGCCCGCATTCTCGTCATCGTTGCCGGGCTCGTCGTCCTGGCGGCCGTCGTTGCGGCGCTCGGCTTCGCGTTCACGCGCGGCGACGACTCCCACAAGCCGCGGTACCCGGGCCGGATCGCGGTCCGGGCCGGCTGCGGCCTCAGACACATGTTCTTCGACGCCAGCGATCAAAGGCTGATGTGCCTCCAGGACGTGTTCGACACGGTCAGCGTGTCCCGGAACGGCGACGGGCTCGCGTGGGACACCAAGAGCGGCAGCGCGATCATGGTCTCCGGCGCCGACGGCACGAGCCCGGTCAACGCCCCGGTTCCGCCCGGGTCGAACGCGGCTCCGAGCCTCTCGCCCGACGCCAAGAAGATCGCGTTCCTCCACTCGCCCGAGAACGACGGCAAGTACGACATCTGGGTCGGGTCGACCACGGTCTCGGACGCGGAGCAGGAGACGAACACGCGCAACGTCTCCGACGTCGCCTGGTCACCGACGGGCGACTGGCTCGCGTATGTCCAGAACTGGTCCGAAGACACGCTCGAGGGCCAGATCTCGCTCGTCCGTCCGAACGGCGACGACGCGCACACGCTCGTTCCGGGTGATGCGCCGGACTGGTCGCCCGACGGGAAGCAGCTCGTCTACGTCCACAACGGGCTCGATCTGGACGGTCAACGCCGACGGCACCGACGCGCACCAGCTGATCCCGAACGGCCACTCGCCTGCCTGGTCGCGTGACGGCCAGCTGATCGCCTTCATGCGCGCCGAGAAGTGCGCGCGGAACATCTGCCCCGAGCGCGCCTACCTCGCCTTCGCGAACGGAACCGACCCGCATCCGGTCGGCCCCGCGTACCCGAGCGAGCGCCAGGTCGTCTGGCTCCCGGATCCGTTCGAGTAGCGGTTCTTCCGAACCTAGCCATTAGACTGGGGCCATGGACGTCCTCGTTCTGATCGACAAGCTCGACGACCTCGTCCACAACGCGAAGGCCGTCCCCCTGACCGACCAGGTCCGGATCGACCGTGAGGAGATCTACGAGATCCTCGACCAGATGCGGGCCACGATCCCGGAAGAGATCAAGCAGGCGCGCTGGATCGTCAAGGAGCGCCAGGAGATGCTCGCCGAGGCCAAGCGCGAGTGCGACCGCCTGCTCGGCGAGGCGCGCGAGCAAGCGACCCGTGAGGCGTCGCAGACCGAGATCGTCAAGCTCGCCGAGCGGCAGGCCCAGGACATCCTCGAGGACGCGCGGCGACAGGCGCGGGAGACGCGGCTCGAGATGGAGGACTGGGCCGACTCGATCCTGTCGACGCTCGAGGTCAATCTCGACAAGTTCCTCGGCGCGGTGAAGCGGGGCCGCGAGCGGCTGCACGAGCGCTCGCAGGAGACGGTGGTCGCCGGCGTCGGCGCTCCCGGCTCCGACAACGAAGAACCGCCTTACTAAGCCGAGGCGCATCCGAGCGAGCGCGGCGGCGTAGCCACCGCTTCGCGAGCGGCTACCCTCCTGCCATGACCAGCTTCAGCTTGCGCTCCCTGCGGCTGAGGCCGGGCGAGGAGCACCGCGAGCCGAAGGAGATCGAGCTCGAGCCGATCTCGCTCGGCGGCCAGCGCTACTTGCCTGTTCCCGACAAGGTGCAGGCGGAGCTCGCCGTCAGCCGCGCTCAGTCCGGGACGGTCTTCGAGCTGCGCTACAAGACGCGGCTACACGGGCCCTGCTACCGGTGCCTCGCGGACGCCGTCGTCGACATCGACGTCTCGGCGCGCGAGTACCAGGCGACCGACCCCGAGTCCGACGAGCTGCGGACGCCGTACGTCGCCGACGACCAGCTCGACCTCTCGGCCTGGGCCCGCGACGCGCTCGTGCTCGAGTTGCCGGGCAAGATCCTGTGCCGCATCGACTGCGCGGGGCTCTGCCCGGTGTGCGGCCGCGATCTGAACATCGATCCGCACGGCCACGACGACGAGGAGCTCGACTCGCGCTGGGCCGCGCTCAGCGAGCTGAAGGACAAGCTCTAGTCGTCTCGGCCGCCGCGGCCGGAGCCGGCCGGAGCCGCCGGAGCCGCCGCGGGAACGCCCGCCGTGGTCGTCTCCCGGCTCCCGGGTCGTCGTGCTCGGAGGCGGAGGGGGAGGCGGCGGGGGCACGACGCGCTTGCGCTTCGGCGCCGGCTGCTTCGTCGTCTTCGCCGGAGTGGGGGCGAGCGAGCCGGGCGGCGTCTTGAGCTTCGTCACCGGCAGCCCGACCTGGTCGCGTGAGACCACGTACGCGGCGTAGCCGAGCGACGCGGCCCCGAAGAGGCCGACCAGGGCGACTGCGAGAACTGTCAGCGTCGCGCGCATTGCGTCACCCAGTCTAGGAGGGGGCGCCTATCGGTTCGCCCAAGTCAGGGTTAGGTGTAGGTAAAGCATCGCCGGCCGGAAGCCTGATCTCGGCCCGCGTCCCGCCTTCGGGCCTCGCGCTCAGGCTCGCCCGGCCGCCCCAGCGCTGCGCGAGCGTCTGGACGATCGCGAGACCGAGGCCCGTGCCCGAGGAGCTCTTGCTCGCGCTGCCTCTCCTGAAGCGCTCGAACACGGCCTCCTCCTCGCCGGGGGCGATCCCAGGCCCGTCGTCGAGCACTGCGAGGTAGGCGTCGGTGCCCTCGCGGCCGAACTCGATCGTGACCGAGCTCCCCTCGGGCGAGTAGTGGAGCGCGTTCTCGATCAGGTTGTCGAGGATGATCGCGAGGTCTTCCTCGACCGCGAGCACGACCACGTCATCGCCCGGCTCGAGCCGGAGCCGCTGGCCGAGCTGCTCGGAGCGGGCCTCCCAGCGCTCGTGGGCGTGCTTCGACGCGAGGCCGAGCGAGACGAGGCGGCCCGTGACCCGGGTCTGCCCTTCGCGGGCGAGCATGAGCAGCGTGTTCAGCAGGCGCGCGAGCCGGTCGACCTCCTGCTCCGCGGCGGTGAGCTCGCGCTCGAGCTCGGCGCTGTCGGCCTTCGCGGCCGCGGACTCGAGGCGCAGCCGGAGCCCGGTCAGCGGCGTCCTCAGCTGGTGCGACGCGTTCGAGACGAACTCGCGTTGGGCCGCGAGCACGGTGCCGATCCGCTCGGTCATGTCGTTGAAGGCGATCGTCACCTCGCGCTGCTCTGTCGCGCCGGTCACCTCGGCTCGCGCTTCGAGGTCGCCTTCCTCGACCCGTCTGGCCGTTGCGGCGAGCTTGCGCAGCGGCCGCGAGAGCGAGTCGGCGAGGAACCACGCGAGCACGAGCCCGAGGCCGAGCGCGGCGGCGCCGATCGCGGCGAGGGCGAGCACGCTGCGGCGGACGCGGTCGTGCACGGAGCCGACGCTCTGCGTGACGCGGACCGCGCCGGCGACCCGACCCGCGTCGGTCACCGGAACGGCGCTGTACAGGAGGTCCTCGCCGAGCGTGTCGCTGTGGCGCGTCCCCTGGGCGGTCCGGCCCGTGAGCGCAATCCGGATCTCCGGCCTGCTCGCGAACGACCGCCGCGGGCTCCCGGCCGAGTCCGCGCGCAGCATCCCGGCCGTGTCGACGACGATCACGCGCGCGCCGAGCTGCGAGGCCGCCTGGTTCGCGATTCTCCGGAGCTGCAACGGGCGGTCCATCGAGCCCGACGCCTGCGCGGCGACGATGTGCGCCTGGCCCGCGGCGTCGTTCCGGACCTCGGCGTCGACGCGGCGCCTGAGGTTCAGCGCGAGCGGGACCTCGAGCGCGATCACGATCAGCAGGAAGCCGTACGCGAACGCCAGGAGCAGCCTGAGCCGGAGGCTCACAGCTCGTCGGGCGAGGCGAAACGGAAGCCGACGCCGCGCACGGTGTGGAGGAACCGCGGCTCGCTCGAGTCGTCGCCCAGCTTGCGCCGCAGCCCGCTCACGTGGACGTCGAGCGTCTTCGTGGAGCCGAACCAGTTCGTGTCCCAGACGTCCTCGAACGCCTGCTCGCGCGTGACCACCGAGCCCGCGTTCTGCATCAGCAGCTGGAGGAGCTCGAACTCCTTCCGGCTGAGCTCGAGCACCTCGCCGTCCTTCGTCGCCTGGCGCTTGGCCGGATCGAGTCGGAGCTCGCCGATCTCGATCGGCTTGGCCTCGTCGAGGCCCGGCGACGCCTCGGTGCGCCGGAGCACGGCCCGAATGCGCGCGACTACTTCTCGTGCGCTGAACGGCTTGACCACGTAGTCGTCGGCGCCGAGCTCGAGCCCGATGACGCGGTCCGCCTCCTCGCCGCGGGCGGTCAGCATGATGATCGGCACCTGGGAGCGCTGTCGTAGCTCGCGGCAGACGTCGAAGCCGGACCCATCCGGGAGCATCACGTCGAGCAGGACGAGGTCGGGCTCGATCTGCGCCGCGAGCGCGAGCGACTCCGCGACCGTTCCGGCGACCTTCGTCTCGAAGCCCTCGCGGCCGATCGCCTCCGCGAGCGGCTCGGCGATCGACGGCTCGTCCTCGACGAGCAGGACCATGCGTTTCCGCTGCACGTCGGCATTTTGCCCGCTCCGCAGGAAAGCGAAGCGGCCCCGGTTGCCCGGGACCGCCGACGAGCCGGGGAGAGGGGATTCCCTAGTCGTCATCGCCTCCGCCGTGACCGGAGTTGCCTCCGCCGTGGCCGGAGCTTCCGTTGTCGTCGCCGGACTCGCCGCCGTGGCCGCTGTTCTGACCGTGGTGGCCGTTGTCGTCGACGCCGTCGTCGTCCTGGGCGCCCGTCGCGACGCCCGTGCAGCGCGGATCGTTCGCGTGCTCGGCCTCGTCGCACGGGCCGCTCACGTCCTCGACGCCCTGGGCGTCGTCGGCCCGGCGATCCTCCTGCCGGACGTCGTCGCTGGTCGTGGTCTGAAGCGTCGGGGTCGAGATCGTCGGCGAGTTGCTGCCACCGCTGCTCGAGAGCGTTCCGGCGGCTGCGATACCCGCGAAAACGAGAATCGCGCTGATGATGATTGCTGCCTTCGTCATGGTCGTCACTCCTTCCGAGTGCGTCGTCGTTGTCTGATCCGAGTGTTCCCGACGACGCCCCAAGGCCGGGCTACGCGAAGGCAAAGCCTCGGTAAAGCCTGAACGGCGGTAGGTGAGGAAAGCGGCCTGCGGCTATACTGCTCGGCCGCTATGGCAGTTCCGAAGCGAAGACAGACATCGGCGCGCCGCGACAAGCGGAGGGCGACGCATCGCCTGGAAGCGCCGCGGGTCAACGAATGTCCCGTCTGCCACCAGCCGAAGCTGCCGCATCGCGTGTGCCCGACCTGCAAGACGTATCGCGGGCGCGAGGTCGAGCCGCTCCGAACCCCGGCTCCGTAGTCCCTTGACTGAGACCGTTCGCGTCGCTGTCGATGCCATGGGCGGCGACAAGGGGCCCGAGGAGATCGTCGCGGGCGCGCTCGAGGCAGCCTCGGACACCGTCAAGCCGGTGCTCTACGGGCCGAAAGGGCTCGACACGCAGGGCCTCGAGCTCGTCGAGGCGACCGAGACGATCGAGATGCACGAGAAGCCCGTCGAGGCCGTGCGCGCAAAGCCGCAGAGCTCGCTCGTCCTCGCGTGCCGTGCCGTGGGCGCCGGCGAGGCCGATGCGGTCGTCTCCGCGGGGAACACGGGCGCGACGCTCGCCGCAGGGCTCTTCCACATCCGGCGCCTGCCCGAGGTCGACCGGCCGGCGATCGCGGTCGTGATCCCTGCCCGCGACGGCCCTTCGGTCCTGCTCGACTCGGGTGCGAACGCGGATGCACGCGCCGAGCACCTGCTCCAGTTCGCCCAGATGGGCTCGATCTTCGCCCACGAGATGCTCGAGATCGCCAACCCCGAGGTGCGGCTGCTCTCGATCGGCGAGGAGCCCGAGAAAGGCAACCAGCTGACGCTCGAGGCGCACGCGCTCCTCGCCGAGAGCGACCTCAACTTCGGCGGCAACGTCGAGAGCCGCCACCTCCTGCGCAAGGCAGGCGACGTCGTGGTCTGCGACGGGTTCACCGGCAACATCTGCCTCAAGCTCCTCGAAGGCACGATTTCGGTCATCCTCGAGGGCATCCGCGACGAGATCCGTTCGTCGACCCGCGGCAAGATCGGGGGCCTCCTGATCAGGCCGGCGGCGCGCCACCTGCGGGAGCGGCTCGACCCCGACACGTACGGCGGCGCCTACCTTCTCGGCCTCCGTGGACTGGCCGTGATCGCGCACGGCAGCTCGTCGCCGACAGCGGTCGGCAAACGCGATCCGCCTCGCGGCACGAGGAGTCGAGCACCGTGTCGTCGAACGCCTCGCAGAGCGCTTGCGCGGGAGCGTGTTAGCATCCGCGCGCCCCGAGACCCCAACCCCACAAGCGAGGTGAAATGGCCGCTACGCGCGAGGAAGTGTACGAGCGTGTGAAGGAAGTCCTGAGCGAGCAGCTCGGCGTCGACGAGAACGAGATCACCGAGGAAGCGTCGTTCCAGGAGGACCTCGAAGCGGACTCCCTCGACCTCGTCGAGTTGATCATGGAGCTCGAGGACCAGTTCGGGATCAAGATCTCGGACGAGGACGCGCAGAAGATCCAGACCGTCGGTCAGGCCGTCGACTACGTCACGTCGCACCAGTAACGCAAGCCTCCAGAGCCTGATCGACGACCTGCCCGCCGAGAGGCTGGAGAACGTCCTCACCCACACCTCGTGGGCGCCGGACCGTGCCTCGTCGTACGAGCGCCTCGAGTTCCTGGGCGACAGCGTGCTCGAGCTCGCCGTCGCGCGGGAGCTGTACGAGCGGTATCCGGACTTCTCCGAGGGACAGCTGGCGAAGATCCGCTCGCACGTGGTGTCGCGTGCGAGTTGCGCCGTGGTCGCCCGCGAGCTCGAGCTCGGGGAGCGCATGTCGCAGCGCGCGGTCTCGGTGCCTCAGGAGGAGCTCGATCGCCTCTCGGGCAACCGCAACGTGCTCGCGGCGCTGTTGGAGGCAGCGCTCGGAGCGGTGTTCCTCGAGTACGGCTTCGAGCAGATCGAGGACTCGGTCGTCGGCGCGTTCGCAGGGAGGATCGAGTACGCGCGCACGACCTACGTCGATCACAAGACGGAGCTGCAGGAGGCGCTCGCCCGGCTCGGGCGCTCGGTGACGTACACGGTGCTCGACGTCGCAGGGCCGCCGCATGACCGCACCTTCACGTGCGCGGCCATGATCGACGGCGAGCAGGCCGGCGTCGGGACCGGCGCCTCGAAGAAGGCCGCCGAGCAGGAGGCGGCCCGCGAGGCCCTCGCGAGCCTGGGCTCCGACGGCCGCTGACGTCCTAGGGGCCGTTCAGACTTCCTCCCGCGTGCACCTACGAGCCATCAAGCTGCGCGGGTTCAAGTCGTTCCCCGAGCCGGTCGAGGTTCGCCTCGAACGCGGGGTTGCCGTCGTCGTCGGGCCGAACGGCTCCGGGAAGTCGAACATCTCCGATGCGCTGCTCTGGGCCGCGGGCAGCCTCGCGCCGAGCGAGCTCCGGGCCGAGAAGCCGGACGACGTCCTCTTCGCGGGCGGCAAGGACCGGGCGCCCGCCGACTACTGCGAGGTCGAGCTGCTCTTCGACAACGAGGACGGCGCGCTCGCGGAGCTGCCGTTCGCGGAGGTCTCGTTCATGCGGCGGCTGCACCGCGGCGGCGAGGGGCAGTACCTCGTCAACCGCTCGCCCGTGCGCCGCACGGACCTCGTCGAGCTGCTCGCGGACGTCGGGCTCGGCGGCTCGATGGGCTCGATCATCAGCCAGGGGCGCGTCGAGGAGATCCTCGGCTCGAAGCCCGAGGAGCGGCGGCAGCTCGTCGAGGAGGCGGCCGGGCTGGGACGCTTCAAGCGCCGGCGTCACCGGGCAGAGCTGAAGCTCGCGCGGGTCGCGGTCGACGTCGAGCGGGCGCGCGACCTCGAGGCCGAGGTCAAGAAGCGGCTGCGGCCGCTCGCGCTCCAGGCGACGGCTGCGGAGCGGGCCGAGAAGCTGCGCGGGGAGATCGGCGCCGTACGGGCGCGGATCGCGCAGCTGGAGCTGGCCGGGGTCGAGGAGCGGCGTACGTCCGCGGAGGAGCGCCGCGAGGCTGCGACGCTCGCGCGCAATCGCACGGGGAAGGAGCTGGAGGCGCTGCTCGGCGAGCGCGACCGGGTCGAGGGCGAGCTCGTCGGAGCGGCCGGAGGTCGTGAGGAGGCGACGGCTGCGCGGTACCGGCTCAAGAGCGCGGCCGAGCGGCTCGAGCACCGGCGCGAGAGCGCGCAGGCCCTGGCTGGAAGGCTCCGTGCCGATCCTCCGCGGGTACGGTCGGCCGAGCGGGAGCGCCTGCTCGAAGAGGCCCGGCTCGGGCGCGACCGTCTCGGAGCGCTCGAACGCGCGCTCGCCGAGCTCGAGGGCCTGCCGCCGGCAGCGCGGGCGCTTTCGGAGCGTGGAGAGAAGCTCGTCCTCTCGTCGCTCGACGTCGATCAGGGCGACGAGCGGGCCGTCGCCGCCGCGCTCGGCTGGCGCGCCGCGGCGGTCGTCGCGGACGACGCGCAGACGGCGCTCGACTTTCTCGAGCAGGCGCGCGCGGCCGGGCTCGGGAACCTCGGCGTGGTGATCGGCGGCGCGAAGCCGAAGGCGCCGATCGTCGAGAAGGACGAGCTGCTCCGGGCGACCGAGCTCTCGGTGACGCGCGAGGGCTTCGCGTTCGACCCCGCGCGCGGTGAGCTCTGGTACGCGGGCGAGGCGGCGGAGGCGGTCCTCCTCGAGCTCGAGGCGCGACGCCGCTCGCTCGAGGCGGAGATCGCGGACCTGGACGCCGCAGCCGAGCGCGCGGCGACGCAGGTGCCGGCGAGCGACCCGCGACCGGCCGAGCTCGCCGAGCGGCTGACCGCCGTCCTGGTCGACTGCGTCCGGCTCGCCGCGCGCTTCGAGCCGAGCCTCGACGCGCGCGCGGACGCGCGTGGGCAGCGCGCGAAGGAGCTCGGCGAAGAGTTGCGCGAGCTCGGCGCGAAGGAGGCGGAGCTGAGGCGCGCCGCGTCCGAGGCCGGCGAACGCTCCTCGGGGATCGACGTCGAGCTCGCGACGCTCGCCGCCGAGACGAAGGAGCTCGAGCGCCGCATGCGGGAAGCCGGCGCTGAGCCCGCCGACGGCGACGACCCCGACGTGCTTGCGGACAAGCTGGCCCGTCTGGAGCGCCGCCGCGAGGCGCTCGGCAGCGTCAACCCGCTCGCGAAGGAGGAGTACGAGCGCGAGAAGGAGCGACTGGATGAGCTACGCGTCCAGCGGGCCGACCTCGAGGCGAGCCTGAAGGAGCTCGAAGCGCTACGGGACGAGCTCGCGGACACGGTCGAGCGCCGCTTCGAGGAGACGTTCAACGCCGTCCGCGACCACTTCCAGGAAGTCGCCGCGACGCTCTTCCCCGGCGGCGAGGGACGCCTGCGGCTGACCGAGCCCGAGCTCGAAGGCGAGGACGAGGACACCGAGCCGGGAATCGAGATCGAGCTCCGACCGGCCGGCAAGAAGGTGACGCGGCTCTCACTCCTCTCGGGCGGCGAGAAAGCACTCGGCGCGATCTCGTTCCTGTTCGCGCTCTTCCTCGCGAGGCCGCACCCGTTCTATCTCCTCGACGAGGTCGAGGCCGCCCTCGACGACGCGAACATCGGCCGCTTCGTCGCGCTCCTGCGCCGCTACTCCGAGGAGGCGCAGTTCATCGTGATCACGCACCAGAAGAAGACGATGGAGGCTGCGGACATCCTGTACGGCGTGACGATGGGCGCCGACGGCGTCTCGCAGATCGTGTCGCGGCGCCTCCCGCGCGAAGCCGTCGCCGCGTAGCCTCTCGTCGCGATGACGACGTGGAGCGCCCTGCTCGGGGACGAAGAGCGCGACGAGGAGCAAGCTGCCGAGCCCGGCTTCTTCGGGCGTCTGCGCGACTCGCTCGGCAAGAGCCGCCGCGCGCTGACCGGACAGCTCGCCGCAGCCGCCTTCGACCCGACCGACGACGAGGCCTGGGAACGGCTCGAGGAGGCGCTGATCGCGGCCGACGTCGGCGTGCCGGCCACGGCCGAGCTCGTCCAGCGGCTCGAGGCGCGCGGCGTGGCCGGCGATCTCACCGAGCCTCTCGTCGAGGAAGCGTCGTCGATGCTCGGCGAGCCGGCGACGCTCTCGGTGCGCGAACAGCCGAGCGTTCTCCTCGTCGTCGGCGTCAACGGCACCGGGAAGACGACGACGATCGGCAAGCTCGCGTACCACCTGAACGAGCACGGGCGCTCGGTGATCGTGGCCGCCGCCGACACGTTCCGGGCGGCCGCCGAGGAGCAGCTCGAGATCTGGGCGAAGCGCGCCGACGCGGACTTCGTCGGCTCGGAGCGCGGGGGAGACCCGGCCGCGGTCGCCTACGACGCGATCGAAGCAGCCACAGCTCGCGGCCGCGACGTCGTCGTCGTCGACACCGCGGGCCGGCTGCACACGCAGACGAACCTGATGGAGGAGCTCGCGAAGATCCGCCGCGTGATCGAGGGCCGCCTCGAGGGCGCGCCGCACGAGACGCTCCTCGTCGTCGACGCGACGACCGGCCAGAACGGCGTCCGCCAGGCGCAGCTCTTCGGCGAGGCGGTCCAGGTCAGCGGCGTCGCGCTGACCAAGCTCGACGGCTCGGCGAAGGGCGGCGTCGCGCTCGCGATCGCCCACGAGCTCGGCCTGCCCGTCAAGCTCGTCGGCGTGGGCGAGGGGATCGAGGACCTGAGGCCCTTCAATCCCCGTGAGTTCGCCCAGGCTCTGCTGACCGACTAGCTCTCGACGCCGAACGCGATGTCGACCGTCGTCCGGAACTCGCTGATCCGGCCGTCCTCGACCTGGGCGCTCATCGAGATGACGTGCGCACCGCTGATCCCGCGCAACGTCTTCGCCGCCTCCTGAACCGCGGCGTCGCCTGCTTTCGCCCAGCTCTCGGGCGACGAGCCGATGATCCTGACGACCTTTGCGACAGCTGCCATCTCTCCGCTCCCTTCGTCGTTTGCGGGGCGGCGGAGTCTAAAC
>CAWGVD010000013.1:0-104444 GCA_963825795.1 uncultured Actinomycetes bacterium | reverse complement strand
GGTGCTAGGCCGGTGGTGGCCCTTCCTCGACGTACGTCGCACGGCGACGAGCGCCGCCCCATCCACCCCACGACGACCAGAAGATCAGCGAGAGGACGAGGCCGATGATGCCGATGACCATCAGGATCACGCCGATGGCATTGACGTCGAGACCTGCGACCGTGGCATTGACTCCCCAGACGAGAATTGCCCCGCCTGCGATCAGTAGCAAACTAACTGCGATTCCCAAACGAACCTCCTTGGATTACCGCCTTTAGTACCCGGGTGAGGCCCGTTACTAACTAGGCAGCGGACCGGCCTCTTGAGTAGGCTCGCGCTCGGTGCGCAAGGGAGCAATCGTTCGGCTTGTCGTGATCGCTCTGCTCGCGGCTGCGGGCGCAACCGCGGTCGCGATCTTCGTGCCGTGGCTGCCCCCGGTCCGGTCGAAAGAGGCCGAGCGGATCGACTTCGTCTTCTGGGTCGTCGTCGGGATCTGCATCGCCGTGTTCGCGGTCGTCGCCGCGGTCACCATCTACTCGGTCATGACGTTCCGCGCGCGGCCTGACGACGACGCCGATGGGCCGCCGATCCACGGGCACACGGGCCTCGAGATCACGTGGACCGCGATTCCCGCGGTGCTCGTCACGATCATCGCCGTCCTGAGCGCGGTCGCCCTCGCCGAGAACGGCGACCTGAAGTCGAACCGGCTCAAGGTCGACGTCACGGCGCGGCAGTTCGCGTGGAGCTTCAAGTACCCGCAGTACGGAAACTTCGAGACGACCGAGCTCCGGCTCGAGGAGGGACGCCAGGTCGAGCTCAACCTGCGTGCGCTCGACGTGATCCACTCGTTCTGGGTGCCCGAGTTCCGGCAGAAGCAGGACGCCGTTCCCGGAATCACCACGCACCTGCCGATCACGCCGACCAAGGTCGGCACGGACACGCTGATCTGCACCGAGCTCTGCGGGCTCGGGCATGCGCTGATGCGGGCGAAGGTGATCGTGATGCGACCCGCGGACTTCCAGCAGTGGGCGCGGGCGCAGCAGCAGAAGGGAGCCCAGGCAAGTGCGGGTTAGGGTGCTCTGCTCGTGACCGAGGTCCTCGACCAGACCCCGCACGCTCCGCCCGCGCCGCCGCGGTCCCGGTGGCACCGGCTCATACTCGGGCCCGGCTTCATCCGCGCGGCCTGGATGACCGCGCTCTTCTTCGGGATCGGGTTCGGCCTCGTCGTCGGCCTGCGCTCGCTCGCGGGCTACGACCCTGCGCTCGACTGGCTGATCATCGTCACCGTCGCCGGTCTGATCACCGCGCCCCTCGGCTTCCTCGCCGGGCTCGGCGCGTTCGACTACTGGGTCTACTACGCGCTCGGCTACCCGACGCGCGACGAGGACCACTCGGGCCATGGAGCCCGCAGCTGGAAGGACTACTTCCGCGTCAACACCGATCACAAGGTGATCGGCGTCCAGTACGTCGTGACGACGATCGTCTTCTTCCTCGCCGGCGGGCTGATGGCGATGATCTTCCGCGCCGAGCTGGCCAAGCCGGGGATGCAGTTCCTCGACAACCAGGAGTACAACGGCCTGATCTCGGTGCACGCGGCGCTGATGATCTTCCTGTTCGTGATCCCGGCGTTCGCGGGCCTCGCCAACTACGTGATCCCGCTGATGATCGGCGCGCCGGACATGGCGTTCCCGCGGTTGAACGCGCTCTCGTTCTGGCTGCTCCCGATCGCGGGCATCATCATGCTCTCGAGCGTGGCCGTCCCCGGCGGCGCGTTCGGCGCCGGCTGGACGGGCTACGCGCCGCTGTCCGTCGTCGGGACGAACGGCAACGTCTGGTTCAACATGGGCGTCCAGTGGGCGGGCGCGTCGTCGATCATGACCGCGCTCAACTTCCTGGTCACGATCATCACCATGCGCGCGCCGGGGATGACCTTCTGGCGCATGCCGCTGCTCGTGTGGGCGAACTTCACGACGTCACTGCTCGTCGTGCTCGCGACCCCGTTCGTCGCCGGCTCGCAGTTCTTCGTCATGTTCGACCGGCTGATGCACACGAACTTCTTCAACTTCCACGAGGGCGGCTACGTCCTCGGCTACCAGCACATCTTCTGGTTCTACTCGCACCCGGCCGTCTACATCATGATGCTGCCCGGCTTCGGGATCGCCTCGGAGGTGATCTCCGTCTTCTCGAGGAAACCGATCTTCGGCTACCGCCTGATGGCGCTCTCGCTGTGCGCGATCCTGGTCCTCGGCTTCTCGGTCTGGGCGCACCACATGTTCGTCTCGGGCATGGCCTCGTGGCTCCGCGTCCCGATGATGGTGACGACGCTGCTGATCGCGATACCGACCGGGATCAAGGTCTTCTCGTGGTTAGCCACGACCTGGGAGGGGCGGATCCACTTAGAGACGCCGATGTTATGGGCGCTCGGCTTCGTGTCGATGTTCGTGATCGGCGGCCTGTCCGGGATCATGCTCGGCGCGGTCCCGATCGACATCCACGTCTCGGACACGTACTTCGTCGTCGCGCACATCCACTACGTGCTGTTAGGCGGCTCCCTCTTCACGATCTTCGCCGGGATCTACTACTGGTTCCCGAAGATGACCGGCCGCATGTACAACGAGCGGCTCGGGAAGCTGCACTTCTGGCTGACGTTCGTCGGCTTCAACCTGACGTTCTTCCCGATGCACATCATCGGCGTCCAGGGGATGCCGAGGCGCGTCTCGGACTACAGCCCGCAGTTCAGCACGTGGAACATGATCATCTCGATCTCGTCGTTCTTCCTCGGCGTGTCGTTCGTCGTCTTCCTCTACAACGCGATCACGAGCTGGATCCGCGGGCCGATCGCGGAGGCGAACCCGTGGCATGCGATGACGCTCGAGTGGCAGGTCTCCTCGCCGCCGCCGATCTTCAACTTCGACGAGATCCCGCAGATCGTCGGCGGGCCGTACGAGTACGGCGTCCCGGGAGCGCGCCACGCGGTGTTCAACGGAGCGCGTGAGGAGTCGCTCGAGGAGGCGCGATCGCCTTGAGCCACGTATTGGTCGTCGCGAACGAGACGATGACCGGGCCGAGCCTGATCGAGGCGGTCCAGAGCCGGCACCCCGATCTCGTCACGGTGCTCGCGCCGATCAGCAACCCGAATGCGGGGTACGTCGTCTACGAGGACACGCGCCGGGCGGCTGCGGGCCGGCGGCTCGAGCGCACGCTGACGAAGCTGCGTGAGGCCGGGATCCCCGCTCACGGGCTCGTCGTCGACTCGGATCCGGCCGACGCGGTGCGCGACGCGATCGCGATGCTCGAGCCGCGGCCGACCGAGATCATCGTCTCGACGCACCCGCAGGAGAAGTCCGGCTGGCTGCGGCGCAAGGTGATCGACCGGGTCCGTGACGCCGCGGGCGGTCTCCCCGTCGAGCACGTCGTCGTCGACCTGAAGGACAACGGCGGCGAGGCGAACGTGCTCGTGATCGCGAACGAGACCGTCGTCGGCGATCCGCTGCTCGACCGGATCCGCGAGCGGGCGGCCCGCTCTCCGGCGAGCTTCCTGATCATCTGCCCGCAGAGCGATCCGTCGAGTGCCGAGCACCCCGAGGCCGAACGTCGCCTGAGGCGCGCCCTGGCCATCCTGCGCGCCGAGGGGATCGAGGCCCACGGCCAGGTCGCGCACCCGGATCCGTACACGGCGGCGATGCAGGCGATCCACGACGAGCGGATCGACGAGGTGATCGTCTCGACCTTCGCGCCCGAGCGGTCGCCCTGGATGAAGCGGAACCTCGTCCAGCGGCTGCACAACGACTCGAAGCTGCCGGTCGAGCACGTCGTCCTCGAAGAGGCGCGCGGTCTAGTGGCTGCCCACGCCGAAGCCCATCACGGGCCGCCGATCGCGAACCAGAGCTCGCGGGTCGACGCCCCGACGCTCGGGATGCTGCTCTTCATCGCGTCGGAGGTCATGCTCTTCGGCTCGTTCTTCACGGTCTACTTCTTCGCGCGGGTCGTGGCCGGGCCCGCGGAGTGGCCGCCGCCGCCGTTCCACCTCCCGGTCTTCGTCGCCGGCGTCAACACGGCGATCCTGGTCACCTCGAGCTTCACGATGCACTGGTCGCTCCAGGCGATCAAGCGGGGGAACCGGGCCGGGATGCAGGCCGGCCTCGTGCTCACGGTCGCTCTCGGCCTGACGTTCCTGCTGACGCAGATCCGCGAGTACTCGAGGGTCGGCTTCTCGCCGCAGGACGGCGCGTTCGGGTCGACGTTCTACGGCCTGACGGGCCTGCACGGAGCGCACGTCTTCGTCGGTCTGACCATCCTCACGTTCACGACGATTCGCGCCTTCCGAGGCCATTTCACGCCCGCCGAGCACCGGGGAGTCGAGATTTCCGGGATCTACTGGCACTTCGTCGACGTAATGTGGATTGTCGTGTACACGACGGTGTACATCCTCTAGCGCGATGATCAATCCCCTCCGCAGCGAAGCCGAGGCCTACCGCTTTCTGCTGCTGACGGTGGGCTACTTCGCCGCGATCGCGATTGCGGCGCTGGCGATCGGCACGTGGGCGGGGATCATCGTGTTCCTGGGCCTGACGCTGGCCGGGGTCGTGTACGTGGCGCGGGCGCGCAGGGTCGAGCCACCGCGCCAGGCCGTGCCGTCCCGCCGCGGGCGGGCGAACGAGCGCCGCATCCTCGTGATCGCGAACGAGACCGTCGGCGGCGAGCGCCTTCGGGACGAGATCCACACCCGCTCCGAGGGCTACGACGAGCATGTTCTCGTCGTCACGCCGGCGCTGAACTCTCACCTCCGCCACTGGGCCTCGGACGAGGACAACGCTCGCCTGGAGGCGCAGAAGCGTCTCGAAGCGAGCCTGGATCGTCTCCGGGCCGCGCGGCATCGACGCGAAGGGCGAGGTGGGAGACGCGCGAGCCGCTGCAGGCGATGGAGGATGCGCTCCGGCTCTTCGGCGCGGACGAGATCATCATCTCGACGCACCCCGAGGGCCGCTCGCACTGGCTCGAGAAGGGCATCGTCGAAACGGCCCGCGAGCGCTTCGCAGTCCCGATCACGCACGTGGTCGTCGACCTCGCCGCGGAACGCGAAGAAGTCCAAGAACCGACCTAGTAACACTGTGTTACTAGGTCGGTCCGGGCGCGGCTATTTCTGCTGCTTGATGAAGTCGACGAGTTGCTGGGCCTGGTCCTTCGGGACCTGGCCCTTCTTGATCACCGAAGTCATGACGCCCGGCTGGTAGCCCTTCACGATGTCCAGGTCCGGGTCGATGATCGAGTCGAGCAGGTACTTCTCGTCGGCGGTCACGGTCTTGCCGTTCGTGAGCTGAACCTTGCTCCCGTAGAGCCCCTTGAAGGTCGGCCCCGTCGACTTCGAGCCGTCGAGCGAGTGGCAGCTCTGGCAACCGAGCGATGCGTACAGCCCCTGGCCTCCCGTGGCGGTCGTGGCGATCCCGGGGCACGCCTGCTTGTCCGTGCTGGCGGCGCACAGCGCCACGTAGGCAGCGACGTCGTCCGCCTGCTGCCCCTTGACGAGATTCGCCGGCATCGCCGCTGCCCTTCGGTCGGGTAGCTGATCTGATCGTGCACGACGTTCTCGATCGTGCTCAGCTTGTAGTCCTCGGCCTTCGACTGGGCGAACGCCGCGTCGAGGTTCGGGCCGACGGTTCCGCGCGACTGAGCGTCCTTGAGCGTGTGACAGCTCCCGCAGCGTGCGTCTGCGAGGAAGAGCTTCTTGCCCGGCGCTCGCGTTTCCGCCCGTTCGTCGGCCCGCCCGTGCCGCAGCCGGAGGCGACGGCGACGATCAGCGCTGCGAGGAAGGCGCCGCCCGCTGCCCGCAAGTCAGGACTGTGCGGAGGCGCCGGTCCTGGCCAGCGCCTCGTCGCGAGTCGGATAGATCGTGAAGACGCGGTCGAGCCCGGTGATCTCGAAGATCTTCGTGATGTTCCGGTCGCTGCAGACGAGCGAGAGCCGGCCGTCCTGGGCGCGGAGCCGCTTGACGCCGCCGACGAGCACGCCGAGCGTCGTCGAGTCGATGAACGTCGTGTTCGTGAAGTCGACGACGACGTCTTTCGCGCCCTTCGCGATCACGTCGAGCAGCTGCTGCTTGAACTCGGGCGCCGTGTAGAGATCGACCTCGCCGGAGAGCGCGATCACGTAGGTCGAGTCGTCGACCTTCTCTGTCTGCACGTCGAAGTTCATCGCCCCGTCCACCGCGCGGGAGTCTAACCCGCTAGCCCGACGGCTGAGCCTTCAGGAACTGGATCTGCTGGCGTGCCTGCGCGGCCTCGCCGCTGCCGGGCGCGAGCTTGATGACGCGGCGGTAGGCCTTGAGCGCCACCGGGTTGTTCCGCGACTGGTACGCGGCGTTCGCGAGCAGGAGCTGGAGCAGGACGTCGTTCGGCGAGTTGCGCGGCCACCTGCTGGTAGAGCTGCGTCGCGCGCGCGAACGAGCCCTGGAGGCCCGAGTAGAGCTGGGTCAGCTTCTGGTTGGCCGCGGTCGTCAGCTCCTGGTCGATCTTGCCCGGTGCGAGCGCGCGGCCGAGCTGCGTGTTCCCTGGAGGCGCGAACGTCGCGCCGCCCGTGCTCGACGTCACCTGATCCTGGATCGCCGTGCGCCTGGTCGCGCTGCCTGGCTCGCCCGACCCTCGTAGTCGCCGGCGACCGTTGCGCATGTACTCGTAGTCCTTCGGCCGCACCTTCAGGTACTGCTCGCCGGCCGCGATCGCCTGGTCGAGGTTTCCGTCCTGCCGATAGGCGTCGGCCAGCTCCTTGTACGCGACGAGGTTGCCCTTGTCGATCTTCTTCTGCGCGTCGCTGACGGATGGTCCGCTCGTGCCGCCGCTGCCAGCCCTGCAGGAGGTCGCCGAGGCCCGCGCCGCCGTCGCTCCCGACGCCGAAGACGACGAAGCCGACCGCGAAGCTGAGCGCGAGGAAGACGAAGACCCACTTGGCCTGGCGTCGCAGCTTCGGGAAGAACATGTCCCCTTCGATGGCGCTGTACTCGGTGCGAGTCGGTGTGGACCGCGCTCGCTCGCGCGGGCGCGGTGCTTTCCGCACAGGGGTCTGGCTACTACGTCGTGCTCCGGATCGGGCCATGCTCCTAGACTAGCTCGGCTTCGGGCACTTTCGCCCAGTCGAAGCTGTTTCCGAGCTCGCGGAGACGGTCCCGCGTGGCTTCGTCGCAGAGCGCGCCGGCCAGTCCGGCCTCGAACGCGGCGCGGGCGTCGACCCCGAGCGAGCGGGCGGCTTCGTAGTCGCGCGTGAGGTCCGTGTCGAACATCGCCGGGTCGTCGGTCGAGATCGAGCACAGGACCCCGGCCTCGACGAGCTTCGGCAGCGGGTGCTCGGCGAGCGAGCCGACTGCGCCCGTGCGGACGTTCGACACCGGCGAGACGTCGAGGACGATCCGCCGCTCCGCGAGCTCGGCGAGGAGCTCGGGATCCTCGACCGCGCGGATTCCGTGCCTGATGCGATCGGCCTGCAGCGCGTCCAGCGCACCGCGAATCGATTCCGGGCCCGCGACCTCGCCCGCGTGCGGGACGGAGCCCAGTCCCTCGGACTTCGCCAGCTCGAAGACGGGCGCGTACGGCTCCGGCGGAAACTGCGCCTCGAGGCCGCCCAGGCCCGACCCCGACGACACCGCGCTCGCGGTAAGCGGACGAGTAGCGGACGACGTTCTCCGCCGCCTCGTCGGTCGCTCCGCGGTAGATGTCGGGCGTCAGGCGAACGGTCACGCCGTGCAGCTCCTCGGCCTCCTGCGCGCCGTCGCAGTAGCCGGCGAAGATCTCGTCCCAGTCGACGCCGCGCGCGACGCGCTCCGCGGGCGAGAAGATCCCCTCGACGTAGACGGCCCCGTGCGCGGCCGCCTCCGCCGCGTAGTCGACGACGACCTGCCGGAAGTCCGCCGCGGTCTGAAGCGCGTTCGTGGTCAGGATCCAGACCTCGATGAAGTGCTCGAAGTCCCGGTACTCGTAGAGCGACGCGAGGCCCTCGACGGTGTCCGCCGGCAGCGCGTAGTCGTTGCGCCGCGCGATCTCGAGCAGGGTCGCCGGCCGGACCGTCCCCTCGAGGTGGACGTGCAGCTCGATCTTCGGGTACATCAGCTCTCGCCGGTGCCGGTCAGCGGCTCGCCGGGCAGAACGCCCTGCGCTGCCCAGCGCTTCTCGAAGAAGACCGCCGCCCAGATCGAGCCTTCGAACAGCAGGAGCACGGGGATCATCTGGAGCCCCATCGAGACGAAGTCGACGCCCGGGAGCAGGACGACGATGACGATGCAGATCCCGACCCCGATGCGCCGGTTGCTGCGCAGCCGCCCGGCCGAGAGGATCCCGAGCCGCACGAGCCCGAGGATGAAGATCGGCAGCTCGAAGAGGAGCCCGCACGCGAGGATCGTGACGATCGCGAACGAGTAGTAGTCCTTCGCGCGCACCTGGGCGTTGTAGAGGCCGGAGTCGAAGTTGAGCAGGAACGGGATCGCAGTCGGGAGCACGACCCAGTAGGCGAAGGCCATCCCGATCGCCAGGAGCACGGTCGCGACGATCACCAGCTTGAAGACGGTCTTCTGGTGGCGGTCGTCGAACGCCGGTGCGAGAAACGCCCATAGCTGCCAGACGAGGATCGGGATCGCGAGCGCGATCGCCGCGTAGAACGCGACGTTGAACGAGGTCGTGAACGGCTCGGTCGGGCTGAGCGTGATCGGCTTCGTGCCTTCCGGAAGCGGCTTCGAGAGCCAGCCGATGATCGTGTCGCGGAAGGCGTACGTGAGGATGAACAGCACCACGACCGACCCCAGCGAGATGATCAGCCGCGTCCGCAGCTCCTCGAGATGCTCGACGAGCGACGCTTCCTCACCGTGAGCGAGGCGCCGCGGCAGTCGTGCCATGTCTAGGAGACTGAGTCGCGCTCGCGCGGGGGCGGCGCCGGCCACGGGCTCGTCGTCGGCGGCCGGCGGCAGCTCGCGCGGCTCGTCGTCGTCGTCGTTGCCGGTGACCGAGTCCTTGAACTCGCGCATTCCCCGGCCGAGGGAGCGCCCCATCTCGGGAAGCCGCTTCGGCCCGAAGACCACGAGCAGGACGACCAGGATGATGATCGCGCCCTGCCAGCCGATGTTTCCGGGCATGGGCCAAGGGTAGCACTGTCGGCGGCCGGGAAAGGGTCAGCTACGATGACACGAAGCGAAGCGAAAACCCGCTTCCGGAAAGGGTTTTGGACCGCACAAAGTGGCACTGCTGGAACTGAGAGACCTGCGCGTCTCGCTCGAGGACGGCACCGAGATCGTCAAGGGCGTCGACCTGGCCGTGAGCCCGGGTGAGATCCACGCGCTCATGGGCCCGAACGGCTCGGGCAAGTCGTCGCTCGCCTACGCGCTGATGGGCCATCCGGCCTACGAGATCACCGGCGGCGAGGCGCTGTTCGACGGTCAGGACATCTCGGAGATGGGCGCCGACCAGCGCGCGCAGGCGGGGCTCTTCCTCGCCTTCCAGTACCCGCACGCGATTCCGGGCGTGACCGTGACGAGCTTCCTGCGCTCGGCGATCAACGCGATCCGCAAGGCGAGGGCCGGCGGCGAGGACGACCCGGTCCCGATCTCCGAGTTCCGCAAGGAGATGCTCGGCGCGATGGAGCACCTCAAGATTCCGCGGGAGCTCGCGCAGCGCTATCTGAACGACGGATTCTCAGGCGGCGAGAAGAAGCGCGTCGAGATCCTGCAGATGGCGATGCTGAAGCCGCGCATCGCCGTGCTCGACGAGACCGACTCCGGCCTCGACATCGACGCGCTACGGATCGTCGCGCAAGGAGTGAAGGAGCTCGTCGGCCCCGAGACCGGCGCGCTCGTGATCACGCACTACCAGCGGATCCTGAACTACGTCAAGCCCGATTTCGTGCACGTCTTCGTCGACGGGCGTATCGTTGAGGAAGGCGGGCCGGAGCTCGCACACAAGCTCGAGGCGGAAGGCTATGAGGCCTTCCTCCCGGAAGGAGGCCAGGTCTAGGTGGCCATTACGGAAACCGAGTTCGTTGCCGGCATCGGCAACGAATACAAGTACGGATTCCACGATCCCGAGGACTACTTCTTCAAGTCGGGCCGCGGGCTGTCCCCAGAGCTCGTGGCTGCGATCTCCGAGCACAAGAACGAGCCCGAGTGGATGCGGAAGTTCCGGCTCAAGTCGCTCGAGTACTTCCTGGCCCGGCCGCTACCTGACTGGGGCGGCGACCTCACCGGGATCGACTTCGACAACATCTTCTATTACATCCGCCCGACCGAGAACCAGGCGAACTCCTGGGAAGACCTGCCGCCGGACATCAAGAACACCTGGGACAAGCTCGGGATCCCCGAGGCGGAGAAGAAGTACCTCGCCGGCGTCGGCGCCCAGTACGAGTCCGAGGTCGTCTACCACAAGCTCAAGGAGGAGCTCGAGGAGCAGGGCGTGCTCTTCCTCGACATGGACTCGGGCCTGCGCGAGCACGAGGACCTGGTCAAGGAGTACTTCGGGAAGATCATCCCGCAGAACGACAACAAGTTCGCCGCGCTGAACTCGGCCGTCTGGTCGGGCGGCTCGTTCATCTACGTGCCCCCGGGCGTCAAGGTCGAGATGCCGCTCCAGGCCTACTTCCGGATCAACGCCGAGAACATGGGCCAGTTCGAGCGCACGCTGATCATCGTCGACGAGGGCGCGTACGTGCACTACGTCGAGGGCTGCACGGCGCCGGTCTACTCGTCCGACTCGCTGCACTCGGCGGTCGTCGAGATCATCGTCAAGCCCGGCGCGCGCTGCCGCTACACGACGATCCAGAACTGGTCGAACAACGTCTACAACCTCGTCACGAAGCGCGCCGTCGCGTACGAGAACGCGACGATGGAGTGGGTCGACGCGAACCTCGGCTCGAAGCTGACGATGAAGTACCCGGCGATCTGGCTGATGGGCGAGGGCGCTCACGGCGAGGTGCTCTCGATCGCGTTCGGCGGCAAGGACCAGCATCTCGACGCGGGCGGCAAGGCCGTCCACTACGCGCCGCACACGTCGTCGATCATCACGTCGAAGTCGATCTCGAAGAACGGCGGGCGCGCGTCGTACCGCGGGCTGCTCGAGGTCGCGAAGGGCGCGGTCGGCTCGAAGTCGAAGGTCGTCTGCGACGCGCTGATCCTCGACGAGGACTCGCGCTCGGACACGTACCCGTACATCCGCATCGACGAGTCCGACGTGGACATCGGCCACGAGGCGACGGTCTCGAAGATCGGCGAGGAGCAGCTCTTCTACCTGATGTCGCGCGGCCTCTCGGAGGCCGAGGCGTCGGCGATGGTCGTCTCCGGATTCGTGGAGCCGATCACGAAGGAGCTCCCGCTCGAGTACGCGGTCGAGATGAACCGTCTGATCCAGCTCCAGATGGAGGGCTCGGTCGGTTGACGATCGAGCGGACCGACTTCATGTCGGTGCCGGTGCAGGACATGGGGCGGGCGAAGCGGTTCTACAGCGAGACGCTTGGCCTGCACAGCCCGAACCTCGACGAGGGCTGGCCGGAGTTCGAGACCGGCAACGTGTCGCTCTACCTCGTCGACCCGACGCGGTTCGGGCAGGAGTTCAGGCCGAACGTCGCGCACATCGCGCTGCGCGTGACCGACGTCGCCGCCGAGCGCGCGAAGCTCGAGGAGGCCGGCGTCGAGTTCTTCGGCGAGATCCGCGACACCGGTGTCTGCCACATGGCGTTCTTCCAGGACACGGAGGGCAACGCGCTCATGCTCCACCGCCGGTACGCGCCGTGATCGAGGCGCAGCGGGTCGACTACATCGCCGTGCCGACGAACGACGTCGCGAGAGCGGAGGAGTTCTACGGCGACGTGCTCGGGCTCGAGAAGAACCCGAACTCGCTGCACGACTGGATCGAGTTCGAGACGGGCAACGTCACGCTCGCGCTCGTCTCCGCGGAGGGGCACGGCCGTGAGTTCGCTGCCGCTGCCGGCACGGCTCGATCGCGCTGCGCGTCCCCGACGTCGAGGCCGCGAGGGAGAAGCTCGAGGCAGCAGGCGTCGAGTGCGGCGATGTCTGGGACTCCGGCGCGTGCAACGGCGCCTCGTTCACCGACCCCGACGGCAACGGGATCACGATCCACCACCGGTACGCGCCCTATCCCGACGGCACGCGCCCATGAGCAGGGCCGAGCTCCTCGAGCGCTACCGCGCGCTGCCGATGCCGACGACGACCGACGAGTCGTGGCGGTTCACCGACCTCAAGGGCTTCGACCCGGAAGCCTTCGTCCAGAACGGCCATGCCCACGGGACAGGTCCCAGGACGATGTTGGAGATCGACGTGTCCGGCCTGGCCACGGTCGATGGGGGCGGCATCGAGATCGAGAGCGCGCCTGACGGGATTCGCTTCGAGCTGCTCGACGAGGCGCACCCGCAGCTCGGCGAGCTCGTCGGCGCGGACGAGAAGTTCGCGGCGCAGAACGCGGCGCAGTGGAAGCATGGCCTGCTCGTCCATGTCCCGAAGGGCGTCGTCCTCGAGCAGCCGCTCTACGTGCGCATCGCCAACCCGCCGGACGGCGAGGCGCTCTTCTGGCGCCTGCTCGTCGTCGCGGAGCCGGGCAGCCGCTTCAGCCTGATCGAGGACCTGTCCATCGCCGGACCCCGACGCTCGCGGGCTACTCGAACGCAGTCGTCGAGCTCTTCGTCGGCCAGGAGGCCAAGGTCGAGTACGTCTCGCTCCAGAACCTCGCGCGCGAGACGTGGCACTTCGCCTCGCACCGCGCGCGCGTCGGGCGCGACGCCGAGCTCGACTGGGTCGCGGGCGGCTTCGGCTCGAAGAAGGGCAAGGTGCGGATCGAGAACGACCTCGCCGGCCAGGGCGCGACCTCGCGCGTAACCGGCGCGTACTTCGCGGACGGCGACCAGCACCTCGACTACGACACGCTCCAGGAGCACCAGGCGCCGAACACGACCTCGGACTTCGCGTTCAAGGGCGCGCTGCGCGACGAGGCGACCGCCGTCTGGCGCGGGATGATCCGCGTCGAGCCCGAGGCGCAGAAGACGAACGCGTACCAGGAGAACCGGAACCTCCTCCTGTCGCCGAAGGCGCACGCGGACTCGATCCCCGGCCTCGAGATCCAGGCCAACGACGTCCGCTGCACGCACGGCGCGACGGTCAGCCAGGTCGACCGCGACCAGCTCTTCTACGCGATGGCGCGCGGCCTCACGCGGTCCGACGCGGAGCGCCTGATCCTGCGCGGCTTCTTCCAGGACGTGCTCGACCGAATCGAGCTCGAGCCGGTTCGGGAGGCGCTCGGCGAGGCGCTCGAAGCCCGCATCCCGCAGGGCTAGGCGAACACACGTGCGAGCGCGCTCGCCGGTCTAGGTGATGCCTGCGCCCCGGTAGCAGGCCATCCTGTAGGCCTCGTTCTGCGTGGACTCGTCGCAGTCCGTCTTGTGCTTCTCCGTCGTCGTGACCTCAGCGAGGATTTCGCCGATCCCGATCCAGCAGTAGCCCTGGTCGCCGCGGGCGCCGTGTTGCAAAGGGTCTTGGCGCGCCTCGAGCTGACGTCCGTGTAGGTCATGTCGATCGCGGCCGCGTAGATGCACTCGCGCGCCATGTTCCCGGCCACGCGGCAGATGTTGAGGATCCGCGCCGGGTCGAGCCTCGTGTAGCCGGACGCGTCACGGCCAAGGGACTGGAAGCAGACCTTGACCCAGTTCTTCTCGCTCTTCCGGCACCACACCGCGGCCTTCTTCCAGTTGTAGTTCACCTTCGGCAGGATCCGAGCGGTGACGAGGTCGTAGCAGTAGAACTTGTACCTCTCGGCGACGGAGTTGCACGGGTAGATGAGGTCCTTCGTCCTTCAACCAGCGCGACGTGATGCCGTACGACGACTGGTAGTTCTCCATGAACACACCGCCCGTGCAGCTCGAGCTGGTCGCCTTGCTGGAGCTTGTCGCAGGTGTGCAGCGACAGCGGGAGGTCGTAGCCGGTGTAGATCATCAGCCCGTGTCCGAGCCCGTGGACGCACTGGTAGGCGATGAACTCGGACTTGCGAACCTCCGGGCTCGCGCAGAACTTCCGCGCCGAGGCGCCTAGCTGGCTCTGATCGACCCCGAGGAACGCGCGCTCGAGGATTCCGTGGTAGTAGCCGGAGGTGCAGCTCGGGCGGCCCGCGACGAAGGCCTGGCCGATGTTTCCGTGGAAGTGTGAGAGCGCTCCGGCGCCGATCGCGTGGGCGATGCGGTGGCAGTCGCGCTCGATCGGCCCGGGCGTCTTGATGTCCTGGTCGAACGTGTCGAGCGCCGTCTTCGGCCCGTCCTTGTACGAGATGTTCGCGAACGCCTGCTCGAAGCAGTGGAAGTCGGTCGCCTCGCAGTCCTCGATCTTCGTGTCGTCCGGCTTGAAGCCTGCGGCCACCGAGCCGCCCATCGTCGAAGAGCGAGTCGACTCGGAGACGAACTCCGCGACCTGGCTGATCTGCACCTCGTTCAGCTTCTTCGAGAAGGACGGCATGCCCACACCGCCGTTTCGCACCTGGCGTTCCACGGTCTGCGCGTCGGGGCGCAGCTGGTCGAGGTCGGGCCCGACCGTTCCCTTCGACTTCGCGGCCTGGAGCGTGTGGCAGCCGCCGCACCCCGCGCTGTCGAAGACCTTGGCGCCCGGCAGCGAGCTCGTCGACGCGAGCTCTCGTTTCCGTTGCCGCCGCAGCCGGCCAGGGCGAGGAAAACGAGGCCCAAAAGAGCCGCGCCGCGGATGGGCGATGCACGCACGCGCCACATTCAAGCGAAGGGCTTGCGACGAGTCGAGTCCGAATCGGACGGGACTAGGACTTTCCCCCGCTGGTGGCTACTCTTTGACGCTCGTGGGGGTCGTCGGACAGCAACCAGTGCGTGAAGCGCGCCTCTCCTGGCGCAGCCGTCCGCTCGACGAGCTGGTCCCGCTCGGCCTGATCGCTCTCGGGCTCGCGCTCGGCGCGCTGTCGCTCCTGATCTACATCGTCAGCGGCTACAGCCACGGGATGCTCTGGCTCTGGCTCGGCGGCCTGGCGGTCGCAGCCGTCGGGTTCGGGTTGCGAGCGCGCGTCTGGCCTCGGATCGCCGCGCTCGACGTCGGTCTCGCGGTCGGCGTCGCGGCTCTGTGCTCGCCGCTCTACCTGATCGCGCTCTATCGCTGGCCCGTCCAGGTCAGCTCGGACGAGATCGCGATCATGACCGTCTCGAAGCAGTACGCGCACAACGTCGGCGATCCGTTCGCGTACAGCTACTACCTGACCCGGCCGGCGGGCCTGTTCGTCGTCTGGGGCAAGCTCGGGGAGCTGCTCGGCGGGGTCGACCTCTACCACATGCGACTCCTGCACGCGATCGTCGGGCTGCTGACGATCGCCGCCTGCTACGTCCTCTTCCGGCTTCTGCTTCCGCGGAACTGGGCGTTTCTCGGAGCCTTGCTCGTCGGCGTCAACCACTCGATGTTCATGATCAGCCGGCTCGCGATGCGCGAGAACACGGCCGTGTTCGTGCTCGTGGTGGCGCTCATCCTCCTCGTCTGGGGCCTGCGACATGGCCAGGAGCTCGCGATCTACCTCGGCGGCTTCGTCGCCGGCCTCGGCTTCTACGTGTACTACCCGGCGCGGGTGGTGTTCCCGATCTGGATCCTGTTCCTGCTCGGGCTGGGCCTGCTGTACAAAAAGCGCTTTGCGGCGAGGAAGCTGCTGACCGTCGGTGCGATCACGACGGCGGGCTTCGCGCTGGCGGCGACGCCGATCATCTACTCCGAGTCGACGATCCCGTCGTCGGAGCACAGCGGCCAGGGCGACAGCCTCTTCATCTACAAGGACGCGCGCGTGGTGCAGCAACAGTGGGTCTTCGCGCAGAGCGAGTTCGACGGCTGGGTGAAGAACGTCAAGTTCGGCCTCGGTACGTTCAACAACAAGGTCGTCGACCACAGCTGGATCTACCCGAACTACGGGCACGGCTTCCTCGACCCTCTGATGGGGATCGTGCTCTGGGTGGGCGTCGCAATCGTCGGGCTCGGACTGATCAGGCGCCGCCGGGATGACGAGGGTGCGCTGCTCATGCTCGGCGGCTTCGTCGCCCTGTGGCTGGCCTTTGCCTTGCTTGTCAACAAGGCGCCGAACTACACGAGGCTGCTGGTAACGCTGCCGTTTGTCGCGTATCTCGTGGTCGAGGCGCTGCGCTGGGCGACAAATCGTTGGCGCTCGGTCCGGTATGCGCCGCAGCTGATCGTCGGAGTGTTCGTCGTCGCGGTCGTCGCGCTCAACGTCTCGGCTGCCCGGGACTACGTGCAGCTCGGACGGAAGCAGGGCGAGCCGATCGGTAGCACAGGACGGTTCGCGGCCGCGCGCGACAACGTCCCCGGGCAGAAGTTCTACGTTGCGTCCAGCGAGACCCAGCCGTACTACGAGTGGGGCAATCTCGGCCCGGGGAACGACCGCCTCTCGCTTTTCACTCGACCGGCGACACTCGTCCAGGGCCCGGTCGACCCGACCACGCTGAAGGATTTCCGCGCCGTCCCGCCGTTCGCGCTCTTCATGCGCCGCGACGTCTGGCAGCCGATGGCGACGGAGCTGTCGACTCTCTATCCGCGCGGACAGATCCGCAACGTCACGCCCGACGGCTCGCGGGTCGTGCTCGTCGTTCCTTCGTAGGCCCGCGGCTCGGCTAGGCGCCGGCGCCCGACATGCACTGCGTCAGGTCCTCGCCCTTCGCCCACTGCTCGCAGGCGGTGCGCTTTCCGGCCTCGTCGCTGTGCTGGGTGCCGAGGATCGTGCCCATGCCCCAGAAGCAATAGTTGCGGAACTTGGCGGCGACGACCTCGCAGAACGCCTTCCCGTTCGGGTCCTGCGTGTTGTTGTTCATGACGTCGCGGATCGCGCCGTAGATGCACTCCTTCTCGCCGCTCCCCGCCTCGCGCGCAGGAGGACTTCATCTGCTGCGGGTTGTGCACGGCCACGCCCGACACGTCGCGGCCCAGCGACTGGAAGCAGTACTGCACCCAGCCCGGGTCGCTCTTCCGGCACCAGTCGGAGGTCTTCTTCCAGCTGCCGTGGACGTACGGGAGGATGTGCGACGTGATGAGCAGGTAGCAGTAGAGCTTGTCCTGCCGCTTCACGTACTTGCTGTTGCAGGGGAAGAGCAGGTTCTTCGTGCTCAGCCACTTCGGAGTGCAGCCCGAACGACGAGCTCTGGTTCTCCATGAAGACGCCGCCGCTGCACATGACCGAGTCCGTCTCGGTCTGCAGCTTGTGGCAGTAGTCGAGCGCCTGGGGCAGGTCGAGCCCGGTGTAGAGCATCAGTCCGTGCCCGAGGCCGTGGTTGCACTGGTAGTAGATGAACGCGTTCGCCTCGATGTTCGGGTCCTTGCAGACGGTGCTCGCGAGGGCCGCGACCTGGTCGGCGCGGGCTCCGGCGAGCTTCCATTGCAGCAGGCCGTGGTAGTAGCCCGGAGCCGCACGTGGCGCTGCCGTCGGCGAACGCCTTGCCGACGTCGCCCTTGAAGTAGAGGAGCCCGCCGGCTCCGATCTTGTGCGCGATCGGGTGGCAGTCGGCCGCGACGGTGCCGTTCGTCGCGGAGAGCTTGTCCAGCTCCTCGAGGGCCTTCTTCGGCCCGTCGTTGTAGGCGAGGTTCCCGAACGCCTGCTCGTAGCAGGCCGTGTCCTTGCAGTCCTCGACCTTCTGGTCGTTCGGCTCGAACGAGATCTTTCCGGCGCGGCCCGTGCCCGCCGCCGTCGAGACGAACGCTGCGACCTGCTGGATCTCGGTCGGCGACAGCTTGCTCTTGAAGGACGGCATGCCGTTTCCGCCGTTCGTGACCTGCCGCTTGACGGTCTGCTCGTTGGGGCGCAGCTCGTCGAGGTTCGGGCCGACCGTTCCCTTCGCGCCGGCCGCCTCCATCGTGTGGCAGCTCGCACAACCGGCGGTCGCGAAGACCTTCGCTCCGGGAGTCCCGCTACCGGTTGCGTCCTTTCGAGGAGGACGAGCTCTTGCTTCCTCCGCAACCGGCGACTGCAAGCGCGAGCGCGACGAGGACGAGCGCGGGCAGGGCGAGGCGGCGCATCTCCGGAACATTGAAGCGGAAAGCGGGGGAGGACCGAAACGGGTACCGACAGCCCGCGGCTCGATAATGGGCGCGTGTCGATGCCGTCCTGGCCCGAGTACTCGCTCGTCGTCCCGATCTACAACGAAGAAGAGACGATTCCCGAGCTCGTGCGCAGGCTCGCGGAGCTGGTCGACAAGCTCGACGGCGAGGCCGAGGTGATCCTCGTCGACGACGGGAGCAGCGATCGGAGCTACGAGCTGATGAGCGCTGCGAGGGACGCCGATCCGCGGTTCAAGCTGCTGCGCCTCTCGCGGAACTTCGGCCACCAGATCGCGGTCACGGCCGGGCTCGACGTCGCGGCCGGGAACGCGGTGATCGTGATGGACGCGGACCTGCAGGACCCGCCCGAGGTGGCGCTCGAGCTCGCGGCGCGCTGGCGCGACGGCTACGAGGTCGTCTACGCCGTGCGAGAGGGGCGTGAGGGCGAAACGCCGTTCAAGCGTGCGACTGCATCGCTCTTCTACCGCGCTGTTCCGCCGCATGAGCGACGTCGACGTCCCGCTCGACGTCGGCGATTTCCGGCTCGTCGACCGCCGCGCGCTCGACGCTTTCCGATCGATGCGGGAGTCGCAACCGCTACGTCCGGGGCATGTTCAGCTGGATCGGGTACCGCCAGGTCGGTGTCCCGTTCCGCCGAGACGAGCGCTACGCGGGCGAGACGAAGTACCCGCTCCGCAAGATGCTCAGGTTCGCGACCGACGGCATCGTCAGCTTCTCGGCCTATCCGCTGCGGCTTGCGCTCAACCTCGGGTTCATCGTGTCTCGGCGCTGTCGTTCCTGCTCGGCGTCGTGTTCCTGTCTCGAAGTTCGCCGGCTTCTACAGCGTCCCGGGACTTGCGTCGGTCGCGGTCTTCGTCGCGTTCCTGGGCGGAATCCAGCTCCTGCTGATCGGGATCATGGGCGAGTACGTGGCCCGCATCCACGACGAGGTGAAGGGCCGTCCGCTCTATCTGGTGAGCGACACGCAGGGGCTCGAGCCTCCCCGAGTACCATAGAACCATGGCCGTGACGAGCCCGCCGAAGCTCGACGCGCAGAAGCTGCGCGCGGACTTTCCGATCTTCGAGCAGCAGATCCACGGCAAGCCGCTCGCCTATCTCGACTCGGCTGTCTCGACGCACAAGCCGCGGCAGGTGCTCGAGAAGCTGAAGGACTTCTACGAGACCTCGTACGCGAACGTGCACCGCGGCGTGTACACGCTCTCGGAGCGCTCGACGGCCGAGTACGAAGGCGCGCGCCAGAAGCTCGCGCAGTTCGTCAACGCGCCTTCCGACCGGGAGATCGTCTTCGTCCGCGGCGCGACCGAGGGCCTGAACCTCGTCGCGTACGCCTGGGGGCTCGTGAACCTCGGGCCGGGCGACCTCGTCGTCGTGACCGAGCTCGAGCACCACTCGAACTTCGTGCCCTGGCAGTACATCGCCGGGCGCACCGGCGCGACGCTGAAGATGATCGAGCTCGACGACAACGGCGAGCTCGACCTGTCCGCTCTGGACTCGATCGCGAGCGAGGGCCGGGTCAAGGTCGTCGCGAACAACCTCGTCTCGAACGCGCTCGGGACGATCAACCCGATCGAGAAGCTCTCGGCCTGGGCGCACGAGCAGGGCGCGATCATGGTCGTCGACGGGGCGCAGGCGGCGCCGCACAAGGCGGTCGACGTCCAGGCGCTCGGCTGCGACTTCTTCGCGTTCTCGGCGCACAAGATGTGCGGGCCGACGAGCGTCGGCGCGCTGTGGGGCCGGCTCGAGCTGCTCGAGTCGATGGAGCCGTTCAACCTCGGCGGGCACATGATCCGCAAGGTCACGTTCGAGGAGACGACCTGGGGCGAGGTGCCGGCGAAGTACGAGGCGGGCACGCAGCCGATCGCCGAGGCGGTCGGGTTCGGCGCGGCGGTCGACTACGTCAACGAGGTCGGGCTCGAGTCGATCGAGCGGCACGAGCACGAGCTCGCCGTGTACGCGCTCGAGCGCTTGGCCGAGGTTCCGGGCATCAAGCTCTACGGGCCGCCGGCCGACCGGCGCGCGGGGATCGTCTCGTTCAACCTCGGCGACATCCACCCGCACGACGTCGCGCAGGTGCTCGACCTGGAAGGCGTCGCGATCCGGGCGGGTCACCACTGTTGCCAGCCGCTGATGCAGAAGCTCGGCGTGGCGGCGACGAATCGCGCGAGCTTCTACCTGTACACGCTGCCGGAGGAGATCGACCGGCTCGTGGACGGCCTGCACAAGGCCCGAAAAGTCTTCGCCTAGCTAGGCTGGGGTTGTGAGCGACTTCTACCGCGAGGTCATCCTCGACCACTACAAGAACCCGCGTGGGCACGGGGCGATGGAGGCTCCCGACGCCCAGGCCGAGGGCATGAACCCGCTCTGCGGCGACGAGGTGACGATCTCGGTCGCGCTCGCCGACGACGGCGAGACGATCGACGAGGTGAAGTTCGAGGGGCGCGGCTGTGCGATCTCGCAGGCGGCGACCTCGATGCTGACGGAGATGGTCAAGGGGCGATCCGCGTCGGAGGTGGCCACGCTGCCCAAGGAGGAGCTGCTCGAGGAGATCGGGATCCCGCTGACGCCGATCCGGCTCAAGTGCGCGCTGCTCGGCCTGGGCGTGCTCAAGGTGGCGCTCCACCGGGCGAAGGGGACGCCGCTGCCCCCGGAGTGGGCCGGGCTCGCGAGCGAGCTCGAGATCTCGTAGCTTGGCGCTGCTCGACGTCGCGCCGCTGGACGAGTTTCCGCCCGGCTCCGTGAAGATCGTCAACGCGGGCTCGATCACGGTCGGCGTCTACAACCTGAACGGCGAGCTGTACGCGCTCGAGGACCGCTGCTCGCACGACGACGGGCCGCTCTGCGAGGGCGACTTCGACGTCGAGGAGGGGTTCGCGGTCTGCCCGCGGCACGGCTCGCAGCATCGACATCCGCACCGGCGCGGCCCTGACGCTGCCCGCCGTCTTCCCGGTCGACACGTTCCCCGTCGTCGTCGAGGACGGGATCGTCAAGGTGGACGTCGCTGATGCTCGACGACCGGGTCAGAGCGGTGCTCGAGCGGCTCGAGGCCGAGGATGCGAAGGAGCGCGAGGAAGGCGTCTCGCGGGAGCTGCGCGGACGGCAGGTGGCGCGGACGACGGGCCAGTTCCTGTTCGCGCTCGTCGCGCCGCAGTGGGACTGCGAGGTGCTCGAGATCGGCGGCTCGCGCGGGTACTCGTCGATCTGGTTCGCGGCCGGGGTTCGCCAGCTTCGGCGGGCGCGTGCTCTCGCTGGAAGCCGACCCGGCGAAGGTCGAGGCGTGGCGGCGGAACGTCGCCGAGGCGGGGCTCGAGGAGACGGCCGAGCTGATCGAGGGCGACGCGTTCGAAACGCTGCCGGAGATCGAGGACGTGTTCGACATCGTGTTCATCGACGCCGAGAAGGACGACTACGAGCGGCTGTTCCAGCTCGCGCGGGACAAGGTCGAGCCCGGCGGTCTCTTCGTCGCGGACAACGTCCTCTCGCACGCGGACCCGCTCGCCGAGTACTCGCAGGCGCGTCAGGCCGATCCGACCCTCGAGAGCGTCACGCTCCCGCTCGACCGCGGCCTCGAGCTCTCCGTCGTCTTGGCCGACGCACCTAACCCGGGGACAGTCCGTGACAGCGTGACAGGCCCGGACGTGTCTGGGATGGCGTACGTCCTTACCGAACGGCTAGAGTTGCGGCAACCGCGGAAAGGAGGTGGTCCGGCTTGACAGATTCCAGTACGGGCAGTGGAGGTACCAGCGGGTAGAGGTGTGTCCCCGAGACCTATGGGGAATCGCCTAGCCAGCGTAGGGGGCTCGTGCACGACGCGCCGCCGGTGAGCTAGCAGCCGGCCGGAAGCGCCTCTACCAATACGACGCTGGTAACCGGATTAGGGGCCGCCTTTTGTGCGGCCCCTACTCTTTTTCGAGCTGGCGCGCCTCGATCGTGGTTTCGCTGCCGCTCTCGACGCGGTACGCATTCGCCCCCTCACGAACGCTCACGGCCTCCTTCAGCTCGGTGCCGACGAAGTGCAGGCCGACGCCGTCGTCGGCCGCGAGGCCCGCCGGGAAGCCGCCGGCGACCAGCTCCTGGTAGACGGGCCGGCGCCGCTCCTCGCCGTCGTAGTGCGGGCACGCGCTCCCGGCCAGGAAGCCGAGCCCGTCGCGCATCCCTTCGAGCTGCGGGCCGAACGAGTCCGTGACGCCGGCCTCGAACCAGCAGATCATCCCGGCGCTCGAGCCGGCGAGCACGATGCCCGGCTTCCCAGGCCTCGCGCAGGATCTCGTCGAAGCCGTGGACGCGCCAGACGGCGAGCATGTTCGCCGTGTTCCCGCCGCTGACGAAGATCACGTCGCGCGAGAGCACGTGGTCGCGGAGATCCTCGCGCGGCCACGGGAAGAACGAGACGTGCGAGCACTCGGCGTACGGGCTGAGCTCCGAGTAGAAGCGGACCATGAAGTCCGGCAGCTCCGAGCTCGCCGTCGGCACGAGGCAGACGCGCGGCCGCTCCTTGCCGCTGAGGCTCGAGCACGAACCGGATCAGCCTGTCCGGCGCCGTCGTCGTCTCCGAGCCCGCCTGCGGCGACGATCTGCGGATCCGCCATCAGGCGGCCCTCCGCAGCTGCTCGTCCAGCGGCACGAGCGGGAGCTGGAACGTCTGCGCCGCGTCGTCGTTCGTGACGACGTTGTCGCCGTGCTCGAGCATCTTCAGGAGGTCGCGCGTGAGCGGGATGTTGCCGGGGAGCCGCTCGGTGACGAGCGCGTTCATCCTCATCAAGCCCATCGGGACGTGGACGCTCGGCCGCCGGATCCCGCGCACCTTCTTCAGCCGCTCCCAGAACTCGTTCCAGCTCACGACGTCCGGCCCGCCGAGCTCGAACGTCCGGTTCGTCGCCGCGTCGAGGTCGATCGCCTTGTCGAAGTACGCCGCGAGGTCGCCGGCCCAGATCGGCTGGATCCGCTGCACGCCCGAGCCGGTGATCGGCGTCACGGGCGCGAACCGCGCGAGCTTGGCGAAGGTCGGCAGGATCCCGCCGTCGCGCTCGAAGACGAAGCTCGGCCGGAAGATCACGTACGGGATGCCGGCGCCCTCGACCGCCTGCTCCATCTCCCACTTGGCGCCGTAGTACGGAACGAGGTCCTTCGACTCCTCGCTCGTCCCGAGCGCGCTCATGAGGATGAAGCGCCCAACGCCGGCGTCCTTCGCGGCCGCGAGCAGGTCGCGCGTGCCCTGCGACATGATCCGCTCGAACTGCTCCTGCTTGCCCTGGCGGATCGCGACGAGGTGGACGACCGTGTCGACGCCCTCGACGGCCCGCTTCAAACTGGCCGCATCGGTCATGTCGCCCGCGACGAGCTCGCACTCGAGGTTCGCCTTCGAGGGATCGCGGACGAGGCAGCGAACCGGCCGTCCGGCCGCCTGTAGCGCTTTCAGCACATGACCGCCGACGAACCCCGTTCCTCCCGTGAGCAGGATCACTTCGCCGGCTCGCGCTCGAAGTTCTGCCAGTAGCGGCTCGGCGTCGGCCCCTGCTGCCCCTGGTACTTCGAGCCGAGCTCCCCGGCGCCGTACGGCGTCTCGGCGGGCTCGGTCATCTGGACGAACGAGACCTGGCCGATCTTCATCCCGAAGTAGATCGTGATCGGGAGGTTCGCCACGTTCGAGAGCTCGAGCGTCACGTGGCCGTCCCAGCCCGGGTCGATGAAGCCGGCCGTCGAGTGGATCAGCAGGCCGAGCCGCCCCAGGGACGACTTGCCTTCGAGCCGCGCGACGAGGTCGTCCGGCAGCTGGATCCGCTCGAGCGTCGAGCCGAGCACGAACTCGCCCGGGTGCAGGATGAACGGCCGGTCCTCGTCGATCTCGACGAGCTCGGTCAGGCCCTCCTGCGGCTCCTTGACGTCGATGTACGGGTAGCGCGCGTTGTGGAAGACGCGGAAGAAGCGGTCGACGCGGACGTCGACGCTCGACGGCTGGAGCAGCGCCGGGTCGTACGGATCGATCCCGATCCGCCCCTCGTCGATCAGCCGCGCGATGGTTCGGTCGGAAAGGACCACGCCGCGATTCTAAGCTGCTCACTTCTTGGCCCTTTACGACGCCGTCCAGGACCTCCCGCTCGAGATCGAGTCCTACGAGCTCGAACGGCTCGAGTACGTGGTCTCGCCGGAGTTCACGCGCGTGACGACGGTCGTCCATCTGCACGGCGCGGGCGAGGAGGGCGTCGGCGAGGACGTGACGTACACGGCGACCGACCACCCGCCGCCGGACGACCTCCCGCTCGCGGGCTCGTTCACGCTCGACTCGTACTCGCAGCTCCTCGACGCGCTCACGCTGTTCACCGAGCCGCCGGAGATGGAGGCCTGGCACGACTACCGCCGCTGGGCGTTCGAGAGCGCGGCGCTCGACCTCGGGCTCCGCCAGGCGGGCCGGACGCTCGTGGACGCCGTCGAGCGCGAGCCGCGGCCGGTCACGTTCGTCACCTCGAGGCGCCTCGCCGATCCGCCCTCGGCCGACCAGATCCGCGCCTGGCTCGACCTGTACCCGAGCCTCCGCTTCAAGCTCGACCCGACGAGTGACTGGACGGACGAGCTCGTCGCCGACCTCGCCGCGACCGGCGCGATCGACTCGGTCGACCTCAAGGGCCAGTACGAGGGCACGTCGGTCGACCAGCCGCCGGACCCGGTGCTCTACCAGCGAGTGCTCGACGCGTTCCCGGACGCCTGGGTCGAGGATCCGAACGTCAACGACGAGACGCGCCCGATCCTCGAGCCGCACGCCGCTCGCATCACGTGGGACGCGCCGATCCATTCGGTCGCGGACATCGAGAGCCGCCCGTGGCCGCCGCGGACGATCAACATCAAGCCGTCGCGCTTCGGCGCCGTCAAGCGGCTCTTCGACGCGTACGACTACTGCGCCGAGCACGAGATCAGCCCCTACGGCGGCGGCCAGTGGGAGCTCGGCCCCGGGCCGCGGACAGATCCAGTACCTCGCCTCGCTCTTCCACCCGGACACGCCGAACGACGTCGCTCCGCGCGGCTACAACGCGCCCGAGCCGCAGCCCGGATTGCCCGAGAGCCCGCTCGCCCCAGATTTCGCTTCGGCGGGCTTCCGTTGGGCCGGATAACGGTTTAACGTAAGCCGTCCTGCGGCGTCGACGAAAAGGAGCTTGTCCGAGATGAACGCGTTTCGAGGGATCTATCGGATCTGGGCCACGATCCTGACTGCGGCGGTCGTCCTCCAGATCTTCTTCGCCGGCTACGGCGCGTTCGACACGGCCGACAAGGTCGTCGAGGACGGGACGGTCGACGAGAACTCGTTCGAGGACTCGTTCGGGCTGCACATCGGCTTCGGGTACCTGATCTTCCTGGGCACGCTCGTCTTCCTGCTGATCTCGTTCGGCACCCGCGACCGCAGGCGCATCTATCGTGCGCTCGGCGTCGTCGGCCTGCTCGATCCTGCAGATCCTGCTGGCCTGGACCGGCTCTGGCGTTCCGTACGTCTTCGGCGGACTGCACCCGATGAACGCGTTCGTCATCCTCGGCTTCCTCGCCTCGATCACGTATCGCGAGTGGAAGGGTCGCGCAGCGACGCGCCGAGGCCGCGCCGGCGACCGCGACACCGGCCGCCTAGCTACTCGGGATCGTTGTGCGCTGACTTGCCGGCCCGGTAGGGCGTCGTCACGCCTGCGTACATGAGGTGCATGGTCAGGCCGTCGGCAGCGTGCTTGAGGTTGTGGCAGTGCAGCATCCAGAGGCCCGGGTTGTTCGCCCGGAAGGCGACCGAGTACCGCTCGTGCGGGAGCATCAGCAGCGTGTCGGTCGACCAGGGGCTCACGGCTTTCCCGTTGCGCGTGAGCACGAGGAAGTGGTGACCGTGCAGGTGCATCGGGTGCACCGACGAGGAGTCGTTGGTGAGGTTGATCCGAACGAGATCGCCCTTCGCGACCTCGAACATCGGCACTCGCGGATAGAGCTCCCCGTTCAGCGCCCAGTGACGTCCGGGCCGGCCGTTGAGAAAGCCGACCTTCTTGCTGATCGTGAGCTGGAACGTACGGTCGAAGTGCGCTCCCTGCAGGACCGGCGTGGTCCGCGCGCGAGCCGCCGGGTCGAACGTCGGCCCTGACGGAGCCGCGGTCGGGTTCCCGGTTCCATCCGGGCTGAGCACGAGCGCGGCTTTGGAGTTTTCGACCTCGACGGATGCGACACCGTTCGGCATGCGGAACGCGATGTCGTAGCGGCCGCCGGCTCCGATCTCGATCGGCTCGCCCGGCGGAACCCGAGCCGGTGCGATGTCTGCGCCGTCGATCGCGACCACGGACGGGAGCATCCCGGAGAGCTGGAACTTCGCCGATGCGCTGTCGGTGTTGATCAGCCGCAGACGAACGGGCGTGCCCGGTCGCACCGCCTTGCGCCAGACGTCGTCGTGGGTGCCGATCGCCGTGCGACCCGAGAACGTGTGCACCGGGAGGGCGAGGTCGAGACCGCGAGGGCGCTGCTTCGGATCGATGACGAGGGCGCCGAACAGCCCCTGCTTCACGCCCTCGGAGGCGTCCTGATGCGTGTGGTACCAGAACGTCCCGACCTGTTCCGGGCGGAAGCGGTAGACGTAGCGGCCGCCCGGCTCGACGGCGTTCTGCGTGACCCCGGCGACGCCGTCTTCCGCGTTCGGGACGTCGAGGCCGTGCCAGTGGATCGTCACGCCGTCGCCGATGTCCTTGTTGACGAGCGTGACCTGGACGAGGTCGCCCTGACGGATGCGAAGCTCTGGCCCGGGCGCACTGCCGTTGAACGTCCAGGCGTTCACCTCCTGGCCCGACGCGAGCCGCACCGGAGCCTTCTCCGCGGTGAGCGTGACCTTGTAGTTCGGCTTGCCCTTCGGGCCGGTGAGCGACTGCGACGCCGAAGTGGTTGTGCGCGATCGGCTGCGCTCCGCCGTCGTCGACCGCGCCGTACGACATGACGTCGTAGCGCCCGGGGAGCCGGCTCTGCCACCACGACCACGCGAGGAAGCCGAGCAGCGCGAGCCCGGCGATCATCGCGACCGTCGTCAGCATCGTGCCGAGGTGCTTCTTCACGTCGCGTGACGTTAGACCAGTGCGAGCTGGCGATGGGGCTCGAAGCCGGAGACGCCGACGCCGACGAGCCGCAGCGGGCCCGGCCGGTCGTCGAGGGCGCGGTCGAGCAGCTTGCAGGCGAGCTCGGAGATCCGGTCGGCGTCGTCGGTGCCGACGGGGAGGCTCGTCGAGCGGCTGCGGATCGCGAAGTCCGGGTAGCGCACCTTCGTCGTCACCGTGCGGGCGGTCTCGCCCTTCTTCTGCAGGTGCTCGGCGAGCCCGACGGCCATCCGCCGCAGCTCGTCCTTGAGCCGGTCGCGGTCGGCGATGTCGCGCTCGAACGTCTCCTCGGTCGAGATCGAGATGCGCTCGGTGACGGTCTCGAGCGGCCGCGGGTCGATGCCGCGGGCGCGGTCGCGCAGGAGGAGGCCGACCTTGCCGGGCAGGAGCCGCCTCAGGTCCGCGTCGCTGAGCGTCGCGAGCGCGCCGATCGTCTCGAGGCCGGCGGCTCGCAGCCTGGCCTCCGAGCGCGGGCCGACTCCCGGCAGGCGGCGGACGTCGAACGGGGCGAGGAACGACGCTTCGCGTCCGGGCGGGACGACCGTGAGCCCGCCGGGCTTGCGGCGGTCGCTCGCGATCTTCGCGACGACCTTCGAGGTCGCGACGCCGATCGCGGCGCTCAGGCTCGTCGCGCCCCGGACGGAGGTCTGAACCGCCTCGGCGACGGCGCGCGCCTCGCCGAACGTGTCCGCGACCTCGCCCAGGTCGAGGTAGCCCTCGTCGAGCCCGGTGCGCTCGACCGTCGGCACGACCTCGCGCACGGCGCTCCAGACCGAGGCCGAGTACTCGCGGTAGACGCTGTGGCGCGGCCGGACGAAGACGGCGTGCGGGCACCGGCGCAGCGCCTCGGCGCACGACATCGCAGACCCGATCCCGAACTTGCGCGCCTCGTAGTTGGCGGTCGCGACGACCCCGCGCCCGCGAGGATCGCCGCCGACGATCAGCGGCTTCGAGCGCAGCTCGGGGTTCTCGAGCTCCTCGACGGCGGCGAAGAACGCGTCCAGATCGAGGTGCCCGAGGATCACCCCGAGAACCGTAGTCACGGCTGCAGTCGTTCGACCGTCCAGCTCTCGCCGTCGCGGCGGTAGCGGATTCGGTCGTGGAGGCGGTTCTCTTCGTGCTCCCAGAACTCGTAGGTCTCCGGGATCAGACGGAAGCCGCCCCAGTGCGCCGGCCGCGGGATCTCGCCGGGATGCGCTGAGTCGAACTCGCGCGAAGCGTCGCTCGAGCTCCTCGCGCGACTCGACCGGCTCGCTCTGGTTCGAGACCGACGCCGAGATCTGGCTCCCGCGAGGTCGCGTCGCCCAGTACGCGTCGGACTCGGCCTCCGGAGTCTTCTCGACCCGTCCCTCGACCCTGATCTGCCGGCCGGGCATGTGGACGAGGATCGCCGCTCGTGGGTTCTCGGCCAGCTCGCGTCCCTTGCGGCCCGTGTAGCTCGTGAAGAAGAGGAAGCCCTGCTCGTCCGCGCTCCTTGAGCAGCACCATCCGCACCGACGGAGCGCCGTCCGCGCTCGCCGTCGCCAGCGCGATCACGTCCGTGTCGAGCCACGCCCGGAGCTGCTCGAACGGGTCGGGTGAATATTCGTTATTCATCTATGCAGAGAGCCGGTTCCTGCTGTATCTTCAACGCATGGCCATGACGAAGTCGATCGAGCTGCGAACCGAGGTCCCGGGACCCAGGTCCCGCGAGATCGTCGAGCGCAAGGAGCGCGTGATCGCGGCGCCGCTCTCGCTCGTCCACCCGATCGTCACCGCCGAAGGACGCGGCGCGACGCTGACCGACGTCGACGGCAACACGTTCATCGACTTCACGGGCGGCGTCGGCTGCCTCAACGTCGGCCACTCGCACCCGAAGGTGGTCGAGGCCGCGCAGGAGCAGCTCGCCCGCTTCGCGCACACGGACTTCACGATCATCCCGTACGAGGTCTACGTCGACCTCGCCGAGCGCCTGATCGCGGTGGCGCCGTTCACGTCGCCCGGCCAAGGCCGCGTTCTTCAACGCGGGCACCGAGGCGGTCGAGAACTCGATCAAGTTCGCGCGCTCGTACACGAAGCGCCCCGCGGTGATCGCGTTCGAGGGCGCGTTCCACGGCCGGACGATGCTCTCGATGACGATGACCTCGAAGACGCACCCGTACAAGGCGGGCCTCGGCCCGTTCGCGCCCGAGGTCTACCGCGTGCCGTATCCGCACGAGTACCGGGGCATCGACGTCGACTCCGCGCTCAAGTCGCTGCGCCGCGCGTTCGTGACGCAGGTGCCCGCCGAGAGCGTGGCCGCGATCGTGATGGAGCCGATCCTCGGCGAGGGCGGCTTCGTCGTCGCGCCGACGGAGTTCGTGCAGGGCGTGCGGGACATCTGCGACGAGCACGGCATCGTGTTCGTCGTCGACGAGGTGCAGACCGGGTTCGGCCGCACCGGGCGCATGTGGGGCATCGAGCACCACGGCGTCGAGCCGGATCTGATGACGATCGCGAAGTCGATCGCCGGCGGGCTCCCGCTGTCGGCCGTGATCGGCAAGGCCGAGATCATGGACGCTCCGCCCGACTCGGCGATCGGCGGCACGTACGTCGGCAATCCGGTCGCGCAGGCGGCGGCGCTCGCCGTGCTCGACGTCTTCGAGGAGGAGAGCCTCGTCGAGCGCGCCCAGGCGATCGGCGACACGATCCGGGCGCGCATGGTCGCCTGGCAGGAGCGCTGGGACCGGATCGGCGACGTGCGCGGGCTCGGCGCGATGCTCGCGATCGAGCTCGTCGAAGACGCGCAGACGAAGGCGCCGGCGTCCGACGCTGCGAGCGCCGTGATCGAGGAGGCGGCCAGGAACGGGCTGCTGCTGATCAAGTCCGGGACGGACGGCAACTGCATCCGCGTGCTCGTGCCGCTCGTGATCACGGACTCCGAGCTCGACGAGGCGCTCGGCGTCTGGGAAGACGCGCTCGCAAACGTTCTCGGCTCCTAGCCGCAACTCCTTAGCCAAACTTCAAGCCGTGGTCGGTGAGCTCATCGCGGGCCGCTACGAGCTGGAGGAGCTCGTCGGCTCGGGCGGCATGTCGAACGTGTTTCGCGCGCACGATCGGCTGCTCGAGCGCGACCGTCGCGCTGAAGATCCTGCACGAGCAGTACACGCGGGACGAGGACTACGTCGAGCGCTTCCGCCGAGAGGCGCGCGCGGTCGCGCAGCTGACGCACCCGAACATCGTCACGGTCATCGACCGCGGCGAGCAGGACGGGCGCCAGTTCATCGTCTTCGAGTACGTCGACGGGCAGAACCTGAAGGAGCTGTCGGCTCGCGGGCCGCTCGATGCGCGCGAGGCGATCGGGCTCGCGCTCCAGGTCGCGCACGCGCTCTCGTTCGCGCACGCCCGGGGGCTCGTGCACCGCGACGTGAAGCCGCAGAACGTCCTGCTGAACGACGAGGGGCAGGCGAAGGTGACCGACTTCGGGATCGCGCGCTCGCTCGACGTGCACGGCGTCACGCAGACCGGGACCGTGCTCGGGACGAGCGACTACATCGCGCCCGAGCAGGCTCGCGGGCAGAAGGTCGACCCGAAGACGGACATCTACTCGCTCGGGGTGGTGCTCTACGAGCTGCTGACCGGCGAGGTGCCGTTCTCGGGCGACAACTTCGTCGCGGTCGCGATGCGACATGTGAGCGAGCCGCCGCCGAGCGTGCTCGAGCACAGGCCGGACTGTCCGGTGCGAGTCGACCTCGCGATCCAGCGTGCGATGGCGAAGGACCCGGCCGATCGCTTCGCGTCGATGGACGAGCTCTGCGCGGAGCTCGAGGCCTGTCTCGCCGAGCTGGACGGGCGCGACGGCGAAGGCGCGACGATGATCGTCCCGCCGCCGCCCCGGCCGCGCCGTACGCAGACCGCAGCGCGAGCGACGGCAGATTCCCGGTCGGGATTGCGCTGATCGTCCTCCTCGCCGCGCTGCTCGTCGCCGGCGGCGCGTACCTGCTGCTCTCGACCGATTCGGCGAAGAAGGCGCTCCATGTCTCGTCGGCAACCCCGAAGCCGGTCCAGCTCCAGGGGCTCACCGCCTACGACCCTGAAGGAGACGGTTCCGAGCACGGAGAGGAGGCCCACTTTGCGACCGATCACAACGCCGGCGACGTCCTGGGACACCGAGCACTACAGCAACTTCACGAAGGGCGGCGTCGGACTCGTCCTGCAAGCGCCGCGAGCGGTGGCGCTGGGAAAGATGACCGTGAACAGCATCGGGTCCGACTTCGACGCCGAGATCAAGGCCGGCAACGCCAGCGGCGGTCCGTTCACCGACGTCTCGGGCGATTTCCAGCCGGTCGGCCGGAGCAGGACCTTCTCGGTCGACACGCACGGCCGGAAGTACCGCTACTACCTCGTCTGGCTGAAGCTGCCCTTCGCCGGGGGCCGGGCGCAGATCAGCGAGGTTACGGCTAAAACCTGAGCTTCGCGCGGCGCGCGTGGCGCTCGAGCGCAAGCTGCACGAGGCGTTCGAGGAGCTCCTCGTACGGGATCCCGGACGCCTCGAAGAGCTTCGCGTACACGCTCGTCGCGGTGAAGCCGGGGATCGTGTTCAGCTCGTTGACGAGCACCTCGCCGTCGTCGCGGACGAAGCAGTCGGCGCGGGCCATGCCCTCGCAGTCGGTCACGCGGAACGCCTGCACCGAGACCTCCTGCACGCGCTCGATCGCCTCCTGCGACACCCGCGGCGGGATCACGAGCTCCATCCCGCCCTCGTCGTACTTCGCCGAGAAGTCGTACCAGTCCGCGTTCGCGGCGATCTCGCCCGGGATCGACGCGATCGGCTGCTCGTTCCCGAGCACGCTGCACTCGACCTCGACGCCGCTCACGAACTCCTCGACGAGCACCTTCTCGTCGTGCTGGAACGCGAGCTCGATCCCGGCTCGCAGCTCCTCCTCGCTGCGCGCCTTCGAGATCCCGACCGACGAGCCCAGCCGCGCCGGCTTGACGAAGACGGGGAACCCGAACGGGTTCTCGAAGCTGTCCTGGCTCCGCAGGAGCGTGACGCTCTTCGTGACCGGGATCCCCTTGTCGCGAAGCACCGACTTGAACAGGTCCTTGTCCATGCAGAGAGCCGAAGCCGTCACGCCCGCGCCGACGTAGGGCACGTCCGCGAGCTCGAGCAGCCCCTGCACGGTCCCGTCCTCGCCGAACGGCCCGTGGAGCACCGGGAAGACCACGTCGACGCCGGCGAGCGTCTCCGGGACGCGTGACGTCGGCACGGGCAGCGTCTCCACGGCCGAGCGCCCGTCCCGCTCCAGCTCCGCCGCGCGAGCCCGACCCGAGCGCCCAGCGCCCGTCGCGCCCGATCTCGACCGTGACCGCCTCGTAGCGAGCCGGGTCGAGCGCCTCGATCACCGACCGCGCCGACGCGAGCGAGATCTCGTGCTCGCTCGAGCGGCCACCCATCAGGACGGCGACGCGGACGCCGCGCCATCAGGGAACTGCGACGAGCGTGGCCGACGACGATCGTCACCGTGGTGCCTGGTTTGGCTTTGGTGCCGCCGAGCGGATCCTGTGAGAGCACGATCCCGTCCTGGGCCGGGTCGGTCGTGTCCTGCTGCTGCACGTCGACGCTGAAGCCCGACTGCTCGAGCACCTGCGTGGCGGAATCCTGGTCCTGGCTCGTCACGTCCGGGATCGTGGCCTGCTTGGGGCCCTTCGAGACGAAGAGCGTGACCGTCCCGCCGCGCGAGAGCGACCCGCCGCCGCGAGGATCCTGGTCGATCACGGTGTCCTTCGGCTGCACCGAATCGACGTCGTGCCGCGCGACCGCGAAGCCCGCCCCCTGGAGCTGGCCCGCGGCATTGTCGAAGAGCTGCCCGCGGACGTCCGGCACCTGAAGCGGCTGGAGGCCCTTCGAGACGTTGATGTGCACGATCGAGCCCTGGTTCACGATCCGCCCGCCGGTCGGCGACTGGGCGACGACCGTGTCACCGGGTTCCTTCGAGAAGACCTGGAGCACCTTGAATTTCAGCTTCGCGTCGGCGAGCGCGGCGATCGCGTCGTCGCGAGACTTGCCCATCACGTCCGGCACGTGCACCTTCGGGGGTCCGGTCGAGACGTAGATGTCGATCGTCGTCCCCTTGTTCACACGTGCGCCGGCGACGGTTCCCTGCTCGTAGACCTGGCCGATCTTCATGGTCTGGTTCGGTCGCCGGTGCACGGTCGCCCCCAGCCCCTTGCTGTTCAGCATCTGGACCGCGAGGTCTTCCCGCATCGAGACGACGAACGGCACCGAGGCCGTGTCGGAACCGCCGAGGGAGTCCTGGATCTTGCCGAACGCGTAGTACCCCGACACGCCGGCCGCCACCACGAGCAGCAGCGCGAGTACCCATGGCCATATGGCGCGACGCCTCGGCGGAGGATCGGCGTAGCGGTACGAGGGGCGCGCCTCGGTCGGTGGTCGGCGCGGCGGGACGATCGCCGTCGGAGCGCTCGCGAGCGCCGCGCCCGAGAGCACCGCTGTCGCGGCATCGGCCGTCTCCGCGGTCACGCCCACGCCGGCGGCGACGCGTCCGAGCTCGGCGTCCATCTCCTCGGCCGTCTGGAACCGATCCTCCGGGTTCTTGGCCAGCGCGCGCAGGACGACCATGTCGAGGTCGGGCGGGATGTCCGGGCGCAGCAGCGACGGAGGCCGCGGCGGGTCGGAGAGGTGCTTCATCGCGATCTCGACCGGGCTCTCGCCGGTGAACGGCACCTGGCCCGTGAGCATCTCGTAGAGCACGATGCCCATCGAGTAGAGGTCGGAGCGCTGGTCGACGGGCGCGCCGCGGGCCTGCTCGGGCGAGAGGTACTGCGCGGTGCCGATGATCGAGCCCGCCTCGGTCATCTGGCTCACGCCCGCCCGCGCGATCCCGAAGTCCGTCACCTTCAGCCGCCCGTCGGCGTCCGCCATCACGTTGTGCGGCTTGATGTCGCGGTGGACGACCCCCTTCCGGTGCGCGAACCGCAGCGCCGATAGCACCTGGCGCGTGGCCGCGATCGCATCGGGAATCGGGAGCGGCCCGCGCGCGACGACGAGCTCCTTCAGGCTCCGCCCGTCGAGGTACTCCATCGCGATGTAGTAGGTGCCCTCGGCCTCGCCGCGGTCGTAGATCGAGACGATGTTCGGGTGCGAGAGCCCGGCGGCGTTCTTCGCCTCGCGGCGGAAGCGCTCGACGAACTGGTCGTCCGGCGCGTACTTGTCGTTCAGGATCTTGATCGCGACGCGCCGCCCGAGCTCCTCGTCCTCGGCGAGGTAGACGTCGGCCATCCCGCCCGAGCCGAGCTTCCGCATGATGCGGTAGCGGCCGTCGAAGAGCGTGTTGATGAGCGTGTCCGAGAGGGTCACCTGAGCAGCGCTTCCATGATCTGCTTCGCGATCGGAGCGGCAACCTCGCCGCCGGTTGCATGCTGGCGCTCGACCACGACGGCGACGGCGATGCGCGGGTTGTCGGCCGGCGCGAAGGCGATGAACCAGGTCGTGTTGACGTGGTTCTCACCGGTCTCGGCGGTTCCCGTCTTGCCGGCGACCTTGATCCCCGGGATCTGGGCCGCGGTGCCGGTGCCGCCGGTGACGACCGCCTGCATCATCTGGTTGATCTCGGCCGCGTGCTGCGGCTGAACCGCGCGGCCCAGCGGGTCAGGCTTCGTCGTGACGACGGTCGAGCCGTCCGGCGCCGTGACCTTCTCGACGACGTAGGGCCGCATGACGACCCCGCCGTTCGCGATCGTGGCCGAGACCATCGCCATCTGGAGCGGCGTCACGAGCAGCCGCTCCTGGCCGAAGGCGAGCCGGCCCGGGTCGACCTGGAAGTCGTTCTTCGGGAAGAAGAGCCTCCCCTTGTTGTAGAGGCCGCTGATCGCCCGCTCGTTGACGGGCGTCTCGAGCGGCGGCACCGAGTAGAAGCCGAACTTCTTCGCGTGGTTGAGGATCGCCTTCGCCCCGAGCGCCTTCCCGATGTTGCAGAAGACGGCGTTGATCGAGTGCTGGAGCGCCTCCGTGAAGGTGACCGTGCCGAACCGCTCGGGCCCGCTCTGGTCGGCGAAGTTGAGGACCGGCTTGCCGTACTCCGTGCAGAAGCCGGGGTCGTAGAACGTCGAGTTGATGTTGAACTTGCCGCTGTCGAGCGCAGCCGAGGCGGTCACGACCTTGAACGCGGAGCCGGGGACGTAGAGGCCCGATTCGGCCCGGTTGAAGAGCGGCGCGCAGCCGAACTTGTTGCGGCTCGCGAGCTTGAAGTGGTTCTCGATCAGGTTCGGGTCGTAGGTCGGGCTCGAGACGCTGACGAGCATCGCCCCGGTCTTCGTGTCGAGCGCGACCGCGGCGCCGCACTTGCCGCCGAGCGCGTTGAGCGCGACGCGCTGGGCCTTCGGCTGCAGGGTCAGGTGCAGGTCGTTGCCCTTGACCGTCTCGCCCTTGAGCTTGTCGAACGTCGTGTCGAGCACCGTGCTCAGGTTCGTGTTCGAGCCGGTCAGGAAGTCGTTCTCGGACTCCTCGAGCCCGGCCCGCGAGCGAACCTGGGTCGAGTAGCCGACGATGTGGGCCGCGAGGCCGCGCTGCGGGTACTTGCGGAAGTAGAGCGTCTGCCCGCCGGCCCGGCGCCGGTAGTTGTCGGCCAGGACCGTGTGTCCGTCGCCGGCGATGATCGCGCCGCGCTTGACCGTGAACTCGGCGACGCGCTGGATCGCGTTGTCCTGCCGGTCGGCCAGGCCGTTCGCCGCCCACGCCTGCCAGTACGTCGTCCCGACGATCAGGGACGCGAGCAGGACGAGCCCGACGACCGCGACGCGCGTGATCTGGCGGTTCACAGCTGCCCTCCACGCGCGAGCTGGCTCGACGCGTTCGCCCGATGCGAGACGAGCAGGAGGCCCGCGAGCAGGACGAAGTTGGCGACGACGCTCGACCCTCCGTAGCTGACGAAGGGGAGCGTGATCCCGGTCAGCGGGATGATCCGCAGGACGCCGCCGACGATGATGAACGTCTGCAGCGCGAAGCCGAACGTGAGCCCGAGCGCGAGCAGCTTCGAGAAGCCGTCCTGGGCCAGCATCGCGACCCGGAATCCGCGCAGGCAGAAGAGCATGTAGACGAGCAACAGCGCGGCCGAGCCGACGAGCCCGAGCTCCTGGGCGAGCGCCGAGTAGATGAAGTCGGTCGGGAGGAACGGGATCAGGTCGTGCCCGTTCGTCGTCGCGAAGACGCCCTTTCCGAACCCCTTGCCGTCGAAGCCGCCGTTTCCGATCGAGTACAGCGACTGGATGATCTGGTACCCGGTCGTGTGGCTGTGCTTCCACGGGTCGATCCAGACCGTGACCCGCTCCTCCACGCGCGGCACGGCCTTGTAGACGAGCGCGGTGCCCGCGACGAAGAGCACGAGCCCCGCACCCACGAACCAGGCGCGCGCGGTGGCGACGTAGAGCATCGCCAGGAAGATCCCGAAGTAGAGGAGACCGCTCCCGAGGTCGTTCGTCTCGACGAGGACGAGCATCGCCGCGCCCCAGATCGCGAGCAGCGGGCCGAAGTCCTTGATCCGCCCCTGGGCGAGCACCTCGCGCTTCTCGCGCAGGTAGCCGGCCAGGAAGACGATCAGCATGATCTTCGCGAGCTCACCGGGCTGGAACTGGATGCCGCCGAAGTGCACCCAGAGGCGCGCGCCGTTGACGGTCTCGCCGATCACGGGCAGCGCGGGCATCAGCAGCAGTCCGATCGCAGTCAGCCCGAACAAGTACTTGTAGCTCTCGAGCCGCCGGTAGTCGTGGCGCAGGAGCAGGAGCGTCGCGGAGAAGGCGGCGACGCCGACGACGATCCACAGGCCCTGGCGGAATGCGTTGTCCGGGTTCAGCCGGTAGATCTCGGTCACGCCGAACGCAGTCAGGAGCGCAGCCATCGGCAGCAGGTAGGGGTCGGCCTGCGGGACTGTGATCCGGGCGACGACGTGCGCGGCGAGGTAGAGGGCGAAGAAGAAGAGCGCGTACGAGAGCGAGCCCGTGGAGACGACGTCCTGGCGCGCGATGTAGACGCTCGCGAACCCGAATGCCGGTGAGGATCGCGACGACGAAGAGGTTGACCAGCTCGCGGTTGCGGTAGCTGAGCGAGAACATCACTGGCTCTGGCCGAACAGCCAGATCACGAGCAGCAGGAGGCCGGCGATGACCCCGAGCGCGATGATGACCCGCGCGGCCTGCACACCGAGGTGGGGCTTCGGCTCACGCTCCTCCTCGGCGAAGAGGCCCGGAGCGCCGTCGGAGCTCGTCGCCATCGCGCGCGCTTCTTCGGGCGGCACGATCATCGTGTCGATCGCAGGCACGCGGTCGAGCTCGGTGAGCGTGTCCTCGTCCGCCTGCGGCGGAGGAACCACGTCGAGCGCCGGCATCGGCTTGGTCTCGCCGGGAGCCGCAGCCTGGGCGCCGTCCTCGACGACCTCGAAGAAGACGACCGTGATGTTGTCCTCGCCGCCGCTCCTGTTGGCCGCGTCGACGAGCTCCTTGGCGGCTCCGTCCAGGTCTTCCCGGCGCGGCTCGACGACGTCGAGGATCTCCTCGTCGCCGACCATCGATGTGAGCCCGTCGGAGCAGATCAGGAACAGGTCGCCGGGCTTGGCCTCGACCGAGAAGGAGTCGACGTCGACGTCCGGGTCGGTTCCGAGCGCGCGCGTGATCACGGAGCGCTGCGGGTGCGACTCGGCTTCCTCGGGCGACAGCCGGCCGGTGCGGACGAGCTCCGCGACGAGCGAGTGGTCCTCGGTCAGCTGGTCGACCTTGTGGTCGCGGATCAGGTAGGCACGCGAGTCCCCGACGTGGCCGATCGAGACGATGCCGTTCTCGAACAGCGCGACCGTGATCGTCGTGCCCATGCCCGAGGCGTCCGAGTCCTCGCGCGCACGCTCGTAGACCTGGCGGTTCGCCTCCTGGATGAGCGCGACGACTCGCGCCTCGCCGCTGCCGTCGACGGCCTCGCCGAGGGCGGTTGCCGCGACCCTGGACGCGATCTCGCCGCCGCGCGCGCCGCCCATCCCGTCCGCGACGGCGAAGAGCGGCGGATGGCAGACCCAGGCATCCTCGTTTCGGCGGCGCCTCCGCCCCGGATGAGAGAGCCCGGTACTGCGGCCGAGGGCACTCATGTCTCGAACCTCAGATCCGTGTCGCCCACGCGGACGAGGTCGCCCGCGGCAAGCTTGCGCGCCCGGCTCAGCCGGACGCCGTTGACGAACGTGCCGTTGGTCGATCCCACGTCTTCGATCCAAACGCCGTCGCGTCGTGGCTCGACGCGGGCGTGGTTCGCGGAAGCGTAGTCGTCGGCGTCGAGTCGGACGTCGTTTGGGCCGCCGCGGCCGATGGAAATGCCTGTCGAATCGAGCTCGAACTCGGTGTTCTCGTCGATCGCACTGCTCCTGATCACGACCAGGCGGCCCATCTCCGGCTGCGGCTGCGGCTCCGGCCGGAGCCCGGCGGCTGCGGCCTGCTGCGGGCCGAGCACGAAGCTCTCCTGCGGAAGCCGGAGGTCGCGGCTCGCGGTGCGGACGATGCGCCAGATGAAGAGGTAGAGCAGCACGAGGAACGCAGCCTTCAGGAGGAGCAGCGCGCCCTCGACGTCGACGGAGGCGGCGATCATGCTGCCGATCGTCGGAATACGAGCTCCGTCGAGCCGACCGTGATGCGGTCCTCGTTCTGGAGCTGTGCGCGCTGCTGGCGGCGCCCGTTCACGGTCACGCCGTTCGTCGAGCCGAGGTCGAGGATCCAGTACGCGGTGCCTTCCTGGCGGAGCTCTGCGTGGCGGCGCGAGACGTTCGGGTCCGTGAGGCGGATGTCGCAGTCCTTCGAGCGCCCGATGAGCGTGCTCATCTTGTCGACGGTGTGCTGCTTGCCGTTCACGTCGAGCGTGACCACTTCGGGCTCGACGCCGAGCTCGACCGGCGTCGCGGCCTGCGTGTCGGGCGCCGTGGGGCGGTAGACCATGGTCGCTCCCGGCGGCGGCGTGGCTGGAAGCGGCTCGGCCTGTTCCTGCGCCTCGCCCGGCTCGGGCTGGACCATGCGCGTCGCGATGCCGAACTCGCCGACCTCGAGGTCGGAGTCGGTGTTCATCAGCACCTTCGGCGAGCTGAGGAGGACGTAGGACTCGCGCTTCGCGTGCTCGCCGAGGTACTCCTGGAGCTCGTTGAGGAGGGATTCCTCGTAGCTCGAGAACTGGTCGCGGTCGGCCGGCGAGAGGTAGACCGAGTACTCGTTCGGCGCGTAGACGCGCGACACCGAGACCATGCGGTGGTCGTCCATCTCCTTGGCCAGCTTGCGCGCGAGCTCGACCGGCTGGACATGGGTCCGGAATGCTCGGCCGAAGACGCCCTCGAAAAGCGCCTCGATCTTCTGCTCGATGTTTCGAAGCACGGTCACGGCCGAGGGTTCACCCCGTCGGCGATTTTACCGGGCGCCTGCGGCGGGAATTCGTTGCCTCGATCGGGGCCGCCGCGGACCACCCACCGCTTTCAGCCTATCCGCGAATCTCGCACGTGTCAGTCTCAGGACCGTGCCGATTGTGCGTCCTTCGCTCTCCACCTGTGGACGCTTCCGGGACATGAGCGTCAGCGCGATGTAGATCGCCCAGCCGCTGAGCACGAGCGGAAGCGCGCTCGACGTCGGTGCAGCGACGAGCGTCGCGGCGAGCACTGCTCCCGCGAACATCGCGATCGTCAGGTCGGAGCCGCGGACGGCGAGCGGAATGAGCGCGGCTGCCGCCGCCAGGATCAGCGCCTCCAGCCCGAGCGCGGGCATGCCGAGCAACCACTGCCAGACGGCCTGGAGAACCGCGAGCGGATGCTCGCTTCCGGCGATCCCGAGAGGCTGTGACGACTCGTGCGTGAACGGCACCGGCGCGCCGTGGATCGCCGCTACGGCGCCGGCGAAGAGAACCGCCGCACCCGCCTGCAGCGCTCGCCTGACGAAACCGCGAGCCCGCAACGCCACGAGCGGCGCGAGACCGAGGAGACCGAGCGGCCCGAGCAGCATCCCGGAGCAGAACAGCAGCCCCCAGCGCGCATCGCCCCAGCTCACCACGAACCAGCCCAAGGCCACGGCTGCGTAGAGCACCGCCAGCCCGAACGAGATGTTGCCGAGCGGAAACACGGGCACCGCGAGCGCCAGCGCGAGACCGAGGCGCGGGCGGACCAACGTCAGTGCGCCGGCGAGCACGGCGAGCAGACCGGGCCAGAACGCGGGATAGAACGGAAGCGCTGACGCGATCCAGCCCACGGCCAGGCCGGCCAGCGCAGCCGGCGCGACCCGCTCGGCCACCTTCCTCAGATCGACTCGCGCACGCGGCCGTGCGGGAGCCCGGCGCCTGGAACGTCCTCGCCACGCCTCGCGAAGGTCGACGGCAAGCGTCGAAGCGGCCGGCCTGCGCTCGGGCTCGACGGACAGCGCCGCGTCGACGGCTGCGATCAGCCCGTCCGGCAGGTCGGGCCGCGCCTCGCGGATCGAAGGCGCCCCGGTCTTGATCTCCTCACCGGTCTCGAGCGGCGACGTCCGCCAGAACGGATGGTGCCCCGCGAGCGCCTCCCAGAGGAGCACGCCGACCGCCCACACGTCCGCGGCCGGGCCCGCTTCCTGTCCATGCAGGCGCTCCGGAGAGATGTATGCGAGCGTCCCGGGCACGTCGCCGACGGCCGTGAGCGTGTCCGCGTCGGCCATCAGCGCGAGCCCGAAGTCGAAGAGCCGCACCGAGACGTGCTCCTCCTCGGTGAGCAGCACGTTCGACGGCTTCACGTCGCGATGGACGATCCCGCGCGCGTGCGCGAACGCCAGCCCCTCGAGCACCTGGGCAGCCGCCTCGACCGCGCCTTCGTCACCGAGCTGATGCGTGCGCAAGGCCTGCCGAAGCGTCTCGCCCGGGACGTACTCGTACGGGATGTAGAGGTGCTTGGCGTCCATTTCGAGCCCGTAGGCGCGCAGGCAGTGGGGGTGGCGCAGCCTTGTCGCCGCCTCGGCCTCGCGCTCGGCCCGAGGCGCCGCCCGACCCTCCCTGGCGATGATCTTCAGCGCGAACTGCTCGCCGGAGATCTCGTCGCGCACGAGCCACACCGACCCCGAGCCGCCGCTTCCAAGTGGGCGCAGGGGCCGATACCGGTCCAGGACGAGACCGTTCGAGGCGACGGGTTCGACGGCGCTCGACACCGTTGCTCCACCTTGGCTTCGCTGCGCAAAACTCCTGCACCGACCGAGCGAGGCGATACAGTGACGCGGCTCCGGATGGCACACCGAGCCAGGCTGAACCCTGGCACGGCAAGAAAATGAGCGAGCGAGACGACATCGAGTTCGACTTCTTCGAGGAGTCGGACACCAGGGAGACACAAGAAGAGCGCCCGCGGCGAGGACCGCGACCGCCCGTACGCCCGCCGACGGGCCTCACGCCGCTGCTGCGGCTGATCGGGCTGATCAGCTTCGCGATCCTGATCATCCTCCTGCTCGTCCTGTGGGTGAACGGGTGCCGTGAGAACAAGCGGAAGGACGCCTACCGCCACTACGTCGAGAAGGTCCAGACCTACGGACAGCAGTCGCAGCGGCTGGGCCGGAACCTCAACGCGCTGCTGACGACAGCGCGGGACGAAGGAGTCGGACGTCGAGAGCGAGCTCTCCGGCCTCGCGCGGCAGCAGGAGCAGATCGCCTCCGCGGCGCGCGGGCTCAACCCGCCCGGCCGGCTGCGCGCCGAGGACGCGCACATGCTCGACGCGCTCGACCTGCGCACGAACGGGCTCAGAGGCATGACCGACGCCTTCCGGAGCACGGCCTCGTCGAAGAACGCCGGTACGGCCGGAGGGGAGCTGGCGGTGCAGATGCAGCGGCTGATCGCGAGTGACGTGATCTGGCAAGACCTGTTCAAGGAGCCGACGAAGAGCGAGCTCCAGCGGCTCGGCGTCACGGGCGTCAACGTCCCGGACTCGATCTTCCTCGCGAACCCCGACATCGCCACCACTGCGTCGATGAAGTCGCTGTGGCAGCGCATCCACGGCACCGCGGCCGGCGGCGGCACGAACTGCTCGCCGCGCGGCACCGGGCTCGTCTCGACGAAGGCGCTCCCGAGTGGCAAGGAGCTGTCCGACGAGCAGCCTGAACACGATTCCGCTGAGCACGGACCTCGTGTTCACGGTCACGGTCAAGAACTCGGGCTGTGCGCAGGAGGTCGGCCTGCGCGTGACGCTGACGATTCAGCAGAGCCCGAAGCCGATCAAGTCGCGCAAGACGATTCCGCTGATCGACTCGGGCAACGAGGAGAGCGTCTCGTTCAGCGGCCTCGGGCTACCGCCGCTCGATCAGAAGACGTCGCTCACAGTCGAGGTCGACCCGGTCCCGGGCGAGACGAACACGACCAACAACTCCGCGAACTATCCGGTTCAGTTCTCCGTTCAGTCGGGCTAGCCGGCCATCGCCTTTTCGACCGCTGCCTGCTCTTCCGGTGAGAGGGCGACGTTCGGCTGGCCGCGCTCGAGCTCTTTGACGTAGATCCGCGCGTAGTCGCGGCCCTGGATCGCGCTGACGATGACTCCGGTGCGGCTCGCGTCGAGGAGCGCGATCGACGCCGACTGGTGCCCGCCCGCGCCCTCGTAGGCGTCGTAGCGGACGAGCGACGTGTTCGTGATCGACCCGTCCACGCGGCGATCGACCCGCGACAGGGCGGCTGCGACCTCCGCGACGGCGCCGTGCAGGTCGTCCATGCGCGCCTGGAGCGAGACCGCGAAATCGACGAGGTCGTCCTTCCCGCCGCCGAGCAGGACGAGCTGGTTCGCCCGCATGCGCCTGATCTGCACGAACAGGTACGCGCACACGCCGAGGGCGACGACGGCCACGCAAGCCGCGCCGATTGCGATCCACGCAGCCGCGCTCAACCCCACGTGCCAATCCTAGAAGGCTCGGTGATTTCGCGGCTAGTCGCTACATTTTTCGTGCCATGACGCAGGTTCTCGTCCTGAACGCGAGCTACGAGCCGCTGAACGTGACGTCCGTGAGACGGGCGCATGTGCTCGTGTTCAAGGGCAAGGCCGAGGTGATCGAGGAGCTCGAGCAGCCGCTCCGTTCGGCCAGCAGCACGTATCCGTGGCCGCATGTGATCCGGCTCGTCCAGTACGTGAAGGTCCCGCGCGCAGTCCAGCGGAAGATCTCGCGCCGGGCCCTCTTCGCCCGTGACGGCTGGCGCTGCGTGTACTGCGGGACGACGGCCGGGCGGCTCACGCTCGACCATGTGGTGCCGCGCAGCCGGGGCGGTGATTCCGTCTGGGAGAACGTCGTCACCTCGTGTGCGCCCTGCAACCTGAAGAAGGGCAATCGCTTACTCGAGGAGGCTTCGATGGAGCTCCAGCGGCCGCCGAGGCCGCCGCAGCCGGTGCTCTTCATCCGCCTCGCCGCGCCGAAGATCCCGCACGGCTGGCGCCAGTATCTGCCCGATCTCGAGGGCTCGACCGCCTAGCCGCGCTCGACCGGGAGGTCGGGGCGCTGTTCCCATTCGCTCCACGAGCCGGGGTAGAGCTTTGCGTCGCGGCCGGCCAGGGCGAGGCGATGCACGGTGACGGACGACGTGACGCCCGAGCCGCAGTAGGCGACGAGCTCGCCCGCGGGCAGCTCGGGCACCGGCTCGTTCCACGGTGCGTTGACGGCGCCCGGGATGCGGCCGGGCACCCTGTCGACCGGGTTCGGCTCGCCTCTGAAGCGCTCGGCGAACCGGGCGTCGACGACGACGAGCTCGCCGAGGCGCGCCGCGAGCTCGTCCGCCTCGATCGTGTCGTCGGAGCGCGGCCTCGGCTCGAAGGCAGCGGGCTCGATCTCCTCCTCGCCCGCGGTGAGCGGGCCGAGCCAGGCCTCGAAGTCGATCACGGCGCAGTCGTCGTGCCCGAAGTGCCGCAGGAGCCACCAGAGCCGCTCGGCGCCGCCCATCAACCCGTAGGCGACGACGAACACGCCGGCGCCGATTCCCGCGCGGGAAGCCGCTGCGGCGAACTCGTCGGGATCGGGCAGCGGATGCCGGCCGCGAACACCCGGAGGCGCCGCGAGATCGTCGTCCACGTCGAGGAACGACGCGCCCGGGATGTGCCCCTCGAGGTAGAGCTCGCGTCCGCGGCTCGGGTCACCCGAGCTCCCAGCGGCAATCGACGAACTGGTAGCGCACCGGTGCAGTGTGACGCGGACGAGCTTCTGCGGCGTACTGGATCGAGACCTTCGAAAGGAGCAGTCATGAAACCGATCCGTATCGCCGCGCTGGTCGTCGTCGGCGCCGCAGTCGTCGCGCTCGCGGGAGTCGGGCGTCCCGACCTCGCCGGCGGCGCTTCCGAGCCTTCCGGCGGGATCACGGTCACCGGGACCGGAACCGTGCAGAGCGTTCCCGACCAGGCCCAGTTCTCGCTCGGCGTCCAGACCAACGGGCCGACCGCCCGTGAAGCGCTCGCCGCAAACTCCGAACGGATGCGGCGCGTGCTCGCGGCCCTCTTCGCAGCCGGAGTCGCCAAGGGGGATGTGCAGACGCAGGACGTCTCGGTCTCGAAGTCGTACCCGGACAACGGCTACTCGGCCGACAACTCGGTGTCCGTCACGATCCGCGAGCTCGCGAAGGCCGGCGCGATCCTCGACGCCGCGTCGAGCGCCGGCGCCAACAACGTCTACGGACCGACGCTCAGCCGTTCCGACGAAGCCGGGCAGCAGGCCAAGGCTCTCCGCGCCGCGGTCGACAATGCCCGCGCGAAGGCGCGTGTTCTCGCCGAGGCCGCGGGAGTGCAACTCGGCCGCGTGACGGCGATCACCGAGAACGGCAACGAGCCGGAGCCGTACTACCCTGTCGCGCTCGCGCAGAGAAGCGCCGACGCTCCGATCGAGCCCGGGAGGCAGCAGGTCCAGGCAACGGTCCGCGTGACCTTCGCGATCGGGTAGGCAAGAGCCCGGCACGGTGCTAGCTTCAAATGCGCCTTGCAGCGCCTCGCCGTCGCACTCGCCGCCGCCGCGCTCGTCGTCGCCCTGCTCGGCGCGACGCCGCTCGGGAACGCCGCCCAGAACACCGTCACGAAGGTCGTGCACGTCGGGAAGTCGTCGAAGCAGGCACGCGGCCCGAGAGGCCCCCGAGGCGCGCGCGGGCCGCGAGGGTTCCAGGGACCGCCCGGCATCAAGGGCGACAAGGGCGAGGCGGGCGGCCTCCCGAACGCCTTCGAGGCGCGGAACACGAACGCCGTCGACATCGGCGGGACGACCTCGGAGACGGCGACCACGGTCCTCGCGAGCGGCACGCTGCCGGCCGGCAAATACGCGTTCAACGCCCAGGTCACCCTCCACGGGCTCGCCGACGTCGTGGTCTCGTGCCAGGCGCAGGGCCCCGGATCCGCCGGCCCGCGAATCGGCGCACCGGCGGCGCTGCACGTCGGGCCGGGCACCGGCGCGGTACGCGACGGAACGCTTCCGCTGGCCTTCGCAGCGACGTTCGACGCACCGGGCTCCGTCTACGTCGGCTGCTGGATCGACGACGCGAGCGCTGAGCACCCCACGGCGACCTCCTCGGACCTCGTCGCGTTGACGATCGGGAACCTGAGCGGTCCCTGACGTCGATTAGGTAACTCCGGCTCGACCTGCCAGTGTTGCTCGCGTGAGCCGTATCCGCCTCGGAGTCGTCTTGCTCCTCGTCGGCTCGGCAGGCGCAGCAGCTCTCTTGTCGACTCCTCATCGCAGGCGTCCTCTCAAGGGCGTCCATGGACTCATCGTCTGACCTCGGTCACGGGAGAGCTCGTCGACCACTGGACGTACAACGATCCCGCGCCGTGCGGTGCGGTCGGCGAGGGCACGGTCACGCTCAGGTTTCGGCTCGTCAAGCCGCGTCTCGTCACGCTCATCATCGATCCGTCGAAGAACGGTGAGCCGAACAACACGTTGGGCAGCTGGATCGTCGGCATTCCCGGCCCGACAGGAGGGATCCGCGACACGCCTGCCCTGCCGGCGAGCGGCACCGTCACCTGGGTCGACAACACGACGCAGCGACCACCCGAGCCCGGGCGGCGACTGCAGTCCTACTGACAAGACCGGCTGCGGCACCGCGCCGATCTCGCGTGCGTCGAAGACCAAGATTGCCGGGTACAACCGTCGCTTTCTCTACGCGGACCTGTCCGGGGCGCAGCTCGAGCCGAGACGCGGCGCGTGCGGCCATGCGCAGGTCTCGCTCTTCAGCGACGGCCGCCTCGTCGGAGGGACGCGTGAAGGTCAGCTGCTCATTCCGATGCCCCGCGCCGGGACCGTGAAGCGGCGACGCGTGCTGACAGTCGTAGGGAAGAGCCACAAGCGCTCGACGTTCGCCGACTGCGGATCCGGCGCCGCGTGCACCGACGACGTCACGCGGCGCGTGAGCGTCACGTTCAAGCACCTGTAGCCGCCTGGCCGCGCTCGTATCATCCAACCATGGTCCCTGAGGCCCCGCTCGAACAGACCGAACACGGCCTCGTTGCCGGCGGCAGCGGCTGGTTCGTCGTGAACGCGCGCGACGCCCGCTGGTGGGCGCGCCCCGGCCGACAATCGATCTCGTTCACGGGCAAGACCGAGTGGGAGGCCGACACGTTCTTCCCGATGCTCGGCGTCCAGCTCGCGGTGCTCGAGCCCGGCGAGCCGAACTCGCTGTACCACTGGGAGACCGAGACCGAGGCGTTCCTCGTCCTCTCTGGCGAGGCGCTCCTGATCGTCGAGGGCCAGGAGCGGCCCCTGCGCCAGTGGGACTTCGTGCACTGCCCTCCCAAGACCAAACATGTGATCATCGGCGCGGGCGACGGGCCCTGCGTCGTGCTCGCCATGAGCTCGCGCCAGAACCAGGCGTTCGGCCCGTACGGCGAGTACGTTGCAGACGAGGTCGCGCGCAAGCACGGAGCGAGCCCTCCTGAGACGGCACAGGACGTCGCCGACGCGGACGGGCCCTGGTCCCCCTCGGAGCCGGCGCGCTATCGCGACGGCTGGCTTCCGGGTGGCTAAGCCGTCCGCGCGGGCGCTCCGGGAGCTGCTCGCGGGCTCGTCCGAGACGATCGCGGGGACCGTCTACGGGACGATCATCGTCATGGCGACGCTCGTCGCGGGTGCGCCTGCGTTCCGGGACGACCTCTGGCACCTCCTGGCGATCGTCGTCGTCACGACGCTGGTCTTCTGGGCCGCGCACATCTATGCGCACGGGCTCGCAGAAAGCCTTCAGCTCGGGAGGCGCTTGACGGGGCCGAGCTCGGGCAGATCGCCCACCGCGAGCGCGCGATGGGTCTCGCGGTCGTCCTTCCCGCGCCGCCCTCGCGCTCGGCGCGATCGGAGCGCTCGGCGGCTCAACGGTCCGTGTTGGCTGGCGCTCGGGCTCGGCGTCGCGGCGCTGGCGGCCCAGGGAGTGCGCTACGCGCGGCTGGAGCGCCTGAGCACGACGGGCACCGCAGTCGTGGTCGGGCTGAATCTCGTCCTCGGGCTGAGCCTCGTCATCCTGAAGGTGATCGTCGTCCACTGAGTCGCGAGCTAGGGCTGCCCGAGCCAAGACTCGCATCCCCACCTCACTTCACATCCACTCCCCCCTCCCATTGATCACGTCTCGCTCGCCGTCGCGGGCATAGATCATGTCGGGCCCGCTGCCGCCGCTGAGGAGATCGCGGCCCGGCCTCCCGCTGAGGACGTCTGCTACCGACCGCCGAACAACACATCGTCCGCGCCATGGTTGCTTCCCTCGTCGCGGCCGCCTTGAGGATGTCGTTGCCAGAGCCGCCGTCGATCATGTCGCCGCTGTCGACGAGGTACGGGCCACCGTGGATCACATCGTCGCCGTGTCCTCCGTAGAGCAGGTCCGTGGCGTGCCGCCAGAGATCCAATCCTTCCCACCGAACCCGTGATCACATCCCGCCACTCGGTTCCCTCGAGGACATTGTCGCGAGCGTCGCCGTCGATTCGACAGCCGAGCGTGAGGCGCCGAATCGGCTCGGAGATCGCTGAGGCCACGTGGATCCCGGTCCAGGAGCAGGGCGCGTACCCGTCGAAGGCCATCACGTCGGCGCTCGTAACTCAAGCTATCGCGTACACCAGATGCAATCGGCGTTCGCGCCGGATACCAAGGTCAAAGATCGAAATTCCAACTCTGTTCGCCGAGACCAGCCGCTCTCCGTCGAACGACCACGAAAGCCTGAGATTCGTGACGTAGCTGCCACCGAAGCCGGCGACTACCGCGCCGTCCGCGGCGATCATCCTGAGCCGCCCGTCACTCTGAAATGCCATCCCCTAACCGTCGCGATACTTCTCGGGAGGCCCGCTTCATTCGGAAGCTCGCCAGCGCGACTCCGTCGTCGCCGCTCCGATCTACAGGGCGATGTCCGCGTAGCGACGAACACGAGTCGGGAACCATCCGGAGACCACGCCGGATACTTGCCGTCGGCCACTTTGTGGAGGCCGCTGCCGTCGGCTCAACGACGAAAGCTCGGTGTTCGTGCTGATTGCAAGCGAGTCGCTGTCAGAGCTCCAGGCCAGGTCGTAGGTGTCGATCGGAATGTCTGTCACACCGGAGCCGTCGATGTCCATGATCCGGACGTCGGTGCCCTAGCGGAATGCGACCTTCGTCCAGTCCGGAGACAGGTTCGGGTACGCCGCCTCGTCGGGCCGCGTGGCAAGCAGCGTGACGTTTCCGCCGAAAGCGGGACGGAGTGCACCGTCCACACGTTCGACGCCGACTGGCGCAGGAACGCGATGCTCGATCCATCCGCGCTCCAAACAGGCGAGGAATCGGAGAGAGGCTGTGGCACGTAGAGGCCGGCCGAGCCGAGTTGCTGCCGCCGACGGCGACGAGGCACGCGATGATGAGGCCAAGAACGGTGCAAACGTCGCTCAACGCCGATGGACGGTCTCGCAACCTGAGACCTTGTCCTGCCGATCGACGAACGCGACGTCGTGGCGACCGCCCCCGCAGGCGACGAAGTCGTGTGCCGCTCGCCTCAGGTCGTCCGTGGGATCACCTGAGGCGAAGATCCGGTCGTTTCCGGGCCCGCCGTAGAGCGAGTCTTCGCCGGTCCCTCCGCGGAGGACGTCGTTCCCCATGCCGCCGTTGAGGCTGTCCCGGCCCGGGCCGCCGCGCAGCTCGTCCGGCCCCGGGCCGCCGAGCAGGCGGTCGTCGATCTCCGTGGCAGGGTCTTGCTGGAAGCTGCCGCCGATCAAGAGGTCGGCGCCGTAGCCGCCCTCGAGGCGGTCGCCCTTGTCGCCGCCGAGGAGCGTGTCGCCTCCAGGCCCCCCGATCAGCCGGTCCTCCCCGTCGCCTCCGAGCAGCTCGTCGTCGCCCGCCAGACCGGTGACGATGTCTCTCTGCGGCGTTCCTGACAGCACGTCGGGCCCCGCGGTGCCGCGGATGTGGCAGTCCAGCGTCAGCCGCCGGCTCGTGGACGGAACGGACATCCGGTAGATCCCGCTCGGCTCGCAGGGGCCGTCGAAGCTGGCTGCGAGCTCGTTCGCGGCCGGGGACCAACTGGGGTCGAAGCGGTCCCGAAACGACCAGAGATCCAGGCTGCCGAGTCGTACGACCGAGAACGTGGTCGGGCCCTCGAACGCAATCAGCGACCCGTCGAACGACCACTTCGGCGGCTTCGCCGTGTAGTCGGTGGCAGACGTGTCGTAAATGCGTGTTCCCTCACTCGAGACGACGAGGAGGCGCGAGGCGGCGAAGAACGCAATCCGGTCTCCGAGTGGCGACCAGGAGGGCGCGTACACGACGGCGCCGTTGCCGTCGTACACGAGCCTGCGCCCGCTGCCGTCTGCGTTCATCACGTAGAGCCTCCCGTCGGGGGCGACGAAGGCGATGCGGTCGCCTGCCGGGGACCATGCGGGCCATTGCCCGGAGCCCAGGCTCCGCAGGCCGCTCCCGTCGCCGGCGACGACGAAGATCGTGCTGTTGCCTCCGAGGTCCGTCTCGTGGAACGCGACGCGTCGGCCGTCGGGCGACCAGGCGAAGCTGTAGACGTACTTTCCGATCTCGGCGACCTGTGCGCCCGCAACGTTCTCGAGCTTCAAGGCTGAGCTCGGACTGATGAGCGCGACCTTCGTCCAGTCGGGTGACAGCAGCGGCGGGCGCTCCCGCCACGACGCGTAGTCGCCGCCGAGCGACACGAGCCGGCGCTCGTCCCCGCCGCCTGAAGCCATTGTGTAGAAGGCGCTGAGCCCGCTCGGGTCGCGACGGACGAACGCGATGCGCGAACCATCCTGCGACCACTGGGGGTCGAAATCCCCGGTGCAGCATGGCGAGGACTGGGGAACGGCCGCGCCCGATGCCGACAGCGCGGCGAACGAGACGAGCGCGGCGACGACGAGCTTCACGACACCGAATCTACGCCCGATTCGTATGCATTCCGTTAGCGAATCGGAAACTTATGCGGCCCGTTCTGCGGCCACGGGCTCGGCTGGCTCGTGCCTGTGTCCGTGCCCGAGCAGGTGCGAGTGCGACTCGGTTCCGTAGCCGCCGGGGACCGGGATGTAGAACTCGGGATAGCCCCACATGCCGTGCTCGGCGACGTCCAGGCCCGCGGTCTCGACGTGCTCCTCGACCCGAATGCCCCAGAGTCGCTTCAGCGTCCAAAGCGCTCCGAACGACAGGCTGAACGTGAACACGCCGACCGTGGCAAGGCCGAGTGCCTGCACGCCGAGCTGGTGGAAGCTGCCCGTGTAGAAGAGGCCGCCGGAGCCCGTAGCGAGGTTCGATGCGAGCGCAGGGACGGCGAACAGGCCCACCGCGAGCGTCCCCCACACGCCGGCCATCCCGTGCACGGCTACCGCGCCGATCGGGTCGTCGATCCCGATCCGCTCGACCCAGAGCACGCCCACGACCGCGATCGACCCCGCGACCGCTCCGATCACGACCGCGGCCCACGGCGCGACGAAGCCCGATGCGGCGGTGATTGCCACCAGCGCCGCGATCACCCCGTTCAGCATCATCGACACGTCCGGTTTGCGGAGCACGAGCCACGCTGCGCCGATCCCGCCTAGCGCGCCCGCCGCGGCGGCCAGGTTCGTCGTGAGCGCGACGTAGGCGAAGTAGCCGATCTTGTCGCCGGTCACGACGCCCAGCGTCGAGCCTGCGTTGAAGCCGAACCACCCGAACCAGAGGATCAGCGTCCCGAGGACGGCGTACGGCATGTTGTGGCCCGGAATCGGGTTCGCGCGCCCGTCGTGGCCGAACTTGCCGATCCGCGGTCCGAGCAGCAGCGCGCCCGCCAGCGCGGCCAGCGCGCCCTGGTAGTGCACGACCGTCGAGCCGGCGAAGTCCTGCATGCCGAGCGAGAAGAGCCAGCCGCCGGAATGCCAGATCCAGTGCGAGACGACCGAGTAGAGGACCGTGAAGAAGGCGCCGAAGACGAGGTAGACCCACAGCTTTGCGCGCTCGGCCATCGCGCCCCAGACGATCGCCAGCGAGACGCCTGCGAAGACGACCTCGAACAGGTAGGCCGCTGAGCCGGGGATCGTCGCGAAGAACGTGAACGGGGCTGCCCCGATCGAAAGGAACTCGTTCGTAGACGGGAAGAAGCCGCTCGTCCCGACGAAAGAGTTTCCGTTCCCGAACGCGATCCCGAAGCCGACCGCCCAGTAGACGATCGAGCAGACGCCGAAGATCAGGACGTTCTTGCCGGCGATGTGCGCCGCGTTCTTCATCCGCGTCAGGCCAGCCTCGAGGAAGGCAAACCCAGCCTGCATGAACATCACGAGCACCGCCGCGACTACGACCCACACCGTGTTGACCGCGATGACGAGGTCGGCGGTCTTCATGCGACCTCCACCTCCCCGAGCGGAAGCCCCGTGCGGTTGTGCCTGACGTTCTCGATTCGAGTAGTCCACGCGATCCCGTCACCCGACTCGTGGCCCGACCGCGCAGCGTCCGCGATCGCCGCGACGACCGCCGGCGCGACCGAGTCCTCGACGACGAACGTGAGCAGCGCCTTCGGCAGGAAACGCGACTCGAAGACGCGGCCGCGGTATTCGTGCGTCACGCCGCGCTGGCGGCCGTGGCCGATCGCCTCGACCACCGTCACGCCCACATGGCCCGTCTCCGCCTCGACCGCGTCGATCACCGTTTCGACCCGCTCGCGGACCACGACCGCTTCGACCTTCGTCATGTGATCACCTCGCTTCGTCGTTCCAGGACGACGACGTCTCTCCAGACGCCGTCCAGCTTCCCGAGCCGCTCCTGTGTGCCGACGACCCGGAAGCCGCACTTCGCGTGCAGCGCCAGGCTCGCCTCGTTCTCCGGGAAGACTCCGGTCTGGATCGTCCAGATCCCGTCCTCCTCGGTGCTCTCGAACAGCCGCTCGAGCAGCGCGCGCCCGATGCCTCTTCCCTGCCACTCGTCGTCGACGTAGACGCTGTGCTCGACGACGCCGCGGTAGCAGGGCCGCGACGACACGGGGTGCGCCGCGGCCCAGCCCACGACCTGCCCGCCCTCGACGGCCACCCAGCGATGGCCGTCGAGCTGCGAGCGGTCCCATGCTTCCCACGAGGGAGCCTCCGTCTCGAAGGTCGCGTTCTTGCCTGCGATGCCCTGCTCGAAGATCCCGCGCACCGCCGGCCAGTCCTCTTCCCGAAGCTCCCGGATCTCCAACGGCCTACGCGTCGAAGTAGAGGGCGAACTCGGCCGGGTGCGGCCTGAGCGCGACCAGGTCGACCTCGTTCTCCCGCTTCCACGCGATCCAGGTCCGGATCAGCTCCTCCGAGAAGACGCCGCCGGCGGTCAGGAACTCGTGGTCGCTCTCGAGCGCGTCGAGCGCCTCCTCGAGCGACCCTGGCACCTGAGCGACCCGGCCCCGATCCTCTTCGAAGAGGTCGTAGTCGGCGGGCTCACCGGGCTCGAGGCCCTTCTGGATGCCGTCGATCCCGGCCATCAGCATCGCCGCGAACGCGAGGTACGGGTTCGCCGCCGCGTCCGGGCACCGGAACTCGACCCGCTTCGCCTTCGGCGAGTCCGAGTACATCGGGATCCGGATGCACGCCGAGCGGTTGCGCTGCGAGTAGACGAGGTTGACGGGCGCCTCGTAGCCGGGGACGAGCCGGCGGTACGAGTTCGTCGTCGGCGCGCAGAACGCGAGCAGCGCCGGCGCGTGCATGAGCAGTCCGGCCACGTAGGCCCGCGCGAGCTGCGAGAGCCCCGCGTAGCCCGACTTGTCGGCCATCAGCGGCGTGCCCTCCTTCCAGAGGGACTGGTGCGTGTGCATGCCCGAGCCGTTGTCGCCGAAGAGCGGCTTCGGCATGAACGTCACGGTCTTCCCGGCCGCGCGCGCGACGTTCTTGACCACGTACTTGTAGGTCATGACCTGATCGGCCATGCGGGTCAGCGTCTGGTAGCGGAGGTCGATCTCGCACTGGCCTCCCGAGGCGACCTCGTGGTGGTGGAACTCGCACGGGATGCCGAGCCGCTCGAGCGTGAGCACCATCGCCGAGCGCAGGTCGTGCAGCGTGTCGTGCGGCGCCGGCGGGAAGTAGCCCTCCTTCTCGCGGATCGTGTTCCCGAGCCCGGGCTTCCCCGAGTTCCAGTGGCCCTCGGCGGAGTCGAACGCGTAGTGCGAGTGGTTCGGGCCGAGGTCGTACGAGACCTCGTCGAAGACGAAGAACTCGCACTCGGGGCCCATGTAGCGCCGTGTCCGCGATGCCCGTCTCGTTGAGATAGGCCTCGGCCCGCTTGGCCACGCCCCGCGGGTCGCGGTCGTACTGCTCGCGGGTGAACGGGTCGGCGATCTCGCAGATGAGCGAGAGCGTCGGCGCCTCGGTGAACGGATCGAGGATCGCGCTCGCCGGATCGGGCATGAGCAGCATGTCGGACTCCGAGATGCCCTGCCAGCCTCGGATCGAGGAGCCGTCGAAGCCGAGGCCCTCGTCGAACGCGGACTCGTCGAACGCGCTCAGCGGCAGCGTCATGTGCTGCCAGCGCCCGAGCAGGTCGCAGAACTTCAGGTCGACGAGCTGCGCCTGGGTCTGCCCGGCCCACTCGATCGCTTCCCGCGCGGCGGGAGCTTCCTTGGCCCCGTTCGCGATGTAGTGCTTCGTCTCCAGCTCGGACATGCCGCCTCCTCCTTGTCGGACCAACAAAAAAGGCCCCGGGACTGACGAGAGTCCCGAGGCCTCATTGCCTCGGCGCCCGCCTTCTGCGGCGAGCACCTGAGCCCACTTTAGGCGCGAGTGCGGACAGACGCAAGCCTTGTGCTGCGCCGGAGCTGTGGGTACCCTGAGCGCCGCGATGTTGCGCCTCGGTTGATTCCGGTTTCTGTGCGCGCCGCCTGACGAAACGGCGAGCGCGCCGATTCCGTGTCCCCTCGAGCCGAGTCTGGAGCAGCACGTGCCCGCAGTAGAAGTCCAAAACTTGCGCAAGGAGTTCCGCCGCAGCGACGGGCGTCGCTCCGGTCTGCGCCGCAAGCGCGAGCGCGTCGACGCGCTGCGCGGGATCAGCTTCGAGATCGCCCGCGGCGAGTGCGTCGCCATCCTCGGCCAGAACGGGTCGGGCAAGTCGACGCTGGTCCGGCTGCTCTCGACGCTGCTCCTGCTCGACGGCGGCAGCGCAACCATTTTCGGGCACGACATCTCCGACACGCGAGCCGTCCGCCGGCTCGTGAACCGCGTCTCGGTCGAGGCGTCGTTCTTCAAGAAGATGTCGTCGACCGAGAACCTGTCCTACGCGGCCAGGTTCTACGGGCTCACGGCCGGCCAGACCCGTGACGAGATCCCGCGCATCCTCGAGCGCGTCGGCTTCCCCGCCGCCCGCCGCAACGAGGCGATGGAGGACCTCTCGCGCGGGATGCAGCAGAAGGTCGCGCTCGCCCGCGCGCTCCTGACGCAGCCGATCCTGCTCCTGCTCGACGAGCCGACGACCGGCCTCGACCCGCGCTCGAAGCTCGAGGTGCAGGACTTCATCCGCGAGATCCGCGCGACCCACGACGCGACGATCCTGCTCTGCACGCACGACCTCGACGAGGCCGAGGCGCTCGCGGACCGGATCGGAATCCTCGACGACGGCCGCCTGCTCTGCCTCGAGCCCGTCGACCAGCTCAAGCGCCGCTACGGGGCCGAGAAGCTCGAAGAGGCGTTCTTCGCCGCGACCGGCAAGGCGTTCGAGGACGAGAAGCCCGAGGAGGACGAGAAGTAATGCCGGGCGCAGCCGCAGCCCTCCGCCACGAGCTGATCGGCCTCGCCGGAGTCGTCGAGCGGAACATCTACCTCGTCAAGCGCTACATCTGGTGGGACGTCGCGTTCTTCATCTGGACGGTCGCGAACACGCTCACGATCGTCTTCATCGCCAAGGGCATCGAGGCCGGCGGCGGGAAGATCGACGTCAACGAGGTGACGACGATCCTGCTCGTGGGCGCGGTCGTCTGGGCCTACCTCGGGATCATCTTCGAGATCCTCACGGAGACGGTCGCCTGGGAGCGCTGGGAGGGGACGATCGAGTACACGTTCATGGCGCCGCTCTCGCGCCCGATCCATCTGTTCGGGATGGGCCTCTTCGCGATCGTCTACGGCGTCATCCGGGCGATCCTGCTGTTCGCGGTCGTCGCGCTGTTCTTCCACCTCGAGCTCGCGCACGCCAACTTCGCCGCCGCGCTCATCGTGCTCGTCGTCGCGTCGATCTCGTTCATCGGGATCGGGATGATGACCGCCGTCCTGCCCCTGATCTCGCCCGAGAAGGGCACGCAGCTCGGATTCGTCGCGCAGGGAGTCCTGCTCGTCGTCTCCGGCGTCTACTACCCGGTCAGCGTGCTGCCGGAGTGGATGCAGTGGCTCGCCAAGATCTCGCCGGCCACCTATGCGCTCGACGGGATTCGGGACGCGATCATCAACGGCGCCGGCATCAGCGCGATGTGGCCGGACATCTGGCCGCTGATCCTGATCGGGATCGTCTCGGTGCCGCTCGGGCTCGAGGTCTTCCGCCGCGGCGAGCGCTACGCGAAGCGCCACGGAAAGCTGAAGCGGTCGGGATGATCGAGGTCCGCGCAGCCGAGAGCGACGCGGACCTCGAGGCCTGGATCCGCATCAAGCGCGCCGCTCCTCCCGAACGAGTCGGCGTGGACGGTCGAGGAGCTTCGCGGACCCGGCTGACGACCCGGACCGCACGTTCTCGTCGCCGAGCTCGACGGCGAGATCGTCGGCGCAGGGCTCGGCGGCCGCTCGGACGATCCTCGGACGCGGCTACGTCGCGCCGCGCGTGCTCCCGGAGGCCCGCCGCCGCGGCGTCGGCACTGCGCTGCTCGCGCCGCTCGTCGAGTTCGTCGACTCGCTCGGGCTGACGAGTCAGCGGCCAGGTCACCGACGCCGGATCGAAGGTCGTTCGCCGAGCGCTTCGGGTTCGTCGAGACCGACCGCCAGGTCGAGCAGGTGCGGCATCTGCGACGAGCGAGATCGCGGTCGACCCGCTTCCGGACGGGGTCGAGGTCGTGACGGTCGCCGAGCGGCCCGAGCTGCTCGAGGCCGCGTACCCGCTCGCGCGCGACGAGGGCTACCCGCGACCTGGCGCTCGAACGGCCCGATCTCGATCTCCGCTCGAGGACTGGCTCCGGGACGAGGCCACGCTGCCCGACGGCTCGTTCGTCGCGCTCGCCGACGGCGAGATCGTCGGCTACTCGGGCCTGATGGAGCACGACAACGACGGCGTCGCCGAGGACGGGCTGACGGTCGTCCGCCGCGACTGGCGCCGGCGCGGGCTCGCGAAGGCGCTCAAGCAGCGTGAGCTCGCCTGGGCGACGGACGCGGGCTTCGCGAGGTCGTCACCTGGACGCAGCGCGGCAACGAGGGCATGCGCGCCGTCAACGAGCGGCTCGGCTACGAGTACCGCGACGTCGGCGATCACGATGTCGCGCCACGCTCCCGCTGGAGCAGGGGCCGTGAGGCGCGCGGACGCGACGCGGCTCTACTACGCGCTGCAGATCCTCGCTCTCCATGCCGACCTGGGTCGTCATGGCCGTCTACCTCGTGCAGGAGCTGCACCTCTCGCCGCTCCAGCTCGTGCTCATGGGGACGGCGATGGAGGGCGCCGTGTTCCTGTTCGAGATTCCGACCGGCGTCGTCGCCGACACGTACAGCCGCCGGCTGTCGCTGATCGTCGGCTACGTGGGCATGGGCGTGACCTGGATGCTCGTCGGCATCGTCTCGGCGCCGTGGCTCGATCATCGCCCTCTGGGGTCTCTGGGGGCTCTCGTACACGTTCACGAGCGGCGCGGAAGAGGCCTGGATCGCGGACGAGGTCGGCGCCGACAAGGTCGGCCGCGTCTTCCTGCGAGGCGCCCGTGTCGCGTACATCGGTTCCGTTCTCGGGCTCGTCCTGCAGGTCGCGATCGGGATCCTGTCTCTGCGCGCGGGCGTGATCGTCGGCGGCGCGATCACCGTCGCGGCCGGGCTCCTCTGCCTCCTGTTCATGCCCGAGACGGGCTTCCAGAGGCGCCCGCGCGCCGAACGCGGCTCCGCGCTGGCCGAGATGCGCACGACCGCAGTGAGCGGCGCGCGCTACGCCTGGGCGGCGCCGGTGATCCTGCTCCTCGTCGGCGTCCAGCTCTTCATGGGCATGTCCGCGGAGGCCTTCGACCGGCTGAAGGAGGCGCACTTCCTGCGCAACGTCGGCCTGCCCGCGGTCGGCCATCTCGACCCGGTCGTCTGGTTCGGGATCTTCTGGCTCGTCGGCCTCCTGCTCGGGTTCGTCGCGACCGGCTGGCTGATCAAGCGCTTCGAGCGCGGCGGCCGTCGCGTCGTCACGAGCACGCTCTTCACGCTGACGGCGATGGAGATGGTGGCGATGCTCGTGTTCGCGCTGACCGGCTCGACGTGGCTTGCGATCGCAGCGCTCCTCGGTGTCTTCTTCGCCCGCGACCTCGCCGGGCCGCTGTACACGATCTGGCTGAACGAGCAGATCAGGGACTCGAGCGTGCGTGCGACCGTGCTCTCGATCTCGGGCCAGGCGAACGCGATCGGCCAGGCGGGAGGCGGCCCCGTGCTCGGCGCGATCGGCAACGTGTGGGGCATTCGCGCCGCGCTCGCGGTCGGTGCCGTCGTGATCGCGCCCGCGCTCGCGCTGTACGGGCGCGCAATCGCCCACGAGGGCGGCGAGCCGGAGCTGGAGGAGTTGCCGGCCACCGCCCCGTGACCGTGTTACAGTGCGATCGGTATGAGGCAACGAGGCCTCGGGCGAAATTCCACGCCCGGGGCTTTTCGCGTTCTTAGGACGGTCGCGCCGGCAAAGCCGGCACGACCTCCATGGTCGGCGCCGCCGAGCCGGCGCCTTAGGAGGCTTCTCACATGGCGCAGCAGGTCGAGTCGAAGAACCGGGCCACCTCCACCGAGGAGGCCCGCAAGGACGCTCTGAAGCAGATCAAGGACGACGGGGTCGAGTTCCTGCTCCTCTGGTTCACCGACCTCGAGGGGCACCTGAAGTCGTTCGCGGTCACCCCGAGCGAGATCCCGGGCGCCCTCGACGACGGCATGGGGTTCGACGGCTCGTCGATCACCGGTTTCAACGCGATCGAGGAGTCGGACATGATCGCGATCCCGGATCCCGGCACGTACCGGCTGATGCCGTGGAAGGAGGGCGAGACGAAGGTCGGCCGCATGATCTGCGACGTCGTCACGCCCGACGGGAACCCGTACGAGGGCGATCCGCGCCACGTCCTGCGCCGCGCGCTCGAGCGCATGCAGTCGATGGGCTTCGACACGTTCAACGTCGGTCCCGAGCTCGAGTACTTCCTGTTCAAGGACGACCGCGGGACGGAGACGCTCGACGAGGGCGGCTACTTCGCGATGACCACGATGGACGCGGCGAGCGAGCTGCGCCAGGAGACGGTCCGCGCGCTCGAGCACATGGGCATCCCGGTCGAGTACGTGCACCATGAGGTCGGGCCGTCGCAGCACGAGATCGACATGCGCTTCGCGCCGGCGCTCGAGATGGCCGACCACACGCTCACGTACCGGCTGATCGTGAAGGAGATCGCGAAGAAGGCCGGCTACCACGCGACGTTCATGCCGAAGCCGATCTTCGGCGAGAACGGCTCGGGGATGCACACGCACCAGTCGCTCTTCACCGACGGGCGGAACAGCTTCTTCGAGGAGGGCGACAAGTGGAACCTGTCCGAAGCCGGCAAGGCGTTCATCGCCGGCCAGCTCCGCCACGCGCGTGAGATCTCAGCGGTTTTCGCGCAGTGGGTGAACTCGTACAAGCGGCTCGTCCCCGGCTACGAGGCGCCGGTCTACGTCGCCTGGTCGCGGCGGAACCGCTCGGCGCTGATCCGGATCCCGCTCTACAAGCCCGGCAACGAGCAGGCGACGCGCGCCGAGATCCGCTGTCCCGATCCGGCCTGCAACCCGTACCTGACGTTCGCCACGCTGCTCCACGCGGGGCTGGAGGGGATCGAGAAAGGCTACGAGCTGCCCGACCCGATGGAGACGAACCTGTACCACCTGACCGCGGAGCAGCGGAAGGAGCGCGGGATCGTGTCGCTCCCGGAGACGCTCGGGCGAGGCGATCGACGCGCTCGCCGACTCGGAGCTGGCGAAGAAGGCCATGGGGCCGCACATCTTCGACCGCTACATCGAGCTCAAGCGCAAGGAGTGGGACGACTACCGAGTCCAGCTCACGGACTGGGAGCAGGAGCGCTACCTGTCGGTGCTCTAGCGGCTTAGTGGGGCGGTCTGCCTTCGTCGTTCGACGGGTTCGGCAGGCTCTTGTCGTACACCGTGTCGGTGGCGCGAAAGGTCTTGCCAACCGTCTTCCAATCCTTGCTCGAGTCCACATCCGTTCCCGGTTCTGCCCGCCTCAGCCGCCAAGCTCTGATCCGTTCGAGAATCTTTGTCATAGACCGATTATGCGCCTCTACGCACTTGTCTGCGAGCGCCGGAAAGAGCAAAATCGAGATCTCACCGGTCCTTGCCGCTTTGGCGGGTGGCAAGGGCCGCTGACGGCCGACTGCGAGCTGCTTCTTTGAAGCGGCTCGTGGTCGTTCTAGAGAAAGCTGAGGACTGCGTCGCGGTCGACGCTGAGGCCGATCACGCCGGTGCGGCTGTCGATCTGTGAGATCGCATCGGCCGGAACGAGGCTCCGGCGGCGCGAGAGAAAGCCCGAGCGGACCGAGATCGCATCCGGCACATCGGGGGCGGTGCCGTACATGGGCGCCTCGACGGTGCCGACGATCTTGCCCTTCGCGTCCGCGACGAGAAAGCCGATCGTGCGGAGCAACTCTGGTCGGGCGACGCTCATGGCCTTGACGCTACCCCTGGCGTGTGACGGAAAACCACGCGCCTCGTAAGGGTTTTGTTAAGGCAGAATCGAGGGCTGTGGATGTGTCCGCGCGCCACCTGCGACTGTTGACCGAGACGAGCGCCGCCGTCAACTCGACGCTCGACCTCGAGGAGGTGCTCGGCCTGGTCGCGAGCAAGGTCGCCGACGCGCTCGAGGCGGACGCCTGCTTCGTCTACCTCTACGACGAGCACGCGGACGAGTTGATCCTGCGGGCGACGCACGGCACGCGCGTCGAGGAGATGACGAGGACGCCACGGATGAAGCCTGGAGACGGCATCACCGGCACCGCCGCCGCGGAGCGCTCGCCGATCATGATCCCCGCTCAGGCGCACCTGGACGAGCGCTTCAAGGCGTTCACGAACCTGCCCGAGGACGAGTACGAGTCCATCCTCGCGGTGCCGATCCTGGCCCGCGAGAAGCTCGCCGGCGCGCTCAACGTCCGCACGATCGAGCCGCATCGAGTTCTCGGACGGCGAGATCGACCTGCTCGTCGCGATCGCGGCCCAGGTCGCGCAGACGATCGAGCACGCGAAGCTCTACGCCGACGCCCAGGCGCGCGTGTCCGAGCTCGAGGCGCTCGCGAAGATCTCGGAGGCGGTCTCCGAGTCGCTCTACCTCGAGGAGTCGCTCGAGGCGATCGTGGAGACGACGATGGAGGCCGTCGGGGCGACCGGTGCTGCGCTCGTTCTCGAGGACGGGAACATCGCCTGGCCCGAGGGGCGGGCGGGCAAGCACGCGATCCGCCTCCCTCTGCGATGGAAGCAACGCACGATCGGTGAGCTCGTCTGCGACCGCGACACGCCGTTCACGGAGCAGGAGCGCGCGCTGCTCGCGTCGATCGCCCACCACGCGGCGGTTGCCCTCGAGCACGGGCGGGCCGTCATGCGCGGCGTCCTGGCTCAGGAGATCCACCATCGCGTGAAGAACAACCTGCAGACAGTGGCCTCGCTGCTGCGGCTCCAGGCGCGCTCCGATGACGTCGACCCGCGCAAGGCGCTCGACGACTCGGTCAACCGGATCCTCGCGATCGCCGCGGTGCACGAGGTGCTGACCGAGCGCCGCGACGAGGTGGTCGACCTCGACGAGCTGCTCGACCGGCTGCGCGCGATGCTCGTCCAGGGGCTGGGCGCGGAGAAGCACGTCGAGGCGCAGCTCGCACACGTCTCGATCGCGGGGGGGCGCGCGACCGCTCTGGCGCTCGTCTTCAGCGAGCTGCTCCAGAACGCGCTCGAGCACGGCGGCGACTCGGTTCGGGTCGAGCTCGGGCAGCGCGACGGCGAGGTCGTGCTCGCGATCGCCGACGACGGGCGCGGGATCGACGAGGACGCGACCGGCACCGGCCTCTCGATCGTGCGCGCGCTCGTGCGCGACGAGTTGCGCGGAACGCTCGACCTGCACTCGAACGGCGGCCTGCGTGCCGAGGTCGTCTTCCCGGCCTGATGGAGCTCGACGGCTACAGCTTCGTTCTCCTCAAGCGCGGCCCGCGGGCGCTCGAGTTCTCGGACGAGGAGCTCGACCGGCTCCAGGAGCAGCACCTCGCCCATCTCGGCGCGATGCGCGAGCAGGGACACCTCCTGGTGGCCGGGCCGTTCTCCGACCAGGCCGATGAGGCGTTGCGTGGCTTCTGTCTGTACCGGACGGGCGTCGAGGAGACGCGTCGGCTCGCCGAGTCGGATCCGTCGGTTCGGGCCGGTCGGATGGCCGTCGACGTCATGGGCTGGTGGACGAAGCGGGGATCCCTCCCGTTCTGACCCGCTTCAGCGATCAGCCGCCGATGCTGCCGTTCACCTGTCGGCTTCCCGATCCTCTTGGCCGATGCCGCTGCGAGCGCCCCGGTGCGGCTCGTGACTCCGAGCTTCCGGTAGATGTGGTGAAGGTGCTTGCTGACGGTCGCAGGCGTGATCCAGAGCTCTCCGGCAATCTCCTTCGTCGACTTTCCGGCGGCAATCCAGCCCAGGACTTCTCGTTCGCGCGCCGTCAGCGTCGTCGCAACCACCCGTTCCTCGGTAAGGAGGAGTGTCTGCGGTGTCGGCGCTTCGAGCATGAGCCGTGTGCCGTTGCGCTCGAGGCTGAGCGGTTTGCGCCGCTCGTCTGAGAGCAACCACTCCTCGAGCAGCGACGGCAACCGACTCACCGGATGGTCGAACCAGGAGGTGAGGATTCGGCGGGCCACGCGCTAGGCGTGCTCGACCTCGAGCTTGCCGCGACGAGGATGTAGCCGCGAGCGGCTGCGCATTGTCGGCGGCGTCGCGATCGCGGCGAGATCCACGAGGCGCCGCCGGGCGCGGGCGTTTCGGATCAGCGCTGTGAGGTGCGGACCGAGCGCGCTGAGGGCCCGGCGGTCGCGCTCACTGAAGTCGCGCCCCTGGCGGAAGAGAGGACGACGCCTCGTTCCGATCCGCCGGCGGGGAGCGTCGCCGAGGCGCCATCGACCACTTCGAACGTCCTCGCCGACGGCGCCGTCTCGAAGCGCCATCTCATCGCCCGTTCGAACATCGTCGGACCACAAGGAGACGTGACCCAACGGACGGAAGGCGAATTCAGGAACCTGGGGCGGTCGGTAGCGGCCACGGCGGAGGCACGTAGTGCTCCTGGCGAGAGGAGAAGACGGTGAACCAGCGGTGGAGCCGCCGGCGATTCGGCATCGAATTCGAAGTACGTGACGAACTCCGACTTCATCGCTTCAGCGAGACGGTCGAGGAGCTCGGTCGTGAAGGCTTCCGGTCCGTCCACCGAGTGGGCGTCGCCAACGAACTCGAGCAGCCGCTCGGCCTCCGCCCGTCCGCAGTTCCGCCATGGACAAACAATTCAACAAAATTGTGAATCGACACAAGTGTGTCGGCCGACGAACCTCTGTGGTGAAACAACCAAGAGAGGTGAGAGATGAATCGGAAGCGAGTGATCATCGCGCTCTATGCGCTCCTGGCAGTCGGCGTCGTCGGCGGCGGCACTGTGTCGGCGGCCCAGGCGGATGAGCCGCCGAACCACGCCAATCGGCTCGAGGCCACCTTCACGGAAACCAATGTGTCGGTCACGAACCGCGATCGCCGACCTGGGTGTCTTCCAGCTGATCAACACCGGCACCGGCACCGTCGAAGGGCTCGGGAGCGCGACGCTGATGCTCTCGGCGACGCAGGACCGCTCAGTCCATCCGTGCGGCACGGGCAGCTCGACGAACGCGGCCGTCCGGCGATCGTGCTCGCCGACGGCGTGCTCGTCCTGCGGGAGCTGGTGCACATCTGCCCGACCGACTCCGGCCCACTCGGTCACGGGCACGTGGGAGGTGGACGGCGCCTCGAGCACCGGGATCTTCGCCGGCGCCCGCGGGAGCGGCGACGTCACGATCGTCATTCCAACGAGCACGGCAACGCTCTCGGGCAGGCTGAACCTCGCCGGCTGACGATCAGCAATGGAGCCTCGCCCCGGACGACCCCCGACTCCGTCCGAGGCGAGGCTCTGTCGGACGCCGAGGGCTGTCCTACCTCATCGCCGGCGCCGTCACCTGACGCAGGAGTGTCGCGAGCGGCCGGCCGGTTCTCGTCAGGCGGTAGCTGGTCGCCGGCGGGTAGTCGTTCGTGACGCGACGCTCGACGACGCCCGCGGCCTCGAGCTCCTTGAGCGCGAGCGTCAGCGCCCGCGGCGAGATCCCTTCGAGCGGTCGCGAAGCTCCGAGAAGCGGAGCGGCCCTTCGGCGAGGGCGTGCACGACCGGCATCGACCACTTCTTGAGCCCGACCTCCTCGAGGCCACGCTCGCGGAGCAACTCGACGAGCGGCCCGCAGGCGAGGCGACCCGCTCTCCCGCGCTGGTCAGCACGTACTCCGGCCGCAGCGGGTGCCCGTATCCGGGGTTCCTGCCGACGAGCCCGCTCTCGATCAGGGCGGCCAGGGTGCGGCGCAGCGACTCGCGGCTCATGCCGAGCGTGCGCGCGAGCGTCACGAAGCGGCTACCGCGCTGTCGGTGCAGCTCGGCGAGGATCGGAACCGACCACCGGTTGTGGAAGAGGGCGACGAGGGTTGACATGGAAGTATTCGTAGTATAAAAACAGGACAGGACAGAGCAAGGAAACGAGAGGAGGAAGCGGTGAGCCAGGAAACCCAGGTCGCTCCGGTGGCCACGAACACCCCCTTCGAGTACAACGAGAACCTCACCCTCTCGGTCGGCGTCTCCGACATGGAGAAGGCGATCGAGTGGTACGGAGACGTGCTCGGCCTCGAGCTCGTCTACAAGCTCGAGCAGCACGGGTGGTGCGAGATGTCGACCGCCACGAAGCACGTGACGATCGGCCTCGGCCAGACCGAAGAGGTGAAGCCGGGCAGCACCACCCCGACCTTCGGCGTCGTCGACATCGAGGAGTCCCGGAAGCACCTCGAGTCGAAGGACGTGCGCTTCGACGGCGACACGTACGAGATCGAGGGCATGGTCAAGCTCTGCATGTTCTACGACCCCGACGGCAACTCGTACATGCTCGCGCAGAGCCTCACGACGGAGATCCCTTCGTAGACTCTCCCGCGTGAGAGTCCTCATCGCCGAGGACGAGACGATCATCAGGCTCGACCTGCGGACCCTGCTCGAACGAGCGGGGTTCGAGGTCTGCGCGGAGGCCCGCGACGGCGAGGAGGCCGTGGCCCTCGCGCGCGAGACCGAGCCCGAGGTGGCGGTGCTCGACGTGAAGATGCCGCGACTGGACGGGATCGAGGCTGCGCGGCGCATCCTCGACGAGCGGCCGATCCCGATCGTGATGCTGACGGCCTACGGTCAGGACGAGCTCGTCTCCCGCGCCGTCGAGGCCGGGGTGTTCGGCTATCTGGTCAAGCCGTTCCGCGAGCAGGATCTGCTGCCGGCGATCCACGCGGCCAGGGCGCGGCACGAGGAGCTCACGGCGCTTGCGCGAGGAGGCGGAGTCGCTCTCGGAAGCACTCGAGGCGCGCAAGGTGATCGAGCGCGCGAAGGGCCTGCTGATGACGAAGGAGAACCTGTCCGAGGAGGAGGCGTTCGCCAGGTTGCGCAAGGCGAGCCAGGTGTCGGGCCGGCCGCTCAGGGTCGTGGCCGAGGCAGTGCTCGCGACGTTCGGTTCCCAGTCTTGAGCACTTGACCTTTTGGGCACACTGAACGGGGGTGAAAATTCTCAATTCACCGCGCCGGCGCCGCCGGCTGATCAAGATCGCCGTGGTCCTGGCCATCTTTCCGCTGGCCTACCTGGGCATCCACTACTCGACCGGCGGGAGCAACGAGAACGCGAACGGGCCCGAGGTTCCGAACTACGTCCAGCCGAAGCACTCGCCGTTCACCGAGGCCGAGCGGCGCGCCGTGCACCCGGTGCTCGCGCAGTTCGTCAGGTACGCGGTCGCACGCGAGGATCCGGCGAAGGCATGGGACGTCGCCGGGCCCGATCTCAGGTCCGGGCTGACACGCAAGGAGTGGGACACGGGCGCGATCCCGGTCGTGAACTACCCGGCCTCCCACAAGGGCCTCGGGAGCTGGAGCTACGTCAAGTACTCCTACGCGAACACGGTCGGGCTCGAGGTCTTCGTCTTTCCGAAGCCCGGCTCCGGCTACTCGGCCATGACGGCGGACGCCGAGGTGGTCAAGGACAGTGACGGCCGCTGGCAGGTCAACTACTGGATGCCGGAGCGCTTCCACGGGCCCGCCGCGGCCTCGGCGAAGCAGGTGAAGGCGGCCAAGAAGACCGCGCGCGCCAACACGAAGAAATCGACTACGAAGAAGACCGCCGCAGCGGCGCCGCCTCCGAACGTCCAGCCGGCGCGGACTACGCGGCTCTGGCTTGCGCGTGCCGATCGGGATCCTCTCCCTGATCATCCTGGCGCCGCTGGCGCTCCTGCTCGTCGGGTGGCTTCGCAACCGTCGAGCCGCCGCCCGCGACGCGTTAGGCGCCTGAGCGCTCGAATAGCTGCTCCCAGCGCGTGAGCAGCGTCTGCAGCTCGTCTCCGCGCGCGGCGATGCGCGGCGACGACGTCGACGTTCGACCAGTCGTCGGCGAGCTGCCGCTCGAGGACGGCGATCTCGGCCTCGCGGTCGGCGATGTCCGATTCGAGGCGTTCGAGCTCGCTCGGGCGAGGTCTCTTCGGTGGTTGCGGCTTCGCCTTTTTCGGCTTCTCGGCCGCAGGCTCGGGCTCGGGCGCCTTGGCGCGCTCGTCTCTCGCCGCCACGTACTCGGCCCAGCCGCCGTCGTAGGAGCGGATCGTGCCGTCCTCGAGGGCGAGCGTCCGGTCGGCGATCGCGTCCAGGAGCGCCCGGTCGTGGGAGACGAGGAGCACGGTTCCCGGGAACGCGTCGAGCGCCGCCTCGAGCGCCTCGCGGCTCTCGAGGTCGAGGTGGTTCGTCGGCTCGTCGAGCAGCAGCAGGTTGGCGCCCGAGGCCACGACGAGCGCGAGTGCGAGCCTGCGCCGCTCGCCGCCCGAGAGCGCAGACACCGGCCGCTCGTGCATGTCCCAGCCGGTGAAGAGGAACCGTCCGAGCAGGTTCTGCGCCTGCGGCCGCTGGAGACCGGTCTCGTTCTGCGTCAGCGAGAGCACGTTCCGGCTCTCGTCGAGCTCGACCTCGTGCTGGGAGAAGTACGCGGGCTCGACGCCGTGGCCGAACCGGAGCTTGCCGTTCTTCGGCTCGCGGCGCCCGAGGAGCGTTTCGAGCAGCGTCGTCTTGCCCGACCCGTTCGGGCCGACGAGCGCGACGTGCTCGCCGCGCTCGACCGCGAAGTTCACGCCTGAGAGCAGCTCCTTGTCGCCGGCAGCGAGCTCGACGCCGTCGGCCTCGACGACCGTCCGGCCGCTTCGCTTCGGCTGCAGGAACTCGAAGCCGAGGCTCTTCGCGCGCCTGGTCAGAAGGCTGATCTCGCCGCGCGAGCTCGGCGCGCTCCTTCTGGAGCCGGCCGATGTGGGTCAGCTTGGCCTGGGCGCGCTTGGCGAGGTTCTTCTTGTAGCGGAAACGCTCGACGAAGCGCTCGAGCCTCGCGATGTCGACGTCGATCCGGCCGGCAGTGGTCGTAGCCGCGGCGAGGCGAGCGGCTTTCTCGCGGCGCCAGTTGTGCCAGGGCCCGGCGAAGTAGGTCGAGCGGCCGGCCTCGAGCTCGAGGACTGCATTCGTCACCGCTTCGAGGAACCAGCGGTCGTGTGCGACGAGGACGACTGCGGCGTCGATGGACTGCAGCTCGCGCTCCAGCCACTCGAGGCTGGCGACGTCGAGGTGGTTCGTCGGCTCGTCGAGGAGCAGGAGATCGGGATCGCCGCCGAGCGAGCGTGCGAGCGAGGCGCGGGTCAGCTCTCCGCCGGAGAAGCTGTAGAGGGGCCGGTCGAGGTCGTTCGTCGCGAAACCGAGGTTGCGGGTGACCGAGTCGAGCCGCTCGCGCCAGGCGTAGCCGCCCGCGTGCTCGAGGCGCGCCTGGGTCTCGGCGTAGCTGCGGAGCGTCGCGGGCTCGTGGTCGCCCTGGGCCATGGCGTCCTCGAGGCGGCGGAGCTCTCGCTCGGCGGCGGTCAGGTCGGCGGCGCCCGAGAGGACGTAGTCGCGCAGGGTGGCGGCGCTCTCGGCGGGCGGGCGCTGGTCGTGGAGCGCGATCCGCGTGCCCTTCGCCATCGAGATCGTGCCGCCGTGGAGCTCGGTCTCCCCGTTCAGGAGCCGGAGGAGCGTCGTCTTGCCGGCTCCGTTCGGCCCGGAGAGCGAGACGCGGTCGCGGCGCTCGACTTTGAACGAGACGCCGTCGAAGAGCGGCTCGCCGGAGAGCTCCTTGCGCAGGTTGGTTGCCGTGACGACGGCCATGGGCACAGCGTAGAGATCGCGGGCGGTTCAGATTCGGCGCGAAATCGGCTCAGACACGTGCGCTCTCGGCCGATACGCTCATCGCGGGTGGCGGGTGGAACTCTTCCTCCCCACCCGGGTGGGGATGTACTGGGGTCAGCGCCGCTTGGTCAGGTCGTCGCGCCGACGGTGCTCGCGACGAGCTCGCGCGCGGCTGCAGCGATGTGGTCGGCGTCGATCCCGGCTGCCGCGAGCAGCTCGGCCGGAGTGCCCGACCCGGGCAGCTCGCGCACCGCGAGGTGAACGACCCTGGGACGCTCGTCCGAATCGGCGAACGCAGACAGAACCGCCTCCGCCAGCCCGCCTTCGGGCCAGTGATCCTCCGCGACCACGAACCGGCCGCCCGTCGCCTCGGCGGCGGCGCGGAGCGTCTCCACGTCGACCGGCTTGACCGAATAGAGATCGATCACACGCGCGCTCGACGCCCGCCTCTGCGAGCGCATCCGCGGCCTTCAGCGCCTCGTGCAGCGTGATCCCGGCACCGATCAGCGCGACGTCGTCGCTCTCCGAGGAGCGCACGACCTTGGCACCACCGACCGGGAAGTCCTCGCCGGCTTCGTAGATCACCGGCGTGTTCGCCCGGGTGGTGCGCAGGAAGACGATCCCGTCCAGGTCGGCCATGGCCTCGACGAGCTTCGCCGTCTGGTTCGCGTCGCTGGGATACAGCACGGTCGAGCCGTGCACCGCCCGGAACGCGGCGAGATCCTCGAGCGCCATCTGGGACGGCCCGTCCTCGCCGATCGAGACGCCCGCATGCGAGCCGACCAGCTTCAGATTCGCGCGGCTGATCGCCGCCATCCGGACGAAGTCGTACGCCCGGGACAGAAACGCCGCGAACGTCGACGCGTACGGCTTCCACCCGCGCACCTGGATCCCGACCGCCGCCGCGACCATCTGCTGCTCGGCGATGTACATCTCGAAGTACCTGTCCGGGTGCGCGTCGCGGAAGATCTCGGCGAACGTCGAGTTCGAGACCTCGCCGTCGAGCGCGACCACGTCCCCACGCCCGTCGCCGAGCGCCTTGAGCGTGTCGCCGTACGCCTTGCGCGTCGCGACGTCGTCGCCGACCTCGTACGACGGAAGCTCGAGCGTCCCGTGCTCGAAGCGATGCGGCTCGCCGTCGAGCTCGGGCTTGGCGACGTCGATCGTGATGTTGCGGATCCCGCCGAGCTCCTCGATCGCGGCTTCCGGATCGTCGAGCGCCTTGCCGTGGAAGCCGTCCTTGTTCTCGACCGCCTTCACGCCCTTGCCCTTGATCGTCTTGGCCACGATCACGGTCGGCGTGCCCGACGTCTCGAGGGCCTCGGCGTACGCGGCGTCGATCGCCTCCACGTCGTGGCCGTCGATCTCGATCGCATGCCAGCCGAAGGCCTCCGCCCGCTTCGCGTACGAGTCGAGATCCCAGCCGTGCATCGTCTCGCCGCGCTGGCCGAGCCGGTTCACGTCGATGATCGCGATCAGGTTGTCGAGCTTCTCGTGCCAGGCGTGCTCGAACGCCTCCCACATCGAGCCCTCGGCCATCTCGCTGTCGCCGCACAGCACCCAGATCCGGTACGGGAGCCTGTCGAGCCGCTTGCCCGCGAGCGCGATCCCGACGCCGTACGGAAGGCCCTGGCCCAACGATCCGGTGGCCACGTCGACCCAGGGCAGCACCGGAGTCGGGTGCCCCTCGAGCCGGCTTCCGAACTTCCGGAACGTGAGCAGCTCCTCGTCCGTGATCGCGCCCGCGGCCTTGTACATCGAGTACAGGAGCGGCGACGCGTGCCCTTTGGAGAAGACGAGATGGTCGTTGCGTGGATCGTCCGGCGCGTCGAAGTCGTACCGGAGGTACTTCGCGAGCAGCACCGACATGAGGTCGGCGGCGGACATCGACGAGGTCGGATGCCCCGACTTCGTGACGGCGGCCGCGCGGACGGAGTCGACGCGCAGCTGCTGGCCGAGCTCACGCCAGAGTTCGGAGCCTTCCATCCAGGTAACGTAACCGCTCGATGCGGGTCGCGGTCGCCTTCGACCATCGCGGCGTCAAGCTCCGCGAGCGCGTGCTCGAGGAGGTCGTGCGCGCCGGGCACGAGCCGGTCGATCTCGGGACCGACGCGCCGGAGCCGCGAATCGACTATCCCGACAAGGCGCGGGAGATCGGCGGCGCGATCCGGAACGGCGACGCCGAGCGCGGAATCTTCGTGTGCGGCTCGGGCGTCGGCGCGTCGATCGCCGCCAGCAAGCTCGCGGGCATCCGCGCGGCGATCTGTCACGACACGTACTCGGCGCACCAGGGCGTCGAGCACGACGACATGAACGTGCTCTGCCTCGGCTCGGAGGTCGTCGGCGCAGAGCTGACCGGAGAGCTCGTGCGCACGTTCCTGGGTGCGAAATTCGACGGCGGGGAACGCTACGTGCGTAGGCTGGAGAAGATCGAGGAGATGGAGAAGACACATGGCTAAGTCACGACTTCACGGGCTCGCCGAGCTCGGGCAATCGGTCTGGATCGACTCGCTGTCGCGCGGTTGGCTCAAGAGCGGCGACCTCGCCCGCTGGATGGACGAGGACGCGCTCACCGGGGTCACGTCGAACCCGACGATCTTCCAGAAGGCGATGTCCGAGGGCGATTGGTACGACGATCAGCTCCGCGAGGTGCTTGCGGAGGAAACGACCTGAAGGAGATCTTCCTGCAGCTCGCGATCACGGACATCGAGGAGGCCTGCGATCTCTTCCGCTCGGTCTGGGACGAGGGCGAGGGCAAGGACGGCTACGTCTCGATGGAGGTCGATCCCAACTTCGCCTACGACACGTCGGCGACGATCGAGGAGGCTGCGCGCTTCCACGACTGGGTCGAGCGGCCGAACCTCTACGTGAAGATCCCGGCGACCGCCCCCGGTCTGCCCGCGATCGAGGAGATGATCGCGCGCGGGCGGAACATCAACGTGACGCTGATCTTCTCGCTCGAGCGCCACAAGGAGGTCGCCGAGGCGTACATCCGCGGTCTCGAGCGGCTCGCCGAGGCCGGCGGAGACCTGTCGACGGTCGGCTCCGTCGCGAGCTACTTCGTCTCTCGCGTAGACACCGAAGCGGATCCAAGGCTCGACGAGGCCGGGCACCCCGAGCTGAAGGGGAAGCTCGCCGTCGCGAACGCGAAGCTCGCGTACCAGAACTACAAGGAGATCTTCTCGGGCGACCGGTGGGATGCGCTCGTCGAGAAAGGCGCGACGCCGCAGTGGTGCCTCTGGGCGTCGACCTCGACGAAGAACCCCGAGTACCGCGACGTGCTGTACGTCGAGGATCTGATCGGCGCGGGGACGGTGAACACGATGCCGCGCGAGACGATCGAGGCCTTCCAGGACCACGGCGAAGTCGCGCTCACGGTCGAGGACGGGATCGACGAGGCGAAGCAGGTCTTCGAGCAGGTCGCGGAGGCCGGCGTCGACTACGACGACGTCACCGACACCCTCGAGCGCGAAGGCGTCCAGAAGTTCATCGACTCGCTCACTGAGCTCCTCGACGGCATCGCCGCCAAGCGCGGCCAGCTCGCGGCAGCGTGAGCGACCTCTACGTGGAGCAGGCCGGTCAGGGGTCGCCGGTCGTGCTGGTCCACGAGGGGATCGCGGACAGCCGGATGTGGGAGCCGCAGTGGGCGGCCTACGCCGAGCGCTATCGAGTCGTCCGCTTCGACATGCGCGGGTTCGGTCAGTCGCCGCCTGCGGTCGGGACGTTCTCGCTGGCCGGCGACCTGGTCGAGCTGCTCGAGGGCCTCGAGCTCGGGCCGGCGACGCTGATCGGCGTGTCGCTCGGCGGCGCCATTGCGCTGGAGACGGCGATCGCTCGCCCGGACCTCGTTTCGCGGCTCGTCCTCGTTGCTCCCGGCCTGCGCGGCTTCGAGATGACTGACGAGACCAAGGCGGGCTGGGCCGAGGAGGAGGCGGCGCTCGAGCGCGGCGACGTCGACGAGGCGGTCGAGGTCAACCTGCGGATGTGGGTCGACGGCCCGTCGCGCGCTCCGGACGAGGTGGATGCCGACGTGCGCTCGAAGGTCGGCGAGATGCAGCGGCGCGCGATCGAGATCTGGCTCGAGGCGGGCGAGGAGGGCGACCATCAGGCGCTTGTCGAGGGTTGGGGAGATCGGCTCGGCGAGATCTCTGTCCCCACGCTCGTCATCGTCGGGGACCTCGACCGACCCGAGATGCTCGAGATCGCGAAGCGGCTCGAGACCGAGATCCCGAACGCACGCCGCGAGACGATCGCCGGCACGGCGCACGTCCCGAGCATGGAGCGCCCGGACGAGTTCGACCGGCTCGTGTTGGAGTTCCTCTCGTGAGCTCTCTGGAAGCGATCGAGCTCGTCGACCGGATCTGGGCCCACGACTCGACCGTCTGGACGGGCACGGACGAGGGTCACTGGCTCGGCTGGCTGGACGAGCCGTCGCGCATGCTCGAGCGGATCGACGAGCTGGAGGCGCTCCCGGGAGACTTCGAGCAGGTCGTCCTGCTCGGGATGGGCGGCTCGAGCCTCGCGCCCGAGGTGATCCGCCGCACGTTCGGCGCCAACGGTCTGCATGTGCTCGACACGACCCACCCGAGCGCGATCAGGCGCCTCGAGGAGCAGCTCGAGCTCGATCGCACGCTGTTCGTGGCCGCGTCGAAGTCGGGGACGACGCTCGAGACGCGCTCGCAGCTCGACTACTTCCTCGACCGCGGCGCAGGCGCGTTCGCCGCCATCACCGATCCCGGCACCGAGCTGGAGCAGTTCGCCAACGAGCGCGACTTCCTCTGGGTCGTCCACGGCGAGCCGACGATCGGCGGGCGCTATTCGGCGCTGTCCCCGTTCGGGATCGTGCCGGCCGTACTGATCGACGTCGACGCGCGGGTGCTCCTGGAGCGGGCCGACGCGATGGCCGGTTGGTGCCGTCTCGGCGAGGAGAATCCCGGCTTCCAGTTCGGGCTCGAGCTGGGCGAGAACTGGACCGAGGGCCGCGACAAGGTCTGTATCGACGAGACTCCGGGCGGGTTCGGGCTCTGGGCGGAGCAGCTGCTCGCCGAGTCGACCGGCAAGGAGGGCAAGGGGCTGGTTCCCGCACCCGGCGAGTCGGCGGAGGACGGCTCGGACCGCCAGCACGGAGCAGTGCGGCTCGACGATCCGTACGACCTCGGCGCCGAGTTCGTCCGCTGGGAGTTCGCGACGGCCGTCGCCGGCTCGATCCTCGGCATCAATCCGTTCAACCAGCCGGACGTGCAGGCGGCCAAGGACAAGACCTCCGCACTTCTGTCACAAGGGACAGGCCCTGAGCCAGGTCCGGAAGGGTCACTCGACGACCTGCTCGCGAACGCGGAGCCGCCGCAGTACATCGCGATCCAGGCCTTCATCGACCCCGAGCGCGAGGGCGACCTCGATCCGCTCGTCGCCCGCGCGCGCGAGACCGGCTGCGTCGTGACGAAGGGCCTCGGGCCTCGGTATCTGCACTCGACCGGACAGCTGCACAAGGGCGGGCCGAACAGCGTGCTCGCGATCCAGGTCGTGGACGACCTCGGCGAGGAGCTGGCGATCCCGGGCAAGGACTTCGGTTTCCGGCAGCTGATTGCCGCCCAGGCTGCGGGCGACCTCGAATCGTTGAAGGAACGCGGAAGAACGGTCTGTCGTGTGAGACTGGAGGACGTATGAAGCTCGGCATGGTCGGCCTCGGACGGATGGGCTCCGGGATGACGGAGCGGCTGCGCGGCGACGGGCACGAGGTGATGACGTACGACCCGCAGGTGGAGTCGACGGCCTCGTCGCTCGAGGAGCTGGCGCAGCAGCTGGAGGCGCCGCGGGTCGTCTGGATGATGATCCCGGCCGGCGAGATCACCGAGAAGACGACGCGCGACCTGATCGGGATCCTCGATCGGGACGACGTGCTCGTCGACGGCGGGAACTCGAACTTCCACGACTCGCAGCGGCGGAACGCGGAGGCTGCCGAGCAGGGGGTCCACTTCCTCGACGTGGGCGTCTCGGGCGGGATCTGGGGCCTGAAAGAGGGCTTCTGCCTGATGGCGGGCGGGCCCGACGAGGCGGTCGCGCGCGTTCAGCCCGCGCTGGAGACGCTCGCGCCGGAGGACGGTTGGGCTCACGTCGGACCGTCCGGAGCGGGGCACTTCGTGAAGATGGTGCACAACGGCATCGAGTACGGGCTCATGCAGGCGTACGCCGAGGGCTTCGAGGTGCTGAACGCGTCCGAGTTCGGGCTCGACCTCGAGGAGATCGCCGGCATCTGGCGCTACGGCTCGGTCGTGCGCTCGTGGCTGCTCGAGCTCCTGCACGACGCCTTCGACCAGCACGGCAGCGACCTCAAGGACATCGCCGGCTACGTCGACGACTCCGGCGAGGGCCGCTGGACGATCTTCGAGGCGATCAACGAGGACGTGCCTGTGCCGGTCATCTCGGCCGCGCTCTACGCCCGCTTCGCCTCGCGCCAGGACGAGTCGTTCGCGGCGAAGATCGACGCCGCGCTCCGCCAGCAGTTCGGCGGCCACGCCGATCAAGTCGGAGACATGACCCGGGCCATGTCCAGCGTCAAAGCCCGGACCTGGCCCACCTGGCCACGGTGCGATCGAGCACTTCGGCTTCGTTGCGCGGTTCGATCCGAAGGCGACGTGTCTCTTCCGGACGCGTCCGGGGTCAGACGCCGGACAGGGCTGGAATGACCGAGGCTCCGGTCGCTGAGAACCCGCTGCTCGAGGGGCTCGGGCATCGGCGCGCGCCGGAGCCTTGCGTGCTCGTCATCTTCGGCGCCTCCGGCGACCTGACGCACCGCAAGATCTTCCCCGCGCTCTACGCGCTCGCGATGCCGCAAGCTCCTGCCGGAGAAGTTCGCGATCGTCGGCGCCGCCCGCTCGGACTGGTCGGACGACGAGTTCCGCGACCAGATGGAGCACGCCGTGCGCGAGTTCGGCCGCGACGACTTCGACCAGGACGTCTGGGACTGGCTGGCAAAGGCGACGCACTACGTCGCGGTCGACTTCGCGGACCGCAGCCAGGACGACAAGCTCATGCAGCGCATGAACGAGATCGACGCCGAGCGCGGCACGCGCGGCAACCGCGTCTACTACCTCGCAATCCCGCCGCAGGCGATGCCGATGGTCGTCAAGGAGGTCGGCGAGCGCCACAAAGCCGAAGGCTGGACGCGCCTGATCGCCGAGAAGCCGTTCGGCCACGACCTCTCCTCCGCGCGCGAGCTGACCTCCCTGATCGGCGAGCACTTCACCGAGGAAGAGGTCTTCCGCATCGACCACTACCTCGGCAAGGAAACGGTCCAGAACATGCTCGCGCTGCGGTTCGCGAACGGCATCTTCGAGCCGATCTGGAACCGCCAGTTCGTCGACCACGTCCAGATCACGGTCGCCGAGACCCTCGGCGTCGAGGGCCGCGCCGCCTACTACGAGCAAGCGGGTGCGATCCGCGACATCTTCCAGAACCACGCCCTGCAGCTCGTCGCGCTGACCGCGATGGAGCCGCCGATCGACTTCACCGCGGAGTCGGTGCGGAACGAGAAGGTCAAGGTGCTGAAGGCGATCCGCACGCCCGCCCCCAGGCACGTCGTCCGCGGCCAGTACGGCCCGGGCTTCATCGACGGCAAGGAGGTGCCCGGGTACCGCGAGGAGGACGGCATCGACCCGACCTCGATGACCGAGACCTTCGTCGCTGCGAAGCTCTGCATCGACAACTGGCGCTGGGCGGACACGCCGTTCTACCTGCGGATCGGCAAGCGGCTGGCGCGGCGCGAGACGACGATCGGCATCCAGTTCAAGAGCGCGCCGCACCCGCCGTTCGAGGACGCGACGACCGAGGAGCTGAAGCCGAACCTGCTGCTCGTCCACGTCCAGCCGGACGAGGGCGTCTCGCTCGCGATCGGCGCCAAGGTGCCGGGACAGGGCCTGCGGATCCGCACCGTGCACATGGACTTCCTCTACGGCGGGGCCTTCCGCACGGAGCTGCCCGAGGCCTACGAGCGGCTGCTCCTCGACGCCATGCTCGGCGACCAGACGCTGTTCACGCGCTCGGACGAGGTCGAAGAGCAGTGGTCGCTCGTGGACTCGATCATCGCGGGGTGGGCGCGCGACCGGCCGGCCTTCCCGAACTACGCCTCCGGCACATGGGGGCCGGTGGGCTCGGAGGAGCTGATGGGCCACGACGGCAGGGAGTGGCTGCGACATTGAGCACAGCCGTCCACGCAGTCGAATGGTCGGGCGAGGACGTCGAGGTCGAGAACGTCGTCCAGGCGCTCTGCCGTCTGCGTGAGGAGTCGGCGCACGAGACCGACGGCCCCGACCTGCGGACGAGCGTGATGACGCACCTCGCGTGGGTGCCGCCCGAGTGGGAGGAAGTGGCCACCGAAACGCTTGCGGGGCTCGGCGAGCGCCATCCGTCGCGCGGGATCCTGCTCTTTCCGGAACCGAGCGCCGCGGACGGGATCGACGCGAAGGTGTCGATGCTCGCGTTCCCGCTCCGTGAGCAGCGCCGTCACATCGCGGCCGAGGTCATCGAGCTGCGCCTCCGCGGGCTGACCAGCCGGGCCGCGGCGAGCATCGTCAACCCACTGCTCGTACCGGCGCTGCCCGTCTTCCTTCGCTGGCGCGGTCGGCCTCCGTTCGGAGAGGCCGAGGCCGACGAGCTGATCGACGTCTGCGACCGGCTGATCTACGACTCGAAGGAGTGGCCGGACACGCCCGAGGCCTACTCGGAGCTTCCGTTCGAGCGAACGGCCTGCTCCGACATCGCCTGGCGCCGGACCGAGCCGTGGCGCGGCGTGCTCGCGGGCCTCTGGCCCGGGGTCGGCGAGATGCGCAGCCTGTACGTGCGCGGGCCCGTCGCCGAGGCGTCGCTCCTCGCAGGCTGGCTCCGTTCGCGTCTCGACCGGGACGTCGAGCTCCTGCAGGACGACGCCGACGAGCTGACTGCAATCGCCGTCGACGGCGAGCCGTGCGCCCCGCCGCACGAGCGTGTGACGGGCAGCGACCTCCTCTCCGACGAGCTCGACCAGTTCGGCCGTGACCCTGTGTACGAGGCCGCCGCCCGCCGTGCGGTCGGCTGACATCGTTACTTTCTGACGCTCTGAGCGAGAAAGAGGGTGTGAACGGAGCCGCAGAAGGCGCCTTTCGACGCCACTACGGGCACGTCTACGGATACTTCCGCCGGCGTGTGGGCGATCCCGGGCGCGCGGAGGAGCTGACGCAGGACGTCTTCGCCGCTGCCGCGTCGTCGCTGCCGACGGAGCGTCCGGGCGATCCGCCCGTCCTCGTCTGGCTGTACGCGGTCGCGAGGCGGCGGTTCGCCGACGAGGCCCGTCGACGTGCACGTGAGCGCCGCCTGGCCGGGATGCTGCCGACACGGAGCTCGTCCGATTACACGCCGGTCGCAGGCGCTCTGCGCGAAGCGCTGGCCGCGTTGCCGGGCGGGCAGTCCCAGGTCGTCCTGCTCAAGCTCGTCCGGGGGCTGACGTTCGCGGAGATCGGCGTCGAGGTCGGCCTCACCGAGGCGGCGGCCAAGATGAGATTCGTGCGCGCCCTCGAGCAGCTGCGCGCAGACCTGAGCGAAAGGGGTATCGAGCCATGAGCCTGCGCGACCGTGAAGTCCTGGACCTGCTCCGCGACGAGCCGGAGCTGCTCGCAATCGCCGACGCGGTCTCCGACACCGAGAACGGGCCGCGCCAGCTGCGGCCGTTCCGAGCGGTCGGGGCGGTGGCGCTGGCTGCGGTCGCGATCTTCGTCCTCGTGCTCGCCGCTCCCTGGGACCGTGGCGGCGGCGGGAGGGGGAGCGTCCTCGACCGAGCGCTGGCGGCGATCGACTCGAAAGGCGCTGTCGTCCATATGACGATGCGGATGGACGTGACGCGCGGCGGGCGCACGTTCCCGAGCGTGGTCACCGAGAGCTTCTACGACAAGCAGGCAGGGACTCGTCCGTGTGATCAGCCGGAGCGGGGGCAAGGTGGTCGGCGACTACACGACGGTGGCCGTCGAGGACGAGTTCAGCTTCTTTCCGGGCCTCCTCGAAGGCGCCTCGTTCTACAAGCAGGCGCTCGCGAACGGCGACGCGCGGATCGTCGGCGAGGGCGTCTGGGACGGTCAACCCGTCTACTGGCTCGAGCTCGAGAAGGGCGGCGGCCTGATCCTCCGCATCGGCATCGCGCGCGACAGCTACCGACCAGTGGTCTTTCGCGCCCTGAACCCCGATGGGACTCCTGCCGGGGCGCAGGTCGCGATCCTCGGTTTCGACTATGTCTCGGACGCTCAGGCAGCCTTCGACAACGACGCTTCGGTCCTCGCGACTGGGAGGGTGGTCGGCCCGGATTGTCGTCCGGCCAAGGCACGCGTGGACGCCTTCCTCGCGGACGAGGGTGACACGACCCATGCGACTGGAGAGATCGCCGCGGTCCGCACGCGGCCAGACGGGACCTTCGTCCTGATGGCCGACCCGAGGAGGAGCCCGATCCGCGAGGCGCTTGCCAGGAGCAACGGGCCGTTGAACATCGATGTCAACGCGATCGCGAACAAGGACGGCGTCCCGAAGCTGATCGGCTTCGCCAACTTCTCGCGAATGGTGAAAGGCGGCCGCTGGCTCGAAGGGCCTCCCGTGACGATTCACGCGTCGAACGGGCCGAAGGCGCGGCTGCTAGCCGCGAAGGAGCGACTCGACCAGCTTCCCCGCGGCCAGGACGAGCGCGTCCGAGCCCGGCCGGCCCGCGATCTGCAGTGACGCGGGCAGCCCGTCCTCGGCCGGGCCGCACGGAAGCGCGAGCGCGGGCCAGCCGAGGGAGTTGAACGGGATCGTGAGCCGGATCGTGTCCGCCCGGATCTCGAGGTCGTCGACGGGAAGCTTCGGCGCGACGAATCCGAGCGTCGGCGTCAGGACGAGGTCGAGCCCGTCGAGCGCCTCCTCGGCCCGCTCCGCGAGCTCGGCGCGGGCGCGCAACCCGGCCTGGTACTCGCCGTCGGTGAGCGCCAGGCAGCGCTCGATCTTCGTCCGCACGTTGTCGCCGTAGGAGTCGGCGAACTCGGCGAACAGGTCGCGATGGACGTCGGCGGCCTCGCGCATGAACACGGGCCCGATCCGCTCCGCGAGCGGAAAGTCGATCTCGCGCCGCCTCGGGAACAGCTCCGCCGCCTCGCGGACTCGCGCGTGCACCAGAGGATCCGCCCGGTCGAGCCACGCGACGCCGACCTCGAGCTCCTCGAGCGAGTCGAGCGGCGCGGGCTCGTAGCCGTCGGCCAGCACGCTGCAGCATCTCCTCGCACGCACCGACCGAGCCTGCCATCGGCCCGGCGTGATCGAAGCTCGGCGCGAGCGGAAACACGCCGTCGAGCGACACGAGCCCGTAGCTCGGCTTGAAGCCGACGATCCCGCAGCACGCCGCCGGGATCCGGATCGAGCCGCCGGAATCCGTGCCGAGCGCGTACTCGGCGAGCCCCGCCGCGATCGCCGCCGCCGAGCCGCCGCTCGACCCTCCGGCCATGCGTCCCGGATACGCGCGGATTCGGCACCGTCCCGAAGTGCGGATTGACCGACGTGATCCCGTACGCGAACTCGTGCAGGTTCGTCTTGCCGACGTTCGCGTACCCCGCCGCCTCGAGGCGCGTCACCGCCTCGGCGCTGCGCTCCGGCACGTGGTCCGCGTAGATGACCGAGCCGTAGGTCGTCGTCAACCCGGCCGTGTCGAACAGGTCCTTGACGGCCAGCCGCTTGCCCTCGAAAGGCTCCTCGGGCCGGGCGAGGAAGATGCCGTTAGGCTGCGGGCCGGCCATGACCCCCGAGGATACGACGCTTCGCTGAATCCGAAAGGCGCGGAGCTCGCGTAAGAACCTGAATCCCCTACCTCAAGGAGGGCAACGATGAACCTGTACGTGATCCTGCGCAGAAGTGGCTGGCGTTCGGCCGAAGAGCTCCAGGAGGCCGCGGGCCGGTCGGCGAAGGTCGGCGACGAGGAGATGTCCGACGACGTCCGCTGGATCCGCTCCTACGTGCTCGACGAGGGCGGCGGCTCCGTCGGGACGGTCTGCATCTACCAGGCGACGAGCCCGGAGGCGATCCGCGAGCACGCCTCACGCGCGATCCTTCCGGTCGACGAGATCATCCCGGTCGCGGACACGGTTCTCGTGCGGCCCGATCCGGAGCCCGCAGAGGTCTGAGCCGGCCGGCTCGTGCGCGTCCAGGACTGCAACTGGATGCAGCTGGAGGAGTACCTCCAGCGCGATGACCGGATCGTCCTGCCGCTCGGCTCGACCGAGCAGCACGCGTACCTGTCGCTGGCGACCGACAACATCCTCGCCGAGCGCGTCTCCGTCGAAGCGGCGGAGCCGCTCGGCGTGCCGGTGCTCCCGGTGCTGCCGTACGGGATCACGCCGCGCTTCGCCGCGTACCCGGGCAGCCCGACGCTGCGTGTCGAGACGTTCCTGACCGTCGTCACCGACCTGCTCGACTCGCTCTCGGGCCAGGGCTTCCGCCGGATCCTGCTCGTGAACGGCCACGGCGGGAACACGCCCGCCCGGGCGGCGGCGGCGCAGTGGGGCGCGAAGCATCCCGAGGCCCGCGTTCGCTACCACGACTGGTGGAACAGCCCGCGCGTGATGGACGTCGTCCGCTCGGTCGACCCCGTCGGCTCGCACGCGTCCTGGATGGAGAACTTTCCCGTGGACGCGCCTCCCGGGCGTCGAGCTTCCGGCCGAGAGCAAGCCGCCGGCCGATCCGCCCGTCCACGACCCGGCCGAGTTCCGGAAGCTCATGGGCGACGGCTCGTTCGGCGGCGTCTACCAGCACTCCGACGAGGACATGCTCCGCGTCTGGCAGGCGGGCGTCGAGGAGGTGCGCGCCCTGCTCGAGGACGGCTGGAAGACCTAGTCCAGCGCCAGGTAGACGAACGCGAGCCCGATCACCCCGGCGAACAGCAGCAGGGCGATTCCGAACAGGGCGAGCCCGAAGAGCGTGTTGCTTCTGGCCTGCTCGGGGGTCGGCTCGCTCGGCGGGAAGTAGGCCTCGGGGGTGCGATCGCTCATGCGAGCACCGTATCGAGCGCCATCGCGACGAAGAGCGCCGCGAGGTACGCGAGCGAGTAGTGGAAGAGGAGCGCGGCCCGGGCGGGCGTCCGCTCACGGCGCAGGTTCCACGCCAGGCCGAGGAAGCCGGCTCCGAGGGCCGCAGCCGCGACGAGGTAGACGAGCCCGAACTGGCCCCACAACGCCGGCGCGAGCGTGAACGCGACGAGAGCCGCCGTGTACAGGAGGATCTCCTTCACCGTCTCGCGCTCGCCGCGGACGACCGGAAGCATCGGCACGCCGGCATTCGCGTAGTCGCGCTTGATCAGGAGCGCGAGCGCCCAGAAGTGCGGCGGCGTCCAGAGGAAGACGACGGCGAAGAGGACGAGCGCCGGGAGCGTCAGGCTGCCGGTCGCGGCGGCCCAGCCGACGAGCGGCGGGATCGCGCCGGCCGCGCCGCCGATGACGATGTTCTGCGGCGTCGAGCGCTTCAGCAGCTTCGTGTAGACGAGGACGTAGAAGAGGATCCCGGACAGCGCGAGCAGCGCCGTCAGCACGTTGACGATCCCGGCGAGCAGCACGAACGAGAGCGCCGAGAGCGCGAGCCCGAACTCGAGCGCATAGGAGGCCGAAATGCGTCCTGCCGCGACCGGGCGAGACCGTGTGCGCTTGCCCATGAGCCGGTCGATGTCGGCATCGAGCACGTGGTTCAGGGCACTCGCACCGCCGCACGCGAGCGCGAGCCCGAGCATCGTCGTCGCGACGAGCCAGAGGGGAGGCAGTCCGCCGGCGCCGACGATCATCCCGCAGAGCCCCGTGAGCAGGAGCAGCGACATGATCCGCGGCTTCGTCAGGGTCAGGTAGTCGCGCGCCGAGCCGACGGGCGCCGGCTCGCCCCTGAACGTCAGCGCGGCCGAGACGAGCGATGCCGCGAACGCAAGCGCCGCGAGCGCCAGGTGCACTCCGGGCGCGGTCACCGCCGCCGCAAGCCCGAACAGGACGAGTGCGGTCAGACTCGGCGCAAGCAGGCGCCGGTAACTCGTCCAGGCCAACACGACGACTGCGGCCAGCGGCGGGAGCGCGAGCGCTGCGAGCACCTGATGCCCGGTTCCGAGCCCGGCCGTGCCGGACACGACGGCGACGAGCGTCCCAGCCGCCCCGCCAACCGCTGTCAACCTGAGCCAGGGGCTTGGCCTCATGCGGGCCCCGTCTCGAGCCTTTTGCGCAGGTCCCGCAATGGCCGTGGGCTCGTCACGTACGGAACCTTCTCGAAATTGTGCGGCGGAGGCGGCGAAGTCGTGTACCACTCGAGCGTGTCCCCGAGCCACGGGTCGTTCCCGGCGCGAACACCCGCTCGTCGCCGCGTCCAGATCACGTTCACGACGAAGACGAGGATCGCGGCCCCCATCACGTAGGACCCGATCGTCGAGATCAGGTTGTCCGTCTCCCAGGACCCGTTGCTGTACGTGTAGATCCGGCGCGGCATCCCGGCGAGCCCGAGCAGGTGCTGCGGGAAGAACGCGAGGTTGAAGCCGATGAAGAGCAGCCAGAAGTGCCACTTCCCGAGCGTCTCGTCGAGCTTCCGGCCGAACATCTTCGGCCACCAGTAGTAGAGCCCGCCGAAGATCCCGAACATCGACCCGCCGAAGAGCACGTAGTGCAGGTGCGCGACGACGAAGTACGAGTCCTGCGCCTGCCAGTCGATCGGGAACGTGGCCAGGAAGATCCCGGACAGGCCGCCGATCGTGAACAGCGCGATGAAGCCGAGCGCGAACAGCATCGGCGTGTCGAAGATGAGGTTCCCGCGCCAGGTGGTCGCGAGCCAGTTGAGGATCTTGATCCCCGTCGGCACCGCGATGATCATCGACGAGATCATGAAGAAGCCCAGGAGCGGCGTTGCGAGCCCGACCGTGAACATGTGGTGCGCCCAGACGAGCAGCGAGTAGAACCCGATCGCGACCGTCGAGAAGACGATCGCCGTGTAGCCGAAGATCGGCTTGCGCGAGAAGACCGGGATGATCTCCGAGACGATCCCCATCACGGGCAGGATCATCACGTAGACCTCGGGGTGCCCGAAGAACCAGAACACGTGCTGGAAGAGCAGCGCGTTGCCACCCTCGTTCGGCTGGAAGAAGTGCGTCCCAGCCTGCCGGTCGAGGAGCAGCATCGTCAGCCCGGCCGAGAGCGCGGGCAGGACGATGACGAGGATCCACGCGTAGACGTCGATCGACCAGACGAAGAGCGGCACTCGCATCCACGTCATCCCCGGCGCGCGCAGTCGGTGGATCGTGACGATGAAGTTGATCGCGCCCACGAGCGACGACACCGTGAGGATGTGCAGCGAGAGGATGGCCAGGTCGACGCCGATGCCGGCGTACTGCTCCGAGAGCGGCGGATACAGCGTCCAGCCCGTCTGGGCGGCCCCGCCGGTCGCGAAGAAGCTCGCGTAGAGCACGATCCCGCCGAACAGGAAGAGCCAGTACGAGAGGGCGTTCAGGCGCGGGAAGGCGACGTCCTTGGCGCCGATCATCAGCGGCACGAGGAAGTTCCCGAAGCCGGCCAGGATCGGGACGATGACGAGGAAGACCATCGTCAGCCCGTGGACGGTCATCACTTCGTTGTAGTGCTCGGCCGACAGGAACTTCTCGTTCGTGTGCGCGAGCTGGGTGCGCATGAGGATGGCGAGGATCCCGCCCGCGCCGAAGAAGATCAGGCACGTGATCAGGTAGAGGATCCCGATCCGCTTGTGGTCGACGGTCGTGATCCACGACGTGAAGCGACCGCGGTACCACGGCACCGGGTAGACGGGCTCGGCCCTAACCGCCACCGACGAACTCCTTCCGCAGGTAGGTGACGAGCGATGCGAGCTCGTGCGGGGTCCAGTCCTTGCCGACCGGCGGCATCTTGCCCTTCCCGTTTGCGAGCAGCGTGGCGAGCTGCTTGGGGTTGGCCAGCGTCGCATTCCCCTTCAGCGGCGGGCCGATGATGCCCTGGCCCTGCATTCCGTGACAGGGAGCGCAGGCGCCCTCGAACGTCATCCGCCCGATGTTCGGCGCTCACGCGGAGCTGCCTCGCGACCCAGCTCTCGTACTCGCTGTTCGAGACGGCCCGCACCTGCGTCAGCATCATCGCGTGCTCGATCCCGCAGAACTCGGCGCACTGCCCCTGGTAGATCCCCTCGTGCGGCGCCTCGAACCAGGTGTGGTTCGCCTTGCCCGGGATCGCGTCCATCTTGCCCCCGAGCTGCGGCACCCACCAGCTGTGGATCACGTCGAACGTACGGCGCCGTGACGACGAGGTAGATCGGGCGTTGAGCCGGGACGACGAGCTGGTTGATCGAGACCGCGCCGTTCGGATACGTGTAGCGCCAGTAGAACTGCCGGCCTTCGACGTGGACGGTCATCCTCGGGCCGGCCGCGCCCGCCGTCGGGCACGTCCTGGATCCCGGGCAGCTTGTAGAAGACGACGGCGATGATCGCCGCGAGGATCAGCGCCGGGATCGCGGTCCAGATCAGCTCGAGGCGCGTATGGCCTCGGATCTGCGGGCCTTCCGCGCTGCGCGCGCGGCCGCGGTTGCGGAAGCGCACGACGAACAGGATCAGCGCGCCCTCGACGATGACGAAGATCACGCCGGTCACGGCCAGGACGACCCAGTAGAGGTCCCGGATGCCCTGCGCATTCGGCGAGTCGGCGCGCGGCACGCCTCGGCCGACGTCGGCCAACGCCGTCCCCGTGAGGACGAGCGCCAGTGCCGCGATGCTCAGACAGGCGAAGATGAGCTTCCGGCGCACGGGCGCTGGCATTCTAAGAAGGTGGGCTCCGGGAAGCGACATTGAGTCTCATGTCTCATGTCTGAGCGCTCCGTCGTGGAGCTCCCACCGGAGGTCGGCGAGCCCTTCGAGGTGTTCCTGAACGGCGTCCCTCAGCGGGCCGGACGCGACTTTCGGGTCGAGGGCCGGCAGCTCGTGTTCGAGCGCAACCTCGCGCGCGAGGGGCGGCTCGGCTTCTGGCGCTGGCTCTCGCTCTTCCTCGGGATCGCCGGCACGTACCGGCAGAACGACAGCGTCGACGTCGTCTACGACACGGGCGGCCAGCGCACCGTGACGAGCCTCGCTATCGAATCGCCAGAGACTCGTTCGCCGAGCTGACCGCGAGCCCGGGCGTCGTCCCGCCGGCGAGCACGTAGACCTTGCTGCCGAACGCGACCACGCCCAGCCCGTGGCGCGGCGTCGGGAGGTTCGGGAGCCGCGACCAGCGCCGCTTCCGGACGTCGTAGCGGTAGACGGTGCGGATCGTGACCGTCGGCGTTTCTCCCCCCGCGGAGATGAGCCAGCGTCCGAGGCCTGCAGCCGCGGTGCCGCCGCGTCGCGACGGGACCGGCCGCAGGCGCCGCCACTTCTTGGCTCCCGGGACGAAGGACTCGAGCAGCGCGAGGTTCGTGTCCGCGCCCGCGAGCCGTCCGCCGACCGCATAGATGCGCCCGCCGAGGGTCGTCACGCCGAGATGCTCGCGCGGAGTCGGCCCTGGGATCGAGCTCCAGCGCCGCCGAGCGATGTCGTAGACGAGCGCGGTCCTCGCGAGCGCCCGCCCGCCGGATAGGCCCGCGGTCACCCCGCCGACCACGTACAGCTTTCCGCGAACGACCGCGGCGCCGGCCGCCGCACGCTCCTCGGGCATCGGCGGCTGGCGTGTCCAGGACCCGTTTGCATAGGAGAAGAGCGTGGTCAGCCGCGAGCGGTCGGCCGCGTACCCGCCTGCGACGTAGAGCTTCCCGCGCCAGGCGGCGCTCATCGCGTGGTCGACGGTCACGGGCAGGTCGCGGATCTGGCGCCAGCTGTTTCGCCCGGGCGAGTAGGCGTCGACGCGCGCCGAGTTCGTGCCGTCTGCCGTGAACCCGCCGACGACGAAGATCTCGCTACCCACACGGGTCGCAGTCACCTCACCGCGGGCGAGCGGCAGCTGTGCGCCGCTCTTCCAGTTCGCCGCCGAGCCGGCGACTGCCGGAGACACGATCAGGGCGGCGAGCAGCGCCACGGCGCATCGCATGCGACACATGGTACGAGCCGGGCGATTCCCGACCGAAACAGGTGGCAAGGCCGCACTTGCTCGAACCCGCACGCAGGCCGGGCCGCCCGACTCACGTCGATGGATGCCGCAGGCTGCGAGTTCTTGCGGTCAGACTCCTTGCGTTGTGTGGATGCGGAAGGAGGCACTCGAGTGAACCACTACGACCTGATCGTCCTCGGCTCCGGCTCGGCGGCCCGCGATGCGGCGGCGAAGGCCGTCCAGCAGTGCGACGCGAGCGTGGCGCTCGTCGAGAGCACGCGCTGGGGCGGCAGCTGCCCGAACGTGGCCTGCAAGCCGACGAAGGCCTACCTGGTCGTGGCCGAGCTCTTCCACGACGTGAACCGCCTCGCCGGGAAGCTCGGCATCGACGTCGGCCCCGCGAGCCTCGACCTCGCACGGGTCAAGGCGCGCAAGGACACGCTCAAGAAGGGCGACGCGAAGTGGATGCAGGACCTCCAGGACGCCGGGTTCGACATCTACCAGGGCGAGGCGGAGCTGCTCGGGCCGGGCTCCGTCCGTGTCGGCGACGAGGAGCTGAGCGCAGACCGGATCCTGATCGCGACCGGCTCGCGGACCGCGGTGCCGCCGATCGAAGGCATCGACGACATCGACTGGATCGACCACGTGTCGGCGCTGGAGCTGACCGAGCTCCCGGAGTCGCTGCTCGTCGTCGGCGGAGGGCCCGTCGGGCTCGAGTTCGCGCAGATCTTCGCGCGGTTCGGCTCGCGCGTGACGATCGTCCAGGGCGCGGACCGCATCTCGCCGCGCTCCGACGAGCAGGCCTCCGCGGTGCTGCACGCGGCGCTCGAGGAGGACGACGGCATCGAGATCGTGCTCTCGTCGACCGTTTCGAGCGTGCGGCCCGACGGAGACGAGATCGTGGCCGTGGTCGGCTCGCGGGAGATCCGGGTCGCGAAGCTCCTGCTGGCCTCTGGGCGCGCGCCGAACGTCGAGGCGCTGCGGCTGGACGAGCTCGGAATCGAGCACGACCGTGCCGGCATCCTCGTCGACGAGCACGATGCGCACGTCCGTCGACGGGATCTGGGCCGCCGGGCGACGTCACCGGCCGCTACCAGTTCACGCCGATCGCCCAGTACCAGGCGCGGATCGCGATCGACGACATGTTCGAGCGAGACGCGGCCGACCGCGGACTACTCGGTGCTTCCGACCGCGATCTTCACCGAGCCCGAGCTGGCCGCGTCGGGCTCACGGAGCAGGAGGCTCGCGAACAGGGGATCGAGCACGAGGTCGTCGTGCACGACATCAAGTACGTCCAGCGCGCGTCCTACAAGGAGCAGAAGCGCGGCCTGTACAAGATCGTCTTCGAGACGGGACGAGACGCGTCCTCGGGCTCCACGTCGTCGCGCCGAACGGGGGCGACATCGTCCAGGGCCTCTCGCTCGGCGCTCCGGCTGGGCGTGACGGTCGACGACCTGGCCGCGATGCACCACGTCTTCCCGACCTTCGGCGAGGGCGTGAAGGCCGCCGCCGAGCAGGCGATGCCGCAGCCCGTCGAGATGGCCGCGATCTGCAACTAAAAAGAGCCCTACATGTGCCAAGTCCCGCCGACCCGAAGGCCTGCAGGACTTGACGAACGCACCTTCTCACACGCATACAGATTCGTCAAGGGCCAACCGACAGTTCCTCTGGTACGCCTTCTTAACAAGGGCCTGTCCCTCGTTAAGGCCTGTCCCTCGAGCGGGAACTTTTCGTCCTGAGCTACGTTTGAACTAGCGATGACCAAGATCAAGAAAACAGAGCAGGAATGGCGTTCCGAGCTCACACCGGAGCAGTACCGTGTGCTCCGCGAGAAGGGCACGGAGCGTGCGTTCACAGGTGAGTACGACCACGTCTTCGAGCCGGGCACGTACCACTGTGCCGGCTGCGGAGCCGAGCTCTTCGTGTCGGACACGAAGTACGACTCGGGCTGCGGCTGGCCGGCGTTCTACGCGCCGGCGACCGGAGACGCGGTCGAGGAAGAGACGGACACGAGCCACTGGATGACCCGCACCGAGGTGCTGTGCGCCAACTGCGGAGGCCATCTCGGGCACGTGTTCCCGGATGGACCGCACCCGACCGGGCAGCGGTACTGCATCAACTCTGCGGCACTGAAACTGGAGGAGGAGTAGTGGAGAGAAAGGCAACGTTCGGAGCGGGCTGCTTCTGGGGCGTCGAGGCGGCGTTCAGGCAGCTCGACGGCGTCACGAAGACCCGCGTCGGATACTCGGGTGGGCACACCCAGAATCCGTCCTACGAGGACGTGTGCTCGCACGGGACAGGGCACGCAGAGGTCGTCGAGGTCACCTACGACGACGAGCGGCTCTCGTACAACGATCTGCTCCGGGTCTTCTGGGACAAGCACGATCCGACGCAGCTCAATCGCCAGGGTTGGGACATCGGCGACCAGTACCGGTCGGCGATCTTCTTCCACGACGAGGAGCAGCAGGAGACTGCGACCCGCTCGAAGGAGCAGCAGCAAGGGCGATACAAGCGGCCCGTCGTCACGCAGATCGAGCCTGCGCAGACCTTCTACGAGGCCGAGGACTACCACCAGCAGTACCTCGAGAAGCGCGGCCGCTCGACCTGCACTCCCGCGCTGCGCACGGCAGTCGGCTAGAGCAGCTCGTCGACCCCGACGAACTCCGCTCCACGCTCCCGCAGGCCGGCGATCACGAGCCCGAGCCCATCGGCCGTGACCGTCGGCCAGGCGTGGAGCAGGACGATCCCGGCCCCGACTCCGGCGACGAGCTCGTCGACCGTGCGGCCGTCGTCCCAGTCGCGAGGGATCCTCGTCCCAGCCCACGTGCCGGTAGCCGAGCTCCTCGATCGCGGCCAGGACTCGCGGATCGTCCATCCCGGAGCCGAACGGGCAGCGGAACCAGGGCTTCGGGTCGACCCCGGTCGTCTCGATGATCGTCGCCTCGGCCTTCTTGATGTCGTCGGCGCAGCCACTCGTCGGAGAGCGCGTCCATCGGCGCGTGGTAGTTCGAGTGGTTGCCGATCAGGTGCCCGGCCGCGGCGATGCGCCGGGCGATCTCGGGGTTCGCACGCGTCCAGCGGCCCTGGAGGAAGAACGATCCACGGATTCCGCTCGGAGGCGAGCGTCTCGAGGATGCGGTCCTCTCCGCCGGGCCGGTTCGGTCGGCCCGGGAACTCCGTGTCGAAGGTGAGCGCGACCTGCATCACTGAGCCAGCGTGACCTTCGTCAGGCCAACCGGATGATCCGAGTCGAGCCCCTTCGCCGAGGCCAGCGCGCCGGCGAAGAGCTGGCCGGGGACGACCGAGAGCAGCGGTGACAGGAGCGGCGACGGCGCCGCGGGGACGGGGAGACGGTACGCGGCGCCGTCGATCTCCGAGTGCGCGTTGCCGCTGGCGACCAGCGTCGCTCCGGCCTCGCGCGCTCTCCGGGCGGCTTCGACGATCGTCGGCAGTGTTTCGTCCTTCGAGGCGATCGTCCAGACCGGGAACAGCGGATCGAGTGCGGCGATCGGGCCGTGCGCCAGGTCGGTCGAGGTGAGTGGCTCGGCGGCGACGCGGCAGGTCTCGGTCAGCTTGAGCGCGATCTCGCGCGCCGTGGCGAACTCGATTCCGCGGCCGATCACGTACATGCGGCCAACGTATGCGAACGCGCCTGCGACCGAGGCGACGGCGTCCTCGAAGCCGGGGAGCGCCTCGGCCATGGACTCGGCTGTCCGGCCGATCTGGTCGACGATCTCGCTCGCTCTGCCTGCGACCGCGCCCGCGAGCAGCAGGATCGCCGCGAGCTGGTTCACGTACGTCTTCGAGGCGGCGACCGCGTGCTCGGGCCCGGCGGCGAGCGGGAGCGTCAGATCGGCTGCGCGCGCGAGCTCGGAGTCGGTCTCGTTCGTCACCCCGATCGTGAGCGCGCCCCGTTCGCGGGCCCGCTCGACGTAGGCGACGACGTCCGGCGTGCGGCCGGACTGGGAGAGCGCGACGACGATCGACCGCGCGAGGTCGAGCTTCGCGCCGTAGTACACGGAGAGGGAGATCGAGTCGCGGAGCGCCGTCCAGCCGGACGCGATCCCGAACGCGTAGACGCCGTACGACGCGGCGTTGTCGGACGAGCCGTGGCCGACGAGCCGGACGATGTGCGGCCCGCGCTCGATCGCCGCGCGCGCAGCCTCCTCGTAGGCGGGCGCCTGCTCGACGAGCCGCAGCAGCGCCTGAGGTTGCTCGCGGATCTCGGCGAGGAAGGTCTCGCCGCGGGCAGTCGGAGCTGTCACTTCGGCTCCAGCCGCTCGCCGGTGCCCGAGTCGAAGAGGTGCGCCTCGTTCGGCCGCGGGCTGAGCGCGACACTGTCTCCGCGCCGGGGCACGTCCCGCGCCTTCGTCCGCGCGACGAGCTTCAGCTCCTCGCCGCCGACCTCCGCGACGCAGAACACGTACGCGTCCGCGCCGAGCTCCTCGACGACCTCGACGCGGGCCGGCACGCCGTCCTGCCCGACCTCGAGCGATTCCGGGCGCAGGCCGAGAACGAGGTCGCCGCGCCCGTTCGAGCGCGCGACGCCCGGCGAGAGCGTCGTCGATCGCGACCTTCGTCGCGCCGAGTGCGATCGCGCCGTTCGTCCCCAGCTGCACCGGACAGAGGTTCATCGTCGGGGAGCCGATGAAGCCGGCGACGAAGGTGTTCGTCGGCCGGTCGTACAGGTCGCGCGGCGACCCGCACTGCTGCAGCTTCCCGTCCGTTGAGCACGGCGACGCGGTGCCCGAGTGTCATCGCCTCCGCCTGGTCGTGCGTGACGTAGACGGTCGTCACGCCGAACTCGAGCTGCAGCGCCGCGATGTCGGCGCGCATCTGGACGCGCAGCTTCGCGTCGAGGTTCGAGAGCGGCTCGTCCATCAGGAAGACGCTCGGCACGCGGACGATCGCGCGGCCCATCGCGACGCGCTGGCGCTCGCCGCCGGACAGCTGGCCGGGCTTGCGCTCGAGGTAGTGCTCGAGCCCGAGCATCCGCGCCACCTCGCGCACGCGCTCGTCGCGCACGTCCTTCTTGACCTTCGCGATCTTCAGCGGGAACCCGATGTTCTGCGCCACGGTCATGTACGGGTAGAGCGCGTAGTTCTGGAAGACCATCGAGACGTCGCGGTTCTTCGGCGCGACGTACGTGACGTCGCGCTCGCCGATGTAGACCGCTCCGGAGTCGACCTCCTCGAGGCCGGCGAGCATGCGGAGCGCGGTCGTCTTGCCCGAGCCCGACGGGCCGACGAGGACCATGAACTCGCCGTCCTCGACGTGGAGGTCGAGCGCGTCGACCGCGGGCGCATCGGTGCCCGGGTACATCCTCGTCGCCTGGAGGAAGCGGACGTCAGCCATCGGCCCGCTTTTCCGGCTCGAGCGCGGCGACCGCGTCGTCGAGCTCGCGTCGGGCTCGCTCCTGCGCCTGGGTGCCGGCGCCGAGCTCGTCGAGGCCGAGGAGCGCCGCTCCGACGATCGGCGGCGACTCGGTGTTACGGACGGTGATCGCGTGCCCGACCTCGCGGAGGCCCGTTTCGATCGCGCTTTCGAGCGTGCCGTTGCCCGGCCGGAGCAGGCCGCCCCCGAGCAGGACTTCGACCGGCTCGCTCCGTGAGGTCGAGGCGCTCGAGCGCGACTCGGGCGAGGGCGACGACCTCGTCGGCGAGGCGCTGGACGATCGCTGCGGCGACCTCGTCTCGCCCGGCTTCCGCGAAGACGGCACGCGGCAGCTCGCCGAGCCGCTTCTGCGGGATCCGGCCGTGGTGGATCGCCTCCGCCAGCTCGGTCGGCGTCGCGAGCCCGAAGTGCGCCGGAACGGCTTGCTCGAGTGCCGTTTTCTGGCCGCGTCCGTCCTCGCTGCGAGCCGCGGCCGAGACCGCCGCCAGGCCGACGTCGTAGCCGCCGCCCCAGTCGCCCGTGATCGCCCCGAGCGCCGGGAAGCGTGCATGCCGCCCGTCCGGCGCGACGCCGACGCAGTTGATCCCCGTTCCGCAGACGACCGCCACGCCCCAGCCCTGCTCCGTTCCTGCGCGCAGGATCGCGAACGTGTCGTTGTCGACGATCGTCCTCGTCGACCAGCCCCGCGCTCCGACCGCCGCGTGGAAGTCCTCGACCTCCGACGGCAGGTCGAGCCCGGCGATCAGCAGCTGGCCGACCTCGGTCACGGGCCCGTCGTCGGTCGGAAGTCCGGCGCCGGACGCAGCGCGGTCGAGCAGCTCCGCGAGCACGTCCAACGAGCCCTCGAGCCCGAGGTAGTGCGGCGAGCTGAGCGGCCCTCGTTCGAGTGCGAGGAGCGCGCCGTCGGCGGAGACGAGCGCGAGGTCGGTCTTCGTCGCGCCGCCGTCCACCGCGAGGAGAGCGACGCTCATACGCGAGCCTCGCTGGCCGCCCGCAGGAGCTCGATCAGCTCGCTCGCGATGTCCCACTGGCCGATCAGCGGATGCGCGAGCAGCGCCTTGCGCGCGTCGGCCGGGTCGCCCGAGAGTGCCGCTCGCACCGCGAGTCGCTCGTAGGCCGCGACGTGCTGGACGAGGCCGAGCAGCTCGGGTGCGAGCGGCTTCTGGGGGAGGGGCTCGATGAGATCGGGGGAGACGCGCGCCGGCACCTCGACGACGTCGTCGTCGGCGAGCCCCTGCAGCGTGCCCTCGTTCCGGAGGTCGACCTCGTGCACCTCGCCGTTCCCCGCCACGAGCGACGCGATCAGCCCGACCGCGGCCTCGCTGTAGTAGGCGCCGCCGCGCTGCTCGAGGAGCGCCGGCTTCTCTGCCAGCTCGGGGTCGCGGTACAGCTCGAGGAGCCCGCGCTCGATCTCGGCGACCTCCGCCGCGCGCGGCACGCCCCGGCGCTGCTCGGCGAGCACCGCGTCGTGGGCGTAGAAGTAGCGGAGGTAGTAGGAGGGCACCGCGCCGAGCTCTTCGAGCGCCTCGCGCGGCAGGTGCGACGAGCCGGCCAGCTCTTCGCCGTGGTTCGCGATCAGCTCGGGCAGGACGTCCTTGCCGTCGAGCAGGACCGCCCGCACCCACGTCAGGTGGTTGAGCCCGACCTGGTCGACGACCAGGCGCTGCGGCTCGACGCCGAGCATGCGGGCGGCCGTGCGCTGGAACCCGATCGCGACGTTGCAGAGCCCGACGGCGCGGTGACCCGCATCGAGCAGCGCCCGCGTGACGATCCCGACGGGGTTCGTGAAGTCGACGATCCAGGCGCCGTCGGCCGCGAGCTCGCGCGCCCGGTCGGCGATGGACAGCACCACGGGAACCGTGCGCAGCGCCTTGGCCAGGCCGCCGGCGCCGGTCGTCTCCTGGCCGACGCAGCCGCACGCGAGCGGCACCGTCTCGTCGGAGAGCCGCGCCTGCTGACCGCCGACGCGGATCTGGACGAGCACGAAGTCGGCCCCGTCGAGCGCGCGGTCGAGATCGTCCGTCAGCGTCAGAGCGCCCGAGAACCCGTCGCGCTCGAGCATCCGTCCGGCGAGCCCGCCGACGACTTCCAGCCGCTCCGGGTCGATGTCCTGCAGGACGAGCTCCGTCACGTCGAGCCGCCCGCGCTCACCCGCGAGCCCGGACACGAGCTCCGGCGTGTAGGTCGAGCCGCCGCCGACGACAGCGATCTTCATCCCTTCACCCCGGTCAGGGTCACGCCCTCGACGAACGCCCGCTGCGCGAGGAAGAAGACGATGATCACCGGCGCCATGAAGAGCAGCGTCGCGGCCATCGTCAGGTTCCACTGCACCTGGTAGATCGTGCGGAACTGCGCCAGGCCGAGCGACAGCGTCCAGTGCTGCGGGCTCTCGCTCGTGTACAGGAGCGGCCCGAAGAAGTCGTTGAAGCAGAAGAGGAACTCGAAGAGCGCGACGGCCGCGATCGCCGGCTTCGCGAGCCGCAGGAAGACCGAGACGAGGATCCGCAGCTCGCCGCAGCCGTCGACCCGCGCCGCGTCCGAGTACTCCTCGGGAATCGTCAGGAAGAACTGGCGCAGGAGGAAGATCGAGAACGCGTCGCCGAGGAAGTTCGGGATGATCAGCGGCCAGAGCGAGCCGATCAGGTGGAGCTTCGAGAAGAGGACGTAGACCGGGATGACCGTGATCTGGACCGGGCAGCATCATCGCGACCAGAACGAGGATGAACATCACGTCGCGGCCCCTCCAGCGCAGCCGCGAGAGCGCGTACGCGACCGGAATGCTCGAGACGAGCACGCCGACGGTCGCGAGCACCGCATAGATCGTCGTGTTCAGCCCGTAGCGCCAGATCGGCGCTGTGTGGAACACGTCCGTGAAGTTGGCCCACCGAAACGGGCTCGGCCAGAGCCTGGGCGAGAGCGCCTGGTCGTTCGTCATCAGCGAGGTGAGCACGATGAAGACGAACGGCGCGAGGAACATGATCGACACGGCGATCAGCAGGCTGTGGTCGGCGACCGAGATCAGGAGCCGCTTGCGGCGCACGGCCGCCGGCGGCTTCCGCCGCTCGAGTGCCACGGCAGGCGCGGCGGCGCTCATCTGCGCCCGGCTCCCTGGTAGAAGACCCAGAGCCGGGAGCTGCGCAGGATGAGCAGCGTGACCGCGAGCGCGACGACGAGCAGCATCATCGCCATCGCCGACGCGTAGCCCATGTTGAAGTAGCGGAATCCCTGCTGGTACAGCAGCACCGGGTAGAAGAGCGTCGAGTCCTCCGGGTAGCCGAGGTTCGTGGCGCTCTCCGAGGCGGCCTGGCCCTGCGCGACGCCGGCGGCGACGTACGCCTGCGTGAAGTACTGCAGGCTGTCGATGACCCCGATCACGACCGCGAACAGGATCACCGGGCTGATCGACGGGAGCGTGACGTAGCGGATCCGCTGGAGCGGGCCCGCGCCGTCCAGCTGCGACGACTCGTAGAGGTGGCGCGGCACGTCGATCACCGCGGCCAGGAAGATGATCATCAGGTTGCCGACCCCCCAGAGCCCGAGCAGGGTCAGGGACGGCTTCGACCACGAGGGCGAGTGGAACCAGAGCGGGCCCTGGATCCCGAGATGGCCGAGGACGATGTTCACGGGGCCGGTCGCAGGGTTCAGGAGGTAGACGAACGCGAGCGTCGCGGCGACCGTCGGGGCGAGCGCGGGGAGGTAGAAGACCGTGCGGAAGAACCCGATCCCGCGTCGCGCGCGCGAGAGCATGAGCGCGACCCCGAACGCGAAGATGACCTGGAGCGGGACGAAGAAGACCATCAGCCAGAGCGTGTTCTTGACCGCCGGCCACACCTGCTGGTCCTGCTGGAACAGGAACTTGTAGTTCGCGAGCCCGACCCAGCGCGGCGACGAGAGCAGGTCGTAGTGCGTGAACGAGAGGAAGAAGCTCGAGACGAGCGGGTAGCCGAAGAACGCGGTGAAGCCGACGAGCCAGGGGCTCATCAGCAGCAGGACGAGCCCTCGGCGCCGCCAGGCGGCCCGCTTCTTTGCCTTCAGGCGCGCGACCGCCGCCGGCCCGGTGAGGGCGAAGACACCCTCAGCCGAGCTCACGGCACGTTGCTTCCGGCCTGCTCGAGCGCTGCGTTGATCTGCTTGTCCACGTTCGCGATCCCGTCATGGAGATCTTCGTCCTTCACGTGCCCCGCCTGCCACTTCTCCAGGAACGACGCGAACAGGGTCTGGTTCTGCGCGCCGATCGAGAGCACGGGCTGGGTGCTCGACTTCGGGTTGGCGAAGACGTTCAGGAACGTCTGGAACCTGGGGTCGAGCTTGAGCTCCGGCGACTTCAGCGACGCGAGCGTGGACGGGATGTTCTGCAGCCCGTTCGCCATCTGGGCGAGGGTCGTCGGGTCGGTCGAGAAGTACTTCAGGAAGAGCCACGCCGGGTCCGCGTGCTTCGCGCCCTTCGGGAGGCCCATGATCGTCCCGATCACGAAGCCCGTGCCGTAGAGGTCCGGCTTCGAGACGGGCAGCGGCGCGGTCCCGAAGTCGAGCTTCGGGGCCTCGGCCTTGATGAAGCCGATCCGGTACTCGCCGTCGAGGTTCATCGCGACCTTGCCGGTCTCGAAGGCGTTCGAGGCCGAGAACTCGTCGCCCGAGCTCGCCTGCCAGCGGACGAGGTTGTCGTACCCGTACCAGTCGATGAGCTTCTTCTGCCAGCGGGCCATCTCTTCCCAAGCCGGGAGCGTCGGCGAGTCCCGACTTGTCGCCGTTCATCCACTTCGCGCCCCACATCGGCCCCCAGTGGACCGGTGCGTTCTCGTACCAGCCCATCAGCGGGTCGAAGCCGACGACCTTCAGCGAGCCGTCCGGATTGCGGACCGTGAGCTTCTTCGCGTCCGCGGCCAGCTCGTCGACGGTCTTCGGCGGGCTGCGAGATGCCCGCGTCGGCGAGCATCTTCTTGTTGTAGTAGAGGCCGTACGAGTCGGCGAGGAAGGGGAGCGCGCACCGCTTGTCCTTGTACGCCGTGTAGTCGCGGATCGTCTTCGGGAACTGGTTCATGTCGAACTTGTCCGCGTCGATGTAGCGGTTCAGGTCCTGCCAGGCCCCGGAGTTGCAGAACGCGCCGAGGTTGTCGGTCTCGAACATCGACGCCACGTCCGGCGGGTTGCCGGCGTGGATCGCGGCGGTGAGCTTGTCGGCGGTGATCGCGCCGACGCTCTTGACCGTGATCCACGGGTACTTCTTGTGGAACTTCGCGAGGCCCGCGTTCATGACCTTGAGCTCGCGGGCGGTGAAGGGGCTCCAGAACGTGAGCGTGACCGGGGTCTTGTCCGCGGCCGCGGTGTCCTTCGACGACGAGTCCTTCGAGCCACCGCCTCCGCAACCGGCGAGAGCCAGCGCACCCAGAACGACGGACAGTGCAGCGACGACGCGGATCATCGAGAGCCTCCTCACCCAGGATTTCTCGTTAAGTACCTTTACAGGGAGGATAGATAACGCACCCGGCGGTCTGAGTCAACTCGCATCCGTCCACGAGATTTGGTAAGGCTTCTTGACGAGATGGCCGAAACGACCAGACCTGCTCCGGCTGCGCCGCCGCTCCTCAAGCGCCTCAACGAGCAGACCGTGCTCGAGCTCGTGCGCGACCTGGCTCCCGTTTCGCGCGCGGAGATCTCGAGGCGCGCCGGGATCTCGAAGCCGACCGTCTCGCTCGCGCTCCGCTCGCTGGTGGAGGCCGGGCTCGTGCGAGAGAGCGCCGATGCTCCGAGCGGGCCGAGCTACGGCGCCGTCTACTTCGAGCCGGTTCCGGAGGCGGCGCTCGTCCTCGGCCTCGACCTCGGCGCGCGGTTCCTGCGCGGTGCGATCTGCGACCTCAGCGGGACGATCCGCGCGCGCCAGGACGTCGAGCTGCAGGGCGCCGACGCGGAGCGCGCGCTCGCGGCGGTGGCCGAGCTTCGCGACGCTCTCGTCGCGGCGACGGACCTGCCCGGCGAGCTGATCGACGGCGTCGTCGTCGGCGTGCCCGGAGTGACGGGCTCCGCGGACGGGACGCTCCAGCTCGCCGCCAACGTGCCCGGGCTCGAGGGGCGGCCCTTCGAGGCCGAGCTCGAAGCCCGCCTCGGGCTCCCGATCACGCTCGAGAACGACATCAACCTGGCCGCGCTCGGCGAGCGCTGGCTGGGTGTGGCGCGCGGCGTGGACGACTTCGTCTTCCTCTCGGTCGGCACCGGCATGGGGGCCGGGATCGTGCTCCGCGGCGAGCTCCACACCGGACGGCACGGCTTCGCCGGGGAGATCGACTTCGCGCTCGATCCGCTCGACGAGGACGTCGACCCGGCCGCTCCCCAGATCGCCGAGCTGGCGGCCGAGATCGCGGAGCAGCACGACGGGACGAGCCTGCGGGCGCCGTTCGATGCGCGGTCGGTCTTCGACGCGGCCCGTCAAGGCGACGAAGCGGCGCAGCTCGTGGTGGCCGAGGTCGCCCGCCGGATCGCGCTCCACCTCGCGCCCGTCGCAGCGGTCGTCGACGTCGAGCTCGTCGTGCTGGGCGGCGGGATCGGCTCGAACGGCGATCTTCTGCTCGCTCCGGTGCGGCAGCTGCTCGCCTCGTGGCTGCCGTTCCCGCCGCAGGTCGAGGTGTCGACCGTCGGCGAGGCCGCGGTGCTCGCAGGGGCGCTCGCAGTGGGCCTCCGCGCTGCGCTGGAGAGCGTCGCGCGCGCCGAGGTGGCCTGAGCGCGACGGTTCCCGCTTGGCTCCGGCGCGGAATCCAGTTAGAACCTAGGTGTGCGGAGGGGGAAGGGCGCCATCCGTCTGGCGTGCGTGGGTGCAGCGCTGCTGATGCTTCCGGCTGCCGGCGCAGGCCCGGGCTCGACGACGCGTGTCAGCACGGCGACCGACGGCAGCCAGGGGAACGGCAGCAGCTTCGTGCCGGCGATCAGCGCGGACGGCCGGTACGTCGCGTTCTACTCGGACGCGTCGAACCTCGTCGCCGGGGACACGAACGGCGCCCGCGACGTCTTCGTGCGCGACCTCCAGACGGGCGAGACGACCCGCGTCAGCGTCAGCAGCTCGGGCGCCGAGGCGAACGGCGACAGCTTCGCGCCCGGCGCTCAGCTCCGACGGGCGCTACGTTGCCTTTTCGTCCGCGGCCACGAACCTCGTCGACGGCGACACGAACGACGCGAACGACATCTTCATCCGCGACCGCCAGGCGAACACGACCACGCGGGTCAGCGTCGGCTTCGACGGCAGCCAGGCGAACGGGGGCAGCGACCAGCCGTCGCTGAGCGGCGACGGCCGCCTGGTCGCGTTCACGTCCACTGCCTCGAACATCGTCAACGGAGACGTGAACAACCTGCGCGACGCGTTCGTCTACGACCGCCAGACCGGAACGGCGGTCAACGTGAGCGTCGACTCGAACGGCGTGCAGGGCGATCTCGAGAGCTCCTCGCCCGTGCTGAGCGCCGACGGCAAGTTCGTCGCTTACCAGTCCTTCGCGGACAACCTGATTCCGGACGACCAGAACGAGGGCGGTGACATCTTCGTCCGCGATTTGCAGGCGAACACGACCGGACGCGTCAGCGAGTACACCGGCCACTTCGAGGCCGAGGGCGACAGCCAGCGTCCGTCGATCAGCGCGGACGGCCGCTACGTCGCCTTCGACTCCGACGACTGGGATCTCGTCTGGGGCGACACGAACGACTCCTTCGACGTGTTCGTCAACGACCGCGCGACGACGGTCACGACCCGCGTGAGCGTGGACGACTCGGGCACGCAGTCGAACAGCGACAGCTTCCGGCCGTCGATCAGCGCCGACGGGCGCTACGTCGCGTTCTACTCGGAGGCGTCGAACCTCGTCTCCGGCGACACGAACGGCGCGACCGACGTGTTCGTCTACGACCGGCGAAGCGGCGCGACGAAGCGCGTGAGCGTCGCCGCCGGAGGCGAGGAGGCAAACGGGGACAGCGCGCGCCCGGCCATCGGCGGGGGCGGGCACGTCGCGGCCTTCGAGTCGGACGCGACGAACATCGTCCCGGGCGACTCGAACCGCTTCACGGACGTCTTCGTCCGCGACCCGCTCGGCACGCCGCCGCCCGCACCGCAGGCGAAGTGCCGTGTCCCGCGCGTGATCGGGATGCGGCTCGCCGTCGCGCGCAAGAAGATCGGCAGCGCGAACTGCAACACCGGCCGCGTGCGCCGGGCCCGCTCGGCGAAGACCCGCGTCGGCAAGGTGCTCTCCCAGAGCCCGAAGGCCGGGGCCGTACGCCCGCGCGGGACGAAGGTCAACCTCGTCGTCGGCCGGCGCTGAGCCCTATTTGCCCGGGATCGTTCCTGGCGAGTTCGCGTAGCAACTCTGGGCGAGGCCGCGCGGGTGCCCTGCGGCGGCGGCCGCGTAGTTCGCCCTGATCGAGTCGAGGCCGCCGTCGTGTGCGAAGACGGCCAGCGGGACCTCGGGCCGATTCGCCGGCCTCCAGTTCTCGTCCGCCCCGGCGGGGGCCTCGATGATGTTGTGCGCGAGCAGGTTGTCGAGCGCGGCGTGGGCGCGTGCCTGGGCCGCCGTGTCGCCGGTCCGGATCGCGTGGACCCAGTAGCACTCCCACGCGTTCTGCGCGTTCAGCACGGCAATCCCGCCTCCGGCGCCGCGACCCGTCACGCTGTTCGCGGGGCCGAAGCCGAGGCGGGGCCAGGTCGCACCCGGCGGCAGGTCGAGCCGGCTCTGCGCAGCCAGGTACTCGGCCCTCGTCACGTCGGGGCGGACGACGTCGCTGCCGACGAGCCGCGAGATCGCGAACGCCGTCGAGGCGAGGAGCGCGGCGACGGCGAATGCGACGGCCAGCGCGAGCCCGCGCCGGCGGAAGAACGGCTTGCGGGTCGGTGTGGACAGTCTCGGATCGGCGGGGAGCGCCGTGATCTCGCTGAAGAGGTCGAAGGAGTCGGTCTGCACGATCAGCGGCTCCGGGTTTGCGGCTTGCAGGCGGGTGAGAAGCGAGTCGCTCTTCATGTCCTCTCCATGGTCAGCTTGGTGTCGGGTGCGGTCGTGATTCCGGCGAGCTTCGCCTCGACTCGCCGCCGGGCTCGCAGCAGGCGCACGCGGAACGCCGTCGGCTTGATGCCGAGCGCGCGGGCGGCCTCTGTCGGCGTCAGCTCCTCCCAGGCGGTCAGGAGGAGCGCCTCGCGGTCGAGCGGCGAGAGCTCGCGCAGGGCAGCGGCGAGCGGCGGGTCGAGCTCGGAGACCTCCGGCGAGCGCGCTTTGCTCGACGAGCTCGTGCTCGTGGCGCCGTGCAGTCGCGGCCTTGCGCGACTCGGCGAGCAGGAGGTTCCGCGCCGTCGCGTAGAGCCACGGCCGCGGGTCGTCCTCGGGGACGTCCGCGAGCCGTCGCCAGGCGATGGTCATCACCTCGGCCGCGAGCGCGTCCGCGTCGAGGCTCCCGCGCCGGCGCGCGTAGGCCGTGACGGCGCCGAGGTGGGAGAACACGGGGCGGAACCGGGCTTCGGGAGTCCCAGTCGATTGCACGGCCATACCTCTATCTGTCGCGAGGCGCCTCTTGCGTTACAGGCTCCGAAATGTAAGAACTGCCACTTGAGGGTGACAACGCTCGTCTGAAGGGAGCGTTTCGTGCGGCGGCACCCAACTCGATCTTTATCGCCAACGTTCGCGCTCGGGCTGCTCGCCGCGTGCGCGGCGATCGCCTGCACGGCGGCTACGGCGGCGGTCCTCCGGTCGGCCGACAGCCGCCGCAGTGACCGCCGGAATCGAGCACACGTGCGCGCTTGACTCGAACCGGCGGCAGTCAAGTGCTGGGGCTACAACGGCCACGACGAACTCGGCGGCGGGCGGATCGGGTGACCAACAGCTCATGACCCCGGTCGATGTCTCAGGGCCTGACCGGCGGGGTGACCGCGATCTCCGCCGGCGTCCGCCACAGCTGCGCGCTCACGAGCGCCGGCGGCGTCAAGTGCTGGGGCGTCAACTACAGCGGCGCGTTGGGTGACGGAACGAACGACAGGCACTTCGGCCCGGTGGACGTCGTCGGCCTGAGCAGCGGCGTGACGGCGGTCGCGGCCGGCTACGACCGCACCTGCGCCGCTCATCGACACGGGCGGCGTCAAGTGCTGGGGCTACAACGCTAAGGCGAGCTCGGCGACGGACACGATCGACCGCCTCACGCCGGTCGACGTCGTCGGCCTCAGCGGCGTCGCCGCGATCTCGACGGGCGGCCTCATCAGCTGCGCCCTCACGAGCGCGGGCGGCGTCAAGTGCTGGGGATTCCACTACGGCCCGACGCCGGTCGACGTTCCGGGCCTGGGCAACGGCGTGAAGGCGCTTGACGACCGGGGGTCCGCTGTGCGCTCTCACGACCGCAGGCGCCGTCAAGTGCTGGGGCCGCGACTACGACTGGACGCCGGTCGGACGTCCCGGGCCTCGCCAGCGGCGTGACTCGCGATCGCCACCGGCGGCGGCCACGCCTGCGCGCTCATGACGACCGGCGGCGTCAAGTGCTGGGGCTCGAACGACCACGGCGAGCTCGGCGACGGGACGACGATCGACCGCGCGACGCCGGTGGACGTCGCCGGACTGAACCGCGGCGTGACCGCGATCGCCGCGGGGGGCTTCCACAGCTGCGCCGTCGACCGGCACAGGCGGCGTCAAGTGCTGGGGCTGCGAACTCAGTCGGCGACCTCGGCGACGGAACGACGGTCGAGCGGCACCGGCCCGTCGACGTTTTCGGCTTCGGGCTCCGCTCCGTGTGTCGTTCCCGGACCTCGTTGGTAAGCGGCTCGCGAAGGCGAGGGTCGCGATCGTGCGGGCGCACTGCCGTGTCGGAACGATCGCGAGCGTCGCCTTCGACAGAGACGAAGAACGTCGTCGTCCGTCAGACCCCGCGCGCCGGGAAGCAGCTCGAAGGCTGGCTCCCGGGTCAAGCTGATCGTCAGCCGCGGATAGTCACGCGGCGCGGGGCAGGCGCCCGCGGCCGAGGTGCTCGGCGATCCGTTCGGCGTCGAGCGGGAGAACGGCCAGCTCGGGCGGAGGACGCCGAATGAAGCCGTGGAGGAGCATGAGGTCTTCAGCCTGGCCCGCGGTCAGCGTGTCGTCCGGCTCGCCGGCGGACGCGGCAGAGCGCGATGCCGGCTTCGATCTCGATCCTCGCTCCCGCGCCCGGTGGTAGCGAGCGGACCGCACGCACAGCGCCTCCGGAGACGAAGAACGCCTTCTGCCAACCCGGCTCCACCGCCGGCGCGATCAGGCAGAGCTCGAGCCGCCGGAGTCGGTCCAGCCGACACAGGCGCTCGACGACCTTCTCGAGCGCGTCGACCCGGTCGCGCAACCGGGCCGCCTCCTCGTAGCGCTGGCTCTCGGACAGATGGTCGAGCCGTGCGCGCAGGCGCGGCAGCGGACCGCCCTGGAGCAGTGTCTCGAGCTCGGTGTCCGTGCAAGAAGCGAGCGCGCGCGCGGCAAGGGCCGCCTGCCGCCGCGAGCCGATCGGGCCGAGCGGCCCCGCCTTCTTGGAGACGACGAACTCGTCGCCGCGGCGCCGCAGGTAGACGCCCTGTTCTTTCCGCCGCCCACGCGAGTTGGCCGGCGGCTCCAGCTCGCGGATCAGGCGCAGCTCCTCGAGCGCCGCCTCGAGCTCGGAGCCGAGCACTCGCCATTCGATTCGCGCCAGCGCGAGCAGGGCCGCCTCGACCGACGGCCGCTGGCGGTCGCTACGGAAGTACGAGCGCAGCCGTGCGCGCAGGTCGCGGGCGCGCCCAACGTAGAGCACGTGGTCGTGGTCGTCGCGGAACAGGTACACGCCCGGCCGGGTCGGCGCGCCGCGGGCCAGGTGCCGCTTCCCGTGCACTCTGCGCTTGCGGGGCGCGGCGAGGCCGCGCAGCTCCGACAGCGTCCTCGCACCGCGCTCCTGCGCCAGCCCGATCAGGTGCACCAGCACCTGGGCCGTCGCCTCTGCGTCGGGCAGCGCGCGGTGGCAGGGCTGGGTCGGGACGCCGAAGAAGTCGGCGAGCGAGGCGAGGCCGACGCGCGCGGAGCCGCCCTTCGAGCAGGCGGCGCGCGAGCGCGGCAGTGCAGAGCGGCGGCTCGGACAGGCGCCGGTCGCCCAGCTGCCGCTCGAGAAAGCGCTGGTCGAACCGGGCGTTGTGGGCCACGAGCAGCTCGTCGCCCGCGAACGCGAGAAAGCGCCGAGACGACGGTCGAGACCGACGGTGCGCCTCGTAGCTCCTGTTCGCGAAGACCGGTCAGACGGGCGATCGGCTCGGGCAGCGCGATCCGCGGATTGACGAGCGACTGGAACGGTCGACGAGCTCGAGCCCCTTCACCCGCACCGCGCCGATCTCGCAGATCTGGTCGCGCCCGGCCGCGAGCCCGGTCGTCTCGAGGTCGAAGACGACGAGCTCCGCATCCTCGAGCAAGGGGTCCGGGCGGCCTCCGACGAGGGAGACGGTCGTCCCCGTGCACACGACCCGGCTGTCGCCCGCCGTGACCTCTTCCAGCAGCGAGAGGGCGAGGCCGTCGGGGATCCAGCTTGTCGCGAACAGCGCTCGCGCGGCGTCGAGAACGGTCAGCGGGCCGCGTTCCTCGAGCATGTCGACGAGTCGATCGAGCGAGTCGAGGGCGAGCTGCACCTCTCAGATGAAAGCGAACATACGTTCGCTTTGCAACCGGGAATCAGTCCGGAGCAGCGGAACCGTCAGTCCCTGGCGTCGGCCGAGTAGCACGGCCCGTGTGACCGCGGCCGACCCGAAGCGGAGTCGCACCTCGTCGAGTGCGGCGTCGAGTGTGTCGCTCCACGATCCGTCGAGCGGCAGCCTCAGTTGGCCGAGGTCGTCGTCGAGGTTG